>NZ_JADLJL010000005.1 GCF_015680235.1 Pseudomonas guariconensis
CGCCCCGGCTTGGGGGGGGCCGGCCGCCCCCCCCCCCGGGCGATGGGCCGCAGGGCGGCCCCAAGGGCGTTACAGGCTTGGCAGGACGCCGGCCGGCAGCAGGCTGGTCAAGGTCCCTTTGGCCAGCAGCTCGGCAGCGATTTCGATGTCCGGTGCGAAGAAGCGGTCGCGGTCATAGTGCGGCACTTCGCGGCGCAGGGCCTGGCGCGCCTGCTCGAGCTTGGCGGAGGTCTTCAGGCCTTTGCGCAGGTCCAGGCCCTGGCAGGCGCCCAGCCATTCGATGGCGAGCACGCCACGGGTGTTTTCGGCCATTTCCCACAGGCGCTTGCCGGCGGCAGGGGCCATCGACACGTGGTCTTCCTGGTTGGCGGAGGTCGGCAGGCTGTCGACGCTGTGCGGGTGCGACAGGGCCTTGTTCTCGCTGGCCAGGGCGGCTGCGGTAACCTGGGCGATCATGAAGCCGGAGTTCACCCCACCGTTTTCCACCAGGAACGGCGGCAGCTGGGACATGTGCTTGTCCATCATCAGCGAGATGCGGCGCTCGCTCAGCGAGCCCATCTCGGCGATGGCCAGGGCGAGGTTGTCGGCGGCCATGGCCACAGGCTCGGCGTGGAAGTTACCACCGGAAATCACGTCGCCTTCGGCGGCGAATACCAGCGGGTTGTCCGACACGGCGTTGGCCTCGATGCCCAGCACTTCGGCAGCCTGGCGGATCTGGGTCAGGCAGGCGCCCATGACTTGTGGCTGGCAGCGCAGGGAGTACGGGTCCTGGACCTTATCGCAGTTCTTGTGCGACAACGAGACTTCGCTGGCGTCGCCCAGCAGGTCGCGGAAGCAGGCGGCGGTGTCGATCTGGCCACGCTGGCCACGTACTTCGTGGATACGTGCATCGAACGGCGAGCGCGAACCCAGTGCGGCTTCCACGCTCAGGCCGCCACAGGCGATGGCCGCGGCGTACAGGTCTTCGGCGGCGAACAGGCCACGCAGGGCGTAGGCGGTCGATGCCTGGGTGCCGTTGAGCAGCGCCAGGCCCTCTTTCGCGGCCAGGGTCAGCGGTTCCAGACCGGCGACTGCCAGGGCTTCGGTGGCAGGCAGCCACTGGCCCTTGTAGCGCGCCTTGCCTTCGCCCAGCAGCACCAGCGACATATGGGCCAGCGGTGCCAGGTCGCCCGAGGCGCCTACCGAACCCTTGAGCGGAATGTGTGGGTAGACTTCGGCGTTGACCAGGGCGATCAGCGCGTCGATGACCTTGCGACGGATGCCGGAGAAACCGCGGCTGAGGCTGTTGATCTTCAGCACCATGATCAGGCGCACCAGGGCGTCGTCCAGCGGTGCGCCGATACCGGCGGCGTGGGACAGCACCAGCGAGCGCTGCAGGTTTTCCAGGTCATGGCTGGCGATGCGGGTCGAGGCCAGCAGGCCAAAACCGGTGTTGATGCCATAGGCGGTGCGGTCTTCGGCGATGATCTGCTCGACGCAGGCGACGCTGGCGTCGATCGCAGCGCCAGCGCTGGCGTCCAGTTGCAGGCGTACAGGCGCTGCGTGGACAGCGCGCAGTTGGGCCAGGGTCAGGGTGCCGGGCTTGAGAGTCAGGTCGGTCACTTCGCTACTCCAATTCGTATGGGGCCCGCAGGCCCCTTCTTGTTGTTCAGTATCAACGTTGTTCGGCGATAGCCAAAGGAACGTCGATCAGCCCGTGATCATCGGCAGGTCCAGGCCCTGCTCCTTGGCGCAGTCGATGGCGATCTGGTAGCCGGCATCGGCGTGGCGCATGACGCCGGTCCCTGGGTCGTTGGTCAGTACGCGGGCGATACGTGCAGCGGCTTCGTCGGTACCGTCGCAGACGATGACCATGCCCGAATGCTGGGAGAAGCCCATGCCTACGCCACCGCCGTGGTGCAGCGAAACCCAGGTGGCGCCGCCTGCGGTGTTGAGCAGCGCGTTGAGCAGCGGCCAGTCGGAGACAGCGTCGGAGCCGTCACGCATGGCTTCGGTCTCGCGGTTCGGGCTGGACACGGAACCGGAGTCCAGGTGGTCGCGGCCGATGACGATCGGCGCGGACAGCTCGCCGCTGCGGACCATTTCGTTGAACGCCAGGCCCAGCTTGGCGCGCAGGCCCAGGCCAACCCAGCAGATACGTGCCGGCAGGCCCTGGAAGCTGATGCGCTCGCGAGCCATGTCCAGCCAGCGGTGCAGGTGGGCGTCGTCCGGGATCAGTTCCTTGACCTTGGCGTCGGTCTTGTAGATGTCCTCGGCATCGCCCGACAGCGCGGCCCAGCGGAACGGGCCGACACCGCGGCAGAACAGCGGACGGATGTAGGCCGGTACGAAGCCTGGGAAGTCGAAGGCGTTGGCCACGCCCTCTTCCTTGGCCATCTGGCGGATGTTGTTGCCGTAGTCGAAGGTCGGCACGCCCATCTTCTGGAAGTCGAGCATGGCCTGCACGTGCACGGCCATCGACTGCTTGGCGGCCTTGACCACGGCAGCAGCGTCGGTCTGGGCGCGGTCGCGGTACTCTTCCCAGGTCCAGCCAGCCGGCAGGTAGCCGTTGAGTGGGTCGTGGGCGCTGGTCTGGTCGGTGACCATGTCCGGGCGCACACCACGCTTGACCAGCTCAGGCAGGATCTCGGCGGCGTTGCCGTGCAGGGCGATGGAGATGGCCTTGCCTTCGGCGGTGTACTTGGCGATGCGCGCCAGGGCGTCGTCCAGGTCCTTGGCCTGCTCGTCCACGTAGCGGGTCTGCAGGCGGAAGTCGATGCGGCTTTGCTGGCATTCGATGTTCAGCGAGCAGGCGCCGGCCAGGGTGGCTGCCAGCGGCTGGGCGCCGCCCATGCCACCGAGGCCCGCAGTCAGAACCCACTTACCGGTCAGGTTGCCGTTGTAGTGCTGGCGGCCTGCTTCGACGAAGGTTTCGTAGGTGCCCTGGACGATGCCCTGGCTGCCGATGTAAATCCAGCTGCCGGCGGTCATCTGGCCGTACATGGCCAGGCCCTTGGCGTCCAGTTCGTTGAAGTGTTCCCAGTTGGCCCAGTGCGGCACCAGGTTGGAGTTGGCGATCAGCACGCGCGGGGCGTTGGCGTGGGTCTTGAAGACACCGACCGGCTTGCCGGACTGCACCAGCAGGGTCTCGTCGTCTTCCAGGCGGGTCAGGGTCTCGACGATCTTGTCGTAGCACTCCCAGTTACGCGCGGCACGGCCGATACCGCCGTAGACCACCAGTTCCTTCGGGTTCTCGGCGACCTGCGGGTCGAGGTTGTTCATCAGCATGCGCAACGGCGCTTCGGTCAGCCAGCTCTTGGCGGTCAGCTTGTTGCCACGCGGGGCGCGGATTTCTACGTCACGGTATTTGTTGTTGTCAGTCACGGGAGATGTCCTCTGCGGTCGATGTCGACGGCGGTGTGTCGATGGAGATATACAAACACACATTTACTTGTACATACAAGCATGGACAACTAAATTTTTCCTACCGCTCCTCGGGAAACCGAAAAACAAAAGGGGCCGCTTCGCGATCCAATCGCGGGGCAAGCCCGCTCCCACAGGTTCTGCGCCGCCTTCAAGGGCAACGCGAACCTGTGGGAGCGGGCTTGTCCCGCGATTGGGGCGCGCAGCGGCCCCTTTCACAATGCCAGGCTTAACGCGGCATCAATTCGATCAGGCAGAATCGCCCTTGCACATCCAGCGCCAGCAGCTCTTCGTTGTCCTCCAGGCGCAGGCAGTCATACATGCCAAGCTGTTGCACCTCTTGCTCAGCCACCGTCACCTCCACCTGCCCGCTGGCCGCGAACAGCAGCACCGTCGAAGCCGAGCTGTATAACCGGTGCGTGCCATCGAGCCATTGCAACCGCGCCCGGTAGCGCTGTGGCGCGTAAATCAGGTTGAAGTCGCGGATCGGCCCGCCCAGCAGCTTGCAGCTGACCTGGCTTTCACCCTTGAAGGCAAAGGCATCGAACGGCAGCAATGGCCGACTGGCCTGGCCATCGACCAGCAAGCGCATGCCGTCGCCCTGGAGCACGGTGATGATCCGCTGGTACCCGGCGAAAGTGGAAAACCCGCCGGACTCCTCGATATCGGCGATCGACAGGCGCCAACCGAACCCTTCCAGGCCCTCGCCGGCATCGCGGGTGATCTCTTCGGTGAAGCCTCCACCGTTCTTCCAGGGCATGCGCGGGTAGTCTTGGGCGCGCAACAGCTGCAATTGACTCATTTGCTGAATCGTCCTTCCAGGCGATGACGGGAACCAGGGTGGATCAGGCGTGCAGCGGTCACCGGCTGGCGACCGGACCAGGTGCGCCGGCGTATCAGCAGGCACGGCTCGCCTCGCTCGATTTGCAGCAGACGACACTCCTCGGGCTCGGCCAGGATCGCCTCGACCACGTGCTCACCCTCGGTCAATGGGGCGACCTGTGACAGGTAGGCGTAGGGCGTCTGCCGGGTGAAGTCCTGCTTGAGGTAGTCCGGGGCGATCTGCGCGTTGACGTAGCGGTCCTCGATCTGCACCGGCACACCGTTTTCGTAGTGCACGATCAGCGAATGGAACACCCGCTGCCCTTCGCGCATGTCCAGAGCCAGGGCACGCTCGGAGCCGGCCGCCTCTTCGGCGAGGCGGATCACCTGGCAGCTATGCTGGTGGCCACGGCCGGCGATTTCGTCGGCGATGTTGTTGACCTCGAACAGCGCCGAGCGGGTCTTGGGCTCGGCCACGAAGGTGCCAACACCCTGCATGCGCACCAGCAGCCCTTCGGCGGTGAGTTCGCGCAGGGCCCGGTTGATGGTCATGCGGCTGAAGCCCAGCTGGCTGACCAGCTCGCTTTCCGAGGGGACTCGGTGGTGTGGCGGCCAGCTGCCGTTTTCGATCTGCTGGACAATCATCTGTTTGACCCGGGCATACAGCGGCGCCGGACCTTCGCCCATCTGGGCAACCAGCGCGGAGACAGGAGGTGTCGGCACGGCGTTGAATCCTTTGCAATTGGTTGAACGGTAGCTTGCCGCAGTTTACCCGGCGCGCAAACGCCTGTATATGTATATACAAGTTAAACAATAACAGGATTTTACCCGATGCCTGCCTTTTTCGCCGAACGCGCCCTGCTGCCCGCTGGCTGGGCCAGCAATGTCCGCCTGGAGGTAGCCGAGGATGGCCGACTGACCCACGTCGAGGCCAACGCCTCGGCCGAAGGTGCCGAACGCCTGGCCGGTCCGCTGCTGCCGGGCATGCCCAACCTGCATTCCCATGCTTTCCAGCGTGCGATGGCAGGCCTTGCGGAAGTGGCTGGCAACCCCAACGACAGCTTCTGGACCTGGCGCGACCTGATGTACCGTCTGGTTGGCCGGATCACGCCACAGCAATTGCAGGTCATCGCCCGCCAGCTGTACATCGAGATGCTCAAGGCCGGCTACACCTCAGTGGCCGAGTTCCATTACGTGCATCACGACCACAACGGCCATGCCTATGCCGACGCCGCCGAGCTGTCGCTGCGCATCAGCGCTGCCGCCGCCGACACCGGCATCGGCCTGACCCTACTGCCGGTGCTCTATAGCCATGCCGGGTTCGGCGGCCAGCCGCCGAGCGAAGGCCAGCGCCGCTTCATCAACTCCAGCGAGCAGTACCTGCGCCTGCAACAGCGGCTCGCCCCGCAGCTGGCGGCGCAGCCCGCCCAGCGTTTGGGCCTGTGCTTCCACTCCCTGCGCGCAGTCACCCCTGGGCAGATCGCCGAAGTGCTGGCCGCCAGCGACCAGCACTGCCCGGTGCACATCCACATCGCCGAGCAGCAGAAGGAGGTCGACGACTGCCTGGCCTGGAGCGGCCGTCGCCCGCTGCAATGGCTGCATGAAAACGTCGAGGTGGACGAGCGCTGGTGCCTGGTGCATGCCACCCACGCCGAGCCTGACGAAGTCACCGCCATGGCCCGCAGCGGCGCCGTGGCCGGCCTGTGCCTGACCACCGAGGCCAACCTGGGCGACGGCATCTTCCCGGCCGTGGACTTCCTGGCCCAGGGCGGGCGCATGGGGATCGGTTCGGACAGCCACGTGTCACTGAGCGTGGTGGAGGAACTGCGCTGGCTGGAATACGGCCAACGCCTGCGCGACCAGCGACGCAACCGGCTGTACCGTGGCGACCAGCCAATGGTCGGGCGCACCCTGTACGACGCCGCCCTGGTCGGCGGCGCCCAGGCGATGGGCCAGCCCATCGGTGAGCTGGCCGTGGGCAAGCGCGCCGACTGGCTGGTGCTCGATGGACAGGACCCTTACCTGGCGACCGCGAACGGGGATGCCATTCTCAACCGCTGGCTGTTCGCTGGCGGGGATCGCCAGGTGCGCGATGTGATGGTCAACGGGCAATGGGTGGTGCGCCAGGGGCACCATGCCCAGGAAGAGGCGAGCGCGCGGGCGTTCGTCGAGGTGCTGCGACAACTGTTGGACTGATCGGTCGCACCGCCTATCGCAATCGCGGGACAAGCCCGCTCCCACAGCGATCACCGTCACCTCTGTGGGAGCGGGCTTGTCCCGCGATTGCGATGTATCCGCCGAACTCAGTGCGAAGCGACGATCTGCTTGTCCGACGCCCGCCAGATCAGGCGGGTGGTGTCATACCCCTGCTGGCGGGCCTTGGCCAGCAGGCTCTCGCGTTCCACCGCCGGCAGGCTCTGGGTCCGCGACAGGATCCACAGGTACTTGCGGTCCGGGCTGCCGACGATCGCCGTGCGGTAGCGTTCGTCCACGTACAGTACCCAGTACTCACCCTTGGCCACGCCCGGCACCAGGTGCGTGAACCAGTTGTTGAACTCCACCCACAGCCGGTCGTTGTGCCCTGGGTCCTGCGGCCAGGCGGAACCCTCGGCGCGCAGCCACTCGCCGTCGATCATACGGCAGCGGTTCAGCACACCCATCGAGCCATCGGGCCTGAGGTTGTAATGGGCCTCGGACTGGGCGCAGTCGCGCTGATAGGGCATCGGCAACCGCGCCAGCTCGAACCATTTGCCCTCGTAGCGCTCCAGGTCGATGCCGCCTGCGGTCTTCGGTGCCAACGGGTCGCTCGGGGACGTGGCGCAACCGCCCAGCAGCAACGCTGCACAAACCGCCAGCAGCAGGTGGATACGCTTCATTTGAGACCCTGCCCGGAATACATCAAGACCTTGTCGGCAGCGTACTGAACGCTGATGAAGCTCTTCTCGTCGCCCCACGTGCAGCTGCTCATGCCCAGCGCCCCCGAACATTCGGCAGGGGTACCGAGCAGCTGCTCGACCTCGGCCTTGCTCATGCCGGCTTTGAGCTTGGAATAGTTTTCCTGGTTGATCTTGCTGCAGGCAGTCAGGACGACGCACAAGGACAACAGGGCGAGGGAACGCAACGACATGAAGGGACACTCCTGGAGATGAAGGCACAGGCATGGTGGCCTGCAGACAGCTTAGAAGGCAAAAAGCCGCCTCGGTTCCCTGCTTCCCCAGGTTTGTACGTACACCGTTGGTCGGCTGGCGTGAACCTTGCGAACCTGTTCACATCGCCCAAACGATTGCGGGGCAAGCCCGTCCCCATGCATCGCGCATGAGAGCGGCCTTGCCCCGCAAGGGCCTGCTGGCCTAGAAACGCGAACCTGGCTCGAGCAGGAAGTCCATCTCTTCATCGGTGCTCGGCCGGCCCAGCACCAGATTGCGGTGCGGGAAGCGGCCGAAGCGGGCGATCACCCGTTGGTGCTGTTCGGCGTAGTCGAGGAAGCCCTCGAACAGCCGGCGATTGGCCTCGGGCTGTTCCTCCAGCAGGACCTGGTAGCGCTCCACGCACAGGTTCTGCCAGTCGAGCACCTCGGCATGCTCCAGCACCAACAGCACGAACACCCGCTGGATCGGCAACAACTGGTAGTCCCAGCCCTTCTGCAGACCTTGCATGGCCACCACCTGGGCGCGCCGGTCGCCGTCGAAGGCACGCGGCGTGTCGCGATGGATCATGCGCGGCAGCTGGTCCAGCAGGATCAGCAGGCCGAGCCAGCCCTGCGGGCTTTGCTGCCACTCGTCGAGACCACCGGCCAGGGCGTGCTCGACCAGCTCGCCAAACAGCGCCTGGGCCTCGGCATCGTGATGCTTGCCGAACCACAGCGTGCTCTTCTCGTCAGCCACGGCCTGGGGACTGGTGCCCCAACCGAACCACCACTCCAGCAACGGCTGCCAAGGTGCGAGCATGACTTACTCCTTGTGATAGGCGGTGACGCGCTCGACCTCTTCCTTCGAGCCCAGGATCACCGACACGCGCTGGTGCAGGCTCTCGGGCTGGATGTCGAGGATGCGATCGTAACCGTTTGTGGACGCGCCGCCGGCCTGCTCGATGATGAACGACATCGGGTTGGCTTCGTACATCAGGCGCAGCTTGCCCGGCTTGCTCGGCTCACGGGCATCGCGTGGGTACATGAACAGGCCGCCACGGGTCAGGATGCGGTGCACGTCGGCCACCATCGAGGCGATCCAGCGCATGTTGTAGTTCTTCTTCAGCGGGCCGGTCTCGCCAGCCAGCAGTTCGCCCACGTAGCGCTGCACTGGGGCTTCCCAGTGACGCTGGTTGGACATGTTGATGGCGAACTCGGCGGTGCTTTCCGGTACGCGGATGTTCTCGTGGGTCAGGACGAAGCTGCCCAGCTCGCGGTCCAGGGTGAAGCCCTTGACGCCGTTGCCCAGGGTCAAGACCAGCATGGTCTGCGGGCCATAGATGGCGTAGCCGGCGGCGACCTGCTGGGTGCCTGGCTGGAGGAACGCATTTTCGTTCAGGGTTTCGTTCTGGCTCAGGTATTCATTGGGGCAACGCAATACCGAGAAGATAGTACCGACCGAGACGTTGACGTCGATGTTCGACGAACCGTCCAGCGGGTCGAAGACCAGCAGGTAGGCACCCTTGGGGTACTTGCCCGGGATCTGGTAGGCGTTGTCCATTTCCTCGGACGCCATGCCGGCCAGGTGACCGCCCCACTCGTTGGCCTCCAGCAGGATGTCGTTGGAGATCACGTCGAGCTTCTTCTGCACCTCGCCCTGTACGTTTTCGGTGCCCATGCTGCCCAGTACGCCGCCCAGGGCCCCTTTGGACACGTGGTGGCTGATTTCCTTGCACGCACGCGCCACCACTTCGATCAGGAAGCGCAGATCGGCAGGGGTATTGTTGCTGCGGGTCTGCTCAATCAGATAGCGACTCAGGGTAACGCGGGACATGTATGGCTCCGAAATGGAAAGGGGGAGAAAAACCCCCGCAGTTTACAGGGAGAGTTGCGGGCTAGCGAGCGATGAGACTCGACTGGTCGTTCAGACGGCACAATAGGTCGGTAGTTCAGCCACCGCCAGGCCGGCGGTCGAAGCGCACGGCTGGCACCGCGACCTGTAGGAGCGGCCTTGTGCCGCGAAAGGCTTGCGCAGCGGCCCCGGGATGTTCGTGGGCCGCTGAACCCTGGGGCCGCCTTGCGGCCCTTTCGCGGCACAAGGCCACTCCTACAGGAACCCTACAGGGTCGCGCGCGGCCTCAATCAATCCAGCGCCTTCCAGATCTCGCTGGCATATTCGCGAATGGTACGGTCCGACGAGAACCACCCCATCCGCGCCGTGTTGAGCACCGCCATGCGCCACCAGCTCTGGGGCTGGTGCCACAGCGCCTCGACCCGTCGCTGGGCCTCCCAGTAGGCATCGAAGTCGGCGCACACCAAGAAGCGGTCATGGGCCACCAGTGCATCCACAAGACCTGTGTAGCGCGCCGGGTCGTCGGGCGAGAAGACGCCGCTACGGATCGCCTCGAGCACATCGCCCAGGCGGCTCGACGCCGCGATCGCAGCGCCGGCACCAAAGTCCCCGGTACGCTTGCGGGCTTCCACCTGCTGGGCGGTGAGGCCGAAGATGAACATGTTCTCGGTACCGACCTGCTCACTCATTTCGACGTTGGCGCCATCGAGGGTGCCGATGGTCAGCGCGCCATTGAGGCCGAACTTCATGTTGCTGGTGCCGGAGGCCTCGTAACCGGCGGTGGAGATCTGCTCGGACAGATCCGCCGCCGGGATGATGCTCTCGGCCAGGCTGACGTTGTAGTTGGGCAGGAACACCACCTTGAGCAGGCCGCGCACGGTCGGGTCGTTGTTGACCACCCGGGCGATGTCGTTGGCCAGCTTGATGATCAGCTTGGCCTGGTGGTAGCTGGCCGCAGCCTTGCCGGCGAAGATCTTGACCCGCGGCACCCAGTCGATATCCGGCTCGGCGCGCATGGCCTGGTACAGGGCCACGGTGTGCAGCAGGTTGAGCAACTGACGCTTGTACTCGTGGATCCGCTTGACCTGCACATCGAACAACGCCTCGGGGTTGACCGTCACCCCGACCCGGTCCTGGATGATGCTGGCCAGGGCCCGCTTGCTGTGCAGGCGTTGGGCGGCGAACTGCTTGCGGAAGGTGGTCTTGTCGGCGAACGGCACCAGCGCCTTCAATTGCCCTTCAGGGTCGTCCAGGACCTGCTCGCCCAGCGCCTCCACCAACATGGCGGTGAGCTGCGGATTGGCCTGGTACAGCCAACGGCGGAAGGTGATGCCGTTGGTCTTGTTGTTGATCCGTTTCGGGTACAGCTTGTGCAGCTCGGCGAACACCGTGCTGCGCATCAGCTTGCTGTGCAAGGCCGACACGCCGTTGACACTGTGCGAACCGAGGAATGCCAGGTTGCCCATGCGCACCCGGCGGCCGTTGTCCTCTTCGATCAGCGATACCGCGCGCAGCACGTCGAAGTCGTGCAGGCCTTTGGCCCGCAGGGCATCGATATGCTGGGCGTTGATCAGGTAGATGATCTGCATGTGGCGCGGCAGCATGCGCTCCATCAGTGCCACCGGCCAGGTTTCCAGGGCTTCGGGCAGTAGGGTATGGTTGGTATAGGCCAGGGTCCCTACGGTCAGCTCCCAGGCGGTGTCCCAGGGTATCTCGTGCTGGTCGACCAACAGCCGCATCAGCTCGGCCACGGCGATCGACGGGTGGGTGTCGTTGAGCTGGATGGCCGCTGCATCCGGCAGGTTGAGCAGGTTGTCGTGCATGTTCAGGTGCCGGCGCAGCAAGTCCTGCAACGACGCCGAGACGAAGAAGTACTCCTGGCGCAGGCGCAGCTCCTGGCCGGCCTCGGTGCTGTCGGCCGGGTACAGTACCCGTGAGATGCTCTCGGCCCGCGCCACTTCGGCTACCGCGCCCAGGTGATCGCCAGCGTTGAAACGCTCCAGGTGCAACTCTTCCATGGCCCGGGCGCGCCACAGGCGCAAGGTGTTCACGCTCGCCCCGCGCCAGCCGACCACTGGCGTGTCGTAGGCCACCGCCCGTACCGTCTCGCCCGGCCACCAGACCTGGCGCGCGTGGCCGTGGGTGTCGTACACCGTCTCGACGCTGCCGCCAAAGCTGATCGGGTAGATCACCTCCGCGCGCTCGAACTCCCACGGGTTGCCGAAGTCCAGCCAGTTCTCGGTCTGCTCCTGTTGCCAGCCATCGACCATGGCCTGGCGGAACAGGCCGTGTTCGTAGCGGATGCCATAGCCATGGGCGGCGATGCCCAGGGTCGACATGCTCTCCATGAAGCACGCCGCCAGGCGACCGAGGCCGCCGTTGCCCAGTGCGGCGTCCGGCTCCAGCAGGCGGATACGCTCCAGGTCCACGTCCAGCCCTACCAGCGCTTCGCGGGCGATCTCCAGCAGGCCCAGGTTGCTGAGGCTGTCGTACAGCAGGCGGCCGATGAGAAATTCCAGGGAGAGGTAGTAGACCCGCTTCTGGCTGCGCCGATAGGCCTGGCGGGTGTGGTCCATCCAATGGTCGACCATGTGATCGCGGGCAGCCAGGGCGATGGCTTCGAACCAGTCATGGTCGAAGGCATGCTCCGGGTCCTTGCCGACCGCGTAGGTCAGCTTGGCCAGCACAGCGGCGCGAAATTCGGCCACCTCTGCGTCACGAGCTTTGGGTTCCTGGGACATGCGGCATCCTCGAGCAAGTTGACGAAAGCACAGGTTGTTCAGCCTAGACGCTTCGACACAGAGCGTCAGCGAGGGTTCGCGGTTTTCATGCCCCACTCGGCGATTCGGGCAAAAGGTTGTTCACAAATTGAACAACTCCGGTATCATCGCGCGCCCCGCAAACCGTGATATGCCCCAAGAAAATGAAACCGACCCTGATCGCCGCCGCCGAAGTCGACCGCCTGGAAACCTGGCAACGCTATGCCAGCCACATGTGCGGGGGCTGCCACTCGACCTGTTGCACCCTGCCGGTGGAAGTGAAGATCAAGGACCTGATCCGCATCGGCGTGGTGGACGAGTTCGAGAAGGACGAGCCGCCGAAGAACATCGCCAAGCGCCTGCAGAAAGAAGGCATCATCGAGCGCTTCAACCAGAAATCGGGGATCTTCACCCTGACCCGCATGAGCAACGACGACTGCCTGTACCTGGATCGTAAGAGCCGCTTGTGCACTATCTACGACAAGCGGCCCGACACCTGCCGCAACCACCCCAAGGTCGGGCCGCGGCCGGGGTATTGCGCGTACAAGCCCAAGGTGGTCGGGCGCTGAGCCTGTTTCAGTCGAGAATTTGGGGCCGCTTCGCGCCCCTTTCGCGGCACGAGGCCGCTCCTACAGGAGATCACGCTCCCGTGTAGGAGCGGCCTTGCGCCGCGAAAGGGCCGCAAAGCGGCCCCCCCACTTTCTTGAAGACAAACAAAAACGCCCCCGGTCTTTCGACTCGGGGGCGTTTTCGTTTCAGCTCAGGCTAGACGATCAAGCCTTGGCTTTCTTGGCAGCGCGGGTACGCTCGCCTTCGTCGAGGATCTTCTTGCGCAGACGGATCGACTTCGGCGTGACTTCGCACAGCTCGTCGTCCTGGATGAATTCCAGGGCCTGCTCGAGGGTGTGGCGAACCGGCGGAACCAGGGCGATGACTTCGTCCTTGCCCGAAGCACGCATGTTGTCGAGCTTCTTGCCCTTGGTCGGGTTCACGCCCAGGTCGTTGTCACGGCTGTTCAGGCCGATGATCTGACCGTTGTAGATGTCCTGGCCGTGCTCGATGAACAGCTTGCCGCGAGCCTGCAGGGTTTCCAGCGAGTAGGTCAGGGCCTTGCCAGTCTCGATCGAGACCAGAACACCGTTCAGACGGCCCGACATGGTGCCTGGCTTCATGGTGTCGTAGCGATCGAAAATCGAGGTCAGGATGCCTGCACCGTTGGTCAGGGTCAGGAACTGGTTGCGGAAGCCGATCAGGCCACGGGCCGGAACGTTGTACTCCAGGCGCACACGGCCCTTGCCATCCGGCGCCATGTTGGTCAGGTCGCCCTTACGCAGGCCCATTTCTTCCATGACCTTGCCCTGGGACTCTTCAGGGATATCGATGGTGACGTTCTCGAACGGCTCCTGCTTGACGCCATTGACTTCGCGGATGATCACCTCAGGACGGCCCACGGCCATCTCGAAGCCTTCGCGGCGCATGGTTTCGATCAGGACCGACAGGTGCAGCTCACCACGGCCAGAGACCTTGAACTTGTCGGCCGAGTCGCCTTCTTCGACGCGCAGGGCAACGTTGTACAGCAGCTCTTTGTCCAGACGCTCTTTGATGTTGCGGCTGGTGACGAACTTGCCTTCCTTGCCGCAGAACGGCGAGTCGTTGACCTGGAAGGTCATCGAAACGGTCGGCTCGTCGACGGTCAGCGGCTTCATCGCTTCGACGTGGTTCATGTCGCACAGGGTGTCGGAGATGAACAGCTCGTCGAAACCGCTGATGCAGACGATGTCGCCCGCGGTGGCTTCTTCGACGTCGACGCGGTGCAGGCCGTGGTGGCCCATCAGCTTGAGGATACGGCCGTTGCGCTTCTTGCCTTCGGTGTCGATGGCGACGACCGGGGTGTTCGGCTTGACGCGGCCACGGGCGATACGGCCAACGCCGATTACACCCAGGAAGCTGTTGTAGTCCAGTGCGGAGATCTGCATCTGGAACGGGCCGTCGACGTCGACGGTCGGTGCCGGCACGTGGTCGACGATGGCCTGGTACAGCGGGGTCATGTCTTCGGCCATGTCGGTGTGGTCGAGACCGGCGATGCCGTTCAGGGCCGAGGCGTAGACAACCTGGAAGTCCAGCTGGTCGTCGGTGGCGCCGAGGTTGTCGAACAGGTCGAAGATCTGGTCCAGAACCCAGTCAGGACGCGCGCCCGGACGGTCGACCTTGTTGATCACGACGATCGGCTTGAGGCCGGCTTCGAAGGCCTTCTTGGTCACGAAGCGGGTTTGCGGCATCGGGCCGTCCTGGGCGTCGACCAGCAGCAGCACGGAGTCGACCATCGACATCACGCGCTCTACTTCACCGCCGAAGTCGGCGTGGCCGGGGGTGTCGACGATGTTGATGCGGTAGTCGTTCCAGCGGATGGCGGTGTTCTTCGCCAGGATGGTAATGCCGCGCTCTTTTTCCTGGTCGTTGGAGTCCATCACGCGCTCGTCGTTGAGCTCGTTACGCTCCAGGGTGCCGGACTGGCGCAGGAGTTTGTCGACCAGGGTGGTTTTACCATGGTCAACGTGGGCGATGATGGCGATGTTACGCAGATTTTCGATCACAACTGTATCTCGATCAGAGGATTCGGTTGCCGCCAGTGTAGGCGGCGAATATGTACGGTTTGCGGCTCAGCGGGCCCGGTGGTCGGGAGGGCGATGGCGGATGCTGCCGCCATACAGCCCTGGGGTCTTATGTCGGACGATAAACACGCACATTGGCATGTCCCTCACTGAGCAGGTGGTGTGCGTGCAGGCGGCTCATCACACCTTTGTCGCAATACAGCAGGTACTGGCGGTTGGCATCCAGGTGCTTGAACTTGCTGTTGATCGCATAGAACGGCATGGCCTGGACTTCGACGCCCTCGATCACCAGAGGTTCGTCTTCCTGGGCATCGGGGTGACGGATGTCGAGGACGATCTGGCCCGGCAGGGCCTCGGCCACTTCCTCGATCTCGATGTCCTTGCCCAGCTCGTCGATCACGTGGTCGATGGAGATGAACTTGGCGCGCTCCATGGCGCGCTCGAGCACTGCCATGTCGAACTGCTTCTCTTCGTGCTCCATGCGGTGGCGCTTGGCATGGGTGGTCGGGTTCACCGAGATCACGCCGCAATATTCCGGCATGTGCTTGGCGAACTCGGCAGTGCCGATCTGGTAGGCGGTGTCGATGATGTCCTGCTTGTGGCTGGCCAGAAGCGGGCGCAGCACCAGCTTGTCGGTGGCCGAGTCGATGATCGACAGGTTCGGCAGGGTCTGGCTGGACACCTGGGAAATAGCCTCGCCGGTGACCAGGGCGTCGATCTCCAGGCGCTCGGCCATGCGCGCAGCGGCGCGCAGCATCATGCGCTTGAGGGTCACGCCCATGTAGCTGTTGTCGACCTTGCCCAGGATCTCGCCGACCACTTCTTCGAAAGGCACGCTGATGAACAGCACGCGCTGGCTGCTGCCGAACTTCTTCCACAGGTAGTGGGCCACTTCCATCACGCCGAGCTCGTGGGCACGGCCGCCGAGGTTGAAGAAGCAGAAGTGGGTCATCAGGCCGCGGCGCATCATCTGGTAGGCGGCGACGGTGGAGTCGAAGCCGCCGGACATCAGCACCAGGGTCTGCTCCAGCGCACCCAGCGGGTAACCGCCGATGCCCTGGTGCTGGTTGTGGATCACGTACAGGCGTTGGTCGCGGATCTCGATGCGCACCAAAACTTCAGGGTTCTTGAGGTCGATGCCGGTGGCACCGCACTGCTGGCGCAGCTGACTGCCGACGTAGCGGTCGACGTCCATCGAGGTGAAGTCGTGGTGGCCGCCACGCTTGCAGCGCACGGCGAAGCGCTTGCCGGCCAGCAGGTGGCCAAAATGGTGCTTGCACTTCTCGACGATGTCGTCGAAGTCGCCCAGCGGGTATTCCTCGACCTGCAGGAAGTGGGTGATCCCGGGGGTGCAGGTCAGGCGCTCGATCATTTCGCGCTGGATCTTCTCGTCCTCGACGCGGGTGACCACTTCGAGATTGTCCCAGACACCATCGACCACGAGCTCCGGATCCAAGTCCTTGAGCACGACGCGGATGTTCTTGCCGAGCTGGCGGATGAAACGCTTGCGCACCGGCCGGCTCTTGATGGTGATCTCAGGGAAGACTTTGACGATAAGTTTCATTGGTTTAACAGCGCGCGCAGGGCCTGCCGAAAATAAGGGGCGCGAATTATAGCGGAAATAGCTCAAGGTTTGAGCAACTTTTGATCAGGGCATTGATTTTATGTTGCCTGCGCGGGCCCCATCGCGGGGCAAGCCCGCTCTCACAAGGAATTGCGCACAACGGCCTTTGTGGGAGCGGGCTTGCCCCGCGATGGGACGAGCACGCACCACAATGGTGCGTCACCTCGAAATAACGCATCTTATGAGTGCATTTCCTAAGGCGCCCCTAGAACAAAATGCCCGCCAACGCCCCCTTTTATCTCACCCTCGCCATTTTCGGGCACTGGCATGCAAATTGCTCTCTTGTGAGGCAGGTAAGCTTGGCCGACTATCCGCGCCCGGCGACACCCTTTTTCCAGGGCAGCGGCCCACCGCGCCCTAGACCATCCGGAGGACAACATGTCGAAGTCGGTTCAACTCATCAAAGATCATGACGTCAAGTGGATTGATCTGCGTTTCACGGACACCAAAGGCAAACAGCACCACGTCACCATGCCCGCTCGCGATGCGCTGGAAGACGACTTCTTCGAAGCCGGCAAAATGTTCGACGGCTCGTCCATCGAAGGCTGGAAAGGCATCGAAGCCTCCGACATGATCCTGATGCCGGACGACGCGTCCGCCGTCCTGGACCCGTTCACCGAAGAGCCGACCCTGATCCTGGTCTGCGACGTGGTCGAACCGTCCACCATGCAAGGCTACGACCGCGACCCACGCGCCATCGCCAAGCGCGCCGAGGAATACCTCAAGACCACCGGCATCGGCGACACCGTGTTCGTCGGCCCGGAGCCTGAGTTCTTCATCTTCGACCAGGTCAAGTTCAAGTCCGACATCTCCGGCTCCATGTTCAAGATCTACTCCGAACAAGGTTCCTGGATGACCGACCAGGACGTCGAAGGCGGCAACAAGGGCCACCGCCCAGCCGTCAAGGGCGGCTACTTCCCGGTTCCGCCGTGCGACCACGACCACGAAATCCGTACTGCCATGTGCAACGCCATGGAAGAAATGGGCCTGGTCATCGAAGTTCACCACCACGAAGTGGCCACTGCCGGCCAGAACGAAATCGGTGTGAAGTTCAACACCCTGGTCACCAAGGCTGACGAAGTCCAGACCCTGAAGTACTGCGTGCACAACGTGGCTGACGCCTACGGCAAAACCGCTACCTTCATGCCTAAGCCGCTGTACGGCGACAACGGCTCGGGCATGCACGTTCACATGTCGATCTCCAAGGACGGCAAGAACACCTTCTCCGGCGAAGGCTATGCCGGCCTGTCCGACACCGCCCTGTACTTCATCGGCGGCATCATCAAGCACGGCAAGGCACTGAACGGCTTCACCAACCCGGCCACCAACTCCTACAAGCGTCTGGTGCCAGGCTTCGAAGCCCCGGTCATGCTGGCCTACTCGGCCCGTAACCGTTCGGCCTCGATCCGTATCCCGTACGTTTCCAGCCCGAAAGCCCGCCGTATCGAAGCGCGCTTCCCGGACCCGGCGGCCAACCCGTACCTGTGCTTCGCCGCCCTGCTGATGGCCGGTCTGGACGGCATCCAGAACAAGATCCACCCAGGCGATGCCGCCGACAAGAACCTGTACGACCTGCCGCCTGAAGAGGCCAAGGAAATCCCGCAGGTTTGCGGCAGCCTGAAGGAAGCCCTGGAAGAGCTGGACAAGGGCCGCGCCTTCCTGACCAAGGGCGGCGTGTTCTCCGACGACTTCATCGATGCCTACATCGAGCTGAAGTCCGAAGAAGAAATCAAGGTCCGTACCTTCGTTCACCCGCTGGAATACGACCTGTACTATAGCGTGTAATGTAAGCTGCACCCTCGGAACGGCCTCCCTTGGAGGCCGTTTCTGCTTTTACACTCAAGCATTTCGGAATGGCCCTACCCGCCACACCTGAGCGACTGGCCACACTCGGTTCTCCCGACTTCAGGAGAGCAACATGCGCCTCATCCCCCTCCTCGCCCTGACCGGCGCGATCAGCTTGACAGGTTGCGCGGCAACCCTCGATGCCTCCTCCTCCCTGACTCGCCTGATCGACGCCATCGATCATCGACTCGACATCGCCGAGGCCGTAGCCCTGCACAAGTGGGACACGCGTCAACCGGTACACGCACCGCAGCGCGAGCAGGACGTGCTGGCCAACGTGCGCCAGGCTGCGCTGACCTATGACCTGAACGCCGAACGCGCCGAAACCTTCTTCGCCGACCAGATCGAAGCCAACAAGCTGCTGCAATACCACTACCTCAACACATGGCACCAACAACGCCAGGCGCCCGATACCCAGCGCCGCGACCTTGCCAGCGAAATTCGCCCGCAACTGGATAACCTGCAGGACCAGTTGCTCCAGGACCTGGCGCGCTTCGACCAGCAACGCATGCCCCTGTGTGCCGAGCAATTGGCCGATGCCCTGGCCCAACGTTCGAAAGATACCCCTCGCCATTTGGCCCTGGTTCGTGCCACTGCGCAGCTGTGCGAGCGCAGCTGAACACCCTATGCTCTATATTGGTGCATCGCGGCGTCCTATGCCCAGCGATGCATCCCAATAGAGGTCACAAGAAACGATAAACCAGGGCTTTTTGTTCTGATTTCGCGCAAATCCAGGCCTTTATCCGGTAAATCTGCTTCTTTTCGGAGCCTTGGTTTGTTTCTTGCATTTTCCTTTGCATCGAGAGGATCACCCGCGCGCGCCCCAGCCCAGCCGGGGCCTACCCACGAGCCAACACGCGCCCAAATAGAGGTCCAAGACGCCATGACTATCAGCGATGCACAGCACCGGCTGCTCCTGGACAACCTGACCACGGCCACGCTTCTGCTCAATGCCGAACTGCGCTTGGAGTACATGAACCCGGCGGCGGAAATGCTGCTGGCGGTCAGCGGGCAGCGCAGCCATGGGCAATTCATCAGTGAGTTGTTCACCGAATCGACCGAAGCGCTCAACTCCCTGCGTCAGGCCGTGGAGCAGGCGCACCCGTTCACCAAGCGCGAAGCCCAGCTCACCTCCCTGACCGGCCAAGCCATTACCGTGGACTATGCCGTCACGCCGATCCTGCACCAGGGCCAGACCTTGCTGCTGCTGGAGGTCCACCCGCGCGACCGGCTGTTGCGCATCACCAAGGAAGAGGCCCAGCTGAGCAAGCAGGAGACCACCAAGATGTTGGTGCGCGGGCTGGCCCACGAGATCAAGAACCCGCTGGGCGGCATCCGTGGCGCGGCGCAACTGCTGTCACGCGAACTGCCCCATGACGATTTGCGCGATTACACCAACGTGATCATCGAGGAAGCCGACCGCCTGCGAAACCTGGTCGACCGCATGCTCGGCTCGAACAAGCTGCCATCGCTGGCCATGACCAATATCCATGAAGTACTGGAGCGCGTCTGCAGCTTGGTGGAGGCCGAAAGCCAGGGTGGCATCACATTGGTGCGCGACTACGACCCGAGCCTGCCGGACGTGCTGATCGATCGCGAACAGATGATCCAGGCGGTGCTCAACATCGTGCGCAACGCCATGCAGGCGATCGGCGGGCAGAACGAACTGCGCCTAGGCCGCATCACCCTGCGCAGCCGTGCGGTGCGCCAGTTCACCATCGGCCATATCCGCCATCGCCTGGTCGCACGGATCGAGATCACCGACAACGGCCCGGGCATCCCCGCCGAGCTGCAAGACACCCTCTTCTACCCGATGGTCAGTGGGCGCCCGGACGGTACCGGGCTGGGCCTGGCCATCACCCAGAACATCATCAGCCAGCACCAGGGCCTGATCGAATGTGACAGCCATCCTGGCCATACCACCTTCTCGATCTTCCTGCCCCTGGAACAAGGAGCCACCGCCTCATGAGCCGAAGTGAAACCGTCTGGATCGTCGACGATGACCGCTCCATCCGCTGGGTACTGGAAAAAGCCCTGCAACAAGAAGGCATGACCACCCAGAGCTTCGACAGCGCCGACGGAGTCATGGGCCGCCTGGCCCGGCAACAACCGGATGTGATCATTTCCGATATCCGTATGCCTGGCACCAGTGGGCTGGACTTGCTCGCCCAGATCCGCGAACAGCACCCGCGCCTGCCGGTCATCATCATGACCGCCCATTCCGACCTGGACAGCGCCGTGGCGTCCTACCAGGGCGGCGCCTTCGAATACCTGCCCAAGCCATTCGACGTGGACGAAGCCGTCGCGCTGGTCAAGCGCGCTAACCAGCACGCCCAGGAGCAACAGGCGCTCGACGTGCCGACAAGCCTGGCCCGCACGCCGGAGATCATCGGCGAGGCGCCGGCGATGCAGGAGGTGTTCCGTGCCATCGGCCGGCTCAGCCACTCCAACATCACCGTGCTGATCAACGGCGAGTCCGGCACCGGCAAGGAGCTGGTGGCCCATGCGCTGCACCGCCACAGCCCGCGCGCGGCATCGCCGTTCATCGCACTGAACATGGCGGCGATCCCGAAGGACCTGATGGAGTCCGAATTGTTCGGCCACGAGAAAGGTGCCTTCACCGGCGCGGCCAACCTGCGTCGCGGTCGCTTCGAGCAGGCCGACGGCGGCACGCTGTTCCTCGACGAGATCGGCGACATGCCCGCCGACACCCAGACGCGCCTGCTGCGGGTGTTGGCCGATGGCGAGTTCTATCGGGTTGGCGGCCATGTACCGGTCAAGGTCGACGTGCGCATCATCGCCGCCACGCACCAGAACCTGGAGTCGCTGGTGCAGGCCGGCAAGTTCCGCGAAGACTTGTTCCACCGCCTGAACGTGATCCGCATCCATATCCCGCGCCTGGCCGACCGGCGCGAGGACATTCCTGCCCTGGCGCGTCATTTCCTCGGCCGCGCGGCCAAGGAACTGGCGGTGGAACCCAAGCTGCTCAAGCCGGAAACCGAGGAGTTCATGCGCAACCTGCCCTGGCCGGGCAATGTGCGCCAATTGGAGAACACCTGCCGCTGGATCACCGTCATGGCCTCCAGCCGCGAGGTATTGATCGGCGACTTGCCGCCGGAGCTGCTCAACCTGCCGCACGATGCGGCGCCGGTGACCAACTGGGAACAAGCCCTGCGCCAGTGGGCCGACCAGGCCCTGACACGCGGCCAGTCGAACCTGCTCGACAGCGCCGTGCCCAGCTTCGAACGCATCATGATCGAGACCGCCCTCAAGCACACCGCCGGGCGCCGACGCGATGCGGCGGTGCTACTGGGCTGGGGCCGCAATACCCTGACGCGAAAGATCAAAGAGCTGGGGATGAATGTCGATGGCGGGGACGAGGAGGATAACGACGAACATTGATCGTCGTTGAACCTGCCGGGGCTGCATAGCAGCCCCAATGTTTCCATGCACCGATCCTGTGCCAACTGCACCGCACAAAGGCACAAAAAATCTGGAAAACCCCAACAGAACCGCTCTAGAACCCGTATTTCAGGGGCTTCGCAAAACTGGCACGCGATCTGCAGTAAGACAGATACCTCCAGTTTTGGGGACCCCGGTACAGGCAGGCCGGGATATCCCCTCTTTTATTCGTGCAGTTTCACCTGCACCCGCCAGCGCCCAGCGTCCTCTGTACCGGCCCACTCGCCGTGCAGGGGGCGCGCGGCGACCACGGTCAGCAACAAACCCTCGTCGCTCTGGCGCAACCGCCAGCCTGCGGGCTTGCCCTGTACCTGCAACTGTCCGCGCTGCTCCCGGCCTTTGGCCTGGAAGACCAGCGCCACGGTGCCTTGCACATTCTCGCCATGCAGCCTGGGCTCACCGTCGAACCACAGGTCCAGGCCATCCTGTACCACATCCACCTGTTCCAGCACCCGTTCCTGGGGCGCGGTCAGGCGGCCGATCATCAACCCTACCATCAGGCCGACGATGGCCAAGGACAACAACACACGTGGCCAGGCCTTCGAACGCAGGTCCGGTTCGAGGGTAGAATGCTCGTCATCTTCACGCCTGGAGCCGTGCATGTTTCACGTCATCCTCTTTCAACCAGAGATTCCGCCGAATACCGGCAACATCATCCGCCTGTGCGCCAACAGCGGCTGCGACCTGCACCTGATCGAGCCACTAGGCTTCGAGCTGGATGACAAGCGCCTGCGCCGGGCAGGGCTGGATTACCACGAGTATGCCACGCTCAAGCGCCACCAGAACCTGGCCGACTGCCTGGAAAGCCTCGGCCAGCCGCGGCTGTTCGCCTTCACCACCAAGGGTTCGCACCCCTTCCATGAAGTGGCCTACCAACCGGGCGACGCCTTCCTGTTCGGCCCGGAGAGCCGCGGGCTGCCGGCTGAGGTGCTGGACAGCCTGCCGCCGGAACAGCGCCTGCGCCTGCCGATGCGGCCGGGGTGCCGCAGCCTTAATCTGTCCAATACCGTGGCGGTGACGGTGTACGAGGCGTGGCGCCAGCAGGGGTTCGCCTGACCAGCCCCATCGCGGGACAAGCCCGCTCCCACAGGGCTTGCTTAAGCTAGCCAGTGTTGCCCCGGTGGGAGATCACCCAGCCCTTCGGGCTGCGCTGTCGCGCAGAAAACAATGCACCTCTGTGGGAGCGGGCTTGTCCCGCGATCGGGCCCGACAAGGCCATGAAAAAAGCGCCCCGAGAGGCGCTTTCTTCATACCGGCAGGATCACTGCACGGTCGGCGCTTCGCCAGCTTCCTGCATGCGCTGCATCTCTTGCGCGTACAGGGCATCGAAGTTGACCGGCGACAGCATCAGGGCCGGGAACGAACCACGGGTCACCAGGCTGTCCAGAGTTTCGCGGGCGTACGGGAACAGGATGTTCGGGCAGAACGCGCCGAGGGTGTGGCTCATGGAAGCGGCGTCGAGGTTCTTGATCAGGAAGATACCGGCCTGCTGCACTTCGGCGATGAACGCCACTTCTTCCCCGTTCTTGACGGTCACCGACAGGGTCAGCACCACTTCGTGGAAATCGCTTTCCAGGGCCTTCTGGCGGGTGTTCAGGTCCAGCGAGACGCTCGGCTCCCACTGCTGGCGGAAGATCTGCGGGCTCTTCGGCGCTTCGAACGACAGGTCGCGCACATAGATGCGCTGCAGGGAGAATTGCGGGGAATTGTCTTCGGCGGCGCCGTTGTTCTGCTGGTCTGTCATGGCAGATCCTTTTTCCTAATGGTTATGTAAGGGAAAGTGCTTCAGGCCTCGAGCAGGGCGTCGAGCTTGCCCGCGCGCTCCAGGGCATAAAGGTCATCGCAACCGCCAACGTGGGTGGTGCCGATCCAGATCTGCGGCACCGAGGTACGGCCCGCCTTCTGGCTCATCTCGGCACGCACCTGAGGCTTGCCGTCGACCTTGATTTCCTCGAAGGACACCCCCTTGCTCTCGAGCAAGTACTTGGCGCGCATGCAATAAGGGCAATAGTCGCTGGAGTAGACGATGACAGGCTTCATGATCACTTCACCAGGGGCAGGTTATCGGCTTTCCAGCTGGAAACGCCACCGCTGAGCTTGGCGGCAGTGTAACCAGCCTTGAGCAGCTCGCGGCAGATAGTGCCGGACTGCTGGCCCATGCTGTCCACCACGATCAGGGTCTTGCCCTTGTGCTTGTCCAGCTCGGCCATACGGTTGACCAGTTTGTCCTGCGGGATGTTCAGGGCGCCGACGATGTGGCCTGCCGAGTATTCCTTGCCTGGGCGGATGTCGATCACCACGCCTTTGTCGGCGTTGACCAGGGCGGTCAGCTGGCCATTGCTCAGGCTCTGGCCGCCACGGCGGATCTCGTTGACCAGCAGCAGAATCAGTAGAACAACGAAGATCGCAACCAAGATGTAGTGTTCGGTGGCGAATCGGATCAGGTTCTCAACCATTTAGGGTGTTCCAAGCCATTGAAAATGCCGGCCAGTATACACAGCCCCCAATGCCGGCCAAAGCCCGTCGGGCCCGCTGGGAAAACACCTACACCCGCAGCCTGTCGGGGCGATGGCCGGTCATCCGGAGGAAATTGGCCGCGCTTGGCCGAATTGCCCTAGAATGCGTGTCTTTATCATCTTGCAACCGTGAGTAGGATTGATGACAAACACGCCAAAACCCTTGGTCCTGATTATCCTGGATGGTTTCGGGCACAGCGAAAGCCCCGAGTACAATGCCATCTTCGCCGCCAATACCCCGGTCTACGATCGCCTGCGGGCCAACCAGCCCCACGGCCTGATTTCCGGTTCCGGCATGGATGTCGGGCTGCCCGACGGCCAGATGGGCAACTCCGAAGTCGGCCACATGAACCTCGGCGCAGGGCGTGTGGTGTACCAGGACTTCACCCGGGTGACCAAGGCCATCCGTGATGGCGAGTTCTTCCACAATCCGGTCCTCACCGGCGCGGTGGACAACGCCGTGGGCGCCGGCAAGGCGGTGCATATCCTTGGCCTGCTTTCCGACGGCGGCGTGCACAGCCACCAGGACCACCTCATCGCCATGGCCGAGCTGGCCGCGCAACGTGGCGCCGAGAAAATCTACCTGCACGCCTTCCTCGATGGCCGCGACACCCCGCCACGCAGCGCGCAGTCGTCCATCGAACTGCTCGACGCCACCTTCGCCAAGCTGGGCAAGGGCCGCATCGCCAGCCTCATCGGCCGCTACTACGCGATGGACCGCGACAACCGCTGGGACCGCGTCGCCGCCGCCTACAACCTGATCGTCGACAGCGTCGCCGACTACACCGCCGATTCGGCCCTGGCGGGCCTGGAAGCCGCCTACGCCCGCGATGAAAGCGACGAGTTCGTGAAAGCCACGCGCATCGGCGAAGCGGTCAAGGTCGAGGATGGCGACGCTGTCATCTTCATGAACTTCCGCGCCGACCGCGCCCGCGAACTGTCCCGCGTGTTCGTCGAGCCCGACTTCAACGAATTCCCCCGCGCCCGCCTGCCGAAACTGGCCGCCTACATCGGCCTGACCCAGTACTCGGCCAAGATCCCGGCCCCGGCCGCGTTCGCCCCGGCCAGCCTGGACAACGTGCTCGGCGAATACCTGGCCAAGCACGGCAAGACCCAGCTGCGCATCGCCGAGACCGAGAAATACGCCCACGTCACCTTCTTCTTCTCCGGCGGGCGCGAAGAACCGTTCGAAGGCGAAGAGCGCATCCTGATCCCATCGCCGAAGGTCGCCACCTACGACCTGCAGCCGGAAATGAGCGCCCCGGAAGTCACCGACCGCATCGTCGAGGCCATCGAGCAGCAGCGCTACGATGTGATCGTGGTGAACTACGCCAACGGCGACATGGTCGGCCACACCGGCGTGTTCGAGGCGGCGGTCAAGGCCGTCGAGGCCCTGGACGGCTGCGTCGGCCGTATCGTCGAGGCGCTGGACAAGGTCGGCGGCGAGGCGTTGATCACCGCCGACCACGGTAACGTCGAGCAGATGGAAGACGAATGCACCGGTCAGGCGCACACCGCCCATACCACCGAGCCCGTGCCGTTCATCTATGTCGGCAAGCGCGCCCTCAAGGTCCGCGACGGCGGCGTACTGGCCGACGTGGCGCCGACCATGCTCAAGCTGCTGGGCCTGGAAAAACCTGCACAAATGACCGGTACCTCGATCCTGGTCGACGCCTGAGCCATTGATTGGGCCGCTGTGCGGCCCGATCGCCGGCAAGCCGGCTCCCACAGGAATCGCGCCACTCTCGCAAACCCCACTGTGCCCGTGGGAGCCGGCTTGCCGGCGATCAGGCTGCAAAGCAGCCTCTTATGCACGGTTTCCAGACAAACGCCTCGCCGCAAATACCGCGAGGCGTTTTTTTTGCGGGCACGGGCGGGCATACTAGGCCAGTCTCCATCCCTGGTACGCCCAACCTCATGCTTCGTGCCCTGATCCTCATCGCCCTGTCCTGCCTGCTCAGCCCGGCCTTCGCCGACGAGCGCGCGCAGACCCAGCAACAACTGGAAGCCACCCGCCAGGACATCGCCGAGCTGAAAAAGATGCTGGGCAAGCTCCAAGAGGAGAAGTCCGGTGTGCAGAAAGACCTCAAGACCACCGAGACCGAAATCGGCGATCTCGAAAAACAGGTGGAGGCGCTGCAAGAAGAACTAAAAAAGACCGAGGGCGAGCTGGAGCGCCTTGATACCGAGAAAAAAAAACTCCAGAGCGCCCGCGTTGAACAACAGCGACTGATCGCCATCCAAGCCCGCTCGGCGTACCAGAGCGGCCGTGAGGAATACCTCAAACTGCTGCTCAACCAGCAGAACCCCGAGAAGTTCGCCCGCACCCTCACCTACTACGACTACCTGAGCAAGGCGCGCCTGGAGCAATTGCGCGCCTTCAACGAAACCCTGCGCCAACTGGCCAACGTCGAACAGGACATCAGCCGCCAGCAGGCGCAGCTGTTGGCCCAGCGTGGCAACCTCGACAGCCGCCGGCAGGAACTGGAGGCCGTGCGCAGCGAGCGCAGGCAGGTCCTGGCCAAGCTCAACGGCGACATGAAAGCCCGCGACCAGAAGCTGCAGGCTCGCCAGCAGGACCAGGCCGACCTGACCAAGGTGCTCAAGACCATCGAGGAAACCCTCGCCCGCCAGGCCCGCGAAGCCGAAGAGGCACGCCAGAAGGCGCTGCTGGCCCAGCGCGAGGCGGAAAAACGCCGCCAGCAGGAAGCCCTTGCCGCCCGCTCGGCCACCGAAACGCCCACGAAAAAGGCCCGCACCACCCTGGGCCCACTGGTTTCCAGCGACGGCGCGAACTATGGCGGTGCATTTTCTGCCGCTCGCGGAAAACTTCCATGGCCGGTCAATGGTCGATTGCTGGCACGCTTCGGCGATGCACGCGGTGGCGATGCCCGGGCCAAGTGGGACGGCGTGATGATCGGCGCCAGCCCAGGCACCCAGGTACGCGCCGTGCACGGCGGGCGCGTGGTGTTCGCCGACTGGTTGCGTGGCGCTGGACTTCTGGTCATTCTCGACCATGGTAATGGTTACCTGAGCCTGTACGGCCACAACCAGAGCCTGCTCAAGAGCGCCGGCGATATCGTCAAGGCCGGCGAAGCCATCTCCACCGTCGGCGATAGCGGTGGGCAGGACAGTTCGGGCCTGTACTTCGCCATTCGCCAGCAGGGCCGGCCGACCGACCCTGCGCAATGGTGCCGGGGCTAGCCCCCTCAAACGTTTACGGCCTAGCGCACCCCAACGCTGCGCCGATGCTCCCGCGGGAGCGCCAACAGGATCAGGAGTTCGTTCGACATGCTGCACTCGCCTCGCCTCACCCAGCTGGCCCTGACCATCGCACTGGTGGTCGGCGCGCCCTTGGCCTGCGCCGCCGAGCCGGCACCGGCAACGCCGGCCAGCCGTGCCGCGGCCCCGGCCACCGAGGTGACGGCCAACGCGCCGCTGCCGCTGGATGAGCTACGCACCTTCGCCGAGGTCATGGACCGCATCAAGGCGGCCTATGTCGAACCGGTGGACGACAAGACCCTGCTGGAAAACGCCATCAAGGGCATGCTCAGCAACCTCGACCCGCACTCGGCCTACCTCGGCCCCGAAGACTTCCAGGAGCTGCAGGAAAGCACCAGCGGCGAATTCGGCGGCCTGGGCATCGAAGTGGGCATGGAGGACGGCTTCGTCAAGGTGGTATCGCCGATCGACGACACCCCGGCCTCGCGCGCCGGCATCGAGGCGGGCGATCTGATCGTCAAGATCAACGGCGCCCCGACCCGCGGCCAGACCATGACCGAGGCGGTCGACAAGATGCGCGGCAAAGTCGGTGAGAAGATCACCCTGACCCTGGTGCGCGACGGCGGCACGCCGTTCGACGTGACCCTCGCCCGCGCGGTGATCCAGGTCAAGAGCGTGAAGAGCCAGCTGCTGGAAAACGACTACGGCTACATCCGCATCACTCAGTTCCAGGTCAAGACCGGCGAAGAAGTCGGCAAGGCCCTGGCCAAACTGCGCAAGGACAACGGCAAGAAGCTGCGCGGCGTGGTCCTGGATCTGCGCAACAACCCTGGCGGCGTCTTGCAGTCGGCCGTGGAAGTGGCCGACCACTTCCTGACCAAGGGCCTGATCGTCTACACCAAAGGCCGCATCGCCAACTCCGAGCTGCGCTTCTCGGCCGACCCGGCCGATGCCAGCGAAGGCGTGCCACTGGTGGTGCTGATCAACGGCGGCAGCGCCTCGGCCTCGGAGATCGTCGCCGGCGCCCTGCAAGACCAGAAGCGCGCCGTGCTGATGGGCACCGACAGCTTCGGCAAGGGCTCGGTACAGACCGTGCTGCCGTTGAACAACGACCGTGCCCTGAAGCTGACCACCGCACTGTACTTCACCCCTAACGGCCGCTCGATCCAGGCCCAGGGCATCGTCCCCGACATCGAAGTGCGCCCGGCCAAGCTCACTGCCGAAGCGGACACCGACAACTTCAAGGAAGCCGACCTGCAAGGCCACCTGGGCAATGGCAACGGTGGCGCTGATCGCCCGACCGGTAGCGCCAAGCGCAAGGATCGTCCGCAGGATGGCGACTTCCAGCTCAGCCAGGCCCTGAGCCTGCTCAAGGGCCTGAACATCACCAAGGGTGACTGACCCTGCCCATGCGCTACCTGCTGTTCGCGCTGTTCTGCCTGCTGGCCGGCACCGCCCATGCGGCGCCGGCCAAGGCGTACATGAGCATCGTCATCGACGACCTGGGGCAGAACAGCGAGCGCGATAGCCGCACCCTGGCCCTGCCGGGCCCGATCACCCTGGCGATCATGCCCGATACGCCCCACGCCACCGACTTCGCTCGCCAGGCCCACAAGGCCGGGCGCACGGTGATCCTGCACATGCCCATGGATCCGGCCACCGGCCCTTATGCCTGGACGCCGGGCACGCCTGTCGAGGAGCTGGCCCGCCGCCTGGATGCCGCCTTGACCAAGGTGCCTTACGCCGCCGGCATCAACAACCACATGGGCAGCCGCATGACCGCCCAGCCCGGGCCCATGGCCTGGCTGATGGGCGAGTTGCAACGGCGCCACCTATTCTTCGTCGACAGCCGCACCAGCGCGGCCACCGTGGCGGCGGCCAAGGCCCAGGAACAGGGCTTGGCCCATGTCTCCCGGGATGTGTTCCTGGATGACGTGCGCACCACCGAAGCGATCGCGACCCAGTTGCAACAGGGCATCGCCCTGGCCCGCAAGCAGGGTTCTGCCGTGCTCATCGGGCATCCCTACCCGCAGACCCTGGAAGTCCTGGCACGGGAAATACCCCGGCTCAGGAGCCAGGGCATCGAACTGATCGATATCCAGCAGATGATTGCCCATCGCAGCAACCAGGCGATGCCGGGCCACGGCCATAACGGGCGCTATACCAACCGCTGAGCTCGCCTCGTTGGAAGCGGGCGACGAAAGTGCAGGATCCTCCTACAGCCAGTGGTACGGCGGCACTTGTAGGAGCGGCCTTGTGCTGCGAAAGGAGGGCAACGCCCTCCCAGCATTCCCAAGGCAAAAAAAGAGCCCGATCCTCACGAACCGAGCCCTTCTTCATTGCATCAAGCTGTATCAGCTATACACACGCCCCAACAGCTGGCGGTGGCTCTCGAACTGATCCAGCACATCGCGCACGATCTGGTCAGGCGTGAAGCCCATCAGGTCGTATTCCTGGCTACCATCGTGCAGGTACACCTCGGCGCGATAGAAGCGCTGCGGCACCTCCGGCGCACCCTCGAGCGGCGCCTCGCTCGGCGCGGCCTGGTAGCCGTCCAGGCTCACCTCATAGACGAACGGGTTGCCCTCTTCCATCATCACCCGCAGGCCCATCAGGTTACGCGAGTGACCGGCACGGGCCTCGACCTCGAAGCCTTGCAGGCGCATCTGTGCAGCGGCTTCCTTGAGCGCCGGGCTCACATGCTTGTCCATGAAGCGCTGGACCACGGCCTGGGTCGGCTGCAGGTCCATCTGGCTCAGGCGCTCGCTGAAGCCACGGCGGCCGCGGGCGGCCAGCTCGGCGCGCTCCTGCTCGACGGCGACGTCCTGCTTCATGGCTTTGTACAGGCCGAACATGAACAGCACCAGCACCACCGAGAACGGCAGGCCAGCCAGCACCACCATGGTCTGCATGGCTTCGAAGTTACCGGCGAACAGCAGGCCGATGGTGACCAGGGTGATGACCACCGACCAGAACACCACCATCCAGTGCGGCGCGTCTTCGTCCACCTTGCCGCCTTTGCACGACAGGTTGGCCATCATCACCGCGCCCGAGTCGGCCGGGGTGAGGAACAGCACGAAGCCGACGAATACCGCCACACCGATGACGATCTTGGCGGCCGGGAAGTATTCCAGCAGCTGGTAGATCGACATCGAAGGTTGCTCGAGCGCGGTCTTGCCCAGCTCCACCGCGCCCTGGTTGATCACCAGGTCCAGTGCGGTGTTACCGAAGATCGACAGCCAGGCCAGGGTGAAGCCCAGCGGGATCAGCAGCACGCCGGTCACCAGCTGGCGCACGGTGCGGCCTTTGGAGATACGGGCGATGAACATGCCGACGAACGGGCCCCAGGAAATCCACCAGGCCCAGTAGAACACGGTCCACAGGCCCAGCCAGCGCTCGGACTTGCCCGCTTCGCCTTCATAGACATAGAGGTCGAAGGTCTTGAGCACCATGCCGTTGAGGTAGTCGCCGATGTTCTGCACGAAGGCGTTGAGCAGGTGCAGGGTCTGGCCACCGAGCAGTACGAAGATCAGCAGGCCGCTGAACAGGACGATGTTCAGGTTGGACAGGCGGCGGATGCCGTTCTCCACACCCGACACCGCAGCCACGGTGGCGACACCGGCCATGACCAGGATGACCGCCAGCAGGTTGGTCTTGCTGTGGTCGAAGCCAAACAGGTATTCCAGGCCCGAGGCCACCTGCATCGAGCCTATCCCTAAGTTGGTGACCAGGCCCAGCAGGGTGACGAACATGCCGAAGATGTCCACGGCATTGCCTGCCGCGCCCTTGACCCAACGCTCGCCGACCAGCGGGTACAGCGCCGAGCGCAGTGCCAGCGGCTGGTTGTGGCGGTAGGCGAAGTAGCCGACGGCCAGGCCGACCAGGGCATAGATCGCCCAGCCGTGCAGGCCCCAGTGCAGGAAGGTCAGCTGCAAGCCTTGGCGCGCGGCCTCGAGGCTGGCCGAGGTACCCTCTGGCGGGTTGAAGTAGTGATCCAGCGGCTCGGATGCGCCGAAGTACAGCAGCGAGATACCGATACCGGAGGAGAACAACATGCCGGCCCAGGCGCCGTAGCTGAAGTCGGGCTGGTCGTCCTTGCCGCCCAGCTTGAGCTTGCCGTAGTCGGAGAAGGCCAGGTAGACGACGAACAGCAGGTAACCGCAGATCACCAGCATGTAGTACCAGCCAAAGGTGCGGGTCAGCCATTTCTGGGCGACGCCCAGCACTTGGCCGGCGGTTTCGGGTACAGCGATAAGCAAGGCAGTCAAAGCCAGGATCAGCAGCGCGGAGGTGTAGAACACCACACGATTGACCCGTACCCGTTCGGCGGGGGGCTTGGTTAGGGAGGCAGAACTCATTGCACGAATGCTCCGGGCAGTGCGGGGTGGAGGCTAATCAGATATTTCCCAAGCAAATGGTGGAATAGCCCCACTGCGTCAGGTGTTATAAATGCACCTAGGAAATCGTGATCCCGAATCGAATCGTTGCAAAAAAAAGCAGTTCCAGCCCGCTCCAAAGGGCTTCCGCGCGGCCTTCGACCGCCCGGCGGAATCTGTCATCTGCATCGCTCATGCCCGTCAACGCCTTGTATTCCGGGGGTTACGCGATTTCCTGGGGTGTCAATCCGTGCCTTCTCGACCGCCTGAAAAACTGTCAATGGCACAAATTGTCGCAGAGCTTATTCTTTATTGATTGAACGTTCAATCAAAACAAAATAGACTGGCCTTCGCCGAAGCAGCCGCTCGTCGTCTGATCGCAGGCCTGAGGAGATAGCAAGATGCCCAAGGTCGGTATGCAACCCATCCGCCGCCAGCAGTTGATCGAAGCCACGCTACTGGCTGTCGATCAGGTCGGCCTGGGAGATGCCAGCATTGCGCTGATTGCCCGTTTGGCCGGTGTGTCGAACGGCATCATCAGTCACTACTTTCGGGACAAAAATGGCCTGATCGCAGCGACGATGGGCTACATCATGAGCATGCTCAACGAAGGGGTGGCAGCGCGTCGCCAGGCACTGACGGACGACAGCCCGCGTGCCCACCTGAAAGTGATCATCGAGGGCAACTTCGATGCGAGCCAGGTGAATGGCCCGGCAATGAAAACCTGGTTGGCCTTCTGGGCCTCCAGCATGCACCAGCCAGACCTGCACAGGTTGCAGCGGATCAACGACCACCGCTTGTATTCCAACCTGTGCTGCCAGTTCCGCCGCGTCCTGCCGCTCTACCATGCGCGCAAGGCAGCCCGCGGTCTGGCGGCCCTGATCGATGGCCTGTGGCTGCGTGGTGCGCTGTCGGGTGACGAATTCGACACCGACCAGGCGATACGGATTGCTTACGAATACATGGATCTACAACTGGCTAAACAACAGACCCTGGGCATTACCGACCAGGCCTCTGAACCATCGTGCGCAGCGCTTGCCGAGCAGGCAGGAGCGTGACGCGGTAGCCAACCACACACTGCACTTGCGAGGACACTATGGCCCGTTTCGGAACGCAAAAACTCTATATTGATGGTGGTTATGTCGACGCTAGCTCCGACGCTACCTTCGAAGCCATCAACCCGGCCACCGGCGAAGTCCTCGCCCACGTGCAGCGTGCCACCGAGGCAGACGTCGAGAAAGCCGTCGAAAGCGCCGAGCGCGGCCAGAAAGTCTGGGCGGCCATGACCGCCATGCAGCGTTCGCGCATCCTGCGCCGCGCCGTCGACATCCTGCGCGAGCGCAACGACGAGTTGGCCATGCTGGAAACCCTGGACACCGGCAAGTCGTACTCCGAAACCCGCTATGTCGACATCGTCACCGGCGCCGACGTGCTGGAATACTACGCAGGCCTGGTACCGGCCATCGAAGGCGAGCAGATCCCGCTGCGCGAAAGCTCCTTCGTCTATACCCGCCGCGAGCCGCTGGGCGTGACCGCCGGTATCGGTGCCTGGAACTACCCGATCCAGATCGCCCTGTGGAAATCCGCCCCGGCCCTGGCCGCCGGCAACGCCATGATCTTCAAGCCGTCGGAAGTCACCTCGCTGACCACCCTGAAACTGGCCGAGATCTACACCGAAGCCGGCCTGCCGGACGGCGTGTTCAACGTTCTGACCGGCAGCGGCCGTGAAGTCGGTACCTGGCTGACCGAGCACCCGCGCATCGAGAAAGTCTCCTTCACCGGCGGCACCACCACCGGCAAGAAGGTCATGGCCAGCGCCTCGAGCTCCACGCTCAAGGAAGTCACCATGGAACTGGGTGGCAAGTCGCCGCTGATCATCTGCGACGACGCCGACCTGGACAAGGCCGCCGACATCGCCATGATGGCCAACTTCTACAGCTCCGGCCAGGTCTGCACCAACGGCACCCGCGTATTCGTACCGGCGTCGATGAAAGCGGCCTTCGAAGCCAAGATCGCCGAGCGCGTTGCCCGCATCCGCGTTGGCAACCCGGAAGACGAGAACACCAACTTCGGCCCGCTGGTCAGCTTCCCACATATGGAAAGCGTCCTGGGCTACATCGCCAAGGGCAAGGAAGAAGGTGCGCGCGTGCTGTGCGGTGGCGAGCGTCTGATGGACGGTGATTTCGCCAAGGGCGCCTTCGTCGCACCGACCGTCTTCACCGACTGCACCGACGACATGACCATCGTCAAGGAAGAAATCTTCGGCCCGGTCATGAGCATCCTGACCTACGAAACCGAAGAAGAAGCCATCCGCCGCGCCAACGACACCGAATACGGCCTGGCCGCCGGTGTGTGCACCAACGATATCAGCCGCGCCCACCGCATCATCCACAAGCTCGAAGCCGGTATCTGCTGGATCAACGCCTGGGGCGAGTCCCCGGCCGAAATGCCGGTCGGCGGCTACAAGCAGTCGGGCGTCGGCCGTGAGAACGGCGTCAGCTCGCTGGCCCAGTACACCCGCATCAAATCGGTCCAGGTCGAGCTGGGCGGCTACAACTCGGTTTTCTAAACCCTGTCTAGCCACGCCCGTGCCGCCATGCACGGGCGTTTCCGCTCCCTGATCACCGCTCACACGAGGGTACTTCAATGTCCCAAGAATTCGACTACATCATCGTCGGCGCCGGTTCCGCCGGTAACACCCTGGCTACCCGCCTGACCGAAGACGCTGGCGTCACCGTCCTGCTGCTCGAAGCCGGCGGCCCGGACTACCGCTTCGACTTCCGCACCCAGATGCCAGCCGCCCTGGCCTTCCCACTGCAGGGTCGTCGCTACAACTGGGCCTACGAGACCGACCCAGAGCCGCACATGGACGGCCGCCGCATGGAATGTGGCCGCGGCAAGGGCCTGGGTGGCTCCTCGCTGATCAACGGCATGTGCTACATCCGTGGCAACGCCATGGACTTCGATGGCTGGGCGAAACTGCCAGGCCTGGAAGACTGGACCTACCTGGACTGCCTGCCGTACTTCCGCAAGGCCGAAACCCGTGACATCGGCCCGAACGACTACCACGGCGGCGAAGGCCCGGTCAGCGTGACCACGCCCAAGGCTGGCAACAACCCATTGTTCCACGCCATGATCGAAGCCGGCGTGCAGGCCGGCTACCCACGTACCGAAGACCTCAACGGCTACCAGCAGGAAGGCTTCGGTCCGATGGACCGTACCGTGACCAAGCAAGGTCGTCGCGCCAGCACCGCACGTGGCTACCTGGACCAGGCCAAGAAGCGCCCTAACCTGACCATCGTCACCCACGCCCTGACCGACCGTGTCCTGTTCGAAGGCAAGCGCGCCATCGGCGTGACCTACCTGGTTGGCGACAGCGAAGAGCGCGTGGAAGCACGCGCCCGCAAGGAAGTGATCGTCAGCTCCGGCGCCATCGCTTCGCCACAGTTGCTGCAACGCTCCGGCGTCGGCCCGCGCGAGCTGCTGGAAAGCCTGGACATCCCGGTGGTCCACGACCTGCCGGGCGTCGGCGAGAACCTGCAGGACCACCTTGAGCTGTACCTGCAGTACGCCTGCACCCAGCCGGTCTCGCTGTACCCCTCGCTGCTGTGGTGGAACCAGCCGGCCATCGGCGCCGAGTGGATGTTCAAGGGTACCGGCATCGGTGCCAGCAACCAGTTCGAGGCCGGCGGCTTCATCCGCACCCGCCCTGAATTCGAATGGCCGAACATCCAGTACCACTTCCTGCCGGTAGCGATCAACTACAACGGCTCGAACGGTGTGAAGGAACACGGTTTCCAGGCTCACATGGGTTCCATGCGCTCGCCAAGCCGCGGTCGCATCAAGCTCAAGTCCAAGGACCCGCGCCAGCATCCAAGCATCCTGTTCAACTACATGGCCACCGAGCAGGACTGGCAGGAATTCCGCGACGGCATCCGCCTGACCCGCGAAATCATGGCCCAGCCGGCGCTGGACCCGTACCGCGGTCGCGAAATCAGCCCAGGTGCGCACGTGCAGACCGACGAGGAACTGGACAAGTTCATCCGTGAGCACGCCGAAACCGCCTTCCACCCGTCCTGCTCGTGCAAGATGGGCACCGACGACATGGCTGTGGTCGATGGCGAAGGCCGTGTGCACGGTATGCAGGGCCTGCGTGTGGTCGATGCCTCGATCATGCCGATCATCATCACCGGCAACCTCAACGCCACCACGATCATGATCGCCGAGAAGATCTCGGACAAGATCCGTGGTCGCAAGCCACTGCCGCGCAGCACCGCCAAGTACTACGTGGCCAATGGCGCGCCGGTGAAGGGCAAGCCGATGCGTGAGGTGAAGCAGGCGTAATCCTGCCCCGGCCCTATCGCCGGCAAGCCGGTTCACCACAGGTACTGCACAAGTCTTCATACCTGTGGTGAACCCGTGGGAGCCGGCTTGCCGGCGATAGCCCTCCCTGGCACCACAACAAAAGGCACCCACCGCGGTGCCTTTTTTTCATCTGCAGAAACGCTTTACAGCCTGCCAATTCATCAGGTTAGAATCGATTGGCACGCGACTTGCGAGTCAAGTCCTCTTTCCGCAATACCCCGGAGTACCTGCCTTTGGATGCGAGCACCATCAACAGCCTGTTCCTGATCGGCGCACTGCTGGTCGGGGCAAGTATCCTGGTCAGCTCGCTGTCATCCCGTCTGGGCATCCCTATCCTGGTCATCATCCTCGCCGTCGGCATGGCTGCCGGGGTCGACGGTGGCGGCATCATCTTCAACAACTACCCGACCGCCTACTTGGTGGGCAACCTGGCCCTGGCCGTGATCCTGCTCGACGGCGGCCTGCGCACCCGGGTGGCGAGCTTTCGCGTAGCCCTGTGGCCAGCCTTGTCGCTGGCCACGGTAGGCGTGCTGATCACCACCGGCTTGACCGGCATGGTCGCCGCCTGGCTGTTCGACCTGAGTTTGATCCAGGGTTTGCTGATCGGCGCCATCGTCGGCTCCACCGACGCAGCGGCGGTGTTCTCATTGCTCGGCGGCAAGGGCCTGAACGAGCGGGTCACCGCCACCTTGGAAATCGAGTCGGGCAGCAACGACCCGATGGCGGTGTTTCTCACCGTCACCCTCATCGACATGATCGCCAGCGGCCAGACCGGCCTGCACTGGAGCCTGCTCACCCACCTGCTGCGCGAATTCGGTATCGGCGGCCTACTGGGCCTGGGTGGCGGCTGGCTGATGCTGCAACTGGTCAACCGCATCAACCTCGCCGGTGGCCTGTACCCGATTCTGGTGATCGCCGGCGGTCTGGCGGTGTTCTCCCTGACCAATGCCCTGCACGGCAGCGGCTTCCTGGCGGTGTACCTGTGCGGCCTGGTGCTGGGCAATCGGCCGATCCGCAGTCGCCATGGCATCCTGCACATGCTCGATGGCATGGCCTGGCTGGCGCAAATCGGCATGTTCCTGGTGCTGGGCCTGCTGGTCACGCCTCACGACCTGCTGCCCATCGCCCTGCCGGCTCTGGGCCTGGCGCTGTGGATGATCCTGTTCGCCCGGCCGCTGTCGGTGGTCGCCAGCCTGTTGCCGTTCAAGGCCTTCCATGGCCGCGAGAAGGCGTTCATTTCCTGGGTCGGCCTGCGCGGCGCGGTGCCGATCATCCTTGCCGTGTTCCCGCTGATGGCCGGCCTGCCGGATGCCCAGCTGTTCTTCAACCTGGCGTTCTTCATCGTCCTGGTGTCGCTGCTGGTGCAAGGCACCAGCCTGCCGTGGATGGCCAAGCTGCTGAAAGTCACGGTACCGCCGGACCCGGCCCCGATCTCCCGCTCTGCCCTGGAGGTGCATATCACCAGCGAATGGGAGCTGTTCGTCTACCGCCTGGGTGCTGAAAAATGGTGCATCGGCGCCGCCCTGCGCGAGCTGAAGATGCCCGAGGGCACGCGGATCGCCGCTCTGTTTCGCGGCGAACAACTGCTGCACCCCTCGGGCAGCACGGTGCTGGAGGTCGGTGACATGCTCTGCGTGATCGGCCATGAACACAACCTGCCGGCCCTGGGCAAGCTGTTCAGCCAGGCCCCGCAACGCGGGCTGGACCTGCGCTTCTTCGGCGACTTCGTGCTCGAAGGCGATGCCGAACTCGGTGCCGTAGCAGCGCTTTATGGCCTGAAACTCGAAGGCCTGGACGCGAAAATGCCGCTGGCGCAGTTCATCCGACAGAAGGTCGGAGGCGCTCCAGTAGTAGGCGACCAGGTCGAATGGAACAGCACGATCTGGACCGTGGCGACCATGGACGGGAACAAGATCCAGAAAGTGGGCGTCAGATTCCCCGAAGGTACTCGCCCCGGCCCCGGGTTGTTCCTCTAAACTCCGATTTGCCTCGTTTCACAAGAATTCTGCCTATGTCCCTGCGTTCAACACTCAGCGCAGCCCTGCTCGGGCTGTGCCTGTCACTTTCGTTCCTGGCCTCTGCGGCCGAGGCGCCCACCGCCGCCGGCATCCAGGGCAGCCTCGACAAGATCGCCGACCGCAAGCTGCCCGAAGCCGAGCAGAAGGCACTGCAGCAAGTGCTCGAACAGACCCTGAGCCTGCTCGCCAGCCAAGAGGACAACGCCCGCAAGCTGGCCGACCTCAAGCAGCAGATCGCCGGGGCGCCCAACGAGATCCGCGAAAGCCAGCGCGAGCTTGCCAAGCTCAAGGACAGCAAGACCGTGCCGGTCGCCCAGCGCTACGCAAGCCTGGGCGTGCCTCAGCTCGAGCAGATGCTCGGCGAGCGCAGTGCCCAGCAGGGCGACCTGCAAAAGGCGCTGTCGGAGGCCAACAGCCTGATCATCAATTCCCAGACCCGCCCGGAACGGGCCCAGGCCGAGATCAGCAGCAGCCAGACGCGCATCCAGCAGATCAACAACAGCCTCAAGAGCGGCAAGGACAACGGCAAGCCGCTGACCGCCGACCTGCGCAACCAGCTCGCCGCCGAGCTTGCCGCCCTCGACAGCCGGATCCTGCTGCGCCGCCAGGAAATGGCCAGCAACAGCTTGCTGCAGGACCTGGGCAACGCCCGTCACGACCTGTTGATCGAACGCGCCACGCGCCTGGAGCAGGAAATCCAGGACTTGCAGACGTTGATCAACGACAAGCGCCTGGCCCAGTCCCAGCAGACCGTCACCCAGCAGTCGATCGAGGCGCAGAAGGCCGGCGGCAGCACCCTGCTGGCCAACGAAAGCACGGCCAACCTCAAGCTCTCCGACTACCTGCTCAGGAGCACCGACCGCCTCAACGAGGTCACCCAGCAGAACCTGCGCACCAAGCAGCAGCTCGACAGCCTGACCCAGGCCGACCAGGCCTTGGACGAGCAGATCGACGTGCTCAAGGGCAGCCTGTTGCTGTCGAAGATCCTCTACAAGCAAAAGCAATCCCTACCCCACCTGAAGGTCGACCGCGACCTGGCCGACCAGATCGCCGACATTCGCCTCTACCAGTTCGAGGTCAACCAGCAGCGCGAGCAGATCAGCAGCCCTTCGAACTACGTCGACAAGCTGCTGGCCAACCAGCCCGGCGAAGAAGCCACGCCCCAGCTGCGCAAGGCCTTGCTCGAGGTGGTGATCACCCGCAGCGACCTGCTCGAGCGCCTGAACCGCGAGCTCTCCGCCCTGCTCAACGAGTCCATCACCCTGCAGCTGAACCAGAAGCAGCTGCTCGGCACCGCCCAGAGCCTGCGCACCACCCTGGAAGAGCAAATGTTCTGGATCCCCAGCAACAAGCCTCTGGACTGGGAATGGCTGAGCTATGTGCCGCAGCGCCTCGCCGACCAGGTGGCCAACCTGCCCTGGGGCTCGGGCATCAAGGAGCTGGCCGATGGCCTGGTCCAGCGGCCATTGCTGTTCCTGCCGCTGCTGCTGGTGATCGGCGCGCTGCTGTGGCGACGCAAGTACCTGTACCAGCGCCTGGGCAAGGTCCACCAGGACATCGGCCACTTCCGCCGCGACAGCCAGTGGCACACGCCCCAGGCGATCCTGATCAACATTCTCCTGGCCTTGCCCGTCGCCCTGGGCCTGGCCCTGGCCGGCTATGCCCTGCAGATCGATGCACGTGGGCAGAACGCCAACCTGGGCGCCGCCCTGTGGCAGATCGCCCAGGCCTGGCTGGTGTTCTACACCGCCTACCGCATCCTCGCCCCAGGCGGCGTGGCCGAGATCCACTTCCGCTGGTACAAGCCTCAGGTCGAATTCCTGCGCGGCTGGGTACGCCGCCTGGGCACCGTGGTGCTGGCCCTGGTGGGTGTGGTGGCGGTGGCCGAACACCAGCCCTCGGCCCTGGCCGACGACGTGCTGGGCATCGGCGTGGTGTTGACCTGCTACGCCCTGATGGCCTGGCTGCTCAGCCGCCTGCTGCTCAGCAGCCCGGCGCACCGCGACACCTCGCTGTTCCGCAAGGCGGTCGGGGTGGCCTTCACGGCCTTGCCCATCGCCCTGTTCGTGGCAGTGTGCTTCGGCTACTACTACACCGCCCTGAAGCTCACCGACCGGCTGATCTACACCTTGTACCTGCTGCTTTTCTGGCTGGTGATCGAGGCGGCCTTCGTGCGCGGCCTCTCGGTGGCAGCGCGGCGCCTGGCCTACCAGCGCGCGCTGAGCAAGCGCCAGGCCGTCAAGGAAGGGCTCGACGGCGAAGTGATCACCGAAGAGCCGACCCTGGACATCGAACAGGTCAACCAGCAGTCCCTGCGCCTGATCCGCCTGGCCTTGCTGGGTGGTTTCATCGGTGGCCTGTACTGGGTCTGGTCGGACCTGATCACGGTGTTCTCCTACCTCAACAACGTGACCCTGTACGAGTACAGCAGCGGCACTGGCGCGGCGGCGAGCATGGTGCCGATCAGCCTCGGCGACCTGCTCGGCGCCCTGGTGATCGCCGGCATCACGGTGGCCCTGGCCAGCAACCTGCCCGGCCTGCTCGAAGTGTTGGTGCTGTCGCGCCTGAACCTTGCCCAGGGCAGCGCCTACGCCATCACCACGCTGCTCTCCTATGTGATCGCCGGGGTCGGCATCGTCAGCACCCTGGCCACCCTCGGGGTGAGCTGGGACAAGCTGCAATGGCTGGTGGCGGCCCTGTCGCTGGGGCTTGGCTTCGGCATGCAGGAGATCTTCGCCAACTTCATCTCCGGCATCATGATCCTCTTCGAGCGCCCGGTGCGCATCGGCGACACCATCACCATCGGCAACTTGTCGGGCACGGTGAGCAAGATCCGCATCCGTGCAACCACCATCACCGACTTCGACCGCAAGGACATCATCGTCCCCAACAAGACCTTCATCACCGGCCAGCTGATCAACTGGTCGCTCACCGACACGGTCACCCGGGTCACGCTCAAGTTGGGCATCGACTACGGCTCGGACCTGGACCTGGTGCGCGACCTGCTGCTCAAGGGCGCCCATGAAAACCCCCGGGTGCTCAAGGACCCGGAACCGATCGTGTACTTCCTCAACTTCGGCGAGAGCTCGCTGGACCATGAGCTGCGCATGCACGTGCGGGACCTGGGCGACCGCAACCCGACGCTCGATGAGCTCAACCGCTACATCAGCCGCGAGTTCAAGGCCCATGGCATCAAGATCTCGGTGCGCCAGGTGGAGGTGTTCCTGATCGACACCAAAGGCGGCAAGCAGCAATTGGTGCCATTGGAGAGCAACCCGGCGCCCAAGATCGATGGCACTCCGGCCGGGTGACTGGACTCCATAGGTCATGACCGCCCAGAATGCCGCGAGGGCTGCGCCCTCGTTCGCGGCGCAAGCCGGCTCCTACAGGACCTTGAAATCCGCACGGACCTGTGGGAGCCGGCTTGCCGGCGATTGGGTCGCCAGCCCAGCCCCAAGACTCCAGGAGCAGGCCCCGTGAAAGCCCTCGACCAACTGACCTTCGACAACCGCTTCGCCCGCCTGGGCGACGCCTTCTCCACCGAGGTGCTGCCCGACCCCATCGCCGAGCCACGCCTGGTGGTGGCCAGCGAGGCGGCCATGACCTTGCTCGACCTGGACCCGGCCCAGGCGGAACTGCCGGTGTTCGCCGAACTGTTCAGCGGCCACAAGCTGTGGGAAGAGGCCGACCCGCGGGCCATGGTTTACTCCGGCCACCAGTTCGGCTCCTACAACCCGCGTCTGGGCGACGGCCGTGGTCTGTTGTTGGGCGAAGTCCTCAACGACGCCGGCGAGCACTGGGACCTGCACCTCAAGGGTGCCGGCCAGACGCCCTATTCGCGCATGGGTGACGGCCGCGCCGTGCTGCGCTCCTCGATCCGAGAATTCCTCGCCTGCGAAGCCTTGCATGCCCTGGGCATTCCCAGCAGCCGGGCCTTGTGCGTGATCGGTTCGAGCACAACGGTCTGGCGCGAAACCCGTGAAAGCGCTGCCATGCTCCTGCGCCTGGCCCAGAGCCACATTCGCTTCGGGCATTTCGAGTACTTCTACTACACCCGCCAACCCGAGCAGCAGAAGGTACTCATCGACCATGTGCTGGAGCAGCACTACCCCGAATGCCGCGAAGCCGAGCAGCCATACCTGGCGATGTTCCGCACCATCGTCGAGCGCAACGCCGAGCTGATCGCCTACTGGCAGGCCTATGGCTTCTGCCATGGGGTGATGAACACCGACAACATGTCGATCCTGGGCATCACCTTCGACTTCGGCCCATACGCCTTCCTCGACGATTTCGACGCCAACTTCATCTGCAACCATTCCGATGACCGTGGCCGCTACAGCTATTCCAACCAGGTGCCCATCGCCCACTGGAACCTGAGCGCCCTGGCCCAGGCCCTGACCACCGTGATCGAGGTGGAGCCGCTCAAGGAGGCGCTGGGGCTGTTCCTGCCGCTGTACCAGGCCCACTATCTGGACCTCATGCGCCGACGTCTGGGCCTGACCACCGCCGAGGACGACGACATGGCGCTGGTCGAGCGACTGCTGCAACGCATGCAAAGCGGCGGGGTGGACTACAACCTGTTCTTCCGCAAGCTGGGCGAACGACCAGTAGCCGATGCGCTGAAGGTGGTACGCGACGACTTCATCGACCTGGCCGGTTTCGATGCCTGGGGCCAGGATTACTTGGCCCGCTGCGAACGCGAACCGGGTAATGCCGAAGGCCGGCGCGCGCGCATGCACGCGGTCAACCCGCTGTACATCCTGCGCAACTACCTGGCGCAAAGGGCCATCGAAGCGGCCGAAGCCGGGGACTACAGCGAAGTGCGACGGCTGCATCAGGTGCTGAGCAAGCCGTTCGAGGAACAGCCCGGGATGCAGGCCTACGCCGAGCGCCCGCCCGAGTGGGGCAAGCACCTGGAGATCAGTTGTTCGTCATAACCACGTTTCGGCAATTGCGAGGGCTTGGCCCTCGATCGCCGGCAAGCCGGCTCCCACGGACATCGTGCGGGCCCGGTGGGAGCTGGCTTGCCGGCGATAGACCGCGAAGCGGCCTCGAATCCAAGGAGACCCTCAATGCCCGACCCCATGCTGATCCCCTGCCCCCATTGCAACGGCCTCAACCGCCTGCCGGCCGAGCGTCTGGGCGATGCCCCCAAATGTGGCCGCTGCAAGCAGGACGTATTGCTGGGCAAACCCTTCGACCTCAACGAGCGCAGCTTTGCCAGCCAGATCAAGGGCGACCTGCCGCTGCTGCTCGATGTCTGGGCCGACTGGTGCGGCCCGTGCATATCCTTCGCCCCGGTCTTCGAACAGGCCGCCCGCCAGCTCACCGGCCGCTGCCGCCTGGCCAAACTCGACAGCGAGGCCAACCGCAACCTGGCCGGGCAGTTGGGCATCCGCTCGATCCCCAGCCTGATCCTGTTCAAGGACGGGCGCGAAATCAGCCGCCAGGCGGGGGCGTTTCCACTCCAGCCGTTGCTGGAGTGGTTGCGTGGTCAGGGGGTTTAGAGCCTAGCGCACGTCTTCAGAAGTGTGTGTTCGTCGCATCGCGGGGCAAGCCCGCTCTCATAGAACACCGCATAACTACTTGAGTTTGCAGGTCCTTTGTGGGAGCGGGCTTGTCCCGCGATGCGGCGCGCACGCTCACAGGCGCTAAAAATCCACCTAACCCCTTCAGCCATTCTCCTCGAGCAACGCATGCAACTCGACAAACTGCTGGGTCAACTTGTGCCGCGGCTCCAGGTGGATCAGCGGCAAGCTGGCATGGTGCGACTCGCGCATCTTCACCGAACTGCCCAGGTACACCGGCAACACCGGCAGGCCCTCGGCCAGCAGTTCGTCGAGCATCTGCTGTGGCAGGCTGGCCCGTGACTGGAACTGGTTGACGACGATACCTTCGACCACCAGTTCCTCGTTGTGGTCGTCCTTGAGCTCCTCGATCTCCGCCAGTAGGCCGTACAGGGCCTGGCGCGAGAAGCTGTCACAGTCGAAAGGAATCAATACGCGATCCGCTGCGATCAACGCGGAAACGGCATAAAAGTTCAGCGCTGGCGGGGTGTCGATGTAGATCCGTTCGTAGTCCTCGTCCAGCTCGTCGAGCAACTTACGCAGCTTGTTGATCTTGTGCTTGGCCTCGAGCTTGGGCTGCAGGTCGGCCAGCTCCGGCGTGGCGGTGACCACGTGCAGGTTGTCGAACGGCGTTTCGTAGATATCCACCCGGTTCTTCTTGGCGAACGGCCCGCTGGAAAGGGTCTGCTTGAAGAAATCGGCGATGCCCATAGGGATATCCTCGCCGGTAAGCCCGGTGAGGTACTGGGTCGAGTTGGCCTGGGCATCCAGGTCAACCAGCAAGGTCCGGTAGCCTTCGTTGGCACTGACCGCCGCCAAGTTGCAGGCAATGCTCGACTTGCCTACGCCCCCTTTCTGATTGAATACCACGCGCCGCATGGGAGACCTCCGTGTATCAACGAATGCCCGAGTATGTGGCCCACGCATGACAATGACCAGTACCGCCTGCCTCAACCTTCCTACCTGCTGGCCGATACAGTGCTTACACCGTTCATCGGAAAATGCCGACAAACGATAGAACCTTGTCCCCCTGGCCGGCGACTTGCCCGTTCGTCATTGTCCAACGGGTATTTGCTACAGATCGCCTGCACCGGGATAATGCGCGCCACTCGACGAGCACCAACTCCTGTCAGGTCATTGTTCCGACGCATTCCTTGGCCAAAGGAAGTCATTCAGGGCGGGAACCAGACACATTGTGATCACTTTCAACATCAGCCAATGGCGCGCCTGGGCCCCTGGCCTGCACACGCCTGCTGACTGGCGTGCCTGGGCCGAGGGTGGGTCACTGCCGCAGGGCGACAGCCCGGCGCCGGACGTTTCGTTCCTGCCAGCCATGCAGCGCAGGCGCCTGGGCCTGCTGGCACGCATGGCGTTCGCGGTCGGCTGGCCGTTGGCCGAGGGCCACGACGCGCTGCCGCTGGTATACGCCTCGCGCCATGGCGAAACCCCGCGTACGTTCTCCATGCTCGGTGAACTCGCCCAGGGCCAGCCACTTTCGCCCACACAGTTCAGCCTTTCGGTGCATAACGCCGTGATCGGGCTGTGGTCGATCATGCGCGGGCAGACCTGCGAGATGACCGCCCTGGCCGCCGCAGGCGATGGTTTCGAGCAAGGCCTCCTGGAGGCCGCCGGCCTGCTGCACGACGGCGCCCCTGCCGTGCTGCTGATCGTCGCCGAGGAGACGCCGCCCGAGGCCTACAGCCCATGGATCGAGGATGTGCCCTTCAGCTATGCCCTCGGCCTGTTGCTCACCCCCGGCAGCCAATGGCGCCTGGAAATCGCCCCGGGCAGCAGCGCCACACCCGCCGCCCTGCCCCACGCCCTGAACTGGCTGAAGAACCTGCTCGCCGGCCAGGCCCGCCTCACCCACCCAGGAGCCCTGCGGTCATGGAACTGGCATCGGCTCGCGTGAACAGGCCAACGGACGCCTACCCTTGGCGCCTACTGGCGACCGCGCTGAGCTTCGCCGTTTTCGGTGTCGGCAGCCTGTGCCTGCGCGTGCTGGTATTTCCGTTGCTGGCCTGCCTGCCCGGTGGCGTGCAGCGCCATCAACGCCGCGCCCGCCGCACCATCGGCTGGCTGTTCTGGCGTTTCATCCGCTTCATGCGGGTCACCGGCGTACTGACCTACGAGGTGGAGGGTGCCGAGCGCCTGGGGCGCCCTGGGCAACTGGTCATCGCCAACCACCCCTCGCTGATCGACGTGGTGTTCCTCATCGGCCTGGCGCGCAACGCCAACTGCGTGGTCAAGCAGAGCCTGTTCGACAACCCGTTCACCCGCGGCCCCGTGCGCGAGGCGGGCTACATCGGCAACGACGGTAGCCTGCAGATGCTGGAAACCGCCGCGGCGACCCTGCGCCACGGTCAGCCACTGATCATCTTCCCGGAAGGCACCCGCACCCCGCCCGGCCAGGCCCCGGCCTTTCATCGTGGCGCCGCGGCCATCGCCCTGCGCGGTGCGAAAATCATCACACCGGTGACGATCAGCGTCAGCCCCAGCACACTGACCAAGCATGAGCCCTGGTACCGCATCCCACACCGCCGCGTGCACTTTCGCCTACGCGTCGGCGCCGACATCGACCCGGTCACCTTCGCCGCCCTCGGCCCGGCACCGGTGGCCTCGCGCCGTCTCAACGACTACCTGCATCAGTACTTCTTCAAGGAGCTCGCCGAAGATGAGCGATCCACACAACCTGCACCGTGATATCAAGCAGCTGATCATCGACGCCCTGGGCCTGGAGGACATCGACGTCCAGGACATCGATGACCAGCAGCCGCTGTTCGGCGAAGGCCTGGGCCTGGATTCGGTGGACGCCCTCGAACTGGGCCTGGCCCTGCAGAAGCGCTTCGGCATCAAGATCGATGCCGACGCCAAGGACACCCGTTCCCATTTCACCAATGTCGCCACCCTGGCGGCATTCATCACTGCCCGACAGGCTGCCTGAGACCGCACCATGCAAAACCGCGAAGCCATCTTCAACCTCTTGCGCGACGCCCTGGTCGAGCTGTTCGAGCTCGATCCAGCCAGCATCCGCCTGGAGTCCCACCTCTACCAGGACCTGGAAATCGACAGCATTGACGCCATCGATCTGATCGACCACATCAAGCGCCAGACCGGCAAGAAAATCACCGCCGAGGACTTCAAGTCCGTGCGCACCGTCGAGGATGTGGTCGAGGCGGTGTTCCGCCTGGTGAACTCTGCGGCATGAAGCGCCTGGTCGGCCTCGGCCTGGTGCTGGCCGGGGTGCTCTACCCCTTCGCCGTGCACTACGGCCTGGCCCGTTTCGCCCCCTGGCAGTTCGCCCTGGTGCTCGCCGCGCTGTGGCTGGCCCGTGCCCTGGGCGCGCCGCGCCGGCCCGGCAATCTGTGGATGACCATCGTCGCCCTGGCCTTCTGTGCGCTGCTGGCATTGTCCGACAGCCGCCAGCTGCTGCGCTGGTACCCGGTGTTGGTCAATGGCTTGCTGCTGGCACTGTTCGCCTCCAGCCTCAGGTACGGCCCGCCGTTGGTGGAACGCCTGGCGCGCCTGCGCGAGCCGCAGTTGCCTGACGCCGCCGTTGCCTACACGCGCCGGGTGACGCAGGTCTGGTGCCTGTTCTTCCTGGTCAACGGGCTGATCGCCGCCGGCATGACCCTGTGGGCACCGCTGCCCTGGTGGACCCTCTACAACGGCTTGATCGCCTACCTGGCCATGGGGCTGCTGTTCGCCGTGGAATGGCTGGCCAGGCAACGCATGCGAGCACGCTCATGAACTGGATCGAACCCCAGCACCTGCTGCAGCCACACGCCGCCGCTCGGGTGATCACCCGCGAGCCCGCGCTGGACCACGCCACCCTCTGCCAAGCCGCCCTGTGCCTGGCCGGAGGCCTGCGCGAACGTGGCGTGCAGCGCCTGGCGGTGTACCTGGAGGATGCCGGCGAACTGGCCATTGCCTTGCTGGGCGCCTGGCGAGCCGGGGTACAGGTGTTGCTGCCCGCCGACCTGCAGGCACACACCCGTGCGCGCTGGAACGACCAAGTCGAGCTGTGGCTCAGCGACCAACCCGGCGACCACAGCCTGGCCTCGCTTTCAGGCGCGCCGCTGGCACCCGCCGACCTCGACCTGGACGCGTGTCAGATCAGCCTGTGCACCTCCGGGTCCAGCGGCGAGCCCAAGCGCATCGACAAGCCACTGCGCTTGCTGGCCAACGAAGTGCAAGCCCTTGAACGCCTGTGGGGCGCCGACCTGGGCGACGCCTGGATCATCGGCAGCGTCGCCACCCAACACATCTACGGGTTATTGTTCCGCGTCCTCTGGCCGCTATGCGCCGGGCGCGGTTTCCTGCGTCGCCCGCTGCCCTTCCCGGAGGACCTGCAGCGTGCCAGCCGCGAACAACCTGGCTACGCCTGGGTGGCCAGCCCCGCCTTGCTCAAGCGCATGGGCGACAACCTCGATTGGCCAGCCCTGAGCCAGGTGCGCCGGGTGTTTTCTTCCGGGGGTGCCCTGCCTGGGGACGCCGCGCAGCAGCTATATCGGCGCCTGGGCCAATGGCCCGTGGAAATCCTCGGCAGCTCCGAGACCGGCGGCATCGCCTGGCGCCAAGGCGATACCCCGTGGAGCCCTTTCGCCGGCATCACCCTGAGCCAGTCGGCGGACGGTGCCCTGTGCGTCGCCTCGCCCTACCTGCCCCAAGGCCATGTCGAACACACCGCCGATGCCGTGCAATTCACCGACGATGGCCGCTTCCACTTGCTTGGGCGCCTGGACCGCATCGTCAAGCTTGAAGAAAAACGCATCTCGCTGCCGCTGCTGGAGCAGGCGCTGTGCGCCCATGCGTGGGTCAGCGATGCGCGATTGGGCGTGGTGCAGGAAGGCCGTGCGTTCCTCGGCGCCTTGCTCGTGCCCAGCCCGGCCGGCCTGCACCAGCTGCGCACCCAGGGGCGCCGAGCCCTGCTCGATACACTGCGCCAGCACCTGGCGCAACATTGTGAAAGCCTGGCCTTGCCACGGCGCTGGCGCCTGCTGCGGCAACTGCCGCTCAACGGCCAGGGCAAGCTGCCCCAGGCGCAGGTCCAGGCGCTGCTGCAAGCCCCACGCGACAATGCGCCGGACGTGCTCCAGACGACCTCTGACGAGCAGCAACTGAGCCTGCGCCTGGCGGTGCCTGCGGACTTGGCCTGCTTCACCGGCCACTTCCCCACCACCCCCATTCTGCCCGGCGTGGTACAGGTCGACTGGGCCGTGACCCTGGCCACGCCCCTGCTGCCGCAAGGGCTGCGCTTCGCCGGCATGGAAGTGCTGAAATTCCAGCAACTGGTTCGCCCAGGCGACGAGCTGGAACTGACCCTGCGCTACGATGCCCAGCGCGGCAAGCTGTACTTCACCTACGCCAGCAACGGCCAGGCCTGCTCCAGCGGCCGCATCCTCCTGGAGCCTGGCCGTGCATAAGCCTTGCGCCGTGATCCCGGTATACGACCACGAGCACGCCGTGCCCGCGGTGGTAGCCCAGGTGCTCGCCACGGGGCTGCCCTGCGTGCTGGTGGACGATGCCAGCCACGCGCCCTGCGCCAAGGTGCTGGACCAGTTGGCCGGGCAGGATCAAGTGTTCCTGGTGCGCCTGGCCGTCAACCAGGGCAAGGGCGGCGCGGTGATGGCTGGCCTGCGCGAAGCCGCCCGGCTGGGCTTTACCCATGCCTTGCAGGTGGACGCCGATGGCCAGCATGACCTTGCCGATGTCCAGGCGTTCCTGGCCGACTCAAGGGCTTGTCCACAGGCCCTGGTGTGCGGTTATCCACACTACGACGCCAGCGTGCCCAAGGGGCGCCTCTACGCGCGCTACCTGACCCACGTCTGGGTCTGGATCAACACCTTGTCGCTGGCCATCCCGGACTCGATGTGCGGGTTTCGCCTGTACCCGCTCGCCCCTACCCTGGCCCTGCTGGACAGGGTACGCCTCGGGCGGCGCATGGATTTCGACACGGAGGTCCTGGTGCGCCTGGCCTGGCGCGGGCAGCCGATGCGCTGGCGGCCGATCCGGGTGCATTACCCGAGCGACGGCATCTCGCATTTTCGCCTGCTGCACGACAACGTGCTGATCTCGCGGATGCATGCCCGGCTGTTCTTCGGCATGCTGCTGCGCGCACCGCGGATGCTGTGGCGCAGGTGGTGGCAATGAGCCGATCTTCCCGGCACTGGGCCGAACAAGGCGAACGCGGCAGCTTCTGGCTGATGAAGCTGACCGCCGTGCTGGTGCGCCTGCTCGGCCGACGCCTGCTCAGCCCGTTGATTCATGGCATCGTGCTGTATTTCTTTCTGTTCGGGCGCAAGGCCCGGCGCAGCGCCTGGCAGTATCAGCAGCGGCTGGCCGCCTGGAGCGGCGGCCAGGTGCTGCCCCCGACCCATGGGCGGGTGTTCGGCCAGTTCATGGCCTTCGCCGACGCCTTGCTGGACAAGCTGGACGCCTGGAACGGCCGGCTGCGCCTTGAAGATATCGAGATCGACGACCCCAGCCAGCTACGCCGGCAATTGCGCGGCAGCCGCGGGCAGATGCTGGTGGGCGCGCACCTGGGCAACCTGGAAGTCTGCCGGGCCCTGGCGGAGCTGGGCGAGCGGGTGACCATGAACGTGCTGGTGCACACCCGCCATGCCGAACGCTTCAACCGCCTGCTGGGCGAGGCCGGCGCCAGCCACCTGCGGCTGATCCAAGTCAGTGAGCTGGACCCGGCGATCATGCTGCAACTGTCCGAGCGTCTGGAGCGCGGCGAATGGCTGGCCATCGCCGGCGACCGCGTGCCCCTGCACGGCAGCCGCACGGTAGCAGTGGATTTTCTCGGCCACCGGGCAGCCTTCCCCCAGGGCCCCTGGCTCCTGGCAGGCCTGCTGGGCTGCCCGGTCAACCTGCTGTTCTGCCTCAAGCACCAGGGCCGCTACCGGATCACCCTGGAGCCGTTCGCCGAACGCCTGCAGTGGCGCCGCGACCTGCGCGAACAGGTGATCGCCGAATGGGCCGGGCGCTATGCCGCTCGCCTGGGCCATTATTGTCAGCAGGCCCCTGGCCAGTGGTTCAACTTCTACCCTTTCTGGAACGACGATGACGACGCATTCCCATGAGCCCATGACCTTTGGCGAGGCCCCGCTCGCCATCGAGGACATCCTGGCCCTGAGCCAACGAAAGGCCCGCCCGCTGTTGCAGGCAGATGCCGCGTACCGCGGACGCATCGCCCGTGGCGCGCGTTTCGTCGACAGCCTCCTGGACAAGGAAGGGGTGATCTACGGGGTCACCACCGGCTATGGCGACTCCTGCGTGGTGGCCGTGCCGCTGGAGCATGTCGAGGCCTTGCCGCGCCACCTGTACACCTTCCACGGCTGCGGCCTGGGCCGGCTGCTCGATGCGCCGGCCACCCGGGCGATGCTGGCAGCCCGGCTGCGCTCGCTGAGCCACGGCATGTCGGGGGTGCGCGTGGTGTTGCTGGAGCGCCTGCGTGGCTTTCTCGAACATGACATCCTGCCGCTGATTCCCGAGGAAGGCTCGGTGGGCGCCAGCGGCGACCTGACACCGTTGTCCTACGTCGCTGCGGCCCTGTCGGGCGAGCGCGAAGTGATGTACCAGGGGCAGCGCCGCGACAGCGCCGATGTGCACCGCGAACTGGGCTGGCAGCCCCTGGTACTGCGTCCCAAGGAAGCCCTGGCGCTGATGAACGGCACCGCGGTGATGACCGGCCTGGCCTGCCTGGCCTATGCTCGCGCGGATTACCTGCTGAAGCTGGCCACGCGCATCACGGCGCTGAACGTGATTGCCCTGCAAGGCAACCCCGAACACTTCGACGAGCGCCTGTTCGCCGCCAAGCCGCACCCCGGCCAGAACCAGGTCGCCGCCTGGTTGCGCCAGGACTTGGCCATCGAGGCCCCGGCAGCGCCCCTGCACCGGTTGCAGGACCGCTACTCGCTGCGTTGTGCGCCCCATGTACTGGGCGTGCTGGCCGACAGCCTGGGCTGGTTGCGCGGTTTCATCGAGACCGAGCTCAACAGCGCCAACGACAACCCGATCATCGACGGCGACGCCGAACGGGTGCTGCATGGCGGGCATTTCTACGGCGGCCATATCGCCTTCGCCATGGACAGCCTCAAGACCCTGGTGGCCAATGTCGCCGACCTGCTCGACCGCCAGCTGGCGTTGCTGGTGGATGAGCGCTACAACCATGGCCTGCCCAGCAACCTGTCCGGTGCCGAGCCCGGGCGCGCCATGCTCAACCATGGTTTCAAGGCCGTGCAGATCGGCGCCAGCGCCTGGACTGCCGAAGCCCTCAAACTGACCATGCCGGCCAGCGTGTTCTCGCGCTCCACCGAATGCCACAACCAGGACAAGGTGAGCATGGGCACTATTGCCGCCCGGGATGCCGTGCGCGTGCTGGAGCTGACCGAGCAGGTGGCCGCAGCGACCCTGCTGGCCGCCAACCAGGGAGTGTGGCTGCGCGGCCGAGAGGCCGGCGCCAATCCGTTGCCGCCAGCATTGGCAAGCATGCATGCGGCCCTGCTGCAGGACTTCGCGCCGGTCACCGAGGACCGCGCCCTGGAGCGCGAACTGCGCCTGTGCCTGGCGCGTATCGGCGAACGCCACTGGAGGCTGCATGCGTAAGCCTGGGGTATTCCATGTAGACACGGAGATCCTCGTGCCTTTCTTCGACGTCGACAGCATGCACATCGTCTGGCACGGCCACTACGTCAAGTACCTGGAAGTGGCCCGCTGCGCCCTGCTCGAACGCCTGGGCCACGACTACCCGAACATGCAGGCCAGCGGCTATATGTGGCCGGTGATCGACCTGCAGCTGCGCTACATTCGCGGCGCCACCTTCGGCCAGCGCCTGAAGGTGCGCGCCAGCCTGGTGGAATGGGAGCACCGCCTGAAGATCAACTACCTGATCAGCGATGCACTCACAGGCGAGCGCATGACCCGCGCCAGCACGGTGCAAGTCGCGGTGCACATCGCCAGCGGCGAAATGCAGCTGGCCTCGCCCCAGGCCATGCTCGACGCCGTCGGCAAGGTGTTGGCATGAGACGCCTGGCGGGTTACCTGCTGATGGCCACCTTGCTGCTGGCCGGCCCGCAGGCCATGGCGTTCAGCCTGGATGACCTGCAGAAGCAGCTAGGCGCATCGGCGGTGGTCAAGGGCCCGTTCGTCCAGGAGAAACACTTGCGCGCCCTGCCCCAGCCGCTGGTGAGCCAGGGCCGCTTCGTCCTTGCCCGCGACCATGGGCTGCTCTGGCTGCTGCGCACGCCCCTGCGCCAGGACTACCGCATCACCGCCGACGGTATCGCCCGGCGCGACAGCAGCGGTTGGCAGAAGCTGCCCAGCCAGAGTGCCGGAGCGCAGCAGAACCGCCTGTTCTTCGCCGTGCTGCAAGGCGACAGCAGCGGCCTGCAGCGCGACTTCGAACTGAGCCTCAGCGGCGATGCCGAACACTGGCAACTGCACCTGGTGCCTCGCGCGTTGCTGCTCAAGCAGGTGTTCACCCACATCGATATTGCCGGCGGGCGTTTCGTGGAGCGTATCGTGCTGGCCGAAACCCAGGGTGACAACACCGTGCTGCGCATGCCGGCCAGCGACGGCGCCACGGCCTTGAGCGATTCGGAGCGCAGCGACTTTGCCGACTGAACGACTGTTGCCCAGGCTGTTCCTGGCGCTGTTGCTGGCCGTGCTCGCACTGGCAGGCTGGCAATGGCACCGCGGCGCCCCGGTTTCCGCCGACCTGATGACCCTGGTGCCCGGGGCTGCGCAAGACGAATGGGTAGCGCGTGCCGAGCAGCGCATGCAGGCGCCGCTCAACCGCCAGGTGCTGGTTCTGGTCGGCCATGCCGACCGCCAGCAGGCGCTGAACCTGGCCGAACGCCTGGCAAGCCAATGGCAGGCCAGCGGCCTGTTCGAGCAGGTGCAATGGAGCCTGCAGACCGATCTGCAGGCGGTACGCGCCCAGCTGCTGCAAGGCCGCCTGGCGATGCTCGCCGCCACCGACCGCAAGCAGTTGCTGACACAGCCCGACGCCTTCATCGAACAACGCGTGCAGGCGCTGTTCGCCCCTTTCGCAGGCGTCAGCCTGTTGGCCAACCAGGACGACTGGCTGGGCCTGGGCGCGCGCATCCAGGCCAGCCAACCCAAGCCCGCCAATGTGGGGCTGGACACGGCCAGCGGCGCGCTGGTCGCCGAGGCAAACGGCCTGCACTGGGTAATGTTGCGCGCCAGCACCCGGGGCGACGCCTTCGACCTGCAGCTGCCGTTGCAGGTCGCCGACCTGCTCGCCAGCGGCCGCCAGCTGGCCGAACAGCAAGGTGCCCAACTGCTGGCTGCCAGCGGCCTGCTGCATGCGGCCAGCGGCCAACGCCAGGCCAGCCGGGAAATCACCTGGGTGGGCGGCGGCGCCACGCTGGGCATCCTGCTGCTGTTGCTTTTGGCCTTCCGCCGCTGGCGGGTGCTGTTGGCCTTCGTGCCGGTGCTGGTGGGGATGCTGTTCGGTACGGTGGTGTGCACGGCCCTGTTCGGCCGCGTGCATGTCATGACCTTGGTATTGGGCTCGAGCCTGATCGGCGTGGCGGTGGACTACCCGCTGCACTACTTGTCCAAGAGCTGGAGCTTGCGCCCCTGGCACAGCTGGACGGCCGTGCGCCTGACCTTGCCCGGGCTGAGCCTGAGCCTGGCGACCACCTGCATCGGCTACCTGGCCTTGGCCTTCACGCCCTTCCCGGCGCTGACCCAGATCGCGGCGTTCTCCGCCGCCGGCCTGGTCGGCGCCTACCTGAGCGCGGTGTGCCTGCTGCCAGCCTTGTTTGGCGATACGCAGCTGCGCCCGGCGCGCTGGCCGCTGCGAATCGCCCAGGCGCTGACGGACCTGCGCGAACGCATGCTGACCAAGGTACCCAGCGCTGCACTGCTTGCGCTGCTGCTGGCGTTCTGCGCCGCGGGCTTGTGGCAACTGCAGACGCGAAACGACATCCGCCAATGGGTCGGTACGCCGCCGCAGCTGCTCGAAGAAGCCCAAGCCGTGGCCCGGATCACCGGCTACCAACCGACCAGCCAGTTCTACCTGGTGCGCGCCAGCGATGAAACACAATTGCTCGACCGCCTGCAGGCACTGGCCGGCAAACTCGACGAACTGGTCGACCTGGGCAAGCTCAAGGGCTACATGGCGCTCAGCCAACTGCTGGCCAGCCCGGCGCAGCAGCGGCACGTACAGCAGGCCCTGGGGCAATTGCCTGAGCATTGGCAACCCTTGCTGGCCCTGGGTGTGCCTGAAACGGCCCTGCGCGGCGAGCTGCAGCAGTTGCAAGCGCTGCCGCTGCTGTCGATCGACCAGGTGCTCGCCGGGCCGCTGGGCGAAGCCTGGCGGCCGCTGTGGCTGGGCCGCACCGACGATGGCGTGGCCGCCGTCGTCAGCCTGCAAGGCCAGGCCGATGCCGCCCTGCTTCGTCTGCAGGCCCAGGACCTACCCGGCGTGCAACTGGTGGACCGGCTGGGCGAACTCAACCAGCTGTTCGCCGCCACCCAGGTCAGCGCCGCCGAACTCAAGCTGCTCTCCTGTGGGCTGATCCTGGTATTGCTGGTACTGCCCTTCGGGCCGGGGGCGGCCCTGCGCATCGTCGCCCTGCCGCTGCTGGCGGCGCTGTGCAGCCTGGCCTGCCTTGGCTGGCTGGGGCAGCCCTTGACCCTGTTCAGCCTGTTCGGCCTGCTGCTGGTGACCGCCATCGGCGTGGACTATGCCATTCTGATGCATGAGCGCATCGGCGGTGCTGCGGTCAGTCTGCTGGGTACCCTGCTGGCGGCGGCCACCACCTGGTTGTCGTTCGGCCTGCTGGCGCTGTCCGGCACACCGGCGGTGAGCAACTTCGGCCTGGCCGTGAGCCTGGGGCTGGTGTTCAGCTTCCTGTTGGCGCCCTGGGCGACGAGCCGTGAGCGAGGGGACGTAGCGCCATGAAATACCTGTTGCCCCTGTTGATGCTGTTGCTGCTCGGCGCCTGCGCCTCGCAGCCGCCCCTGCCCGAGCAGCTGCCCCCGCTCGAGCTGCCACGCCAGTTCCATGTACAGCGGGAACAGGCCAACCAGCGCCAGGACTGGCTGCTGGTGATCCAGCGTGAAGACGGCCACCTGCGCTGGTCGCTGCTGGACTTGCTGGGCGTTCCCCAGGCGCGCCAGTTGCTCGATGGTAGGCACTGGCAAGCCGACGGCCTGCTGCCGCCTAACCCTGCCGCGCGCGAGCTGTTCGCCGCCATGCTGTTCGCCCTGACGCCACCGGGCCAACTGCCCCGGCTTTATCCCCAGGCCATCGGCCACATTTCTGAACGCAGCCTGCCAGGCCGATGGCGCGTCACCTATCGCAGTGCCGACGACTTCACCCTGGCCCTTGATCAAGGCCTGCGCTACCACGTTTCCCCCTTGCCCAGCGAGAACGCACCATGACCGCCTTCCTCGACGCCCTGGGCCTGGTCTGTGCCCTCGGGCACGGCCAGGCCCAGGTGGCCCGCAGGCTCTTTGCCGGCGACTGCTCCGGCATGCAACTACAGGACGGCTGGGTGCCCGGACGCCGCCTGCCGGTAGGCGGCGTGGCCGGACCACTGCCCGCGCTACCGCTGCCCGGCCACCAGAGCCGCAACAACCAACTGCTGCTGGCCGCCGCCTTGCAGATCGAGCCGGCGATCCGGCAAGCCCTCGAGCGCCATGGCCCGCAGCGGGTCGGCGTGGTGCTGGGCACCAGCACCTCAGGAATCGCCGAAGCCACTGCCGGCATCGCCCATTACCTCGAGGCAGGCCGCTTCCCTGCCGACTACCGCTACGACCAGCAGGAGCTCAGCGCCCCGGCGAACTTCCTGGCGGCCTGGCTGGGCCTGCAAGGGCCTGCCTACGTGTTGTCCACCGCCTGCACCTCCAGCGGCCGTGCCTTGCTCAGCGCTCGGCGCCTGCTCGACCTGGGCCTGTGCGATGCCGTGCTGTGCGGTGGCGTGGACAGCCTCTGCAACCTGACGCTCAACGGCTTCACCGCCCTGGAAGCCGTCAGTGCGCAGCGTTGCAACCCGTTCTCGGCCAACCGCGACGGCATCAACATCGGCGAAGGGGCCGCCTTGTTCCTGATGACACGCCAATCATCGGCCCAGGGGCCTGCCATCGCCCTACTCGGCGCAGGTGCCAGTTCCGATGCGTTCCACATCTCGGCACCGGAGCCCAGCGGCAAAGGCGCCTTGCAGGCCATGCGCAAAGCACTGGACAATGCAGGCCTGACGCCAGGGCAGGTCGATTACCTGAATCTGCACGGCACCGCCACCGCGCACAACGACGCCATGGAATGCCTGGCCGTGCACAGCCTGTTCGGCAGCCACCTGCCCTGCTCGTCCAGCAAGCCCATGACCGGCCATACCCTGGGTGCCGCCGGCGCGCTGGAGGCCGCGTTCTGCTGGTTGAGCCTGAGCATGCACAACCCGCAGGGCCTGTTGCCACCCCATTGCTGGGATGGCCAGCCCGACCCGGGCTTGCCGGCGCTGCACCTGGTCGATGGCCGCCAGCGCCTGCCCGCGCAAGGGCCACGCCGGCTGATGAGCAATTCGTTCGCCTTCGGTGGCAACAATGTCAGCCTGATTCTCGGAGATGCCTCATGATCACTTGGCCCTTGGCCGAATTGCTGCCTCACGCTGGGGACATGATTCTCATCGAGCGCATCGACAGCTGCGACGACGAGCAGATTCACACGTGCACGACGGTTCGCCCCGATGGCCAGTTCAACCGGGCCGATGGCAGCCTGCCGGCCTGGCTTGGCCTGGAGCTGATGGCCCAGAGCGTGGCGGCCTATGCCGGCTGCCAGGCGCGTCGCCAGGGGCGCCCCGTGGAAATGGGCTTTTTGCTCGGCACGCGCAAGTTCGAATGCAATGTCGAGGCGTTTCCCGCCGGTGTGCAGCTGCACATCCATGCCCTGCGTTCGCTCGAGGATGAAAACGGCATGGGCGTGTTCGAGTGCCACCTGCGTGGCGAAGGCATCCATGCCAGTGCCCGCCTGAATGTCTACCGCCCGCCGCAAGCTGCCAGCTACCTGGCCGAGGCGCGCCCGGAGGAGTCGCAGCATGACTGACACCATTTTGGTCACCGGTTCCAGCCGAGGGATCGGGCGCGCCATCGCCCTGCGCCTGGCCCGCGCGGGCTTCGACTTGGCCCTGCATTGTCGCAGCGCGCGAGACGAGGCCGAGGCGGTTGCCGGCGAAATCCGTACCCTGGGCCGCCAGGCGCGGGTCCTGCAATTCGACGTGGCCGACCGTGGCGGCTGCGCCGCGGCACTCGAAGCCGATGTCGAGGCCCATGGCGCCTACTATGGCGTGGTGTGCAATGCCGGGTTGACCCGTGACGGTGCCTTCCCGGCGCTGACCGAGGACGACTGGGACACCGTCATGCGCACCAACCTCGACGGCTTCTACAACGTGCTGCACCCGCTGATCATGCCGATGATCCGCCGCCGTGCCCCTGGCCGGATCGTCTGCATCACGTCGGTATCCGGCCTGATCGGCAACCGCGGCCAGGTCAACTACAGCGCCTCCAAGGCCGGCCTGATCGGAGCGGCGAAGGCGCTGGCGATCGAACTGGGCAAGCGCCGCATCACCGTCAACTGCGTGGCGCCAGGCCTGATCGATACCGCCATGCTCGACGAACAAGTGCCGGTGGAGGAGCTGCTGAAGATGATTCCAGCCCAACGCATGGGCACGCCCGAGGAAGTGGCGGGGGCGGTGAATTTCCTGATGTCGGACGAGGCCGCCTACATCACCCGCCAGGTCCTGGCGGTCAACGGAGGGCTGTGCTGATGCGCCGCGTCGTGGTCACCGGCATGGCCGGCATCACTGCCCTGGGCAACGACTGGGCCAGCATCGCCACACAGTTCGCCGCCAACCGCAGCGGTATCCGGCGCATGGACGAATGGGACCGTTTCGAGGAGCTCAACACCCGCCTGGCCGGGCCCGTGGACGGCTTCCAGGTGCCCGCGCACTGGACCCGCAAGCAACTGCGCAGCATGGGCCGCGTGGCACACCTGGCGGTGGCGGCTGCCGAGCAAGCGCTGCTCGACGCCGGGTTGCTCGACGAGCCGAGCATTCGTGACGGCCGCATGGGCGTTGCCTGCGGCTCGTCGATCGGCAGTACCGAAGAGATCAAGGCCTTCGGGAACATGCTGCTCAATTCCAAGGCCGACGGCCTCAATGCCAATTCCTACGTACGCATGATGCCGCACACCACCGCGGCCAACATCAGCATCTTCTTCGGCCTCACCGGGCGCCTGATCCCCACGTCCAGCGCCTGTACCAGCGGCAGCCAGGGCATCGGCTATGCGTACGAGGCGATCAAGTACGGGCGCCTGCCGCTAATGCTCGCCGGCGGCGCCGAGGAACTGTGCCCCAGCGAGGCCATGGTATTCGACGCGCTGTACGCCACCAGCCTGAAGAACGATACCCCGTCCCTGACGCCACGGCCCTATGACAGCGCCCGGGATGGCTTGGTGGTGGGCGAAGGCGCCGGCATGCTGGTGCTCGAGGAGTTACAGCACGCCCTGGCCCGTGGCGCTCGGATCCATGCCGAGATCGTCGGTTTCGGCAGCAATGCCGACGGCCAGCACATCACCCGCCCCGAGCAGACCACCATGCGCCGGGCCATGGAGCTGGCACTGGAAGACGCAGGGCTTGGGCCGGAGGCCATCGGCTACGTCAATGGCCATGGAACCGCCACCGAACAAGGCGACATCGCCGAAACGCTGGCCACCCATGAACTGTTCGGCCCGCGCATGCCCATCAGCTCGCAGAAGAGTTTCCTTGGGCACACCCTGGGGGCCTGCGGAGCGCTGGAGTCCTGGTTCAGCATCGAGATGATGAACCGCGATCAGTACGTGCATACCCTGAACCTCGACCACATCGACCCCCGCTGCGGTGAGCTGGACTACCTGCGCGGCGGGTTCCGGGCCATGCAGCATGAGCATGTGATGAACAACAACTTCGCCTTTGGTGGCGTGAATACGTCGCTAGTGTTTCGGCGCTGGCAAGCCTAGTGCGCGTAGATTAATGCTGTTCATTTGAAGCGCTTCGGTGCCTGCAAGATCAAGCGCCGCGCGGGCGGCGCTCGATCCCACAGACACCGCAGCCGCCACGGCGAACGCCTACGGAGCTACCGGGTCAACAACTCGGCAAACGCCCTGGCCATGGCCGACCCTGCCGCCTGCCGCTGGACCAGCCACACCGCAGTCGTCGCGCCCTCGTCCAGCAGGGTCCGGTACACCACGCCATCGATACGCATGCGCTGGAACGAAGCCGGCAACACCGACACCCCCAGCCCCGCCGACACCAGGCCGATGATGGTCATCGCCTCGCCCGCTTCCTGGGCGAAATGCGGGCTGAACCCGGCCTGGCGCGCCAGGCTCAGTAACTGCGCATGCAACCCGCTGCCGTAGCTGCGCGGGAAGAACACGAAGGGCTCGTTGGCCAGCGCCTGCATGAACACGCCCTGTTCGCTGCCCTGGGCCAGGGGGTGGGAGGCGTGGATCACCGCCACCAGCGGCTCGCTGAACAGTTCGGTGGCCACCAGCCCTTCGGGCAATGGCATCGGCCGCATCAGGCCGACTTCGATGCTCTCGTCGAACACCGCCTCGGCCACGTCACGGCTGCTCATTTCGCGCAGGTTCAGGTGCACCGCGGGAAAGCGCTGGCGAAAGGCATGCAGCGCCTTGGGAATCCTCGAGGTGAACGGCGCCGAAGAGGTGAAGCCGATCTTCATCTCGCCCAGCTCGCCCAGTTGCGCGCGCCGGGCGACATCCGCTGCCTTTTCCACCTGGGCCAGCACCTGGCGCGCTTCGTCGAGGAACAGCCGCCCGGCCTCGCTCAGCTCGACCCGCCGGTTGGTGCGCTCGAACAGGCGTGCGCCCAGTTCCTGCTCCAGGGCCTGGATCTGCTGGCTCAACGGAGGTTGTGAGATACCCAACTGCTGGGCCGCGCGACCGAAGTGCAACTCTTCGGCCACGGCGATGAAATACCGCAGATGACGCAACTCCATGACGGGCTCCGATTAGGTCGCATAACGTCTTAAATAGGTCGAACAATATATTGGATGTATCCATTAGCCAGCTATATGATTTTTTCATCGCAACACCGGCCCAGCGCCAGAGGTCCCCTCCGTGAAATCCGCCGTCGCTCCGCTCTCCATCGACCCCGAGCCTGTCACGCCTGCCCTGAACGACACCTGGATCGAAAAAGGCACGCCCGCCTTCATGAAGACCGTGCTGGCGCTGTTCAGCGGCGGCTTCGCCACCTTCGCCCTGTTGTATTGCGTGCAGCCGATGATGCCGTTGCTGTCGCAGGAGTTTTCCATCAACGCCGCGCAGAGCAGCCTGGTGCTTTCGGTTTCCACGGCCATGCTAGCCTTCGGCTTGCTGGTCACCGGGCCGATTTCCGACCGTATCGGCCGCAAGCCGGTCATGGTCTTCGCCCTGCTCTGTGCGGCCTTGGCAACCCTGGCCAGCGCAGTGATGCCGACCTGGGAACTGGTGCTGGCCACCCGCGCGCTGGTGGGCCTGGCCCTGAGCGGCCTGGCCGCCGTGGCGATGACCTACCTGAGCGAAGAAATCCACCCGCAGCACATCGGCCTGGCCATGGGCCTGTATATCGGTGGCAATGCCATCGGCGGCATGAGCGGACGCCTGATCACCGGGGTACTGATCGACTTCGTCAGCTGGCACACGGCGATGCTGGCCATCGGCGGCCTGGCCCTGGTCGCGGCGCTGGTGTTCTGGAAGGTGCTGCCCGAATCGCGCAATTTCCGCCCCCAGGCCATGAACCCGCGCAGCCTGCTGGACGGCTTCGTCATGCATTTTCGTGACGCAGGCCTGCCGTGGTTGTTCCTCGAGGCGTTCCTGCTGATGGGGGCCTTCGTCACCCTGTTCAACTACATCGGCTACCGCCTGCTGGCAGAGCCCTACCACATGAACCAGGCCCTGGTCGGCCTGCTCTCGGTGGTGTACCTGTCGGGCATCTACAGCTCCGCCCAGGTGGGCGCGCTGGCGGACAAACTGGGCAGGCGCAAGGTGTTCTGGGCGAGCATCCTGGTGATGGCCGGCGGGCTGCTGATGACCCTGGCCAGCCCGCTCACGCTGGTGATCCTGGGCATGCTGGTGTTCACCTTCGGCTTCTTCGGCGCGCACTCAGTGGCCAGCAGCTGGATCGGCCGACGGGCGCTCAAGGCCAAGGGGCAGGCCTCGTCGCTGTACCTGTTCTGCTACTACGCAGGCTCCAGCGTGGCCGGTACGGCCGGTGGGGTGTTCTGGCACCAGGCCGGGTGGAACGGCATCGGGCTGTTCATCGGCAGCCTGCTGGCGGTGGCATTGCTGGTGGCGTTGCACCTGAGCCGGTTGCCACCCAAGACTGCCTGAACAGGGGCTGCTTTGCAGCCCATCGCCGGCAAGCCGGCTCCCACCTGTCTCGCGCTGCGCTGAACCTGTGGGAGCCGGCTTGCCGGCGATGAAGCCTGGGATCAGTTGACGATCTCGACGATGTCCACGTCCACTTCACGGCTCATCAGGTGCTTCTCCACCTCGCCGGTCAGCTTGACCTTGGTCTTGTCGTTGAACGGCGTCTGCGGCAGGTCCTCGTCGTCGATCTCGACGGTGATGGTGCCGGTGTTGTCCTTGAACTCGTACTTGTCGTCGTTGTTGATCTTCTTGGTCACGTAGCCTTGCAGCACCACCGGGGTGTCGTCAGCGGCATCGTTGGCGGCGGCGACGGTGGTCACCGACTGGGCGCCTGGGCCGGTGTAGCCGGCTGCCAGGGCGGCAGTGCTGAACAGAGGGGCGAGGATCAGGGCGAGGTAACGAGCTTTCATGGTGTCAGGTCCTGTTGGGGTTTCGATGGGAACAGCCTACCGAGGCTGGCTGAAGCGAAGCTTAATCAGCCTCATGCCTCGTCCAGTTCCAGACTGACCCTGGCCTGGAGCTGGTCGTCCATGACCTGCAATTGCATGTCCCGTACCCGGCCGCCTTCACGCTCAAGCGCATGCAGCCATGCAAACATCACGGCCGGCGAGCCTTCGAAGCTGACATCGACCTGCTGGGCCCTGGTCTCAAGGCCAGTGATGCGCACGCCCGCCGCCTGGGCCCGCTCGCTCAGCCTGGCCGGTGTCAGCACCGGCCAGGCTTCCTGCATCCGGGCAGGCCCTGCCGATACCCGTTGCAGGTGGTCGGCCAATGCCTGTTCGCGGGCCAATGCCTGGCCGGCCTGCTGCAGGCGCGCCTGGCCTGGCTCCCACGCCAGCTGCCAGGCCGCAACCAGGGTCAATGCCCACAGGGCGGCTACGATCACCCTTCGCCGCTCGCCCGAGATCAGCCGCCATTGGCGCACCAGGGCATGTTCCTTCCACTGCATCATCGCGCCTCCTTCCAGGTCAGGGTCGCCCGTACACCTTGTTCGTCCTGACGGGCCTGGTCGATCAATACTGCCGGCACGCGTTGGCGCAGGCGCTCGAGGTCTTCGAACCCTTGCGCCAACACCTCCATGCGCCAGCCTTCGACAGGGCTCAGGGTTGCCTGCGCCACAGTCAGGTTCCCGGTTTCCACCAACTGCTCGCCGAGCGACGCCAGCCCTTCGATCGCCGTCGCCGGGTGCGGGCGGTACTCGAGCGCACGGATCTGGCTGGCAAGATCTGCGCTGACCGGCTGCCCGGGCGCCCAGCGTTGGAAGGCCTGGCGATTGTCTGCCTGCAATTGGGCGGTGCGCTGCAGCAGCCATTCAGCCCTCAGGTAATCGGCCACGCACACCATCGCGAACGCTATCGACACCCCAACGGCCAGGGCTCGCCAGGGCACGCTCGCACGGCGCCGTCGGTAGGCGCCCTGAAGCAGGTCGATGGCCTGCATGCGGCCTTGCCTGAGCGTATCGAAGGCACAGGTGACCGATCGGGTGCACAGGGGCAGCTCTGCCTGCTGCGCCTCGGCCAGCCATGCGATGGTCGGCCACTGCGGTGCCAGCGCCTGGGCGGCCTGGGGGGTGGCAGCCAACCGGGGGGCGCCAGCACCGCCTATCAACCAACGGCCTTCGAGCCACAGCGCACACGCGGGCTCGCCCGTGAGCAGGTCGGCATCGACATGCAAGGCAAGCGGTTCGACACCCTGGGCTTGCAGCAGGGCCAGCAGGTTGTCCATGACGTCTCGGTCAATCACCAGTCCCCGCCGTTGCTTCTGCTCATCGGCAGGGCCGAAAGCCAGGTGCACCGTCTCCAGCGGCGCTGCCAACTGGTCCTCGGCGGCATAAGCCAAGGTATCGGGCTTGGGCCGCCTGCCCGGCAGCGGGCCGACTTCGCAGGTGCCCACCATTTCCATCGGCACCACCACCACGGCCGCGCCGCTCAGGATCGAGGCCACGTCACCGATGCTCACGCGGTGTTGCTCGCCACCTGCCGTTCGCACCCACACGGGCCACTGCGCATCGGCCGTCTCTTTTCCTGCGGGCAGCAGGTACAACCAATTTTCACTCATTCGGCATTTGCTCCCGCACTGCAGAAAACACACGTCGCACCACACGAACCTGGTGCGTGTTCAGATCGATTTCCAAGTCGCTGTACAGGTACATCCGCCTGCCGCCCAGCTCTACCTGGACCTCGAGTCGAAACCACTGGCTGTTCACGGTCAGCCCGCGGCTGGTCACGCCAAGGCCCTCCATTTGGGGCAGGGCCAGGAACTGGTCGACTCTGGCGTAGCCCTCTTCGGGTCGCCCAGCCACCAGCCGGCGCGCCACGTCGGGCGACAGGTCCTCGAGCGCGGCCAGCACCTGCGCAGGTGCGGTATTGATGTTGAGCCTGGCCTCCTTGGGCAATGCCACGACCCAGGGCCGCAAGCGCTCCATGACCGCTGCGGAAACCTCCGGCAAGGCACGTAGCTGGGTGATGTCGAGCAGCGGTTTCCCCATCAAGCTGTCCAACACGGGGGGCTCTATCTGCAGTGACCGACAGAGGCGTTCCCACCGTTCGAGCAAGATCGGGTCGGGCGTCTTGGGCGCCAGCAAGGCACCGAGGTTGTATCGTGCCGAGAGATCCTCAAGCTGCGTGCGCACCCGCCCCTGGCCGAGGGTGAAGGCCTGGGGACGCGCCCAGTGCTGCCCGCCATGGGTGACCTGAACGACCTCGACCACCGCCTGGCGAAGCTGCCCCAGGACCCTGCGTTCTGCGCCATGGGCCAGCTGCAACAAACGTGTGGCCTCGATCTGCTGGGTCACACCGCCCAGCAGCAGTTGGTGGCTACGCAACATGCCGGCGACCAGTAACGACAACAGCGCCATGATCAACAGTACCGTGACGAGCGCCAGCCCCTTTTGCCGCTGCTGGGTCATCGATTGGCCCCCGCCAGGGGAAGCACCCGCCGCACCTGCCCGAAGCGCTGTGTCGACACGATGATTTCCAGTGCCTGCGGTGGTGCTGGCCGGCGCTGCGCGAAGGGCCAGCGCGTCTGCCAGCCGACCTCGGGCACATACACGCGCCAGCGCAGCTCGACGACACCGTCGAGCAGACGCTGGGGAAGACCTAGGCCTTGTTCCAAGGTGCTGCGCCGCCGCCACAGCACGCCATCCTCCAGCCAATAGTCGACCAACCTCACGTCGCTGCGTGGCAAGGGTTGGCTGTCCTGGGTGCCGGCGAGCAGCCAGCCCATGCGCTGCTGCCCCAGCGTGAAGCCATAGCCGTTCTTGTTCAGGCTCCCTGGCAGGTACGCTTGCAGCGCATCCCGCTGAACCAGGCTCATTGCCCGCCCCAACGCGCGCACGGCTTCGGCCTGGTCCTGGCGCTTGGCATCGGCACGTACCAGCACATCGAGCAGGCGCCCGGTGCCGACCGCCAGTAGCGCGAAGATGGCGATGGCCAGCAGCAACTCGATCAGGGTAAAGCCCTGCTGGCGGCGCGCCCTGCCCGCTTCATTCGGCAGCATCGGCGTCCTCCGTCCACCCGGTGGCCTGGTGCAGCACCTGGCCATTCGCGGCGAGGCCCACACGCACATGGACTTCGACCAGGCCACGCCCAGCCAGGCGACGACGGGTCTCGACCAGCGTCCAGCGGCGCCGGTCGTAGGTCACCTCCAGCGTGCGCTGCCCAGCCGGCGGCGTCGGCAGCAAGCGCAGCTCGGTCAGATGGTTATCGGCGATCCAGCTGGCGAACAGGCGGTCCTGCAAGCCTTGCGACTGCATCAGCACATGCCGGGTCGCCGTGCTCACCGCCACCGCCAGGACGGCGAAGATCGCCAGCGCCACCAAGACTTCCAGCAAGGTGAATCCACGTTCACGGTGCGAGCTTGGGATCATTGAGTCCATCACTCGACACCGTGGCCAGGCGCTTGTCCATCGCCATGAAATACAACGAGAACGGCGTGTGCTCGTCATTGCTGGAGATCACCAGTTGCGGTGCGTTGCCGCGTGCAGCGGTCGATACCGGCACCCCATCGACCTCCAGGCGCAAATCCAGCTCCAACGCACGATGCCGGCCCGCAGCCTCCCAGCCTTGCTCGGCGGCGCGGAACAACTGGTAGCCCTGACCGTCGAGGCGCAAACCCAGGGTGCGCCCCTCCAGCACCGCCTGTTGCCGTGCATGCTGCAGCATTTGCAGAAAGAGGCTGGCCTCCTGGTTGGCCACACGCTGCGGGTCACGACCGAACTTCAGCCCCGCCATTCCCATGACGATCCCCAGCAGCACCATGACCACCAACAGTTCCAACAGGGTAAAACCCTGGGCTTGGCGCCGTTTCATTCAGGCCAGTTACCGATGTCGGCGTCCATGCCCTCGCCGCCAGGCTGGCCATCGGCGCCCAGGGTATACAGGTCATAGCCTTGGCTCGAGCGCGTACCAGGGCTCGTGTACTGGTAAGGCGAACCCCACGGGTCGGTAGGCGTGCTCTTCAGATAGCCCTGGGCGTTCCACTGGCGCGGCAGCGGCGCCACGGTCGGCTGTTTGACCAAGGCATCGAGGCCCTGGGCGGTGCTTGGGTAGCGGCCGTTGTCCAGCCGATAGATTTCCAGGGCCGTGGAAATCGACTGGATATCGGTGCGGGCGGCGGTGAGCTTGGCGTGGTCCGGGCGGCTCATCACGTTGGGCAGCACCAAGGCGCCAAGCACGCCCAGGATGATGACCACGACCATGATTTCGATGAGGGTGAAACCGCGTTGCGCGCGGCGTGCTGAACGAATGGACATATCAGTTGACCAGTTGGTTGAGGTTGAGAATGGGGAGCAGGATGGCGAGCACGATGAACAGCACGATGCCGCCCATCACCAGCAGCATCAGCGGCTCGCAAAGGCTCACCAGCAGGGAGATCCGCCCCGCCAGCTGTTTGCCCTGAAGGTCGGCGGCACGTTCGAGCATGGTGTCCAGGTCACCGGCACGCTCGCCGCTGGCGATCATGTGCAGCATCAGGGGCGGCAAGGTCTCGCTGCGTGCCAGGCAGTTGGCCAGCGTGGCGCCTTCACCCAGCTCCCGGGCCGCTTCCAGCAGGCGTTCGCGCAGCACCAGGTTGCCGATGACACCGGCACCGATGTGCATGGCTTCGACCAGGGCGACACCGCTGCGCCCCAGAATCGCCAAGGTGCTGATGAAACGCGCCGCCTCACTGGCGCGGACGAATTCGCCATAAGCCGGCAGGCGCAAGGACACCCCATGCCACTGCCGACGCCGGGTGGGTTGGCGCAAGGCCAGGTACACCACCGTAGCCGCTGCCGCCAGGGCCGGAACGCCTATCAGCCCATAGCGGTTGGTGGCGTCGCTGAGCGCGATCAGTACCTGGGTCGCCATGGGCAGTTGGGCCTGGTCCCGGGCGAACGCCTGCACGACATCTGGCACCACATAGCCCAGCAGAAAGCCCACGACCAGCAACGAGACCACCAGCAGGATCACCGGGTACACCATCGCCAGTTGTACTTTCTGGCGCAGGGCCTGCTGGTTCTCGCCATGCTCGGCCAGGCGGTCGAGCACCCCGGCCAGGTGGCCGGAGCGTTCCGCCGCCGCGATGGTGGCCCGGTAGACCATGGGAAACGCCTGTGGATAAGCCCCCAGTGCTTGCGCCAGGGCGTGGCCTTCGGCAACGCGCTCAGCCACGCCACGCACTATTTGCCGTACTTGGCGTTGGCTGGTTTGCGCAGCGACGGCCTGCAGGGCTTCGGTCAGCGGCACGCCCGCATGCAGCAAGGTCGCCAGCTGCCGGGTCAGCAGCGAGCGCCGGGCCAGGCTCAGGCGGTTGCGCGCCAACAAGCCATTGAAGAAAGACGCCCGTACCGGTTCGACCTGCAGCACCAGCAGCCCCTGGTCGCGCAGCGCCTGGCGGGCCTGGCGCGCGCTCGGCGCCTCCAGGGTGCCCCGCTGGCGAACGCCTTGGGTGTCCTGGGCCTGGTAACGAAACACCGCCATATCAGCCCTGCCCCGTCACGCGCAGCAGTTCTTCCACGCTGGTCTGCCCCTGGCAGACACGCTGGACGCCATGCTGGAACAAGCTCGGCGTGTCCTGGCGGATCAGCTCGAGCATCTGCGCCTGGGACGCGCGTGTATGGATCGCCTGGGCCAGCGGCGGCCCTACCACCACCATTTCATGCAGGGCCAGACGGCCGCTGTAGCCTTGCTGGCACTCAGCACACCCCTGCGCCTTGTACACCACCGCAGGCCGCTCAGCGGGGTGGCCGAGAGCGTTGGCAATGGCCTCGTCCACGTCGCAGGCGACCTTGCAGTGCGGGCAAAGCTTGCGTACCAGGCGCTGGGCCATGACCCCGGCCAGCGACGAGGCGAGCAGGCAGGTGTCGATGCCCATGTCCGCCAGGCGTGTGATGGCACCCAATGCGCTGTTGGTATGCAGGGTGGACAGCACCAGGTGCCCGGTAAGCGAAGCCTGGACGGCAATATCGGCGGTTTCCCGGTCACGGATCTCGCCGACCATGACCACGTCCGGGTCCTGGCGCAGGATGGCACGCAGGCCGCGGGCGAAGGTCATGTCGACCTTGGTGTTGACTTGGGTCTGGCCGATACCGGGCAGGTGATACTCGATCGGGTCTTCGACGGTGAGGATGTTGCGCGACACCTGGTTGAGGTACGAAAGCGCGGTGTACAGCGTCGTGGTCTTGCCCGAGCCGGTGGGCCCGGTGACCAGGAAGATGCCATGGGGCTTCTCCAGCATGCGCATGAAGCCGGTACGCACCGCCCCTTGCATCTGCATGTGGTCGATGTCCAGGCGCACCGCCTGCTTGTCCAGCAAACGCAGCACCACCCGTTCGCCATGGGCCGCCGGCAGGGTCGACACCCGCACGTCCACTTCATGGCCAGCCAGGCGCAGGCTGATCCGGCCGTCCTGGGGCACGCGCTTCTCGGCGATGTCCAGGCGCGCCATGACCTTGATGCGCGAGACCAGCAGCGCGGACAGCTCCCGTGGCGGTGCCAGCACTTCGCGCATCACGCCGTCGATGCGCATGCGCACCCGCAGTTGCTGCTCGAAGGTTTCCAGGTGGATGTCCGACGCCCGGGAGCGCACCGCCTCGCTGAGCAAGGCATTGAGCAGGCGAATGATCGGCGCATCGTCCTGCTGGTCGAGCAGGTCGCTGGTCTGCGGCAAGGCTTCGGCCAAGCGGGACAGGTCGATTTCCTGGTCCAAGCCCTGGACCACCGCCTGCGCCGCGTCCTGGCTGCCGCCATAGCAACTGGCCAGGCGCTCGGCAAAGCAGGCGTCGTCCACCTGGCGCAGGGGCCAGGCACTGCCTACCACGCGACAGGCCTCGGCCATGGCGGCCAGCGACGCATCCTTGCGCATCAGCAAGGCGGGTTCATCCGCCTGCTGGTCGAACAGGATGCCGTGGCGCCGGGCGAAGCTGAAGGGCAGAGCGGCGCTCATCGACGGTCGCCTGGGTTGTCGGGCAGGCGCTTGGCCTCGAACAGCTGTCGGGCATCCTTGGGCAGCACGGAATCGTCCACTGTGCGAACGTTCTCGTAGGCGCGTCGCCCGGCCTGGACCAGCTCGTCCTGGCTACGCAGGATGGTAGGGCGCAGGAAGACCATCAGGTTGGTCTTTTCCTGGACATCCCGGTTCCAGCGGAACAGGCCGCCCACCCAGGGAATTCGGCTGAGCAACGGCACGCCACGCTGCTCTTTCCTCACGCTGTCCTTGATCAGGCCACCGATCACGATGATCTCGCCGTCGGCGGCGAGGATGGTGCTTTTGAGCGTGCGCTTGTTGGTGATCAGGTCGTTTTCCAGCGTACTGGGGGCAAGCTCCGAACTTTCCTGCTCCACTTCCAGGCGCAAGGTCCGGCCTTCGTTGATGTGCGGGCGCACCTTCAGGCTGATACCGATGTCCTTGCGCTCGACGGTGGTGAACGGGTTGTCCGCGCCACTGCCGGTGGTGGTGTACGACCCGGTCTTGAACGGCACGTTCTGGCCGACGAGGATCTGCGCCTCCTGGTTGTCGAGGGTCAGCAGGCTGGGAGTCGACAGCAAGTTGCTGCGGGTATTGCTGGCCAGGGCCGAGACCAGCAGGCCGAAGCGATCCGAGCCGATGGCCAGGGCCGCGCCCGCCGGGATCGACTTACCCTCGCCGAGCAAGTCGGCCAGCGAGGCACCGCTGTCCGGGAAGGTGATGCCTCCCTTCAGGCCGCCCTTGTCGATGCCCCATTGCAGGCCGAGGGCCTCGTTGATGTCACCGCTGACTTCGACGATGGCCGCGTGGATCAACACCTGGGCCCGTGGTTGATCCAATTGCTCGATGATCTGTTCAACACTGCCCAGGGTCTGGGGCTCGCCCAGCAGCACCAGGGCGTTCTGGTTGGCATCGGCCTTGACCATGGCTTCACCACTGAGCGCCTCGCCCAGGCCGTCGCCGGTCGGCTTGCCGTCCAGGCGCTTGCCCACATCGCCCAGCACCTCGGCCAACTGCTCGGCGTTGCTGTGCTGCAGGCGGACCACACGCCAGTTCTGCGAAGCGGTAGGCGCTGGGACATCCAGCGAACGGCTCAACTGTGCCAGGCGCTGGCGCGACTTGGCGGGCCCGAGGATGAGCAGGCGGTTACCCGGCAGGTCAGCCAGTACCCGCACACCGCTGTCCGGGCCACCTGCGGCCCCTTCCACCACCGCCAGCACGTCGCTGGCCTGGGCCTTGCGCAAGGTCACCAGTTCGTAGTCGTGCCGCTGGCCGCTGTCGAGCTGCAACACCAGGTCTTCCAGGCGGTCCAGATTGGCGGCCGAATCGGTCACCACCAGGGCGTTGGCCGAACTGGAAGGCCCGATATAGCCATTGCTCGACACCAGCGGGCGCAACAGCCCCGCAAGGTCCGAGGCCGTACTGCCCGACAGCGGCAACACCCGAGTGGTGAATGCCGCAGGGATGGCCTCGACCTGCTGGTTGGCCCAGGCCTTGGCTTCGCTGGCCGGCAGCACCAACAGCCGGTCACCGTCGTTCACCGCGGCGAAGCCCTGAGCGTTGAGCACCGAGTAGAACAGCCGGCGTATCCCTTCACGGTCGAGCGCCTCGCTGGACAGGACGGTGATGCGGCCTTGTACGCGGGGGTCCAGGATGATCGTCTGGTCGAGTATCGCCCCCACCTCACGCACCACGTCGCGCACGTCGGCATCGCTCATTGCCAGTTGCCAGGTCGCCTCGTCGGCCAGGGCCATGGAACAGGTCAAGGTAAGGCAGGCGCCGAGCGAGGCGGCACGCAGGTATCGTTTGAGAGTCATTGCACCTCCCGCAACAGGCGGGGCGAAGAAGAGGAAACAGAAGCAGCACCCGTGGTGCTGCCGGAGGGCTGGAACACGGGTGAAGCGCTGGCTGACAGCGACACCACTTCTTCCCGGCCGTTAAGCCACAACACAATGGAGCGCACGTCGATGCGCCGCAGCACGCCGCCGCCCGGCAGGCGGTCGCCGACCCGGTGGATGGCATCGCCATTGGCGCTTTTGACCAGCGCGCGGGCATCGCCCTGGCTGGAAACGAAGGTGGCCTTGAGCGTGATGTCCGAGCGGCTCGATTGGGGCTGGCCAGGCGCCTGGAAGCCGAATGCCAGGGCCAGGGTGGCCACCGGCAACGGTTTTTCCGCAGCCGATGCAGGGGCCACGGGCAAAGTCGCGATGGTAGCGCTTGCCACACCCGGGCCGGCCATTTCACGCCAGGTCAACAAGACACCTGTAGCCAGCATCATCGCGACCCAGGGTAGATGCACGGAAAGCTTCATCGTGTTCAGGGCAGCATCCGCCGAAGCACCCGCCGCCCGGACAGCTCATGCAGCACCACCGCAGCGATGTGCATCGCCACGCCCAACGCCAGTAGCAGGCAGGATGCAATGTGGATGTTGAACCAGACACCGTGCCAGAACGGGTCGCTCAGCACAGGCGCGATGGCGAACCAGCCGAAGACATCGATGTCGCGGTCCATCATCAGCACGCCGGACAGCAGCACGGTGGCGATGGTCCAGTACAGGGCTTCATGCACAAAATGAGCGATACGGCGACTGCGCGGGTCGTCATGCAGACTCTTCGGCGCGGGCTTGACCAGGCGCACCAGCCAGCGCAGCAGGAAGACCGGGATGAACAGTGTGGTCAGGGCGACGTTGAAGAACGCGACCAGGTGGAAAGTGGAAGGGTCGACATCGAGGTGCGCGACAGAGAAACCGCTGATCAACACCCAGATGATGACCAGGGCAGAGATCCAGTGCAGGAGGATCTGCTGCCAGCAATACTTTTGCACTTGCATAAAAATACCGATAGGAAACCGAGTGCCCGTTAACGGGCACCCGGTTCAATCCGTTAGAGCTTTTCCCAAGCGTCGGCCCAGTTGCTTCCGAAACCAGGCTCGTAATGGATAGCGCTAGGGTTGTTGCACCAGCCGCTGTAAGGGAACGGCTTGCACTCGAAGACTTCGCCAGTCTTAGGCTGCAGCACTTTGGTGCCGGGTCCGTAGCTGCCGATGGACTGTGGATATTCGTACTCGAATTCCACGTCGCCAGCGGCCTTCAGCTGAACGGTGCGCTCCTCTTGCAGCAGCACGCGCTCGCGCTTGTCCACGCCCACGACCTTGAGAGTATGCTCGCCTGCGACACTCTCGACATTCAGCGTGAACGGCTCGTTGCCATCCACTTTCTGACGCGAGTAGGAGACCTGCTTGTTGTTGGCATCGAACAGCTGGGCCGTCACGGTCAGGGGCTTGGTGGTCATGACGCTGAAGTCCACGCCGCCCTTGCCGTCCACGATCGTGTACTCGGGGTTGACGCCATGCAGGTGCATCGTGGCCGGTTCGCCAGCGGCAGCGTCGATGTCCAGTTCAATGCTGGAAATACCGGATTCTTTCTTGGCGAAGATGGTATTGGCGCCCTTCACAGGTTCAATGTTGCCACCATTGTCAAGTTGACCTGCACGCAGCAAAGTTTGAGTTTCGTTGATACGTTTGGCCAGTTTGTATGCCCAATTGGCACCCACACCTTCCTCAGCATGTTCAATGACTACTTCCACGCTGTATTGTGCGTTCTCCACGCCATTGACAAAGACCCGAGTCTTGACCTTGTCGCCAACATCAAGATCGCGATAAGGGGTAATTTCAGCCACACGCGGCCATTCAGGGGGTACGCCACCCTCTACCTGAATATCCACATCCATCATGTTATGGAACGCATTACCCGTGTCGTCCACTGTCCACAGGCCGAGAATAACGTGATGGCCAGAACGGTCCGCAGGCAGTTCACATTGGTGTTTGTCCTTCGCGGGCCCCTGTCTCAGATCACCGTAGCCGTTGGCATAATCTCCATCCCAATCTACGGTGCAGAACGGCGTAAGCTCGAATGCAGCACGGCTCAGCGGGACGTTAGGATTCCAGCCTGTCTTGGTGATGAAGTACTCCCACTTGGTCGTCCTGTGCGGAGTGGTATAAAACCAGTCGAAAGCAACTTTTCGGTCAACAATTGGAGTTACGTGCCAACGATTAGCGGCCTGCTCGTCCAATACCTTGAAGAGTGGCTTACCCCCACTGGGAATTTCACCATCTTTTGGACCCGCCAAAGGGAAGCCCTTAGGATGTTCGCCGGCGCCCGCTTTGTTATAGCCTACCTCCGCACAACCCGTGTTTATGCCCTTTGAGCAAAGGTCCTGACGGGAGGGAGGATCAGTGATATAGCCATGAGCACTCGCCAATTGCGTGTGCAGTCCCGCACCTGCAACGGCCAGCCAAAGGCCGCTCAACATAAAACGTTTGCGCAGTGTACTTCTTGTCTTCATTAATAACTCCGAACACATCGCTGGGGTCTATGAGCCAAGCCGCCTCGACGTACAAGACGGGGCGGCTGGCGGGCAAGAGTCTAGCGATGACGTTCGCGATATATATGTAGGAAAAAACTGCACATTTAAGAATAAAAACGAGCCGCTCTTATCCCGGAAACATCTTGCAATAACTGGCAAGTATTACATTTATACGAAAGCCAAATCCCAGTACGAGACAGACTCACGGGAAAATTACAGAACCCATCAGTTCAAATATAGAGCTCGATAAGAACAATTAACCTTGAAATGGAACACGACGTCAGGCCTGCCCCGCAGAAGAGCAGGCCATGTCGAAGCACTCAGCCGTGGTATTGCGCCGACAGCTCATGCACTGCATTGATGAAGACACCCGCGTGTTCCGGATCGACTTCCGGCGTGATGCCATGCCCCAAGTTGAATACATGCCCGCTACCATGGCCGTAGCTGGCCAGGATTCGCGCCACTTCCTTGCGGATGGCCTCGGGCTTGGCGTACAGCACGGTCGGGTCCATGTTGCCTTGCAGGGCGACCTTATCACCGACACGGCGACGGGCATCGCCGATCTCGCAGGTCCAGTCCAGGCCCAGGGCGTCGGCACCGGCCTCGGCGATGCTTTCCAGCCAAATGCCGCCGTTTTTGGTGAACAGGATCACCGGCACCTTGCGCCCGTCATGCTCGCGTATCAGGCCGCTGACGATCTTGCGCATGTAGGCCAGGGAAAACTCCTGATAGGCCGCCGCCGACAGGTTGCCGCCCCAGGTGTCGAAGATCTGCACCGCCTGGGCACCGGCCTGGATCTGGCCATTGAGGTAGCTCGTAACCGACTGGGCCAGCTTGTCCAGCAGCAGGTGCAGGGCCTGCGGGTTGTCATAGAGCATGGCCTTGGTCTTGCGGAAATCCTTGGAGGAGCCGCCTTCGACCATGTAGGTGGCCAGGGTCCAGGGGCTGCCGGAGAAGCCGATCAGCGGCACGCGGCCGTTGAGCTCGCGGCGAATGGTGCTGACGGCGTCCATCACATAGCCCAGATCCTTGTGCGGATCGGGCACCGGCAGCGCCTCGATGTCGGCCAGGGTGCTGATGACCTTCTTGAAACGCGGGCCTTCGCCGGTCTCGAAATACAGGCCTTGGCCCATGGCGTCGGGGATGGTGAGGATGTCCGAGAAGAGGATCGCCGCGTCCAGCGGGTAGCGGTCCAGCGGCTGCAGCGTGACCTCGCAGGCGAACTGCGGGTTCATGCACAGGCTCATGAAGTCACCGGCCTTGGCGCGGCTGGCGCGATACTCCGGGAGGTAGCGGCCGGCTTGGCGCATCATCCAGACCGGGGTGACGTCTACGGGTTGCTTGAGCAGTGCACGCAGGAAACGATCGTTCTTCAGGGCAGTCATGTCGGCATCCAGCAAAAAAGTGCGGGCATTTTCTCAGACGCACAGAGAAAAGGCACGGCTGTTTGTCTATTGGATGCCGTAGATCAACAGTTTTTGTATACAAAATGCATGTAGGGGCTGCTTTGCAGCCCTTTCGCGGCGCGAGGCCGCTCCTACAGGAGGATCGCATATACCTTGTAGAGCGGCCTCGTGCCGCGAAAGGGCCGCACAGCGGCCCCCAGCAATGGATCAGACTTCCAGGTAGTCCAGGATGCCTTCAGCGGCGGTACGCCCTTCGAAGATAGCCGTCACCACCAGGTCCGAACCGCGCACCATGTCGCCACCGGCGAACACTTTCGGGTTGCTGGTCTGGTGCTTGAACTTGCCCTTCTCCGGCGCCACCACACGGCCCTGGCTGTCCAACTGGATACCATGCTGCTCGAACCATGGCGCCGGGCTCGGGCGGAAGCCGAAGGCGATCACCACGGCGTCGGCCGGCAGGATCTCCTCGGAACCGGGGATCGGCTCGGGGCTGCGGCGGCCACGGGCGTCCGGTTCGCCGAGACGGGTCTCGACCACCTTCACACCTTCGACCTTGTCTTCGCCGACGATGGCGATGGGCTGGCGGTTGTACAGGAACTTCACGCCTTCTTCCTTGGCGTTCTTCACCTCGCGGCGCGAACCCGGCATGTTGGCCTCGTCACGACGGTAGGCACAGGTCACCGATTTGGCGCCCTGGCGGATCGAGGTACGGTTGCAGTCCATCGCAGTGTCGCCACCGCCAAGCACCACGACCTTCTTGCCCTGCATGTCGACGAAGTCTTCCGGCGACTTCTCGAAGCCCAGGTTGCGGTTGACGTTGGCGATCAGGAAGTCCAAGGCGTCATGCACGCCTGGCAGGTCTTCGCCGGGGAAGCCGCCCTTCATGTAGGTGTAGGTGCCCATGCCCATGAACACCGCATCGTAATCGGCGAGCAGCTGTTCCATGGTGATGTCCTTGCCCACCTCGGTGTTCAGGCGGAACTCGATGCCCATGCCGGTGAAGACTTCACGGCGATTGCTGAGCACGGTCTTTTCCAGCTTGAACTCGGGGATGCCGAAGGTCAGCAGGCCACCGATCTCCGGGTTGCGGTCGAACACCACCGGGGTCACACCGGCACGTACCAGCACGTCGGCACAGCCCAGGCCCGCAGGGCCCGCACCGATGATCGCGACGCGCTTGCCGGTCGGCTTGACCTTGGACATGTCCGGGCGCCAGCCCATGGCGAAGGCGGTATCGGTGATGTACTTCTCCACCGAGCCGATGGTCACCGCACCGAAGCCGTCGTTGAGGGTGCAGGCGCCTTCGCAGAGACGGTCCTGCGGGCACACGCGGCCGCACACTTCCGGCAGGGTGTTGGTCTGGTGCGAAAGTTCTGCCGCCGCGAGGATGTTGCCCTCGGAAACCAGCTTCAGCCAATTGGGGATGAAGTTGTGAACCGGGCACTTCCACTCGCAATACGGGTTGCCGCAGCCCAGGCAGCGGTGTGCCTGCTCCACGGACTGTTGCGGCTTGAAGGGCTCGTAGATTTCCACGAACTCCTTCTTGCGCTGGCGCAGGAGCTTCTTCTTGGGGTCCTTGCGCCCTACTTCGATGAACTGGAAGTCGTTGTTCAGACGTTCAGCCATTTTTAAAAACCTCTATACCGCAGTTGCTGGCCTGGGCCGCAAGCTGCAAGACGATCACTTGAGCCGGACAAGCCCCGCGCATGGGGCCTGCCACTTGCAGCTGTTGTTACTGCGGGTTGGCACGGGTACTGGACAGCAGTTGCTTGAGGTTGGCCGCCTTCGGCTTGACCAACCAGAAGCGCCGCACGTAGTCGTCCAGGTTCTCCGAGAGCTCGCGCCCCCACTCGCTGCCGGTCTCTTCCACGTATTCGGCAAGGACCCGCGCCAGGTGGCTGCGGTAGGCCTCCATCGCCTCGCCACTGATACGCTGGATTTCCACCAGCTCGTGGTTGAGTTTGTCGACGAAGGTGTTGTCCATGTCGAGCACGTAGGCGAAACCGCCCGTCATGCCAGAACCGAAGTTGTAACCGGTCTTGCCCAGGACGCAGACAAAGCCGCCGGTCATGTATTCACAGCAGTGATCGCCGGTACCCTCGACCACAGCGTGGGCGCCGGAGTTACGCACAGCGAAGCGCTCGCCCGCGGTGCCGGCAGCGAACAGCTTGCCGCCGGTGGCACCATACAGGCAGGTGTTGCCGATGATGGCGCTGTGCTGGGTTTCGAACGGGCTGCCGGCAGGCGGCACGATGGTCAGTTTGCCACCAGTCATGCCCTTGCCCACATAGTCGTTGGCGTCGCCTTCCAGGTGCAGGTTCAGGCCACCGGCGTTCCAGACGCCGAAGCTCTGGCCCGCAGTCCCCTTGAAGCGGAAGGTGATCGGCGCCCCGGCCATGCCCTGGTTGCCATGCAGGCGGGCGATTTCGCCGGAGACGCGCGCGCCGATGGAACGGTCGCAGTTACAGATATCCAGGCTGAACTCGCCACCGGCCAGGTCGCGAATGGCCGGCAGGGCCATCTCGACCATCTTCTCGGCCAGCTCGCCCTTGTCGAACGGCGGGTTCTTGTCGACTTCGCAGAACTGCGGCTTGTCAGCCGGGATGTGCGAGCTGCCCAGCAGCGGCGACAGGTCCAGGAACTGCTGGCGCTCGGTGTCGCCCGGCAGCACGTCGAGCAGGTCGGTGCGGCCGATCAGCTCGCCCAGGCTGCGCACGCCCAGCTTGGCCAGCCACTCACGGGTTTCTTCAGCGACGAAGGTGAAGAAGTTCACCACCATGTCGACGGTACCGATGTAGTGGTCCTTGCGCAGCTTGTCGTTCTGGGTGGCAACGCCCGTGGCGCAGTTGTTCAGATGGCAGATGCGCAGGTACTTGCAACCCAGGGCGATCATCGGCGCGGTGCCGAAGCCGAAGCTTTCGGCGCCGAGGATCGCGGCCTTGATCACGTCCAGGCCGGTTTTCAAGCCGCCGTCGGTCTGTACCCGTACCTTGCCGCGCAGGTCGTTGCCACGCAGGGTCTGGTGGGTTTCGGCCAGGCCCAGCTCCCACGGTGCGCCGGCGTACTTGATGGAGGTCAGTGGCGAAGCGCCGGTGCCGCCGTCGTAGCCGGAGATGGTGATCAGGTCCGCATAGGCCTTGGCCACGCCAGCGGCGATGGTGCCCACGCCGGCTTCGGCCACGAGTTTGACCGACACCAGGGCCTGCGGGTTGACCTGCTTGAGGTCGTAGATCAGCTGGGCCAGGTCTTCGATCGAGTAGATGTCGTGGTGCGGCGGTGGCGAGATCAAGGTCACGCCCGGCACGGCGTAGCGCAGGCGAGCGATCAGGCCATTGACCTTGCCGCCAGGCAGCTGGCCGCCCTCACCGGGCTTGGCGCCCTGGGCCACCTTGATCTGCAGCACTTCGGCATTGACCAGGTATTCGGGGGTGACGCCGAAACGGCCGGTGGCCACCTGCTTGATCTTCGAGCTCTTGATGGTGCCGTAGCGCGCTGGGTCTTCGCCGCCCTCACCGGAGTTGGAGCGCGCGCCCAGGCGGTTCATAGCCTCGGCCAGAGCCTCGTGGGCTTCCGGCGACAGGGCGCCGAGGGAGATGCCCGCGGAGTCGAAGCGCTTGAGGATCTCCTCCAGCGGCTCGACCTGGTCCAGCGGCAGCGCCTGGTCTGCGACCTTCACTTTCAGCAGGTCGCGGATCATCGACACCGGACGCTGGTCGACCAGCGTGGTGTATTCCTTGAACTTGGCGTAGTCGCCCTTCTGCACGGCAGCCTGCAGGGTGTTGACCACATCCGGGTTGTAGGCGTGGTACTCGCCACCATGGACGAACTTGAGCAGACCGCCCTGCTGGATCGGCTTGCGCGCGCTCCACGCTTCGGCGGCCAACAGCTTCTGGTCGCTCTCCAGGTCGACGAAACGTGCGCCCTTGATACGGCTGGACACGCCCTTGAAGCTCAGGCCGACCACTTCCTCGGCCAGGCCCACGGCTTCGAACAGCTGGGCGCCACGGTACGAGGCGATGGTCGAGATACCCATCTTCGACAGGATCTTCAGCAGGCCTTTGGAGATGCCCTTGCGGTAGTACTTGAAGACCTCGTCCAAGTCGCCCAGCACCTCGCCGGTACGGATCAAGTCGGCCAGCACTTCGTAGGCCAGGTACGGGTACACGGCAGAAGCACCGAAGCCGATCAGCACCGCGAAGTGGTGCGGGTCACGGGCGGTGGCGGTTTCCACCAGGATGTTGCTGTCGCAACGCAGGCCTTGCTCGGTCAGGCGATGGTGCACCGCGCCGACGGCCAGGGAAGCGTGCACCGGCAGCTTGCCTGGGGCGATGTAGCGGTCGCTCAGCACCAGCTGGGTCTTGCCACTGCGCACGGCTTCTTCGGCCTGGTCGGCGATATTGCGGATGGCTGCTTCCAGGCCGACGCTTTCCTCGTAGTTGAGGTCGATCAGCTGACGGTCGAAGCCTTCACGCTCGAGATTCATCAGCGAGCGCCACTTGGCCGGGGAGATCACCGGCGAGCTGAGGATCACCCGCGAGGCATGCTCGGGGGACTCCTGGAAGATGTTGCGCTCGGCACCCAGGCAGATTTCCAGGGACATGACGATCGCTTCGCGCAGCGGGTCGATCGGCGGGTTGGTCACCTGGGCGAATTGCTGGCGGAAGAAGTCGTACGGCGAACGCACGCGCTGGGACAATACCGCCATCGGCGTGTCGTCGCCCATCGAGCCCACCGCTTCCTGGCCTTGCTCGCCGAGCGGACGCAGCACCTGGTCACGCTCCTCGAAGGTGACCTGGAACATCTTCATGTACTGTTTGAGCTGGTCGGCGTCGTAGCTGGCCACGCCCTGGTCGTCGGTCAGGGTCGCCTGGATGCGCAGGGCATGCTGGCGCAGCCAACGCTTGTACGGATGGCGCGACTTGAGGCGGTTATCGATGGCATCCGTGTCGAGGATCTGGCCGGTCTCGGTGTCCACGGCGAAGATCTGGCCCGGGCCGACGCGACCCTTGGCCAGAACGTCCTCGGGCTTGTAGTCCCATACGCCGATTTCCGAGGCCAGGGTGATGTAGCCATTCTTGGTGGTGACCCAACGTGCCGGACGCAGGCCGTTGCGGTCGAGCAGGCAGACCGCATGGCGGCCTTCGGTCATGACGATGCCGGCCGGGCCGTCCCACGGCTCCATGTGCATGGAGTTGTATTCGTAGAAGGCGCGCAGGTCGGCGTCCATGGTCTCGACGTTCTGCCAGGCCGGCGGCACCAGCATGCGCACGCCACGGAACAGGTCGATGCCACCGGTGACCATCAGCTCCAGCATGTTGTCCATGCTCGAGGAGTCGGAACCGACGCGGTTGACCAGCGGGCCGAGCTCTTCGAGGTCGGGGATCAGGTCATTGGCGAACTTGGTGCGACGGGCCACGGCCCAGTTGCGGTTGCCGGTGATGGTGTTGATCTCGCCGTTGTGGGCGAGGAAGCGGAAGGGCTGGGCCAGCGGCCACTTCGGCAGGGTATTGGTGGAGAAGCGCTGGTGGAAGACGCAGATGGCGGTCTTCAGACGTTCGTCACCCAGGTCCGGGAAGAAGGCGGCGAGGTCCGCCGGCATCATCAGGCCTTTGTAGATGATGGTCTTGTGCGAGAAGCTGCAGATGTAGTGGTCGGCGTCGTGGGCGTTGGCCACGGACGAACGGCGACGGGCGCTGAACAGCTTGATCGCGAATTCCTGGTCGCTCAGGCCTTCACCGCCGATGAACACCTGCTCGATCTGCGGCAGGCGCTCCAGGGCCAGACGACCGAGCACGCGGGTGTCGATCGGCACCTTGCGCCAGCCGACCAGCTTGAGGCCGGCATTGACGATTTCGCGGTCCATGTTGGCGCGGGCCGCTTCGGCCTTCACCGGGTCCTGGTTAAAGAACACCATGCCGACGGCATACTGCTTGGGCAGCTCGACGGCGAAGTGTTCCTGGGCCACGGCACGCAGGAACTGATCGGGCTTCTGCATCAGCAGGCCGCAACCGTCACCGGTCTTGCCGTCGGCGTTGATACCGCCGCGATGGGTCATGCAGGTCAGTGCCTGCATGGCGGTTTGCAAAAGATGGTGGCTCGCCTCGCCCGTCATATGGGCGATCAGGCCAAAACCACAGTTGTCCTTGAATTCTTCGGGATGGTACAGACCTGTTTTCATAGACACTTTCTCACCAGGTTCGCCTCTCAACGAAGGCAAATCTCTTTTTAGTACAACCACTTACCATCCACGCCGATCAAACGCCAGCTTTTTGCGGTGGGCAATGGGAAACCATTGTTGCACAGGGACAGCAACGCCCACAAATTTTCATGACGCATCATTGAAAACTTATGTCGCATTTTTGAATGTTTTTGCGCCATGAGCCGTGATAGCGGCCTGGCTCGAGTCTGAAGCGTTTCAGCCAGGACTGCAAGAGTGGGCTTGTGGCCGGCAGTCTGGGACAGAAAAGCCTGCCGCGCTCAGGCGCAGCAGGCTCTACAAGTCGGGAATCGCTTTGCAACTGGGCGGCGGGGTGTTGCCGCCCGGAAGGTATCAGCGGGCCGCCGCCAGCTCTTGTTGGACGCTGCCGACGGTACGAGGCCAAGGTTTACCAGCCTGGACCTTGGCTGGCAAGTTCTTGATTGCCGCAACCGCTGCATCGCGGTTGGCGAAATTGCCGTAGGTGACCACGTACAGCGGCTTGCCCTGCAGGGTTTTCTTGAAGTAGCGATAGTCGCCACCCTGGGCCTTGACGAAGGCCTGGGCCGATGCCTCGGAGCTGGTCCCCAGGATCTGCACGACATAGTTGCCGGCTTTCTGGCCGGTATACCAGCTGCTATTGCCCGAACCGCCAGCGGCAGGTTTGGCGGCAGGCTTGGCCGTGGCCACCTGGGTCGGTGCCGGAGCTGGCTTGGCGGGTGCAACCGGCTTGGCCGGCTGGGTAGCGACAGGCTTTGGCGCTGGTGCAACCGGCTGCGCAGGCGCCGTGGCGACGGTCTGGGCCGGAGCGCTGGTGACAGGCTGCGCCGGGGTCGGCGCAGGGCCTGCAGGCACACCCTGTGGCGGCGCAGTGGTGGTCACGGTGGGCGGAACAGCGGGCTGCAGCGCGGTGTCGCCAGCCGGGCTGCCTTCCTCGCCATCACCCATGCCGGCCGCCTGGGCCAGCGGTTCGCGCATCACCGGCTGCGATTGACCAACCAGCGGCAGCGGCATGGGCTGCGACGAGCCGGAGAACTCGATGGCCGGCTGACCTTCACCCAAGGGCAGCTGGGCCTGTGCGGCCGGCGCCTCGGCGGGCTTGTCGCTCTTCTTGGGCATCAGCACCGCCGCGGCAACCGCGACCACGACGACAGCGGACAGCGCGAGCACATGTTTCTTAGGCATATTGAACCCCATGGATGGTCGCTTGGCCGTACTGCGGCTGGCGATCATGGCTTCGATCAAGGTATCGCGGGCAACCTGGTTGATAGTCCCAGGCCAGCCGTCTGAGTTTTCATGGATGTCGACGATCTGTTCGCGGGTGAACACCTCGATACCCCGGCCCGCGCCGTCCAGGCGCTGCTCCAGGTACTCGCGGGTCTCCTCCTCGCTATAGGGCGCAAGCTCGATGACATGGAACCGCTCGCCACCGGCATCGAGCCCTTCCAGGCCGGCGATCAACGAGGGCTCGCCGAACAGGAACACATGCGGACGCCCTTCCGGCACGCCAGCCGCCAACTCCAGCAACGCTTGGAGTGCCGACTCGTCCAGTTGTTCCGCATCGTCCACCAGCAAATAGACTTCCTGGCCGGTCAGGGCCAACTGCACCACTTGGGCAAGAATGGCCTGGACTTCGGCATGCGCCACGTCGAGCGCCTGGGCCACCTGGCCGAGCACACTGGCCGCATCGCCCGCGCCGCGGGCAGACACTACCACGCTCTGCACGGATTGTTTGTTGGTACTGGCCACCAGGGCCTGGCGCAGCAGGGTCTTGCCGCTGCCCATGGGGCCGGTGACCACCAGCATCAGCTGGCTGTAGCGTGCCAGGTGATGGAGCTGGCCCAGCACCGGCTTGCGCTGGGCGGGGAAGAACTTGAAGCCGGGCACCCGGGGTGCGAACGGGTCATGGCTCAACTGGTAGTGGTCGAGAAACGCCTCATCGGCATGCAAACTGGTCATCGCGCTGTCACAACCTCAAAGCTGGGCCACGATCGCGCGGTAGTCCGCCGCCAGCGTGGCTTGAAGAATCTCTTTCGGATAGTCGTCAGTCACCACGGCCTCGCCCATCTGGCGCAGCAGCACCAGACGCAGGCGACCGTCGAGTACCTTCTTGTCGACCGCCATGTGTTCCATGAAATGCGCCGGGGTCATCTCCTCGGGCGGCACCACCGGCAGGCCCGCAGCCTGCAGCAGGCGAATGCCGCGGTCCCGTGCCGGCTGGTCGATCCAGCCCAGGCGCATGGACATCTCCAGGGCCATCACGGTGCCAGCAGCCACGGCTTCGCCATGCAGCCAGACGCCATAGCCCATGTGGGTCTCGATGGCATGGCCGAAGGTATGACCAAGGTTCAAGGTGGCCCGTACGCCGGACTCGCGCTCGTCGGCACCGACCACGGCCGCCTTGGCGGCGCAGGAGCGGCCGATGGCCTCGGTCAGGGCGGCAGGCTCCAGGGCGCGCAGGGTTCCCATGTGCTCTTCGAGCCAGGTCAGGAATGGCTCGTCGCAGATCAGCCCGTACTTGATCACTTCGGCCAGGCCCGCCGACAGCTCGCGTTCGGGCAGGGTCTTGAGGCTGGTGGTGTCGATCAGTACCGCATTGGGCTGGTAGAAGGCGCCTACCATGTTCTTGCCCAACGGGTGGTTGATGCCGGTCTTGCCGCCGACCGACGAGTCCACCTGGGACAACAGGGTGGTCGGCACCTGGATGAAGTCGACGCCACGCTGGTAGCAAGCGGCGGCGAAACCGGCCATGTCGCCGATCACGCCACCGCCCAGGGCCACCACGGTGGTACGGCGGTCGTGGCGTGCAGTGAGCAGGGCATCGAAGATCAGTTGCAGGGTTTGCCAGTTCTTGTGGGCCTCGCCATCGGGCAGCACCACCGGCAGCACCGAATAGGCACCGAGGGTACGGCTCAGGCGCTCGAGATACAGGGGCGCGACGGTTTCGTTGGAGACGATGGCGACCTGCCGCCCGGCAATGTGCGGCGCCAGCAGTTCGGGCTGGTCCAACAGGCCTTCGCCAATGTAGATCGGGTAGCTACGTTCGCCCAGGTCGACCTTTAGTGTCTGCATGTATCCCCACAATGTACTAGGGCGCGGCATCGTCCAGGCGACACCGCGCGGTAACGTTCAACCCCGCCTCGGCGCTGGTCGCCGAGCATAGTCCCGGCTTACCGGGGCGGCAACTTCTCCAGGCGCTCGAGAATGTCGAGCACCACCATGCGTGGCGGCCGTTCGTCGGTTTCCACCACCAGGTCGGCAATTTCTCGGTACAGCGGGTCGCGGGTTTCCAACAGGGCGCGCAGGGTCGCCTCCGGGTTGGCAGTGCGCAGCAAGGGGCGATTGCGGTCGCGCGCGGTGCGCCCGACCTGCTGCTCCACCGAGGCATGCAGGTAGATCACCCGCCCGCCCTCGTGCAAGGCTTTGCGATTGGCCTCGCGCATCACCGCGCCGCCTCCGGTCGCCAAAACCACGCCATCGAGGGCGCAGAGCTCGGCGATCATGGCTTGCTCGCGGTCACGAAAACCCGGCTCGCCTTCCTTGTCGAAGATCCACGGGATATTGGCGCCGGTTCGCAGTTCGATTTCCTTGTCGGAATCCTTGAACAGCAGCCGCAGCTCTTTGGCCAAAAGGCGTCCGATGGTGCTTTTACCAGCGCCCATGGGCCCCACAAGTATCAAATTTCGCACAGAATCAACGACTCACAGCAATCGCCTGGTCACTCATGATACGCGGAGTCAGGAAGACCAGCAGCTCGGATTTTTTCTCTTGTAATGCATCGCGTCGAAACAGCCGACCAACATACGGCAGATCGCCTAAAAATGGCACCTTGTCGACCACTTTGTTTTGCGTGGTCGAATAGACGCCACCGATGACGACGGTCTGCCCATCAGCCACCCGGACCTTGGCATTGACCTCGTTCTTGCGGATCGGCGGTACGTTGTTCAGTGCATTGACGTAGTCAGGCTCGTCCTTGGTCACCCGCACCGCCATGATGACCTTGCCATCCGGCGTGATCTGCGGCGTGACCTCCAGCGACAGCGACGCCCCACGGAACGACGTGGAGGTGGCGCCGCTCTTGCTGGTCTCCTGGTAGGGCACTTCCGTGCCTTTGAGGATCCGCGCCGTTTCCTTGTCTGCCGTGACCACCTTGGGCTGGGAGATGATTTCGCCGTTGCCGCTCTTTTCCATGGCGCTGAGCTCCAGGTCCAGCAACGTGCCGCCGCGCAGCAGGCCCAGGCCGACAGCCGAGCCGGCCCGCTCGACACCCAGGTCGACGAACAGGTCCTTGCCCAGGCGGGCGGCCTCGCCTGATAGCGGCGCACCCCACCTCACCCCTAAGCTCTTTTCGTAGTCGACATTCGCCTCGACGATGCGCGCCTCGATCAGCACCTGGCGCACCGGCACGTCCAGCTGCGCCACCAACTGCCGCAACTCGGCAAGGCGGTCGGCAGGCTGGTACGCCACCAGCGTGTTGGTGCGGGCATCCACGTTCAGACTGCCGCGCCCGGTGAGGATGCCATCGTCGGCCAGTGCGGCCAGCAACAGCTCGGCCAGGTCCGCCGCGTTGGCGTGGTGGATCGGCAACAACGCCCGGCGCATGGGTTGCTGTTGCGCATCCAGCGCCTGCCCCAGGCGTGCTTCGCGAAATTGCTCGGCCAGCTCGGCTGCCGGTGCCACCAGCAGTACATTGCCCTCTTCGCGGCGGGCCAAGCCCTTGCTGCGCAGCACCAGGTCAAGGGCCTGTTCCCAGGGTACGCGCTCCAGGCGCAAAGTCAGGCGGCCTTGCACAGTGTCGCTGGCCACCAGGTTGATACCGGCAAAGTCGGCGAGCACCTGCAGCGCCGCACGCACTTCGATGTCCTGGAAGTTCAGCGAGAGCGGCTCATCCCGACTGGCCAGCGCCGTGCCGGCCAGGCCCGCCAAGAGTATCGCCAGCATCCACTTCCTCAGACTGTTCACGCTCATCCATGACCTCATTACCCACCTGCTTCCTTAGCCTCAGGTACGCCGACCGCTCGTGCCAGCCACCCGCGACGAATACACGTTCACGCACTTCGACCTGCTGGCCATCCACCGCCACGACGATTCCTTGGTCCCGGCCCAGCTGGTCGCCCTCGCCCACCCGGTAAAGGCGCCCCGCCGACAGCAGCAATGCCTGGCTTCGCCCGTTGCGCGAGAGGCTTCCGACCATTTCCAACTGCGCAAGCGCGACGCCGGCCAGCCCTTGTGCCGGCCTTTGCATCGACCAGGGCGCAAACAGATCGATGCCGACAGGCTGCGCGGCCGGCTGTGCTGGCTCATGGGCAAGCGAAGCGGGCGGCATCAAGTTCTCATCAGAATGGTAGGACTCGACCTGCAAGCGTAGGCGCCGCACATCCGGCCGATCCTGTACGCCCGCCAGCTCCAGGCGCGTCGGCCGCAACAGGCGAACCTGGCCCAGCCATGCCTGAAGCCAGGCTCGCAAGGCCGGGTAGGCGCCGATGACCTGGATGTCGAGCGGCACCACCCGGTACCCCGGCTCGGTGCCCTCTGGCAATACATCGAGCTGCTCGAACACCAGCCCCAAGGCATGCCCGGAGCTGGCCAACCCGTCCAGCAGGTCGCTCATGTCCTCCCCTGCCGAGAGTCGCCACCGCGCATCGAGCAACTGGCGTTGCACATCCGCCAGCGCCTCGGTGGCCGGCAGCAGGTGGCGAGCGGCCTGAGCCTTGTGATCGTACGCCAGGCGCAGGCCATCTGCTGCTGCCTCGCCCTGGCGCAAGGCACGGTAGCCTTCCTGGAGCAAGAGAAGCCACCCCAGGAAAAACACCGCCAGCACGAGCAGCCCTGTGGCAGCCACCCTACCAACCCATGACTGGACAATCCATTCCGACCCGAGCGCTCCGCCCAGCCCTCTCATGACCAGGTTGCCGAGAGGCGCGCGACCAGCAGGAACTCATCTGCGCCAGGCAGATTACGCAGCCGCTTCAACTCCAGCCCCTGCACCACCGCAGCGTGCGTCAGGTCACGCATGAACTGTGCAAGCACCGCCGAAGAAGCCGCCATACCCAACAGCCGAAGGTCTTCACCCTCGAGCTGCAGCTCGCTCAGGTGCAACCCGCCTGGCATTACCCGTTCGAGCGCCAGCAGCATCGCCACGAACGCGCCCTGGCCGGACCTCAAGCGCGCCAACGCCTGGGTCTGCCCTTCGATGACCGCACGCTGCTCACGCAGCGCCTCGATACGCGCCAGGGCCTGCTCCATCGGTTGCAGGGCCGCTTGCTGGGCCGCGGCCGCCGAGGCTTGTTGTTGCAGGCGCTGGCGTGCCAGGTGATCCAGCGACATCACGCCACCAAGCGCGAACAGCAGGCTGACGACCAGCGCCACCTTGAATCGGCGGATGGCCACCAGGCGGCGATGCTCGCGCCACGGCAACAGGTTCAGGCGCACTGTCATCGGGCATCCCCCATCGCCAGGCCCAACGCCAGTACCAGGCTCGGATCGAATCGGGTAAACGGCAAGAATGCCTTGCAGGGCATACCCAGTCGCTCGGACAAGGCATCGACCCAATCGCCGTCGGCGGCGACCAGCAGATGCTCGAACCGAGCCAGTGGCAATGCACTGTGCAACCATTGCGCGATACGCTCGGCAGCCAGCGAGCGGTCTTCCGAGGCCAGCAGCCGCAGCGTAGACCGCTGGGGTATCGCAGGCTCCGGCCAAGCATGCAGAACCGCGCAGTCCGACTCGATCCGAAGCAATGCCGGTGAATCAGCGCCTGATGGCAAGGTCCGCTCCAGGGCAATGCTGTCGACTTCCACCGCCACGGCCTGCAGCCCGGCGCAGCCGAGCACCTCCTCCAACGGCCCGAGGGCCTGCTGGCGGCACGCGCCCACCAGCACCCGGGCTTCACCGGCCTGGCCTGCCACGGGCTCCAGGACCTGGAAATCCAGCGCCAGGTCCTGCAAAGGAAAGGGAAACAGGTGCTCGGCCTCCACCAGCAGCTGCGCCTCCATCTCGGCTTCGGACAACCCCGCAGGCAGCCGGCAGACTTTGCAGATCACCTCCGAGGCAGACACGGCGACTGCCGCCTGGCGTTGCCGGCTACCGCTGCGATGCCAGGCGCGCCGCAGCGCACCGGCCACGACATCGGGGCGAGCAGCCCACCCGCCCGCCGGCGGCTCGAAGGGTTCCAGCGCCCAGGCGCCAACCGAACGACGCGCCTGGCGCCCCTGCAATTGAAGGATTCGAACGGAATCGGAGGCAATTTCCACCCCCAGTAGTGAACCGGCATCCCTGCCGAAGCGTCCAAGCATGGCTTTTTCCTGACAGTTCGTCGCAATACCGCGCCACCGGAGCCGACCGACCAGGCCGGCCGGTCACCCCGGCAAAGCGAAAAATGCTTATAATGCCCAGCGTTTTTTCCTGTCCGCCGGACCGCGTGCAATCCACTCCCAACCTGGACACCCAAAAGCCTTGATACGTCTGCTGAAGTTCTTCTGGTGGTCTTTCGTCGCAGTCATCTGCGCGCTCGTACTCGGTGTGAGCGGTGCGTTTCTGTATCTTAGCCCCAGCCTCCCCTCGGTCGAGTCCCTCAGAAGCATCCAGTTGCAGATCCCCTTGAGGGTGTACAGCAGCGACGGCAAGCTGATTGCCGAGTTTGGCGAAATGCGCCGCTCGCCGATCCGCTTCGCGGACATTCCCCCACAATTCATCCAGGCGCTTCTGTCAGCCGAGGACGACAATTTCCTCAACCACTATGGCGTCGACCCGAGCAGCCTGATGCGCGCCGCGACCCAGCTGGTGAAGTCTGGCCACATCCAGACCGGCGGCAGCACCATCACCATGCAGGTGGCGAAGAATTACTTCCTCACCAGCGAGCGCAGCTTCTCGCGCAAGACCAACGAGATCCTCCTGGCCCTGCAGATCGAACGCGAGCTGACCAAGGACGAGATCCTCGAGCTGTACGTCAACAAGATCTACCTAGGTAACCGCGCCTATGGCATCGAGGCCGCGGCCCAGGTGTATTACGGCAAGTCGATCCGTGACGTCAGCCTGGCGCAGATGGCCATGATCGCCGGCCTGCCCAAGGCTCCTTCGCGGTTCAACCCGCTGGCCAACCCGGCGCGAGCCAAAGAGCGGCGCGACTGGATCCTTGGGCGCATGTACAAGCTCGGCAAGATCGACCAGGCCAGCTACGAGGCCGCCCTGGCAGAGCCGCTCAACGCCAGCTACCACGTGCCGACGCCGGAAGTGAACGCGCCTTACATCGCCGAAATGGCCCGCGCCGAAATGGTCGGCCGCTACGGCAGCGAGGCCTACACCGAAGGCTTCCGCGTCACCACCACGGTGCCGAGCGACCTGCAGGAAATGGCCAACAAGGCCGTGCTCAACGGGTTGTCCAGCTACGATGAACGCCACGGCTACCGCGGCCCGGAGGCACGCTTCCCGGGCAAGACCCTCGAAGCCTGGCAGCAGGAACTAGGCAAACAGCGCACCCTGGGCGGCCTGGAGCCGGCCATCGTGACCCAGGTGCAGGCCGATGGCCTGCAAGTGCTGACCCGTAGCGGTCAGCAGGAACATGTCGGCTGGGACACCATGAAGTGGGCCCGCCCGTTCATCAACAGCAATGCCCAGGGCCGCTCCCCGCAGTCGCCGAAGGATGTGGCCCAGGTCGGCGACCTGGTCCGCGTCCAGCGCCTGGAAGACGGCACGCTCAAGTTCAGCCAGGTCCCCGGCGCGCAGAGCGCCCTGGTCACCCTCGACCCGTACAGCGGCGCCATCCGCGCCCTGGTCGGCGGCTTCTCGTTCGAGCAGAGCAACTACAACCGCGCCATGCAGGCCAAGCGCCAGCCGGGTTCGAGCTTCAAGCCGTTCGTCTACAGCGCCGCGCTCGACAACGGCTATACCGCAGCCAGCCTGGTCAACGACGCGCCGATCGTGTTCGTCGACGAGTACCTGGACAAGGTCTGGCGCCCGAAGAACGACACCAACACCTTCCTCGGCCCGATCCGCATGCGCGAAGCGCTGTACAAGTCGCGTAACCTGGTCTCGATTCGCCTGCTGCAATCGATGGGCGTGGGCAAGACCATCGACTACATCACCAAGTTCGGCTTCAACAAGCAGGACCTGCCGCCGAACCTGTCCCTGGCTTTGGGCACCGCGACCCTCACGCCGATGGAGATCGCCACCGGCTGGAGCACCTTCGCCAACGGCGGCTACAAGATCAGCCCGTACCTGATCGAGCGGATCGAGAGCCGTAACGGCGAGACCCTGTTCACCGCCAACCCGGCCCGGGTCCCGCAAGGCGGCCAGGACGAGGCCGGCATCGCCGCGCCGGAACAGCCGATCAGCACCCCTGCCCTGCCCGGCGAAGCCCCTGTGGCCGCGGGCCAGGCTACGCCGCAATTGCAGATGCCGGCGGTGGCCGAACGCATCATCGATGGGCGTACCACCTACATCCTCACCAGCATGCTGCAGGATGTGATCAAGCGTGGTACCGGCCGCCGCGCCCTGGCCCTGGGCCGCAGTGACCTGGCAGGCAAGACCGGCACCACCAACGAGTCCAAGGATGCCTGGTTCACCGGCTACAACGCCGACTACGTCACCACCGTATGGGTCGGCTTCGACCAGCCGGAAACCCTGGGCCGACGCGAGTATGGCGGCACTGCGGCGCTGCCGATCTGGATGAGTTTCATGGGCGCTGCGCTCAAGGACAAACCCGAGCACGCGCCTGCCGAACCGGAGGGCATCCTCAGCCTGCGGGTCGACCCGGTCAGCGGCCGCGCCGCTACACCGAGCACGCCGAACGCCTATTTCGAGCTGTTCAAGGCCGAGGATTCGCCGCCTTCGGTGGACGAGCTGGGCAATGGCGCGATACCTGGCAGCCCACTGCCGGCAGACGAAGCGGCACCCATGGATCTGTTCTAAAAAACCGATCATCGCGGGCCTGTCCCGCGATTGGGCCGGGCCTGATATCACCGTCGCCTGGCAAGGGCTACGCCCTTGATCGCGGGGCAAGCCCGCTCCTACAGGGGCTGCGCTGTCGCGCAGAGAACGAGTGGCAAGCGCTGACCTCTGTGGGAGCGGGCTTGCCCCGCGATTGGGCCGGGCCTGATATCGCCGTCGCCTGGCAAAGGCTGCGCCCTTGACCGAGGAGCAAGTCGGACGTGCAGCCCCAAACGAAAAAGCCCCGACTCTCACGAGCCGGGGCTTTTTCATGACGCTACGGTCTGGATCAGCCGTTGAACACGTCGTTCACGCTCTGCAGCGGGTAGTGCTTCGGATACGGCAGGGTAGCCACGCCGGATTCGATGGCAGCCTTGGCCACGGCGTCGGAGACGACGGTGATCAGGCGTGGGTCCATCGGCTTCGGAATGATGTACTCACGGCCGAATTCCAGGGCCTGTACGCCGTAGGCGTCGCACACTTCCTTCGGCACTGGCAGCTTGGCCAGGTCCTTCAGGGCGATGGCGGCGGCGATCTTCATCTCTTCGTTGATGCGCTTGGCGCGAACGTCCAGGGCACCACGGAAGATGAACGGGAAGCCCAGTACGTTGTTGACCTGGTTCGGGTAGTCGGAACGACCGGTGGCCATGATCACGTCGCTGCGGGTGGCGTGGGCCAGCTCCGGGGCGATTTCCGGGTCCGGGTTCGAGCAGGCGAACACGATCGGGTTGGCCGCCATGGACTTCAAGCCTTCGGCACTCAGCAGGTTCGGGCCGGACAGGCCAACGAACACGTCGGCACCTTCCAGGGCGTCGGCCAGGGTGCGCTTGTCGGTAGCGTGAGCGAACTGGGCCTTGTACTGGTTCAGGTCGTCGCGGCCGGCGTGGATGACGCCAGTGCGGTCGATCATGAAGATGTTCTCGACCTTGGCACCCATGCTGACCAGCAGCTTCATGCAGGAGATGGCGGCAGCGCCGGCACCCAGGCAGACGATCTTGGCTTCTTCGAGCTTCTTGCCGGCGATTTCCAAGGCGTTGATCATGCCGGCCGCGGTGACGATCGCGGTACCGTGCTGGTCATCGTGGAAGACCGGGATATCGCACTGCTCGATCAGGGTGCGCTCGATCTCGAAGCACTCAGGCGCCTTGATGTCTTCGAGGTTGATGCCACCGAAAGTGATGGAGATGCGCTTGACGGTGTCGATGAAGGCCTGTGGGCTTTCCGAGTCGACTTCGATGTCGAACACGTCGATGCCGGCGAAACGCTTGAACAGAACGCCCTTGCCTTCCATGACCGGCTTGGAGGCCAGCGGGCCCAGGTCGCCGAGGCCGAGGATGGCGGTACCATCGGAAATCACCGCGACCAGGTTGCCCTTGCCGGTGTACTTGTAGGCCAGCTCTGGGTCACGGCCAATCTCGCGCACCGGCTCGGCGACGCCCGGGCTGTAGGCCAGGGCCAGGTCACGGGCGGTTGCGGTCGGCTTGGTGAGTTCGACGCTCAGTTTCCCCGGACGAGGCTGAGCGTGATATTCGAGAGCGGCGGTTTTCAGGTCTGACATGGTGGGCATTCCGCTTGTTTACTGTTCTGACGGACCGCCGAGGATACGCAAAGAGCCGGGGAGCTACAAGACTGCCCGGTCACTTGTGTCAAGGCCTTTAGCCTACGACTTTACGCTATAACCCACGGGGCATACGCCATCAAGTGTGTACAATCCAATAGCGAAATGTCTACAACTATTTAACCTGAAACACGCTCCAACATGCTCGGATCGGTCAATGGCAACAACCAGCGTCGCTGCCCCGGCTTCAAGCCGCCCTTGCGGGAACGGTCCAGCACCCAGCCACGCGCCTCGACCTGGCGTCCCTTGAGATTATCGAAGAACCTTGCCGGGAAGTTGCGTTGCAGACGAGCGGGAACCTGCAACACCACCTGGTCGCCAAGATCGAGCCAGACACCACCGCGATTGCGTTCGATGCCCTGGATTTTGCCGCTGATGACGGCAAACCCAGACTGACGCACATCGCCGTCACGCAGCACCGGCGACTGCCGCCAGAGCCCGGCACGGGCCACCCTGGCCGCCTGTTCGGCTTGCTGCTGGCAGGAGGCGAGGTTGACGTTGGGCGCCACCGCGACCCGATAGCCCAGGCCCTCGCTGAGCAATACCGCCTCGAGATTGTCGCCATTGCGGCCGTAGATATGCGCCAAGGTTCGGCCGTACTTGTCTTTCGACTCCACGCCCGGCACCAGCCCGACGCGCCCGTCGCTGGCGTTCACCAAGGCCTGCAGGCGGCGCTTGGCGGCCTCGGCGTAGGGTTCGCTGGTGCGCCCCTTGCGGCCGATTTCCGGTGCGTTGAGCCCGATCATGCGCACGCTGCGCCCATCGCTCAGGCGCAAGGTGTCGCCGTCGACCACCTGGCGCACCGCCACTTGCTGCGGCTTGTCAGGGACGGGGCAGTAGGCCAGGGTCGGCAGGTGCCAGAACGCAGCCACAAAAAAAGCGCCCACAAGGGGCGCCTTTTTCTGCAGCAGCGCGAAACCCGAGGGGTTCGCCATATGCATGATTACTTCTTGGTACCGAACATACCGAAGCGATCGGCGAACTTCTGTACGCGACCACCGGTGTCCAGGACCTTCTGCTTGCCAGTGTAGAACGGGTGGCACTGGGAGCAGACGTCGATCGACAGAGGCTTGGCCAGGGTCGAACGGGTCTCGAACTTGTTGCCGCAGCTGCAGGTGACTGCAACTACTTCGTAATTCGGGTGAATTTCTGGTTTCATCGTCACTTCCTCGAGCTGCGTGCCGCCACCCAACACCAATTGTTGAATACCGCACGTAATTAGGCGGCGAATAATACCAGAGCATCACGCCAACGCAAGTTGTCGCGAGCACCGACTGTCGTCTGCTAGTCTCGGCGGATTCCGAAATACCCTCCAGAGACCTTCCGCGTGTCCGACGTCATCCTGCGCCTTGCCCTGCCTTCGCCCCTGCGTCGCCTGTTCGACTACCGGGCCCCGGCCAACATGGCCCGCCAGGCGCTGGTGCCCGGCATGCGCATCCGCGTGCCGTTCGGGCGCCGGGAGATGATCGGCGTGCTGGTGGAAGTCTGCGACAAGAGCGAGGTCCCGGCAGACAAACTCAAGCCGGCCAGCGCCCTGCTCGACCCGGTCTCGCCGCTGCCCGCCTCGCTGTTCAAGCTGTGCCTGTGGACCTCGCAGTATTACCAGCACAGCCTGGGCGACACCCTCAACTGGGCCCTGCCGACCCTGCTGCGCCAGGGCGAGCCGGCCGAGATGCGCCAGGAGCGCTTCTGGCACGTGGCGCCCGGCGCCCGCCTGGAAGACCCGCGCATCGCCCGCGCACCGCGCCAGCGCGAAGCGCTCAAGACCTTGTCGCAACATCCCCATGGGGTCGCCCACAGCCTGCTGGCCAAACTGGGCCTGAACAAGGACAGCCTGGACCTGTTGCTGGCCAAGGAGCTGGTCCAGCTGGAAATACGCCGCCACCTGCCACAGGCGCGTCACGAACATTGGCTGGCGCAGCCGGAACTGCCCCTGAACGAGGAGCAGCTGGCAGCCTTCGATGCCGTGCGCTCGGGCTTCGGTGCCTTCCACGCCTTCCTCCTGGCCGGGGTGACAGGCAGCGGCAAGACCGAGGTTTACCTGCAGCTGATCCGCGAAACCCTGGAAGCGGGCAAACAGGCGTTGATCCTGATCCCCGAGATCAACCTGGGGCCGCAGACCCTGGCGCGTTTCGAGCAGCGCTTCAATGCTCGCATCGCGCTGCTGCACTCGGCGGTAGGCGATCGCGAACGCCTCGATGCCTGGCTGGCGGCCCGCGACGGCGAGGCCGATATCATCATCGGCACGCGTTCGGCGCTGTTCACGCCCATGAAGAACCCCGGCCTGATCATCATCGACGAGGAGCACGACGGCTCCTATAAACAGCAGGAAGGCCTGCGCTACCACGCCCGGGACCTGGCTGTGGTACGTGCCCACCAGGAAAACATCCCGATCCTGCTCGGCTCCGCAACGCCCTCGCTGGAAAGCCTGCACAACGCCCACAGCGGGCGCTACGGCCTGCTGCGCATGAACCAGCGCGCCGGCGGCGCACGCGCGCCCCGCTTCCTGCGCTTGGACGTACGCAGCCTGCCCCTGGACAGCGGCATCAGCGGCCCACTGCAGCAGGCCATCCGCCAGACCCTGGAAGCCGGCCAGCAGGTGCTGGTATTCCTCAACCGCCGCGGCTTCGCCCCGACGCTGCTGTGCCACGACTGCGGTTGGCTCTCCGAATGCCCGCGCTGCGACGCGCGGATGACCGTGCACCAGCGCTCCGGCGTGCTGCGCTGCCACCACTGCGGCCACGACGAACGCCTGCCGCACCAGTGCCCGCAGTGCGCCCATGTCGACCTGCGCCCGGTGGGTGCAGGTACCGAGCGGGCCGAAGAGCGCCTGAAAACCCTGTTCCCCGACTACCCCATCCTGCGCGTGGACCGCGACAGCACCTCGCGCAAGGACGCCATGCACAACCTGTTCACCACCATCCAGCGCGGCCAGCCCAGCATCCTGGTGGGAACACAGATGCTGGCCAAGGGTCACCACTTCCCAAGGGTAACCTTGGTGGCCATCCTCGACGCCGATGGCGGCCTGTTCTCCGGCGATTTCCGCGCCAGCGAGCGCATGGCCCAGCTGATCGTCCAGGTGGCCGGCCGCGCCGGGCGGGCCGAAGAACCGGGCAAGGTGATCATCCAGACCCACCTGGCCGAACACCCGCTGCTGGTGCAACTGACCGAGCAGGGCTACTTCGCCTTCGCCGAACAAGCCCTGAGCGAACGCCGGGCCGCAGGCTTACCCCCCTTCGCCCACTTGGCCCTGCTGCGCGCCGAGGCGCACAAGCCGGGCCAGGCAGAGGGGTTTCTCGACGAGGCCTGCGCCGCGGCCGAACGCCTGCTGGCCGAGCACAACCTGCACGGTATCGAGCTGCTCGGCCCGGTACCGGCGCCCATGGAGCGCCGCGCTGGGCGCTTCCGTGCGCAATTATTGCTCCAGGCCAATGCCCGGGCGCCTTTGCATCGACTGATCAGCGCCTGGTTGCTAGTGTTGGAGCACATGCCGAGCGGGCGCCAGGTGCGCTGGTCGCTGGATGTGGACCCGGTCGATCTGTACTGATATCGATCGTCCCTATCGCCGGCAAGCCGGCTCCCACGCGCCCTGTGGGCGCCGGCTTGCCGGCGATAGGGCCGGAACATACAGCGTCAAAGGTTGGCAACCCGCCTTTGGAAACGGATAATGCCCAGTTTTTCCACCTGCGCATCGAAGCGCCCCACCGCGCTTGCGGTCGAAAAGAGAACGCCATGAAAGACACCATTCGCCAGCTGATCCAGCAAGCCCTCACCCAACTCGTCACCGACGGCGTGCTGCCTGAAGGGCTGACGCCGGCGATCCAGGTGGAAAATGCCCGGGACAAGACCCACGGCGACTTCGCCAGCAACATCGCCATGATGCTGGCCAAGCCCGCCGGCATGAAGCCACGCGACCTGGCCGAAAAACTCATCGAGACCCTGCCAACCAGCGACGACATCACCAAGGTCGAGATCGCAGGCCCGGGCTTCCTGAACTTCTTCCAGAACACCCAGGCCCTGGCCAACCGCCTGGACGCCGCCCTGGCCGATGGCCACCTGGGCGTGCGCAAGGCCGGCCCGAGCGAGAAGGTGGTGATCGACCTGTCGGCACCGAACCTGGCCAAGGAAATGCACGTCGGCCACCTGCGCTCGACCATCATCGGTGACAGCGTCGCCCGGGTCCTGGAGTTCCTCGGCGACCAAGTGATCCGCCAGAACCACGTGGGCGATTGGGGCACCCAGTTCGGCATGCTGCTGGCCTACCTGGAGGAGAACCCGATCACCAGCGACGAACTCTCTGATCTGGAGAACTTCTACCGCGCGGCGAAGAAGCGCTTCGACGAGTCCGAAGACTTCGCTACCCGCGCCCGTGGCCTGGTGGTCAAGCTGCAGGCCGGCGACCCCGAGTGCATGGCACTGTGGACCCGCTTCAAGGACATCTCCCTGTCCCACTGCCAGAAAACCTACGAGCTGCTCAACGTCAAGCTGACCATGGCCGACGTGATGGGCGAAAGCGCCTACAACGCCGACCTGGCCAACGTGGTCGCCGACCTCAAGGCCAAGGGCCTGCTGGTCGAGGATCAGGGCGCCCAGTGCGTGTTCCTCGACGAGTTCAAGAACGCCGAAGGCGAGCCGCTGCCGGTGATCGTGCAGAAGGCCGATGGCGGCTACCTCTACGCCACCACCGACCTTGCCGCCGTGCGCTACCGCAGCAACGTACTCAAGGCCGATCGCGCCCTGTATTTCGTCGACCAGCGCCAGGCCCTGCACTTCAACCAGGTGTTCGAAGTCGCCCGCCGCGCAGGTTTCGTCGGCCACCCGATGCAGATGGAGCACATGGGCTTCGGCACCATGAACGGCGCCGATGGCCGCCCGTTCAAGACCCGCGATGGCGGCACCGTGAAGCTGATCGACCTGCTCACCGAAGCCAAGGAACGCGCCTACACCCTGGTCAAGGACAAGAACCCGAGCCTGTCCGAGGACGAACTGCGCCGCATCGGCGAAGTGGTCGGCATCGGCGCGGTGAAGTACGCCGACCTGTCCAAGCACCGCACCAGCGACTACAGCTTCAACTTCGAGCTGATGCTCAACTTCGACGGCAACACCGCGCCGTACCTGCTGTACGCCTACACCCGCGTGGCCAGTGTGTTCCGCAAGCTGGGCAAAGGCTTTGACGAAGTCGAGGGCAAGATCACCCTGCAGGCCGCCCACGAGCAGGATTTGGCCGCGCGCCTGGCGCAGTTCGGTGAAGTGCTCAACAACGTCGCCGACAAAGGCACCCCACACGTACTGTGCAGCTACCTGTACGACATCGCCGGCCTGTTCTCCAGCTTCTACGAGAACTGCCCGATCCTCGCCGCCGAGAACGCCGAACAGCAGCAGAGCCGTCTGCGCCTGGCCGCCCTGACCGGTCGAACCCTCAAGCAGGGCCTGGAACTGCTCGGCCTGGAAACCTTGGAGCGCATGTAAGTTGGCTGCCAAGAAAAAACCCGCACCAAAGCGTGGCGCCAGCCGTAACCAGGCACCGGCCAAGCAGCCGATCCCAGGCTGGATCTGGCTGGCGGTCGGCCTGACCGTCGGCGCCTTCATTGTCTTCCTGATGAAGCTCGAGCCTGGCGGCGACGATATCAAGCGCACCAAGCCTGAACAGCAGAAGCCGGCGAAGGTCGCCGAGGCCAGCAAGGGCAGCGCGCCTGTGCAGCAACAGCCGGTCAAGCCCAAGTACGACTTCTATACGCTGCTGCCGGAGTCGGAGGTCATCGTGCCGCCCGAAGCCGTGCCGGAGAAAACCCCACCGGTGCCGGCGCAACCGGTCAAGCCGGTCACACCGGCCGAAGCGGCGAAGATCGACACCGCCCGTGCCCAGGCCGCCCTGATGGGGCAGACGCCTCCGCCCGCCCCCCCGGTGATCAAGCCGGCGGCGACCACGCAGTTCTTCCTCCAGGCCGGCTCGTTCCGCAAGCAGGCCGATGCCGACAAGGTCCGTGCGCAGATCATCCTGCTGGGCCAGTCGGTCAAGGTGGAATCGGGGACGGTGAAGGATGAAACCTGGTACCGCGTACTGGTCGGCCCGTTCAGCAACCGCGAACAGCTGACCGGGGCGCAGAAGCAGCTGGCCGGAGCTGGCTTCGGCAACCTGCTGTTGCAACAGCGACAGACCCGCCAGTAACGGAAAAGGCCTTGCCGCCCTGCGCGACAAGGCCTTTTTTCTATCAGCGACGTTCAGCGTTGACTTGGGAAATCTGGCTGTTGAGCGTCCAGAAGTCATATAGCACGCCCACCAGGAACAGGCCGCCGGTGAGCAGGTAGATCAAGGCGCTGATCCACTTGCCCTGGTAAAGGCGATGCGCACCGAAGATCCCTAGGAAGGTCAGAAGGATCCACGCCAGGTTGTAGTCCACCCGCCCCGGCTGGAAGCGCATGTCTGCTTCACGGTCCATCGAAGGGATCAGGAACAGGTCAATCAGCCAGCCGATGCCGAGCAGGCCCAGGGTGAAGAACCAGATCGTGCCGGTGATCGGCTTGCCATAGTAGAAGCGGTGCGAGCCGGTGAAGCCGAAGATCCACAGGAGATAACCCAGGACCTTGCTGTGGGTGTCGTGCATCGGCGCCCCCTGTTGATAACCATTCATGCTTGTCCTCCTTGGGTTAGTGAAAAATTTTCTAAGGAAATTTGTGACTTTTTCCTTGGAAGCCGACGTATGGTACCCGCGCAATCGACCAACGGAACGAAAAACCCATCCTGAGTGTTATAGAGTTGCGCGCCATACAGCCAACACATACCTAAAAGAGTTTCAACTATGCCGCCTTTGTTCAAGACATGGCTGACCCTCTGCCTTTTGTTACCCCTGGCCGCCCACGCCACCAACCGTGAGCAACGTCTTCCCAACGGTTTTACTGGCTATACCACCAATGCCAGCAGCACCGTAAAGCGCACGCCGATCAAGCAAACCAGCCTGCGCGCTCGCCCGAGCAATGCCGCCAAGGTGTCCAGCCAACTGCCCGTTGCCATGATGTCGCCCAAGCAGAGCAGCAATGTGCTCAGCCGTGCCGTCAATGTACTGGGCACACCCTACCGTTGGGGCGGCAGCAGCCCGAGCAAGGGCTTCGACTGCAGCGGGCTGGTCAAGTACGCCTTCACCGATGTCGCCGACGTCGACCTGCCACGTACCTCCAATGCCATGGCCCGCGGGCATGGCGTCAAGGTGGCCAAAAGCGACCTCAAGCCAGGCGACCTGATCTTCTTCAATATCAAGAGCCGCCGGGTCAACCACGTTGCCATCTACCTGGGCAACGACCGCTTCATCCATGCGCCGCGTACCGGCAAGCGGGTGAGCATCGATACCCTTAGCAAACCGTACTGGCAGCGGCATTACGTGGTGGCCAAGCGGGTGTTGCCCAAAGAGCAGACGCTGGCACTGGCCAAGCGCTGAGCTGAAATCGCTGCCCGCCACTTCGTGGGTGACTCTGCTCCTATAACTATTTGATTTTGCAGGTCCTTGTGGGAGCGGGCTTGTCCCGCGATTGGGCCGGGCCCGATATCACCGTCGCCCTTGATCGCGGGACAAGCCCGCTCCCACAGAGGACCCGCAAATCAATTAGTTATTCTTTTATCTGCATCAATCTGCCCCCGCAACGCCTGCAGCGCCATCTCCATCGTCTTCATCCCCACCGCCGCACCGGTCTGCATCACGGACTGCAACTGCGCCATCCGCCCTTCGCGAATCAGGTTGCGCACCGCAGGTGTCGCCACCAGTACTTCCCGCGCAGCTACCCGTCCGCCGCCTGTTCGCTTGAGCAGCACCTGCGCCACCACCATGCGCAGCGATTCTGCGAGCATCGCCCGCACCAGGGCTTTTTCTTCTGCGGCGAATACCTCCACCAAGCGGTCGATGCTGTTCACTGCCGAGCGGGTATGCACGGTCGCCAGCACCAGGTGGCCGGTTTCCGCCGCGCGTAAAGCCAGGCGAATGGTCTCCAAGTCGCGCAATTCACCGATCACGATGACATCCGGGTCCTGGCGCAAGGCACTGCGCAAGCCCTGGGCGAAGCTGCGGCAATCGCGACCGACCTGCCGCTGGTTGACCAGGCTGCGCTGGCCGATGTGAAGCACCTCGACCGGGTCTTCCAAGGTGATGATGTGCAAGGCGTGTTGGCGGTTGAGCTGGTCGACCAAAGCCGCCATGGTGGACGTCTTGCCGCTGCCGGTGGGCCCGCCGACGAGCACGAGGCCGTCGCGCCACTGCGCAACAGACTGAAACACTTCCCTCAGGTCGAGTTCGTCCACGGTCGGTACCCGGGTCGGCAGCAGGCGCAGGCTCACTCCCGGGCCATTGCGCTGACGGTACAGGTTCAGGCGGGCACGCACGGCGCCCGGCAGGGTCACGGCCAGGTCCAGTTCATCGCCGCCCGCCCATTGCCGCCGCTGCGCCTCGTCGAGCAGCGGCGCGAGTGCATCTTCAAGGGGGGTAGCCGCCAAAGGCGGCAGGTCCAGGCGTTGCAGCAGTCCATCCACACGCAGCACAGGGACTTCGCCCGTGGCCAGGTGCAGGTCCGAAGCCCCTGCAGCTCTGGCCCGGGCCAACAGGTCGGTCACATCCATGAGACTCCCCAAAGGCCATCAAGCAGGTAGAATGCCGCAGACCACAGAGCCGTCGGCATCGATTCCATGTCCACCATAGCAGACAACCTTTCCGCCCTCGCCGCACGCATCGACAGCGCAGCACGGGCCGCCGGGCGCGACCCGGCCAGCGTCCAGCTGTTGGCGGTGAGCAAGACCAAACCGGCCAGCGCCATCCGCCAGATCCATGCCGCGGGTGTGCGCGATGTCGGCGAGAACTATCTCCAGGAAGCCCTGGCCAAGCAGGCCGAGCTCGATGACCTGCCCTTGATCTGGCATTTCATCGGCCCCATCCAGTCGAACAAGACCAAAGCCATTGCCGAGCATTTCGACTGGGTACACTCCGTGGACCGCCTGAAGATCGCCCAACGCCTGTCCGAACAACGCCCCGAAGGCCTGGCGCCGCTGAACATCTGCCTGCAAGTGAATGTCAGCGGCGAGGACAGCAAGTCCGGCTGCGCACCCGCCGACCTGCCCGCCCTGGCCCAGGCCGTGGCGGCCCTGCCCCGGCTGCGCCTGCGCGGCCTGATGGCGATCCCCGAGCCCACCGACGACCGCGCCGCCCAGGAGGCCGCCTTCGCCAGCCTGCGCCAATTGCAGGAAGGCCTGGGTCTTGGCCTGGACACCCTGTCCATGGGCATGAGCCACGACCTCGAGGCAGCGATCGCCCAGGGAGCGACCTGGGTACGCATCGGCACCGCCCTGTTCGGGGCGCGCGATTACGGCGCCGTCTGAATCCATGCTTTACTCACTCTTTCCCTCAAGGACCTGACATGAGCAAGACACGAATTGCCTTTATCGGCGCCGGCAACATGGCCGCCAGCCTGATCGGCGGCCTGCGTGCCCAGGGCCTGGATGCCGCGCATATCCGCGCCAGCGACCCGGGCGCCGAGACCCGCACGCGGATCACCGCCGACCACGGTATCGAAGCCTTCGAAGACAACGCCCAGGCCATCGCCGGCGCAGACGTGATCGTCCTGTCGGTAAAGCCGCAGGTCATGAAGGGCGTGTGCCAAGCCCTGCAGCCACACCTTGCGCCAGGCCAGCTGATCGTCTCCATCGCTGCCGGCATCACGTGCGCCAGCCTCCAGGCCTGGGTCGGTGCCCGCCCGGTGGTGCGCTGCATGCCCAATACCCCAGCGTTGCTGCGCCAGGGCGCCAGCGGCCTGTACGCCACCGCCGAGGTCTCGGCCGAGCAGCGCCAGCAGGCCGAGCAACTGCTGTCTGCCGTGGGTACCGTGCTGTGGCTGGAGCAGGAGCAACAGCTCGATGCCGTCACCGCCGTTTCCGGCAGCGGCCCGGCCTACTTCTTCCTGCTGATCGAGGCCATGACCGCCGCCGGTGAAAAACTCGGCCTGCCTCGCGAAACCGCGTCCCAGCTGACCCTGCAGACTGCCCTGGGCGCCGCGCATATGGCCGTCGCCAGCGACGTCGATGCCGCCGAACTGCGCCGCCGCGTGACCTCGCCGGCCGGTACCACCGAGGCTGCGATCAAGTCGTTCCAGGGCAATGGCTTCGAGGCCATCGTCGAGCAGGCGTTGGAGGCTGCGGCGAAACGTTCCGCCGAACTGGCCGAGCAATTGGGCAAATAAGGAGCTGTCGATGAATGCATTGTCCGGCGCCGCGATCTTCGTGGTGCAAACCCTGGTCAGCCTGTACCTGGTGATCGTCCTGCTGCGCTTCGTGCTGCAACTGGTCAAGGCCGACTTCTACAACCCGCTGAGCCAGTTCGCGGTGCGCGCCACCCAGCCGCTGCTCAAGCCGCTTCGCCGCATCATCCCCAGCATCGGTGGCCTGGACACCTCGTCCCTAGTGCTGTCGGTGGTGATCCAAGCGCTGTTGATGGCCTTCGTGCTGATGGTCACCTACGGCACCTTCGGCGACGTCCTGCACCTGCTGATGTGGGCGATCATCGGCATCACCTCGCTGTTCCTGAAGATTTTCTGGGTGGCAATGATCGTCATGGTGATCGTTTCCTGGGTCGCACCCAACAGCCACAACCCAGCGGCCGAACTGGCCTACCAGATCAGCGAACCGGTGCTGGCGCCGTTCCGTCGCCTGGTTCCGAACCTCGGCGGCATGGACATCTCGCCGATCTTCGCGTTCCTGGCGATCCAGGTGATCCAGTCGTTCGTCATGCCCCCGCTGGCCGCCTACGCCGGCATGCCACAAGAGCTGTGGCGGATGATCTGACCGACCTTGCCCGCAGCGGCAAGCCTTCGCTTGCCGCTGCCGGTGGCCCTCTTTAGACTTACGCCTCCGTCAAGCGTGAGCAGGGTCGATGTCCACTGTCCTTCCCGAAGATTCCGTTGGTCTGGTAACACCGCAAACCGCCCGGTTCGATGAACCGCTGGCCCTGGCCTGCGGCCGCTCCCTGGCCAGCTACGAGCTGGTCTACGAAACCTATGGCACCCTCAACAGCACCGCCAGCAATGCCGTGCTGATCTGCCATGCGTTGTCCGGCCACCACCATGCTGCCGGCTACCACGCCCCCACCGACCGCAAGCCGGGCTGGTGGGACAGCTGCATCGGCCCCGGCAAGCCGATCGACACCAACCGCTTCTTCGTGGTCAGCCTGAACAACCTGGGCGGCTGCAACGGCAGCACCGGCCCGAGCAGCATCAACCCGGCCACCGGCAAACCCTACGGCGCGGAATTCCCGGTCCTGACCGTGGAGGACTGGGTACACAGCCAGGCACGCCTGGCCGACCGCCTGGGCATCGGCCAGTGGGCCGCCGTGGTCGGCGGCAGCCTGGGCGGCATGCAGGCACTGCAGTGGACCATCAGCTACCCGGACCGCGTTCGCCATTGCGTGGACATCGCCTCGGCCCCCAAGCTCTCGGCACAGAACATCGCCTTCAATGAGGTGGCGCGTCAGGCCATCCTCACCGACCCGGAGTTCCACGGCGGCTCGTTCCAGGACCAGGGCGTGATTCCCAAGCGCGGCCTGATGCTGGCGCGCATGGTCGGCCACATCACGTACCTGTCCGATGATTCCATGGGCGAGAAATTCGGCCGCGAGCTCAAGAGCGACAAGCTCAACTACGACTTCCACAGCGTCGAATTCCAGGTCGAGAGCTACCTGCGCTACCAGGGCGAGGAATTCTCCGGGCGCTTCGACGCCAACACCTACCTGCTGATGACCAAGGCCCTGGACTACTTCGACCCGGCCGCCAGCCACGGCGGCGACCTGGCCGCCACCCTCGGGCACGTCACGGCCGACTACTGCATCATGTCGTTCACCACCGACTGGCGCTTCTCGCCAGCGCGTTCGCGGGAGATCGTCGACGCCCTGATGGCAGCGCGCAAGAACGTCTGCTACCTGGAGATCGACTCACCTTACGGGCACGATGCCTTCCTGATCCCCACGCCTCGCTACATGCAGGGTTTCGCGAACTACATGAACCGCATCGCCATCTGAGGACAGCATGAGAGCCGACCTGGAAATCATCCACGACTGGATCCCCGCCGGCAGCCGGGTACTCGACCTGGGCTGCGGCAGCGGCGAGCTGCTGGCCTCGTTGCGCGAGCGCAAGCAAGTCACCGGCTACGGTCTGGAAATCGACGCCGACAACATCGCCGCCTGCGTAGCCAAGGGCGTCAACGTCATCGAGCAGGACCTGGACAAGGGCCTGGGCAATTTCGCCAGCAACAGCTTCGACGTGGTGGTCATGACCCAGGCCCTGCAGGCCGTGGAGTACCCCGACCGCATCCTCGACGAGATGCTGCGCGTGGGGCGTCAATGCATCATCACCTTCCCCAACTTCGGCCACTGGCGTTGTCGTTGGTACCTGGCGACCAAAGGTCGCATGCCGGTCTCGGACTTCATGCCCTATACCTGGTACAACACGCCGAACATCCACTTCTGCACCTTCGCCGACTTCGAAGAGCTGTGCCACGAGCGCAATGCCAAGGTCATCGACCGCCTGGCAGTCGACCATCTGCACCGTAATGGGTGGGCGGGCCGGCTATGGCCTAATCTTCTAGGGGAGATCGGCATTTATCGCGTCAGCAGTCGAGGCCTGCCAGAACATCAGGTCGCGGTCTGAACCTCGCGCCCAACCCATTGGAGGATCGCACCATGCGTCGCCTAGCCCTATTCCTGATCAGCCTGTGCCTGGCCCTGCCGGTACTGGCCGCAGACCCCGCCAGGCCGGAGCGCAAGGAAGTCTTCGGCGACGTCACGGTGCACTACAGCGCCTTCACTTCGAGCATGCTGCAACCGGACGTGGCAGCCGCCACGGGCCTGACCCGCAGCAAGAACCAGGGCGTGCTCAACATTGCCGTGCTCAAGGCCGGCAAGCCAGGCATGGCGGTGGTCAGCGGCACGGTGAAGGACCTGACCGGGCGCAGCAGCCCGTTGTCGTTCAAGCAGATCAACGACCAGGGCGCGGTGTACTACATCGCCCAGTTCAAGATCGAACAGGCCGAAACCCTGACCTTCGACGTGAACGTCGAGACCGGCGGTGTCAGCCATAAACTCAGCTTCAACCAGGAAGTGTTCCCAGGCGAATGATGAATTTCCAGCAACTCGTATTGGCCAGCCACAACGCCGGCAAACTCAAGGAGCTGCAGGCCATGCTCGGCGAGTCCGTGCACCTGCGCTCGATCGGCGAATTCAGCCAGGTGGAGCCTGAGGAGACCGGCCTGTCGTTCGTCGAGAACGCCATTCTCAAGGCCCGCAATGCCGCGCGCATCTCCGGCCTGCCCGCCCTGGCGGATGATTCTGGCCTTGCAGTGGACTACCTCGGTGGCGCGCCGGGCATCTACTCGGCACGCTACGCTGACGGCAAGGGCGATGCGGCGAACAACGCCAAGCTGCTCGAAGCCTTGAAAGACGTTCCGGTAGAGGCGCGCGGCGCACAGTTCGTCTGCGTCCTGGCCCTGGTGCGCCATGCCGACGACCCATTGCCCATTCTTTGCGAAGGCCTGTGGCACGGCAGCATCCTGTTCGAAGCCAGCGGCGAGCACGGCTTCGGCTACGACCCGTTGTTCTGGGTGCCGGAGCGTAAATGCTCCAGCGCCGACCTCAGCCCCCTGGAAAAGAACCAGCTCAGCCACCGCGCCCGCGCCATGGCCCTGCTGCGTCAACGTCTGGGCCTGGCATGACCGAAACGCTGTCCACCCAGCTGCGCTACCCCGGCGCGGTGGGTTTCGCCACGCTGCCGCCCTTGGCCCTGTATATCCACATTCCATGGTGCGTGCGCAAATGCCCCTATTGCGACTTCAACTCCCATGCCGCCGGCCCTGAGCTGCCGGAAGAGGCGTATGTCGATGCCCTGCTGACCGATCTGGATCAGGAGATGGCCGCGGTGCAGGGCCGTGTGCTCAGCTCGATCTTCTTCGGCGGCGGCACGCCAAGCCTGTTCAGCGCCAATGCCCTGGGGCGGTTGCTGCGTGGCGTGGAACAGCGCATCCCGTTCGCCCCAGACATCGAAATTACCCTGGAGGCCAACCCCGGGACCTTCGAGCAGGAGAAGTTCAAGGCCTACCGGCAAACAGGCATCAACCGCCTGTCCATCGGCGTGCAGAGCTTCCAGGCGGCCAAGCTCCAGGCCCTGGGGCGCATCCACAATGGCGACGAGGCGGTCCGCGCCGCCGGCATGGCGCGGGCTGCCGGCTTCGACAACTTCAACATGGACCTGATGCACGGCCTGCCCGACCAGTCGCTGGAAGACGCCCTGGCCGACCTGCGCCAGGCCATCGACCTGGGGCCGACCCACCTGTCCTGGTACCAGCTGACCGTCGAGCCGAACACCGTGTTCTGGAACCAGCCGCCGGAATTGCCCGAGGACGACATCCTCTGGGACATCCAGGAAGCCGGGCAAGCCTTGATGGCCGCGAACGGCTTCCAGCAGTACGAAGTATCGGCCTATGCCCAAGCAGGCCGCGCCGCGAAGCACAACCTCAATTACTGGCGCTTTGGTGATTTCATCGGCATCGGTGCCGGCGCCCACGGCAAGCTGACCTTCGCCGACGGGCGCATCCTGCGCACCTGGAAGACGCGCCTGCCCAAGGACTACCTGAACCTGGCCAAGCCATTCAAGGCCGGGGAAAAGCTACTGCCCGTCGACGAGCTACCGTTCGAGTTCCTGATGAACGCCCTGCGCCTGACCCAAGGGGTGGAAGCCGAACTGTTCAGCCAGCGCACCGGGCTTGCGCTTTCGCAGTTGGCGCAAGCCAGGCGCGAGGCAGAACGAAAGGGCCTTTTGCAGGTCGAACCGGATCGGCTGGCGGCTACGCCCCGGGGCCAGTTGTTCCTCAATGACCTGTTGCAGTATTTCTTGACCTAAGGATGACCCATGGATCTGGTACTTGACCTGCTCGCGACCGTTTCTCGTTGGAGCCGCAGCAACCTGTCGGAAATCTCCCTGGCCTTGGTAGGCTGCCTGCTGGTGCTGTTCGGCACTGACATCAAGAGCTGGGTAGAAGGACGCCTGGGCGGCCTGGCCGGCGCCCTGCGCGTGCCGTTCATGGCGTTGTTGGTGATGATCGGCAGTGGCGCTGCGTTGATCTATGCGACGCCCTGGGTGGTGAAGGGGCTGGCCCAGTTCAACAACTATGCCTTGGCACCGGTCCTGTTGGTGGTGCTGGTCCTGATCGGCGTGGTGGCAGACCGCCGCGGCTGATCCGCTTGCGTCCAACGCCCCAATCCGCTCCTATACGAGCAAGATACGAAAACGGGTAATGCCAGCCAGAAAGCCTTATCGGCTGCACTTAGGGCTGCTACGCAGCCCATCGCCGGCAAGCCGGCTCCCACAGAACAACGCATAACTATTTGATTTGCAGGTCCTTTGTGGGAGGCTGCGCTAGCCGCTTGTTCTTTGTGCGACAGCGCAGCCCGGGAGGGATGGGTGATCTCCCACAGGGACAGTGCTGCCCTCAAGGCTGGCGCGTTACTTATGGGAGCCGGCTCGCCGGCGATGGGCGTGCAGCGCCCCGTGCCATTAACTGACAGGCATTACCCAGCCCGGGCGTTTTTCGTTCGCATTGCTTGGGAAATCGAAGCAGTCGATCAGCTGACTTTCTCGAACTTCAAATCCCATACCCCATGCCCCAGACGCTCGCCACGGCGCTCGAACTTGGTGATCGGACGCTCTTCAGGGCGCGGGACGTAGGTGCCGTCAGGCGCCTGGTTACGGTAGCCGGGGGCAACCTTCATCACGTCAAGCATGTGCTCGGCATAGGGCTCCCAATCGGTGGCCATGTGGAACACACCACCGACCTTGAGCTTGCGGCGTACCAGCTCGGCGAACGCCGGCTGGACGATGCGGCGCTTGTGGTGACGCGCCTTGTGCCACGGGTCGGGGAAGAACAACATCAAACGGTCGAGACTGTTGTCGGCCACGCAGCGGTTAAGCACTTCGATGGCGTCGCAGTCGTATACCCGCAGGTTCTTCAGGCCCTGGGTCAGCACGCCATTGAGCAACGCGCCAACACCCGGACGGTGCACTTCGACGCCGATGAAATCCAGCTCAGGCGCCGCAGCGGCCATCTCCAGCAGGGAATGCCCCATGCCGAAGCCGATCTCCAGGGTGCGCGGTGCCGAACGGCCGAACACCTGGTCGTAGTCCACCGGGCTGTCGGCCAGAGGCAGGATGAACAGGGGGCCGCCCTGCTCCAGGCCGCGTTGCTGGCCTTCGGTCATGCGCCCGGCGCGCATCACAAAGCTTTTGATACGGCGGTGCGGGCGGGCTTCGCCGTCGGCGGGGATCGGCGTGTCGTGCGATTCAGTCATCAGGGGCTCTTACTTGATCAGACCTTCCAGCGGCGACGAGGCGCTGGCATAGAGTTTCTTCGGCATGCGCCCGGCCAGGTAGGCCATGCGGCCGGCGACGATGGCGTGCTTCATGGCCTCGGCCATCAGCACCGGCTGCTGGGCATGGGCGATGGCCGAGTTCATCAGCACCGCCTCGCAGCCCATCTCCATGGCGATGGTGGCGTCGGACGCGGTACCCACGCCGGCATCGACCAGCACGGGCACCTTGGATTCTTCCAGGATGATCTGCAGGTTGTATGGGTTGCAGATGCCCAGGCCGGTGCCGATCAGGCCTGCCAGCGGCATCACCGCGATGCAGCCGGCTTCGGCCAGCTGGCGGGCGATGATCGGGTCGTCGCTGGTGTACACCATCACGTCGAAACCGTCCTTGACCAGCTCTTCGGCGGCCTTGAGGGTCTCGATGACGTTGGGGAACAGGGTCTTCTGGTCGGCCAGCACTTCCAGCTTGACCAGGTTGTGGCCGTCGAGCAGCTCACGGGCCAGGCGGCAGGTGCGCACCGCCTCGACCGCATCGTAGCAACCGGCGGTGTTCGGCAGGATGGTGTAACGGTCCGGCGGCAGCACGTCGAGCAGGTTCGGCTCGCCCGGGTTCTGGCCGATGTTGGTACGGCGCACGGCGACGGTGACGATCTCGGCACCCGAGGCCTCGATGGCCAGGCGGGTTTCTTCCATGTCACGGTACTTGCCGGTGCCGACCAGCAGGCGCGACTGGAAAGTGCGCCCGGCCAGGGTGAAGGGCTTGTCGCTACGAACGTTGCTCATCGTGGATCCTCTGGAAAAGGTTGCGGGACTTGCAGTGAATCGCCGGGCGGGGCTTAGCCGCCACCGATGGCATGGACCACTTCGACCTGATCGCCTTCGCTCAGCTGCGTGCTTTCGTGCTGGCTGCGCGGGACGATGTCCAGGTTCAGTTCCACCGCCACCCGGCGGCCAGCGAGCTCCAGCCGGCCCAGCAGGGACGCGACGCTCTCGCCATCGGGCAATTCGTAAGGTTCACCGTTCAGTTGAATGCGCATGCGCACGGCCACCATTGTGCTTTGGGGGTCCGCATTCTAGCCCCGATCCGCACTCCAACCCAAGGGTGGCCGACGCCATTAGTCGCGATTGTGGACCACTTGGTCAGCTCAGGCGCCAGGCGGCCAGGCCCAGGCACAACCAGCCGGCCAGGAAGCACAGGCCACCGATGGGTGTGATGATGCCAAGCTTGCCCAGACCGCTGAGGGTCAGCACATACAGGCTGCCGGAGAAGAGCACGATCCCCAGGGCGAACAGCCCACCGGCCCAGCCGACCAGGCGCCCGGGCAGGTGCACCGAGAGCAGCGCGACGCCAAGCAGGGCCAGGGCATGCACCAGTTGGTAGGTCACACCGGTCTGGAAGATCGCCAGGTAATCGGCACTCAGGCGGCTCTTCAGGCCATGGGCGGCGAAAGCGCCCAGGCCCACACCGGTGAAGCCGAAGAAGGCGGCGAGCATCAGGAAGCTGCGAAGCATGGGACGACTCCTGGAAACGGGTCTGTATAATGGCCCGTTCCACCGGTCCGGCCAAGCCATCACCATGTTGTCATCCCTTATCCGCCGCCTCGTCCGCGCCTTGCTCTGGTTCGCCGCCGGCAGCATCGTCGTGGTGCTGGCCTTGCGCTGGGTGCCGCCGCCGGGTACGGCATTGATGGTCGAGCGCAAGGTGCAATCCTGGGTCAGCGGCGAGCCGATCGACCTGCAGCGCGACTGGACACCATGGGAACGGATCTCCGACGAGCTCAAGGTGGCGGTCATCGCCGGTGAGGATCAGAAGTTCGCCAACCACTGGGGCTTCGACCTGCCGGCCATCCAGGCCGCGCTGGCCTACAACGAGCGCGGCGGCAAGATCCGCGGGGCCAGTACCCTGACCCAGCAGGTGGCCAAGAACCTGTTCCTGTGGTCCGGCCGCAGCTGGCTGCGCAAGGGGCTGGAGGCCTGGTTCACGGCCCTGATCGAGCTGTTCTGGTCCAAGGAGCGGATCCTCGAGGTCTACCTGAACAGCGCCGAATGGGGCAAGGGTGTATTCGGCGCCCAGGCCGCCGCCCGCTACCACTTCGGCGTGGATGCCAGCCGCCTTTCGCGCCAGCAGGCGGCGCAGCTGGCAGCCGTGCTGCCCAGCCCGTTGAAGTGGAGTGCCAGCCGCCCCAGCGCCTACGTGGCCAACCGCGCCGGCTGGATCCGCCGGCAAATGAGCCAGCTGGGCGGGCCCAGCTACCTGATGCAGCTTCGCCCTTGAAGACCGGGGCCAACAGGCCGCATCCCCTCCTGTAGGAGCGGTCTTGTGCCGCGAAAGGGCTGCACAGCAGCCCCAAAAAAAAGCCGCTGCCTCTTTCGAGCGCAGCGGCTTTTTACATTCGGCCAAGGGTGATCAGACCGTGATCAACGCCTTGACCTTGTTCATCGCGTTCTTTTCCAACTGGCGGATACGCTCCGCCGAAACGCTGTATTTGTCCGCCAGCTCATGCAAGGTGGCCTTTTCCTCGGCCAGCCAACGCTGGTAGAGGATGTCCCGGCTGCGCTCGTCCAGGCCCTGCAGGGCATCGTGCAGGTTGCTGGTGGAGTTGTCGCTCCAGTCGGCATCTTCCAGCTGGACGGCCGGGTCGTAGCGGTGGTCTTCCAGGTAATGTGCAGGCGACTGGAAGGCGCTGTCGTCATCGGCCTCGGCGGCCGGGTCGAAGGCCATGTCCTGGCCGCTCAGGCGGCTTTCCATTTCGCGCACTTCACGCGGCTCCACGCCCAGGCTTTCGGCCACGCGATGGACTTCGTCATTGTTCAGCCAGGCCAGGCGCTTCTTCTGGCTGCGCAGGTTGAAGAACAGCTTGCGCTGGGCCTTGGTGGTCGCCACCTTGACGATACGCCAGTTGCGCAGGATGAACTCATGGATCTCGGCCTTGATCCAGTGCACCGCGAAGGACACCAGACGCACGCCCATTTCCGGGTTGAAACGCTTTACCGCCTTCATCAGGCCAACGTTGCCTTCCTGGATGAGGTCGGCCTGGGCCAGCCCGTAGCCGGCGTAGCTACGGGCGATATGTACGACGAAACGCAGGTGGGCCATCACCATTTGCCGAGCGGCCTCGAGATCCTGCTCATAGTAGAGACGCTCGGCCAGTTCACGCTCCTGCTCGACCGTCAGCAACGGAATGCTGTTGACCGTGTGCACGTAGGCTTCCAGGTTTGCACCGGGAACCAAGGCATAGGCAGGTTGCAACGAAGTGGTCATTAAGTACCTCCGACTCACGAACTCGTGCCTTTTGGGCACTGCCAACATTGACCGGAAACCGCGAAACAAGTTCCCAGAATGATCAGAAAGTCAATGCTGGCTAAAAAACATTATCGTGGTGCCAGCTCGTTCAGGTGACGAGCGACCGCGATCCACGCACCGATATACCCCAACAGTACAGCACCGATCAAGAGCGAAAGTCCATCCGACCCTGGTACACCTGCCAGGGCGAAATCACTGCCGTACAGCCCGGAAAGGTCCACGACCGCATCGTTGAGCCAGTCCAGCGAGAAGGCCAGGATGCCCCAGGCCAGCACGCCGGCACCCAGGCCGTAGAGCGCGCCCATGTACAGGAAGGGGCGGCGGACATAGCTGTCGGTCCCCCCCACCAGCTTGATCACTTCGATCTCGATGCGGCGGTTCTCGATGTGTAGACGAATTGTGTTACCGATTACTAACAACAAGGCCGAGATCAACATCACGGCCAGGCCGAACACGAACCGATCGCCCAGCTTGAGGATCGCCGCCAAGCGTTCCACCCAGACCAGGTCCAGCTGCGCCACTTCAACCCGTGGCAGCTCCGACAGGCGCTGGCGCAAGGCTTCCAGGGCCGGCTTGTCGACCTCGGTCGGGGTCACCACCACCACACCGGGCAGCGGGTTGTCTGGCAGTTCGCGCAGGGCCTCGCCCAGGCCCGATTGCTGCTGGAATTCCTCCAGCGCCTGCTCGCGGCTGACATATTGGGCATCGGCCACGCCGGGCATGCCCTTGATCTCGTCACGCAGCGCCTCGCCTTCCTTGCTGCCCGCCTCGAGCTTGAGGTACAGCGAGATTTGCGCGGCGCGCTGCCAGGAGCCACCGAGTTTCTCGACGTTCTTGAGCAGCAACGAAAGGCCCATGGGCATGCTCAGCGCCACAGCCATCACCAGGCAGGTGAAGAAGCTGCCAATCGGCTGCTTGCCCAGACGGCGCAGGCTGTCGGCCAGGCTGGCGCGGTGGCTTTCCAGCCAGGCGTGCAGCAGGGTGCGAAAATCCGGGCCGTCATCGTCGTGGCCGCCGCGCTGCTTGCCCGGCTGCGGGTCGGCCGCTTTCGGCGCGACGCGCTCGGAGACCTTCGGCGTACGTGTCGTATTCATTGCCCGGCCTCCCCATCGCCGATCAAGCGACCGCGCTGCAAGGTCAACATGCGGTGACGCATGCGCGCGATCAGCGCCAGGTCGTGGCTGGCGATCAATACCGTAGTGCCCAGGCGGTTGATGTCCTCGAACACGCCCATGATCTCGGCGGCCAGGCGCGGGTCGAGGTTACCGGTGGGTTCGTCGGCCAGCAGCAAGGCTGGCTGGTGGACGATGGCGCGGGCGATGCCCACACGCTGCTGCTGCCCGGTGGACAGGTCCGCCGGGAACAGCTCGCCCTTGTCGCTCAGGGAAACTCGCTCCAGGGCCGAGTCCACGCGCTTGGCGATCTCGGGCTTGGACAGGCCGAGAATCTGCAAAGGCAACGCGATGTTGTTGAACACCGTGCGGTCGAACAGCAACTGGTGGTTCTGGAACACCACGCCGATCTGCCGACGCAGGAAGGGAATCTGTGCGTTGCTGATCTGCCCCAGGTCCTGTCCGGCCAGCATCAGCTTGCCGCTGGTCGGGCGCTCCATGGCCAGCAACAGGCGCAGCAAGGTGCTCTTGCCCGCGCCCGAGTGGCCGGTGACGAACAGGAACTCGCCCCGGCGCGCCCGGAAGCTCAGCTCGTGCAGGCCGACATGGCCGTTGGGGTAGCGCTTGGCAACCTGTTCGAATCGGATCATGGATGCTCCCGCTCGGCGAACAAGGCTTTGACGAAAGGCTCGGCTTCGAAGGTGCGCAGGTCGTCGATGCCTTCGCCCACGCCGATGAAGCGGATCGGCAGGTTGAACTGCTTGGCCAGGGCGAAGATCACCCCGCCTTTTGCAGTGCCGTCCAGCTTGGTCAGCGCCAGGCCGGTCAGCTCGACGCTCTGGTTGAAGTACTTGGCCTGGCTGATCGCGTTCTGCCCGGTACCGGCGTCGAGCACCAAGAGCACCTCATGGGGCGCCTCGGCGTCGAGCTTGCCGATGACCCGGCGCACCTTCTTCAGCTCTTCCATCAGGTTGTCCTTGGTGTGCAGGCGACCGGCGGTATCGGCGATCAGCACATCCACGCCGCGGGCCTTGGCGGCCTGCACGGCATCGAAGATCACCGAGGCCGAGTCGGCACCGGTATGCTGGGCGATGACCGGGATCTGGTTGCGCTCGCCCCACACCTGCAGTTGCTCCACCGCCGCGGCGCGGAAGGTATCGCCGGCCGCCAGCATGACCTTCTTGCCTTCCAGCTGCAGCTTCTTGGCCAGCTTGCCGATGGTGGTGGTCTTGCCGGCACCGTTCACGCCAACCACGAGGATCACGTAGGGCTTGGACTGCGACTGGATCTTCAGCGGTTGCTCGACCGGGCGCAGCAGCGCGGCCAGTTCTTCCTGCAGCGACTTGTACAGCGCATCGGCGTCGGCCAACTGCTTGCGGGCGACCTTCTGGGTCAGGTTCTGCACGATCACCGAGGTAGCCTCGACGCCCACGTCGGCGGTCAGCAGGCGGGTCTCGATCTCGTCGAGCAGGTCGTCATCGATGGCTTTCTTGCCCAGGAACAAGCTGGCCATGCCTTCGCCGATGCTGGCGCTGGTCTTGGACAGCCCCTGCTTGAGGCGGGCGAAGAAGCCGACCTTGGCCTGCTCGGTGACGACCGGTGCCGGTGCAGCCGACTCGGGCTCAGGTTCAGGAGCAGGCTCGACGACAGGGCGCTCGGGAATGGCTGGCGGGGCCTTCTGTTCGAGGTCCGGCACCAGGGCTACCGGCTCTTCGGCGACCGGCAACACCAGGTTGCTGACCGGTGCCGCAGGCTCGAGCGCCGGTTCCACGACCGGTTGCGTGGTTTGCAGGGGCATGGACGCCACGGGCTCCGGTGCCGGCGCTTGCACCGGCATGGACGCGACCGGCTCGGGCTGGGGCGCCTGCAGCGGCTCGGACGCGACCGGCTCGGGAGCAGGCGCTTGCACGACCGGGGCCACGGGCTCGACCGGAGCGACTTCGGGCTGCTCGACGGGGGCCTGCGGCGCGGCCGGCTCTACGGCCTGCGGTTCAGGGGTTTGCGGCTGTTCGGCGACAGGTTGCTGCGGCTTCTTGCGAAACCAGCTGAACAGGCCTTTCTTCTCGCCAGCCTCGGCCGGCGCTTTTTTGTCGTCGTTGGAACCAAACATGGAAGACGGCTATCTCAGGGTAGCGATGGGCCACCAGTGGCGCATCGGGAATTCTCTAAACGCAGAACAGACTATTTTGAATCCGGCTGGTTCATGCGCAATATTTTGTCGCCAAGCCCGCAGGCCAGAACGGCGACAGGCATGGTCGCCAGGCAACCGGATCAGTATCCTAGCACCTCCTGGCCCGCCGACGCTAAGCCAAGCGGGCCGCCGTACAGGTTATCCAACGTATGAATGCTCTAGCCCGCCGCGCCGCTGGCCTGTTGCTCGGCACGCTCTGTCTGCCGTTCGCGGCCCTGGCCGCCGATCTGCAACCCACCCATGAGTTCATCCTCGACAACGGCCTGAAGGTGGTCGTGCGCGAGGACCACCGCGCGCCAGTGGTGGTCTCGCAGATCTGGTACAAGGTCGGCTCCAGCTACGAGACGCCAGGCCAGACCGGCCTGTCCCACGCCCTGGAGCACATGATGTTCAAGGGCAGTGCCAAGATCGGCCCAGGCGAGGCCTCGCGCATCCTGCGCGACCTCGGCGCAGAGGAAAACGCCTTCACCAGCGACGACTACACCGCCTATTACCAGGTACTCGCCCGCGACCGCCTGCCCGTGGCCCTGGAGCTGGAAGCCGACCGCCTGGCCAGCCTGCGCCTGCCGGCCGACGAGTTCAGCCGCGAGATCGAGGTCATCAAGGAAGAACGCCGCCTGCGCACCGACGACCAGCCCAACGCCAAGGCGTTCGAGCTGTTCCGCGCCATGGCCTACCCGGCCAGCGGCTACCACACGCCGACCATCGGCTGGATGGCCGATCTGGACCGCATGAAGGTCGAGGAGCTGCGTCATTGGTACGAGTCCTGGTACGCGCCGAACAACGCCACCCTGGTGGTGGTCGGCGATGTCACCCCCGAGGAGGTCAAGGGCCTGGCGCAAAAGTACTTCGGCGCCATCCCCAAGCGTGCGGTGCCACCGGCCAAGCTGCCCTTGGAGCTGGCCGAACCCGGCCTGCGCCAACTGACCCTGCACGTGCGCACCCAGCTGCCCAGCCTGATCTACGGCTTCAACGTGCCGGGCCTGGCCACTGCCAAGGACCCGCGCACCGTCCATGCCCTGCGCCTGATCTCCGCCCTGCTCGACGGCGGCTACAGCGCGCGCATGCCGGCCCGCCTGGAGCGTGGCCAGGAGCTGGTGGCCGGTGCGTCGTCCGGCTACAACGCCTTCACCCGCGGCGACAGCCTGTTCATGATCTCGGCCACGCCAAACGTGCAGAAGCAAAAGACCCTCGCCGACGTGGAAAAAGGCATCTGGCAGCTGCTCGATGAACTCAAGACCACGCCGCCTACCGCCGAGGAGCTCGAGCGCGTGCGCGCCCAGGTGATCGCCGGCCTGGTCTACGACCGCGACTCCATCAGCAGCCAGGCCACCACCATCGGCCAGCTGGAAACCGTGGGCCTGTCCTGGAAGCTGATCGACAGCGAACTGGACGAGCTCAAGCGCGTGACCCCGCAGGACATCCAGGACGCCGCACGCACCTACTTCACCCGCGAACGCCTGAGCGTTGCCCATGTACTGCCCGAGGAGTCCGCTCATGAGTGATCGCAGCGCCCCCCGCTATACCCTGCTTGGCCTCGGCATCATCGCCGTGGTGGTGGCCCTGGCCCTCGTCCTGGCCCGTCCGGCGCAGTCGGGCAGCCCTGCCGAAGGCAAGGCGCCGGCGGCCCGCCCGGCCAATACCCTGCAGTCCTTGGCCGAGCTGGACGGCAAGGCGCCCAGCCGGCGCACGCTGAACATCCAGAACTGGAACACCGTCGAAGGCGCCCGGGTATTGTTCGTCGAGGCGCGCGAACTGCCGATGTTCGACCTACGCCTGACCTTCGCCGCCGGCAGCAGCCAGGACGGCGACGTGCCAGGCCTGGCGACGCTGACCAACGCCATGCTCAACGAAGGCGTGGCCGGCAAGGACGTCACCGCCATCGCCCAGGGCTTCGAAAGCCTGGGGGCGGATTTCGGCAACGGCTCGTACCGTGACATGGCCGTGGCCACGCTGCGCAGCCTCAGCACTGCGGACAAGCGCGAGCCGGCCCTGAAACTGTTCGCCGAGGTGGTGGGCAAGCCGACCTTCCCCGAGGATGCCCTCAAGCGCATCAAGAACCAGCTGCTGGCCGGTTTCGAATACGAGAAACAGAACCCGGGCAAGATCGCCGGCAAGGCCTTGTTCGCCAAGCTCTACGGCGACCACCCCTACGCCCACCCGAGCGACGGCACCGCCCAGAGCATTCCGGGCATCACCCTGGAGCAACTGCGCGCCTTCCACGCCAAGGCCTATACGGCTGGCAACGCGGTCATCGCCCTGGTCGGCGATCTCAGCCGCGCCGAAGCCGAAGCCATCGCCGCCCAGGTATCCGCCGGCCTGCCCAAGGGCCCGGCGCTGCCCAAGCCCACCGAGCCTGTCGAACCCAAACCGGGCCTGACCCACATCGACTTCCCGACCAAGCAGACTCACCTGATGCTCGCCGAGATGGGCATCGACCGCCAGGACCCGGACTGGGCCGCCCTGTCCTTGGGTAACCAGATCCTCGGCGGCGGTGCCTTCGGCACTCGCCTGATGAGCGAAGTACGCGAGAAACGCGGCCTGACCTACGGCGTCTATTCGGCCTTCAGCCCGATGCAGGTACGCGGCCCGTTCATGATCAACCTGCAGACCCGCGCCGAACTCAGCGAAGGGACCCTCAAGCTGGTCCAGGACATTCTCGCCGACTACCTCAAGCACGGTCCCACCCAGCAAGAGCTGGACGATGCCAAGCGCGAGCTGGCCGGCAGCTTCCCGTTGTCCAACGCCAGCAACTCGAGCATCGTTGGTCAGCTGGGTGCTATCGGCTTCTACAACCTGCCGCTGACCTGGCTGGAGGACTTCATGCAACAGTCCCAGGCCCTGACCGTCGAGCAGGTCAAGGCAGCGATGAACAAGCACCTGGCCGTGGACAAGCTGGTGATCGTCACTGTCGGCCCGACCGTGGCGCAAAAACCGCTGCCACCGCCCACTGACAAACCCGCCGAGCAACCGCTTGGCGTACCGGAGCACTAATGGCCAAGCCAACCCACACCGCCCGCCCGGGCCCGGCCCACAGCAAAGGGCAAGGTCACCTGCGCATCATCGCCGGCGAGTGGCGCAGCCGTCGCCTGGCCGTGCCTGAAGGCGAAGGCCTGCGCCCGACGCCAGACCGCGTGCGCGAAACCCTGTTCAACTGGCTGGCGCCCCATATCGAGGGTGCCCTGGTGCTGGATGCCTTCACCGGCAGTGGCGCCCTGGTGCTCGAAGCCTTGTCCCGCGGGGCCGAGGATGCCGTGGCCCTGGACAGCAACCCGGCGGCCATCGCCAACCTGAAGAACAATCTGGAGATCCTGCGCTGCCCACGCGGCCAGATCCTGCAGACCGATGCCTTGCGCTACCTGCAGAACACAGCGAAGCATCAGTTCGACGTGGTGTTCCTCGACCCGCCCTTCCACCAGGACCTACTGGCCGATACCTGCAACCTGCTCGAACAGAACCAGTGGCTACGAGGCCAAGCCTGGATCTACACCGAGAGCGAAGCCGCGCCCTCCTCTCTGCAGATGCCCGGCAACTGGCGCCTGCACCGGGAGAAGAAGACCGGCCAGGTGCATTACGCCCTCTGGCAACGCGGCTGATACCCGCCCGGCCTAACTATGTAACGCAGGCGGGCACCGCCTTTCACTGAAGCTGCTCCGGCTTATTGTCCTAACGGAGCACTTCAGTGATGAATCCCCCCTCAGATGCCCAGACGATCTCCGTCAGCCTGGATGCACTGGTGGCCGCCAAGCCGCCATCCCTCCACCACTTCAGGCTGGAAAATGGCCTTTCGGTCTATTTGTGCGAGAACCACACCGCCCCTTTGGTCGCGGTTCAACTCTGGTATCACGTCGGCACGAGCGATGAACCACCAGGCCACTCGAACTTATCGCATCTGCTGGAGCATCTGATCTTCCAAGGAAGCAGCAAGCTTCCTAACGGTCAATATTCACGCTTGATCGCGCAGCTGGGCGGCATAGCCAATGCCACTACCTATGATGACTCGACTGCGTTTGAAATGACCTTGCCTGCCGCAAGGCTGCCAGTTGGCTTGGAACTGATGGCCGATGCCATGACCGGTGCATCGTTCGGCCAATCGGAATTCGAGCTGGAGGTCCTTACAGTCGATGCTGAACGCCGCTTTAACGTTGATCATTCAGCGCTTGAGTGGGCAGAAGAACGCCATCGAAAGCTCGCCTACGACGGCACCCCTTACGCAGCATCCATCTTCGGTCATGCCATCGACCTTGCCCAAACAGACCTGGAAACGGTACGCACCTGGTACCGCACCTGGTATCACCCCAATAACGCAACACTCGTCGTCGTGGGTGCGGCCAGCCTGCAGGACCTTCGTCGGCATGTGGATACTTACTTTGCCCCGATACCCCCTGCCCCCCTGTGGGACCGACCTCTGATTCGATACAGCGCAACGCTTCAGGCGCGTAGCCAGCAATTGGTCGATCCGAGACTTGAAGACGGCCTGCTCATGTCCTTCAACGTGCCCAGCCTGGCGAGCGCCCCATCACAGGAAGTCGCCCTGGCACTGCTTGTGCTCGAAAGTATCCTGGGTACCGAGTCCAACGCCCTGCTTTACAGGCGCCTGACCCGAGACAGGCCCGTTCTCACATCGAGCAAGGTCACCTACGACTATCAGATGCGGGGAGATACCTTGTTGGGCATCGAGGCAACCCTCGCTGCGAACACGCTTACCGCCCAGGAGGCTGCGCTCGAAATCTGGAACCTTATCGACGAGCTTCGAACCACAGCCTTGCCGGACGAAGTGCTTGAGCGCGAAAAACTACGGCTGCTTGCCCGTGAGCTCTACGCTCAGGCCGATATCGACAAGCAAGCAACGCGCATCGGTCATGCAGCGGCGGCCGGGCTGGACCCAGCCAGCCTGGCAGAGGCACCGCGCATCATCCGGAACCTGTCCAGTTCGACCTTGCAACAGGTTGCAGCCCGATACCTGCACCGCGACCGTTTGACCACGACTTACCTGCAGCGAGGAGAACCCGTATGAACGGTACGTCTTCTACGTGCGCCCAGATGACTGATCACAGCTTCACCGTGGCGCTGGACCAACTGAGCTCGACCCAGGGTCTGGATCTGCAGCGAATCCAGCCGCCAACGCACGACATACATCAATGGCATACCGCAGAAGGAGCCCATGTCCAGCTCATCGCGAACCGTGACCGGCCGATGTTCGACCTGGTACTGCGCTTCAAGGCCGGAAGCGCCTTTGATGGCGACAAGCCGGGCCTGGCAGCCCTGACATTCGAGCTACTGGATGGTGCTCGGGTCGCCGAGCAGTTACAAGGGGTCGGGGCGATCATGGAACATAACATCACCCGCGATTACACGATGTTCATGCTTCGCGGCTTGAGCCTGCCTGCTCTGCGCGCCCGCGTGATGCAGTTGGTCACGCAAATGATCGCTAGACCGGCCTTTGGACCTCCCGATTTCTCGGCTGCTCGCAAGCGCCTGCTCGACGAACAGAAGGCTTCGAACGACGTGGACGCGATGCTGTTAGGCACGATAGAGGCGCACATGTTCGCCGGACACCCCTATGCCACTGGGCATACCGGTACAACAGAAGGCCTCGCCAGGATTACGCCGGAACAGGTCGCGACCTTCCATAGGCAAGCGTATGGTTCCGGGAACCTGGAGATAGGCCTGGTCGGCGACTTGTCACTCGAGGAAGCCGAAACCCTCATCGCGCCTCTCGTACAGGCGCTGCCGCAACACTGGATGGCCATCACACCCCCTCCTTTACCCATTACCAAGGGGCAGACCGTGCACTTGGAGCAACCCAGCTCCAACACCAGGATATGGCTGACCCTGCCACTACGCGCCTATCCCACCGATACGGACTACCCAGCATTGTTGATGGTCGACAAGATGTTGGGCGCTAACTTCGAATCACGTTTGACCACAGAACTGCGTCTGCGACGCGGCCTGACCTACTCCATCCAGTCTGTACTGGTGTCGAGGGATGCAGGTTGCCTGTGGCACATCATCTGGGACACCAGGCCAGCATACCGAGATGCCTCCCTGGCCTTGGTATTGGACCTGATCAAGTGTTTCGGCGAGCAGGGGCCGACCAAAGCCGAATGTGAATTCGCCCTCAACCATTTTGCAGGCCAACTGCTGCGTCTCATGGCCGACAGTGCTGCACTCGCCAAAGGCCTGACGATACTCGGCCACCGGAAACATCCCGCCGATCAATTGGCCCACTACCTGGATAAGCTCGCGGTACTTGAACCCGAGAACATCCGCCAAGTCGCCCGTGGCATGAACCTGAACGAAGCGTTTATCGTGACCGCCGGCCCGGCCGTCGACCAGCAGCCACTACCGACCATTGGCGAACCGGCCTCACCCTAGGCAACACTTCATGGCAAGCTAGGCAGGCACAACACGAGCCGCCTAGCATGCCAAACCCTGCCCCACCCCGTTTCGTTCCCGCCACAGGCCTCGCCAACCCCCATCTGCAGACGTTGTGGGGGCCGTTGTGGCGCAAGCTTGCAGACCTGCCGCGTACCCGTGAACGCCTGTGGCTCGCCGATGGCGATTTCCTCGACCTTGACTGGCATGGCCCGCACCAAGCCGATACGCCGCTGGTGCTGGTATTGCACGGCCTGACCGGCTCGTCCCACTCGCCCTATGTGAAAGGCCTGCAACAGGCCTTGCACGCACGTGGCTGGGCCAGTGTCGCGGTGAACTGGCGTGGTTGCTCCGGCGAGCCGAACCTGTTGGCGCGCAGTTATCACTCCGGTGCCAGCGAGGACCTGGCCGAAGCCATTCGCCACCTGCGCGCCCAACGGCCACTGGCGCCCCTGTATGCAGTGGGCTATTCGCTGGGGGGCAACGTACTGCTCAAGTACCTGGGCGAAAGTGGCTCGGCCAGCCAACTGGAAGCGGCAGTTGCCGTGTCGGTGCCGTTTCGCCTGGACCAGTGCGCCGACCGTATCGGCATGGGGTTTTCCCGGGTTTACCAGGCACATTTCATGCGCGAGATGCGCGCATACGTACAGCAGAAACAGCGGCATTTCCGTGACAATGGCCACGCCGAACGCCTGGCCGAACTGGAAAGGCTGGGGTCGTTGCGCAATCTACGCACCTTCTGGGATTTCGACGGCAAGGTCACGGCGCCGCTCAATGGTTTTCGCGACGCGAACGACTACTATCGGCGTGCGTCGAGCCGCTATTACCTGGGCGAGAACCGTACGCCAACGTTGATCATCCATTCCAGCGATGACCCGTTCGTGTTCAGGCATAGCCTGCCGGGCAGGGAGGAGCTGGCGCCGCAGACCGAATTCGAGCTGCACGCATGCGGCGGGCATGTGGGGTTTGTCGAGGGGAGCCTGCGCAACCCAGGGTATTACCTGGAGCGCAGGATCCCGCAATGGCTGGCCGAAGGGGCTTGAGCTTCAGAGCAGAATCGCCGCCAAGCCGGCCCCCTAGAACAGTCAATAACCTTTGCGGGCCCTTGTAGGAGCGGCGGTGCGGCGTTCCGACTTGCCCCGCGATTGGGCCGGGCCCGCTATCACCGCCACCAAGCAAGGGCTTCGCCCTTGATCGCGGGACAAGCCCGCTCCCACAGGGTGTGGTTGGCGCTGCACCAGTGGGAGCCGGCTTGCCCACAACCATAGAATCTCCCACAGAGGGTCAGCACTGGCCGTTTGTTCTTTGCTCGACAGCGCAGCCCAAAGGGCTGGGTGACCTCCCGCAACAAGCGTACACAGGGCCTGTGGGAGCGGGCTTGCCCCGCGATTGGGCCAGGCCCGCTATCACCGCCACCAAGCAAGGGCTTCGCCCTTGATCGCGGGACAAGCCCGCTCTCACAGGGTGTGGTTGGCGAAGTACCGGTGGGAGCCGGCTTGCCGGCGATCGGAGCGTGCTCAGTCCCCCCTGGCCACACCACGCGACGGGTCGTTGATCCACTCACTCCACGATCCGGCATACAGCCGCCCCAATGGATACCCCGCCAACGCCAGGGCGAACAGGTTGTGGCATGCGGTCACACCTGAACCGCAATAGGCCACCAGTTGTTCCGGCGCCCGCCCTGCGAGTTTTTCCGCAAAGCGTTGCTTGAGTTGCTCCACAGGCAGAAAACGCCCATCCGGCCCCAAGTTGTCGGTGAACGCTGCGCACTGGGCGCCAGGGATATGCCCGGCCACCGGGTCGATCGGCTCGACCTCGCCGCGAAAACGCGGCAGACCGCGGGCATCGATCAGGGTCAGCTCCGGCTTGTCCAGACGCTTGGCCAGGTGCTCGGCGTCGATCAGCAACTTCATGTCCGGCGTGCCGGTGAAGGTCCCTTCGCGTCGGGCCGGAGGGTCCAGGCTCAACGGCAGATGCGCTGCGTGCCAGGCCTTCAGGCCACCATCGAGGATCAATACCCCATCGCGCTTGCCCAGCCAAGCCAGCAACCACCAGGCGCGGGCGGCGAATGCACCAGGGCCGTCGTCGTACAGCACCACCTGGCTGTCGTTATCCACACCCCATTCGCGCAGGCGCTCCACCAGCCGCTGTGGGTCGGGCAATGGATGACGCCCCGTGTGGCCCTTGACCACCGGCCCGCTCAGGTCACGCTCCAGGTCAGCGAAGTGCGCACCGGCGATATGCCCCTGGGCATAGCTGCGCTGGCCGTAATCCACATCCTCCAAGGCAAAACGACAATCGAGGATCACCAACCCCGGCGCGTCCAAGCGCTCGGCCAACTGTGGTGGGGTGATCAATTGCGCAAGGGGCATGACAATCTCCTGATCGATGGCACGAAAGACCCCGGCTCACTGCTCCAGGGCCTGGTTGAAAGGAACGTGGAACTCATCGCAAAGGGCGTCCACGGCAGCCCGGGCACTGGGCGTGACGAAGCCCAGCTCCAGCAACAGTACCTGGTAGACCCCGCGCTTGAAGGCCTCTTCGCCCAGGTGGGCGGAGTGCTCGCGGGTGGTACTGAGAAAACGCACCCAGGACGTCAGGACGATCCAGGCGTTGATGGTCAGCGATTCGATCTGCGCTGCGTCCATCGCCAGGATGCCGGCGTCGACAAAGCCCCGGTAGATGGCCTGGGCCTGCTGCAGGCAGCGCTGGGAGAAGCGCCGATAACGGGCCGCCAACTCAGGGTCGCTCTCCAGCAGGTGCTCGAGGTCGCGGTGCAGGAAACGGTAGTTCCACATCGCGGCCAGCAGGGCCTTGAGGTAGAAACGCTTGTCTTCGACCGTAGCGACCCGGCCCTGGGGCGGGCGCAGGAAGCTGTCCACCAGCTCTTCGTACTGGCTGAACAGCACGGCGATGATCGCCTGCTTGTTAGGGAAGTGGTAGTACAGGTTGCCGGGCGATATTTCCATGTGCGCGGCAATGTGGTTGGTGCTGACGCTGCGTTCGCCCTGCTGGTTGAACAGCTCCAGGCTGTTCTGCACGATGCGCTCTCGGGTCTTCATGCGCGGGGCCATGCTCAGCTCCATGTTCTGCGATGCTTCATCTTACGGCGTATCGGCCAAAGGATGTACCGATGGTTTGTGTGGTGTTTGATCGCGGCACCCGAGATATCCGCAGATAAACCCGCTCCGACAGCCTGCTGCCAATAAATAATTCAATTCCCTGCCCCTGCTGGGCTGCACAAGGCAAAAACTAGAGTATAGGCTCTAGCCATCACGCACCTTCGCGGAGCCGCCATGAACTCGCCAATCACCCAGCCTCCTGTGCATTCTGACCGCGACCTGCAGGCGACGTTCGCCGCCCAGCGCACCGCCTTCGCCGCGAACCCGATGCCCCCGGCGGCCCAGCGCCGGCAATGGCTGAAAAGCCTGCGCGAGCTGTTGCTGGAGCACCAACAGCCGTTGATCGAGGCGATTGATCGCGACTTCGAAGGCCGCAGTGCCGACGAGACCTTGCTGGCCGAATTGCTGCCGTCCGTCCAAGGGCTTCGCCATGCCGAGCGACACCTGTATCGCTGGATGAAACCCTCGCGGCGCCAGGTCGGCCTGGCCTTCCAGCCGGCCCGCGCCCAGGTGCTCTACCAGCCCTTGGGTGTGGTAGGGGTCATCGTGCCCTGGAACTACCCGTTGCTCCTGGCCATCGGCCCGCTGACCGGCGCCCTGGCCGCCGGCAACCGGGTGATGCTCAAGCTCAGCGAAGCCACGCCAGCCACCGGGTTGCTGCTCAAGGCCCTGCTCGAGCGCGTATTCCCCAGCGACCTGGTCAGCGTCGTGCTCGGCGAGGTGGAGGTTGGCCAGGCCTTTTCCCGCCTGCCTTTCGACCACCTGCTGTTCACAGGCGCCACCACCGTAGGCCGTCATGTCATGTCGGCCGCGGCACAGAACCTCACCCCGGTCACCCTCGAACTGGGCGGCAAATCGCCGGCGATCGTTTCCGGCAGCGTACCGCTGGACACCGCAGCCGAGCGCATCGCCTTCGGCAAGCTGGTCAATGCCGGCCAGACCTGCGTAGCGCCCGACTATGTGCTGGTGCCCGGCGAGCGCCTCGACGCCTTTGCCGAAGCCTACCGGCGCGCCGTGCACCGGCTGTACCCACGCATTGCCGACAACCCCGACTACAGCGCCATCATCAACCCGCGGCAACTGCAACGCTTGGAACACCTGTTGGCCGACGCCCGTGACAAGGGTGCCCGGGTGCTCGACCTCTACCCCGGCGAACCCCGCCAGGGCCGACGCCTGCCACCCCATCTGGTGCTGGAGGCAAGCGATGATATGCAGGTGATGCAGGACGAAATCTTCGGCCCGCTGCTGCCGCTGGTGCCCTACGACACCCTCGAACAGGCATTGGCCTATGTCCAGCAACGCCCACGACCATTGGCGCTGTACTACTTCGGGTATGACCGTGGCGAGCAGGCCCATGTGCTGCGCCATACCCATTCTGGTGGCGTATGCCTGAACGACACCCTGTTGCACGTCGCCCAGGACGACCTGCCATTCGGCGGTATCGGCGCCTCCGGCATGGGCCATTACCATGGGCACGAGGGGTTCCTGACCTTCAGCAAGGCCAAGGCGGTGCTGGCCAAGCAGCGCTTGAACGCCGCCCGGCTGATCTACCCGCCTTATGGCAAAGCCTTGCAGCGCCTGGTCTTCAAACTGTTCATCCGCTGAGCGAGGCCCTGCCATGCACCGCCGTGACCTGCTTGCCTTCAGCCTCGGCGCCAGCGCCTTCCTTGCCACCGCCAGCCTGGTCGGTTGCGCGCCCCAAGCGCCGGCGGCGGGCTTGCGCGTGCTGCGCGACGATGACCTGCCGATGCTCAATGCACTGATACCTGTGGTGCTCGCCGGCACCCAGGCCTCCACGCCGTTGGTGCTGCACAGCCTGGACCACACCCTGGCGGCACTGTCGCCGCAGATGCTCAAACTCACCCGCCAGCTGTTCGACGTGCTCAGCCTGCCGCTGACCCGTGGCCCGCTGACAGGCATCTGGGGCCATTGGGAAACTGCCAGCCCGGCCCAGGTGAATGCCTTCTTGCGCCGCTGGAGCAACAGTTCGCTGGACCTACTGCGCATGGGCCACGCCTCGCTGCTGCAATTGCTGCTGATGGCCTGGTACGAGCGCCCCGAAGCCTGGGCCGCCTGTGGCTACCCAGGGCCGCCGAAGATCTGACCCATAACCACAAGAGCATCCCCGAATGCCTACGACCGACCCGTTTCGCCAAGGCCTTGCCCGCGGCTGGATCACCCATGATGGCTCGCGCCTGAGCCAGGACCTGACGCTGGAGGCGGACGTCGCCGTGATCGGCAGCGGCGCAGGCGGCGCCACCAGCGCGCAAATCCTCAGCGCCGCAGGCTTCAAGGTGCTGTTGATCGAAGAGGGCCCGCTCAAGACCAGCAGCGACTTCCACCTGCTGGAAAACGAGGCCTACGCCCACCTCTACCAAGAAGGGCTTGGGCGCATGAGCAAGGATGGCGCCATCACCATCCTCCAGGGCCGCGCCGTGGGCGGTACCACCCTGGTGAACTGGACGTCGAGCTTTCGCACGCCTGCGCAAACCCTCGAGCATTGGGCGCGCGAACACAACGTGAAGGGGCTGGACAGCGAAGCACTGCGTCCCTGGTTCGAACGCGTGGAACAGGACCTTGGTATCACGCCCTGGATCATGCCGCCCAACGCCAACAACGATGTGCTGCGCCGTGGCTGCGAGGCACTCGGCTACCGCTGGGCGGTGATCCCGCGTAATGTGCGCGGCTGCCGCAACCTGGGCTATTGCGGCATGGGTTGCCCGGTCAATGCCAAGCAGTCGATGCTGGTGACCCGCATCCCGGCGACCCTCGACCAAGGCGGCGAGCTGCTGTACCTGGCCCGTGCGCAGCGCTTGGAGCACAACGGCGAACGCATCTCCCAACTGCTGTGCCAGGCGCTCGACAGCCAGGGTGTACAGCCGAACGGGCATCAGGTCCGTGTACGGGCCCGGCACTATGTCCTGGCCGGCGGCGGCATCAACAGCCCAGGGTTGCTGCTGCGCTCCGAAGCGCCCGACCCGCACCAGCGCCTGGGCAAGCGCACCTTCCTGCACCTGGTCAATTTCAGCGCGGCCGTGTTCGCCGATCGCATCGACCCCTACTACGGTGCCCCCCAGTCGATCTACAGCGACCAGTTCCAATGGCAGGGGGGTATCGACGGGCCGATCGGCTACAAACTGGAAGTGCCCCCGCTGCACCCGGCCCTGGCCAGTACCCTGCTGGGCGCCCATGGCCAGGAAAACGCCCGGCGCATGGCCGAACTGCCCCACACCCATATGATGCTGGCGCTCCTGCGCGACGGCTTCCACCCGCAAAGCCGGGGCGGCCAGGTGGAGCTGCGCGGCGACAGCTCGCCCGTGCTCGACTACCCGCTCACCGACTACCTGCGCGATGGCCTGTGCCGGGCCTACCGGAGCATGGCGCAGATCCAGTTCGCCGCCGGCGCTGTGCGGGTGATGCCGATACACAGCGATGCCCGCTTCGCCGGTGAACTGCGCCCAACCCTGGCGATGATCGACGAGCTGCGCCTGGAGCCCTTCCGAACCAAGCTAGGCAGTGCCCATGTGATGGGCGGTTGCGCCTTGGGCGAAGACCCGCGCCAGGCGGTGTGCGACAGCCTTGGCCGGCATCACCAGCTGGAGAACCTGTCGATCCATGACGGCTCGCTCTTCCCCACCAGCATCGGTGCCAACCCGCAGCTGTCGGTCTATGCGCTTTGCGCCTTGCTCAGCGATGCCTTGGCCAGCCGATTGGCACAGGGCGCATGACAAGCCACGGGCAGGCTGTCTATAGTGCCCCCAATCAGCCGCGCGACTTGGCCGGGCGCAGTCGCTGCGCTACCATCCGACTCCCCAACGCACTCCAGCCAGGATGACGCGATGAACCGAGTGTTGTACCCGGGTACTTTCGACCCCATTACCAAAGGCCATGGCGACCTGGTCGAGCGCGCCTCGCGTCTGTTCGACCATGTGATCATCGCGGTGGCGGCCAGCCCGAAGAAAAACCCGCTGTTCCCTCTGGAACAACGCGTGGAACTGGCCCGTGAGGTCACCAAGCACCTGCCCAATGTCGAAGTCATCGGTTTTTCCAGCCTACTGGCGCACTTCGCCAAGGAGCAAGGTGCCAACGTGTTCCTGCGCGGCCTGCGCGCGGTGTCGGACTTCGAGTACGAGTTCCAGCTGGCCAACATGAACCGGCAGCTGGCACCTGACGTCGAGAGCCTGTTCCTGACGCCTTCGGAGCGCTACTCGTTCATTTCCTCGACCCTGGTCCGGGAAATCGCCGCGCTGGGCGGCGACATCAGCAAGTTCGTCCACCCGGTGGTGGCCGAGGCGCTGACCGAACGCTTCAAAAAGTGACCGCCACTGCCTGATCATCGCGCCCGCGTGCACAGCGGGCGCGAATGCGGCACAATTGTGCCCACTGGTTTGATACATGCCCGGGCCAAGAGCCCCGGCCGGAGCCCCCATGTCCCTGATCATCACCGACGATTGCATCAACTGCGACGTCTGCGAACCCGAGTGCCCGAACGCGGCCATCTCCCAAGGCGAAGAGATCTACGTGATCGACCCCAACCTGTGCACCCAGTGCGTAGGCCACTATGACGAGCCGCAGTGCCAGCAGGTCTGCCCGGTCGACTGCATCCCTCTGGATGAAGCCCACCCGGAGACCCACGACGAGCTGATGGAAAAGTACAAGCGCATCACCGGCAAGGCCTGAGCCCAGGCCAGCCTGCAGGGCCCAATCGCCGGCAAGCCGGCTCTTACAAGGCTGAATTGCGGCCTATGTGGTAGCCAGCTAAATTGCGGCCCCTGTGGGAGCCGGCTTGCCGGCGATTGGGCCTGCCAATTCAGCGCTGGCAGCGTGGGCAATAGACGCTCGCCCGCTGCCCCAGCTTCACTTCCCGCAATGTCGTGCCGCAGACCTTGCACGGCTGCCCGCCGCGCCCGTAGACGAACAGCTCCTGCTGGAAATACCCCGGCTGCCCATCGCCGCCGATGAAATCGCGAAGCGTGGTCCCGCCTTGCTCGATCGCCGCGGCCAGCACGCGCTTGATCTCGATCGCCAGCTTCAGGTAGCGGGCCCGGGAAATCCCCCCGGCTTCGCGGCGTGGGTCGATGCCGGCCGCGAACAGCGCCTCGGTGGCGTAGATGTTGCCCACGCCCACCACCACGGCGTTGTCCATGATGAACGGCTTGACCGCCATGGACCGCCCGCGGGACAGCTGGAACAAACGCTCGCCATCGAACAGGTCGGTCAGTGGCTCCGGGCCCAGGCGCACCAGCAGCTCATGGTTGAGCGGGTCCAGGCTCCAGAGCATGGCGCCGAAACGGCGCGGGTCGGTGTAGCGCAGCGCCAACCCCGACTCCAGCTCGATATCCACATGCTCGTGCTTGCCCACCGGCAGGCCTTGCTCTACCAGACGCAGGTTGCCCGACATCCCTAAGTGGCTGATCAAGGTGCCCACCTCGGCATTGATCAGCAAATACTTGGCGCGCCGCTGCACGGTGACGATGCGCTGCCCGGACAGGCGAACGTCCAGGTCCTCGGGGATTGGCCAGCGCAGGCGCCGGTCGCGCACCAGCACACGGCTGACCCGCTGGCCTTCCAGGTACGGCGCGATGCCACGCCGGGTTGTCTCGACTTCAGGTAGTTCCGGCATGGTGTCAGTGCCCGCCCAGTTCGCGAATGGTTTGCTTGAGGTGTTCGAAGTCGTACTCCGACAACCCGATGTAGTCGAGCACCAGCGGGCCGACCACGTTCCACTCATGGTCTTGGGCCTGGTTGCCCAGCACCCGGTGGGATGCGCAGATGTGCTCGGCCATCTTCAGCACCGCCAGCAGGTTCTTGAGCGGGGTGTTGCGCGAAGACTCGTCGCGGAAGATCGCCAAGGCGTTGTGGTGGTTGGCGATCGCCGAACTGATGTGCTCCGGCAGGCGCCAGGACTTGGCGGTGAAATAGCCCACCACCGCATGGTTGGTGTTGAAGATGCGGTTTTCCGTGTCCACCACTCGCGTGTCCATGCCGGCGTTGGCATAAGACGCTTCCAGCACCCCCATGTAATCGGGGAAGCGCTTGAGCATCAAAGGCACGCCGCAATCATGGAACAGGCCCAGGGTGTAGGCTTCGTCCACCGCCTGGATACCCGTGCGCTTGGCCAGGGTCAGGCAGGTCATGGCCACGTCCTGGGCGGTGTCCCAGAAGCGGTTGAGGGTCACGATGGTTTCGTCGCTCATCTCGCCCTTGATCGACTGGGCGTTGATCAGGTTGATGATCGAGCGGCTGCCCAACAAGTTCACCGCGCGCTGGATCGAGCCGATCTTGTTGGCCAGGCCGAAGTACGGCGAGTTCACCAGCTTGAGCAAGGCACCGGACAGCCCCGGATCCTGAGCGATCAGCCGGGCGATGGTCTCCAGGTCCGGGTCGGGCATGTACTGCTCGAACTGCAGGTCGACCATGATCTGCGGCTGCGGTGGAATGCTGATCCCTTGCAGGGCTTGCTGGATCTGTTCGGGGCTGAGTTCCTGGGACATGGGGCGCACACTTGGTAAGGACGACGAATTCTACCCTCGTCCGCCCGGCGGGGCACCCACTGGCGCGTTACGTCGGAACTTTCCCCATGCCTTGCAGGCCTCCTTTCACAGGCCCATCCCGAAATAGGAGAACACTCCCATGAGCGCAACACTCAACGGCAAGCGCGTGGCTTTCCTGGTGACCGACGGCTTCGAGCAGGCGGAGCTCACCGGCCCGCGCGAGGCCTTGGAACGCAACGGTGCGGTGGTCGACATCCTGAGCGACAAAGAGGGCAGCGTGCGCGGCTGGAACCATGACAAACCCGCGGAGGAGTTTGCCGTGGATGCCACCTTCGAAGCGGCCAGCCTCGACCTCTACGATGCCTTGGTACTGCCAGGCGGGGTACAGAACTCAGACACCATCCGAATCATCCCGGCGGCGCAAAAACTGGTGAAGAGCCATGACTCGGCCAACAAGCCGCTGGCGGTGATCTGCCACGGCGCCTGGTTGCTGGTGTCGTGCGGACTGGCCCAGGGACGCCGGCTGACCAGCTACAAGACCCTGCAGGACGACATCCGCAACGCCGGCGGCAACTGGGTGGACGAGGAAGTGGTGGTCGACGGCAACCTGATCACCAGCCGCAAGCCTGATGACATCCCGGCGTTCAGCGAACAGTTGGTCAAGGCCCTGGCGGCCTGAGCCCCTGATCGCCGGCAAGCCGGCTCTCATAGAACAACGCATAACTATTTGATTTCGCAGGCCCTGTGGGAGCGGGCTTGTCCCGCGATTGGGCCGGGCCCGATATCACCGTCGCCTGGCAAGGGCTTCGCCCTTGATCGCGGGGCAAGCCCGCTCCCACAGAAGGTGGCGCTAGCAGCTTGTCCTCTGCGCGACAGCGCAGCCCGAAGGGCTGGGTAATCTCCTACAGGGATCTCGCGGACTCAAGGAACAGAGCAACTTGTGGGAGCCGGCTCTCATAGAACAACGCATAACTATTTGATTTCGTAGGCCCTGTGGGAGCGGGCTTGTCCCGCGATTGGGCCGGGCCCGATATCACCGTCGCCTGGCAAGGGCTTCGCCCTTGATCGCGGGGCAAGCCCGCTCCCACAGAAGGTGGCGCTAGCAGCTTGTCCTCTGCGCGACAGCGCAGCCCGAAGGGCTGGGTAATCTCCTACAGGGATCTCGCAGACTCAAGGAACAGAGCAACTTGTGGGAGCCGGCTTGCCGGCGATTGGGCCTTCAAGCGCGTTGAAATCCCGACAGGGCCACCGCCCACGCCTCGGCCAACACGCTATAATCCCGCTCTTTTTTCCCGGAGCGACGTCATGTCCCTGCCCAGCCTTCGCCTCAAAGCCAATGCCGACCGCCGCCTGCGCGCCGGCCACCTGTGGGTCTACAGCAATGAAGTCGACGTCGCCGCGACCCCGCTGCAAGGCCTGCGCGCCGGCCAGCAGGCGATCCTCGAGACGGCCACCGGCAAACCGCTGGGCGTGGTGGCGGTCAGCCCCAACAACCTGATCTGCGCCCGCCTGTTGTCGCGCGACGCCAAGCTGCCGCTGGACAAGTCGCTGCTGGTGCACCGCCTGAACGTCGCCCTGTCCCTGCGCGAACGCCTGTTCGACCAGCCCTGCTACCGCCTGGTCTACGGCGACTCCGACCTGCTGCCGGGCCTGGTGGTCGATCGCTTCCACGACATCCTGGTAGTCCAGCTGGCCTCGGCCACCATGGAAGCCCACAAGGACGACGTGGTCGCCGCCCTGGTGCAGGTGCTCAAGCCCAGCGGCATCCTGTTCAAGAACGACTCCGCCGCCCGCGATGCCGAAGGCCTGGAACGCTACGTCGAGACAGTCTATGGCGAAGTACCGGACTGGGTGCCGCTGGTAGAAAACGGTGTGAAGTTCGAGGCGCCGGTGCGTGACGGCCAGAAGACCGGCTGGTTCTACGACCACCGCATGAATCGCGCGCGCCTGGCTCCGTACGTGAAGGGCAAGCGCGTGCTGGACCTGTTCAGCTACATCGGTGGCTGGGGCGTACAGGCCGGCGCATTCGGCGCCAGCGAAGTGTTCTGCGTGGATGCCTCGGGCTTTGCCCTCGATGGCGTGGAGCGCAACGCGGCGCTCAACGGCATCGCCGAGAAGCTGACCTGCATCGAAGGCGACGTGTTCGAGGCCCTGCGCGAGCTGAAGGCGGCCGAGGAGCGTTTCGACGTGATCATCGCCGACCCACCCGCCTTCATCAAACGCAAGAAGGACCTGAAGAACGGCGAGGCCGCCTACCGCCGCCTCAACGAACAGGCCATGCGCATGCTCACCAAGGACGGCATCCTGGTCAGCGCCTCGTGCTCGATGCACCTGCCAGAGGACGACCTGCACAATATTCTGCTGACCAGCGCCCGCCACCTGGACCGCAACCTGCAGCTGCTTGAGCGCGGTGGCCAGGGCCCGGATCATCCGGTACACCCGGCCATCGCCGAGACCCGCTACATCAAGAGCATCACCTGCCGGTTGCTGCCCAATAGCTGATCGGCACTAAAGCCGCGCCTACAACGCTACCCCCTGTAGGCGCGGCCTAGTGCCGCGAAAGGGCCGCAACGCGGCCCCGTTTCACTCAAATATCCAACACCTGCGACGCGATCCCGAAATACACCAGCACACCCGCCGCATCGGCGATCGACGTCACCAAGGGCCCACTGGCTGTAGCCGGGTCGAGCCTGAAGCGGCTGAGCAGGAACGGCAGGCTCATACCGATCAGGCTGCCGACCAACACGATCACCAGCATGCTGCTGGCCACGATCACGGCGATCTCCGGGCCGCCGCGCAATACCCCGAGCGACGCCACCGCCACCGCCATGGTGCCTCCCAGCGCCAATGCCACGCCGCATTCGCGCGTCAGCATGCGCAACCAGTCGCGCATCACCACCTCGCCAGTGGCCAGGCCACGAACCATCAAGGTCGCCGACTGCGCACCGGCATTGCCACCGCTGTCCACCAGCAACGGCAGGAAGAACACCAAGGCGATATGTGCAGCGATGGTTTCCTCGAACGCCGCGATACCCGCGCCCGAGAACAGGTTGCCGAACACCAGCAGCACCAGCCACAACACGCGCTTGCGATACAGCAGGCCGATGGTCGCGTCCTTCAGGTTGCCGACATGGTTGGTGATCGACGCGCCCTTGTGGAAGTCCTCGGTGGCCTCGTCGACCACCACGTCCAGGGCATCGTCGTAGGTGACGATACCCACCAGGCGCCCCTGCTCGTCCAGTACCGGCACGGCCAGCAGGTCGTGCTCGCGCATCAGCCGCGCCACATCTTCCTGGCAGGTGGCGGTGCACACGCAGATGACCTTGCGCACCATGATCCGGTCGATCGGCTGGTCAGGGGCGGCGAGGATCAGCTCGCGCAGGGATACGGTACCCAGCAAGTTGCGCTGGGCATCCAGGACGTAGGATTGATAGATGGTCTCGGCATCGGCGGCTTCGCGCCGCAGCATGTCGATGGCCTGGCTGGCGCTCAGGCCACTGTCCAGGCTCGAGTATTCGCTGGTCATCAACGCGCCGGCGGTGCCTTCGGGGTAGCGACGTCCATCCAGCAGGTGGTCGCGGCGGGCCTGGGCGGCCAGGCGCAGGTCGAGGGGCGAAACAAGCGTATCGGTGGTGTGTTGCATGAGGTTCTCCTGGCGCCGTGACAGGCGCCCGCAGACCTCAGCCAGACAGGCTCAAGCCTTCGGAAGCCCTGGCGACGGCGCGCTCAGTGCCAGATTGCAGGTTCGCGAAGAACTGAAACTGGGAAGGTCCATTGAGGTCATGTCTCGTGAAGCCGCACATGCGGCGCCGGGATAATAGGCCAAGCAAACGGGTGCGTCAGCGCCGCCAGGGTAGGTTTTGCAGATTTGGGAAACGTCCTACAAACACCAGGGAAGACGAAAACATCGCCGAACCCCAGTACAGAGGCCGCCGACCATCCATATGCCCATTCCCTCCGGGCGCCAGCGGTGTAGAATCGACCCATTCATCGCCAGTCATCCCCGGCGGGTTTATGAGCTCTGGTCCAGCCTGCGGCGATCCCGCGCGGTCTTCGACCCCCATCCGTGCCAGCGGCAACCGGCCTCGGCGTCAAGGAAAAGAGAAGCTCACTCCCCTATTCGTGACCTGATTCAGCCGCCAGGAGTGCTTCATGCCTGATTATCGTTCCAAGACTTCCACCCAAGGCCGCAACATGGCCGGCGCCCGTGCCCTGTGGCGCGCCACCGGGATGAAGGACGAAGACTTCAAGAAACCGATCATCGCCATCGCCAACTCGTTCACCCAGTTCGTCCCGGGGCACGTGCACCTGAAGGACCTGGGCCAGCTGGTCGCCCGCGAGATCGAACGCGCCGGTGGCGTGGCCAAGGAATTCAACACCATCGCTGTCGACGACGGCATCGCCATGGGCCACGACGGCATGCTGTACTCGCTGCCGAGCCGCGAGATCATCGCCGACGCCGTGGAATACATGGTCAATGCCCACTGTGCCGACGCCATCGTGTGCATTTCCAACTGCGACAAGATCACCCCCGGCATGCTGATGGCCGCCCTGCGCCTGAACATCCCGGTGATCTTCGTTTCCGGCGGCCCGATGGAAGCCGGCAAGACCAAACTGGCCAGCCACGGCCTGGACCTGGTCGACGCCATGGTCATCGCCGCCGACTCCTCGGCATCGGACGAGAAGGTCGCCGAGTACGAGCGCAGCGCCTGCCCGACCTGCGGCTCCTGCTCCGGCATGTTCACCGCCAACTCCATGAACTGCCTGACCGAAGCCCTGGGCCTCGCCCTGCCGGGCAACGGTTCGACCCTGGCCACCCACGCCGACCGCGAGCAGCTGTTCCTCACCGCTGGGCGCACCATCGTGGAAATGTGCAAGCGCTACTACGGCGAGAACGACGAATCGGTCCTGCCGCGCAACATCGCCAGCTTCAAGGCCTTCGAGAACGCCATGACCCTGGACATCGCCATGGGCGGTTCGACCAACACCATCCTGCATCTGCTGGCCGCGGCGCAGGAAGCCGAGGTGGACTTCGACCTGCGTGACATCGATCGCCTGTCGCGCAAGGTGCCGCAGCTGTGCAAGGTGGCGCCGAACATCCAGAAATACCACATGGAAGACGTACACCGCGCCGGCGGTATCATCAGCATTCTCGGCGAGCTGGCCCGTGGCGGCCTGCTGCACACCGACCTGCCGACCGTGCACAGCCGCAGCATGGAAGAAGCCATCGCCAAGTGGGACATCACCCAGACCGATGACGAAGCCGTGCACACCTTCTTCAAGGCAGGCCCGGCCGGCATCCCGACCCAGACCGCGTTCAGCCAGTCGACCCGTTGGGACACCCTCGACGCCGACCGCGCCGAAGGCTGCATCCGCAGCGTCGAGCACGCCTACTCCCAGGAAGGTGGCCTGGCGGTGCTGTACGGCAACATCGCGATGGACGGTTGCGTGGTGAAGACTGCCGGTGTCGACGAGTCGATCCTGGTATTCGAAGGCACCGCCAAGATCTTCGAGAGCCAGGACAGCGCTGTGCGCGGCATCCTCGCCGACGAAGTGAAGGCAGGCGATGTGGTCATCATCCGCTACGAAGGCCCGAAAGGCGGCCCGGGCATGCAGGAAATGCTCTACCCGACCTCGTACCTGAAGTCCAAGGGCCTGGGCAAGGCCTGCGCCCTGCTCACCGATGGCCGTTTCTCCGGCGGTACCTCGGGCCTGTCGATCGGCCACGCTTCGCCGGAAGCCGCCGCAGGCGGTGCCATCGGCCTGGTGCGCGATGGCGACAAGATCCTCATCGACATCCCCAACCGCTCGATCAACCTGTTGGTCAGCGACGAGGAGCTGGCGCACCGCCGCATCGAGCAGGACAAGAAAGGCTGGAAGCCGGCCGAAGCCCGCCCACGCAAGGTGACCACCGCGCTGAAGGCGTATGCCCTGCTGGCCACCAGTGCCGACAAGGGTGCGGTGCGTAACAAGGCGATGCTCGAAGGGCTGTAAAGGCCAAGGGGCCGCTTCGCGGCCCTTTCGCGGCACGAGGCCGCTCCTACAGGGATCACGCAAATCTCTGTAGGAGCGGCCTCGTGCCGCGAAAGGGCTGCAAGGCAGCCCCATTACACAGTCTTACTGGATCTGCTCCGGCGTCACGATCACCCAGTTCTTGTCCGCCGTCACCGGCAGCCCTTCCTTGGCCTGGGCCGCAGCGTTCTTGGCGATCATGCCATTCATCTGGTCCATGTACTTGGCCTTGCGGTTGATCCACAGGTGGATGCCGCCCTTGTTCACATCCACACCATGGAACTGCATGTAGCCATCGCTGGTGGGCGTGTCGCCGCCGACCAACACCGGCTTCTTCCACTCATCGATATAGGTGAGGATCGCGGCCTGCTTGCCTGCCATCCAGGTGGCCGGGGTCCACAGGTAAGGGGTCAGCTCCAGGTTCTGGTTGGCCTTCGGGTCATACCCCCCTTCGCTGATTTGCTTGCGCGCCGTGGTCAGTTGGCCGTTGGCGCGGTCCTTGAGCAGCAGGCTCACGCCGATGACGTTCTGCGGCTTGACGTTGTAGCCGTACTTGGGATCGGACGCGACCATCCGCACCAGTTCCTCGGACGCGGCGGAGATCACGTAGACGTCGATGCCGTTCTCCATGAGCTTATTGAACAACTCGGTCTGCCCAGTGAAGACCTTCGGCGGCTGCACCTCCATGCGCTTGACCTGGTCGCCCTCGAAATAGGTGGTCGGTATCGGCTTGCCGGAAGCCATCATCTCGTCGACCTGGACCTTCAGCTCCTTGAGAGTGAAGCCGGAAAATACCTGGGCGACCCAGGGGTAGCAGACCATGTCGTCGACTTCGCACAGCCGGTAGTAGTAACTGAACAGGCTCTCCTTGTGCTCGGCGGTGTCCTTGAACGGCATTAGCTTCAACGAAGGGTCGAGCTTGTCACGGGTGATCAGACCCTTGTTCTCCATGAACGGCAGCAAGGCTTCTTCGAGGTCGAAGCGGTAGCTGGTGTTGTCCATGTCGAAGACTGCGTAATTACCTTTGTGGGCATTGGCCGCGATCATGCTGTCCAACTGCTTGGCGGCCTCTGCGGGCCAGTGCTTGAGCTCGGTGGCCCATGTCTCGACGCTGAGCAGCAGGGCCAGGCCCGCGGCGAGGACTTTCGGAGCAGACTTCATTGCAAGTTCTCCTGAACAGTGGACCTGCAACGCTAGACAACCCCCACCTTGCCCGGAGCTCCTACAACGACCTTCAACCCGCTTCGAGCGCCACGCAACATCGCAAAAACGACACCTGCATATTCCAATAGCGACTAAGCAAATTCGATTTAGATATAATTTCGTTTGTTTTCAGGCTGTTAGCATTTCCGTTCGCAATCGCTCATGCAGAGGCGATGCCCCTTCTGCTTTACCCTGGAGCTTCAATGAACCTGCCGTTGTCACTCAACCTGCTGGCGTTCCTGGCCCTGCTACTGGGCCTGGCGCAAACCCGCCGTACCGACTGGAGCCTGGCGAAGAAAGTATTGCTCGGCCTGGTGCTGGGGGTGCTGTTCGGCCTGGTGCTGCATACGCTCTACGGCGCCGGCCACCCGGTCCTCAAGGCCACCATCGGCTGGCTCGAGCTGGTCGGCAACGGCTATGTCGGCCTGCTGCAGATGATCGTCATGCCGCTGATCTTCGCCTCGATCCTCAGCGCCGTCGCCCGCCTGCATAATGCCTCCTCGTTGGGCCGGATCAGCGTGCTGAGCATCGGCACGCTGCTGCTGACCACCGCCATCGCCGCGTTGGTCGGCATCGTCCTGACCAACCTGTTCGGCCTCAGTGCCGAGGGGCTGGTCGCCGGCGCTCAGGAAAGCGCCCGCTTGCAGGCTATCCACAGCGACTATGCCGGCAAGGTCGCCAACCTCGACATCCCGCAGCTGCTGCTGTCGTTCATCCCCAGCAATCCGGTGGGCGACCTGGCACGGGCCAAGCCGACCTCGATCATCAGTGTGGTGATCTTCGCCGTGTTCCTGGGCCTGGCAGCGCTGCAACTGATCAAGGACGACGCCGACAAGGGCAACCGTGCGCTGGCCGCCATCGACACCCTGCAAGCCTGGGTGATGCGCTTGGTGCGTCTGGTGATGAAGCTGACCCCCTACGGCGTGCTGGCGTTGATGACCAAGGTGGTGGCCAGCTCCAACCTGGACGACATCCTCAAGCTGGGCAGCTTCGTGGTGGTCTCGTACCTCGGCCTGGGGCTGATGTTCGTGGTTCATGGCCTGGTCCTGGCCGCGACCGGCGTCAGCCCGCTGCGCTTCTTCCGCAAGGTCTGGCCGGTACTGACCTTCGCCTTCACCAGCCGCTCCAGCGCCGCGAGCATCCCGCTGAACATCGAGGCGCAGACCCGTCGCCTGGGTGTGCCGCAGTCGATCGCCAGTTTCAGCGCCTCGTTCGGCGCGACCATCGGCCAGAACGGCTGCGCCGGCCTGTACCCTGCCATGCTGGCAGTGATGGTCGCCCCGGCAGTGGGCATCGACACTTTCGACCCACTGTGGATCGCCACCCTGGTGGCCATCGTCACCCTCAGCTCGGCGGGCGTGGCCGGCGTCGGCGGCGGCGCGACCTTCGCCGCACTGATCGTGCTGCCGGCCATGGGCCTGCCGGTGGAACTGGTGGCGCTGCTGATCTCGGTGGAACCGCTGATCGACATGGGCCGCACGGCGTTGAACGTGAATGGGTCGATGATGGCGGGCGTCGTGACCAGCCAGTTGCTCAAGCAGACCGACCAGCAGGTGCTGGGCGACGATGCGCATGCTGAGCTGAGCCACTCCTAAGGCGTTGGGGCCGCTTTGCGGCCCCAGTGCTCAAACCCGATCCCACACCTCGAAATGATAGGCAGGCTTGCCTTCCTCGACCTGCGGCTCAGTCGAGGTCAGCGTCCATTGCGCCTTGTCGAACTCAGGGAACCACGCATCCCCCTCCGGCGACAGCTCCACCCGGGTCAGGTACATCCGGTTCACCAGCCCCTTCTCCAACGCCTGCCCATACAGCTGCGCGCCTCCGATCAGCATCAGCTCGCCAACCCCCTGCTCCCGTGCCCACTGTTCGGCGCGCGCCACCGCGGCCTCCAGCGACGGGAACACTTCAGCCCCGGCAAGCGTCAGGCCCGGTTGGCGGCTGACCACGATGTTCAGCCGGCCCGGCAGCGGTCGCCCGAGCGAATCCCAGGTCTTGCGCCCCATGATGATCGGCTTGCCCAGGGTCGTGGCCTTGAAGTATTTGAAGTCCCCCGGCAGGTGCCAGGGCATGGAATTGTCGATGCCGATCACGCGGTTCTCGGCGAGCGCCGCGATCAGGCTGAGAGGGAGTGATGTATTCATGGGGGCGAGGATAGCACCCGGCGCCTGGGTTATGCTTTGCCCTGACTTGTGCAATGGAAGAGCTCGTGACTGCACCCACCCGATTCGACAAACGCTGGCTTACCGAAGCGGTGCGCCTGCGCGAGGAACAGGCCGGCCCCCTGGAGGACCAGGAAGCCAACCGTCGCGCCCGCCAGCAGGGCGGCGACCTGACGGCGCGCATCGAAACCCGCGCCCTGTGGCTGGCCGAACGCGATGGCATGGCCGATGCCCTGCGGCATTGGAAACAAGGCGCGCGTCTGGCCTTGCTGGCCCTGTCGCTGCTCGCCACGCTCAGCGGCGCAGGCCTGGGCCTGGCTGCCCTGGGCGATGGCCAGCGCCCGGTGAATGTGTTCTGGGCCGTGGGCAGCTTGCTTGGCCTGAACCTCTTGATGCTGCTGGGCTGGGCTGCGGGCCTGCTACTGGCCGGCGAGCACGGTGCGGGCCTTGGCCGCCTATGGCTATGGCTCAGCGAACGCCTGGCGCGCAACGCCAAGGCCGCACACCTGGCCCCGGCCTTGCTGGTGATGCTGCAGCGCCAACGCCTGAACCGCTGGTTGCTGGGCGTTCTGGTGCACAGCCTGTGGTCGCTGGCGATGGCGGTCGCGCTGGGCATGCTGCTGGCCCTGCTGGCCACCCGGCGCTACGGCTTCGTCTGGGAAACCACCTTGCTGGCCGCCGAACCCTTCATCGGCCTGACCCAAACCTTGGGCGCACTACCGTCGCTGCTGGGCTTCGCGGTGCCGGACGAGGCCATGATCCGCGCCAGCGGCGATACCTTGCCGGCATTGGAGCTGGCACGCCAGGCCTGGGCCAGCTGGCTGCTCGGCGTGGTGCTGGTGTATGGGCTGCTGCCACGCCTGCTGCTGGCCGCCCTGTGCCTGTGGCGTTGGCGCCAGGGGCGCGAACGCCTGGCCCTGGACCTGAACCTGCCGGGCTATAGCCAGCTGCGCGATGTGCTGATGCCCAGCAGCGAGCGGCTCGGCGTGCAGGATGCGGCTCCCGAGGCCCTGCCGCAGTTCCAGGCAGCCCAGCGCGAAAGCCAGGACGGCGGCGCCCTGCTGGTCGGCCTGGAGCTGGACGACCAGCGTTCCTGGCCACCGGCCTTGCCCCATAGCATCGGCAATGCCGGTGTGCTCGACAGCCGCGAGTCGCGCCACAAGCTGCTGGAGCAGCTCAGCCGCTTCCCGCCGGCACGCCTGGCCATCGCCTGCGACCCGCGCCGCTCGCCGGATCGTGGCAGCCTCGCGCTGTTGGCCGAGCTAGCACGCAATGCCGGCGCCACGCGAATCTGGCTGCTCCAGGCGCTTCCCGGCCAGCCGCTGGATGCCGACCGCCTGGGCGATTGGCACGACGCCCTTGACCGTCTCGGCCTGCCCCACGCCGACACCGCGCCCTTGACCTGGCTGGAGCATGGCCATGACTGAGCCCCTGAAGCTGGCCGTGGTCGGCCATACCAACGTCGGCAAGACCTCGCTACTGCGTACCCTGACCCGTGACGTCGGCTTCGGCGAGGTCTCCCATCGCCCCAGCACTACCCGCCACGTGGAAGGCGCACGCCTGTCGGTGGACGGCCAGCCCTTGCTGGAGCTGTACGACACGCCGGGACTGGAAGATGCCATCGCCCTGCTCGACTACCTGGAGCGCTTGGAACGCCCCGGCGAACGCCTGGATGGCCCGGCGCGGCTGGAGCGCTTCCTGCAGGGCAGCGAGGCCCGTCAGCGCTTCGAGCAGGAAGCCAAGGTGCTGCGCCAGCTGCTGGCCAGCAACGCCGGGCTCTATGTGATCGATGCGCGCGAGCCGGTGCTGGCCAAGTACCGCGACGAACTGGAAGTCCTGGCCAGTTGCGGCAAGCCATTGCTACCGGTGCTCAACTTCGTCGCCAGCAACCAGCACCGTGAGCCGGAGTGGCGCGAGGCCTTGGCCCGTCTGGGCCTGCATGCGCTGGTGCGTTTCGACAGCGTGGCGCCACCGGAAGATGGCGAGCGCCGCCTGTACGAGAGTCTGGCCTTGCTCCTGGAAGATGCCCGCCCGGCCCTGCAGCGCCTGGTCGATGACCAACAGGTCCAGCGTCTGGCCCGGCGCCAGGGTGCCAAGCGCCTGGTCGCCGAGCTGCTGCTCGACTGCGCCGCCTGCCGGCGCAGCGTACCCGCCGAGCCAGCCGCCGAGGCGCAGGCCATCGAAGCCCTGCGCCACGAAGTGCGCCAGCGGGAGCAACGTTGCGTCGAGGCGCTGCTCAGACTCTACGCCTTCCGCCGCGAGGACGCCCATGCCAGCGACCTGCCCTTGCTGGACGGGCGCTGGGGGGACGACCTGTTCAACCCCGAAACCCTCAAGCTGCTGGGGGTGCGCCTGGGCAGCGGCGTCGCCGCCGGAGCCGCCGCCGGAGCCGGGGTGGACCTGCTGGTGGGCGGCCTGACCCTGGGCGCCGCAGCGCTGGCCGGGGCCATTGCCGGAGGTGCGCTGCAGACCGCGCGCAACTATGGGTCGCGGTTGATGGGCAAGCTCAAGGGCCAGCGTGAACTGACCGTGGACGACACCGTGCTGCGCCTGCTGGCGTTGCGCCAACAGCAGCTGATCGCCGCGCTCGACAGCCGCGGGCACGCGGCGCAAGACAGCATTCGCCTGGGTGAGCTGGATGAAAGCACCTGGCGCGAGGGCAAGCTACCCGAGGCGCTCAAGCGTGCGCGGGCACATCCGCAGTGGTCGTCGCTCAACCCTGGGGCGCGCCTCAACCAGACCGAGCGGCAGGAGCAACTCGACGCCTTGGTGAAGAACCTTTAGGCCCAATCGCCGGCAAGCCGGCTCCCACAAGTACGGCGGCAAGCGCAGGACAGGTGGGAGCCGGCTTGCCGGCGATTCGAGGCCGTAGGCCTCGCGATGCCTTTACTGTTGGGCAACCTTCTCCGACTTGCCGTCGTAGCGCTTACGCCACTCGGCGAGGATCTGGTCGCGGTTCTTCGAGGCCCAGGCAAAATCGTTCTTGATCAGGCGCTGCTCGTAGTCCGCCGGCAGCTCGGTCTGAGGCTTGGCGATACCCGGCGCAGCCAGCACCGCGAAGTTTTCCTTGTACAGCTCCATGGCGGCCGGGCTCGCCGAGAAGTCGGCCAGGCGCTTGGCCGCATCGGCCTTCGGCGAACCTTTGATCACTGCGGTGGCCTCGATTTCCCAGCCCAGGCCTTCCTTGGGCAGGACGATGTCCAGCGGCGCACCCTGGCGCTTGAGCTGCACGGCCGGGTATTCGAACGAGATACCGATCGGGAACTCGCCGGCAGCCGCCAACTTGCACGGTTTGGAACCGGAATGGACGTATTGGCCGATGTTCTGGTGCAGGGCGTCCATGTAGGCCCAACCCTGCGGTTCACCAAAGGTCTGCAACCAGGCGCTGACATCCAGGAAGCCCGTGCCGGACGACGCCGGGTTCGGCATGACGATCTTGCCCTTGTATTCAGGCTTGGTCAGGTCCTGCCAGCTCACCGGCTTGCTCAGCCCCTGCTTCTGGGCCTCGATGGTGTTGAAGCAGATAGTCGCAGCCCATACATCCATGCCGACCCAGGCCGGCGGGTTAGCCGCATCCCGGTAGTTCGGCGAGATCTTGCCCAGGTCTTTGGGCGCATAGGCCTCGAGCATGCCGTTCTGGTCGAGGATCGCCAGGCTGGATGCGGCCAGGCCCCAAACCGCATCGGCCTGCGGGCGGTCCTTCTCGGCCAGCAGTTTGGCGGTGATGATGCCCGTGGAGTCGCGCACCCATTTGATCTCGATGTCCGGGTTGGCCTTTTCGAAAGCCTGCTTGTAGCTCTTGAGCTGCTCGGCCTCCAGGGCCGTGTATACGGTCAACTGGGTCGCGGCAGCCGAAGCCTGCAGGCTGAACACAGCGGATACGGCAGCGACAAGTGCGAGGGGCTTGAACATGATGCGGTTCCTTACAGGGTTGGCAGTCGGTCAATGGCCGGGGGCGCGCTGGCGCCAGGCCTGGGAGCGGCGCAGCAGGCCGCGGGAAGCACCGGCCAGCAGCAGCGAAGCAGTCGCGCTGGTCAGCAGGATCAACGTCGACATGGCGGCGGCGCCGCCCACGTTGCCGGCGTCGTCCATGTTCAGCACGGCGACGGCGGCGAGGATGGTGTCAGGGCTGTACAGGAAGATCGCCGCCGACACCGTGGTCATCGCCGAAACGAACAGGTAACGGATGATGTCCAGCAGCGCTGGCAGGCAGATCGGTACGGTGACCCGGGCAAAATGCTTGTACAGCGGAGCCTTGAGCGACAGCGCCGCGGCCTCGAACTCGCTGTCCAGCTGGCGCAACGCAGTGGTCGCGGTCATCTGCGCGGTGGTCAGGTAGTGGGCGATGGTGCACACCACCAGCAGCGCCATGCCTCCATAGAACACGTGCAGCGGGTTGCCCGCCAGGTTGAAGAAGAATACATAGCCCAGCCCAAGCACCAACCCGGGTACGGCCATGGGGATGAAGCTCAGCAGGCGCAAGGCCTGGTTGAGCGGCCGTTGGCCCTGGGTCTTCTCCATCAGGTAGGCACCGGTGAAGATCACCGCGCTGCCGATCACGGCGGTGGCCAGGGCCATGGTCACGCTGTTGCGATAGGCCAGCCAGCCGCCACCGGCAGTATCGTCGAACATATAGTGCTTGAACGACAGCGACAGGTTGTAAGGCCAGAACGTGACCAGCGACGAGTACACCGCCATGCCGATGACCATCAGCAGCACCGCGCACACCAGCAACACTATGGCCAGGAAACAGGCATCACGGCTGCCCGAAGGCTTGGGCTGGAACACCTGGGCGCGGCCACTCATGGCCTCGCCCTGGCGACGACGCAGCCAGGCATCCACGGCAAAGCTCAGCAACGCCGGCACCAGCAGGACCATGCCGATCAGCGCGCCACGGCCGAATTGCTGCTGGCCGACCACGGCTTTGTAGGCCTCCAGCGCCAGCACCTGATAGTCGCCGCCCACCACCACCGGCACGCCGAAATCGGTGATGGTCAAGGTGAACACCAGGCAGAACGCGGCGAACACCGCCTGGCGCGTGCCCGGCCAGGTGACGCTGCGAAACGCCCGCCATGGCCCTGCGCCCATGCTCGAGGCGGCGTCGAACAGCCGGGCATCGGCCAGCGACAGCGCCGAGAGCAGGATCATCAAGGCATGGGGGAAGGTGTAGATGGCCTCGCCCAGGACGATGCCCCAGAAGCCGTAGACGTTGTCGGTCAGCAGCCCGCGCAACAGGCCCTGGTTGCCGAACAGGTACACCAGGGCGATGGCCGGCAGCATGGACGGCGCCAGCAGCGGCAACAGGGAAATCCCGCGCCACAGGCCCTTGGCCGGTATCAGGGTGCGCTGCAGGGCATAGGCGAACAGGTAGGCCAGCGGCACGACGATGGCCGCGACGCTGAAGGCCACCTTGAGGCTGTTGCCCAGCAACCAGTGGAAGTTCTCGCTGGCGAACAACTCGCGGGCAGCGACCAGGCCGCCGCCTTGGCCAGCGTCGCCATTGAAGCCGCGCCAGAAAATCGCCAGCAGCGGCATCAGCACGGCGAGGATGAGCAGGGCCAGCAGCAGGCTCTTGCCGCCGACGACGAAAAGGCGATCCCCCAGCGCCACACCACTGCGGGGCGCGGCCTTGGCCTGGGCGATCGGCACGGACATTGGCGCGGCCATCTCAGGCAAAGACCTGCAGGCTGCGCGGCGGCAGGGCCACCCAGATGTCCTGGGAGCCCAGGCGCGGCATGGCCTCCGGGGCCACTTCCGCCAGCAAGGAATGGCCTGGCAGTGCCTTGAGTTCGAAACTCATGCGGCAGCGGTTGCCGAGGAAGGTGATTTCCCGAACCAGAGCCGGGAACAGGTTTTCCTCATGCACCGGCGGGTTGACGGTAATCGCCTCCGGCCGGCAGAACAGGCGGCCACTGCCCGCCTGCACGGCGCCCGGGACCAGGCGCATGTTCACGTCACCGACCTGGGCATGATGCTCGCCACTGCGCTGGAACGGCAGCCAGTTGCCCTGACCGACGAACTCGGCGACGAAGGGGGTGGCGGGTTGGTCGTAGATTTCCTGCGGGGTGGCGTACTGCTCGACCTGGCCGTGGTTCATCACGGCAATGCGATCGGCCATCAGCATGGCTTCGTCCTGGTTGTGGGTCACCATCAAGGTGGTGATGCCCAACTGACGCTGCAGTTGGCGCAGCTCGGTGCACAGGTGTTCGCGCACGCGAGCATCGAGGGCCGACATCGGCTCGTCGAGCAACAGCAACGAAGGTGCCGGCGCCAGGGCGCGGGCCAGGGCCACGCGCTGCTGCTGGCCACCGGATAGCTGGCCGGGGTACTTCTTCTCGCTGCCGGAAAGGCCGACCAGCTCGAGCATCTCGGCCACGCGGTGGCGGGCCTCTTCGCGGCTGCAGCCGGTCAGGCCGTAGGCGATGTTGGCTTCGACGGTGAGGTTGGGGAACAGCGCGTAGGACTGGAACAGGATGCCGTAGTCACGGGCCTGGGGTGGCAGCTCGGAGATGTCGCGCTCACCGATGTACAGCTCACCGCGATCCTGGCGCTCCAGGCCGGCGATGCAGCGCAACAGCGTGGTCTTGCCGCAGCCCGAAGGGCCGAGCAGGCAGACCAGTTCGCCTGCGGCGATGTCCAGGGACACATCGTTCAGTGCGGTGAAGGCGCCGAAGCGCTTGTAGATGCCGCGCACTTTCATTTGTGCGCCTGGGGTGGTGATGACGTTGTTCATGACAGGGCCTCATCGAACAGATGGGGCCCATGCTAGGAACTCAATGCGAAGGTTATGTGGCTTGGAGGTAAAAGCTGCCGATAGTGCTATTCAAGAATTTTGTAGTGAATTCGCCGGCCCAATCGCGGGACAAGCCCGCTCGGAGGGCAGCGCTTACCACTCGTTCTTTGTGCGACAGCGCAACCCGAAGGGCTGGGTGATCTCCCACAGGCATTGCGCAAACCCTGTGGGAGCGGGCTTGCCCCGCGATTGGGCGCTCAGAACCGCGACCCAGCCACCTCTTGCGCCACCCCGAGGAACGCCGCTGGCAGTCGCGCTTGGCGGCGCTCCTTCAGGCAATACAGGTATTCATGCATCACCGGTGCGTTGTCCAGCGCCAGCACCCGCAGCTCCGGGTTATGCGGCACTTCATGACGGGCGATGATGCTGATGCCGATGTTGCGCAGCACCGCCTCGCGGATCGACTCGCGGCTGCCGATCTCCAGCAGCGTCCCACCACCGATCCCGGCGCCCTCGAGCATCCGCTCGGTCAGCTTGCGGGTGGTCGAACCCTGCTCGCGCATCAGCAGGCAATGCCCGGCCAGCGCCTCGATCGACACCGCCTCACGATGGGCCAAGGGGTGATTGCGGTGCACCGCCACCACCAACGGGTCGGCCCCCAGCACCTTGCGCACCAGACGGTTGTCCTCCACCAGCTGCGACGACGCCGCAATGTCCACCCGGTAGTCCTCGAGCATTTCCAGCACCTGCTGGGAGTTGCCGATCTCCACCGTCAGCTCTACCTGGGGCAGGCGCTCGCGGAAGACCTTCACCAGGTCGAGGATGTAGTACGGCGCGGTGGCCGCGATGCGCAAGCCGCCCTGGGCCTGGCCGCTGTTGCGCAGCTCGAACTCGATGTCGGCTTCCTGCTGGAGCAACGCCTTGACCATCGGCAACAGCCGCGCGCCCTCCTCGCTCAGCACCAGGCGCCGCCCGCCACGGTAGAACAGCTCTACCGCGTATTGGCTCTCCAGGTTGCGGATCTGCGTGGTCACCGTGGGCTGGCTGAGCCCGAGCTTCTTCGCGGCCAAGGTAATACTGCCCAGGCGAGCCACCATGTAGAAAGCCTTGAGCTCGGCGCTCAGCATCGGGTTACCTCTATTTGCGCAGCAGGCGCAAGCCATTGAACACCACCAGCAGGCTCACGCCCATGTCGGCGAACACCGCCATCCACATGGTCGCCATGCCGGCGAAGGTGATCGCCAGGAAAATCGCCTTGATACCCAGGGCCAGCACGATGTTCTGGGTGAGGATCGCCGCACTTTGGCGCGACAGCCTGACGAAGGCGGGGATTTTACGCAAGTCGTCGTCCATCAGCGCTACATCGGCGGTCTCGATGGCGGTGTCGGTGCCCGCTGCCGCCATGGCGAAGCCGATCTCGGCACGGGCCAGGGCCGGCGCGTCGTTGATGCCATCGCCGACCATGCCCACACGATGCCCTTGGGCATACAGCTGCTCGATGCTGTCGAGCTTGTCCGCAGGCAGCAGGTTGCCCTCGGCGCGGTCGATGCCCACCTGGGCGGCGATGGCCTGGGCCGTGTGCGGATTGTCGCCGGTCAACATGACAGTCTTGATACCCAACGCGTGCAGCTCAGCGATGGCCTGGCGGCTGCTGTCCTTGACCGTGTCGGCCACGGCGAACAGTGCGAGCGGGCCGGAGCCGTCGAGCAGCAGCACCACGGTCTTGCCCTGGCGTTCCAGTTGGTCGAGCTCGGCTTCCAGCGCGGGCGAGCACAGGCCCAGTTCCTCGACCAGGCGGTGGTTGCCCAGGTGATACAGGGTGCCGTCGATCTCGCCCTTCACGCCGCGACCGGCCAGGGCGGTGAAGTCACTCACCTCGCCCAAGGCCAGGCCCTGTTCGTGGGCATGCTGGGCAATGGCACCGGACACCGGGTGGTCGGAGCGCCCGGCGAGGCTCGCGGCCAACGCCTGGACACGGCCTTCGAACAACGGGTCGAGAATTTTGCTGTCGGTCTGCACCGGCTTGCCATGGGTGATGGTGCCGGTCTTGTCCAGGGCGAGGAAGTCCAGCTTGCGCCCGCCCTCCAGGTAGACCCCGCCCTTGATCAGGATGCCCTTGCGTGCCGCAGCGGCCAGGCCGCTGACGATGGTCACCGGGGTGGAGATCACCAGTGCGCACGGGCACGCTACCACCAGCAGCACCAAAGCACGGTAGATCCAGTCGAACCAGGCGCCAGCCATGAACACGGGTGGGAAGATCGCCACCGCCAGGGCCACGGCGAACACCACTGGCGTGTAGATGCGCGAGAACTGGTCGACGAAGCGCTGGGTCGGCGCCCGGGCGCCTTGGGCCTCTTCCACGGCCTTGATGATGCGCGCCAGGGTCGACTGGCCAGCCAGGGCCGTGACGCGGTATTCCAGCGCGCCGGCCTGGTTGATGGTGCCGGCGAACAGTTTGTCGCCCACGGCTTTCTCGACCGGCAGGCTTTCGCCAGTGATCGGCGCCTGATCGACGCTCGATTGTCCACTGACCACTTCGCCATCCAGGCCGATGCGTTCGCCCGGGCGCACCCGCACCAAGGTCCCCAGGGCTACCTCGCGAACCTCGACCTCACGCCACTGGCCATCGGGCTGCTGCACCGTGGCCATGTCCGGGCTCAGTTGCATCAGGCCACCGATGGCATTGCGGGCGCGGTCCAGCGAACGCGCCTCGATCAATTCGGCGACAGTGAACAACACCATGACCATCGCGGCCTCCGGCCATTGGCCGATCAACACCGCGCCGGTCACGGCGATGCTCATCAATGCGTTGATGTTGAGGTTGCGGTTCTTCAGGGCGATCCAGCCCTTCTTGTAGGTCCCCAGGCCACAGCCCAGGATGGCCGCCAGCGCCAGCGCGGCAACGACCCATTCCGGCGCCAGGCCAGCGAAGTGCACCACCTCGGCGGCAATCGCCGCCACGCCGGAAAGCGCCAGCGGCCACCAACGCGTCTTGCCGGACTGCGGCGCGGTGTGGGTACCGTCGTCCTCACTGGCCAGGGGCTCGGCGCGCATGCCCAGGCTGTCGATGGCCCGTTCGATCTCGGCGGTGCCGTTCAAGGTGTGATGCACACCCAACACCCGATTGATCAGGTTGAACTCCAGCTGCTCGACCCCGGCCAGCTTGCCGAGCTTGTCCTGGATCAGGCTCTGCTCGGTGGGGCAATCCATCGCCTCGATGCGGAAACGGCTCAGGCGCGCACTGCCACTGGCCTTTTCGGTCAGTTGCACCAAGGCCGGCGCAGCACTGGCGCCGCAGCAACGGTGGGCATGGGGTTCATGGCCATGATCGTGGTCATGCTTGTGTTCGGGGCTGACAGGCTGGTTCATGGAATCATCCTTAACGTGAGCACTGGCCTTTGTAGGAATGACTTGCCCAGCGATGGCATCCGGTCAGGCAATCGCGTCGTTGCGGCTGACGCATCGCGGGGCAAACCCGCTCCTACAGGAAGGGGTTGTTGCCAAGTGAACACCCTGTAGCCACTATAGGGTCAACCCCTCCTGGAGATTCGCCATGAAGATCGGAGAACTGGCCAAGGCCACCGATTGCGCCGTGGAGACCATCCGCTACTACGAGCGCGAGCGACTGCTGCCCGAACCGGCACGTACCGAAGGCAACTACCGGCTCTACACCCAGGCCCATGTCGAGCGCCTGACCTTCATCCGCAACTGCCGCACGCTGGACATGACCCTGGACGAAATCCGCAGCCTGCTGACGCTACGCGACAGCCCCGATGGCTCGTGCGGCAGCGTCAATGCGCTGATCGACGAACATATCGAGCATGTACAGGCACGGATCGATGGGTTGATGGCGTTGCAGGCGCAACTGGTGGAGTTGCGCCAGCGATGCAATGCCAAGGGATCGGAGTGCGCGATCTTGCAGCGCCTGGAGACCAATGGCGCGGTGTCGCTACCGGAGACCGAGCATTCCCATGTGGGAAGAAGCCACGGGCATTGATGGATTGCCCCATCGCCGGCAAGCCGGCACCCACCAGGCTCCGTGGGAGCCGGCTGGCCGGCGATGGGCTGCAAAGCAGCCCCCGCAACTTGGGATCAGACCGCCATCGGCGCCGTCATCGGCGCATGGTGCTCGTACCCTTCCAGGCTGAAGTCGCTCGGCTCGATCTTCTCCAACCATTCTGGCTCGTACTTGCCGGTCTTGGCGAACTCAGGCACGCGGTCGCTGATCACCAGTTTGGGCGCCGCCAGCGGCTCGCGCTTCATCTGCTCGTTCAACATGTCCAGGTGGTTCTCGTACACATGGGCATCGCCGATGAAGTAGGTGAACCAGCGCGGCGTATAGCCGGTCAGGCGACCGAACAGCGACAGCAGCGCCGCCCCTTCGGTGAGGTTGAACGGCGTGCCCAGGCCCAGGTCATTGGAGCGGATGTACAGCGTCAGGGAGATTTCCCGGGTTTCGACATTGGGGTGGAACTGGTACAGCAGGTGGCACGGCGGCAGCGCCATTTCATCGAGCTGGGCGCAGTTCCAGCCGTGGAACAGGATGCGTCGGCTGCCCGGGTCATTGGCAATGGTGTCCAGGCACTGGCGCACCTGGTCGATGGCCTTGTACAGGATGACGAACGCCTGGCCGTTCTCCTCGTCTTGGGCGATCTGGCGGAACCCTGCCTTCTCGGCCATTTCGATGGCCGCCGGGTTGCTCAGCGGGATACGCTTGTAACCCGGCCACTGGCGCCACTGCACGCCGTAGATCTCGCCGAGGTCGTCATGACCCTGGCGGAACGGGTTGGCCAACCACTGGGCATTTTCGTTGGCGTTCTGGTCCCAGACCTTGCAACCCAGCTCGCGGAATTTGCCGGCGTTCTTCACGCCACGCAGGAAGCCCACCATCTCGCCGATCGCCGACTTGAACGCGAGCTTACGGGTGGTGATGGCTGGGAAGCCCTTCTGCAGGTCGAAACGCAGCATCGCGCCCGGCAGGCTGATGGTGCGGATGCCGGTGCGGTTTTCCTGCAACGTGCCGTTTTCGATGACGTCGCGGACCAGGTCTAGATACTGTTTCATGGCTTACCTGTAGCAAGAACGGCAGGAGGATCGCCCCTGCCGTGGAAATCAAACGGTGGCCTTGGCCGTCGGTTTACGGTTGTAAGCCCACCAGATCAGGAAGATGCCGCCGACGATCATCGGCACGCAGAGCAGCTGACCCATGGTCAACCAGCCGAAGGCGATGTAGCCCAGCTGGGCGTCGGGCACCCGCACGAACTCCACGATGAAGCGGAAGATGCCGTAGAACAGCGCGAACATGCCGGAAACGGCCATGGTCGGGCGCGGCTTGCGCGAGTAAAGCCAGAGGATGGCAAATAATGCCACACCTTCGAGGGCGAACTGGTACAGCTGCGACGGGTGACGCGGCAGTTGGGCCGGGTCGCTGAACGGCGGGAAGACCATCGCCCAGGGCACGTCGGTGGCCTTGCCCCAGAGCTCGGCGTTGATGAAGTTGCCGATGCGCCCGGCGCCCAGGCCGATCGGCACCAACGGGGCGACGAAGTCCATCAGCTCGAAGAACGACTTGTTGTTGCGCTTGCCGAACCACAGCGCCGCCAGCATCACGCCGATGAAGCCGCCATGGAACGACATGCCGCCCTTCCACACTTCGAAGATCAAGGTCGGGTTGGCCAGGTACTGGTGCAGGTCATAGAACAGCACGTAGCCCAAGCGCCCACCGACGATCACGCCCATGGACAGCCAGAACACCAGGTCGGAGAGTTTTTCGCGGGTCCAGGTGGGGTCGAAGCGGTTCAGCCGACGCGAGGCGAGCAGCCAGGCACCGCCAATGCCGATCAGGTACATCAACCCGTACCAGTGGATTTTCAGCGGCCCGATGGCCACGGCCACGGGGTCGATCTGCGGGTAAGGCAGCATGGTGGTTCCTCTAGGTCAAATCAGGAAGCTAGATCAGGAAGCTCAGGCCGACGCAGAACAGCAGCGCGGCGAACAGACGCTTGAGCAGGCGTGGCGACAACCGGTGTGCCAGGCGCGCGCCGAAGCGGGCGAAGAACATACTGGTCACGGCGATGCCCACCAACGCAGGGATGTAGACGTAACCCAGGCTGTGGGCCGGCAGGTGCTCGTCATGCCAGCCCAACCACATGAAGCTCAGGGCGCTGGCCATGGCGATCGGCAAGCCGCAGGCCGACGAGGTCGCCACCGCCTTCTGCATCGGCAGGCTGCGCCAGGTCAGGAACGGCACGGTCAGCGAACCACCGCCGATGCCGAAGATCGCCGAGGCCCAGCCGATCACCCCGCCAGCACCGACCAACCCGGGCTTGCCGGGGATGCCACGGCTGGCCTTGGGCTTGAGATCCAGAGCCATCTGCACGGCAATCACCAGGGCGAATACGCCGATGATCTTCTGCAGCATCGGCCCCTGGATCAGCGAGGCGGTCTTGGCGCCGATGCCGGCACCGATGAGGATGCCCAGGGTCATCCAGGCGAAGATCGGCCATTGCACCGCGCCCTTTCGCTGGTGCTCAAGCACGGCGTTGATGGACGTGAAGACGATGGTCGCCAACGAAGTACCGACGGCCAGGTGAGTCAGCACCGACGGGTCGAAGCCCTGCAAGGTGAAGCTGAACACCAACACCGGCACGATGATGATGCCGCCACCCACGCCGAACAGCCCGGCCAGTACGCCGGCGCATGCGCCCAACAACAGATAGAGTACGAATTCCATTCGCCGCCCCCATGGAAACAATCCGGCATGGTAACGGATGCCAGCCCTGGGGCTCTAGTGAACTCTGCGTTAGATGATGGATCGACACGGGAGCAGCCGGTAGAGTGGCCAAAACAACCGAGGCCCCGCCATGTGCCTGATCGTGTTCGCCTGGCGGCCAGGGCACGCCCTGCCGCTGATCGTCGCGGCCAACCGCGACGAGTTCTATGCCCGCCCCACCCAGGCCCTGGGCGCCTGGGAGGATGCCCCCGGCGTACATGCCGGGCGCGATCTGGAGGCCGGCGGCACCTGGCTGGGTGTCGGCCCGAACGGCCGGTTCGCCGCCTTGACCAACATTCGCGACCCTGGCCAGCCCCTTGGCCCCCGCTCCCGCGGGGAACTGGTGGCAGCGTATCTGAGCGGAACGCTGGGCGTGGACGCCTACCTGGACCAGGTGGCCAGCCGCGCCAGCCAGTATTCAGGGTTCAACCTGCTGGTAGGCGACGGCGAGCGGCTGGGTTACCTTCATGCCCGCGAGGCAGCGCCGCGCCTGCTCGAGCCGGGTATATACGGAGTGTCCAATGCTGGGTTGGATACACCCTGGCCCAAGCTGGTCAAGGCACGCAGAGGGTTGCAGGGCATGCTCGACAACCCGGACCCGCAGCGGCTGCTGGGGTTGCTGGGTGATGGCGAGCCCGCGCCAGAGGCAGATCTGCCGGAAACCGGTGTGGGGCTGGCGACCGAGAAGTTGCTGTCGAGTGTGTTTATCGCCAGCCAGAACTATGGGACGCGGGCCAGCACGGTGTTGATCGTCGATGCCCAAGGGCGGCGGCGGATGATCGAGCGCAGTTTCGGGCCGTTTGGTGGCCATTTGGGCGAGGTGGAGATTCTGGCCTAGCGAATGGGGCCGCTTTGCGGCCCATCGCGGGGCAAGCCCGCTACATGACAGCGCAATCCCGCTTCTGTGGGAGCCGGCTTGCCGGCGTTTGAGATACCTTGGCTACAAGGTCTTGTTGGCCCCGGGCCCGATCATGCGCGCCAGCCCCAGGTTCTTCAGGGCCAACTGCAACGCACTGTGGATAACTTGCGCGTTGTCATGGGCCATGGCCTCGGTCAGCAGTTCCTTGGCCTTGCTCATGTTGATCTGGCGCAGCATCCACTTCACCTTCGGCAGGTTGGTGGCGTTCATCGACAGGCTGTCGAAGCCCATGGCCATCAACAGCACGGCCGCGGCCGGGTCGCCGGCCATTTCACCGCAGATGCTCACCGGCTTGCCTTCGGCGTGGGCGTCGCGCACCACCGTCTGCAAGGCTTGCAGCACGGCAGGGTGCAGGTAGTCGTAAAGGTCGGCGACCCGTGGGTTGTTGCGGTCGACCGCCAGCAGGTACTGGGTCAGGTCGTTGGAGCCGACCGAGAGGAAGTCCACCTGGCGCGCCAGTTCACGGGTCTGGTAGACCGCCGCAGGGATTTCGACCATTACCCCGACCGGTGGCATCGGCACGTCGGTGCCTTCGTCCCGCACCTCGCCCCATGCGCGGTGGATCAGGTGCAGCGCCTCTTCCAGCTCATGGATGCCGGAAATCATCGGCAGCAGGATACGCAGGTTGTTCAAGCCCTCGCTGGCCTTGAGCATGGCGCGGGTCTGCACCAGGAAGATTTCCGGGTGGTCGAGGGTGACGCGAATGCCGCGCCAGCCAAGGAAGGGGTTTTCTTCTTTGATCGGGAAATACGAAAGCGCCTTGTCGCCACCGATGTCGAGGCTGCGCATGGTCACCGGCAGCGGGTGGAAGGCCTGCAACTGCTCGCGGTAGATCGCCAGCTGTTCCTTCTCGCTGGGGAAGCGCTGGTTGATCATGAATGGCACTTCGGTGCGGTACAGGCCCACGCCTTCGGCACCGCGCTGCTGGGCACGGGCCACATCGGCGAGCAGGCCGGTGTTGACCCACAGCGGCATGCGGTGGCCATCCGGGGTGACGCAGGGCAGTTCACGCAGCGCGTCCAGGCCCTGGGCGAGTTGGCGCTCTTCCTCGACCACGTCGCTGTACTGCTTGCGCAGCACCTCGCCCGGGTTGGTGAACACTTCGCCCTTGTAGCCATCGACGATCAGCTCGATGCCGTCGACCTTCGAATACGGCAGGTCGACCAGGCCCATGACCGTCGGGATGCCCATGGCCCGCGCCAGGATCGCCACGTGCGAGTTGCCCGATCCCAGTACCGAGACCAGGCCTACCAGCTTGCCTTCGGGCACCTCGCCCAGCATGGCCGGGGTCAGCTCCTCGCTGACCAGGATGGTGTTGTCGGCATACACCAGCGACTGCGAGCGCGCTTGCTGGAGGTAGGCCAGCAGGCGGCGGCCAAGGTCCTTGACGTCCGAGGCCCGCTCGCGCAGGTAGTCGTCGTCCATCAGTTCGAAGCGATTGACGTGTTCGCCCACCACCTGGCGCAAGGCGCCCTGGGCCCATTGGCCGGTCTTGATGACCTCGATCACCTCACCACCGAGGGCGGCGTCTTCGAGCATCATCAGGTAGACGTCGAACAGCGCCCGTTCTTCGGGGCGCAGCTGGGTGGCGAGCTTGGCCGACAGCTTGCGCATGTCGGCGCGAACACCCTCCAGGGCGTTGTTGAACAGCTTGAGTTCGGTGTCGATATCCTCGACGGTCTTGTCCGGGACCACGTCCAGGTCGGCCGGCGGTAGCATCACCACGGCCCTGCCGACGGCCGCGCCCGGCGAACCAGGCACGCCGACGAAACGGGCCTCCTGGATCCCCTTGCCCTGGCGGCCCAGGCCGCGGATGGAGCCGGTGGCCTCGGCATGGGCGATCACGCCGGCGAGCTGGGCGCTCATGGTGACCAGGAAGGCTTCCTCGCCTTCGTCGAACTGGCGGCGCTCCTTCTGCTGGATGACCAGCACCCCCACTACGCGGCGGTGGTGGATGATCGGTGCACCGAGGAAGGAGGCGAAGCGCTCCTCGCCGGTTTCGGCGAAATAGCGGTAACGGGGGTGGGCGGCGGCGTCCTCGAGGTTCAGCGGCTCTTCCCGAGTACCGACCAGGCCGACCAGGCCTTCGTTGGGGGCCATGCTGACCTTGCCGATGGAGCGCTTGTTCAGGCCTTCGGTGGCCATCAGCACGAAGCGGTTGGTGTCCGGGTCGAGCAGGTAGACCGAGCAGACCTGGCTGCCCATGGCTTCCTTGACGCGCAAGACAATGATCCCCAACGCCGTCTTGAGATCTTTGGCGGAGTTCACTTCCTGGACGATCTTGCGCAGCGTATTGAGCATGGCTCGGGGTCGGACTCCGTCGTCAGTCGCGCGTCAACAGGCGCGGGGCAAGCTCTTTCAAGGCGCGGCGATAGACCTCGCGCTTGAACGTCACCACCTGGCCCAAGGGATACCAGTAGCTGACCCAACGCCAGCCGTCGAATTCCGGCTTGCCGGTCAGGTCCATGCGCACCCGCTGCTCGTTGGACACCAGGCGCAGCAGGAACCACTTCTGTTTCTGGCCGATGCACAATGGCTGGCTATGGGTGCGCACCAGCCGCTGGGGTAAACGATACCGCAACCAGCCACGGGTGCAGGCAAGAATTTCCACATCCTCGCGCTCCAGGCCCACCTCTTCGTTCAGCTCGCGGTACAGGGCGTCTTCCGGCGTCTCCTCAGGGTTGATGCCACCCTGGGGGAACTGCCAGGCATCCTGGTTGATCCGGCGAGCCCATAGCACCTGCCCGGCATCATTCGTGAGAATGATCCCGACATTGGGGCGAAAACCATCCGGGTCGATCACGGCAGCAACCTCGCAAACGCATGTCATCGCATTGTTCCACAAAGGTCACGAGCGCAGCAACGCGCCCGCCAAGCTTATGTGCGGCGAGGTGAAAACTCTGTGTTTTGCGAGGGTCTGTCCAGGGACACTGGTATACCTGGCTTTGGTGAAAGGCAGGTGACAGGACGGGGCCGCTGCGCGGCCCATTCGCGGCGCAAGGCCGCTCCTACAGAGACAGCGTGCGCCCCCAAAGGTCAAACCGGCTTGGCGCCCATCAGCCCGGCGATGGACAGGAAGCACACACCGCTGATCACCGCCAACGCCAGGGTAAAGCGCAGCCCGGTCGGTTCGGCCTTGCGCAGCCGGTTCAGGCGTACCAGCAGCCACCAGGCGCTGAACGCACCCAGGGTATAGATGACGCTCGAAGCCAGGATCCAGGTCTGGCCCAGCGGCCAGCCGACCAGGTGCACCAGCCACCAGCCGGTGAACGGCATGCTCACCAGGCACAGCCCCATCAGCAGCCAGACGAACACCAGCGGCCGGCGCAGCAGCTTGCCATAAGCCTGGGCGTCGCCGCGCCGGCGCGCGAGGACAGTCCAGGCGGCCAGGCCCAAGGCGCCGGCCAGCAGCAACACAGTGGCGGCGATGTGCACGGCCTTGAGGGTGGTCAGGTATTCCATTGCTTCACGTCCTTGAGTGTTAGGCCAAGCTTAGTCGCTTTAGCCCAGGAACAGCTTGTACGCCGGGTTGTCGGTCTCGTCCCAGTAGGGATAGCCGATCTTGGCCAGGGCCGCCGGCACCAGGTGGCGTTCGTCGTCCGGCACCTGCAGGCCTGCCACCACCCGGCCATCGGCCGCGCCATGGTTGCGGTAATGGAACATGGAGATGTTCCAGCGCCCGCCCAGCTTGGTCAGGAAGTTGAACAAGGCGCCCGGGCGTTCCGGGAACTCGAAGCGCAGCACCATTTCGTCGCTGGCGCCTGCCGAATGGCCACCGACCATGTGGCGGATATGCAGCTTGGCCAGCTCGTTATCGGTCAGGTCGGTGACCGGGAAGCCTTGCTCGACCAGCTGCTGCACCAAGGCGGCGCGCGGGTCGGTTTCCGGGTGGGTCTGCACACCGACGAAGATGTGCGCTTCCTTGTCGGCGTGGTACCGGTAGTTGAACTCGGTGATCTGGCGCTTGCCGATGGCCTCGCAGAAGGCCTTGAAGCTGCCCGGGCGTTCAGGGATCGTCACGGCGATGATCGCCTCGCGCTTCTCGCCCAGCTCGGCGCGCTCGGCCACATGGCGCAGGCGGTCGAAGTTGACGTTGGCGCCCGAGTCGATGGCCACCAGGGTCTGGCCCGTCACGCCATGCAGCTCTACGTACTTCTTGATGCCTGCGACGCCCAAGGCGCCGGCAGGTTCGGTGATCGAGCGGGTATCGTCGTAGATATCCTTGATAGCTGCGCAGATTTCATCGGTACTGACCGTCACCACCTCATCCACATGATGGCGGCAGATATCGAAGGTGTGCTGGCCGATCTGCGCCACTGCCACACCGTCGGCGAACAACCCGACCTGCGGCAGCACCACCCGCTCGCCAGCCACCATGGCGGCCTGCAGGCAGTTGGAGTCGTCCGGCTCGACGCCGATCACCTTGATCTCCGGGCGCAGGTACTTCACGTAGGCAGCGATGCCGGCGATCAGGCCGCCGCCACCGACCGGCACGAAGATCGCGTCCAGGCGACCTGGGTGCTGGCGCAGGATTTCCATGGCCACGGTGCCTTGCCCTGCGATGGTGTGCGGGTCGTCGTAGGGGTGGATATAGACGAAGCCCTTTTCATCCACCAACTTCAAGGAATAGGCCAGCGCCTCGGGGAAGGAATCCCCGTGCAGCACCACCTTGCCGCCGCGCGAGCGCACGCCTTCGACCTTGATTTCCGGGGTGGTCTTGGGCATCACGATGGTCGCCTTGATACCCAGCTCCCGCGCGGCCAGGGCCACGCCCTGGGCATGGTTGCCGGCCGAGGCGGTGACCACGCCACGGGCCAGTTCTTCCGGGCTCAGCTGCGCCAGCTTGTTGTACGCCCCGCGGATCTTGAAGGAAAACACCGGCTGCAGGTCCTCGCGCTTGAGCAGGACCTGGTTGCCCAGCCGCTTGCTCAGCTGGCCGGCGCTCTGCAGCGGGGTTTCGACGGCAACGTCGTAGACGCGCGAGGTGAGGATCTTCTTGACGTACTGTTCGAGCATCGGGAAAGCATCACTGGGCCGCGGGACAAGGCCTGGGAGTCTACCCCAGCGCCACGTCGGGCGACCACAGCGAAACCGAGGTTTTGCTGGCGCTTGCCGCTATAATAGGCAGCTTTCAAACTCCCGCCCCTCTCGGAGCCCGCATGACCCAGGACCAACTCAAACAGGCCGTCGCCCAGGCCGCCGTCGATTTCATTCTGCCCAAGCTGGATGAGAAAAGCGTCGTCGGCGTCGGCACCGGTTCGACCGCCAACTTCTTCATCGACGCCCTGGCCAAGCACAAGACCGCCTTCGACGGCGCTGTCGCCAGCTCCGAGGCCACCGCCGAGCGCCTGAAGGGCCATGGCATTCCTGTCTACGAGCTCAACAGCGTCAGCGAGCTGGAGTTCTACGTGGACGGTGCCGACGAAAGCGACGCGCACCTGAACCTGATCAAGGGCGGCGGCGCGGCCCTGACCCGCGAGAAGATCGTCGCGGCGGTGGCCAAGACCTTTATCTGCATCGCCGATGCCAGCAAGCTGGTGCCGGTGCTGGGCGCCTTCCCACTGCCGGTGGAAGTGATCCCGATGGCCCGCAGCCATGTGGCGCGCCAGCTGGTCAAGCTCGGCGGCGACCCGGTGTACCGCGAAGGCGTGGTGACCGACAACGGCAACGTCATCCTCGATGTGCACAACCTGCAGATCACCGACCCGGTGGGCCTGGAGCAGAAGATCAACGCCATCGTCGGCGTGGTCACCAACGGCCTGTTCGCGGCACGCCCGGCCGACCTGCTGTTGCTGGGGACCGCCGAAGGCGTGAAGAGCCTCAAGGCCGAGTAATCTCCCACGAGGGCTTCGCCCTCGAATCGCGGGACAAGCCCGCTCCCACCAGGCCTGCGCTGTTTTCAGAGACACCGCCGCACCTGTGGGAGCCGGCTTGCCGGCGATAGGGCCGGGGCAAGCAACTCAAATCAGTTGGCTCCCACCAGGCCTGCGCTGTTTTCAGAGACACCGCCGTACCTGTGGGAGCCGGCTTGCCGGCGATAGGGTCGGGGAGACTGTTGGCTCCCACAAGTCGGCGCATGCCTAGAGGTCGCTGCGGTCATTGTGGGAGCGGGCTTGCCCCGCGATGGGCAGCAAACGCCCCTCAATCTGCGGGCTGCTTGAACACGTAGAACAGGTTCGGCTCACTGACCAGGTAGATGGTCCCGGCATCGTCCATGGCGATGCCCTCGGCCTGCGGCACGCTGCGCTTGAGGCCCTGGAAGCCCTTGTTCAGCGACAGGGTACTCAGCGGCCGCCCCTTCACATCCAGCTCAAGCACCAGCCTCGACTCGTCCGACAAGGCCAGCAGATGGCCGCTGCGCTCATCGAACTGCAGGCTCGACAGGTCCCGCACGAACAACCGTGAATCGCGCTTGCGATCCTGCACGACATGCACGGCGTAGGGCTGTTCGGGCTTGTCGTGAGGGAAACCGTGGATCTCGTAGATCATCATGGGGTCGCGTTCCTTGGCCACGAACAGGCGCTTGCCCACGGAGTCATAGGCCAGGCCCTCGAAGCCTTTGTTGCCGTTCAAGCCAATGCCCAGCGTGAGCTGCTCGGCATCGTTGGCGTCGAGGAACAGCGTGTCGTCGTCCAGGCGCACGCGAATCAACCGCTGTTGGCGTTCGTCGGTGATCACGTAGCTGTTGGGCCCCACGTACTCGACGGCCTCCGGGTCGCCGAACCCTGTCAGCGGCACACGGCGCAGGATGCGCCCGTCCAGGGAAAGCTCGATCAGTTCCGAACGGGCATTGGTGACGGTGAACAGGCTCTTGCGGTCCGGGTCGTAGGTCAACGCCGAGAGGTCGTCATCCAGCCCCTCGATGGGCTGCCCCTCGACCACGACCTGGTAGCGATCGAGCCCCATGCTCAGCTCGGCGGGCTGCCACCAGGTGCGCAGATTGAACCAGCCGCGCTCGAACAGGCGAAACTCCTGCGCCGCGAGCCCAGCGAGCACGAGCCCCCCCACCAAGAGGACGATCAGGAAACGAAACAGGCGTGGGCTAAGGCGCATGAAGGGCAGGCTCGACAAAGGAATGACGAATCTAACCACGAATCAGCTGAAATAAAGCTTAATGCCACTACCCAAAAAACGACGGGCTCAGTCAGTTTTTTCTGAATCGGTAGAAAAGATCAGGTTCGCTCACCATGTACAGCGTGCCCTGGTCGTCCATGGCTACGCCTTCGGCCCGCGGGATCGTATGCTTGAGCCCATTGAAACCGCCCAACAGGGTCATGAAACTGACCTGCTCACCTTTTTCGTCCAGCTCGAGCAGCATGTTGGAATCCGCGGACAGCACCAGCACGTGGCCGGTGCGGGGGTCCACGCCAAGCGCCGAGAGGTTGCGCAGGTCTAGCTCGTCGCTGGGCAGCGCCTGCTTGTCGCCCGTCAGCGGGCTCTTGCCGTCGGTGGCCCAGGTGTACAGCTTGGGCGGACGCTCCTCGCCGATCAGCAACCGCTGGCGTGCAGGGTCCCAGGCAATCGCCTCGAAGCCCTTGTTCTTATTGGCTGACTTGCCCAGGTCGTAGTGCTGGAAGTCGGCATGATTCAGGCTGGCGGTATGGGCATCCACGGTCACCAAGGTCAGGTCGTGCTTACGCTCGTCGACGATCGCCAGCTGACCGTTGGCCAATACGGCGACGCCTTCGGGGTTGTCCCAGCCCACCAGCGGCATTTTGCGCAGCACTTCACCGTCCAGGTCCAACTCGACGAGGAAGGGGTTGTTGCCCATGACAGAGAACAGGGTCCGGGTCAGCGGGTTGAACGCCAGGTCCGACGGTTCGTCGTCGGACATGCCAGGAAGCACCTTGGCTTCGATGTCCGCCACGTAGTTCGGCAACCAGACGCTTTCCACCCGCTCGGCCTTGCTCTGCATGGCTTCCTTGATCCACAGCAGACCACGGTCATCCCAGTGCATGATCACCGACAGGCCGTAACCGAGTACCACGGCCAGGCCGAGCCAGAGCTGCCAGCGCCGCAAGAGGCTGCGTTTGTGCAGGGGAGGAACGGGAGCGCTGGGGGAGACGACCATCGACGATGCTTCCTGGATCTGTTGCCGAAGTTCTCCATAACGCCGGCGGATGAGGGTGATCGGCAGGATTATCCAGATGCTTTGTGAAAAAAATGGCAAATCGTCGATTGGAGGACTGCTTCGCAGCCCTTTCGCGGCACAGGGGTACGGGCGCGCCCTGTAGGAGCGGCCTTGTGCCGCGAAAGGGCCGCTCAGCGGCCCCAGCACACTCACACCATACGCGGTGTCAGAGCACCCGGCTTTCGAACCGGCTCGCCCCCGGCAGCTCCAGCACCAGCTCATCCCCAACGTCCAGCGGCCCCACGCCAGCCGGCGTACCGGTGAGGATCACATCGCCCGGCTGCAGCGAGAAATGCGCCGCGATGTGCTGGATGATCGGCACGATGGGGTTGAGCATCAGAGCGCTATTGCCGTCCTGGCGCACCTGGCCGTTGATCGACAGGCGGATGCCGATATCGGCCAGGTCCTCGAAGCTGTCGGCGACCACGAACGGCGGAAGTACGCAGGCGCCATCGAAGCTCTTGGCCAACTCCCACGGCAAGCCCTTTTCCTTGAGCCTGGCCTGCACGTCGCGCAGGGTCAGGTCCAGGGCAGGGGCGAAGCCGGAGATGGCGTCACGCACCTCTTCCTCGGATGGATGGGTGGACAGCGGCTTGCCCAACAACACCGCGATCTCCGCCTCGTAGTGCACCGCACCACGGTCGTTCGGGATCTTGAAGCCACCTTCCAGAGGCACGACGCAACTGCCCGGCTTGATGAACAACAGCGGCTCGCTGGGAATGGGGTTGTCCAGCTCCTTGGCATGTTCGGCGTAGTTACGGCCGATGCATACCACCTTGCCCAGCGGGAAGTGGATGCGCGTGCCGTCTAGGTACTGGTGCTGGTAACTCATGGCCGACTCCTCTGGATACTGCTTTTTATTCAGGAGCGAAGATCTTACCCGGATTCATGATGCCGTTTGGATCGAATACCGCCTTGATCGCTTTCATACAGGCGATTTCGGCGGCAGAGCGGCTGTAGCCCAGGTAGTCGCGCTTGGTCATGCCCACACCGTGCTCGGCGGAGATCGAGCCGTTATAGCGCTCGACGATCTCGAACACCCACTTGTTCACCGTGGCGCAGCGGGCGAAGAACTCGTCCTTGGCCATGTCGTCGGGCTTGAGGATGTTCAGGTGCAGGTTGCCGTCGCCGATGTGGCCGTACCAGACCACTTCGAAATCCGGGTAGTGCTGGCCGACGATGGCATCGATGTCGCGCAGGAACGCCGGCACCTTGGAGACGGTGACCGAGATGTCGTTCTTGTAGGGCGTCCAGTGGGAAATCGTCTCGGAGATGTACTCGCGCAGTTTCCACAGGTTCTTAAGCTGGGTCTCGCTCTGGCTCATCACGCCATCGAGCACCCAGCCCTGCTCGACGCACTGTTCGAAGGTGGCCAGGGCTTCGTTGGCCACGTCCTCGTTGCAGGCTTCGAATTCCAGCAAGGCATAGAACGGGCAATCGGTTTCGAACGGCGGCGGCACATCGCCGCGGCCCATGACCTTGGCCAGGGCCTTGTCGGAGAAGAACTCGAAGGCGGTGAGGTCGAGCCGGCCCTGGAAGGCGTGCAGCACCGGCATGATCGAATCGAAGTCAGGGGTGCCCAGGACCATGGCGGTGAGGTTGCGCGGGGCCCGGTCCAGGCGCATGGTCGCCTCGACCACGAAGCCCAGCGTGCCCTCGGCACCGATGAACAGCTGGCGCAGGTCGTAGCCGGTGGCGTTCTTGATCAGGTCCTTGTTCAGCTCGAGCACCTCGCCCTTGCCAGTCACCACCTTGAGGCCCGCGACCCAGTTGCGGGTCATGCCGTAGCGAATGACCTTGATCCCGCCAGCATTGGTGCCGATGTTGCCGCCGATCTGGCTGGAGCCGGACGAGGCGAAGTCGACCGGGTAGTAAAGCCCATGCTCCTCGGCGAACTGCTGCAACTGGCGGGTGACCACGCCTGGCTGGCACACCACGGTGCGATCGAAGGCGTTGAAGTCCAGGACCTTGTTCATATAGTCGAATGCCACCACCACTTCGCCATTGGCCGCGACCGCAGCGCCGGAAAGGCCAGTACGCCCGCCAGAGGGCACCAGCGCGACCTTGTGGCGGTTGGCCCAGGCGACAATGGCCTGCACCTGCTCGATCGAGCGCGGGAAGACGATTGCCGAAGGTGCCGGTGGATAGTGCTTGGTCCAGTCCTTGCCGTAGGCCTCCAGCGAAGCTGGGTCGGTGAGGACCTTGCTCGGGTCGACCAGGGTCATCAGCTCATCAAGTACCGCTGTGTTGGTCATCGGTAGAACTCTCGAACTATTCATAGTGACCCTGAGCACTCTTCACCTGTCGGGATAAGCTCAGATTCTGTCGCGTATGCTAGCATAGCGCTCCCGCCGTTCGTGCTAAGGCCGACGCCGCGCCGCTTTACCCCCCTGCCATTTTTTCTCCGGGATACAGGTTTACGCAGATGAGCAAGACTTCTCTCGACAAGAGCAAGATCAGGTTCCTTCTTCTTGAAGGTGTGCACCAGAATGCGGTCGATACCCTCAAGGCTGCCGGGTACACCAACATCGAGTACCTCACTGGTTCCTTGCCGGAAGCCGAGCTGAAGGAAAAGATCGCCGATGCCCATTTCATCGGCATCCGCTCCCGCACCCAGCTGACCGAAGAAATCTTCGACTGCGCGAAGAAGCTGGTCGCCGTCGGCTGCTTCTGCATCGGCACCAACCAGGTCGACCTGGCCGCGGCTCGCGAGCGCGGCATCGCCGTGTTCAATGCCCCCTACTCCAACACCCGCTCCGTCGCCGAGCTGGTGCTGGCCGAAGCCATCCTGCTGCTGCGCGGCATCCCCGAGAAGAACGCGTCCTGCCATCGCGGCGGCTGGATCAAGAGCGCGGCCAACTCCTTCGAGATCCGTGGCAAGAAGCTGGGTATCATCGGCTACGGCTCGATCGGCACCCAGCTGTCGGTCCTGGCCGAAAGCCTGGGCATGCAGGTGTATTTCTACGACCCGCTGACCAAGCTGCCGCTGGGCAACGCCACCCAGGTGACCAACCTGCACGAGTTGCTGGGCCTGGCCGACATCGTCTCGCTGCACGTGCCTGAGCTGCCGTCCACCCAGTGGATGATCGGCGAGAAGGAAATCCGCGCGATGAAGAAGGGCTCGATCCTGATCAACGCCGCCCGTGGCACCGTGGTCGAGCTGGACCACCTGGCTGCCGCCATCAAGGACAAGCACCTGATCGGCGCCGCCATCGACGTGTTCCCGGTCGAGCCGCGCTCCAACGACGAGCAGTTCGAAAGCCCACTGCGCGGCCTGGACAACGTGATCCTGACCCCGCACATCGGTGGTTCCACTGCCGAAGCCCAGGCCAACATCGGCCTGGAAGTGGCCGAGAAGCTGGTCAAGTACAGCGACAACGGTACTTCCGTGTCGTCGGTCAACTTCCCGGAAGTCGCCCTGCCGGCGCACCCTGGCAAGCACCGCCTGCTGCACATCCACGAAAACATCCCGGGTGTGCTCAGCGAGATCAACAAGGTGTTCGCCGAGAACGGTATCAACATCTCCGGCCAGTTCCTGCAGACCGACGAGAAAGTCGGTTACGTGGTCATCGACGTGGATGCCGAATACTCCGACCTGGCGCAGGAGAAGCTGCAGCAGGTCAAGGGTACCATCCGTTCCCGCGTGCTGTTTTAAGCCATACCGCTGCGTGAAGGGTTAATGCCCGTCAGTTAAGCCTTATCGGCTGCACTTGGGGCTGCTACGCAGCCCATCGCCGGCAAGCCGGCTCCCACAGAGACAGTGCTGGCCTCAAGGCTGACGCGTTACTTGTGGGAGCCGGCTTGCCGGCGATTGGCGTGCAGCGCCCGCATTTCGCAGTTACTTCACGCTCACGGTGATCTTCTGCGACTCGACGCTCGGCTTGAACGGCACGTGGTACATGTCGCCCAACACCAGCTGCAAGGTGTGCTTGCCCGGCGTCAGGGTAATGGTGGCCTCGGTTTGTGCCTTGCCGAAGTGCAGCACTTGCGGGCCGGCCGGCAGCGGGGCGTTGTTTTCCGGCATCAGGCTGGTCGGCAACGGCTGGTCGGCCAGGGGCGCCTTGTCCACATCCACCAGCAAGTGGTGATGGCCCGTATGCGGCGTCTGGTCGCCCGCAGGTTTGAGCCCCATGCCTTCGATGCCGAACTTGACCGTGAAGGTCTTGTCGACGGTAGCCCCATCGGCAGGGGCAACGATGAAGACCTTGGCGCCCTGGGGCGGCTCCTGACTCTTCAGGGCATCCGCAGCGCTAGCCAGAACCGACGCCCCCATCAGCAGGCCGGCAACGGCAGCACGCGAAAATAGGCTGTTCATTCACTTCTCCTGTGTTTCACTTCCATTGACCACTGTCCATCGACGAACGGCGGCGCTAGAACAACATAGTTCAATTGTGTGCAAAGGTCTCGCCGGCCATGGCCAGAAATATTTGAACTTCAACTAAACATTGGAAGCGAGTGGAGGTCATAGCCTGCACCGTGACCGCGGCATGACACAAAGCTGCGGCATCAAATTCATCTGCCAAACGAGAATGGGGGCATTCATGCGGTTGAGCATTGGCGTACTGCTGGCACTTGCGATCAGCCCACTGGCCCAGGCCGAACTGATAGACGAGGTCAACGACCGGGGCGAACTGCGCATTGCCGTGCAAGCGGATACACCGCCTTACGCGTTCAAGGAAAACGAACACCTGACCGGCTTCGACGTGGAGCTGGGCCAGGCACTGGCCAAGGAGCTGGACGTACGCGCCGAGTTCATCGAAGCCCCCGCAGAAGAAGCGATCCCGGGCGTCGAGAGCGGCAAATTCGACATCGCACTCGACCAACCCGAACCCGAGCAGGCCCCGCAACTGGCCGCCAGTGAGCCTTACGGCAGTGAGGCCCGGGTGATTCCGTTCCAGAAAGACAACCCAGCCTTCGAAACCGCGGTGAACAACGCCCTGCAACGAATCAAGGAAGACGGCCGGCTGGCGGCGCTGGAGCAGAAGTGGCTCAAGGGAGCGCGAGAAACATCTGCCGGCCAGTGACCCTGTCCTGTCCAATCGCCGGCAAGCCGGCTCCCACAGATGGAATGGCGCCATGGTGTGGGAGCTGGCTTGCCGGCGATTGGGCCGAACAGGCGCCTCAAATCTCCAGGCCCGCCAAGGCCCGCTGCGCAGCCTCCAGCTCCAGCTCGCTGAACACCTGCACCCCTTCGCGCCGCAGTAGCGCCGTGGTCACGCCCTCACCCGCGACCTTCACCCCGCTGAACGTCCCATCATAGGTCAGCCGGTTGCCACAGGACGGACTGCCCGATTTGAGCACCGCCACCCGGATACCATGCTCGCGGACCAAGGCCAGGGCCTGCCGCGCGCCAGCCAGGAAGGCTGCGCTGACATCGTCTCCGACGACCGTCACCACCTGGGCCAGGCCGTCCAGCACAGCACCACCCTGCCCGCCCGGGATTTCCGCCGGCGGGCGCGGTGTCGGCAGGCCGCCGGCCACTTCCGGGCAGAGCGCTACCACGCGGCCCTCGGCCTGCCAGCGCTGCAGCACGTCGGGGTGCCCACTGTCACGCCCATCGTAGCGCACCGGCTGCCCCAACAGGCAGGCGCTGACCAGGACCTTGGCCAAATCAGAAGAGGTCGTTGCCACGGCGACGGAACCAGCCGGTCAAGGACAGGCGCTCGCGCCCGGCCGGCAACACTTCGTGAGGGATGTCGCCCGACAGGAATACCACCAGGGTGCCCGCTTCGGGCTGCACGTCGTGCTCCACCCCATCGGCGAGAAACATGCGTAATTGCCCTCCATCCTCGGGTTGCCAATCTTCGTTCAGATAGAGCACCGCCGACACCGCGCGCCGGTCGTCATCGCGAAAGCGATCGAGGTGGCGGCGGTAGAACGCGCCCTGCGGGTACAGCGCGAAATGGCACTCGAAATCTTCGAGCCCCAGGTACAGCCCCTGGTTCAATGCCTGACGCAAGCCTTCCATGATATCCAGGTAACGGTCGCAGGCCTCGGACTGGCCCGGCTCGAGCCACTGGATGTGGTCGCCACGGATCGTTTCGCGCACCTCCTGCCCGATACCACGGCCCACACTGGCAGGGCTCAGCTCGCCCTCGGCAGAACGTTGTCGACACTCGGCCGCCAAGGCGCGAGTCAGTGCAGCGGGCACAAACAAGGGCTGCCGGCTCCAACCATGGTTGGCCAGCTCATCGACAATGTTAGAAAGCATTGAATACTCAAGAGAGAGGTGATGACGCATAGTATCCACTCGCCATGAAAACCGACAGCGCCACTTGGCCGCCAACCGTCATCGGCGTCTCGACAAAGCCCCGCCGCGCCACGGACAATAGCGGCCTGCCGACAGGAGTCCTGAATGCGCCGTTTGTTTTCCCTGCTGCTGCTGATGATCTGCACCATGCCTGTCTGGGCAGACAGCCTCGACCAGCTGTACAAGGCCGCCGGCTGGCCGGACCAGCGCGCCCACTTCACCGACGCGGTGAGCGCCGCCCAGCAACGCTACAAGAACAGCCTGCCCCCGGCTGTCTACCAGGCGCTGGTCAACAACAGCAACCAACGCTTCCAGGCCCAGGCCATCGACCGCCGGGCCCAGGCGCAATTGCGCGCCAACCTGCCGAACCCGTCACCCGCACTGGCGTTCTTCCAGTCGCCGCTGGGGCGCAAGGTGGTGGCCGCCGAACTGCTGGCCACACGCAAGGACCAACTGGCCAAGCATGCCAAGGGCTTGCCGAAGATCCAGGCAAGCGACAACCGCCTGTTGATTATCGGCCACCTGGCCCAGGCCCTGCCGGCCCGAGAAGCGGGTGCCGAAGTCAGCCTGGCGATTGCCGGCGTGGCAGCCGACAGCCTGAGCTCGATGCTGCCCGGCCTGTTCGGCGCAGGCCAGGCCCAAGGCCTGCTCGATGGCCAGCGGCAACGCCTGATGCAGCAGATCGGCGAAGATCTCAACAATACCCTGCTGTATGTCTACCGCGACCTCTCCGACACCGAGCTGGAAGAGTTCGCCACCTTCGCCGAATCGGCCGACGGCCAGGCCTACTACAAAGCCGCCATCGCCGCCGTGCGTGCGGGCCTGGCCGTGGGCCAGAACGCTGCCAACCTGAACTGAGTCAACCCAGGCGCTGGCCGAGGAAGGCGAAGTAGCGCTGGCGGATGCCTGGCAGTTCGTTGGCCAGGTGGTGCCTGGCCTCGGGCAGCAGCAGGATCTGTGGGTCAGCGAACTTGGCCTTGAGCACCTTGAGGTTATAGGGCCAATCCACCGTGGCGTCTGCCTCCCCCTGTACGATCAATGGCCGCCGCAGGCTGCGCGGCGCGGCCTCGATACGCTTGACCCAGGCCACCAGGGCACCGACCCAGGCGGTGGGGAGTTGGCGTGGCTGCAGCGGGTCGGCCTCGAGGAACGGCAGGAAGGCCGGGTCGTTGCTGTTCTCGCTGAAGCGCCGCTCGATGCCGTTGACGAAATGGCGCAGCACGCAATAGCTGAGCTTGGACCAATGCCAGGCCCGTGGCCGCACCAGGGGCGCCAGCAGGATCACCTGGCCATCGGCCGGGCTTTGCTCGCCGCGGTGCAGCAGGTGATCGACCACGATCGCCCCGCCGGTGCTTTGCCCGCACAGGTGCCAGGGGCGTGGCAGGTCGAGCGTTCGCGCCTGTTCGAACAAGGCATCGAGCATCTGCTGGTAGATGCCGAAGTCGGCGATGCTGGCCCGCTCACCGCTGGACAGCCCATGCCCGGGCAGGTCGCAGCTGATGACCGCGAACCCCTGCTGCAAGGCCCATTCGATCACATGGCAGTACAGGCCCATGTGGTCGTAGTAGCCATGCAGCAGAAACAGGGTCGCCAGCGGCTGCGGCGGCAACCATACCTGCCCCACCAGCTCGAACCCCGCTGCCTGGAAGACACCCAGCCAGCTTTGCCGTGCGGGTAGGTCCAGGCCGTAATAGTGCTGGTAGTCCCGGGCCTGGGGCGACAGCGGTTGGCGGTCGGCCAAGGGCCGGAGGCTGGTGCGCAGCAGGTCGGGGTGAAAGCAAGCGGGCATCGGTACATCCACAGCGAAGCGAGTATTGACCTGTGATATTCAGCTCTGGGCCGCATCATGGCAAGCTGATGCACCACGCGGCTAGCGGACACACCATGCCCATCCGGAAAACCCTGCTGACCACCCTCGCCCTGCTGCTCTGCGGTGCCGCCCTCTGGTGGGCCTACGCCAGCTTCCAGGCCCGCTACCTGCGCCCGTTCGACAACCCGGCCACGTTATTCGAAGGCGGCCAACTGCGGCTGCCACCGGAGCTCGCCGGCCCAGGGCCGATCCGGGTCGTGCATTTCTGGGACCCGGCCTGCCCCTGCAACGTTGGCAACCAGCAACACCTGGGCGAGCTGGTCGAACACTTCGCGCCCCAGGGCGTGAGCTTCCATGTCGTGCAGAAACCCGGTAGCAACGGCCAGCTGCCCGCCAACCTCGCCGGCCTCGAGCCCCTGCCCCAACTGCCCGGCAGCGAGCGCATCCCGGCCTCGCCCGCCGTGGCGATCTGGGACCGAAATGGCCGCCTGGCCTACTTCGGCCCCTATAGCGAGGGCGCGGTGTGCAATGCCAGCAACAGCTTCGTCGAACCGATCCTCAAGGCACTGCTAGACGGCCGCTCGGTCGATGCATCCAACACCCTGGCACAGGGCTGCTACTGCCCCTGGGCCGGCTGACGCACCCGCGCCGGGTTGCCCACCGCGATCGCGCCTGCCGGCACGTCACGGGTCACCACGCTGCCGGCGCCGATCACCGCATCGTCACCGATGGTCACCCCCGGCAGGATGATCACCCCACCACCGATCCACACATTGTTGCCAATGGTCACCGGCCGCCCGCTTTCGAGCCCCGTGCGGCGCACCTCGGCATCGAGCGGGTGGTCGGCGGTGTAGATCTGCACCGCCGGGCCGATCTGGCAGTCTTGGCCGATGCGCACAGGCAGCACGTCGAGGATCACGCAGTTGAAGTTCATGAAGGTATTGGCGCCAACACTGATGTTGTAGCCATAGTCGCAGTAGAACGGCGGGCGGATCACCGCACCGCTGCCTGCATGGGCGAAGTGCGCGACCAACAGCGCGTGGCGCGCATCGTTGAGCAGGTCGGCACTGTTGTTGTAGCGATGCATCCAGTGCTTGTTGGCGATCTGCTCGGCCTGCAGTTCGGGGCATCCCGCGTGGTAGAGCTGGCCAGCCAGCATTTTCTGTTTTTCGCTCAGGGACATGGAGACTCCTTCCAGGGGCTATGCTGAGTTCGCGAATCCGTCGATGATCGGACCACATTTTTCGCTCGAGTGCACAAGGAGTCTCGATGAAGCGCAGCCTGACCTTGCTGGCCGTGGTGCTCGCCACCGCCGTGGGCGCCGGTTTCTGGTACGTGCAAGGCAAGCAGCCGCAACGCGAGGGCGAGGCCGCCATCGCAGGCCTGCAGGCGCCGGTCAGCGTGCGCTACGACGCCCGCGGCGTGCCCCACCTGCTGGCCGACAACGAGCCTGACCTGTACCGCGCCCTGGGCTACGTGCATGCCCAGGACCGCCTGTTCCAGATGGAAATCCTGCGCCGCCTGGCCCGGGGCGAGCTGGCCGAGGTGCTGGGCGCCACGCTGCTGCCCACCGATACCCTGTTCCGCAGCCTGCGCATTCGCGAGCAGGCCACGCGCATGGCCCAGCGCCAGGACCGGCAATCCCCTGCCTGGCAGGCCCTGCAAGCCTACCTGGACGGCATCAACCAGTGGCAGGCCAGCCATCCCAAACCCATGGAGTTCGACCTGCTGGGCATCGCGCCGCGCCCTTTCACCGCCGAGGACACCCTCAGCATCGCCGGCTACCTGGCCTACAGCTTCGCCGCCGCATTCCGCACCGAGCCGGCGCTCACCTACGTGCGCGACCAGCTCGGCCCCGACTACCTGAAGATCTTCGACCTGAGCTGGCAACCCGAAGGCGCCCTGGCCACGCCCTTGGCGGCGGCCGACTGGCGCAGCCTGGAACACTTGGCGCGTTTGAGCCACGAAGCTCTCGGCGATGCCGGCCTGCCCCAGTTCGAAGGCAGCAACGCCTGGGCCGTCGCCGGCAGCCGCACCCGCAGCGGCCGCCCGCTGCTGGCAGGCGACCCGCACATCGGCTTCGCCGTGCCGGCCGTGTGGTACGAAGCAGAGCTGTCGGCGCCAGGCTTCAACCTGTACGGCTACTTCCAGGCCTTGAACCCCTTCGCCCTGCTCGGCCACAGCCGCGATTTCGGCTGGAGCCTGACCATGTTCCAGAACGATGACGTCGACCTGGTGGCCGAACAGGTCAACCCGAGCGACCCGAAGCAGGTGCGTATCGATGGCCGCTGGCAGCCGCTGGAGCAAAGCGAACAGCAGATCGCGGTCAAGGGCGAGGCGCCGGTGAACATCACCCTGCAGCGTTCGCCCCACGGCCCGATCGTCAACACCGTGCTGAGTGAGACCGCAGGCGCCACGCCCATTGCCATGTGGTGGGCATTCCTGGAGACCGACAACCCGATCCTGGACGCCTTCTACCAGATCAACCGCGCCGACACCCTGGCCAAGATGCGCGAGGCGGCGGCCAAGGTCCAGGCGCCCGGGCTAAACCTGGTGTGGGCCAATGCCCGGGGCGATATCGGCTGGTGGGCGGCCGCCCAGCTGCCGATCCGCCCAGACGGCGTCGACCCGGCCTTCATCCTCGACGGCAGCACGGCCCAGGCCGACAAGCTCGGCTTCTACCCCTTCAGCGTCAACCCGCAGCAGGAAAATCCCGCCAGCGGCTACATCGTCTCGGCGAACGTGCAACCCCCGGCGGTGGTGCCGATCCCGGGCTACTACAACCTACCGGACCGCGGCCGGCAACTTGACCGGCACCTGGCCGACCCGAGCATCAAGTGGGATACCCAGAACAGCCAGGCCCTGCAGCTCGACGACGCCACGGACTACGGCCCGCGGACCTTGGCGCCGCTGCTGGGCACCTTGCGCGCCATCGCCCAGGGCGATGAGGAAAAGGAGTTGGTGGAACAGTTGGCGGCCTGGCGCGGCGACTACCCACTGAGCTCGACCAGCGCGACCTTGTTCAACCAGTTCCTCTATGAACTGGCCTTCGCCGCCCTGCACGATGAACTCGGCGACACCTGGTTCCCCGCCTTGATCAATACCCGCGTCATCGATGCCGCCCTACCGCGCCTGGCTGCCGACCCGGATGCGCCCTGGTGGAACACGCAGGGCAGCAACGCGCACACCGACCGTACCGCCATCGCCCGGCTGGCCTGGCAGCGCAGCATCGCGCACTTGCGCGACGTGATGGGCAAGGACCCGGCCAGCTGGCAATGGGGCAAGGCCCACACCCTTACCCACAGCCACCCGCTGGGGGCGAAGAAGCCGCTGAACCTGCTGCTCAATGTCGGCCCGTTCGCCGCGCCCGGCAGCCACGAGGTGCCGAACAACCTGTCGGCGAAGATTGGCCCGGCACCCTGGGCGGTCAACTACGGCCCCTCGACCCGGCGCCTAGTCGACTTCGCCGACCCTGGCGCCGCGCTGACCATCAACCCCGTAGGCCAAAGCGGCGTGCCCTTCGACCGGCATTACGGTGACCAGGCGCAGGATTACATCGAAGGGCGCTATCACAGGGTACGGATGGGCGAGATTCCGGCCCAGAGCACGCTGCGGCTGGTGCCGGCGCCCCGTACAAATGCATTACCTTAGGAAATATCTGACCACTAGCTGGGAGGCCTGCCAGTGGCGAAACGCCTTTGGCATCGCTACCGTTCCAACTTTGCGACTTGACTGAGTTAGGAACGACCGATGCAAAAACACTTCGTGGAAATCGACGGCGCGCGCATGAGCTACGTCGACCAAGGCCAGGGCTTCCCTGTGCTACTGGGCCATAGCTACCTGTGGTCCGCAGCCATGTGGCAACCCCAGATCGACGCGCTGTCGCAACACTTTCGTGTCATCGTCCCGGAGCTCTGGGGCCATGGCGACTCCGATGCACCACCGGCCAATACGGGTGACATGAGTGCGCTGGCGCAGCAGCACCTGGCTCTGCTCGATGCCCTGGATATTCCGAAGTGCCACCTGGTCGGCTTGTCGGTCGGTGGCATGTGGGGCGCGGAGTTAGCGCTCGATCACCCCGAGCGCGTCGACCGCCTCGTCCTGGTGGACACCTACCTGGGCGCCGAACCCGAAGCCACGCGCCTGAAGTACTTCGCACTGCTGGATGCCGCCAGCGCCGCAGGCCGGTTCACCGATGAGCTGCTCGATATCATCGTACCGATCTTCTTCCATGCGGGCGGCCAGACCGTGCCAGACATTCGCGAGGCATTTCGTGCCGCGCTCAAGGCCTGCAGCGCAGACACCATCCGCATGAGCCTGGACCCGTTGGGCCGGGTGATCTTCGGCCGGCCGGACCTGCTTCAGCGCCTTGAGAACCTGCCCGCCGAGCGCACCATCGTGTTGTGCGGCGATCAAGACATCCCGCGCCCGCCTGAGGAGTCCAACGAGATGGCCCGGTTGATCGGCTGCCTGGCGGCACAGGTTCCGTTTGCAGGGCATATCTCAAGCCTGGAAAACCCAAAGGTCATAATCGACTTCCTGTTGAACTGGCTGCCCCGGAACGCCTGAGCCAGAAGCCACCGCTTCGGGCGGCGATCGGGCCGGATTGCCGCCCTGCGCATCACGTTCGTCGGATGACCAGGAAATTTATGCGTGGCGAGGGATCTTTCCTGCGAAAACCTTCTCCAAGAGTTCGACCCGTACGGCCCCACCTGGAACGACAACAATGAACAGCTCTTGCCCGCCGGTTTCCAACGAACAGCTTCAATGGCTCCTGGCCTTGCGCCGGGCGCTGGCCAATTCGCGCTGATTGGCCCCGCACAAACAAAAACGCCGACGCAAAATGCGTCGGCGTTTTTGTTTCCAGGCGCCTGAATCAGAACGCCGGCAATACCGCACCGCTGTACTTCTTGGCGATGAATTCCTTGACCTGCGGGCTGGTCAGCGCCTTGGCCAGTTTCTGGATGGCCTCGCTGTCCTTGTTGTCCGGGCGGGCCACCAGGAAGTTCACGTAGGGCGAGTCGCTGCCTTCGATCACCAGGGCATCCTTGGCCGGGTTCAGGCCGGCTTCCAAGGCGTAGTTGGTGTTGATCATGTCCAGGTCGACCTGGTCCAGCACACGCGGCAGCATGGCCGATTCCAGCTCGCGGAACTTGAGCTTCTTCGGATTCTCGGCGATGTCTTTCGGGGTGGCCAGGGCGTTCTTGGGGTCTTTCAGGGTGATCAGGCCAGCCTTCTGCAGGAGCAGCAGCGCACGGCCGCTGTTGCTGCCTTCGTTGGGGATCGCGACAGTGGCGCCCTCTTCCAGGTCAGCCAGGTTCTTGACCTTCTTCGAGTAGCCGCCGAAAGGCTCGACATGTACACCGACGACGGTCTCAAGGTGAGTGCCCTTGCCTTCGTTGAAGTTCTTCAGGTACGGCAGGGTCTGGAAGTAGTTGGCATCCAGACGCTTCTGATCGACCTGGACGTTGGGCTGTACGTAGTCGGTGAAGACCTTGATCTGCAGGTCCACACCTTCCTTGGCCAGCGTCGGCTTGATCAGCTCGAGGATCTCGGCGTGGGGCACCGGGGTGGCAGCTACCACCAGTTTTTCAGCGGCATTGGCGAAGCCGGTCAGCGACAGGGCTGCGGCCAGGGCTGCGGTCAGCAGGGTCTTTTTCATAGTGATCCTTGTTATCAAGCTGATGCCATCGATGTGGCGAAGTCGGTGCCCCTTCGACAGGGGCGTGAAGCGGACGATACCGGGAATTTTTATTCCTTAACAATATCTTTTGCTTAGCTGCTTATTCCAAAAACAAATGGCCATTACGGGCTTCGGGCATGACGGACGGCCCCGCTCTAGCGTGCGGTCGCATCCAAGTCCGACAGCCTGCCTTCCAGCAACCGACGCAAGGCAAGACGGGTTTGCGGCTCGCGGCTGCGGGTCAGCTGCTCGAGTTGCCGGGTCAGGCTGGCCAAGGGCGTGGTGTCCGGTAGGTCCAGATGCTCTGGCAGGAGCTGCTTGCCTTCGCTCACCAGCAAGGCGAAGTGGATGACGTTTTCGAGCTCCCGGGTATTGCCCGGCCACGCATGGGCTTCCAGGGCTTGCTGTGCGGCCTCGCTGATCAGCGGCACCGGGCGCCCCAGGCGCACGCTGTAGATGCCCACGAAATATTCGGCCAGCGGCAGGATATCCCCGACCCGCTCACGCAGCGCCGGCAGCTCCAGCTGGCCTTCGTGCAGGTAATGGTAGAGGCGTTCGTTGAAATGTCTGGCGCGCACGGCCTGGGCCAGGTCGATGCTGGAGGCGGCGACCAGGCGCACGTCCACCGGTTGCGGCCGCTGGGCACCGACGCGGGTGACCTCGCGGTTTTCCAGCGCCGCCAGCAGCTTGCCCTGGATCGCCAGAGGCAGGTCGGCGATCTCGTCCAGGTACAAGGTGCCGCCGTTGGCCGAGCCGAACCAGCCGGCCCGGCCGCTGGCCGTCCCGCCCTGGGTACCGGCGCTGTAGCCGAACAGCTCGGCGTCGGCATAGGTCGGGCTGATCGCCGCGCAGCTCACCGAGACGAACAGCCCGCCGCGGTCGCTGGCCCGGTGCACCTGGCGGGCCAGCAGTTCCTTGCCGGTGCCGGTCTCGCCGCGGATCAGCACCGGCACCGGTTGCGGCGCCAGACGCTCCAAGGCATCGCGCAGCTGCTGCGAGCGGGGGTCGATGAACACCAACGCCTTGGCGCGGATGCTCAGTGGGCTCTTGTCCAGTTCGGGAAAGGTCAGCAGCGGCTGGCCGAAGGCGTTGTGCACAGTCATGACGAGCTCCCGCCCGAGGCCGTTGCCGACCGGGCGTCAAGGTATTCAGGGAAGCGGTGGCGAATCAGGCGCGGCGCAAGGCCCGCTGCTCGATACGCCCCTGCAGGCGGTAGAGGTAGGCGAAGCCTTGCTCCCAACGCTCGTGCCCGGACTTGACATTGATGTGCCCGGCATTGGCCAGCAGCCCCGCCTCGGCACCCCACGCCCGTGCCAGGTGCAGCGCACGGGGCACGCTCACCGCCGGGTCGTTGTCGGAACTGACCACCTGGCTGGGGAACGGCAAGGCCTGCAGCGGAATCGGCGCGAAGTTGCGCAGCGCCGGTGCGCAGGTCGGCCGCTCAACGTCGGCCGGCGCCACCAGCAGCGCCCCATGCACCCGACGCAGCAGGGCTGGGTTTGCCTGCGCAGCCCAGTGGGCGACGGTAATGCAGCCCAGGCTGTGGGCGATCAGGATCACCGGCGAGCGTTCGGCGATGATCGCCTGCTCCAGTGCGTGCACCCAGTCATGCCGCTGCGGGGTGAGCCAGTCGTGCTGCTCGACCCGGGCACTGTTGGGCAGGCTACGCTGCCAGTGACTTTGCCAATGGTTGTCTGGCGATCCTTGCCAGCCCGGCACAATCAGGTAACGAATAGACTCATTGCGCATGGGGACGCCTCCAGAAGTTTGCGTGCTTGGGCTCAAGTATAGGGAGGCGGATATATACGTAAAGGAATAAGAAGATATTTGGTTATAACCAGATAGACAAAGGGGCCGCTGCGCGACCCATCGCGGCACGAGGCCGCTCCTATAGGGAGCAGCCTTTGGCAATGGGCCGCAAAGCGGCCCCGGAACAGCGAATCTCAGCGCTTGACTGGCGCCGGCTGCTGCTGCGTCAGGCAATGAATGTTGCCGCCCCCCAGAAGCAGCTCACGCCCCGGAATCATCACCACTTCGTGGTTCGGGAACAGCTTGGCCAGGATCGTCCGCGCCTCGGCGTCCGCCGGGTCGTCGAAGCTCGGCGCGATGATGCCGCCATTGACGATGAGGAAGTTGACGTAGGAACCGGCCAGGCGCACCGACGGGTCACGCTCCTGGCTGCCCGCCACCTGGTCGACACCGGCACATTCCTCTTCCGTAGCGTACAGCGGGCCCGGGATCGGCATCTTGTGCACGACGAATTCACGGCCCTTGGCGTCGCGGCTGTTCTTCAGCACCTCATAGGCAGCCTGGCAGCGGGCGTAGTTCGGGTCGTTGACGTCGTCGGTCCAGGCCAGCAGCACTTCACCTGGGCTGACATAGCAGCAGAAGTTGTCGACGTGGCCGTCGGTCTCGTCGTTGTACAGGCCATCCGGCAGCCAGATGATGGTGTCCACCGCCAGGTGCTCGCGCAGGATCTCTTCGATCTGCTCGCGGGAGAGGTGCGGGTTGCGGTTGCGGTTGAGCAAGCACTCTTCGGTGGTGATCAAGGTGCCTTCGCCATCGACATGGATCGAGCCGCCTTCGAGCACGAAGCCTTCGGTGTGGTAGCGCTGGCAGCGCTCCATCTCCAGGACCTTGGCAGCCAGCTCCTCGTCACGGTTCCAGGGCGCGTACAAGCCGCCGTCGAAACCACCCCAGGCGTTGAAGCCCCAATCCACGCCGCGCACGTCGCCGTGGTCGTTGATGACGAAGGTCGGGCCGGTATCACGCACCCAGGCGTCGTCGTTGCTGATTTCCACCACACGGATGTTCGGCACGTCCAGTTGGCGACGGGCGTTCTCGTACTGGCCAGCGGAAACCGCCACGGTCACCGGCTCGAAGCGGGCGATGGCCTTGGCCAGGGTCACGTGGGCGGCCTGCGCCGGCTTGCCACCCAGGCGCCAGTTGTCAGGACGCTCCGGCCAGACCATCCACACCTGGGTCTGCGGCGCCCATTCGGCGGGCATGTGGAAACCGTCGGCACGCGGGGTCGAATTGAGGGTCTTCATCGGTAACCTCTGCAAAAGCCCGGCGCCGACTGCGCCAGGTCGTTGATCAATCGGCGCGCCGGAGAGACGCGGCCCCTGTAGGAGCGGCCTTGTGCCGCGAGGGGCCGCCCAGCGGCCCCATTCGATGCACCATTATATACTCGATAAAAATCGAACTTAGAAGCCGAAACTCAAAATATTTCGCCATAAAAAAGCCACCCAAACCGATAACAATCGACTCAGGTGGCCGCCTAATGCAGGTATTAGAGCCCCTCGCCGAGTACCCGATCCACGCAATCGACGAAGTAATCCACGCTGGCGCGCGTGGTGCACATGGGTGGCTTGATCTTGAGGATGTTCAGGTAGTCGCCGGTCGGCTGCATGAAGATGCCCAGGTCACGCAGGCGGTTGCACAGGGCCATGGTTTCTTCGGTGGCCGGTTCCAGGGTCTGACGGTCGCGCACCAGCTCCAGGCCGAGGTAGAAGCCGGAACCGTGAGCGGCACCGGCAAGCGGATGTTTATCGACCAGCGCCTGCAGGCGCGCCTTGAAATAGCGCCCTACTTCCCGGGTGTTTTGCCACAGGCCCTCCTCCTGCATCACATCCAGCACCGCCATGCCGATCCGGCAACTGACCGGGCTGCCGCCCGCCGAAGAGAAGAAGTAACCCTCGGCCTCCAGGGCCTCGGCAATCTCCCGCCGGGTGATCACCGCGCCCAGCGGCTGGCCGTTGCCCATGCCCTTGGCCATGGTGATGATGTCCGGCACCACGCCTTGCTCTTCGAAGCCCCAGAAGTACTCGCCCAAGCGGCCATAGCCGACCTGCACCTCGTCGGCGATGCACACCCCGCCGCGGGCGCGTACCTTGGCGTAAGCGTCGCGCAGGTAACCTGGCGGCAAGGAAATACCGCCGGCATTGCCATACACCGGTTCGCAAATGAAGCCCGCCAGCTGGCGACCACGTGCGTCCAGGTCAGCCAGTTTGGCATCGACGTCACGCAGGTAGTCGGCGGCGCTGTCCGGGCCACGGAAGCGCCCACGGAAGGTGTTCGGCGCCTCCACAGGGTGCACCCAGTCCGGGCGGGTCTCCAGGGCCTGGGGGTTGTCGGCGATGGAGGTGGAGATGGCGTCGGTGGCCACCGACCAGCCATGGTAGGCCTCCAGCACGCTGAGCAGGTCGCGCCCACCGCTGTAAGCCCAAGCCAGGCGGATGGCCAGGTCGTTGGCCTCGGTGCCGCTGTTGACCAGGAACACCCGGTCGAAGCCCTCCGGTGCCAATTCGAGCAGGCGCTCGGAGAACTCGGCGATGGCCGCGTAGTGGAAGCGCGAATTGGTGTTGACCAGCGACCACTGGCGCGCCGACTCAGCGACCATGCGCGGGTGCCCGTGGCCGAGCACGGCGACGTTGTTGAGCATGTCCAGATAGGAACGGCCCTGCATGTCGATCAGGTAGTTGCGCCAGCCACGCTCGATGTGCGGCGGCTGGGCGTAGTAGTGCTTCTGCGAACGGGCGAAGCTGGCATCGCGGCGTGCCAGCAGGGCCTGGGCATCGACCAGCGGCGCGGCGTCGCAATCGAACCCGAGCAACGGGCGTGGCGACGGGCATACGGCCAGCCAGGCGTCGGCATGCGACGGCGTGGCGAAGAACGGCGGGCGCTGTTCGTCGCTCCGGCACAGCTGGACGTTGAGAAAGCCACAGGTCAGGCCCAGGGCTTGCCCCTTGGCCAGCGCCTGGCCATCTGCCGGCGTCTCCTCAAGCCCACTCAGCCAAAGGCTCCAGGTTGCAGTGCGCAGCCGCCCGCGACCGTCGCCGGTCCGCTCCCAGGTGCCCGCCTCGGGCGCCTGCAGCGCGGTGCCGGCCGGTACGCTGAGTTCCACGCCCAAGGCACAGGTGGCCGGCTCTTCGGGGCGGTCGATATGGGTCTGCGACAACCGATACTGGCCGTGCAGGGTGCAGGCCGGGCCAGCCTGGGCCGCCAGCAGCCGCTGGTCGAAGCCCGGCTGCTCCCAGTTGCCCGCTTCGCAGTGCGGGCTGAGCACACCCAGGTCGACGCGCGTCACCGCCTGCCCCGCCAGGGCCGGGATCAGCGGCGCGCAACCGTCCAGCCCCAGGGGCGCTGGCGCGCTGCCCGTGGCTTGGAGAATCGCAGCTTCCATCAGGGCGAGCGGCACGGCGGCGGCCGTATCGAAGATCGCCCACTCGTGATCGATGTTGTCGCGGATGTACTGGTTGCCCGGGTCGACTCGCAGTTGCTGCTCGCTGCTGAGCACCAGCACCGCGGCGCGCATCAGCACCAACGGCCAGAGGGCGCGCAGCTCGGCGTCCTGCAGCGGGTTGACAGCATGGTAGGCGCGAACGGCCGGCAGGATGCGCAGCGGGTCGCCTTCGGCGTGGTGCAGCAGCGCCGCGCAGGTGACGGACAGGTCGGCGATGCGCCAGGTGCGCAGCAGGTCGCCGAAGTCGATGACGCCCTGCAACTGCCATTGGCGCTCATCATCACGGGCCCAGACGGCATTGTCGTCGGTGATGTCCAAGTGCACGGCCTGGGTCGGCAGGTCGGCCACCAGTGGTTGCAGGCGTGTGGCGGCCAGGCCAGTGGCGCACTCGACACGCTGGCGACGTTCGCCGTCCAACACCGGCAGCAAGTGTTCGATCAGCGCCTTGGCGTGGCGCGGGTCCCATTGCAAGGTACGCTCCAGGCCCGGGTGTTCGAAGCCGGCCAGGGCTTGGTCGACCCGGGCGCACAGCGCGCCCAGCTCGGCGACCAGCCTTGCCGGCATGTGCGCAAGACGGGTCAGCGGCTGGCCCTCGATGTAGTCGAGCAGGCGCACCCGCAGCGGCTGGCCGTCGACCTCCACGGCCAGCAGGTCCTGGCCATCGCGCGCCCGGCGTACCTGTGGCACCGGCAGGCCCTGTTCGCCCAGGTAGGCCAGCGCCGCATGCTGCGCCTCGAGTTCCACCTGGGCATAGCTGCCGTGACAAGCCTTGAGCACGAAACGCCCCCGGTCGCTATCCAGCCGCAGGTTCAGGTCCTGCTGGCTGCCCAACGGTTGCAGGCACCCTTCCAGGTCGTAGTGCGCCCGCAGCAGGGCATGGGCCTGGGCTTCGCTCAGCGAGGGGCTGGGCTGGCTGGAACGCTGGATCAGGGTGCTCAAGGGCATGGGAGGGAACCTCGGTTTTTTTTGTCGCCTATATCGCCACTGCTCACAGCGATATACAAGAGGTCAATGACAAAAGCATGGCCACTCGGCGCTGATGGACGAGCGCAAGTAGCGCATAATTGCGCCAGATCCTTCTGGCGCCCGATAGATGATTCCAACCCAAACGCCTCCACGACGCCCACGCTGGCGCAGCCTCGCCCTGCTGGCCCTGTGCCTGGCGCCCCTGCTCTGGCCACTGCATCATCTGGCCGAGCGCTACTACCAGGACGAGTTGGCCTCGCAGAATCGCCAGACCCTCGACCTCTACGTCGCCAACCTGCTGGGCACCCTGCACCGCTACGAGACCCTGCCACGGATCCTCGGCGACCTGCCGGCCCTGCGCGGTGCGCTGCACGACCCGTTCAAGACCGAGGCGATCACCAACGCCAACCGTCTGCTCAAGGAAATCACCAGGCAGACCGGCGCCGAGGTGATGTACCTGATGGATGTCAGCGGCAATACTCTGGCGGCGTCCAACTGGGACAAGCACGACAGTTTCGTGGGCCGCAACTTCGCCTTTCGCCCCTACTTCCTCGAAGCCATGGACGGGCGCCTGGGGCGCTTCTTCGGCCAGGGCACCACGTCGGCCAAGCGCGGCTACTTCTTCGCTGCGGCGGTGCATGACCGTGACAAGGTCGTGGGCGTGCTGGTCGTCAAGGTCGACCTCGACCACACCGAGACCCTTTGGGGGCGTACGCCCGAACAACTGCTGCTGACCGACCAGAACGGCGTGGTGGTGCTGACCTCCCGCCCCGACTGGCGTTTCCGCGCCACCCGCGAGCTGACACCGGCCGAACGCGAGGCGATCGTCGCCATCCAGCCCTACCCGACCCAAGCGCCCCAGCCGCTGAACCTCAACCCCGCCGCCTGGCTGGTGCAGACCCGCGACATCAAGGAAACAGGCTGGCAAGTCAGCATCCTCGCCCCGCGTACGCTGGTCGACCGCTCGGTGCAGACGGTCATGGCCATCGGCGCCGGTGCCTTGTTGGTACTGATGCTGCTGGCCGGCCTGGTGATGCAGCGTCGGCGACACTACATCGACCGCATCGACTTCGAGGCGCGCGGGCGCCAGCAGCTGGAACAACGCGTCATGGAGCGCACCGCCGACCTAGAAGGCCTGAACACCCGGCTGAAGAAGGAAGTGCTCGAACGCGAACAGGCCCAGCAGGAGCTGGTGCGCGCCCAGGACGAACTGGTCCAGGCCGGCAAGCTGTCGGTGCTCGGGACCATGTCCGCGAGCATCAGCCATGAGCTCAACCAGCCTTTGGCAGCGATCCGCAGCTATGCCGAGAACGCCGAGATCCTCCTCGACCACCAGCGCACCGAAGACGTGCGCGGCAACCTCAAGCTGATCGGCGAACTGACCGGACGCATGGCCTCGATCATCACCCACCTGCGCGCGTTCGCCCGCCGCGACCAGCACGCACCGGAAAGCGTGGCCCTGCAACCGGCGCTGGACGATGCCCTGGCGCTGCTGGCCAAGCGCCGCCGGGCCATGGCCGTGGAGCTGGTGCGCGACCTGCCCGAGGCCACGCTGTGGGTGCAGGCCGGCGAAACGCGCCTGCGCCAGGTGCTCGGCAACCTGCTGGCCAACGCCCTCGACGCGCTCACCGAAAAAGCCAACCCACGCAAGCTGTGGCTCAGTGCCGAACGCCAGGATGACTGCGTCTACCTGTACATTCGCGACAATGGCCCGGGCTTCAGCCGCCAGGCGCTGGAGCATGCCAAGGAACCCTTCTTCACCACCAAGACCCGCACCCAGGGCCTGGGGCTGGGGCTGGCCATCTGCGAGAGCCTGATGCATGCACTGGGCGGCGAACTGCTGCTGGGCAACCACCCGGAAGGCGGCGCCTTGCTGACCCTGCGACTGCGCGTGGCCAAGCCCGGCGCCAACCTGCAATCTTCGGAGGACCCCTCGGCATGACGACCGAGACACAGATCGACAGCCGCACCCAGGTCATCCTGGTGGACGACGATCCGCACCTGCGCCAGGCCCTGGGCCAGACCCTGGACCTGGCCGGACTCAAGGTCGTGGCCCTGGCCGATGCCCAGGGGCTGGCCGAACGTATCGAGCCGGACTGGCCCGGCGTGGTGGTCAGCGACATCCGTATGCCCGGCATAGACGGCCTGCAACTGCTGGAACACCTGCACGGGCGCGACAACGAACTGCCGGTGCTGCTGATCACCGGCCACGGCGATGTGCCGCTGGCCGTGCAGGCCATGCGCGCCGGCGCCTATGACTTTCTGGAGAAACCTTTCGCCAGCGATGCCCTGCTCGACAGCGTGCGCCGCGCCCTGGCCCTGCGACGCCTGGTGCTGGACAACCGCAGCCTGCGCCTGGCCTTGAGCGACCGTCAGGAGCTGTCCACGCGCCTGGTCGGCCAGTCGCCGGCCATGCAGCGCCTGCGCGAACAAATCGGTGCCCTGGCCGCTACCCGCGCCGACGTGCTGATCCTCGGCGAAACCGGTGCCGGCAAGGAGGTCGTGGCCCGCGCCCTGCATGACCTGTCGAGTCGCCGTGACGGCCCGTTCGTGGCGATCAATGCCGGCGCCCTGGCCGAGTCGGTGGTGGAAAGCGAGCTGTTCGGCCATGAACCGGGTGCTTTCACCGGCGCGCAGAAGCGGCGTATCGGCAAATTCGAGTTCGCCAACGGCGGCACGTTGTTCCTCGACGAGATCGAGAGCATGAGCCTCGACGTGCAGGTCAAGCTGCTACGCCTTCTGCAGGAGCGCGTCGTGGAGCGCCTGGGCGGTAACCAGCTGATCCCGCTGGATATCCGCATCATCGCCGCCACCAAGGAAGACCTGCGCCAAGCCGCCGACCAAGGGCGTTTTCGTGCCGACCTGTACTACCGCCTGAACGTCGCGCCGCTGCGCATCCCGCCGCTGCGCGAGCGCGGCGACGATATCCTGGTGCTGTTCCAGCATTTCGCCGATGCCGCCAGCCAGCGCCATGGCTTGCCGGCCAACAGCCTGCAACCGGCCCACCGCGCCCTGCTGCTGCGCCACGACTGGCCCGGCAACGTGCGTGAGCTGCAGAACGCCGCCGAACGCTTCGCCTTGGGCCTGGAGCTGGCCCTCGATGGCCAGGTGCCTGCTGCTCCCGCCACCGCCGACCCTGTGCGCACCGGCAACCTCAGCGAACAGGTCGAGCATTTCGAGCGCTCGCTGATCGCCGCCGAACTGGCCCAGCCGCACAGCTCCATGCGCAGCCTGGCCGAGGCCCTCGGCATTCCGCGCAAGACCTTGCACGACAAGCTGCGCAAGCACGGCCTGAGCTTCGCCGACAGCGCCAGCGGGCAAGACGACCCAGAGGACAACCGCCCATGACCAGCGACAGCCAGTACCTGCAGTCCGTACTGCACAACGACATCCCACTGACCCGCGAGATGGGCATGGCGGTCATCGACTGGCACGACCAGCGCCTACGCCTGCAGTTGCCGCTGGCGCCCAACGTCAACCACAAGAGCACCATGTTCGGCGGCAGCCTGTATTGCGCCGCGGTGCTGGTGGGCTGGGGCTGGTTGCACCTGCGCCTGCGCGAGCTGGGCATCGACGATGGGCATATCGTCATTCAGGAAGGCCAGATCAGCTATCCGCTGCCGGTCACCGGGGTGGCGGTCGCGAGTTGCCCGGCGCCGGATGAGAAGACATGGGAGCGGTTCCTGACGATGTACCAGCGCCGTGGGCGGGCGCGGCTGACGCTGGAGACGGTGGTGTGCAACGCTGGCAGCGACGCGCCTGCGGTGACCTTCAGTGGGCAGTATGTGTTGCATCGCTGAAACAGGGGCCGCTTCGCGCCCCATCGCCCAACCTCAACCCATCGCAGCAGCCAACTGCAACAGTGCCGCACGCCACGGCGCCGTAGCCGGCAAAGCCAGGAAGAACGGGTTGAGCAACGACTCACGCACCGGGTAGCGGAACGGCAGGCCATCGAGGCCGATCACCTCGCCCCCGGCGCCTTCGAGCACGCCCTGGGCAGCAGCGGTGTCCCATTGGGACGTCGGCGCCAGCCGCGGATAGCAATCGGCTGCCCCTTCGGCCAGCAGGCAAAACTTCAGCGAGCTGCCCACGTTGGCCAGCTCCAGCTCCCCGACCGCACTGCCCAGCCCGCCCAGCAATGCCTCCTGCTGCGGGCTGGAATGGCGCTTGCTGGCCACCACGGTGAAACGCCCGTTCTGCGGCGGTTGCTGGCGCACCTGTATCGGCTCGGCCTCAGCGCCCGCTAGCGCGCGCCAGGCACCCAGCTGGCGGCCGCCGAAATAACAGCGACCATTGGTCGGCATCGATACCACGCCGAACACCACTTCGCCGCGTTCGATCAAGGCGATGTTGACCGTGAACTCCTCGCTGCCGGCGATGAATTCCTTGGTGCCGTCCAGAGGGTCGACCAACCACCAGCGCGTCCACGCCTGGCGCTCGGCCAGGGCGATGTCGCAGTCTTCTTCGGACAGGACCGGGATATGGGGCGCCAAGGCCTGCAGGCCTTCAGCGATAACCTGGTGGGCGGCAAGGTCGGCTGCGGTCACCGGCGAATCGTCCGCTTTGTTGGTCACCGCCACATCGGCGCGCCAGAACGGCAGGATCGCCTCGCCAGCCAGGCGGGCCAGCTTCACCACTTCAAGCATCAGTTGCTGGTCGTTCATGCGCTCAGTTGCCCCCGCTGGATCAGCAGGTCACGGGCCAGGTACAGCGCCGCCAGCGCCCGACCTTCGGAAAACTGCGGGTGCATGGCCAGGGCCGACAGCTCGCGCAGGTTGACCTTGTCTACGCGCATCGGCTCGGGCTCGTCGCCCTCCAGGCGCTCCTCATACAGGTCGGTGGCCAGCACCACCTGGATCTTCTGGCTCATGTAGCCAGGCGAGAGCGACAGCTCGGTCAGGTGCTCCAATTGGTGTGCGCCAAAGCCCGCCTCCTCCTTGAGCTCACGGTTGGCGGCTGCCAGCACGTCCTCCCCCGGCTCGATCAAGCCTTTGGGCAGGGACAGTTCGTATTCGTCGGTGCCGCCGCAGTATTCCTCGACCAGCACCGCATGCTCGGCATCGAGCATGGCCACCACCATCACCGCACCATAGCCGTTGCCGCGGCCGACCAGGCGCTCGTAGGTCCGCTCGGTGCCGTTGGAAAAGCGCAACTGCACGGCTTCGACGCGAAACAGGCGGCTGCTGGCGACGATTTCGCGAGCGAGTACGGAGGGTTTCTGGCGCATGGGGCGGCTCCTTGGCGTGAACGGGTTACTATACCGTGGCTTGCCGACCGATCGAGAGTTTCCCATGCCTGTTCTTCCCTGGTCCGCCATCGATACCGTCCTGCTGGACATGGATGGCACCCTGCTCGACCTGCACTACGACAACCAGTTCTGGCTGGAACACCTGCCCCAGCGCTATGCCGAGCTGCACGGCGTCAGCCGGGCCATGGCGGAGCTGGAATTGCAACCGTTGTTCGAACGCAACGCCGGTACCCTCAACTGGTACTGCCTGGACTTCTGGAGCCGCGAGCTGAAGCTGCCGATCCGCGAGCTCAAGCAAGAGATCGCCGACCTGATCGCCCTGCGCCCGGATGCCGACACGTTCCTCGAGGCGCTACGCAAGGCCGGCAAACGGGTGATATTGATCACCAACGCCCACCGCGACTCGCTGTCGTTGAAGCTGGAGCGGGTGGAGCTGGCGCCGTACTTCGAGCGGCTGATCAGCTCCCATGACTATGGCTACCCAAAGGAAAGCGCGCAGTTCTGGGATGCGCTGCAGGCGGATATCGGCTTCGAGCCCGCGCGCAGCCTGTTCATCGACGATACCTTGGCGATCCTGCGCAGTGCGCGGCGCTTTGGCGTGCAGCACCTGCTGGCGGTGCGCGAACCCGACAGCAAGGCGGGGCCGCGCGATACCCAGGAGTTCGCGGCGGTGGAGGATTACCGGGCGTTGCTGGCAGGACTGTGAGGCCCTGAATCGCGGGGCAAGTCGGCCCCCTCTCCCACACTGTGGCGGTGACCTCTGTGGGAACGGGCTTGCCCGCGATAGGGCCGGTACAGGTTACGGGTCAGTCGGGAATGCGCAGCACCTGCCCCGGGTAGATCTTGTCCGGATGCTTGAGCATCGGCTTGTTGGCCTCGAAGATCTTGTTGTATTTGTTGGCATCGCCGTACTCGGCCTTGGCGATGGCACTGAGGGTGTCCCCCTTTTTCACCGTGACGAAGCGCGCAGCCTGGGCAACCGGCCCGGTGACGGTGATCTGGTCGTCCACCGTGGCGACACCGTCGATGTTGCCCGCGGCCAGAATGATCTTCTCCTTCTCCTCCTGGCTGGCGACCTCGCCTTTGAGGATGATCGTGTCGCCCTCGACCGTGGCGGAAATGCTCGGGTTGCCCAGGCCAACACTTTCCACATGCTTCTTGAGTTGCTCCTCGGCATTGGCGTTACCGGGGGTCAGCAGGTCGATCAGCTTTTCGCCGGCTTCCTTCACGAAACTGAACAGGCTCATCTCACACTCCTTGATGGTGAATTCCAGGAAGCAGGAGTCTAGGACAGCTTTGCCCAATTTGCCGCCCAAGAACCGATCAACCCGCTCTATCACCGCATAGAACCTGGCAACTGGACGCCAGTGCCTCAGGGGCATAGGCTTGTGCCGTAACCAAGCCGCCGGTGATCCACCCTGATGAACAGCAACCCCCCGGTCTGCGCGGCGTCCATGCCTGCTGCCTTGCCGGCTGCCAGCAATACCTACGACTACGTGCAGCTCACCGATGGTGCGGCAGGCGCGACGCCGCTCGCCGAGGAAGTCGCCCTGGCCATCGCCTACAACGGCCTGAACCAGGCGGTAATGCTGGTCAGCCCGACCGACCTGGAAGACTTCGCGGTCGGCTTCAGCGTCGGCAGCGGCATCGTCGAAAGCACTGATGAAATCTATGACGTGAAGCTGTCCGGCAGCGGCTCGGCCCTGTATGCGGACCTCGAGATCTCCAGCCGCGCGTTCTGGAACCTGAAGAACCAACGCCGCCAGTTGGCCGGCACCAGCGGTTGCGGCCTGTGCGGCGTCGAAGCGCTGGAGCAGGCACTGCCGGAGTTGGCCGATCTGCCCGGTGCGCCGCTGCCGCCTGCCCAATGGCTGGCCGGCCTGCGCCAGCGCATCGATGCCTATCAACCCTTGGGGCAGCACTGCGGCGCGGTGCATGCGGCCTTGTTCATGGACCGCCAGGGTCAACTGTTGATGGGCCGCGAAGATATCGGCCGGCACAACGCCCTGGACAAGCTGATCGGCGCCCTGCTGCGCCAGCGCATCGACACAGACGGCGGCCTGGCCATCGTCACCAGCCGCTGTAGCCTGGAATTGATCCAGAAGGTGTTGCGCGCGGGCATCCAGACCTTGGTCAGCCTCTCGGCCCCCACCGGCCTGGCGCTGCAATGGGCGCGCAAACACAACCTCAACCTGATCCACCTGCCCAAGCACAGCCCGCCGCGCGTGTTCAGCCCGACCACTGAGGCTGGCAATCAGCCATAAAAAAGCCCTGTCCGGGGTGGGCAGGGCTTGGTTACAAATAGCTCAGACACGCAAAAATGAAGAAAGTTCCACATGAAAAACAATAACTTAGAGAATTGTGTACAACTCGTGCTACTCGTCGGATTTCAATTGCCAGACGCCTCGCCGAGCCTCACATTCGCCTCGTCATCCCTATGAGGCTCTCTTGAATGAAGAAGTACTCCTCGATTCTGTTGTTGTCCTTTAGCCTGCTCAGCGGCGTTGCCATGGCAGGCGGCAATACCGAGGCCGGCATTGGCGGCGCATTGGGTGGGGTACTCGGCTCCGTAGTGGGCAACTCCATCGGTGGTAGCACCGGCGGCGCCATTGGTGCTGGTCTGGGCGGCGCGGCCGGCGGTGCCCTGGGTGCCGATAAGCGCCAGCGCGGTGAAGCCGCTATCGGTGGCGCACTGGGCGCTGCAGGCGGTAACGTGGTCGGCCGCTCGATGGGCGGTACCACCGGTAGCCACATCGGTGCAGCCGCAGGCGGCGGCGTTGGTGGCGCACTGGGTAACTACCTGGGGAACAGGGCCGACGAAGACGATTGGGACGATCGCCGTCGCTACCGTCGTGGCTATGACGACGACCGCCGTCACTGGGACCGCGGCCACCACTATGGCCATCGCAAGCACAAGCGCCACTGGCGTTATGACGACTGATCGCTGAACAGCTCAGTCCACAAGAAGGCCCTGCCCTGACCGGCAGGGCCTTTTCGTTTGCGGCAGACCGATGTTCAGCCGTTGAGCTGCAGGCCCGCCAGGGTCATGTGCAATGCATCGGTCAAGGCCACTGGCTGGCCGGTAGCCCGCGTCACGAATACCTGCACCAAGGTGCCGGCTGCCAAGGCCTGCGCCTCGCCGGGGCGGAACAGCGCCAAGCGGTATTCCACCGTGCTGCCCGCCAGGCGCGCCACACCCAGGCCCACCTCCAACACATCGGGAAACCCCGGCAAGGCATAGAACTGTGCCGCCGAACTGATCACCACCCCCGCCAACTCGCCGTCACGCAGGTCCAGCTCGGCCTGCTCCACGAGGAACGCCTGCAGTGCCGTCTCGAAATAACCATGCACCGTGGCGCCGGCGATGTGGCCGTTGAGGTCGTTATCTTGAGGGCGGGTGAGGATGGGGTGGAAATGGTTGAAATGGCTGCGTTGAGGAGATTCGGTCATGGGGTTGTCCGGGCTTGTCGACATGACAAGGAAGCTTCCCACAAACCTTTGGGAAGGCCTATAGTCGCGTGCCCATGAAGCGGCGTATGACGCTTGGCTTCTCGATCAGGTCCAGGCCAGCCTCGCTGATACCGCAGCGCCAATCAGCGACGAAGACACCAGCGGCACTTTGCCCAACGCTGCGCTGCGCTCAAGGCCAAGGGACGCTGATGCGCCTGCAACAATGGCCTTGAGCAGAATGAAAAAGGTCATACCGGTCAGTTAAGCAATTGGGGCCGCTACGCGCCCCATCGCGGGACAAGCCCGCTCCTACAGGGGCCCCACCACTGGTAAGGTGCACGTGATCCTGTAGGAGCGGGCTTGTCCCGCGATGGGCTGCATAGCAGCCCCAATGATGTGCCGAGTAGCTTAACGCTTACAGCTGCGGACCAGCGGCCTTGATGGCCTCGGAGACATCGAACTTCTGGAAGTTCTCGATGAACAGCTTGGCCAGGCCCTTGGCGGCTTCGTCGTAGGCAGCCGAGTCAGCCCAGGTGTTGCGTGGGTTGAGCAGGACGGTCTCGACGCCCGGAACGGCCTTCGGCACGTCCAGGTTGATGATGTCCAGGTGCTCGGTCTCGGCACCGACCAGGGCACCGCTCTGGATCGCGGCGATCACGGCACGGGTGGTCGGGATGCTGAAGCGCTTGCCGACACCGTAGCCACCACCGGTCCAGCCGGTGTTGACCAGGTACACCTTGGAGCCGAAGCCCTTGATGCGCTTGATCAGCAGCTCGGCGTATTCGCCGGCCGGGCGCGGGAAGAACGGTGCGCCGAAGCAGGTGGAGAAGGTCGACTTGATGCCGCCGCCCGAGCCCATTTCGGTGGAACCGACCAGCGCGGTGTAGCCGGACAGGAAGTGGTAGGCCGCCTGCTCGTTGTTCAGGATCGACACCGGAGGCAGTACACCGGTCAGGTCGCAGGTCAGGAAGATGACCGCGTTCGGCTCGCCGCCCAGGTTCTTCTCGGAACGCTTCTCGACGTGCTCCAGCGGGTAGGCGGCGCGGCTGTTCTGGGTCAGGCTGCCATCGGCATAGTCGGCGTGCTTGGCGTCGTCGAGGACGACGTTTTCCAGCACCGCGCCATGCTTGATGGCTTTCCAGATGACCGGCTCGTTCTTCTCGGACAGGTCGATGCACTTGGCGTAGCAGCCACCTTCGATGTTGAAGACCACGCCTTCGCCCCAGCCGTGCTCGTCGTCACCGATCAGGTAGCGGCTTTCGTCGGCAGACAGGGTGGTCTTGCCGGTGCCGGACAGGCCGAAGAACAGAGTCACATCGCCTGCCTCGCCGATGTTGGCGGCGCAGTGCATCGGCAGTACGTCGGCGGCCGGCAGCAGGAAGTTCTGCACGGAGAACATGGCCTTCTTCATTTCACCGGCGTAGCGCATGCCAGCGATCAGCACCTTCTTCTGGGCGAAGTTGATGATGACGCAGCCATCGGAGTTGGTGCCGTCGCGCTCGGGAACGCACTCGAAGTTGGCGACGTTCAGCACCTGCCATTCTTCACGGCCAGCCGGGTTGTACTGGGCCGGGTTGATGAACAGGCAACGGCCGAACAGGTTCTGCCAGGCAGTCTGGGTGGTCATCTTGACGGCCAGGTAGTGCTCGGCGGCAGCCCCTACGTGAACGTGGGAAACGAAGTGCTCTTGGGCGTTGTTGAACGCCTCGACGCGAGCCCACAGGGCATCGAACTTGTCAGCCGGGAACTTGCGGTTGATCGGGCCCCAGGCGATGGCAGCAGAGGTGCTGGGCTCGTCGACGATGAAACGGTCAGCTGGCGAACGGCCGGTACGATGACCGGTTTTCACGACCAGTGCGCCAGTATCGGCCAGCTCGCCTTCACCGCGGGACAGCGCTTCTTTTACCAGCTCATCGACGGTCAGGTCGGTGTACACGGTGTTGTTGGCTTGCGTCATGAGATACCCCATCCGGCCCGAGGCCGAGTGCTCCAAACGTTTTGTAGTCGTCTGTTTTAAACTACTACAGCGAAAAAAGTGGCCGGATTATGCCAGAAAAGCCCAAAAAAAGTAGGCCCCTCCTGTCAGAACTGCGCTTTTGCGCAATTCGACAGGAGATTCTCCTGTAGTTAAACGTTTCAGTGCTGAGTATCTGACGGCGGCTCGGTGCCGCCACCGGCAAACAATTGCGCCACATCGCTCGTATCGAAGAAATAGCGCTCGTTGCAGAACTGGCAATCGATCTCGACCTTGCCGCCGCATTCCTCGACCAGGGCCTTGGCATCCTGCTCGCCGAGGCTCACCAGGGCGTTGCCGGAACGATCGCGCGAGCAGCTGCAACGGAAGCGCAGCGGCTGGATGTCGAACAGGCGCACGGCGTCTTCGTGATAAAGGCGATGCAGCAGCGTTTCGTTGTCCAGCGACCACTCTTCAGGTTTCAACGTGCTGGCCAGGGCAACCACATGCTGCCAGCTTCCTTCACGCTCTTCGTCGTCAGGCTGGCGGTCGCGGGGCAGCTGCTGCAGCAGCAGGCCACGAGCCTTGCCGCCCTCTGCATTGAGCCAGAAGCGGGTATTGAGCTGCTGCGACTGCACGAAGTAGTTGGTGAAGCATTCGGACAGGTTGGCGCCATCGAGGTCGACGGTGCCCTGGTAGCGCTGGCCTTTGATTGGGTCGATGGTCAAAGTCAGGTGGCCGTCGGGCATCAGTTGGGCCAGGGTCGCGTCAGCGGGAATCTGGTCTTCCTCGTAGCGCGCCATGCCGCGGATATCACGGTCGCCCGAGCATTCCACCATCAACAGGGGGATAGGGCCGGCCGAGCGCGCCTGGAGAATCAGCAGGCCATCGAACTTGAGTGCACCCACTAGCAAGGCGGTGGCGGCCATCAGCTCGCCGAGCAGCGAGGCGACGGGTTGTGGGTAAGGGTGACGGGCCAGGACGTCGGCGTAGCTCTGGTCGAGCGCCACCCACTCGCCGCGGATATCGCGGTCGTCGAAGATGAAACGCTGGGTGAAATCGGTATCAGGCAAATCGCTCATAGGTTCTGGCTATCTAAAAATGATGACAAAATGATTACAAGGGTTTACGAGGCCCTGTTGGAGAGCATTCACGAAATGCTCAAACCCGCTGGTAATAGAGGTATTTTATGGACAATCGACCACTGTTCCAAGCAAGGTGGTCCTGGGGACCTTTGCTGACCTGCACCTTGGTGTCTGTTGCATTACTGTGTTTCTGGTTATGGCCCATTGGCCAGATCTTGTGCCTGACTTTCGACGAATGGCTGTTCCACAGCCTCAATGCGCCACTGGCCGATAACACTGCCTGGCGCTACATCTGGACCGTCGGCAGCCTGCGCCCCTTCGATATCGTCGTCGGCCTCATCCTGCTGGCCCTGCTGATTCGAGGTAATTGGGTGTTCAAGGCTGGCCAGGTACGCGAGGCCTTCCTGGGCTTTCTCGTCACGTTGATCCTATTAGTGGTGATTCGCGCGCTGTTTTCCAAGTGGGTGGCGATCATGGGCTGGCAACATAACAGCCCATCGATGGTCTTCGACAACGTCGTCCACCTCAGCGACTACTACCCGAACCTGGAAGCGAAATGGGAACTCAAGGACCGCTCCAGCCAGAGCTTTCCTGGTGACCACGCCTCGGTGCTGCTGATCTGGGCGCTGTTCATGAACCTGTTCAGCCGTGGGTTGGTACAGCGTCTGGTCATATGGGGATTGGCGCTGCTGTTCATGCTGCCGCGCCTGGTGGCCGGCGCCCACTGGGGGCAGGACGACTACATTGGCGGATTGCTGATGGCAGTGCTGGCCCTGGGCTGGAGTTGTTATACGCCGCTGGCGGCCAAGGCCAGCGCGGCGTTGATGCGCTGGACAGCGCCGGTGTTCGGGGTGTTGGCGCGTTTGCCGGTGATCGGCCGGATGAGCGTGGTACGCGCGGCCTGAGCGGTCAGCGGCCTTGCAGCCCAATCGCCGGCAAGCCGGCGATCGGGCCGCAACACAGCCTCTTAGTCGTAACTGCCCTGCAACTGGTGGATCTGCCGCCGCTGCTTCTTGGTCGGGCGACCGTCGGTGGTGATGCCCATGGCCCCGGCCTTGCGCATTTCGGCCGCCTGCTCGCGCTTGCGCACGCTCTCCTGGGTCTCCTCGTACAGCGCCTGCGCCTCTGGCGCGCCACGGCGCACGCCGGAAAGCGCCTTGACCACCACGGTGCGTTCGTCGAAGCCTGTGCGCAGTACAAACTCATCGCCCACCCGCGGCTCCTTGCCCGGCTTGCAACGCTCGCCACGGCAATGCACCTTGCCGCTTTCGATCGCGGCCTTGGCCAATGCGCGGGTTTTGTAGAACCGTGCCGCCCACAGCCATTTGTCCAAGCGGACCTTGTCGTCGTCTTCTGGCTTGTGTGCCATCCCGATACCTCGAATTCTGTCTTTAACGGAACTGTACTACCGTAACTTGCGGATGCAAAAAGTCCGCGCCGTGCTTACAGTTCACCACCTCATCCGCAGGGTGTGTTTCGTGAAGACATTTGACCATCTGACTGTGATCGGCCTGCGCGAGTGGGTCGCCCTGCCCGACCTCGGCCTGGCGGGCCTGCGCGCCAAGATCGACACTGGCGCCAGCACCTCCAGCCTGCACGCCACCGACGTGGAGCCGTTCGAGCGCGACGGCCAGCCCTGGGTACGCTTCACCGCTCACCTGGGGTCGGTGGTGCAGCTGCGCCATCGTCGTTGCGAGGCGCCGCTGGTCACGATGAAAACCATCAAGAGCTCCAACGGCCAAGCCCAGGTCCGCTACGTGATCCGTACGCCGCTCGCGCTGGGCGACCGGGTCTGGGAAGTGGAATTCACCCTCGCTTGCCGCAAGAACATGCGCTACCGGCTGCTACTGGGCTCCAAGGCGCTGATCCATGGCCAGCTGGTGGTCAACCCCGGCCTGAAGTACGTCCAGGACAAACCGGCCTTTCCGGCCACCCTTTCCCCTGTTACAGGTGCTGCATGAAGATCGCTGTGCTATCGCGCAACCCGCGTCTGTATTCCACCCGCCGCCTGGTCGAAGCCGGTACCCAGCGCGGTCATGAAATGGTGGTGATCGATACCTTGCGTGCGTACATGAACATCGCCAGCCACAAGCCGCAGATCCACTACCGTGGCAAACCGCTGGAAGGCTTCGATGCGGTGATTCCGCGCATCGGCGCGTCGGTCACCTTCTATGGCTGCGCGGTGCTGCGCCAATTCGAGATGATGGGGGTCTACCCACTCAACGAGTCGGTGGCCATCGCCCGCTCGCGAGACAAGCTGCGCTCGCTGCAACTGCTGTCGCGACGCGGCGTCGGCCTGCCGATCACCGGCTTCGCCCATTCGCCGGACGACATTCCCGACCTGATCCAGATGGTCAATGGCGCGCCGCTGGTGATCAAGGTGCTCGAAGGCACCCAGGGCATCGGCGTGGTGCTGTGTGAAACCACCAAGGCGGCCGAATCGGTGATCGAGGCCTTCATGGGCCTCAAGCAGAACATCATGGTCCAGGAATACATCAAGGAAGCGGGCGGTGCCGATATCCGCTGCTTTGTCGTCGGCGACAAGGTCATCGCCTCGATGAAGCGCCAGGCCAAGCCTGGCGAGTTCCGCTCCAACCTGCACCGCGGTGGGGTCGCCAGCCTGATCAAGATCACCCCGGAGGAGCGCATGACCGCCATTCGCGCAGCCAAGGTCATGGGCCTGAGCGTGGCCGGCGTGGATATCCTGCGCTCCAATCATGGGCCGCTGGTGATGGAGGTGAATTCATCGCCCGGGTTGGAGGGCATCGAGGTCACCACCGGCAAGGACGTGGCCGGGATGATCATCGGGCACCTGGAGAAGAACGGCGGGCCCAACCAGACCCGGACCAAGGGCAAGGGGTAAACCCCAATCGCCGGCAAGCCGGCTCCCACAAGAAGCCTTGCGCCATCCCTGTGGGAGATCACCCAAAACTTTCGGGCTGCGCTGTCGCGCAAAGAGCAAACGGCCAGTGACGATCCGCTGTGGGAGCCGGCTTGCCGGCGATTGGGTGGGGATGATCACACCGCATTACGCGGCAGCAACAACCCCAACGGCAACCTCACCCGCGCCTCGATCCCGCCACCCGAGCGATTGCGCAGTTCCACGTTTCCGCCATGCTGCGCCGCTATCCGCTTGACGATCGCCAACCCCAACCCGGTGCCCTTGCCGCCACGGGCGCGGTCACCACGGATGAACGGGTTGAAGATGGTCTCCAGTTCCGATTCGTCGATCCCGGCGCCACGGTCCAACACGCTGAGCACCACATAGGGCGCGCTCTGGTCGCCCGATACATAGGCCGCCACCTCGACGCCCTTGCCGGCATGGTGCAGGGCGTTGCCGATGAGGTTGCCCAGCATGCGCTTTAGCGACACCCGGCGCAGCGGGAACGGCGGGATCGGCTCCAGGCACAGCCGCACTCGCTCCTCGGGCTGGTTGTACGGCGCCACCACCTCGCGCACCAAGTCGCCCAGGTCGGCTTCTTCCACCGGCTCGTCGCGCCCATCGCGAATGAACGCCAGGAATTGGTCGAGGATGGCATCCATGTCCTCGATATCGCGGACCATGTCATCGGTCAGCTCGCTGTCGTTGGCCATCAACGACAATGACAGGCGCAGCCGGGTCAGCGGTGTGCGCAGGTCATGGGAAACCCCCGCCAGCATCAGTTCACGCTCGCGCCCGGCCTGTTCGACATCCTCGGCCATCTGGTTGAATGCCCGGTACACCTCGGTCATTTCACTGGGTGTATCGCTGATCGGCAGGCGCACGCTGCGCCCCTGGCCCAGTTGCCGGGCGGCGAACACCAGGCGCTTGAGGGGCTGGTTGAGCTGGCGCACGAAGATCCACGCCGAAGCGGTGGACAACAGGCCGATGGCCAGGAACCAACCCAGCACGTTCCAGATCTTCTGCCCACGCAGCGGGTGCGGGTACAGCGGTACCTTCAGCCAGCCAGGGCCCAGGCTCGGCGCGTTGACCCACAAGGCAGGCGGTGCATGGATGCGCAAGCGCACCTCGGTGTCCTCGCCCAGCTCGGCTTGCATCTGGCGCTGATAGATCTCGCTGTAGGGCCAGTGCTGCTCGCCCTCGGGCACGCCGGAGCCGGTGACCCGGATCAGCCCTGCGGCTTCGGCGATCTTCTCGCGGTTCTCCTCGTCGGCCGCCCAGTAGGCGCGCAGCGTCAGCGCCACGCCGTGGCTGTACTGGCGATCAACCAGCACGTCCTCGTTCATCAACAGGTACACCAAGGTCAGTGCCTTGGAAAACAAGACGACGATCAACACCAGCCACAAGGTGCGGGCGAAGAAGCTTTGCGGGAACCAAAGGGGCGTTTTCATCTGGACAACTACTGCGCTGCGGTCACGGGCGAAGGCTCGCCGGGCTGCCGGGCTGCCTCAGACGCAAACAGGGCGACCCGTTCGGGTCGCCCTGCCGCGTGCTGGCAAGCCTGCAGGCTGAAGGTCATTTGCCGGCGTTTCCGTCCGGCACGAAGACATAGCCCACGCCCCATACGGTCTGGATATAGCGCGGTTTGGACGGGTCGGGCTCGATCATGCGGCGCAGGCGCGAGATCTGTACGTCGATGGAGCGCTCCAAGGCATCCCACTCGCGACCACGGGCCAGGTTCATCAGCTTGTCGCGGGTCAGCGGTTCGCGGGCATGCATCACCAGGGCCTTGAGCACAGCGAATTCGCCGGTGGTCAGCATGTGCACTTCTTCACCACGCTTGAGTTCGCGGGTGGCCAGCGATAGCTCGTAGTCGCCGAAGGTGACGGTTTCGTCCTCGCTGCCGGGTGCGCCCGGCACGGTCGGCGCCTGGCGACGCAGCACGGCCTTGACCCGCGCGACCAGTTCATCGGGGTTGAACGGCTTGCCGAGGTAGTCGTCGGCGCCCAGTTCCAGGCCCTTGATGCGGCTGAGTTCATCGCCCTTGGCAGTGAGCATGATGATCGGGATCTGGTTGTTCGCCGCGCGCAGGCGCTTGCAGGCTGCCAGGCCATCCTCGCCGGGCAGCATGAGGTCGAGCACCACCAGGTTGAAGACTTCGCGCGACAGCAGGCGGTCCATCTGCTCGGTATTGGGCACCGTGCGGGCGCGATAGCCCTTGCTGGTGAAAAAGCGCTCCAGCAGGCTGCTCAGCCCCGGATCGTCATCGACGATGAGAATCTTGTCGCCTTCAGCGGTGTTTGCGGTGCTGGTCATGAATAACTCCTTTGGTATCGCCGCGCATTATGGCGTAGCCACTGCCATGCGTGCCGTGTGCATTGTTAGCAGATTTTTCCCCTGGCGCCAGTTCCCACCTGGCCCGCGCTGGCCCGGCGCTATCACCGCAAGCCCGGCACGATGGGTATAATGCGCCGCTTTCACCCAGCGCCGCCGGGCCTAAACGCCCCTTCGCGGCCTCCAGCATTCACAATTTGTCAGGTGGTTCTCATGGACAGCATCAACAGCCGTATCGCCGAGGAACTGGGCGTCCGCCCGCAGCAGGTCGAGGCGGCCGTGGCCCTGTTGGACGAAGGCTCGACGGTGCCTTTCATCGCCCGTTACCGCAAGGAAGTGACCGGCAGCCTGGACGACACCCAGCTGCGTCACCTGGAGGAGCGCCTGCGCTACCTGCGTGAACTCGACGAGCGGCGTGCCAGCATCCTGGCCAGCATCGAGGAGCAGGGCAAGCTGACCCCGGAGCTGGCCCGCGAAATCAAGCTGGCCGACACCAAGACCCGCCTGGAAGACCTTTACCTCCCCTACAAGCAAAAGCGCCGCACCAAAGGCCAGATCGCCCTGGAAGCCGGCCTGGGCGAGTTGGCCGACGGCCTGCTCGGCGACCCGCAACTGACCCCGGAAACCGAAGCGGCGCGCTTCGTCGATGCCGAAAAAGGCGTGGCCGACGTCAAGGCTGCCCTGGAAGGCGCCAAGTACATCCTCATGGAGCGCTTCGCCGAAGACGCCGCCCTGCTCGACAAGCTGCGCGGTTTCCTCAAGCAGGAGTCGGTACTCAGCGCCCGCGTGGTGGCCGGCAAGGAAGAGGAAGGCGCCAAGTTCCGCGACTACTTCGCCCATGACGAACTGCTGCGCAACGTACCGTCGCACCGCGCCCTGGCGATCTTCCGCGGTCGCAACGAAGGCGTGCTCAGCGCCGCCTTGAAGGTGGGCGAGGAGCTGCCAGGCACCCTGCATCCGTGCGAGCTGATGATCGCCAGCCACTTCGGCCTGGAAAACCGCAACCGCCCGGCTGACAAATGGCTGGCCGAAGTGGTGCGCTGGACCTGGAAGGTCAAGCTGTACACCCACCTGGAAACCGACCTGTTCGGCGAGCTGCGCGACAACGCCGAAGGCGAGGCGATCAACGTCTTCGCCCACAACCTGCACGACCTGCTGCTGGCCGCCCCGGCCGGCCCGCGCGCCACCCTGGGCTTCGATCCAGGCCTGCGCACCGGCTGCAAAATCGCCGTGGTCGACGCCACCGGCAAGCTGCTGGACCACACCACGGTGTACCCGCACGCGCCGAAGAATGACTGGGATCGCACCATCTCCATCCTCGCAGCCCTGTGCGCCAAGCACTCGGTGGAGCTGATCGCCATCGGCAACGGCACCGCCAGCCGCGAGAGCGACAAGCTGGTGGGCGAACTGGTCAAGAAATACCCAGCCCTGAAGATCACCAAGATCATGGTCTCCGAGGCAGGCGCATCGGTGTACTCGGCCTCGGAGCTGGCCGCCCGCGAGTTCCCGGACCTGGACGTCTCGATCCGTGGCGCCGTGTCCATCGCCCGCCGCCTGCAAGACCCACTGGCCGAGCTGGTGAAGATCGACCCCAAATCCATCGGCGTCGGCCAGTACCAGCATGACGTCTCCCAGGTGAAGCTGGCCCGCGGCCTGGACGCCGTGGTCGAGGACTGCGTGAACGCCGTGGGTGTGGACGTCAACACCGCCTCGGTGGCGCTGTTGACCCGCATTTCCGGCCTCAACGCGACCCTGGCCCAGAACATCGTCGCCCACCGCGACGCCAACGGCCCGTTCGCCACCCGCGCGGCGCTGAAGAAGGTCAGCCGCCTGGGCGAGAAGACCTTCGAGCAGGCTGCCGGCTTCCTGCGCGTGATGAACGGCGACAACCCGCTGGATGCTTCGGCGGTGCACCCTGAGGCGTACCCGCTGGTGCAGCGCATCGCCGCCGACACCGGCCGCGACATCCGCTCGCTGATCGGCGACAGCGGCTTCCTCAAGCGCCTGGACCCGAAAAAATTCACCGACGAAACCTTCGGCCTGCCAACTGTCACCGACATCCTTCAGGAATTGGACAAGCCTGGCCGCGACCCACGCCCCGAGTTCAAGACGGCCACCTTCCAGGACGGCGTCGAGGACCTCAAGGACCTGGAGCCGGGCATGATTCTCGAAGGCGTGGTGACCAACGTCACCAACTTCGGCGCCTTCGTCGACATCGGCGTGCATCAGGACGGCCTGGTGCACATCTCGGCGCTCTCCGAGAAATTCGTCAAGGACCCGCGCGAAGCGGTCAAGGCGGGCGACGTGGTCAAGGTCAAGGTCATGGAAGTGGACATCCCGCGCAAGCGCGTCGGTCTGTCCATGCGCATGAGCGATACCCCGGGCGAGAAGGTCGACGGCAACCGCGGTGGCAATCGCGGCAATGGCGGCAATCGCCAGCAGCAGGCGCCACGCCAGCGGGAGACCACACAAGCCCCAGCCAACAATGCCATGGCCGCACTGTTCGCCAACGCCAAGCAGCTGAAGAAGAAGTGATGGACGTTCCGGCCGAATACGTCCAGAGCGCCTTCAGCCAGCTCCTGGGCTGCCGCCTGCAACGCCTGGAAACGGGCGTTGCCGAGGTAGCCCTGGCGCTCACGCCGCAGTTGCGCAACCGCGGCCAGAAGCTGCATGGCGGGGCGATCTTCAGCCTGGTGGACATCGCCATGGGCCTGGCCTGCTCGGCCAGCCATGGCTTCGACCAGCAGAGCGTGACAATCGAGTGCAAGATCAACTACTTGCGCGCCGTGAGCGAAGGCGAAGTCGTGTGCACGGCACGCGTGCTGCACGCCGGACGCCGCACTCTCGTGGTCGACGCCGACGTATTCCAGGGCGACAAGCGGGTGGCCAAGGCGCAAGGAACCTTTGCGGTTCTCTAGCTCACCTAGTGAGATCTGCGGTATTTTCGGCGTTATCGAACATCGTGGGGCCGCTACGCGCCCCATCGCGGGGCAAGTCCGCTCCCACAGGGTCGCGCCGAACCTGTGGAAGCGGGCTTGCCCCGCGATGGGGATACGCAGAGCCCCAAGGTAACGACGCTGGAACCGCGTAAACCAGGCGACAACGCCAGTTCCTTTGTCCCTACCCTTGTAGACCGTCATCTCTACCCCCATATTGGGGCGACTGACGCGTGAAGGAATCCATCTTGAGCGAACTCCTCAACCGCCGCCTGAGCCTGCTCGGCGCCAATCTTCCCCTGCTCAAGCAGTGCCTGCACGGTATTGAGCGCGAATGCCTGCGCGTGACCGACGAAGGTCGCCTGGCCCAGACCCCGCACCCTGAAGCCTTGGGTTCGGCGCTGACCAACGAGCAGATCACCACGGATTATTCCGAGTCGCTGCTGGAGTTCATCACCCCAGCCCTGGCGGACCCGGCCAAGGTGCTCGAGAGCCTCGACCAGATCCACCGCTTCGTCTACACCAAGCTGGGCGACGAATACCTGTGGAGCCCGTCGATGCCCTGCGCGCTGCCGGCCGAGGAGGACATCCCGATCGCCGAATACGGCACCTCCAACATCGGCAAGCTCAAGCACGTCTACCGCAAGGGCCTGGCCCTGCGCTACGGCCGCACCATGCAGTGCATCGCCGGTATCCACTACAACTTCTCCCTGCCCGAGGCGCTGTGGCCTTTGCTGCGCGAAGCCGAAGGCAGCGAGCAGGACGACCGCGACTTCCAGTCGGCGGCGTACATCGCGCTGATCCGCAACTTCCGCCGCTACAGCTGGCTGCTGATGTACCTGTTCGGCGCATCGCCCGCGCTGGACAAAGGTTTCCTGCGCGGCCATCCGCACCAGCTCGAGGAGCTGGACGCCGAGACCCTGTACCTGCCCTACGCCACCAGCCTGCGCATGAGCGACCTGGGCTACCAGAGCAATGCCCAGGCAGGCCTGACGCCGTGCTACAACGACCTAGCCAGCTACACCGACAGCCTGCGCAAGGCCGTGGGCACGCCCTACCCGCCCTATGTGGAAATCGGCACCCACAAGGATGGCGAATGGGTGCAGCTGAACACCAACATCCTACAGATCGAGAACGAGTACTACTCGAACATCCGGCCCAAGCGCGTCACCTACACCGGTGAACGTCCGATCCAGGCGTTGATGTCCCGTGGCGTGCAATACGTCGAAGTGCGCTGCCTGGACATCAACCCGTTCCTGCCGGTGGGCATCGACCTGCCCCAGGCGCGTTTCCTCGACGCCTTCCTGCTGTTCTGCGCGCTCGACGACAGCCCGCAGCTGGGCAACGGCGAATGCGGCCAATGCACCAGCAACTTCCTCACCGTGGTCAAGGAAGGCCGTCGCCCTGGCCTGGAATTGCGCCGCGACGGCCAGCCGATCGGCCTGCGTGACTGGGCCAGTGAGCTGATCGCCCGCATCGCGCCGCTGGCCGAACTGCTCGATCGCGCCCAGGGTGGCGACGAACACGCCAAGGCGCTGGCCGCGCAGCAGGCGAAGGTCGACGACGCCTCGCTGACGCCCTCGGCCCAGGTACTGGCGCGCATGACCGAGCACGACGAGACTTTCGTCCAGTTCGCCCTGCGCCAGAGCCGCCTGCACGCCGAAACCTTCCGCGAGCGGCCACTGGACGTGGAACGCCAACAGGCCTTCGAGACCCTGGCGCGCGAATCGCTGGCCGAACAATCGCGTCTGGAGCAACAGGAGGTCGGTGACTTCGACCTGTTCGTCGGCGCCTACCAGGCCAGCATCCTGGCGATCAGCAACTGATGAGCCGCACCGCCAGCCCGCGCAAGCCCCGCGCCAGCAGCCAGGCCAGGATCGCCGCGATCCTGGCGGCGGCGCGCGAGCTGCTGGCCGACCAGGGCGTGGCGGGCCTGTCGATCTACAGCGTGGCCGAGCGGGCGCAGATTCCGCCGTCTTCGGTGTACCACTTCTTCGCCAGCGTCCCGGCGCTGCTCGAGTCGCTGACCGCCGATGTGCACCTGGCCTTTCGCGAAGCGCTCTGCGCGCCGATAGACAACTCGGCATTGAGCACCTGGCACGACCTGTCGCGGCTGGTCGAGCAACGCATGCTGGAGATCTACAACGAGGACGCCGCGGCGCGCCAGCTGATCCTGGCCCAGCATGGGTTGAGCGAAGTGGTCCAGGCCGATCGCCTGCACGACATGGAGTTGGGCGAGCTGATGCACAAGCTGTTCGACCAACACTTCCAGCTGCCGGCGATGCCGACGGATGTGGATGTGTTCGCGTTGGCCATGGAGTTGAGCGACCGGGTCTATGCACGGTCGGTGCAGTTGCATGAGCAGATCACCCCGCGCATGGCCGAGGAAGGCAAACGGGTGTTCGAAGCCTACCTGGGGCTGTACCTGCCGCCGTTCCTACCCAAACGCTGATCGATGCATATGTAACACCTGCCTTTACCCCCTCTCGCTGAAATGCTGGTTCCACATGCCACGTTTTCGGAGAGGCACAACATGCCGCAAACCACCCCGCTGGAGTTTTTTTCCTTTGACGCCACCGCTGCGCCCACCACGCAAGTGACAGCAGTGAGCGCGGGACGAAGCGAAGCGCTGCGCATCGCACGACAACGCCGCCTGAACGCAGCCAAGGCACTGCAGGCCTTGGGCGAGCAAGCCCCGCGGCTGAAGAACACCTTGCTGGACCAACTCAAGCGCCAGTTCAAGGTAGACCCTTATGCCTGCGGCCTGAAACACGACGAACGCCAGGTCACCCTGTTGACCCTGGCCGCCCGGATGCTTGCCAGCCCCACATTCGCCGCCCCCTTCGCGGATTGGACATCCTGGGGGTTTCCCGAGGGCTCCCCGTACGCTACTTGGCAAGCCGGTGACTGGCTGTCCGGCTTGGTGCCCGTCTGGGCCGGTACCGGCATCAGGGCCTGGACCGACTATTGGTCCGGGCGCATGCCTGGCCAGGCCATCTCCCGCCAAGCCCATGCCGCCCAGCTATTGCGCGAGCACTTCGCCGCGAGCCTGGACCTGGCATTCGGGCTCGACCAGATCGATGCAGCGGTCTGGCGCCAGGGGCAGCCAAGCCCCACCAGCGAATATGCCTTGGCGCGTTGGGCTCACCCCGACGGCAAGGTCGAGACCTGTATCGCTGCTCTGCTCATCAAGCCCATGCCCGGAGAAACCCGCTGGTTGCTATACAGACCCGATGCCGACAGCGTGATCGAAGCCTTCGCCGACCACCACACACTGCGTACCTGGCTGCATTCCAATCGCTACATGCTCTGGCCATATCCCGCCACACCCTTGGTACCGGGCAGCAGCGAAAGCGCCATCGACTGGATGGACATCACCGCCGATGGGTTTGCCAGCTGGGTCGAGGAAGCCCTGGACGACAAGCAACGCAGCACATCGAACCACCTGATCCAGGCCGCCCAGGAAAGCGAGACCGACCCGCTGGACTGGACCGCACTTCAAACCTGGGAAGAAAAACTGACAATCGCGCCACACCCAGCCCTGCCTCCAACGAACGAACAAGCGATTGACACGCTCATCGCCGATGACCAGCAACTCGCCGCCGAAGAATTGCATTTCGACGCCCTGCCCCAGCAGCTTCCCCTTGGCTGGCGTAACCAGCGCATCGCTCGGCAAGAGCAGTTCCTCGCCACCTACCTGGGCGACGATACCCTCCCCTCTTCGAACAAGATGGCCAGGCTCAGGGAGCACCAGGCGCAGCTCGAGGCCATTGAAGCCGAGTTCGAGCGATTGTTTTCCCAACTGCCGACAACGATCACTGCGACTACCTGGGGCGAGCGACACGCAGAGACCAGCCGGTTCGATCACTTGAGTCAGCTCCGAGCCCGTGCATTGTGCAGCGAGGCTCGCCTTCAGCACCTGTTGGGCGAGCTGAAGGACGAACACCTTGCCTGGGTGGAAGCACTCGAAGCACGCCCCAAACCCAGCCTTCAGCGCAAGGTGCAGCCCTATGCGCTACGCATCAAGCTAGGCTCGAGATCCTGGCGGCTCACCAACCTGCTGGCACTGCAAGGCTTGCCTGACGCCGACACACTGGAACCGGACCGTTCCTGGCTGCTGTACAAGGCCGGGCGGGACGGCGGGCTGATGCACCTTGCCAGCCAAGCACAACTGGCCGAGCGGGTGCACGCGACGCTCTACGGCGCCTGGCCGGAATCCTTGGTGCAGAGCGCCTGGCCGCAAGGCGCCCAGGCGTTGCTCGATGCCTTGTACGACCAGCCTCAAGCATTCGAACTCGTCTGTGAGCCGATCACCACCGATGCATTCGACTACTGCACCCAAACCCTGCTGGCCAGCCTGCCCCAGGCCCCCTCGCTGGATACCGTCGTGTCGCGCCTGGGCCTGGCCGTCAACCTGGCGCGTAGCCATGCATTCGCACGCCTGGCCGAAAGAAACCGGACCGACTTGATCAGCGCCAGGCTGCAACACCTGAAGCGCCTGCCCCCTGACGCACGCGTCGAACTGGCGGCCCAGGTAGAGGCGCTGCGCAAATCCATGCTGACATCCAGCCAACTGCTCGAGCGCGACCTCCCGGAGCGCGGGCAATTCGTTCGCAGTGCACTGGAGCAGAAACTGCGCGCCGACTTCGGCATGGAGACCACTGCACTCATCAAACTGGACATTGCCGACCACTTCCGCCGCCTACGCGAGCCTCTGGGCGAGTCCGGGGTGGGCCATGCCTTCAAGGAAGTGATCGTGTTCAGCACGTCGCGCAGCCTCATCGATCTGGCGGATTTCCTTTTATGGGCGCTCGACGATGACCTGAAACTGCGCCTGACCAATGCCAACGTCGTTTTCGAGGAAGGCCCGGTCGAGCCGAAGGTGCGCGAGGGCGTGAACCTGAGCTACATCGCCAACCTGGTGGAAACCCTGGACCTGCCCCAGGCCTACGAACGCCGCATCATAGACGCTTTCAAAGGGTTGCCTGGCGAGACCGTGTTCGAAAGCGAGCGGCGCCAGGAAGCCTTGTGTACCCCCTTCGCACACCAGCTCAAGATCATCGCGCTGAGCCAACCGGACACCCTGGACGAAGCAGGCCAGCGCATGCTCGAGCGCTTCTGCCTGGAGCAGGAGAACCCCAGTGAACCTTGCACCATCGACTTCCATACGGTGCTGCTGCGCCCTGGCACTGCAGCGGACGGCACCAGCGATGCCGTGACCCTGGCGGGCATCTTCCTGCTGCAGGCGGCAACAGGCCCGACCTTGTTGCTGGTGCCCGATGCGCCCGACGGCAAGAGTATCAGCCAATACGCGACCCCAGCGCTGGCATGCCGAGCCCTCGAGCACCGGGCACTGACCGATAGCATGAGTCGATACCTGGCCAAGCTGCCACTCGATGGCGCCGAGGCCGAGCACCTGGCCTACATCGACACCGCCCTGAGCCGGAACTTTTCTGGGTTCATCGGGCCCGGCATAGCGTTGTCCGGCCAGCTCGCCGCCTACCGAGCGACCTTGCTCATGGGCCGCCTGATCCACCAGAACCGGGCCACATCCCGTAGCCAGGTCGACCTGTATCTGGAAACGGAAGCCATCCGCCATGGCCGGGTGTACGACTACATCAAGATAGCCTTGGGTTTCGTGCCGGTCGTAGGCACGGCCATCGCCCTGTACGACGGTTGGCATGCCGCCACCGACAGTGTCGAGGCCTTTCTTCGCGGCGACTCGGCAAGCGGTATCGAGCACCTCAACAGTGTGTTCCTGTCGTTGTTCGACGCCATCATGGACCTCACGCCCGCCGTGGCACACCCTGCAGTACCGCGACCAACGGCACGCCTGAGAACCCGGCAACGTCAACTGACTAGCGCCACGCTCAACGGACACCACAGATACTCGACGTCATTCAGCGGCTATGAAGCCGAAGTACCGACAGGGCGCTGGGCTGCCCATGCAGGCGCTCATGGCGCCGGGATCCACCATCATGTGGGCTCCCAGACCGACTACATTATCCGCAACGGGCGCTATTACCAGGTCGAATGGGACGCGACCCATCTCACCTGGCGCCTGAAGGCCACCGCTACCCGCACCTACAAACAGCCCATACGCCTCGGCACGACAGGCGTATGGGAAACGCACGGCAGCTTGAGCGGACACCTGGTCGATAGCGGCCTGGCAGGCGGTGGCGGGTATGTCAGCTCCCTGTACGACCGCAGCCTGACCTCTCTGCGCAGAGCCTTGGGCCTGCAACCGAGGCAGCTCACACCCTTGGATATCCTGCAGGACATCCACACCAACAGACAGGCCCACAGGGCCCAGCTCTCGTCCAAGGTGGATGCCTTGAACAGCGCCACTGGCATGGGCCCCGACGGCCCCGTGAGGCCGGCTGCCTCGGCCGCCGAGATAAGCCGGGCCCGGAACGACGTGGTGAGCCAATTGCGCAGCTACCTGGACTTTCACCAACAGAGCCTGGAACGCCTGAGGTCACTGCGAGCCGAAATCGGCCGAACCGGCGCACGCAACATCATCGAGGAATTCGCTTTCGATATGGGACGGCAGCATCCAAAGCTGATCCAGCAATTGCATATCAGAATGCTTGCTCACTTTGAGCGACTTGCGCCACTCGAGGCTGCCATCACCACCCTCGACCCCGCTCGACTAACTGCCCACGTGAAGGAACTACAGCATGCTTACGGTCAATTGGCGGATGCACTGAGGGACATCGAACAGGAACTTCAACGCATTGGGAAGATGCGCAACCAGTTACAAAAAAAGAACCTTACCGACTATCTCGAGAAACTCGACAAGCTGGACATTCCGCTGAACCCGAACGGATACCGAATGGTGCGCCTCTCAGCCCTGGGCACGACCCTGCTGAACCCGAACGCGACCTTCGACCTGGTGTTCTGGCGCCAGTTCAACGACGAACTGGCTGCACTGCGCAACGCCTTGTACAGCCACGGCGACCTGCCGTTGACATCACTCAGTCAACGAAATGAACATCGCTTCCTGACCCAGCTGCAGCAGCAGTACCAGCGCTTCGATACCCGCATGCGTATCTGGGAAGACGCCTACCCCAACCAGGTCCAGGCCGATGCGATCGGCACAATGCGCACTGAACTATCGCGCCTGCTCACTGAAACGGAACAGTCCCTGGCCACGAAAGCCCCTCGTCCAGTCGCACGGCGCCCCAACAGAGGGCCGAGACAGCCAATCCTGTTCGAGACCGAGGATCAGCGCCTGTATATCGGCCGCGAAAACACAGTGGCTGGCCAACAGCAAATGCAGATTGCCAACGGCGCCACGAACGAGCCCCATGCCACCTTCGGCAGAACGCCACAAGGGCAATGGCAGCGTACCCCGCCCGCTCCCCAAGGCTACAATGCCTCGCTGCAGCAGCTGCAATCGGCGGCCCGGAACCGCTTGGCCAAGGTCCCGGAGGCAGAGGCGGCCTTGCAGCGTTACAAGGCGCAGAAGATGCTGCCCAGGGACCTGGAGGACTATGCACAAGGGTGTGCCAGCCCGCTGCGTGAGCTCGCCACGTCGATTGAGCGCCAGGCGGGCCAGGCCATCACCGATGCCTCGCGCAGCACGGTGAACCAACTCAGACAAGCAGCGGCGCAACTGGACGCGCTTGGACGGCGGCTGAGGATCGAGCAGACCAAGGCCACGAACAATCCCACGGTCGCTCATCTGGAGTACCTCAATGCCGAAGGCCAAGTGACGCTCGAATGGTCGCGCGTGCTTGAGCCCGCCAAGAACAGACAAGGCCATCCTATCGAGTATCTGGAGGAATACCGAATCATCGACAACGCCACGAACGCTGCGCTCTGGTATGCCCATTTCCATTTCAAGAAAAAGCCACGCCAGCAGTTCAGCAGGCTGGAGGCCGGGCACCTGAAGCTGGCCAGCGAACGAAACCAGGGGGCAGGCGCCTGGCGCGGCCCCATGACCGAGGCCCAAGCCACTTCGCTGTTCGACGGCCTACGTCCGAACCAGCCCTGAAACGGCTGAACGCCCGGGCCAGCAGAAGGCCCGGGCATCCTGTATCAGAGCTTGGCGATGGATACCTCGGTCGATTTGACGAAGGCAATCACCTCGCTCCCTACCTGCAACTCCAGCTCACGCACCGAGCGGGTGGTGATCACCGAGGTGACGATGCCGGAGGCGGTCTGCACGTCGATTTCCGACAGTACCGGCCCTTCGAGGATTTCCTTCACGGTGCCTTTGAACTGGTTGCGTACGTTGATGGCTTTGATGGTCATGGCTTGATTCCTTCTCGATGGCTTCAGGGGTTCAATGCGCCCAACGCAACTGCGTGGGCAAAGGGGCTACAGGTTCCGGCTCGGGCGGCGTGCCCGGCACGGCAAGAACACGGTCGAGCACTTCGCTTTCCAGCGCCGCCAGGCGATGGGAGCCCCGCGAGCGTGGCCGAGGCAGGTCGACGGCCAGGTCCAGGCCCACGGCGCCGTCCTCGATCAGGATCACCCGATCGGCCACGGCAACCGCTTCGTTGACGTCATGGGTGACCAGCAACACGGTGAAACCGTGCTCGCGCCACAGGCGCTCGATCAGTTGCTGCATCTCGATCCGGGTCAGCGCGTCCAGCGCACCCAGCGGCTCGTCCAGCAACAGCAGGCGCGGTTTGTGGATCAGCGCACGGGCCAGGGCCACCCGCTGCTTCTGCCCTCCAGACAGCGCAGCCGGCCAATCGTTGGCTCGTTCAGCCAGCCCCACGGCCTCCAGCGCTTGCAGCGCATCAGGGCGCCAATTGCCGGAAAGCCCCAGGCCGACGTTGTCGATCACCTTCTTCCAGGGCAGCAGGCGTGCGTCCTGGAACATCAGGCGCGTGTCTTCGCGCGCCTGTGAAAGCGGCGCGGCGCCGCCGAGCAACTGGCCGGCACTGGGCTGGTCGAGGCCGGCCAACAAGCGCAGCAAGGTGCTCTTGCCGCAGCCGCTGCGGCCGACGACGGCCACGAACTGCCCTGCCGGGATGTGCAGGTCGATGCCCCGCAGCACCTCGCGCTGGCCAAAGGCCTTGCGCAAGCCTTGGGCCGCCAGGGGGATGCCGCGCAGCAGGCGCGGCGGTTGTTCCTTGAGCACGGTCATGCGCCCTCCTTCTTCGCCGCTTGATAAGCCGGGTGCCAGCGCAGCCAGACACGCTCCAGGCCACGGGCGGCCAGGTCTGCGAGCTTGCCGAGCACGGCGTACAGGACAATGGCCAGCACCACCACGTCGGTCTGCAGGAATTCCCGTGCGTTCATCGCCAGGTAGCCGATACCCGAATTGGCCGAGATGGTCTCGGCGACGATCAGCGTCAGCCACATGAAGCCCAGGGCGAAGCGCACGCCCACCAGGATCGAGGGCAACGCTCCCGGCAGGATCACCTGGCGGAACAGGCTGAAACCCGAAAGACCATAACTGCGCGCCATCTCCACCAGGGCCGGGTCGACATTGCGGATGCCGTGGTAGGTGTTGAGGTAGATCGGGAACAGGGTGCCCAAGGCCACCAGGAAGACCTTCGCCGACTCATCGATGCCGAACCACAGGATCACCAGCGGGATCAGCGCCAGGTGCGGCACGTTGCGGATCATCTGCACCGAGCTGTCGAGCAGGCGCTCGCCCCACTTCGACAGGCCCGTGATGAAGCCCAGCACCAAGCCGATGCTGCCGCCGATCGCAAAGCCCAGGGCTGCGCGCCAACCGCTGATGGCCAGGTGCGTCCAGATCTCGCCGCTGCGTACCAGCTCGACGCCGGCGCTGAACACCGCGCTCGGCGCCGGCAGGATGCGGGTCGACAGCCAGCCACTGGCAACTGCCAGCTGCCACACCGCCAGCAACAGCAACGGCAGGGCCCAGGGCGCCAGGCGCTTCGGCCAGGCTGAGGCAGAAATTGCATGACTCATGACCTGCCCCTCAGCGCTGCGCCACGGATTTGGGCAGGATGTCGTTGGCGACCATTTCGCCGAACGGGCTTACATAGCCGCCGCCGCTGGGCTGTTCTGGGCGTTGCACGTCCAGGTGCGGGAACAGCAGCTCGGCGACTCGGTACGACTCCTCCAGGTGCGGGTAACCGGAGAAGATGAAGGTGTCGATGCCCAGGTCCGCGTATTCCTTGACCCGGGCCGCCACGGTTGGGCCATCGCCCACCAACGCGGTACCGGCGCCGCCACGTACCAGGCCGACGCCGGCCCACAGGTTGGGGCTGACTTCGAGCTTGTCGCGCTTGCCGCCGTGCAAGGCGGCCATGCGCTGCTGGCCTACCGAATCGAAGCGCGCCAGGGACGCCTGGGCACGGGCGATGGTGTCGTCGTCCAGGTGCGAGATGAGTTTGTCGGCAGCCGCCCAGGCTTCTGCGTTGGTTTCACGTACGATCACGTGCAGACGGATGCCGAAGCGCACCTCTCGCCCCTGGGCGGCGGCTTTCTGGCGTACCTGGGCGATCTTCTCGGCCACCGCGGCGGGCGGTTCGCCCCAGGTCAGATACAGCTCGACCTGTTCGGCGGCCAAGTCCTGGGCCGCATCGGAAGAGCCGCCGAAATACAGCGGCGGGCGCGGCTGCTGGATCGGCGGGTAGAGCAGCTTGGCGCCCTTGACCTGGATGTGCTTGCCGTCGTAGTCGACTACCTCGCCTTCCAGCACCTTGCGCCAGATGCGGGTGAATTCCACGGAGGCCTCGTAGCGCGCCTGGTGGTCCAGGTGCAGGCCATCGCCGGCCAACTCGTCCGGGTCGCCGCCGGTCACCAGGTTGAACAGCGCCCGGCCATTGGACAGGCGATCGAGGGTGGCGGCCTGGCGCGCCGCCACGGTCGGCGAAATGATGCCGGGGCGCAGGGCCACCAGGAACTTCAGGCGCTGGGTCACCGGAATCAGCGACGCCGCCACCAGCCAAGAGTCCTCGCAGGAACGCCCGGTGGGAATCAGCACGCCACCGAAGCCGAGGCGGTCGGCGGCCTGGGCGATCTGCTGCAGGTAGCCGTGGTCGACCGCCCGGGCGCCGTCGGTGGTGCCCAGGTACTTGCCGTCACCGTGGGTCGGGAGGAACCAGAAGATGTTCAGGCTCATTGGAGTTGTCTCCTCAAGGTTGGCTCGAGCCGGGGGGCGCCCCGGCGCTGGCGAATCGGTCAAGGCGCGCTGGCGACCTTGGCGGGGGGAGTCCAGATCACGTCCTTGATGCTCAAGGGCTTGGGGATCAGCTTCAGGGCCTTGAAGGTGTCGGCGATCTTCTGCTGTGCGGCGATCACCTCGGGCGTCAGCGGCGTGGCACCGAAACCCTGGCGCTTGACCGAGGTGAGAACGATGTCGGCCGGCAGCCCGAGCAGCGGCGCCACCTGTTCGGTGACCACTTGCGGGTTGGCCTGGGACCATTGGCCGATGCCACGCACCTCATCGACCAGGGTCTGGATCACGGCCGGATGGTCCGTGGCGTATTGGCGCGTGGCCAAGTAGAACTGGTGGTTGTCTACCAGGCCCTTGCCGTCACGCAGGGTGCGCGCCTGCAACTGCTGTTCGGCGGCAGCCTGGTACGGGTCCCAGATCACCCAGGCGTCGACGCTGCCGCGTTCGAAGGCGGCGCGGGCATCGGCCGGCGGCAGGTACACCGGCTGGATGTCGCTGTATTTCAAGCCCGCATCTTCCAGGGCGCGGACCAACAGATAGTGCACGTTGGAGCCTTTGTTGAAGGCGACCTTCTTGCCCTTGAGCTCCTTCACCGACTGGATCGGCGAGCCCTTGGGCACCAGGATCGCCTCGCTGTGCGGGGCTGGCGGCTCATAAGCCACGTAGAGCAGGTCGGCGCCGGCAGCCTGGGCGAATACCGGCGGTGTTTCGCCGGTGACACCGAAGTCGATCGAGCCGACATTCAGCCCTTCGAGCAGCTGCGGGCCGCCGGGGAACTCGGTCCACTGGACCTGGATGCCCTGCTCGGCCAGACGTTTTTCCAACGTGCCCTTGGCCTTGAGCAGCACCAGCGTGCCGTATTTCTGGTAACCGATACGCAGGCTTTCGGCCTGGGCCTGGCTGATGGCGCCGAAGGACACAGCCGCCGCGAACAGGGCGACCAGACCACGACGCAAGAAGACTGTGCGCATGGCGCTCTCCTGTGCGAGTTGGGTTCGGGTTGCACCTGCTTGCCTCGTTGGCGGGCGAGTAAGGTGGGAAAACGATGAAGCGGTAAAGGGGGCTCAGATGCTCCAGCGAGCCGTGAGCAAACGTTCGTTGAGCACGCCTGGCGGCACGGGTTTGGGGCGGCGGGCCAGGGCGCTGTGGAACAGTTCCAGCGAATCGAGCAGACGCGCTTGCAGCGCCTCGGCCAGCTGTGCGGGCCTGCCGTGCTCGCCATAGGCGATCTGGCTGTCGTCGGCGAAGATCCCTTGCAGGGTCTCCTGCGCCTTGAGTGCAGACAGTACCGGTTTGAGTGCGTAATCCACCGCCAGCATGTGGGCGATGCTGCCGCCGGTGGCGATGGGCAGCACGACCTTGTGCTCCAGGGCGCGCTCAGGCAGCAGGTCGAGCAAGGTCTTAAGGGCGCCGGCGAAGGACGCCTTGTACACCGGGGTGGCGACCACCAGGCCATCGGCCTGGGCGACCAGTTCGTTGAAATGCTTTACCTGCGGGCTGTCGAAGCGTGCATGGAGCAGGTCCTCGGCGGGGAATTCACGCACCTGGAACGTCACCACTTCTACACCACGGTCCTGTAGCCATTGGCGCGAACGCTCGAGCAGCACGCCGGAGCGTGAACGGGTACTGGGGCTACCGCCAAGAGAAACAACCAGCATGAAAACGCTTCCTTCGATTCGTTTGCAAGGCCACGAGGGAGTGGCCTCGTTGGAATGGAATCGACATTAACAGGCTGTCACATATAGCTAGAAATCATATTTTTTCATTTGCTTATGCCATTTTTATTTCGTTGTTTCTGGGGCTGCTTTGCAGCCCTTCGCGGCACAAGGCCGCTCCTACAGGGATCGGCGTACGCTGGCCCCAACAGGGGATCGGCGACATTGGCCGCTGTAGGAGCGGCCTTGTGCCGAGAAAGGGCCGCAAAGCGGCCCCTAGGCCCTGCGACTCATCCCAATCTCCATGTCGTCGATCAGCGCCTTGGCCATCGCACTGAGGATCCGGGTCGTGCTGCCCGCAATCCGATCACCTTCCATTTCGGCCTCACAGGCCAGGTGGCGAATACACCCCAGCAATACGGAAAGCTCGTCGAACGCCTGTTGGAACGGGATGCCGGGTTGGATGCAATACAGGTCCAGGCAGGTCTGGACGCCTGCGGTCTTCCAAGAGGGTGGGGGGTTGTTCGGAGCGTCGGCGGGAATGTCGGTGGAAGGGTCAGGGAATCTAAGCGGGGGTGGGTCGGGAACGATTTTTTTCATGATCAAGTTCTCTGCGCGATTGGAAAGTCGCTACCGCCAGGGTCTTTCTCACGAGACAAGGGTGGCAGCCGTGCACACGGGGTGAGAAACCGAGGCGCAAGAGAAACTCGGCCAGACCGAAGTCTGCCCGGACACGGCTGCCATAACAGGAAGGCCAGCTCTTTACGCTATCGGGTTCTCACACCCAGTCGCCAAATGTGACGACCCGGTGAAGTTATCCCCGGGGTATTCCCCCAACAATGAGGCGGCTTCCGGCAGGCACGTAGGATAGTTCGCTAATTGCAGCAAGCTGAAGCATTTGGTTTCAGGTTCGGAAATGTCTGACACAGCCGAGTTCGCGGGGGATGCTTTGCAGCCATCGCCGGCAAGACCGGCTCCCACAAGAGCTCAAGAGCAGCGGTGAACCTGTGGGAGCCGGCTTGCCGGCGATTGGGCCGGTATAGCCAACGCAAATCGCCCAGGAACGCAAATCGCCCAGGCATAAAAAAGGGCCGTCGAAACGGCCCAAAATCCCTGCTATGGCAAGAGCATTGCAACGAAGGACCCTAACGATTCGGCTGCGGGGTCAGGCGCAGGTAGGGTTTGACTGCCCGGTACCCTTTGGGGAAGCGCTGCTTGATTTCGTCCTCGTCCTTGAGCGACGGCACGATCACCACCTCATCGCCATCCTGCCAGTTCGCTGGCGTGGCCACTTTGTGGTTGTCGGTCAATTGCAGTGAGTCGATCACCCGCAGGATTTCATTGAAGTTGCGCCCAGTGCTGGCCGGATAGGTGATGGTCAGGCGCACTTTCTTGTTCGGGTCGATGACGAACAGCGAGCGCACCGTCAGGGTGTCGCTGGCGTTGGGGTGGATCAGGTCGTACAGGTCGGAAACCTTGCGGTCTGCGTCGGCGAGGATCGGGAAGTTGACCACGGTGTTCTGGGTCTCGTTGATGTCGTCGATCCAGCGGGTGTGCGAGTCGACCGGGTCCACCGACAGGGCGATGGCCTTGACGCCGCGCTTGGCGAATTCGTCCTTGAGCTTGGCGGTCAGGCCCAGTTCGGTGGTGCACACCGGGGTGAAGTCGGCCGGGTGAGAGAACAGCACGCCCCAGCTGTCGCCCAGCCATTGGTGGAAACGGATCTTGCCGACGCTGGAATCCTGTTCGAAATCGGGGGCGATGTCGCCGAGTTTCAGGCTCATGGGTGGGCTCCTGTGCTGTGTGATCTATGGGTTCAATGTGCCTGTGTTCGCATAAAAATAAAAAGAATAAATAATGATTTATTTATAACCTATAGCCATATCAAATGACGGACGAAAAAAACCTCGCGCTAGGCGTAATGCCCGATTGGGGCTGCTCTGCAGCCCATCTCGGGGCCAGCCCGCTCCTACAGGGGATGGCGTACACCGGCCTTGTAGGAGCGGGCTTGCCCCGCGATGGGGCGCGTAGCGGCCCCAGTCGGACATCACGCCCGAGGCGAGGCTTCTTCGACTACGGCTTACAGGAAGTTGTAAGTGTAGTTGAAGATCAGACGGGTCTGATCCTGGTCAGGCGAGGCTTCGCTGCCTTCGCCACGATAGACACCATGGCGCAGGCTGGCGCCCAACCCTTTGAGCGGGCCTTCCTGGATGACGTAGTCGATACGCGCATCACGTTCCCACTCTTTGTAGGTGCCATGACCAGAGGTATAGCGAATATCGTCACCACGCAGATAGGAGACCGACGCCTTCAGGCCAGGTACACCCAGACGGGCGAAGTCATAGGCGTACTGACCGAAGGTGGTGTTCTCTCCCGCCTTGGCGAACTGGTTGATCATGCTATCGGTGAACAGATAGAAGCTCGAACCACCCGCGCCTTCGTTGCGGCCATTGCCGTCGACCACGCTGCCCTGGTTCAACCAGACAAAGCCGCCATCATCGCTGATCTGTTGGTGGCCGAGCAGGAACGAGTGACCGCCCAAGGTATAGGTGAAGATGGCAGACCAAGTCTTGTTGTCCACTTCGCCTGCGTTCTTCGCATAACCTTTGTTGTTATCGAAGAAGTGGTCGGCATTGCCGTTCTTGCCATCCTTGCTGCTATCGAAGTAGCGCAGGTCGGTCTTGAACGACTGGTCCTGGTCGATCTGGTAAACGTGGGTCAGACCAAGGAAGTGCTGCTTGTAGTAGTCTTCCAGGTTCGAGTAGTAGTACTGCAGGGTCAGATCTTTGGTCAGCTTGTAGTCCAAGCCGCCATAGCGGAACTTGTTGCTGTCCTGGGTACCACCCGCCACGGACAGGCCAGTGCGGTTGCTCGAAGCACGACCCATCGCATGGGTCAGCTGACCGGCATTAATGGTCAGGTTGTCGATTTCCTTCGAGGTGATGGTGCCACCTTCGAAGGTTTGCGGTAGCAGACGGCCGTCGTTGGATACCAGGATCGGCAGGTTCGGCGCCAAGGCGCTACCGAAGTGGGCCTCGGTCTTGGAGAAGCGTGCCTTCGCGTTACCACCGATACGAGCCCATTGGCCTACCGCAGAACCGTCAGTATCGCTTGGGAAGAAGGTGCTGGTGTTCGGGTGATGACCTTTGCCACCATCCAGGTGAATACCCCACAGGGCCTGGACATCAACACCGAAACCAACGGTGCCTTCGGTGAAACCGGACAGGTAGTCAAGTTTGAAGCCCTGACCCGATTCACGGTTGTCGCGACTACCGTCACGGTTGTCGTTATTGAAGTACATGGTACGCGAGCTAAGGGACAGCTTGCTGTCCTCGACGAACCCTGCAGCACCTGCTTGTTGGGCGAGAACCCCCAGTGCCACGGCCAGAGCCAGGCTGGACTTGTACATGTTTTGCTCCTCTACGTTCTAATTTTTATGCGTCTCAGGTGGCAGGGTCTGTGCCCCGCTCACCAGGATTGGCCGATTTAGCACCAACCCACGACCGCCAAGTCAATCGTTACAAACCGTTTCGCGACTAAGGTCTAAGACGCCGTCTGCGCAAACAGGATAATGACAATCCTATAAATCCAAAATGACTGTTTTATGAATTTCTAAGACTTTTAGGGAATATCTTAGGAACCTTTACAGCCAAAAGTTGTATCGGTCATGCCTGACCATTCCTTTAGGTTATGTGCAAACGTTTGCTTTCAAGCGCCTTCGACCCCCCGCAAAAATCGAAAAAGCCTAGCAGGTGGTCAGGATTTCGCCATCGCGCTCGCTCAGCGACACCTGGGTTCGCTTCATTTGGCTCCTAAGCTAATGCTTAAAAGTTATTTATTTTTGATTTCTTAGATCAATTAGCCTTTTCGTCATCGAGTCCATTTGCCTGACGAGGAGTTCATCCATGACCCCGCACACTCCGCTGCGCCTGTTCGCCGCCCTGACCCTCGCCGGCACCAGCTGGCTGGCCCAGGCCGCCGACCTGACGGTGGCCTACCAGACCACCGTCGACCCGGCCAAGGTCGCCCAGGTGGACGGCACCTACCAGAAGGCCAGCCAAGCCAGCATCGACTGGCGCAAATTCGATAACGGTGCCGATGTGATCACCGCCGTCGCCTCCGGCGATGTGCAGATCGGCTACCTGGGTTCCAGCCCCCTGGCCGCGGCCGCCACCCGCAAGCTGCCGGTGGAAACCTTCCTGATCGCCACGCAGATCGGCGCTGGCGAGGCGCTGGTGGCTCGCGACAGCATCAAGACCCCGCAAGACCTGGTCGGCAAGAAAGTCGCCGTGCCGTTCGTGTCCACCGGGCACTACAGCCTGCTGGCGGCGCTCAAGCAGTGGAACATCGACCCGGCCAAGGTGCAGATCCTCAACCTCGCACCGCCAGCGATCATTGCTGCCTGGAAGCGTGGTGACATCGATGCCACCTACGTCTGGGACCCTGCCCTGGGCGTGGCCAAGGAAAACGGCAAGGTGCTGATCACTTCCGGCGAGCTGGCCAGCAAGGGCGCGCCGACCTTCGACGCCTGGATCGTGCGCAAGGACTTCGCCGCCAAGCACCCAGACATCGTCAAGTCGTTCGCCAAGGTCACCCTCGACGCCTACGCCGACTACCGCAGGGACCCGAACGCCTGGCTGGCCAACCCGGACAACGTCAGCAAGCTGGCCAAGCTGTCGGGTGCCAAGCCTGCGGATATTCCGGTACTGCTGCAGGGCAACGTGTACCCGCTGGCGGCCGATCAGGCCAGCGCCTTGGGCGCGCCGACCACCCAGGCGCTGACCGACACGGCCACCTTCCTCAAGCAGCAGGGCAAGGTCGAGGCGGTGCTGCCGGATTACTCGCCATACGTCAGCGCGCAATACCTACCCAACTGAACAAGGGGGCCGCTGCGCGCCCCAATCGCGGGACAAGCCCGCTCCTACAAAGATCACCGCAAAACCTGTGGGAGCGGGCTTGCCCAGCGATTTGGACGCTCAGCGGCCCTGATCAACAGCACTCTTCACGACGGAGCCTGCCATGGCCTTGCTCGAACTGGAGCGCATCAGCGCACAGTATCCCGGCACCGATGCCCCGGTGCTGGCCGACATCAATCTGAGCCTCGGGCCGCGCCAGTTGCTGGTGGCCCTGGGCCCTTCCGGCAGCGGCAAGACCTCGCTGCTCAACCTGATCGCCGGCTTCGTCGCCCCCAGCGCAGGCCGCATCACCCTTGACGGCAAGCCGGTCGAAGGCCCCGGCGCTGAGCGCGGCGTGGTGTTCCAGGACGATGCCCTGCTGCCCTGGCAGGACGTGCTGGGCAATGTCGCCTTCGGCCTGGAACTGGCCGGCGTGCCCCGCGCCCAGCGTGAAGCCAAGGCCCGCGAACTGCTGGCGTTGGTCGACCTCGCGGGTTTCGGCGACCGTCGCATCTGGCAACTGTCCGGCGGCCAGAAACAACGCGTAGGCCTGGCCCGGGCGCTGGCGGCAGACCCACGGGTGCTGTTGATGGACGAACCCTTCGGCGCCCTCGACGCCTTCACCCGCGAGCAGATGCAAAAGTTGCTGCTGCAGGTCTGGCAGCGCACCGCCAAGCCGGTGTTCCTGATCACCCACGACATCGAGGAAGCCGTGTTCCTGGCCAGCGAACTGGTATTGCTGGCCCCCAACCCAGGGCGAGTGGTCGAGCGCCTGCAACTGGATTTCGGCCAGCGCTACGCCACCGGCGAGTCGGCCCGGGCGATCAAGTCCGACCCAGGTTTCATCGAAACCCGCGAGCACGTACTGGCGCGGGTGTTTTCCCAACGCGAAGCCGCCCGCCGGCAGGAGACCGCATGAGCAGCCTGGACCTGCCGGTCAGCGACAAGCCTGTCGCCCGGCCACACGTCACCCCGAAGGCACGCCCCCCACTGCCCACCCGCTGGATCAGCGCCCTGACCCTCGCCACCCTGTTGCTGGCCTGGTGGCTGGTGACCTCGGCCGGCTGGATCGAGCCGCTGTTCCTGCCCTCGCCCGCCGATATCTTGGCCAAGGCCTGGGCCCTGCTCACCCAGGGCTACATGGACGCCAGCCTCTGGCAGCACTTGGGGGCCAGCCTCGGGCGCATCGGCCTGGCGTTGGCTGCAGCTATCCTCAGTGCCATTCCGATCGGCATCGCCATCGGCCACAACCGTGTGGCCCGGGGCATCTTCGACCCGCTGATCGAGTTCTACCGACCGATCCCGCCGCTGGCCTACCTGCCGCTGATCGTGATCTGGTGCGGCATCGGCGAGCTGTCGAAGGTGCTGCTGATCTACCTGGCCATCTTCGCCCCGATCGCCATCGCCACCGCCACCGGTGTGCGCACGGTCGATCCGGCCAAGCTGCGCGCTGCGCAGTCCCTGGGGGCAACCCGGGCCCAGCTGGTTCGCCACGTGATCCTGCCCAGCGCGCTGCCCGACATCCTGACCGGTATCCGCATCGGCCTGGGGGTCGGTTGGTCGACCCTGGTGGCCGCCGAACTGATCGCCGCCACCAGCGGCCTGGGCTTCATGGTGCAGTCAGCCGCACAGTTTCTAGTCACCGACGTGGTGGTGCTGGGCATCCTGCTGATAGCGCTGATCGCCTTCGCCCTGGAGATGGGCCTGCGCGCCCTGCAACGCAAGCTGGTGCCCTGGCATGGGCAGAGTCACTGACCACGCCGGCAGCCCGGCGCCTTGAATTCAAGAACGAGACCGACATGAGCCTGACCATCACTCCCCTGAGCCCTGCGCTCGGCGCCCAGATCAGCGGCGTGGACCTGAGCCGCGACATCACCCTCGAGCAACGCGACGCCATCGAGCAGGCGCTGCTCAGGCACCAGGTGCTGTTCTTGCGCGACCAACCGATCACACCTGCGCAGCAGGCCAGGTTCGCGGCGCAGTTCGGCGACCTGCACATCCACCCTATCTACCCCAACGTGCCGGAAACGCCCCAGGTATTGATCCTGGACACGGCGGTCACCGATGTGCGCGACAACGCCGTGTGGCACACCGACGTGACCTTCCTGCCAACGCCGGCCCTGGGCGCGGTGCTCAGCGCCAAGCAACTGCCGGCCTTCGGTGGCGATACCCTGTGGGCCAGCGGCACCGCGGCCTTCGAGGCGCTGTCGGCGCCGCTGCGGGACATGCTCGACGGCCTCACCGCGACCCATGACTTCACCAAGTCCTTCCCGCTGGAGCGCTTTGGCACCACACCGCAGGACCTGGCGCGCTGGGAAGAGACCCGACGCAACAACCCGCCGCTGTCGCACCCAGTGGTGCGTACCCACCCGGTCAGCGGGCGCAAGGCATTGTTCGTCAATGAGGGTTTCACGACGCGAATCAACGAACTGAACGAGCTGGAAAGCGAGGCGTTGCTCAAGCTGCTGTTCGCCCACTCGACGCGGCCTGAGTTCAGCATCCGCTGGAGATGGCAGGAGAACGACGTGGCGTTCTGGGACAACCGGGTGACCCAGCATTTCGCAGTGGATGACTACCGGCCGAACCGGCGGGTGATGCATCGGGCGACCATCCTGGGGGATGCGCCGTTCTGAAGATTAGCACGCGAGGCCTTCGGCCTCGAATCGCCGGCAAGCCGGCTCCCACCTGATCTGCGCTGCTCTTAGGAACACCGATGTACCTGGGGGAGCCGGCTTGCCGGGGATTGAACTAGCGGACCAGATGCAGGAACTGCATGTGCCGCTCGTACTGGTCGAGGATGTCGTTGATGATCTGCTCCTTGCTGTAGCCCACCAGGTCGTAGTTCTGGCTACCCTCGGACAGATGCACCTCGGCACGGTAGTAACGGCGGTTCTTCAACTCCTGGGTACCCAGCCCGCCCAAGGCGAACGAGGGGGTGAAGTAGCCGCGCATCTGCACTTGGTAGATGAACGGCTGTTCCTCGCCCAGGCCGATCTTCAGGCTGACGTTGTCATGGCTGGGGTCGTCCTGGGTGATCACGTTCACGCCCTTTTGCATGAACACCTCGCTCACCTCGCCGATGGCCGGGCGGATCACATCGTCCATGAAACGGTACACCTCGTCGCGCGACGGGAAGTGCACCGCCTGGCTCAGGCGTTGGCGCCAGCCACCGCGGCCGCGGCGCGACACGGCGAACGGCGCCAGGGAATGCATCTGCGCGATCTGCCGCTGGGATTCCAGGTAGAACGCCTTGTGCAGCCCCCACATCATGCACAACAGGATCAGCGAGAACGGCAGCGAGGTCAGCACCACCGCCGATTTGAGCGAGTCGATGCTGCCGGCGAACAACAGGCCGATGGTCACCAGCGCGGTCATCGCCCCCCAGAAGATGCGCAGCCAGTTCGGGCCGTCCTCGTCGGCCTCGCCCCCCTTGGCCGACAGGGTCGAGAGCACGACGGTGCCGGAGTCGGCGGAGGTGACGAAGAACACGAAGCTGATGAACACCGTCACCGCGATCACCGTCTTGCTCCACGGGTAGGTTTCCAGCAGCAGGTACAGGCTCATCGCTGGGTTTTCCAGGGCCGATGTTCCGAGGGCGGTCAGGCCGTGATCGAGCACCTGGGTCATGGCGCTGTTGCCGAAGATCGACATCCACGCCAGGGTGAAGCCCAGCGGAATGAGCAGCACGCCGAAGACGAACTCACGGATGGTACGGCCACGGGAGATTCGCGCGATGAACAGGCCAACGAACGGCGCCCAAGCGATCCACCAGGCCCAGTAGAACACGGTCCAGCCGCCCAGCCAGTCGCGGTTCTCGCCGTAGGCATACACATCGAAGGTCTTGCGCGGCAAGGCGCCGAGGTAATCGCCCAGGTTCTGGATCAGGGTGTTGAACAGGTGCTGGGTAGGGCCTGCGAACAACACGAACAAGAGCAGCGCACAGGCCAGGAACAGGTTGATGTCGCTCATCACCCGCACGCCCTTCTCCACCCCGGCGACCGCCACGGCCACCGCAGCGCCCATCATCAGGGTGATCAGGATCACCTGCACCCACTGGCTGTGGCTGATGCCGAACAGGTAATCCAGGCCCGCGTTCAAGTGCAGTACGCCAAAGCCCATGTCGGCGCCCAGGCCGAACACCGTGGCGATGATGCCGAAGCCGTCCACCGCATAGCCGATCGGGCCGTTGATGCGTTTGCCGATCAGTGGATACAGGGCCGAACGCAGCGCCAGCGGCAGGTTGTGCCGGTAGGCGAAGTAGGCCAGGGCCATGCCGACGAAGGCGAACACGCCCCAGCCATGCAGGCCCCAGTGCAGGAACAGCAGCTCCATCGCCTGGCGCCCGGCTTCCACCGTGCCGCCTTCGCCCTGGGGCGGCTGCATCATGTGGGTCAACGGTTCGGAGACGCAGAAGAAGAACAGGGTGATGCTGATGCCGGCGGCGAACAGCATGCCGGCCCAGGACAGGTAGCTGAACTCGGGCTCGTCGTGGTCGGCACCGAGCTTGATCTTGCCGTAGCCGGACAAGGCGGTGACCACCACGAAGACCAGGTACAGGGTCATGGCCAGCATGTAGTACCAGCCCACGGTATTGGCCGCCCAGTTCTGCGCCGCGAGCAGCCACTCGCCTGCCGCGGTGGGGTTGGCGATGACCACCAGGCCGAAGATGAGGATGAAGCTTGCCGCGAAATAGAACACCGGGGGGTTCATGCGGATCTTGCCATTGGCAAGGGATGGAGTCGGTGCACTCATGAGGCGTGCACCTCGTGAAGCGGTGAAAGGTTCGGATTGAACGGGTTCAGCAAAGGGGATCCTCCTGTTGAACACCGGCAATGGACCAGCGTTTTACTTTGAACAAGCGTTCAAGTTAAACATGGATCGGCGTTCAATGCGACCTTGCCCGACCGTTGAACCTCAAGGCGCAACCGCGGGACAAGCCCGCTCCCACAGCGGTGCGTTGTTCTCTGTGGGGCTTGTCCTGCGATTGCGCCGGCACAGCCAACCCGTGAGGCCCAGGCTTACTTTTGCCCCTCGCACTCCAGTTGCAGATTAGCCTGGGTGATGTTGCTCTCGGCCGGCACACTGCGGGTCAGCCAGACATTGCCGCCGATGGTCGAACCCTTGCCGATGGTGATGCGGCCCAGGATGGTCGCGCCGGCATAGATCACCACATCGTCCTCGACGATCGGGTGGCGCGGCTCGCCCTTGTGCAGCATGCCGGTCTCGTCCGCCGGGAAGCGCTTGGCGCCCAGGGTCACCGCCTGGTAGATGCGCACCCGCTCGCCAATGATCGCCGTCTCGCCGATCACGACGCCCGTGCCATGGTCGATGAAGAAGCTCGGGCCGATCTGCGCGCCAGGGTGGATATCGATGCCGGTGGCCGAATGGGCCAGCTCCGAACTGATCCGCGCCAGCAGTGGCAGGCCAGCCCGGTACAGGTGGTGGGCCAGACGGTGGTGGATGATGGCCAGGATGCCGGGGTAGCACAGCAGCACCTCGTCGACGCTGCGCGCCGCCGGGTCGCCCTGGTAGGCCGCCAGCACGTCGGTGTCGAGCAGCACACGCATTGCCGGCAAGGCGGCGGCGAAGCCTTGGATCAGACTCAGGGCATGGGCGTCGACATCCTTCACCTCGGCCTTGCCCTGGCGCGCGGCATAGCGCAGTTCCAGGCGAGCCTGGGCCAATAGCGCCGTCAGCGCGGCGTCCAGCGTGTGGCCGACGTAGAAATCCTCGCTCTCTTCACGCAGGTCCACCGGCCCCAAGCGCATGGGAAACAACGCCCCGCACAACTGTTCGAGGATATGCCGCATGGCCTCGCGCGACGGTAGCTCGCGCCCGCCCTGCGCGCCGCAGCTGCGGCCGTTGCGGGTTCGCCATTGTTCGCGGGCACTGCGCAAGTCACTGACGATACCCTGCAGCTGCCAACGGCCTGTGGATGGATGTTCGCTCACGGTGTTCTCCTGGCTCGGCGGCTTGTTGGAAAAGCCTCTTTGGGGAATGACGCCACCGGTGCAATCCACTCTACGGCAAATCCGTCTCTTGGAAAAAACAACGCTTTATTCCATCCTGCGCTAAGTCGGGTATAAGCAGACGACGAACTTGGCATTCCTGGCCTACCCTCAAGGCTGCCGAACCCTCGACAAAACACAAAAAAGAAATATCAAAATAAGTTTTTATTATTTACAGGCCTAACAAGCCCACCCCTATAGTCGCCACCCACTACTTCCACAACAAGCGCGGGGCCCAGCCATGACCAGATTCACCAAGCCACTTCTCAACGCCAGCCTTGCCTTTCTGCTGGGCACCGGCCTGTTCAGCCAGGCCTTCGCCGGCGAGCAGCTGAAGACCATTCAGGAAAAAGGCAGCATCAGCATCGGCCTGGAAGGCACTTACCCGCCGTTCAGCTTCGTCGACGAAGACGGCAAGCTCGCCGGCTTCGAAGTGGAGCTTTCCGAGCTTCTGGCCAAGGAGCTGGGCGTCAAGGCCAAGATCCAGCCGACCAAATGGGATGGCATCCTCGCGGCACTCGAGTCCAAGCGCCTGGACGTGGTGGTCAACCAGGTGACCATCTCCGATGAGCGCAAGAAGAAGTACGACTTCTCCGAGCCCTACACCATTTCCGGCATCCAGGCCCTGATCCTGAAGAAGAAGGCCGAGCAGCTGAACATCAAGACCGCGCAGGACCTGGCCGGCAAGAAAGTGGGCGTGGGCCTGGGCACCAACTACGAGCAGTGGGTGAAGAAAGACGTCCCGCAAGCGGACGTGCGCACCTACGAAGACGACCCGAGCAAGTTCGCCGACCTGCGCAACGGCCGCATCGATGCCATCCTGATCGACCGCCTGGCCGCCCTGGAGTACGCCCAGAAAGCCAAGGACACCCAACTGGCCGGCGAGGCCTTCTCGCGCCTGGAATCGGGCGTGGCCCTGCGCAAGGGCGAGCCTGAGCTGCTCGAGGCGATCAACAAGGCGCTGGACAAGCTCAAGGCCGATGGCTCCCTGGCCAAGCTGTCCGAGAAATACTTCGGTGCCGATGTCACCAAATGATCGCTGAAAGCCTGCAACTCGTCATCGACTCCACGCCCTTCCTGTTGAAGGGCGCTGGCTACACGGTGCTGCTCAGTGTCGGCGGCATGTTCTTCGGGCTGGTCCTGGGCTTTGCCCTGGCCTTGATGCGCCTGTCGAAGATCCTGCCGCTGGACTGGCTGGCCCGGGTCTACGTGTCGTTCTTCCGCGGCACGCCGCTGCTGGTGCAGCTGTTCGTGATCTATTTCGGCATGCCGCAGATCGGTATCGAGCTCGACCCGATACCGGCCTCGCTGATCGGCCTGTCGCTGAACATGGCGGCGTACATCTGCGAAATCCTGCGCGCGGCGATCTCCTCGATCGACCGCGGCCAGTGGGAGGCCGCCGCCAGCATCGGCATGACCCGCACCCAAGCCATGCGCCGGGCGATCCTGCCCCAGGCCATGCGCACCGCCTTGCCGCCGTTGGGCAACAGCTTCATCTCGCTGGTCAAGGACACCGCCCTGGCGGCGACCATCCAGGTGCCGGAGCTGTTCCGCCAGGCCCAGCTGATCACCGCGCGGACCTTCGAGGTCTTCACCATGTACCTGGCCGTCGCCGTGATCTACTGGGTGCTGTGCAGCATCCTTGCGCACTTCCAGAACCGCATGGAAGCGCGGGTCAACCAGCACGACCAGGAGCACTGAAGATGATCGCAGTACAAGGCCTGACCAAGCAGTTCAAGGGCCACACCGTGCTCGACGGCATCGACCTGACCGTCCAGCCCGGCGAGGTGGTGGCCATCATCGGCCCCAGCGGTTCGGGCAAGACCACCTTCCTGCGCTGCCTCAACCTGTTGGAGACGCCCGACGCCGGGCGCATCCAGATCGGTGACATCAGCATCGACGCCAACCGCCCGCTGGGCAGCCAGCAAGGGTCGATCCGCCGTTTGCGCCAGCAGGCCGGGTTCGTGTTCCAGAACTTCAACCTGTTCCCCCATCGCTCGGCGTTGGAGAACGTCATCGAAGGGCCGGTGATCGTCAAGAAGACGCCTCGCGACAAGGCCCTCGAACTGGGCCGACGCCTGCTGGCCAAGGTGGGCCTGGCCGGCAAGGAAGACGCCTACCCACGGCGCCTGTCCGGCGGGCAGCAGCAACGGGTGGCTATCGCCCGGGCCCTGGCCATGGAGCCGGAGGTGATCCTCTTCGACGAACCGACCTCGGCACTCGACCCCGAGCTGGTCGGCGAGGTGCTGGAGACCATCCGCGGCCTTGCCGAGGAGAAGCGCACCATGATCATCGTCACCCACGAGATGAGCTTCGCCCGGGACGTGGCCAACCGGGTGATCTTCTTCGACAAGGGCGTGATCGTGGAGCAGGGCGAGGCCAAGGCCCTGTTCGCCAACCCCAAGGAAGAGCGTACCCGGCAGTTCCTGCGCAAGTTCCTGGGTACAGCGGCAGGCTGAAACTTCAACGCTCCACTGACTGATGCAATCGCCGGCAAGCCGGCTCCCACAAGGGCTGCGCCGAACCCTGTAGGAGC
>NZ_JADLJL010000006.1 GCF_015680235.1 Pseudomonas guariconensis
GCACAAGGCCGCTCTCATAGAACAACGCATAACTATTTGATTTTGCGGGCCTTGTGGGAGCGGGCTTGTCCCGCGATTGGGCCGGGCCGGAATCACCGTCGCCAGGCAAGGGCTGCGCCCTTGATCGCGGGGCAAGCCCGCTCCCACAGGGGACGGCGCTAGCCACTTGTTCTTTGCGCGACAGCGCAGCCCGAACGGCTGGGTGATCGCCCACGGACCATGCAAATCTGGCCAACGGCGGGTTTCCTGTAGGAGCGGCCTTGTGCCGCGATGGGGCGCGTAGCGGCCCCAATTGTTTAACTGGCCGGTTTTAAGCTATTTACAGCACCAGTGACATGATCCTACCAAGCAGTCTGCCTTTGCTTGTGCTACGCAATAGCCCAGACGCCGCCAAACGCGACGTCAGGCAAAAAGTGACCCGCCGTAAGGGCGCAAAGGTGATTCAGTGTCACCACCGCAAACGAACTGCTCGATTAAATCAATACCAACGATTGAACAAACATCTTTACGGCAACGGCACTACTGTTCGTCTCCATTATGGGTTTGATGTCGTATTCAACGGCTTGGGAATAGACATCACATGGAAAATGCCGGTCAGCAGGATCTGCAGGCGATCGAACCAGCGATGGCTACGTCCACGCAGGCTGCCGTTGAAGAACAGCACCTCCAGGCAATGCAGCCCCAGTAGGGCAATGCCCGCAGCATTGATCAGCAGATTGAACGGCAGTGGCTGGGGCATGAACAGGTTCACCAACACCACCCACCAGAACACTACCGTCAGGGCCTTGCCCAGGCCCAGTATGAATTTCATACCCCCGCCCTCTGTCTTGTCGTCATGGCGCGCGGCCCGTTCGAGCGGGCCGCTGCCAACACTAAACCCATGCCAGGGTAGGCGCCAGAGGCGTCAGTTCAGGTGCAACTCCACCCGCCGATTGCGCGCCTGGCCTTCGTCGGTGTCGTTGTCGGCCACCGGCTCCGCTTCCCCGCGCCCTTGGCTGGTCACCTTGGCCGGGGCCAGGCCCTGGCTGATCAGGTATTCGGCAACGCTGCTGGCACGGCGCTCGGACAGCGCCTGATTGTAGCTGTCCGAGCCGACGCTGTCGGTGTGGCCAATGACCTTGACGCTGGTCACCGAGGGGTCGTTGAGCTTGGGCAACAGGCTTTGCAGGCGCTGCTGGGCGCCAGCGGTCAGCTCGGCCGAGTCGAAGGCGAATAACACCTGCCCTTGGTCGTCGAGGGTGATCACCTCGGGTGTCGGCGCCGGTTCCGCGGCCTTGGCAGGCGGGTACTGCGGCAAGGGGCAACCCATATGGTTGACCGGGGTATTGGCCGGCGTGTCCGGGCAGCGGTCGCGGCGGTCGAATACACCGTCGCCATCCTCGTCGCCGTCCTGGGCATAGCAGATCAGGCCGCCGGCAATCGCACCAGCAGCGCCGGCGCCGGCCGCCCAGGCGGAACTCTCGATGGCCCCCAGGCCACCGCCGACCAATCCGCCCAGCAGGCTGCACAACGGCCAAGTTCGTTGATTGAGGGGCGCGCTGCCATCGCTGTGGGTGGCACAACCGCCCAGCAAGCTCGTGATCACCAGCAGCGGCAATGCCGCCTTCGACATGACACCCATGATGAATGCTCCTGTGTCACCGGCCGCGGCCGGACACTTGTATGAGGGCGCGCCCATGCCACTGCTCAAGGCATGGGCGCAGGCCGTCAGCGCTCGATCTTGATTTCAGTGCGACGGTTCATGGCGCGGCCATCGGCGGTCGCGTTGTCGGCCACCGGCTGGGTCTCGCCAGCACCTACCACCGAGACGAAGCTGCTGCGAGGTACGCCGCTTTCGACCAGGTAGTCGGTCACCGAGTGGGCGCGGCGCTCGGACAGTTTCTGGTTGTAGCTGTCGGAGCCGACGCTGTCGGTATGCCCGGTCACGGTCAGGCGGGCGCTCGGCGCTTCCTGTTTCAGGCGCGTGGCGATGGTATTGAGGCGCTCCTTGTCGGTCGCGGTCAGGCGCGCGGAGTCGAATTCGAAGTGCACGTCACGGATGACGATGACTTCTTCCTTCTGCACCACCACCTCCTCGACCACCGGGGCCGGCTCTGGCGGGCAGCCATTGGCGTCGACCTGCACCCCGGGCGGGGTACCTGGGCACTTGTCGCGGCTGTCCGGCACGCCGTCGCCATCCTCGTCGCCATCGCCATGGGCCCAGCAGTAGCCCGCCGCCAGGCCACCGCCCAGCAACGCGCCCCACCCAGCCCAGCTGGAGCTCTCGATGGCGCCCAGGGCAGCGCCGCCCACACCCCCGACGGCAGCACACTTCGGCCAGTCGGTTTTTTGCAAACCTGCACATCCAGTCAACACACTGGTGAGCAGGACCAGGGGTATCGCTGTGCGTACTATGCTCATCTTGTAGCTTCTCCTAGGGGGAATCGGCATAAGACCGATCCTTCGGAGTAAAGACCGCGCATTCCCTCTCTGCCAGCAATGAGCCATACCTCTTTGCCGACCGCCCCGGGCCCGCTAGTCTAGGGCCCACCTGAACGAGGATTGGCAATGACCGACGGTTTTTCCCAGCGCACCCCGCAGCAGGCCCTCGCCGCCCTGCTCGAGCGCTTCACCCCCCAACGCCTGTTGTTGGTGGGCACGCGTTTTCCGGCCCTGGAGGCATTTGCCCAGGCCCACCCCGAGGTGCACATCGAAACGGTCGCACCGGGCCCGCTACCGCCTCTGGCCGCCGCCCAGCGCTTCGACCTCGCGGTACTGGTGGACTGCCTCGAACATCTGCCCAAACGCACCGGCCTGGAGCTGCTCGGCGGCATCCGTAACCTCAATGCCAGCCGGGTCGCCGTGCTGGCGGACCTGCAGGCCTGCGGCTGGCTCGACACCGATTTCTTCGCCCTGGCGCTGTCGGCCAGTGAGAAATTTCGCCGGGACGACCAGGTGCTGAGCCTGTTCACCTATGATCTACATGACTATAAGCAGGTCCCGGACTGGCTCAACGCCAAGTTCTGGGCCAACCCTGAAAACTTCGGCAAGTACTGGTGGTGATGGAATGAGTGTCTCGGTCTGCCCTTGCGGCAGCGGCAACCTGCTCGACGCCTGCTGCGGGCATTATCACGCAGGCACCCCGGCCCCGGACGCCCAAGCGCTGATGCGTTCGCGCTACAGTGCCTATGTGCTGGGCCTGGTGGACTACCTGGTGGCGACCACCCTGCCCGCCCAACAGGCAGGCCTGGATCGCGCGGCCATTGCCGCGTGGAGCGCCCAAAGTACCTGGCTGGGCCTGGAGGTCGAGCGCGCCGAGGTGCTCGGCGGCCAGCCCGAGCATGCCTTCGTCAGCTTCACCGCGCGCTGGCACGATCAGCAAGGCGACCACCAACACCATGAACGCTCCGCCTTCGTCCAACACGACGGCCGTTGGTATTTCATCGACCCGACCGTGGGCCTCAAGGCCGGCCGCAACGACCCCTGCCCCTGCGCCAGCGGGCAGAAGTTCAAGAAATGCTGCGCCAGTTATATCGGTAGCTGACCATGATCGCCACGGCCCGCCTGCTCGTCCTCACCCTTTCATTGGCACTGTTGGCGGGCTGTGCCGGCTGGGGCGGCGATAGCTGGCGCGAGCCGCAGATTCGGCTGGTCAGGGTCGAGACCGTCAAGGCCCGTCTGCATCAGCAGGAGTTCGTGCTTCACCTACGGGTGGACAACCCCAACGACAGCCGCCTGTTCATTCGCAACCTGGCCTATTCGGTGCGGCTCAACGAGCTGATGCTGGCGCAGGACGAGGCCAGCCTCTGGCGCAGCGTCGGCGGCCATGCCACGCGCACCTTCAAGATCACTGCGCGGACCAATCTGTGGCAGCACCTCAAGCCCCTGGCCAAGCTGCTCAAGAGCGAGCAACCTCTGCATTACCGCCTGCAGGGTGAACTGAACACCGGGCTGATCGTCCACCGGGGCCTGCACTTGTCGCGCAGTGGTGAGATAATCCCCGGCGATCTTCAACCGGAGTAACCCCGCAATGACCCAACAACCCCATGTCCATGGCCCCGACTGCAACCACGGTCACGACCACCATGACCACGACCACGGCCATGTGCACGGCCCGCACTGCAACCACGGCCACCAGGAGCCGGTGCGCAATGCCCTGAAGGACGTCGGCCGCAACGACCCATGCCCGTGCGGCAGCCAGAAGAAATTCAAGAAGTGCCACGGGGCCTGATCCCCGGCAGTCCAGTCCTGCGGGCCGCTTCGCGGTCATCGCAGGACAAGCCCGCTCCCACAGGGGGACCCGCGCAGACGTTGCAAGCCTGTGTGGGAGCGGGCTTGCCCCGCGATGACCATCCCATCCGTTTTAATCTGAACAGCCGCTGGGCAGCCCCTGAAAATAAAGCCTCCAGCCACCTTGCACGGCGACCGCGCGCTCACTAACGTAGCGCCTTTGCCCCCCCGCCACGCCTAGCAGGAGCCTCGTCATGGCAGCCCCCGCCCTTCCCCCCTTCCGCCCCCGGTTCGGCACTGCCGCCGCATTGTTCGGCATGCTCGGCCTTGCCGGTTGCCAGACGGGCGGCTACCAGGACAGCGTGCCCCCCACCACGGGGGTGCAACCGCTCAAGGGACTGGCGCAGAACGTCTCGGTGCGCCGCAACGCCATGGGCGCCCCCCTGATCGAAAGCAGCAGCTTCCATGACGCGCTGTTCAGCCTGGGCTATGTCCATGCCGGTGACCGTATCGAGCAGATGGTCGCCATGCGCCTGCTGGCCCAGGGCCGCCTGGCCGAGTTGGCAGGCTCCGAGGCCCTGGACATCGACCGCCTGATGCGGGCCGCCAACCTCAAGCAAAGCGCCGGGCAGCTGTATGCCGATGCCTCGCCGCGCCTGAAGCGCTTCTTCGAGGTCTATGCCCGCGGGGTGAACGCCTACCTGTTCCGCTACCGCGACCGACTGCCGGCAGAACTCGCCCGCAGCGGCTACCGCCCGGAATACTGGAAGCCCGAGGATTCGGCGCTGGTGTTCAGCCTCTATGCCTTCAGCCAGTCGGTGAACCTCCAGGAAGAGCTCGCGGCCCTGGTGCTGGCGCAAAAGGTCGGCGCCGACAAGCTGGCCTGGCTGCTGCCGGGTGCGCCAGACGAACCGCTGGCCGAAGCCGAACTGGACAAACTCAAGGGCCTGAACCTGGCAAGCCAGCTGCCGGGCCTGGATGCCCTGGCCAGTGCAGGCCAGAAACTCGCTGATCTGGGCCTGCTCGGCACCCCGGGCTCAGCCAACCTGGCCCTGGGCCCGCAGCGCAGCCGCAGCGGCAAGAGCCTGCTGGCCAGCGACAGCCGCGCCAACTGGGCCCTGGCCCCGGTTCAAATCCACACCAGCAAGTACCAGGTTGCCGGCCTGTCGCTGCCGGGCCTGCCCATCGTGCTGGCCGGGTACAACGGCAAGCTGGCCTGGAGCAGCAGCGCGGTCATGGCCGACAACCAGGACCTGTACCTGGAACAACTGCGCCGCCAGGGTAACCAACTGAGCTACCTGGCCGATGGCAAGTGGCTGCCGGCGCGGGCACGCAGCGAAACCTTCTTCGTACGTGGCCAGCGCCCGCAGCGCGAAGTCATGTACGACACACGTCACGGCACTCTGCTCAGCCAGCCGGCCAGCGCTGGCCTGGGCCTTGCCCTGAACCTGCCGCAACTCAAGGGTGACGCCAGCCTGGACGCGTTGTTCAACCTGACTCGCGCGCCGTCGGTAGAGCGAGCCTTCGACACCACCCGCGAAGTCGGTGCCGCGGCGCTGAACTTCGTCTTCGCCGAACCCCAGCACATCGGCTGGCAGGTCAGCGGCCGTTACCCCAACCGCCGTGAAGGCCAGGGCCTACTGCCCTCGCCAGGCTGGGACGGGCGCTACGACTGGGACGGCTATGCCGACCCGATGCTGCACCCCTACGACCAGGACCCCACCGCCGGCTGGATCGGCCACGCCAACCAGCGCAGCCTGCCCCGAGGCTACGGCATGCAGCTTTCCAACACCTGGTATTACCCCGAGCGCGCCGAGCGCCTGGCCCAGCTGGCCGGCAACGGTCGCCATGACAGCCGCAGCCTGATGGCCTTGCAGAATGACCAGGTCACCCTGCTGGCGGACAAGCTCAAGCAGATGTTCGACGCACCGGGCATGGCCCAGTCCCTCGCCCAAGCCATCGACGCACTGCCCGCCGCCCAGCGCCCCCAGGCCCGCGAGGCCTTGGCGACGCTCAAGGCGTTCGATGGCCGCCTGAGCCCAGTCTCGGCCGATGCCGCGCTCTACCAGCTGTTCCTCCAGGCTGTGGCGCGGCAGACCTTCCTCGACGAACTCGGCCCGGAGTCCAGCCCGGCCTGGCAAGCATTCGTCGGCAACGCGCGCCTGTCCTATTCGGCCCAGGCCGACCACTTGCTCGGGCGCGAGGACAGCCCGTTCTGGGACGACCGCAGCACGACACAAACAGAAGACAAGCCCACCATCCTCGCCCGCAGCCTGGCGGCCGCGATGGAAGCTGGCGTTGCGCAACTGGGTGCTGACCGTCGCGCCTGGCAATGGGGCCGGCTGCACCAGTATCGCTGGCCGGCACCGGCCTATCATGGCCTGGGCGATGCCGTCAGCCGAGCGCCCAGGGCGGCCGGCGGCGATTTCAGCACCCTGGCCCTGACGCCCTATGCCTGGGGCAGCAGCTTCGACACCAGCCTGCCGGCCTCGGCGCGCATGATCGTCGATTTCGGCCAGGCCGAACCGCTGCAGGTAATGACCAGCAACGGCCAGTCCGGCAACCCGGCCAGCCGCCACTACAGCGATGGCCTGAACGCCTGGTTCCAGGGCCGCTTCATGAGCCTGCCCCTGCAGCAGCAGAACTTCTCCCGCGCCTATGGCAGCCAACGCCTCACCCTGGTGCCGGGTCGCTGAGGCCACGCTCCCTCGCTCGCGGAGCGTGCGGGCAGCCCACATGGGCTGCCCGTATTCTTTCGAACTTCCCACCCCGCCTCGTGCTCTGAGCTAACAAGCCCCCAGCCAGCCGACGCGCCCCATGGACCTTGTCATCGCCCGCCCCGAAGGCCTGTATTGCCCGCCCGGTGACTTCTACATCGACCCCTGGCAGCCCGTGGACCGAGCCGTCATCACCCACGGCCACGGCGACCACGCCCGCCTGGGCAATCGTCATTACCTGGCCGCCGAACCCGGCGCCGGCATCCTGCGCAGCCGCCTGGGAAGCATTGACCTGCAGACCCTGCCCTATGGCGAGCGGCTCGACCACAATGGCGTGACCTTGAGTTTCCACCCCGCCGGCCATGTGCTGGGCTCGGCCCAGGTGCGCCTGGAGTTCCAGGGCGAGGTCTGGGTCGCTTCGGGCGACTACAAGGTCGAGCCCGATGGCACCTGCGCGCCGTTCGAACCGGTGCGCTGCCATACGTTCATCAGCGAGTCGACGTTCGGCCTGCCGATCTACCGCTGGCCACCACAAGCTGAGGTATTCGCACAGATCAACGCCTGGTGGCGGGCCAACCGCGACCAGGGCAAGGCCAGCGTGCTGCTGTGCTACGCCTTCGGCAAGGCCCAGCGCATCCTCCATGGCCTGGATGCAAGCATTGGCCCGATCCTCGTGCATGGTGCCGTCGAACCGCTGAACCGAGTCTATCGCGAGGCCGGCATACGCCTGCCGGACACCCATTACGCCGGGGACATTCCACGTAACGACCCACTGTTGCGCCGAGCCCTGGTCCTGGCCCCGCCCTCGGCCGCCGGCAGCAGTTGGATGAAACGCTTCGGCAACTACAGCGACGGCTTCGCCAGCGGCTGGATGCGCCTGCGCGGCACCCGGCGCCGGCGCGGGGTGGACCGAGGCTTCGTGCTCTCCGACCATGCCGACTGGCCGGGGCTGCTGTGGGCGATCGAGCAAACCGGCGCCGAACGGGTCATGGTCACCCATGGCTCGGTCAACACCCTGGTGCGCTACCTCGTCGAAAAGGGCCTGGATGCGAGGGCCTTCGTGACCGAATACGGCGACGAGGACGACCCCGTCGGCGAGGCCTCGCCATGAAAGCCTTCGCCGACCTTTATCTGCAGTTGGATGCGACCACCTCCAGCAATGCCAAGCTCGCGGCCCTGCAAGACTACTTCGCCCGGGCGCCCGCCCAGGACGCGGCCTGGGCCGTGTATTTCCTGGCCGGCGGGCGCCCGCGGCAGATGGTGCCGACCCGCCTGCTGCGCGAGCTCACGTTGACGTTGTCAGGCCTGCCGGACTGGCTGTTCGAGGAAAGCTACCAGGCCGTGGGTGACCTGGCCGAGACGCTCTCGCTGCTGCTGCCGGAAAACCCGCACGGCAACGAGGAGGGCCTAGCTCATTGGGTCGAGGCCCACCTGTTGCCGTTGCGCGGGCAACCGCCGGAGGTGATCCGCCAACGCCTGCCCGCCTTGTGGGCACAGCTGGACCGGCCAAGCCTGATGCTCTGCGTGAAGCTCATCACCGGGAGCTTCCGGGTAGGCGTGTCCAAACTGCTGGTCACCCGGGCCCTGGCCCAGCTGGCAGGCCTGGATGCCAAGCGCGTCGCCCAGCGCCTGGTCGGTTATACCGACCTGAGCCATCGCCCAACAGCGCAGCGCTACCGGCAGCTGGTCGCCGCCGAATCGGCCGACGAGCATCACCAGCGCGGTGGCCAACCCTACCCATTTTTCCTGGCCGACGCGCTGCAGGCACCGCTCGAGCAGTTCGACGCCCTGCTCGGCCCGGTCGACGCCTGGCAAGTGGAATGGAAGTGGGATGGCATCCGGGCCCAGGTGGTCAAACGCGACGGCCAACTGTGGATCTGGTCGCGGGGCGAGGAGCTGGTCACCGAGCGCTTCCCCGAGCTGCACAGCCTCGCCGCTACGTTGCCGGATGGCGTGGTACTCGATGGCGAAATCCTGGTCTGGAAGCCCGGCGCCGCTGCCACGGACATCGCCGTGCAGCCCTTCGCCCTGCTGCAGCAGCGTCTGGGGCGAAAGACCCTGGGCAAGAAATTGCTCGCTGACGCCCCGGTGGTACTGCAAGCCTACGACCTGCTCGAATGGCAGGGCGAAGATTGGCGCAACCGACCGCAGCATGCGCGCAGGGCGCAACTGGAGGCCCTGTTGCGCGACCACCCTCTGGCACCCGTCGTACTCTCCCCCCTGCTGCAGGGCGACGACTGGCCGGCACTGGCGCGCCAACGCGAGCACTCCCGCAGCCTTGGCGTCGAAGGCCTGATGCTCAAGCAGCGCGATGCACTCTATGGCGTGGGCCGGACCAAGGACATGGGCGTGTGGTGGAAATGGAAAATCGACCCTTTCAGCGTCGATGCGGTCCTGATCTATGCCCAGCGCGGCCATGGCCGGCGTGCCAGCCTGTACAGCGACTACACCTTCGCGGTCTGGGATGGCCCCCCGGGTACGCCCGGACGTACCTTGGTGCCATTCGCCAAGGCCTATTCCGGCTTGAGCGACGAAGAGATGCGCCAGGTGGACGCGATTATCCGCAAGACCACCGTGGAAACCTTCGGCCCGGTGCGCAGTGTGACCCCGACCCTGGTGTTCGAACTTGGCTTCGAGGGCATCGCCCTGTCCAAGCGCCACAAGAGCGGCATCGCCGTGCGCTTTCCACGCATGCTGCGGTGGCGGCATGACAAGCCGGTCGAGCAGGCCGACGACCTGGCCACCTTGCAGGCATTGCTGGCCTGAACGCGGCCGGCCCGGACAAGGAGGCTGCGCAACGGCCGAAGTTATGCTTCTATCTTTGTGCCGACTGTTATCGCAGACCGTTTTCGCCACTCAGCCAGGACCACCATGCATCATTCGACCCACGACCTGCTGTCCCCCGTCCCGGGCATTGCCCGTCAGCTCCACAGCTTCCATTTCGGCCCGCGCGGTGGCGGCAAGGTCTACATCCAGGCCTCGCTGCACGCCGACGAATTGCCCGGCATGCTGGTGGCCTGGCACCTCAAGCGCCGCCTGGTCGAGCTGGAACAGCTAGGTCGGCTGCGCAAAGAGGTGATCCTGGTGCCGGTGGCCAACCCGGTGGGCCTGGAGCAGGTGCTGCTGGACGCGCCACTGGGGCGCTTCGAGTTGCAGAGCGGGGAAAACTTCAACCGCAACTTCGTCGACCTGTCGGACAGCATTGGCGACCAGATCGAAGGCCACCTGACCCAGGACCCGGCGCACAACCTGGCGTTGATCCGCGAATACCTGCGTCGCGGGCTGGACGCCCATCCTGCACGCACGCCGTTGCAATCCCAGCGCCTGACCTTGCAACGCCTGGCCTGCGACGCCGACATCGTGCTCGACTTGCACTGTGACTTCGAAGCGGTAGAACACCTGTACACCACGCCTGAGGCCTGGCCTCAGGTCGAGCCCCTGGCACGTTACCTGGGCGTGCAGGCCAGCCTGCTGGCCACCGATTCAGGGGGGCAGTCGTTCGATGAATGTTTCAGCCTGGTGTGGTGGCAATTGCAGCAGCGCTTCGGCAAGCAGTTCCCGATCCCCCTGGGCAGTTTTTCGGTGACGGTCGAGCTGCGCGGCCAGGCCGATGTCAGTCATGAGCTGGCGGCCAAGGACTGTCAGGGCATCCTGGATTTCCTGACCCATGCCGGGGTCATCGAAGGCCAGGTCAAGGCATTGCCGCCCCTCGCCTACCCAGCAACGCCACTGGCTGGCGTGGAACCGGTAATGGCCCCATTAGGCGGGTTGCTGGTGTTCCACGCCAAGCCCGGGCAGTACCTGGAAGCCGGCCAATTGATCGCCGAAGTGATCGACCCGCTCAGCGATCGAGTGACGGCAGTGCGCAACGCCCAGGCAGGCTTGCTGTATGCACGCAGCGTAAGGCGCATGGCCACGGCAGGCATGGTCATCGCGCATGTGGCGGGCGAGCAGGTCTGCCGCAGCGGTTACCTACTGGCCAACTGAGACCGCGTGGCCTTCAGGCCACCGGCGAGGGAGGCGGCTCGTCCGGCAAGGTGGGCTCGCCCGGCTCCATAGGGGGTGATTCGCCTGGTTCGGGGGGTTGTGGGGTATCAGGGTCTGGCTGGTGGGGCACACCACCGGCCTGCACTGGCGTGGGGGGATGCGCCAGCAGGGACCATGCCAGCAACCCGATCTGGTTGGGCTGGAGGACGGCCAGCTTCGCGCTGATAGCGGGATGGAGTTTCATTGGCTGCTCCTGGCGATAGCCGATGCGCGTCATGCGCACCGGACCGTTCTGAGCATTGGAGTGCCTGGAGCGCGAGGAATTCCCCACGCTCGTCGCCTCAGGTGCGCGGCAGGGTGACGCCGCGCTGGCCCTGGTACTTGCCGCCACGATCCTTGTAGGACACTTCGCATTCTTCATCGGACTCGAGGAATAGCATCTGCGCCACGCCTTCATTGGCGTAGATCTTGGCCGGCAGGGTGGTGGTGTTGGAGAACTCCAGGGTCACGTGGCCCTCCCACTCCGGTTCCAGCGGGGTGACGTTGACGATGATGCCGCAGCGGGCGTAGGTGCTCTTGCCCAGGCAGATGGTCAATACGTTGCGCGGAATGCGGAAGTATTCGACGGTGCGGGCCAGGGCGAAGGAGTTCGGCGGGATGATGCACACGTCGCTCTTGACGTCGACGAAGCTGCCGGCATCGAAATTCTTCGGGTCGACGGTGGCCGAATTGATGTTGGTGAACACCTTGAATTCGTCGGCGCAACGCACGTCGTAGCCGTAGCTGGAGACGCCGAAGGAAATGACCCGGCTGTCTTCGCCGCCGCGCACTTGACGCTCGACGAACGGTTCGATCATGCCGTGTTCCTGCGCCATGCGGCGAATCCACTTGTCCGATTTGATGCTCATGGCGGGAGTGTCCTGAAGAGTGCAAGGTGAAAAACGAGACGCGCATCTTACCGGTCCCGGCGCCTGTGGCAAAGTTCCATCCCGCAATCCCGCGCCGGACGGGAGTTGCAGCCGCCGTCGATCCGAATTTCGACAAAGCCGTCATTGACCATTGGCAGGTCGGGGAAAGTGGGTTAAGGTGGCGCCACTGTGCTGCACGTGACACCGAGAATCTCTAGTTTGATGCACGATTCCAATCGGCCCATCGCTGAATTTTCTGCTCTCTTTGCGCTCAGTCCCGGCCAGGGCGTTTCCTGTGCCGAAATCTACTTTGTCCAAGGAGACAGAAACATGTCCAATCGCCAATCCGGTGTTGTCAAGTGGTTCAACGATGAGAAGGGCTACGGCTTCATCACCCCTCAGTCGGGTGACGACCTGTTCGTACACTTCAAAGCCATCCAGGCTGACGGCTTCAAAACCCTGAAAGAAGGCCAGGCTGTTACTTTCGTCGCTACCCGCGGCCAGAAAGGCATGCAGGCTGAAGAAGTTCAAATCGCCTAAGTCGATTGCTTCCTCGCTTTCAAAAAAACCCGCCTCTGGCGGGTTTTTTTATGCCTGATCGAATGCCGGCGCTCTCCCTGTAGGAGCGGCCTCGCGCCGCGAAAGGGCCGCGCAGCGGCCCCTGGCTATCAGCAAGAACGCGAAAAACCGGAGCGGGCGTCAATCTTCGCTAATGGTGATGTTCGGCATCGCCGGCGCCGCCGCTTCCTGCAACACGATGCGCGCCCCCACCTGGCGGGCCAGCTCCTGGTAGATCATGGCGATCTGGCTTTCCGGCTCGGCGATGGCCGTCGGCTTGCCGTTGTCGGCCTGCTCGCGGATCAACATCGACAGTGGCAGGGAAGCCAGCAGCTCGACCCCATACTGGGCGGCAAGCTTCTGGCCCCCCCCTTCGCCGAACAGGTGCTCGGCATGGCCGCAGTTCGAGCAGATGTGCACGGCCATGTTCTCGACCACGCCCAGTACCGGGATGTTGACCTTGCGGAACATCTCCACACCCTTTTTCGCATCCAGCAGGGCCAGGTCCTGCGGGGTGGTGACGATCACCGAGCCGGCCACCGGCACCTTTTGCGCCAGGGTCAGCTGGATGTCGCCGGTGCCCGGCGGCATGTCGATCACCAAATAGTCGAGGTCGTCCCAGGCGGTCTGGGTCACCAGTTGCAACAGCGCGCCGGAGACCATCGGGCCACGCCAGACCATCGGTGTGTTGTCATCGGTGAGAAAGGCCATGGACATGACTTCCACCCCATGGGCCTTGATCGGCACGAACCACTTCTGCTCGCGCACCTGCGGCCGGGTGCCCTCGGCGATGCCGAACATCACGCCCTGGCTCGGGCCGTAGATATCGGCATCGAGGATACCCACCCGGGCACCCTCGCGGGCGAGGGCCAGGGCCAGGTTGGCGGCGGTGGTGGACTTGCCGACACCGCCCTTGCCCGACGCCACGGCGATGATGTTCTTGACGTTGGCCATGGCCGGCACCTGGGCCTGGCCCTTGTGGGTACCGACCACGCAGTCGATCGAAACCGTAGCCGCGCTCACGCCGTCGAGGTTTTCGATGGCGGTGCCCAGCACCTGCGCCCAGCCGTTCTTGAACAAACCGGCGGCATAGCCCAGTTGCAAGCGTACGTTGACCTGCCCGCCCTGGATGTCGATGGCGCGCACGCAACCGGCGCTGACCGGGTCCTGGTTCAGGTAGGGGTCGGTGTACTGGCGAAGCACGCCTTCGACGGCGGCATGTGTGACGGCACTCATGGACACTCCCAATGGCAAACGAATATGGAACAGGCGCCTATGCTAACCGTCAATCGTCAGCAGATGCGTCCTTGGGGTGAAATATATTCGCCAGCCCTTTATAGTGGCCGATCTTCTTCATTTTCCATCCCGTTGCCAGATCAAGTAGCCAAGCCACCATGTCCGAGCCACGCCAGATTCTCGTCACCAGCGCCCTGCCCTATGCCAATGGTTCCATCCACCTTGGCCATATGCTCGAGTACATCCAGACGGACATGTGGGTTCGCTTCCAGAAGCTGCGCGGCAACCAGTGCATCTATGTCTGTGCCGACGACGCCCACGGCTCGGCCATCATGCTGCGCGCCGAGAAGGAAGGCATCACCCCGGAACAGCTGATCGCCAACGTCCAGGCCGAACACAGCAGCGACTTCGCCGATTTCCTGGTCGACTTCGACAATTTCCACTCGACCCACTGCGAAGAAAACCGCGAGCTGTCGAGCCTGATCTACACCCGCCTGCGTGAAGCAGGGCACATTGCCACCCGTTCGGTCACCCAGTACTACGACCCCGAGAAGGGGATGTTCCTGGCCGACCGCTTCATCAAGGGCACCTGCCCCAAGTGCGCGGCCGAAGACCAGTACGGCGACAACTGCGAAAAATGCGGTGCCACCTACGCACCCACCGAGCTGAAGAACCCCAAGTCGGCCATTTCCGGTGCCACGCCGGAGCTGCGCGACTCCCAGCACTTCTTCTTCAAGCTGCCTGATTTCCAGGCGATGCTGCAGCAGTGGACCCGCAGCGGTACCCTGCAGGACGCCGTCGCCAACAAGCTGGCCGAGTGGCTGGACTCGGGCCTGCAGGAGTGGGACATCTCCCGCGACGCGCCGTACTTCGGCTTCGAGATCCCGGGCGAGCCGGGCAAGTACTTCTACGTATGGCTGGATGCGCCGATCGGCTACATGGCCAGCTTCAAGAACCTGTGCGCACGCCGTCCGGAACTGGACTTCGACGCGTTCTGGAAAGAAGACTCCAAGGCCGAGCTGTATCACTTCATCGGCAAGGACATCGTCAACTTCCACGCCCTGTTCTGGCCAGCCATGCTCGAAGGCGCGGGCTTCCGCAAGCCGACCGCCATCAACGTGCACGGCTACCTGACGGTCAACGGCGCCAAGATGTCCAAGTCGCGCGGCACCTTCATCAAGGCGCGTACTTACCTGGACCACCTGCAGCCGGAATACCTGCGCTACTACTACGCCTCCAAGCTGGGCCGTGGCGTCGATGACCTGGACCTGAACCTCGACGACTTCGTGCAGAAGGTCAACTCCGACCTGGTCGGCAAGGTGGTCAACATCGCTAGCCGCTGTGCAGGCTTCATCCACAAGGGCAATGCAGGTGTCCTGGTAGGCGGCGATGCCGCTCCCGAGCTGAGCGAAGCGTTCCTGGCCGCCGCACCGTCCATCGCCGATGCCTACGAGAACCGCGACTTCGCCCGTGCCATGCGTGAAATCATGGCCCTGGCCGACCGCGCCAACGCCTGGATCGCCGACAAGGCACCGTGGTCGCTGGCCAAGCAGGAAGGCAAGCAGGACGAGGTCCAGGCCATTTGTGCCCAGGGCATCAACCTGTTCCGCCAGCTGGTGATCTTCCTCAAGCCGGTGCTGCCGGTGCTGGCTGCCGACGCCGAGGCCTTCCTCAATGTCGCACCGCTGACTTGGAGCGACCACCTGTCGCGCCTGGAAAACCACACGCTCAACCCGTTCAAGGCGCTGATGAGCCGTATCGAACCGGCCAGGATCGAAGCCATGGTCGCCGCCAGCAAGGAAGACCTTGCCGCCGCCGAGGCTGCAGCCCCGGCTGGCAATGGCGAACTGGCCAAGGACCCGCTGTCGCCGGAGGTCGAGTTCGATACCTTTGCTGCGGTCGACCTGCGCGTGGCGCTGATCGTCAAGGCCGAGGCGGTCGAGGGCGCCGACAAGCTGCTGCGCCTGACCCTGGACATCGGCGACGAACGCCGCAACGTATTCTCCGGCATCAAGTCAGCCTACCCAGACCCGGCCAAGCTCGAAGGCCGTCTGACCATGATGGTGGCCAACCTCAAGCCACGAAAAATGCGTTTCGGCGTGTCCGAAGGCATGGTCATGGCGGCGGGCCCTGGCGGTGAGGAAATCTACCTGCTGAGCCCCGACAGCGGCGCCAAGCCAGGCCAGCGCATCAAGTAAGCAGCGCTCCTTGCCCCGGCCCTCGGCCGGGGCATTTCCATCCGCCGTCGCGTGCCATACTGTCGGCAGCTCCCAGCCATCGGCCTTCCCATGAGCGACTACGTCCTGGTACTGGTCAGCGCTGCGCTGGTCAATCACCTGATCCTGCAGCGGTCACCGATTTCCCGGGTGCAGCTTCACGTACTCGGCGCTTGCAGCGCCCTGGCGGTCATGTTGGGCCTGATCGTCGGGCAACTGCTGCAGGACCTGATGTTTATCCTGCAAGTACAGGACCTGCAGTTATTCGTGCTGCTGCCCTTGCTGGCACTGCTGGCCTTGGGCCTGCCCAGGCTGCTCGGGCAACTGCGCCCCGCCTGGAGGATGGACAACCTGCCGCCCCTGCTACTGGGCAACACCCTGGTGCTAGGCTTGCTATTGCAGCCGGGCTCGCTCGGCCAATGGCTGCCGTCACTCGGCAGCGGCCTGGCCGGGGGGCTGGGCTTCTGGCTTGCCCTGGCCTTGTTCGACGACCTGCGCCAACGTACGGACCACGACGACATGCCCATTGCCCTACGCGGCCTGCCCATCGCACTGATCGGCGCCGGCGTGATGGCCATGGCATTCTCCGGTTTCAACGGATTATTCACACAATGAGCCTGATTCAACGCATCGACGCCCTGCTTCCACAAACCCAGTGCGGCAAATGCGGCCACGCCGGTTGCCGGCCCTATGCCCAAGGGCTGGCCGCTGGCGAAGCGATCAACAAATGCCCACCGGGCGGCGCAGAAACGATCGCCGCGCTGGCTCGCCTGCTCGAGACCCCGATCATCGACCTCGACCCGAGCAGGGGCAGCGCACCGCCCCAGGTGGCCTATATCCGCGAGGCCGAGTGCATTGGCTGCACCAAATGCATCCAGGCTTGCCCGGTGGATGCCATCGTCGGCGCCGCGAAGCTGATGCATACAGTCATCGCCAGTGAATGCACGGGCTGCGACCTGTGCCTGGCGCCCTGCCCGGTCGACTGCATCGACCTGCTGCCCTTGCCGGACACCCTCATCCCGATCGTTGGCGGGCTGGCCCAGACGCCGCTACAGCAGGCCGCGCGCACCCAACGCCGCGACCACGCGCGCCGTCGCCACGAACAACGCAATGCCCGGCTGCAACGCGATGAAGCACGTCGTCAGGCCGAGCGATTGGCGCGCAACCAGCGCCCGGTCGGCCCTACGGCAGGCAACAGCGATGCCGCGCCAGATCCGATCAAGGCGGCTATCGAACGGGTCAAGGCGCAAAAAGCCGCCAGCAGCGACGCCGCCTTGAAGCAGGCGAAGATCGCTGCCGCCATGAGCCGCGCCCAGTTGAGCAAGGCCCGCAGTGCGTTTGGCAACGCACCGAGCGAAGCCCAGCTCGAGCAACTGCGTCATCTGCAAGAGGCGGCCGAGCAGGCCCAGCGACGCCTTGACGCCCTGCTGGCCGAGCCGGGCCATGCCAGCGCCTGACCCGCGGCTGCGCAATGCCATGGGCTTGGTGCTGCTGGCCTGCGCCCCCGGCTTGCTGACCCTGCTCTGGCTGCATGGCTGGGGTGTGCTGTTCAACCTGTTGCTCTGTGCCAGCACCGCCCTGACCTGTGAAGCCCTGCTGCTGGCCCTGCGCGGCCAATCGCCGTTGCCGATGTTGACTGACGGCAGCGCACTGGTCAGCGCCGTGCTGCTGGCCGCAGCCCTGCCCAGCCTGGCACCGTGGTGGTTGCCGGTCATCGCCACGAGCGTGGCCATCGCCATAGGCAAGCAAGCCTTCGGTGGCGTCGGGCGCAACCTGTTCAACCCGGCAATGGTCGGCTATGCCTTCGTCCTACTGAGTTTCCCCCTGCAGATGAACCAATGGCCAGGCCAGCCGGCTGGCTTGATGGAGAGTGCGCAACATCTGTTCGGCACACCAGCGCACGTCGATGCCTGGGCCATTCCGACGGCGCTGGACGGGCTGCGCCACAACCGCAGCCTGACCCTCGAAGAACTGTTCGCCCAACACCCAGGCTTCGGCGCGATCGGCGGGCGCGGTAGCGAATGGGTGAATCTGGCTTTCCTGCTTGGCGGCCTGTTCCTCTGGCAGCGCAAGGTCATCGCCTGGCATGCCCCAGCAGGCCTGCTGGCGGGCCTGTTCGTGTTCAGCCTGCTGTGTTGGAACGGCTCGGGCTCCGACTCCAACGGCTCGCCGCTGTTGCACCTGTTCTCCGGCTCGACCATGCTGGCGGCGTTCTTCATCGCCACCGAACCGGTATCCGCTCCCCGTAGTGCCTTGGCCCGCCTGGGGTTCGGTTTCGGCGCGGGCTTGCTGATCTACCTGATCCGCACCTGGGGCAGCTATCCCGACGGCACGGCGTTCGCCATCCTCTTGATGAACCTTGCCGTACCCGCGCTGGAACGCCTGGCGGCACGCCGTTCGCAGGCCAGTGCATGAACCGGGCGGCGCGCAATGCCTTGCTGCTGGTGCTGATCGGCCTCTTTTCGCTGGCCAGCACCCTGGCCTGGCGGCACTGGACAGCGCCAACCCGCCTTGAGGCCGAGCGACAGTTGCGCAACCTACACTGGTTACAGGCACTGCCTGCCGGTAGCTTCGACAACCAGCCCTTGCAAGCGCCCCTGACACTGGCCGACACGCACCTGCCCCATAGCCGGCTGCTGGCCGGCTACAGGGCAACCCTGGGCGGCAAGCCGAGCGCTGTGCTGCTGCACAGCCAGGCACAGGGGTACGCGGGGCCGATTGTTCTGGCGATCGCCATCGACCCAACCGGGCGCCTGGTCGGAATCCAGATCTTGGAGCAGCAGGAAAGCCCTGGCCTCGGGGACCAATTGGTCGATCCCCGGGTTCATTGGCTGGACCAGTTCGCAGGCCGCACGCAGGCCGGCGCCTGGGCCATCAAGCGCGACCAAGGCGACTACGACCAATTAGCCGGAGCCACCGTCACTTCCCGTGCGGTGATCGACGCCTTGCAGGATGCCCTGCGCTATTTCGATGCCCACCGCACCACCCTGCTGGAGGCACGTACCGATGAATAGATTCTGGCTGCCTGGGATCAGCGTGATTCCCCTGGCAGGTGCCACCTCGACCTTGGCACAGGCCATTGCCATTGGGTTGTGCGCCGTGGTGCTCATAGGCCTGCACCAGGCGTTGCTGATACCGCTGCGCCATTGGCTCGCTGGCCCCTGGCGCCTGCTGGCCAGCCCGTTGCTGCTCGCAGCGCTTGCCAGCAGCCTGCAGCTGGGTCTAGAGGCCTGGGCTCTACCGCTGGCCCTTGCACTCGGTCACTATCCCGCCCTGCTCTGCATCCAATGCCTGATGGCGGATCAGCTGTGGCCTGACGGGCTTGGCTGGCGTCGGCTGGGCGTTTTCCTGGGCGGCCTGCTGATGCTGTGCGTATTGCTTGGCGCCTGCCGGCAAGGGTTGGCTGCCGGGGTCGGCGTGCATCTGGCAAGCCTGGCGCCGGGTGGATTGATGCTGCTCGGCGGCTTGCTGGCGCTGTACAATCGCCTGCGTCCGGGGCCAGCCCCCTCACGTCGTCAAGGAAGCCTTTGAGCCCATGAATGCCGCCAAACGCCTGGAGATTTTTCGCAGGCTGCACGAAGACAACCCCGACCCGAAGACCGAACTGGCCTACACCACTCCTTTCGAATTGCTCATCGCCGTCATCCTGTCGGCCCAGGCGACGGATGTGGGGGTGAACAAGGCCACTGCAAGGCTGTACCCCGTGGCCAACACGCCGCAGGCCATCCATGCCCTGGGCGTCGATGGGCTGAGCGAATACATCAGGACCATAGGCCTCTACAACAGCAAGGCCAAGAACGTCATCGAGACCTGCCGCCTGCTGATCGAGCGCCACGGCGGCGAAGTGCCCCAGACCCGCGAAGCCCTCGAGGCACTGCCTGGTGTTGGCCGCAAGACCGCGAACGTCGTGCTCAACACCGCGTTCCGCCAACCGGCCATGGCCGTCGACACCCATATCTTCCGCGTCAGCAACCGGACCGGCATCGCGCCTGGCAAGACGGTGTTGGAGGTGGAAAAGAAGCTGCTCAAGTTCGTACCCAAGGATTACCTGCTCGACGCCCACCATTGGTTGATCCTGCATGGGCGTTATGTATGCCAGGCGCGCAAACCCCGTTGTGGCGCCTGCCGTATCGAGGACCTGTGCGAGTACAAACAGAAGACCTCTGACGATTGAGACGATAGAGGGAAATGGTTGTATACGATTGAAAAAATCTTTTTTACCGGAATCAGGTTTCTCGCTATAAGGACGGCCAATGGCCCCTTGGCTTGGAGTAACTCATGAGCACCGATAAAGACGAGCTGTCGATCGACGATGAATTTGCCACCTCGGAAGACGATATCGAGCCCCAGGTGGAAACAGCGAAGACCAACCTGAGCAAACGCCGTACCATCGATAATCTCCTCGAGGAACGGCGTCTGCAGAAACAACTCGCCGACTTCGACTACGACCTGTAGCCCGCCTGGTCTGAAAGCCTCCCTTGCGGAGGCTTTCCTGTTTCAGGGGCGCGATAAGCCGTGGCGCTGGGCAAGCTCGATGAGATCGACCAGTGAACGGGCATTGAGCTTGAGCAGCAGGCGTGTCTTGTAAGTACTGACCGTCTTGTTGCTGAGGAACATGCTGGTGGCGATTTCCTTGTTGCTCTTGCCACTGGCCAGCTCCTTCAACACCATGACCTCCCTGCCGGAAAGGCGCTGGACCATCTCCTCCTCGGTGCCCCCCTTGGCACAACCACGCGCCTTGTGCAGGGCCTGGTTGGGAAAATAACTGTACCCGGACAGCACCGCCTTGATCGCGCTGAGCAGCTCGGTCAGGTCCTGCTGCTTGCACACATAACCCGCCGCGCCCGCCTGCATGCAACGCATGGAGAAATGCCCTGCTGCCTGCGAAGTCAGGACCAGCACCTTGCTGGCCGGGCTGAGGCCCGATAATCGGCCGATGACTTCCAGTCCATCAAGTTTTGGAATGCCTATATCCAACACCACAATGTCGGGTTGATATTCACGGATCAACTGCAAGGCATCCACACCGTTGTCGGTTTCCGCCACGACCTCATACCCATGCCGCTCCATCAGCATGCGTACAGCCAGACGAATAACCGGATGATCATCCACGATAAGCACTTTATTCATGCGATATCCATTGATTCATTATTCTTGCTCCGAGCCACCACGATAACCGAGCACGCTCCTCCATGGCGCGACGGATTGCGGCATATGACCACCTAAAGACGAGACCTACATCAATTTCGGACCTTTCCTACGAGTCGACCCTTTATAAAATTTTGCATTCCGTACATGTAATGCAAAAAATTAATAAGAATAAATAATTATTTCTTAGACGCAGACACGCGAAGACCCAGAATGATTAATTCCGTTTCCGAATAGCCCGAAAAAGTGGCAATGGTTATTTCATGGCGTCCAAGGGAAATATCTCTATCTTCAGCCGGCCACGAAAACAGGCGAGAGATATGCAACTATTTGCGGGCGAAACACCATGCAGCAGACAGAATCCATCAGTCCCTTGGCGATCATCGCCATATTCGCAGGCATCATCGAAGCCTCCGCCCTGGCTTCCCTGCCTTTTCTCAGTGAGAACAGTCAGAAGACCTACACCTGGTTCCTGGTGGGCTTTCCATTCTTCCTGACCATGCTGTTTTTCCTGACCCTGAATTTCAACTACCACTCCCTGTACCAGCCCACCAGAACCGCCGGCCGGAACAAAACCGACGCCCAAACGCCCACCACCCCGCCCGCGGAAAAGTCGAGCGCGCCGACCATGATCATCACGCTTTCAGGGCCCGACACGCGCAAAATGATCGAGCAGCATGTATTGCGTACCCTCTCTCGCCCTCCCCCCCACGCTCGCCGCTGGGTACTCGACAACCTCGATACCGGTATTCGCATCAAGCTATCGGTCGAGGCGCTGAGCGCACCCGACGAGACGATCGACCAGTAAGAAAGAAAAAACCCGGCCCAAGGTCTAATGTCGGTCAGTTAAGCAATTGGGGCCGCTACGCGCCCCATCGCGGCACAAGGCCGCTCCTACAGGCAACCCGCCATTGGCAAGGTCACGTTATCCTGTAGGAGCGGCCTTGTGCCGCGATGGGCTGCGTAGCAGCCCCAAGTGCAGCCGATAAGGCTTAACTGACCGGCATTAGCCACAAGGCCGGGTTTTTCAGGGTGCCCTCGCCAGGGTCAGAGCAGCGAGCGGCCCTTGTTGGCGGCAATACGCATGCGCAGGGCATTGAGCTTGATGAAGCCCGCGGCATCGGCCTGGTTGTAGGCGCCGCCGTCTTCCTCGAAGGTCGCGATGTTGGCATCGAACAGCGAGTCGTCCGACTTGCGACCGACAACAGTGACGTTGCCCTTGTACAGTTTCAGGCGGACCACGCCGTTCACGTTGACCTGCGAGGCGTCGATCATCTGCTGCAGCATCAGACGCTCCGGGCTCCACCAGTAGCCGGTGTAGATCAGGCTGGCGTACTTGGGCATCAGCTCATCTTTCAGGTGAGCGACTTCACGGTCCAGGGTGATCGACTCGATGGCACGGTGGGCCTTGAGCATGATGGTGCCGCCTGGAGTCTCATAGCAGCCACGGGACTTCATGCCGACGTAACGGTTCTCGACGATGTCGAGGCGACCGATACCGTTGGCGCCACCGATGCGGTTCAGGTCGGCCAAAACGGTAGCCGGGGTCTTCTCGACGCCGTCGATGGCGACGATATCACCCTTGCGGTAGGTGAGCTCGATGTAGGTAGCCTGGTCCGGGGCGTTCTCCGGGGAGACGCTCCAGCGCCACATGTCTTCCTCGTGCTCGGTCCAGGTATCTTCCAGGACGCCGCCTTCATAGGAAATGTGCAGCAGGTTGGCGTCCATCGAGTACGGCGACTTCTTCTTGCCGTGACGCTCGATCGGGATGCCGTGCTTCTCGGCGTAATCCATCAGCTTCTCGCGGGACAGCAGGTCCCACTCACGCCATGGGGCGATGACCTTGACGCCTGGTTTCAGGGCGTAGGCACCCAGTTCGAAACGTACCTGGTCGTTGCCCTTGCCGGTCGCGCCGTGGGAAATGGCATCGGCACCGGTTTCGTTGGCGATTTCGATCAGACGCTTGGCAATCAGCGGACGGGCGATGGAAGTACCCAGCAGGTACTCACCTTCGTAGACGGTGTTGGCGCGGAACATCGGGAACACGAAATCGCGCACGAATTCTTCGCGCAGGTCGTCGATGTAGATCTCTTTGACGCCCATTGCCTGTGCCTTGGCGCGGGCCGGCTCGACCTCTTCGCCCTGACCCAGGTCAGCGGTGAAGGTCACCACTTCGCAGTTGTAGGTATCCTGCAGCCACTTGAGAATCACCGAAGTATCAAGGCCGCCGGAATACGCCAGTACGACCTTTTTTACGTCCGCCATGCCATCACTCCACGGGGTTGTACGGAAAGCGGTTGATTCTACCGGCCCCACTGAAATATTTACAATGGGGCGACAGCTTGTGATGACAAAGCGACAGGAACGGTCAACAGCGCGACTATCGCCTCAGTCAGGATTTTTTTCCTGCGGGGGCCTGCGTCGGCGCTGGGTCAGGCACCGCTGGGGCTGCGGCAGCGGGAGCCGGGGCGGGCTCTGCCTTGGGCTTTTCCACCGGCTTCTCGACCGGGGCGACACGCTCGAGCTGGATGTTCACCCGGCGGTTGCGCGCCCGGTTGGCGGCACTGTTGTTCCGGGCCAGGGGGTAACGTTCGCCATGGAAGCGCACGGTGATCTGATCCTCCGGCACGCCATGGGCCTTGAGGTAGTCGGCGACCGCCAGGGCCCGGCGGCGCGAGGTGTCGCGGTTGGTCAGGCGGCTGCCGCTGTTGTCGGCGTGACCATCGAGCTCGATGTGGTTCACCGACGGGTCGGCCTTGAGGTAGTCGAGAATCACGTCCAGGCGCGCCCGAGCCGCGCTATCCAGCTCGATACCGCGCGGGAAACCGACCTGGGTCTGGCGGACCTGGTCGAAGTTCATCGGCAGCAGCTTGCCGGCACATGCCTGGTAGTCACCATAGGCCTTGGCGAAGCTGACCGGCAATACTCGCACCTCCATGGGCCTGCCGCCTTCGCCGGCATAGTTGCGCACCACCGTGCTGCGCCCGTCGAGCAGGCCGTTGATCAGCCGGCTGGCCTGCCCCTGGGACGACGTGAACAACACCCCGCTGCGCCCCATGCGCACGGCCCCGAGATTGATGTCGCCTCGACCAGGTTGCCAAGGCGCTGCCGCGGCCAGCAACGTCGCGCTGCCCGCTCCTAGCGCGTTGCTGTCCGAACGCAACCGGAAAACCGCCTGCTCGCCGGCACGGCGGACGAACTCGCCGCTGCCGAAACCGTCGATCGCCTGGGACAGCCGGCATTCGAACGGGTCGCCCTCGACGCTCCAGGCGACATTCTCCACGCGCGTCTGGAAGGTCAACGCCCCGGCCGGCAGGCTGGCAAACAGGGTAAGAAGGGCTAGGTAACGCTGGCGCACGGGTGGCTCCACAGATTCTGACGGCTTACCTGCAGGCTATCGGACGCCAGCGGGAAAACTTGATAGCCGTGCTCCTACCGGGGTTTTCCGGTAGCATTGGCCCTTGAGTTCGACCCGCCTGGAATCCCCAATGTCCGATCGCCTGACCCTTCTGCGTCCCGACGACTGGCACATCCATCTGCGCGATGGTGCCGTCCTGCCCCATACCGTTGGCGACGTGGCGCGTACCTTCGCCCGCGCCATCATCATGCCCAACCTGGTCCCGCCGGTACGCAACGCCGTCGAGGCAGGTGCCTATCGCGAGCGTATTCTGGCCGCACGTCCGGCGGGCAGCCGCTTCGAGCCGCTGATGGTGCTGTACCTCACCGACCGCACCAGCGCCGAGGATATTCGCGCGGCCAAGGCCAGCGGTTTCGTGTATGCCGCCAAGATGTACCCGGCCGGCGCCACCACCAACTCCGACTCGGGCGTGACCAGCATCGACAACATCACGCCAGCCCTCGAAGCCTTGGCCGAAACCGGCATGCCGCTGCTGGTGCATGGCGAGGTGACCCGTGCCGAGGTCGATGTGTTCGACCGCGAGAAACGCTTCATCGACGAGCACCTGGCCCGCGTGGTCGAGCGCTTCCCCACGCTGAAAGTGGTGTTCGAACACATCACCACCGCCGATGCCGCGCAGTTCGTCCTGCAGGCCCCGGCCAACGTCGGCGCAACCATCACCGCCCAGCACCTGCTGTACAACCGCAACCACATGCTGGTCGGCGGTATCCGCCCACACTTCTATTGCCTGCCGATCCTCAAGCGCAACACCCACCAGGTGGCGCTGCTGGACGCAGCCACCAGCGGCAACAGCAAGTTCTTCCTCGGCACCGATTCGGCGCCCCATGCCCGTCACGCCAAGGAAGCCGCCTGCGGCTGCGCCGGCTGCTATACCGCCTATGCGGCCATCGAGCTGTATGCCGAGGCCTTCGAACAGCGCAATGCGCTGGACAAGCTCGAAGGTTTCGCCAGCCTGCACGGCCCGGCGTTCTATGGCTTGCCAGCGAACACCGACACCATCACCCTGGTCCGTGACGAGTGGACCGCTCCTGACAGCCTGCCATTTGGTGACAACACCGTGGTTCCGCTGCGCGCCGGTGAAAAACTGCGCTGGCGTCTGCTGGAGGAGAAGGCGTGAGCGAAGCGTTCTACGAAGACGACCAGGAAGGTCAAGGCAGCGGCGTTCGCCATCCGATGGCCGAGCGTTTCCGCGGTTACCTGCCCGTGGTGGTGGATGTGGAGACCGGTGGTTTCAACAGCGCGACCGACGCGCTGCTCGAAATCGCCGCCGTTACCATCGGCATGGACGAAAAAGGCTTCCTGTTCCCGGAGCACACCTACTTCTACCGAGTGGAGCCCTTCGAAGGGGCCAACATCGAACCGGCGGCCCTGGAATTCACCGGTATCAAGTTGGATCACCCGCTGCGCATGGCAGTGAGCGAGGAAACCGCGCTCACCGACATCTTCCGCGGGGTGCGCAAGGCATTGAAGGCCAATGGTTGCAAGCGAGCCATCCTGGTCGGCCACAACAGCAGCTTCGACTTGGGTTTCCTCAATGCTGCCGTGGCGCGCAACGACCTCAAGCGCAACCCGTTCCACCCCTTCTCCAGCTTCGACACGGCCACCCTGGCTGGCCTGGCCTACGGCCAGACCGTCCTGGCCCGAGCCTGCCAAAGTGCCGACATCGACTTCGACGGGCGTGAAGCCCACTCGGCACGCTACGACACCGAGAAGACCGCCGAGCTGTTCTGCGGCATCGTCAACCGCTGGAAGGAAATGGGCGGCTGGCGCGATTTCAACGACTGATCCAGGCGTTGTAAACGGCGAAACATAAAAAAACCGGCCATGAAGGCCGGTTTTTTTATTCGCGTGGCAATTACAGTTTGCCAGCGTTCTCGCTCAGGTAGGCAGCAACACCTTCCGGCGAAGCGGTCATGCCCTTGTCGCCTTTTTTCCAGTTGGCAGGGCAGACTTCGCCGTGCTCTTCGTGGAATTGCAGGGCATCGACCAGGCGCAGCAGTTCTTCCATGTTGCGGCCCAGCGGCAGGTCGTTGACGATCTGCGAACGGACAACGCCGTTCTTGTCGATCAGGAAGGCGCCACGGAAGGCGACGCCACCTTCGGACTCAACGTCGTAGGCCTTGCAGATCTCGTGGGAGATGTCTGCAGCCAGGGTGTACTTGACCGGGCCGATACCGCCGTTGTTGACGGGGGTGTTACGCCAGGCGTTGTGGGTGAAGTGCGAGTCGATCGACACGCCGATCACTTCCACGCCGCGCGCCTGGAAGTCAGGGATGCGGTGGTCCAGGGCGATCAGCTCGGACGGGCAGACGAAGGTGAAGTCCAGTGGGTAGAAGAACACCAGGCCGTATTTGCCCTTGATGGCCGAAGCCAGGTTGAAGCTGTCGACGATCTCGCCGTTGGCCAGTACGGCTGGAACGGTGAAGTCAGGGGCTTGTTTACCAACGAGTACGCTCATTCGTTATCTCCTTGATGGTGGTGAAATCAGATACCCGGGAGGGTCGACCTGCCCCGGCATCCAGCAAAGGTTGCCCATCATACACGGCTTCGGGTGACAGGCCGAATCCAACCGCCGGTCGCACCGACACAAGGCCGGCGGAAAGTTCTTTGACACGCATTCTCATTACCATTAAGCTCCACCCCATCGAGCCTCAACCATGATGGACTGACCTTATGTATGTGTGTCTTTGTGTCGGCGTCACCGACGGACAGATCCGCGATGCGATCTATGAAGGATGCTGCAGCTACAAGGAAGTCCGGGCCGCCACCAACGTGGGCAGCCAATGTGGCAAATGTGCATGCCTGGCCAAGCAGGTGGTGCGCGAGACCCTGACCGAACTTCAGGTCAGCCAGCAGGCAGCCCTGCCCTACCCCGTTGAATTCAACGCGGCGTAAATCACCGAAATTCGAAGAACCGGACCTAGTGTCCGGTTTTTTTATGCCTTCAATTCAATAAGTTAGCGTTCGAACGCGGTTCACAAACATTCTTATTCCTATTAATTTTCACTTACTATTCAATAACTTAGGTTTGACAGCGCTCCAGGTCGGGCTCAGACTTCCTGTATTGGCACACTTCAACAGGGCAGGAACCCGACATGAAAGGCGACGTAAGCGTCATCCAGCATCTCAACAAGATCCTCGGAAACGAGCTGGTCGCGATCAACCAGTACTTCCTGCACGCGCGGATGTACGAGGACTGGGGCCTGAACAAACTCGGCAAGCACGAGTACAAGGAATCCATCGACGAGATGAAGCACGCTGACAAATTGATCAAGCGTATTCTTTTCCTCGAAGGCATCCCCAACGTGCAGGACCTGGGCAAGTTGCTGATCGGCGAACACACCAAGGAAATGCTCGAGTGCGACCTGAAGATCGAACAGAAAGGCCTGGTCGACCTCAAGGCGGCCATCGCCCATTGCGAAACCGTCGGTGACTTCGGTTCGCGCGAACTGCTCGAAGACATCCTCGAGTCCGAGGAAGAACACATCGACTGGCTGGAGACCCAGCTGGGCCTGATCGACAAGGTGGGAATGGAGAACTACCTGCAGTCGCAGATGGGCGAGGAATAAACCTGGATTCGGGCGCGCAGCGTGCTCTGTTCCATATGGAAAAGCCCCGCCTAGGCGGGGCTTTTCTTACCTGCAACGAAAGCGATCAGGCTTCGGAGGCCTTGGCCTTGGCGGCGGCTTCCTTGATCAGGGTCTGCAGCTCACCCTTCTCGAACATCTCCAGCATGATGTCGCTGCCGCCGACCAGTTCGCCGCCAACCCACAGCTGTGGGAAAGTCGGCCAATTGGCGTACTTGGGCAGGTTGGCGCGGATTTCCGGGTTCTGCAGGATGTCGACGTAGGCGAACTTCTCGCCACAACCCATAACGGCCTGCGCGGCACGCGCCGAGAACCCGCACTGCGGGGCATTCGGCGAGCCTTTCATGTAAAGCAGAATGGTGTTGTTGGCGATCTGCTCTTTGATTGTTTCGATGATATCCATGAAGCACCTCGGCTGAACTTTCCGACGCGATCGTCGGCACGGTGACGCATTGTAACGGAAAGCCGAGCTGCATGCTCGGCCTTGCCAGCCCCGTTGCGGCCTGCGCATGCACAGCAGCGCCGCTCCCGAGGATTCGCCAGGCGCGGGCCCGCCGACACCCGCGACATGATTCGCGACGCAAGGTTTGCAAAAGGGCCGGCAAGCCGTGTACAACCCACCTGTGGAAAATAAAAAACAGTACGCTCACAAGGCTTACGACATGCCTTGCAACAGAGCTGCTGGCCCCCCTCTTGGTTTCAGGCGACATTTAATTATAGTATTGCGCCTTCCCCCTATTCCGTCCGCCCCGTGCGGCTTACGCCGCAGGTCGCTCCCGTTGTCAACAAAACCATACGGTCGGCCTGCAAACCGTTGCAGATAAGGTAGTCAATCATGAGCGCTAGGCACTTTCTCTCCCTGATGGATTTCACTGCTGACGAACTGCTCGGCGTGATCCGTCGAGGCATCGAGCTGAAGGACCTGCGCAAGCGAGGCGTGCTGTTCGAACCCTTGAAAAACCGCGTGCTGGGGATGATCTTCGAGAAGTCCTCCACCCGTACTCGCGTGTCGTTCGAGGCCGGCATGATCCAGCTCGGCGGCCAGGCCATCTTCCTCTCGCCCCGCGACACCCAGCTGGGCCGTGGCGAGCCGATCGCCGACAGCGCCATCGTGCTGTCGAGCATGCTCGATGCGGTGATGATCCGCACCCATGCCCACAGCACCCTCACCGAATTCGCCGCCAACTCGCGGGTCCCGGTGATCAACGGCCTGTCCGACGAGTCGCACCCTTGCCAATTGCTGGCCGACATGCAGACCTTCCTCGAGCACCGCGGCTCGATCCAGGGCAAGACCGTGGCCTGGATCGGCGATGGCTTCAACATGTGCAACTCCTACATCGAGGCGGCCCTGCAGTTCGACTTCCAGCTGCGCATCGCCTGCCCGGAAGGCTACGAGCCCGATCCACGCTTCCTGGCCCTTGGCGGCGACCGTGTGCAAGTCATCCGTGACCCCAAGCAAGCCGTGCAAGGTGCCCACCTGGTGACCACGGATGTCTGGACTTCCATGGGCCAGGAGGAGGAAACTGCACGGCGCCTGGCGCATTTCGCGCCTTACCAGGTCACCCGCGAACTGCTCGACCTGGCGGCACCCGACGCCCTGTTCATGCACTGCCTGCCCGCCCACCGTGGCGAGGAAATCAGCCAGGACCTGCTCGACGACCCTCGTTCGGTCGCCTGGGACCAAGCTGAAAACCGCCTGCATGCACAGAAGGCCCTCCTGGAATTCCTTGTAGAACCGGCTTACCACCACGCATGAGTCAACCGCTATTGCTCAACCTGCGCGACCTGGCCTGTGGCTATGGCGACCAGCGCATCGTCCAGAACCTCAATCTGCACCTGAACGCAGGCGACATCGGTTGCCTGCTGGGTTCCTCAGGTTGTGGCAAGACCACCACCCTGCGGGCCATCGCAGGCTTCGAGCCCGTGCACGAAGGCGAAATCCAGCTGGCCGGCGAGGTTATCTCCCGCGCAGGTTTCACCCTGGCGCCGGAGAAACGCCGGATCGGCATGGTGTTCCAGGACTATGCCCTGTTCCCCCACCTGACCGTGGCGCAGAACATCGCCTTTGGCCTGGGCAAGCATCCACGCCCGAACGAGGTGGTCGAGGAAATGCTCGAGCTGGTCAAGCTCGGCGGCCTGGGCGGGCGTTATCCCCACGAGCTGTCCGGCGGCCAGCAGCAACGGGTCGCCCTGGCCCGCGCCCTGGCACCGGAGCCGCAGTTGCTGCTGCTCGACGAGCCCTTCTCCAACCTGGATGTGGAACTGCGTCGGCGCTTGAGCCATGAAGTGCGCGACATCCTCAAGAGCCGAGGCACCAGCGCGATCCTGGTCACCCATGACCAGGAAGAAGCCTTTGCCGTCAGCGACCAGGTCGGGGTATTCAGGGAAGGCCGCCTGGAGCAGTGGGACACACCCTATAACCTCTACCACGAGCCGCAGACGCCCTTCGTCGCCAGCTTCATCGGCCAGGGCTACTTCATCCGTGGCCAGATGAGCAGCCACGAAGCGGTCAAGACCGAGGTAGGCGAACTGCGCGGCAACCGTGCCTATACCATGGCGCCAGGCAGCTCGGTGGACGTGCTGCTGCGTCCGGACGACATCATCCACTCTCCCGACAGCGACCTGCGGGCGAATATCGTCGGCAAGAGTTTCCTCGGTGCCTCGACCCTGTACCGGCTGCAACTGCCCACCGGCAGCCAGCTGGAGGCGATCTTCCCAAGCCACGTCGACCATCAGGTCGGGCAGGAAGTCGGCATCACCGTGGCCGCCGACCACCTGGTGCTGTTCCCCGTTCCAGGCACTGTCGCGGCGCAGCTGCCACGGCAGGAAAACGGCGTGCGCCGCTACAGCTCGGCGACCTGATCGGCGCATCACCTCTGAGCGGGCTTGGCCCGCTCCTACAGGGGCGAGCTTCAGCCCCGGCCAATCTCGGCGAACGTTCCTTGGGTGTGCTCGGCCAGCACCGCTGCGGCCAGTTCGACCTCCAGCCCACGCCGCCCGGCACTCACATGGATGCTGTCGAATTGCTGCGCCGATGCGTCGATAAACGTGCGTAGGCGCTTCTTCTGCCCCAGCGGGCTGATCCCGCCAACCAGGTAGCCTGTGGAACGCTGCGCCACCGCCGGGTCAGCCATTTCGCACTTCTTGGCGCCTGCTGCGTGGGCCAGCGCCTTGAGGTCTAGCGTGCCCCCTACCGGTACCACCGCCACCAGCAACTCGCCCTTCTCGCTGCTGGCCAGCAGGGTCTTGAACACACGTTGCGGATCGAGCCCCAGCTTTTCAGCTGCTTCAAGGCCATAGGACGCAGATTTCGGATCATGTTCGTAGCTGTGCACGCGATGTTCGGCACGCGCCTTCTTCAAAAGATCGAGGGCGGGGGTCATGTACGGCTCCAGTCGATGGCAAGTCGGCGGCTACTTTAGGCCAATTCCTACAACCCGACCAGCCGCCCGTCTAACTCGGTATTCGGGATCGATGTGCGCAGCCAGAATGTGACTGAGCGTTCACTTTCGACCTTTGACATCAGCGTTTCTTGTCTATATTTTTTCGTTTCTGAATAAATGACACCTTCTAAAGGTGCGTTTCCTACACTTGTCCGGCGTCAACGGGGATAGACACCGGACCTTGCTGTCGAGCGCCCAGTGCCTCACAACAACAAGAAACGAGGTCATACATGACGACTGCTCTACGACAACCGACTTTGTCCGGCCAATGCATGGCCGAATTTCTCGGCACCGCACTGCTCATCTTCTTCGGCACCGGCTGTGTCGCGGCGCTCAAGGTCGCCGGTGCCAGCTTCGGGCTCTGGGAGATCAGCATCATCTGGGGCGTCGGCGTAAGCATGGCGATCTACCTCACCGCCGGCATTTCCGGTGCGCACCTGAACCCGGCCGTGAGCATCGCCCTGTGCCTGTTCGCCGGTTTCGACAAGCGCAAGCTGCCCTTCTACATCCTCGCCCAGGTATGTGGTGCCTTCTGCGCCGCCGCGCTGGTCTACGGGCTGTACAGCAACCTGTTCTTCGATTTCGAACAAGCCCATGCCATGGTCCGCGGCAGCGAGGCCAGCCTGGAGCTGGCGTCGGTGTTTTCCACCTATCCACACCCGGCCCTGTCCATCGCCCAGGCCTTCCTCGTCGAAGTAGTGATCACCGCCATCCTGATGGCTGTGATCATGGCCTTGACCGATGACAACAATGGCCTGCCCCGAGGCGCCATGGCGCCGCTTCTGATCGGCCTGCTGATCGCGGTGATCGGCAGTGCCATGGGCCCGCTGACCGGCTTTGCGATGAACCCGGCACGAGATTTCGGGCCTAAACTGATGACATTCCTGGCCGGCTGGGGCGAAATTGCCTTTACCGGTGGGCGCTCCATTCCCTATTTCCTGGTTCCGGTGTTCGCACCGATCCTCGGCGCATGCCTGGGGGCAGCCCTGTACCGGGGCCTGATCGCCCGCAACCTGCCGATGGCGCAAATCGCGACCCCGCAAACAGACGATAATCCACAGGGCGATACCCAGGCTTCCTGATACTGGCGCGCCGGCAAGACACCCGGCCCCCTGATTTCCCCTATTTTGTGCAAGGCCACCGACATGACAGATTCCCAGGACAAGAACTACATCATCGCCCTGGACCAGGGCACCACCAGTTCGCGGGCCATCATCTTCGACCGGGACGCCAACGTGGTCGGCACCTCCCAGCGCGAGTTCGTGCAGCATTACCCGCAAGCCGGCTGGGTCGAACACGACCCAATGGAAATCTTCGCGACCCAGAGCGCAACCATGGTCGAGGCCCTGGCCCAAGCCGGCATCAGCCATGCCCAGGTCGCCGCACTGGGTATCACCAACCAGCGTGAAACCACGGTGGTCTGGGACAAGGAAACCGGGCGCCCGGTATATAACGCCATCGTCTGGCAATGTCGCCGCAGCACCGAGATCTGCGAGCAGCTCAAGCGCGATGGCCACGCTGCCTATATTCGCCAGGCCACCGGCCTGGTCACCGATCCCTATTTCTCCGGCACCAAGCTCAAGTGGATCCTCGACAACGTCGAAGGGGCCCGCGAACGCGCAGAGCGTGGCGAGCTGCTGTTCGGTACGGTCGACACCTGGCTGATCTGGAAATTCTCCGGCGGCAAGGTGCATGTCACCGACTACACCAACGCCTCGCGCACCTTGATGTTCAACATCCACACGCTGGAATGGGACGAGAAGCTCCTGCAGATCCTCGGCATCCCTCGCCAGATGCTGCCGCAGGTACGCCCGTCTTCCGAAGTCTACGGCCTCACCAAGAGCGGCATCGCCATCGCCGGCATCGCCGGGGACCAGCAGTCCGCCCTGTTCGGCCAGATGTGCGTCGAACCCGGCCAGGCCAAGAACACCTACGGCACCGGTTGCTTCCTGCTGATGAATACCGGCGACAAAGCGGTGACTTCCTCCCACGGCCTGCTCACCACCATCGCCTGCGGCCCGCGCGGCGAAGTGGCCTATGCGCTGGAAGGCGCTGTGTTCAACGGCGGCTCCACCGTGCAATGGCTGCGCGACGAGCTGAAGATCGTCAATGACGCCTACGACACCGAGTATTTCGCCAGCAAGGTCAAGGACAGCAACGGCGTCTACCTGGTACCGGCCTTTACCGGCCTGGGCGCTCCCTACTGGGACCCTTATGCCCGCGGCGCGTTGTTCGGCTTGACCCGGGGCGTCAAGGTCGACCACATCATCCGCGCCGCCCTGGAGTCGATCGCCTACCAGACCCGCGACGTGCTCGACGCCATGCAGCAGGACTGCGGCCAGCGCCTGAGCGAACTGCGCGTGGACGGCGGTGCGGTAGCCAACAACTTCCTGATGCAGTTCCAGGCCGACATCCTCGGTACCTGCGTGGAGCGACCGAAGATGCGCGAAACCACAGCCCTGGGCGCCGCCTACTTGGCAGGCCTGGCTTGTGGCTTCTGGAGCGGCCTGGATGAACTGCGCGACAAGGCGATCATCGAGCGTGAGTTCAGCCCGCAGTTGGACGAAGCGCAGAAGGAAAAACTCTACAAAGGTTGGCGCAAGGCCGTGGACCGCACGCGCGACTGGGAAGATCACGAGGCCTGAACCTGCAGGTCCGGTACTACTTGACCGACATCGTAGCCTGATCGCGGGACAAGCCCGCTCCCACAAAGGACCTGCAAACTCAAATAGTTATGCATGTTCTATGAGAGCCGGCTTGCCGGCGATAGGGCCAGAACAGGCAATACACCAAACCTGAGGTAGCAGGCTGGCCGTGATCTGCGTCCTACGGCATCATTGCAGCATTTGCCCGGCTGCCCCAAAGGACCGCCCATGAATCTGCCCCCCCGCCAACAACAAATCCTCGAACTGGTGCGCGAGCGTGGTTACGTCAGTATCGAAGAAATGGCGCAGCTGTTCGTCGTAACCCCCCAAACCATCCGCCGCGACATCAACCAACTCGCCGAAGTGAACCTGCTGCGGCGTTACCACGGCGGCGCAGCATACGACTCCAGCATCGAGAACACGGCCTACGCCATGCGCGCCGACCAGATGCGCGACGAGAAGCAGCGCATCGCCGAGGCCGTGGCCCGGCAAATTCCCGATCATGCCTCATTGTTCATCAACATCGGCACCACCACCGAATCGATCGCTCGCGCCCTGCTCAATCACAACCACCTCAAGGTCATCACCAACAACCTGCATGTAGCAGCGATCCTGGGCGCCAAGGATGATTTCGAAGTCCTGGTAGCCGGCGGCACCGTACGCCGGGATGGTGGCGTGGTCGGCCAAGCCAGTGTCGATTTCATCAACCAGTTCAAGGTCGATTTCGCCTTGGTCGGCATCAGTGGCATCGACGAGGACGGCAGCCTGCTGGACTTCGATTACCAGGAAGTGCGGGTTTCCCAGGCGATCATCACCAATGCCCGCCAGGTGATCCTTGCCGCCGACTCCAGCAAGTTCGGACGCAACGCCATGGTACGCCTCGGCTCGATCAGCCTGGTCGACTGCCTGGTGACCGACCAGCAACCTACCCCTGCCCTTGCCCAGCTATTGAGCCAGCACAAGGTTCGCCTCGAAGTGGTCTGAAAGACCCGATCGCCCGCGCCTACGGCATTCCCGTAGAAGCGGGCTTGTCCCGAGATCGACTGCCCTTTCGGTCTCGATGTTCACTATTGTTCACTTCTTTGTAATCCGATCAGTTTTTTCTATAGAGACTGACTGGCGGATGCCTTTTCGTTGCGCTAGTATTTTCGAAAACGAACATCAATGTTCATTTTCGATGTGAATCGCGCCCCAGGAGGCCTTGCCGTGTCCCAGTTCGCTCCGCCCCAGCCCCCCCTCGCCGATTGCTACGACCTTGCCGTGATCGGGGGGGGCATCAATGGCGTGGGTATTGCCGCCGACGCGGCCGGACGCGGGCTGAAGGTGTTCCTTTGCGAAAAGGACGACCTGGCCAGCCACACCTCTTCGGCCAGCAGCAAATTGATCCATGGGGGCCTGCGCTACCTCGAGCATTACGAATTCCGCCTGGTCCGCGAGGCATTGGCCGAGCGTGAGGTCTTGCTGGCCAAAGCACCGCACATCGTCAAACCGATGCGCTTCGTCCTGCCTCATCGTCCGCACCTGCGCCCAGCCTGGATGATCCGCGCCGGCCTGTTCCTCTACGACCACCTGGGCAAGCGCAAGCGCCTGGGTGCCTCCCGCAGCCTGCGCTTCGGCCCGGGCAACCCCCTCAAGCCGGCAATCACCCGTGGCTTCGAATACGCAGACTGCGCAGTGGACGATGCTCGACTGGTCGTGCTCAACGCCATGGCGGCCCGCGAGAAAGGCGCGCACATCCATACCCGCACCCGCTGCCTGCGCGCCGAGCGGGTCGATGGCGTCTGGGAAGTCGAGCTGCTGCACGCCGACGGCCGCCAGCAGAGCATCCGTGCCCGCGCCCTGGTCAACGCTGCGGGTCCATGGGTCGCCAGCTTCATCAAGGACGATCTGAAACTCGATGCCCCGTATGGCATTCGCCTGATCCAGGGCAGCCACATCATCGTCCCACGCCTGTACGAGGGCGAACATGCCTACATCCTGCAGAACGAGGACCAGCGCATCGTGTTCGCCATTCCGTACCTCGAGCGCTTCACCCTGATCGGCACCACCGACCGCGAATACAGCGGCGATCCTGCCAAGGTGGCGATCACTGAAGCTGAAACGGATTATTTGCTCAATGTGGTGAACGAGCATTTCAACCACCAGCTCGGTCGGGCCGATATCCTGCACACCTACTCGGGCGTGCGCCCGTTGTGCAATGACGAATCGGACAACCCCTCGGCCGTGACCCGCGACTACACCCTGGCGCTGTCCGCCAGCGAGGGCCAGGCCCCGCTGCTGTCGGTGTTCGGCGGCAAGCTGACCACCTACCGGAAACTGGCCGAATCGGCCATGGCCGAGCTCAAGCCTTTCTTTACCCAGATGCGCGAAAGCTGGACGGCCGGCGCCGCGCTGCCTGGGGGAGAAAACATGACCACCGTCCAGGCGCTGGTGGACGCCATACTGGCCCGGTATGACTGGCTGCCCGTGGCGATCGCCACACGCTGGGCCAAGACCTACGGCAGCCGCACCTGGCGGCTGCTCGAAGGCGCCCAAGGGCCGGAAGATCTGGGCCAGTCCATCGGCGCGGGCCTGTTCACCCGTGAAGTGGATTACCTCTGCGCCGAGGAGTGGGCTGGCAGCGCCGAAGACATCCTGTGGCGCCGTAGCAAGCTCGGCCTTTTCACCAGCGAAGCCGAACGGCAAACCTTGGACGAATACCTGCAGCAAGCCCAGACCAGACGCGGATCGGCACAGGCCGCCTGACACGCGCAGCCTCAGGCCGGGTGGCGCTCGTAGGCTTCCCTGGCCAGGGCTCGCATCAGGGCCCGCCTGGCTGATTCATATTCCAGGCGCAGGCGCTCGGATTCCTGTACGTAGTCAAATTCCCGAACGGCCCGGGCGGATTCCGTCTGCTCCTGCCCAGCCGCTTCTGCGGCCGCGGCAGCCTTGGCCAGGCGTTCCTGGAACGGTTCGACCAGCGCATCGAACCGATCGGCATAGCGTTGCTGCACGTAATCGTGCCAGAACGGTCGCTGCGCCAAGGAATCAATGATTGCTTCCGGAGTTTCGAGCCTGGCGATCTCATTTTGCGCAGAAAGCAGGTCACTGTCCCTGACCTTGGCAAAGCTGGGATGATGCATCCTGTCCAGCTCAATCGGCAGGTGATAGCGCTTGGCCATCCTCAATCGATAGGCGAGGATGATTTCAAGTTCATCGATGCCCATGGCCTCGGCCGCACGAAGCCTGTCGATGTGCTGCCGGGCAATGGTATCGACCAGGTCCAGTCGATAGAACGAGCGCCCCAGCTGGACCAACCGGCTTTCGAGCTGCGCTGGGGGAACGTCTTCGATACCTCTGAGCACCAACAAGCCGACTTCAAGCTGGTTGAGTACCATCACAGGGCGGTCGTCGCAAGTCGCGGTGCCGAACTGCACACGAAACAAGTGCTCCCGGACAGCTTCGCTCTGCTCGCAAGCATCCAGGATCCGCCAAATGCGACGCTGCAGATGCTCGGCATGTTCGATGAAATCGTCGCTGTCCGCCAGATGCGCGAGAAAATGGAACAGTTCCTGTGAATCAGGCTCTTCGCGCAAGCGATTCCAGGTCGCTTCCCGTCGCCCTCGCAGTGCCTTGTCTGCGGTCCTGGTCCAGGCCCGACGTACGACTGCCTCCTCCCGCATCGGTCGATGCGAACCGCTGCCCTGGAGCTGCTCCAGGTACTGCTCTGACGCCTGGCCCAACGGATTGCCATGCAGGTTCAGGCGCCGCCAGGAAGCGATCATCCCATGCACGTTCTGACGCAGCCGCCGGATGCCATTGTCGCGGGCATTCACATAGGCCCGCCAGGGCATTTCCCGCACCGGGTCGGGGGCTTCGGTGAGGTCTGCCAGACGCAGCCCCAGATGGCGCAGGTTCGGCAAATGGGCAAGCGCTGGGCAACGCCCCATGGGGTTGCCCCCGACCTCCACCACTTCGAGGCGGGACAACCCAGCCAAACGTTGGTCGACCAGAGGACTCGCGACGATCTGGTTGCCCGACAGCGTCAGGTGCCTGAGCCGACGCAACAGTTGCAGACCCGCAGGAACGGTCGTCAACTGGTTGCCATGCAGGTCGAGGGTATCGAGATTGGCGAAACGCCTCAGGAACGCAGGATCCAGCGCCTCCAGATTCATCTTGCGCAATACCAGCCGCCGCACGTGGCTGAAATCGATACTCGCAGGCAATGTCGGAAGCTCATCCACCGGCTCACCGTCGATCACCAGTTCGTATTCGCCATCGGCACCTACCAGCTTGCGTCGCCAGCATCGGCGTATCGTGTCAGCGACCCGACGCCGCCTCAACAGATCAAGCGGATTGCGCCAACGCCCCTGCCAATCGCTCAGGGCGCTACGCAGCTCAGACAGTTGCTGCTGGAGTTCCACGTAATGACTCCACAGACTGGTGCTTCCTCCCCTGGCCTGACGCAGATACGTATCCAGCTCTTCTTCGCTGAGGGTCGGATAGATCTGGTGGATGCCTCGCCTGATCGCCCGTGTGCTGCTTTCCGGCCGACCGCTCAAGGCATAGCCCAGCCGCCCGTCGGCGAACCGTCGAGGCAGCCGCCATTGCGCTTGCGACTCCATGCCGAGCAGCCTTGCAAGCTGCTGACGATTGTCGCGAGCCTGTTCCAGCAACCACCTGCTCAGTTGCGAAACGCTGGCCCTGGGACCGATCTGTGCCATCTGCGCCGGTCCCATCGTACGTAGCAGCATCGTCATCAGGCCACCCTCGGGTTCGAGCGAGCTGGCAGCGAGCTCCCCCAGCAACCGATAGCCGTGTTCGCCTTTGACGATGCAATGCGTCGTTCCAGCCTCCTGCGGACCGGCAGCGGCAAGCAACAACCCCTGTCCATTGCCGACGCGCAACTCCACCCGCACCGAACCGGGCCAGGGCGCCCGTTCGCCGATCAAGCCCAGGGCCAGTTTTTCAGTGTCGGCGTTGACTGCCTGCCTCAAGCGCAGCCCCAGGCAGGCGCGATCAAGACGGCTGTCGTACAGATACTGGCGAACCCGCTGTGCCATGGCCAACGGAACGCGCGAGGACGCCAGCAGTGCATCGACCTGATCACTGCTGGATTGCTCGAGGATTTCTTGCGCCCCCCGCCACGTCAGGTCGTGGTATTGGCCTAGCAGCAAGGTTTGTGCCTGGCTCGGCTCACCTGGCGCAGCGCCGATATGAACCTGAGATACCAGCGTCTGGGAGCGCGCAGAAGAGGCCTTGTGCGTCAGAAAACGCGCCTTGGCATCGAGCAGGCGTGCCGGGACGGGGCCGTTTTCCACGCGCAATCGGCGCAACTGGTCAATGCTCAGCCCTGTGATCGCCAACAGATCTTCGGCCTCGCTCTCCAGCAGTTCGGCGAACTCACTTCCTGCCAGGCCTTCCAGCAGGTGCCCGGCACTGCGCAGGCCGTGGGGTTGATCGGGATCATGGGCCAATCTGGCCTGACCATCCTTGACCCGCGGGTGCAGGTCATCGACGAAGGGCACGCGTCGGAAACCATGGACGACTCCCGCCAGGGCACCTGTGACGAACAGATTCTGCGCCACGCCATACACGTGATCCAACGCGCCCTGGCGATCGCCCAGGCGCCAGCTTCGATAGCCGTCGAACACCTCCTCAGCCAATTCCACGGCGCACTCCAGCAACAGCAGCTCTCCCAGCACCGGCACGAACATCCCGGCCAGGCCCAGCAGACTGAATCCGGCGCTCTTCATTTCCTGAAGGCGTGCATGCCGGCTGGCCATGTCCTCATCCCCGGTGGGCACCGCCAGGGCGCGGGCGTTTTCAACGATGCTTTCCATCTGCACCGCTCGTAGATATTGGAACAGGTCACCCGGGATGACGAAATGACGCCCATCGAGCTCGACCGGCGCTCCTGCTGCCGTGTTCGACAGCGCCTTTGCCAGAGCGCTGTCGAACGAGAGCCGGTCCTCTTCCTTGATGAAACGGGCAAAGAAACGTCGATAGGCCTGCTGACGCAGGCGACTTGCCAGGGAGCGGTACAACGAAGCCCAGCTTCGATGCCAACCTACAGCTTGCTGCGGGTCGCCCGGGATCCAAGCGACCACGCCCTCCACGGGTGCGTCGCGATCAGACCGCAACTCCAGTGTGACCACGCCCGCCACGCGCTTGCCCAGCAGCCAGAGCTGGCAAGGCGTGACCACTCCGGCGCAGCGCTGGGCATTCGGATCGACAAGGGTTATGGGCAGTGCTTGCCGGTAGCTGGCTTCATCAAGCGCCCCCTTGAGCGCGGCCATGCGCACCGCCGCTTCCATCCGTGCGCGAAGGCTGTCTTCGAACAACCGCTCGACAGCTTGCCGCGCGTGCCCTTCAGCATGCCCGGGCCGCTCGGCGGGCAACAGCACGCTGGCAATCTTGTGCTGGTACGCCCCGCCAATATCCACTTGCCTGCACAATCTGACGAAGACTTCGAAGCTCAGCGCCAACCGAACACCCTGCGCATTCTGCAACAGCGCCTTGCGAAAGATCGAAGGCTTGGTCTCTTCCTGGTGATAGTTGTGCAGCGCGGCGGCCAATGCACTCTGCCGGGAATGGTAAGTGAACCGAGGCGCATAGAGTTTCGATGCAGCCGAAGGCAGCTCCACGCTCTGCTCGATGGCGACCCAGATACGTCTTGGATCAGGGTCGGCCAAGCCTGCCTTGCGTAACGCTGGTGCAAGCAATGAAACGGCGAACTCATCCAGCGCCGGGATCTGTCGCAACAGATGTCCCAGCCGCTCTGTGCTTTCCTGCTCCCTGCGCAACGCTTGGTGAAATGCAGTGCGCTGATCGGGTGCAGCTTGCCTGAACCAATCCGGCAACCGCTGCGCAATCAAAGCGTCGATCGAATCCATGGGAAAGGACTGCATGGGCACAACCTCTTGACGTCGAAAGACATCAGTCGATCATTTGCCCGCCATTGCCCAGCGGCATTTATTAGCTACCTGTGTGCCGATTGCGGAAACATCTCGCAGGCACCCGTTCGGATTTCCGAATGACCACCACGCACCCATTCGGAAAACCGTACAACTAAACCTTCGCGCAATCGTCAAAAAACATTAATGCTCCCGTGTTTTCGGGCTTTATGATCGATATCAGGGCTTGGCACGACTCATGCTCTACACTCAATAGCCGAATGCACCCGCTTCTTGCTGTATTCGTAGAACGAAGAGTCCGCCAACGGCTCCATAAAAAAAACAACGTCGAGGAAAATTTGATGCGTATCGTTCGTCAACTGTTGGGCGCCGCCATCGCGGCTGCGGTCATCGCTTCGCCCGCCATGGCCGAAGAGCTGACCGGCACCCTGAAGAAGATCAAGGATTCGGGCACCATCACCCTGGGCCACCGCGACTCCTCCATTCCGTTTTCCTATCTGGCAGGCAAGCCACAGCCTGTGGGCTACTCCCACGACATCCAGCTGGCCGTCGTCGAAGCGCTGAAAAAACAGCTCAACGTGCCTGACCTCAAGGTGCGCTACAACCTCGTCACCTCCCAGACCCGCATCCCGCTGGTGCAGAACGGCACCGTGGACCTGGAGTGCGGCTCCACCACCAACAACGTCGAACGCCAGCAACAGGTCGGCTTCTCGGTGGGCATCTTCGAAGTCGGTACCCGTCTGCTGACCAAGGTCAAGGACGGTCAACCGGCCTACAAGGACTTCCCGGACCTGGCCGGCAAGAACGTGGTGACCACCGCTGGCACCACCTCCGAGCGCATCCTCAAGGCGATGAACGCCGACAAGCAGATGAAGATGAACGTGATCTCCGCAAAAGACCACGGCGAAGCCTTCAACATGCTCGAAAGCGGCCGCGCCGTGGCCTTCATGATGGACGACGCCCTGCTGGCCGGCGAGATGGCCAAGGCACGCAAGCCTGCAGACTGGGTCATCACCGGCACGCCACAGTCCTACGAGATCTACGGCTGCATGGTGCGCAAGGGTGACGAGGCGTTCAAGAAAGCGGTCGATGACGCCATCATCGCTTACTTCAAGTCGGGCGAAGTCAACAAGAGCTACGAGAAGTGGTTCCAACAGCCGATCCCGCCAAAGGGCCTGAACCTGAACTTCCCGATGAGCGAAGAGCTGAAAAAACTGATCGCCGAGCCGACCGACAAGGCGGCGGACGAGAAGAAGTCCTGATCCTCAGCCAGTGGCCGGGTGCTCGAGCCGAGCAGTAAACAACCCGACAGGCCACTCATTAGTGTCTAACCTTTCAACCGAGGGCGTTCGCCGCCCTCGGTTGCTCGAAGGTGCCCGTGAAACAACCGTCTGAGGGGAAATCCCGATGAATTACAACTGGGACTGGGGCGTGTTCTTCAAGTCCACCGGCGTGGGTAGCGAAACCTACCTGGACTGGTACATCGCCGGTCTGGGCTGGACCATCGCCATCGCCATCTCCGCCTGGATCATCGCCTTGCTGCTGGGCTCGCTGCTCGGCGTGATGCGCACCGTGCCGAACCGCCTGGTGTCGGGCATCGCCACCGCCTACGTGGAGCTGTTCCGCAACGTGCCGCTGCTGGTGCAGCTGTTCATCTGGTACTTCCTGGTACCCGACCTGCTGCCGGAGGGCTTGCAGGAATGGTTCAAGCAAGACCTCAACCCGACCACCTCGGCGCTGATCAGCGTGGTCATCTGCCTGGGCTTGTTCACCGCCGCGCGGGTCTGCGAACAGGTGCGCACCGGCATCCAGGCCCTGCCCCGAGGCCAGGAAGCCGCCGCCCGCGCCATGGGCTTCACCCTGCCGCAGATCTACAACAACGTGCTGCTGCCCCAGGCGTACCGGATCATCATTCCGCCACTTACCTCGGAATTCCTGAACGTATTCAAGAACTCCTCGGTGGCTTCGCTGATCGGCCTGATGGAGCTGCTGGCGCAGACCAAGCAGACCGCCGAGTTCTCCGCCAACCTCTTCGAGGCCTTCACCTTGGCCACCCTGATCTACTTCACCCTCAACATGGGTCTGATGCTGCTCATGCGCATGGTCGAGAAGAAAGTCTCGGTGCCTGGCCTGATTTCCGTGGGGGGCAAGTAAATGGAAATGGACTTCAGCGAAATCATCCCTGCCCTGCCAGCCCTCTGGGAAGGCATGGTCATGACGCTCCAACTGATGGTCATGGGCGTGGTCGGCGGTATCGTGTTGGGTACGATCCTGGCGCTGATGCGCCTGTCGTCGAGCAAGCTGCTGTCGAACCTGGCCGGTGCCTACGTCAACTACTTCCGCTCCATCCCGCTGCTGCTGGTGATCACCTGGTTCTACCTGGCGGTGCCATTCGTGCTGCGCTGGATCACCGGCGAAGACACCCCGGTGGGTGCCTTCACCTCCTGCGTGGTGGCGTTCATGATGTTCGAGGCCGCGTACTTCTGCGAAATCGTGCGTGCCGGGGTGCAGTCGATCTCCAAGGGTCAGATGGGCGCCGCGCAGGCACTGGGCATGACCTATGGCCAGACCATGCGTCTGATCATCCTGCCCCAGGCATTCCGCAAGATGACCCCATTGCTGCTGCAACAGAGCATCATCCTGTTCCAGGACACCTCGCTGGTCTACACCGTGGGCCTGGTGGACTTCCTCAACTCGGCCCGCTCCAACGGCGATATCATCGGGCGCTCCCATGAGTTCCTGATCTTCGCCGGTGTCGTCTACTTCCTCATCAGCTTCTCCGCTTCGTGGCTGGTCAAGCGCCTGCAAAAAAGGATCACCGTATGATTTCCATCAAGAACGTCAACAAGTGGTACGGGGACTTCCAGGTGCTGACCGACTGCAGCACCGAGGTCAAGAAAGGCGAGGTGGTAGTGGTCTGCGGCCCATCCGGCTCGGGCAAGTCCACCCTGATCAAGTGCGTCAACGCCCTGGAGCCGTTCCAGAAAGGTGACATCGTCGTCGACGGCACCTCGATCGCCGACCCCAAGACCAACCTGCCCAAACTGCGTTCGCGGGTGGGCATGGTGTTCCAGCACTTCGAACTGTTCCCGCACCTGTCGATCACCGAGAACCTGACCATCGCCCAGCGCAAGGTGCTCGGCCGCAGCGAAGCGGAAGCCACCAAGAAGGGCCTGGCCCTGCTTGACCGCGTCGGCCTGGGCGCCCACGCCAAGAAACACCCCGGCCAGCTCTCTGGTGGCCAGCAACAGCGCGTGGCCATCGCCCGCGCGCTGTCGATGGACCCGATCGTCATGCTGTTCGACGAACCGACCTCGGCGCTGGACCCGGAGATGGTCAACGAAGTGCTGGACGTGATGGTCGAATTGGCCCACGAGGGCATGACCATGATGTGCGTGACCCACGAGATGGGCTTTGCCCGCAAGGTGGCCAACCGGGTGATCTTCATGGACAAGGGCAGCATCATCGAGGATTGCCAGAAGGAAGACTTCTTCGGCAACCCTGAAGGCCGCCACGAACGCACCCAGCATTTCCTCAGCAAGATCCTGCAGCACTGAGTCGGCCCGTGCCGCTGCCCGGTGCATCCGGGCAGCGGACGCTGGTCGTGACAAGGCCACTGTGATGAAATGCGACCCCTCGCTCCTTCGCCCTGCCCAACCTGTCGTGAAATCCCGCTTGATCCGCCAATTGCTGCTGCCGCCCCTGATCATCCTGCTGATGGTCGGCCTGGGCCTGGTCGGCTACCTGGTCAGCGAGAACAACGGCATCCGCACCTTGAGTGAAAACGGCGAGCGCCAGCTCGAGCTGCATGCGCGCACGGTCGAGAGCGAAATCAGCAAGTACACCTACCTGCCGAGCCTGCTGGAGCTCGAGGACAGCGTCTCGCGCCTGCTCACCGACCCGGACGGCGGGTATCGCCAGACGGTCAACGAATACCTCGAAGGCCTGAACCGCCGCAGCCGCAGCCGGGCCATCTTCGTGCTCGATACCAGCGGCCGGGTCCAGGCCACCAGCAACTGGCGCGACGCCGACTCCTTCCTGGGCGAGGACCTGTCGTTCCGCGCCTACTTCCAGGACGCCGTGCGCGGCGAGCCCGGGCGCTTCTATGGCATCGGCAGCACCACCGGCGAAGCCGGCTACTACCTGGCCCATGGGCTGGAAGAACACGGCAAGATCATCGGCGTGGCGGTGATCAAGGTCCGCCTGGACACCCTCGAAGAGCGCTGGCAGCGCGCGCGCCTGGAGGCGTTCGTCAGTGACGAGAACGGCATCATCATTCTCTCCAGCGACCCGGCCCGCCGACTCAAGTCGGTACGCCCGCTCACCCCGCAGATCAAGGAACGTCTGGCGCGCAGCCTGCAGTACTACTGGTGGCCACTGAACGAGTTGCAACCCTTGGCCCGCGAAACCCTGGCCGATGGCGTAGAAAAGCTCACCTTCCCGGCCAACAGCGAAGGTGGCCAGGGCAAACCGCAGAACATGGCCTACCTGGCCCAGACCCGACGCCTGGTCGACACCCCCTGGCATTTCACCCTGCTCACGCCGCTGCAGGATTTACACCGTGAATCCATGGTGCAAGGCATCCTGGTGGGCGTGGCCTTCGCCCTGCTGACCATCCTGGCTATCGCCTGGAACGAACGGCGCAAGGTGATCGCCACCCGCCTCGCCGCCCGCGAGGCCCTGGAAGAAGCCAACAGCCAGCTGGAGCGACGCATTGCCGAGCGCACCGCCGACCTGCGCGCCAGCAACGAGCGTCTCAAGGGGCAGATTCGCGAACGCCGGCATGCCGAACAGACCCTGCGTCATGCCCAGGACGAGCTGGTCCAGGCCGGCAAGCTGGCGGCCATCGGGCAAATGTCCACCAGCATCGCCCATGAGCTCAACCAGCCGCTGGCCGCCCTGCGTACGTTGTCGGGCAATACCGTGCGCTTCCTTGAGCGTGGCGCCCTGGAAACCGCCAGTACCAACCTGCGCACCATGAACGACCTGATCGACCGCATGGGGCGCATCACCGCCAGCCTGCGCTCCTTCGCCCGGCGTGGCGACGACAGCGGCCAGGCCTCGCTGAACAAGGCCGTGGAAGCCAGCCTACAGGTGCTGGGCAACCGAATCGCCGGCTGCAACCTGCAATTGCACCGCCAGTTCGACGACCAGCTACTGGCCATCGACCAGACCCGCCTGGAGCAGATCCTGGTCAACCTGATCGGCAACGCCCTGGACGCCATGGCCAGCCAGCCCCAGCCGCAGCTCTGGCTGGAAGGCGAGGCACAGGGCGACAAATACCGCCTGCGGGTGCGCGACAACGGCCACGGCATCGACGCCGAGGCGCGCAAGCACCTGTTCGAACCCTTCTTCACCACCAAACCGGGCGAGCATGGCCTGGGCCTGGGCCTGACCCTGTCGGCGAGCCTTGCCGCCGCCGCCAAGGGTTCCTTGGGCGTCGAGCATCCCGCCAGCGGCGGTACCGCCTTCGTCCTCGCCCTGCCCCTGGCCACGCCTACCGGCACATCGGCTGAACCACTATGAATAAAGGGTCCCCATGAACCAAGCACCCTTGACCGTCCTGATCGTCGAAGACGACCCCCACGTGCTGCTGGGTTGCCAGCAGGCCCTGGCCTTGGAAGACATCGCCTGCGAAGGCGTGGGCAGTGCCGAACAGGCCCTGGAACGCATCGGCGACGACTTCGCCGGTATCGTCGTCAGCGACATCCGCCTGCCGGGCATGGATGGCCTGGAACTGCTCGGCCGCCTCAAGGCGCGCGATCGCAGCCTGCCGGTGGTGCTGATCACCGGCCACGGCGATATCGACATGGCCGTGGGCGCCATGCGTAACGGCGCCTACGACTTCATGGAGAAACCGTTCTCCCCGGAGCGCCTGGTAGAGGTGGTACGCCGCGCCCTGGAGCAACGCGGCCTCTCCCGTGAAGTGCATGCCCTGCGGCGCCAACTGGCTGGTCAGAGCACCCTCGAAGGCCGCATCATCGGCCGCTCGCCAGCCATGCAGAACCTGCGCGAACTCATCGCCAACGTCGCCGATACGTCGGCCAACGTACTCATCGAAGGCGAGACCGGCACTGGCAAGGAGCTGGTCGCCCGCTGCCTGCACGACTTCAGCCGGCGCCAGGGCCAGCCCTTCGTTGCGCTCAATTGCGGCGGGCTGCCGGAGAACCTGTTCGAAAGCGAGATCTTCGGCCATGAGGCCAACGCCTTCACCGGTGCTGGCAAGCGGCGTATCGGCAAGATCGAGCACGCCAATGGCGGCACGCTGTTCCTCGATGAGGTGGAGAGCATGCCGATCAACCTGCAGATCAAGCTGCTGCGCGTGCTGCAGGAACGCACCCTGGAACGCCTGGGTTCGAACCAGAGCATCCCGGTGGATTGCCGGGTGATCGCCGCCACCAAGTCGGACCTGGACGCCATGGGCCAGACCGGCCAGTTCCGCAGCGACCTCTACTATCGCCTGAACGTGGTCACCCTGGAGCTACCGCCCCTGCGTGAGCGGCGCGAGGACATCCTGCAACTGTTCGAACATTTCCTTCAGCAGTCGGCCTTGCGCTTCGACCGCGAAGTGCCGGAGCTCGACAGCCAGACCGTGTCGCGCCTGATGGCCCACGACTGGCCGGGCAACGTGCGCGAACTGCGCAACGTCGCCGAGCGCCATGCCCTGGGCCTGCCGGCGTTCAAGAAGAGCGCAGGCGGCGCCAGCCAGGGGCTGGGGTTCGCCGAGGCGGTGGAGGCTTTCGAGCGCAACCTGCTCAGCGACGCCCTGCAACGCACCGGCGGCAACCTCAGCCAGGCCAGCCAGGAACTGGGCATGGCCAAGACCACGCTGTTCGACAAAGTGAAGAAATACGGCCTGAGCTGAACCAAGGAAAGCCAACGTGGACCTGATACTCAAGGCCAGCCTGGGCGCCGCCGTCGTGGTGCTCCTGGCCATTCTTTCGAAGACGCGCAACTACTACATCGCCGGGTTGGTACCGCTGTTTCCGACCTTCGCCCTGATCGCCCACTACATCGTCGGCAAGGGCCGGTCGTTGGCTGACTTGAAGACCACCATCCTGTTCGGCATGTGGTCGATCATTCCTTATTTCATCTACCTGGCGACGTTGTACGTGCTGGTCGACAGGATGCGCCTGGAGGCCTCGCTGGCGCTGGCCACGGTGGCCTGGCTGGTGGCGGCGACGGCGTTGGTCACCTTGTGGATGCGCTTTCACTGAAAGCACCCGGGGCCGCGTTGCGGCCCAATCGCGGCACAAGGCCGCTCCTGCAGGGTCTGTGACGGTCCGTTTACAGAAGCCCTGCCACATGCCTTGGCGCTTCGCGATGCGCTTTCAGGTACGGCAGCACCGCCGCCAGCAACGGCCCCTTGAACGGCTCCTGGAAACGATGGGCCAAGCCCGGAATCAAACGCAGCTGGCTGCCTCGGATATGGGCCGCCAGGTGCACGCCATGCATCACCGGCAACAGCGGGTCGGCCGTGCCATGCACCACTAACGTCGGCACGCGCAGCTGGTTGAGCAGCGCCACCCGGCTCGGCTCGGCGAGGATCGCCATGATCTGGCGCTTCACGCCGTCCGGGTTGAACGCTCGGTCATAGGCGTCCGCGGCCTGTTGCAGCAACACCGCGCGCTCATCGGTGATCTCGGGGCTGCCCAAGGCGGCCAGCAGGTCGGCCTGGTGCTCGATGGCCACCGACCGGTTGGGTGCATCGCGGCGCGCCAGCAACTGCACCAGCGCTGGGCTGGGCGCCGGCAAGCCTTCGTCGCCGGAACTGGACATCACCAGCGTCAGGCTACGCACGCGCTGCGGGGCCATGGCCGCCAAGCGCTGGGCGATCATGCCACCCATGCTTACCCCTAGCACATGGAACTGCTCGATGTTCAGCGCATCCATCAGCCGCAACCCGTCGCTGGCCATGTCGGTCAGGGTATAGGGCGCGGCCACCGGCAGCCCCAGCTTGTAGCGCAGCAGTTCGACGGTCAGGCTGGCCGAGGCCGGCATTCGGTTCCAGCGCGACAAGCCGACATCGCGATTGTCGTAGCGGATGACGCGAAAACCCTGCCGGCACAAGGCCTCGACCACATCGTCGGGCCAATGGATCAATTGCCCGCCCAGGCCCATGACCAGCAGCAACGCAGGGTCCGACGGCGCACCGACGCTTTGGTAGACCAGGCTCAGTTCGCCCAGCTCGGCCCGTTGCACCGGCACCTGGGAGTCGCAGCGCTGGGCGGCCGCAGCGGCCGGCACGCTGACCAACAAGAATAAAAAGACCAATAAAGCCCGCATGAAAGAAACACCAGAACGCAGATCCCCAGTAGATCGCGAGTCTGATGAAAACCTTTCGAGCGCGCTGCCACAAAACCATGACAGTTTGATTAAGGCTGCCGAGCGGTCAAACGCAGCCACCTCGACAGCCACACGCAACATGAGGGAAACTCAAGCACCGTACCCCATTACCCAGAGTTACCCCCGGAGCCACCTGTGCTGGAAATCCGCCACCTGAAAACCCTTCATGCCTTGCGCGAGGCCGATAGCCTGGTGGAAGCCGCCGAGCGCCTGCACCTGACCCAGTCGGCGCTGTCGCATCAGTTCAAGGAACTGGAAGAACGCCTGGGCATGGCGCTGTTCGTGCGCAAGACCAAGCCGATCCGCTTCACCAGCGCCGGCCTGCGCCTGTTGCAACTGGCCGATGCCACCCTGCCCCTGCTGCGCGGTGCCGAGCGCGACATCGCCCGCCTGGCAGGCGGTACCGCCGGGCGCCTGCACATGGCCATCGAGTGTCATAGCTGCTTCCAATGGCTGATGCCCACCATCGACCAGTTCCGCGACGCCTGGCCGGAAGTGGAGCTGGACCTGGCCTCAGGCTTCGCCTTCGCCCCATTGCCGGCCCTGGCCCGGGGCGACCTCGACCTGGTGGTGACCTCCGACCCGGTGGACCTGGCCGGCATCACCTATGTGCCGCTGTTCACCTACGAGGCGATGCTCGCCGTGGCCAACCAGCACCCGCTGGCCAGCAAGCCCTACATCGTGCCTCAGGACCTTTTGGACCAGACCTTGATCACTTACCCGGTGGAACGCGACCGCCTGGACATCTTCACTCGCTTCCTGGAGCCGGCCGATATCGAGCCGGCCGCGGTGCGCACGTCGGAGCTGACCGTGATGATGATGCAGCTGGTGGCCAGCGGCCGTGGCGTATGCGGCATCCCCCATTGGGCGCTGCACGAGTACAGCTCGCGAGGCTACGTCAAGGGCAAGCGCCTGGGCGAAAAGGGCCTGTTCGCCACGCTCCACGCTGCGGTGCGCACCGACATGCTCGATGCCCCCTACATGCGCGATTTCCTGCTGACGGCCAAGGACACCTCGTTCTCGACCCTCGATGGCGTCAGCGCGGTGCGTTGAGCGCCTCGCGGTAGAGCGGCAGGATCAGGTCGCGGGTCAGCGGCGCCAGTTCGAGATCGAGCGCGTCATCGGCCGCCAACCACTTCACTTCCTCGATTTCTGCCGCCGGGCTCACGGCGTCGCTGCTGTCGACGCGAAACAGCTCGGCCACCACCTGGAAACCCGGCTCGTTGGCGGCTGGGGCGGTGAATTGCCCCAGATAGCGAGCGTTCTGCGGGTCCAGGCGCAGGCCCAGTTCCTCGTGCAGCTCCCGTACCAGCGCCGCTTGTGGGGTTTCGCCGGTATCGATCTTGCCACCCGGCTGCATGAAGGCCTGGGTGCCGCGCTTGCGTACCAGCAAGGTACGCCCTTGGGCGTCGATCAGCAGGGCGGCGGCGATACGGAGGGTCTTGGACATGGGAGCTCGCTAAACAACAGGAAAAGACGGGCAAGAATCACATGCAGGTCGGAGGCTGACAAGCGTCCAGGCGGACCAGGACGAACGGCCCCTTGCCAACCCGCCCTTCACCCGCCATAAACAACACATGAACCTGCCAGCCCAGCACCACCCCGTGCTCGACCTGTTCCACCCCGCCATCGGCGCCTGGTTCCGGCAACACTTCGCCACGGTCACCGATGCCCAGGCCCGGGCCTGGCCGCTGATCCATGCCGGCCAATCGATGCTGCTCGCCGCGCCGACCGGCTCGGGCAAGACCCTGAGCGCCTTCCTGGCCGTGCTCGACGAGCTGTTTCGCCAAGGCCTGGACCATGACGGCGAGCTGCCTGCGCAGACTCAGGTGGTCTATGTATCGCCCCTCAAGGCGCTGTCCAATGACATCCGCCTGAACCTCGACCTGCCGCTGGCCGGCATCAGCCAGGCCCTGCAAGCCCAGGGGTTGAAGGCGCCGCGCATCACCACCGCCGTGCGCACCGGCGATACACCGCAAAAAGAACGCGCGGCCATGCGCAAGCTGGCGCCGCACATCCTGGTGACCACGCCCGAATCGCTCTACGTGCTGCTCGGCTCAGCCTCCGGTCGCGAAGGCCTGGCCAACGTACACACGGTGATCGTCGACGAGATCCACGCCCTGGCCGGCAACAAGCGAGGCTGTCACCTGGCCTTGACCCTGGAGCGCCTGCAAGCATTGTGCGGCCGGCCCCTGCGACGCATCGGGCTTTCCGCTACGCAGCGGCCGGTGGAACGCGTGGCGCAGTTCCTGGTAGGCCACCAGCGCCCCTGCGCCATCGTCGACGTCGGCCATGCACGCCGCCGCGACCTGGCCATCGAGGTCCCGCCGGTGCCACTGGGGGCAGTGATGGCCACCGATGTCTGGGGCCTTGTCTACGACCGCATCGCCGCGCTTGCCCGAGAGCATCGCACCACCCTGGTGTTCGTCAACACCCGGCGCCTGGCCGAACGCCTGACCCGCCACCTGAGCGAACGCCTGGGCCAGGCTGCCGTGGCGGCGCACCACGGCAGCCTGGCCAAGGAACACCGCCTGGCGGCCGAGCAGCGCCTGAAGGCAGGCCAGTTGCAGGTGCTGGTGGCCACCGCCTCGCTGGAGCTGGGCATCGACATCGGCGAGGTCGAGCTGGTTTGCCAGATCGCCTCGCCCGGCTCGATCTCGGCGTTCTTGCAACGCGTCGGGCGCTCCGGGCACCAGGTCGAAGGCATCCCCAAGGGGCGGCTGTTTCCGACCTCGCGGGACGACCTGATCGAATGCGTGGCCTTGCTCGAAGGTGTGCGTCAGGGCGAACTCGATCAACTGCAGATACCCCGCGCACCGCTGGATGTCCTGGCCCAGCAGATCGTCGCCGAAGTGAGCAACCAGCCATGGCCGGAGCAGGCCCTGTACGACTGCCTACGCCAGGCCATGCCCTATGCCGAGCTGGACCCGGCGCACTACCAGGCGCTCCTGCGCATGCTCGCCGAGGGCTACAACGGCCGCCAGGGCGTGCGCAGCGCCTACCTGCACCGCGATGCCGTCAGCGCCACCCTGCGCGGGCGCCGCGGCAGCCAGCTGACGGCCTTGACCAGCGGCGGCACCATTCCCGAGACCGCCGACTATGCAGTGCTGCTCGAGCCCCAGTCGCTGAACATCGGCAGTGTCAACGAAGACTTCGCCGTGGAAAGCATTGCCGGCGATATCTTCCAGCTGGGCAATGCGTCCTATCGCATTCTGCGGGTCGAGCCTGGCCGGGTACGGGTCGAGGATGCCCATGGCCTGCCACCGACCATTCCGTTCTGGCTCGGCGAGGCCCCAGGGCGTAGCGATGAGTTGTCCGCCGCCGTCGCCCGCCTGCAGGCGCAGGTCGATGAGCGCCTGCAGGCCAGCGACGGGGATTTCGCCCCGGTGCTGGCCTGGTTGCAGCAGGCGTTCGGGCTGGAAGCAGGCAGCGCCAGCCAGTTGCTCGACTACCTGGGGCAGGCCTGGCAGGTGCTGGGCGCTTTGCCCTCCCAGGAAACGCTGGTGATGGAACGCTTCTTCGACGAAACCGGCGGCACCCAGCTGATCATCCATTCGCCCTATGGCAGCCGGATCAACCGCGCCTGGGGCCTGGCACTGCGCAAACGCTTCTGTCGCACCTTCAACTTCGAGCTGCAGGCCGCTGCCAGCGAAGACGCGATCGTGCTGTCGTTGTCCACCAGCCACAGCTTCGAGCTCGATGAAGTCTGGCGCTACCTGGCCAGCCGCAGCGCCGAGCCGATCCTGGTCCAGGCCCTGCTCGACGCACCGTTGTTCGGCGTGCGTTGGCGCTGGAACGCCGCCGTGGCCCTGGCCTTGCCGCGTTATGTCGGCGGGCGCAAGGTGGCGCCGCAGATCCAGCGCATGAAGAGTGAAGATCTGATCGCGGCGGTGTTCCCCGACCAGATCGCCTGCCTGGAAAACATCGTCGGTGAACGGCAGATCCCGGACCACCCGCTGGTGGAACAGACCCTGGACGATTGTCTGCACGAGGCCATGGACAGCGAAGGCTGGCTGGCCCTGCTTCGGCGCATGGAAAACGGCGAAATACGCCTGCTCGCCCGCGACCTGCCCGCCCCCTCGCCCTTGGCCGCGGCCATCCTCAATGCCCGGCCCTATACCTTCCTGGACGACGCCCCATTGGAGGAGCGCAGGACCCAGGCGGTGCTCAACCGGCGCTGGAACGAGGTGCACAGCGGCGACGACCTCGGGGCGCTGGATATCGAGGCCATCGTCGCCGTACAGGCCGAGGCCTGGCCGCAGCCTGGCAACGCCGACGAGATGCATGAAGCCTTGATGAGCCTGGGCGCCATCAGCGCTGAGGAAACCCACCTGGGCAACGACTGGCCCGGCCTTCTCGCCCAGTTGGCCCAGGCAGGCCGTGCGTGCCTGCTGCGCAGCGGCGAACAGGCCCTGTGGCTGGCGCGCGAACGTCTGAATCTGCTGTTGGCGTGTTACCCACACGCCAGGCTGGAGCCTTCGCTCGGCCTGTTGCCGGGGTTCGACCAGCCTATCGAACGAGATGCCGCGCAGGTCGAGCTGCTGCGCGCGCGGCTCAGCGGTTTCGGCCCGCTGACAGTGGCCCAGATCGCGGCACCGTTAGGCCTGCCCAGCAGCGATATCGAACAGGCCCTGGCGCGTCTGGAAGTCGAAGGCTATGTGCTGCGCGGCCATTTCAGCCCTGGCCAGCGAACCCTGCAGTGGTGCGAGCGGCACCTGCTGGCGCGTATCCATCGCTACACGGTCAAGCGCCTGCGGCGGGAAATCGAACCGGTGACCCTGCAGGTCTACATGCGTTTCCTGTTCGACTGGCAACACCTGGCGACCGACGAACGCCTGAGGGGACCCCAAGCGGTGGCCGAGGTACTCGGCCAGTTGCAAGGCTTCCCCAGCGCGGCCGGGGCCTGGGAGGCCGAGCTGCTGCCGGCCCGGATCAAGGACTACAGCCCACACTGGCTCGACGATGCCTGCCGCAGCGGGCAATGGGCCTGGAGCCGGCTGGCGAGCACGCTGTCCACCAGTACCTTGTCCAGCACACCGCTGGTACTGCTGCCGCGCGAGCACCTGAGCCTCTGGCGCAGCCTGGCACCAATGCCCGCGCTCGATGACTTGCCTCCAAGGGCGCAACGGGTATTCGAGACGCTGCAGGCCCAGGGCGCCTTGTTCTTCGACGAGCTCACCCAGGAGGCCCACCTGCTGCCCAGCGAGCTGGAAAGCGCATTGCAACAATTGGTGGGCGCCGGGTTGGTCGGTGCCGATAGCTTCACGGGCCTGCGCGGGCTGATCACACCCGCCGCCAAGCGCACCTCGCGCAACAGCCGCCGCGGCCATCCACCGATGGCCAGCGACATGGCCCAGGCCGGGCGCTGGGCATTGTTGCGTCGTGGCACTACCCTGCCGGACAGCGACCAACGCCTGGAACACGTCGCGCGGACCTTGCTGCGCCGCTACGGGGTGATCTGCTGGCGCCTGCTAGAGCGCGAAAGCGATGTGCTGCCGCCCTGGCGTGACCTGTTGCGTTGCTACCACCGGCTGGAGGCTCGGGGCGAAATCCGCGGTGGGCGATTCATTGTCGGGCTGGCCGGTGAACAGTTCGCCCTGCCGGAGGCGGTCGGCCTGCTGCGCCAGGTACGACGGCGGGCACCGGACGGTGGGCTGGTGATGATCAGCGCCTGTGACCCGCTGAACCTGCTGGGAACGCTGTTGCCAGGCGGGAAGGTACCGGCGGTGGTCGGCAACCGGCTACTGTATCGCGACGGTGTGCCGGTGGCCACGCGGGTAGCGGGGCGCTACGAGTACCTGGTGGAGGTGCCGGCCGCAGAACAGGAAGCCTGGCGACAGCGCCTGTTACGCGATATTCACTGAAGCACTCCAAACGCATCGCGGACAAGCCCGCTCCCACAGGGGGCGGCGCTAGCCGCTTGTCCTGTGCGCAACAGCGCGGCCCGGAAGAGATAGTGCCGCTCTGGCGATCGACGCCAATCCTGTGGGAGCGGGCTTGCCCCGCGATGCGGTCCTGCGTCGATGACTGATCTTTCATGTTCTGCCCCCGCGATCGACTGGCCATGCGCCACCCAATGGGGCTATGGTCGGGGTTTGACCCAGGCCCCTGAGCCTGACCGAGCCATCGCAAGGACCCCGTATGAGCCTGTCACTTCTCAGTCGCTATGCCTTTTTCGCCGCCTGCGTTCTTTTCACCCTGGCGAGCCTGCCCTTCCTGCACCACGAATGGCTGTGGCCGTTCACCCTCGTCACCGCCGTGCTCAGCCTGATCGGCCTGTTCGACCTGCTGCAGCAACGCCATGCGGTGCGGCGCAACTATCCGATCCTCGGCAACATCCGCTATCTGGTCGAAGCGATTCGCCCGGAGATCCGCCAGTACCTGCTCGAAGCCGACAGCGATGCCCTGCCCTTTTCCCGTGCCCAGCGTTCGCTGGTGTATGCCCGGGCCAAGAACGAAGCGTCGGACAAGCCCTTCGGCACCTTGATCGACGTGTACGAATCAGGCTTCGAGTTCATCGGCCACTCCATGCGCCCAGCGCCCCTGGCCGACCCGGCAAGCTTTCGCGTGACAGTCGGCGGTCCGCAGTGCAGCCAGCCGTATTCGGCATCGATCTTCAACATTTCAGCCATGAGCTTCGGTTCGCTGAGCGCCAACGCCATCCGTGCCCTCAACCAAGGGGCCAAGCTCGGCAATTTCGCCCACGACACCGGCGAAGGCAGCATCAGCCCGTACCACCGCGAGAACGGCGGTGACCTGGTCTGGGAACTGGGCTCGGGCTATTTTGGCTGTCGCACCCCGGATGGCCGCTTCGACCCTGAGCGTTTCGCCGAGCAGGCGCGCGACCCACAGGTGCGCATGATCGAAATCAAGATGAGCCAAGGCGCCAAGCCCGGCCACGGCGGCATCCTGCCCAAGCACAAGGTGACCGAAGAAATCGCCGCCACCCGCGGCGTGCTGATGGGCGAGGACTGCATTTCGCCGTCGCGTCACACGGCATTCTCCACGCCGATCGAAATGATGCAGTTCATCGCCCGCCTGCGTGAGCTGTCCGGCGGCAAGCCGGTAGGCTTCAAGTTCTGCCTGGGCCACCCTTGGGAGTTCATGGGTATCGCCAAGGCCATGCTGGAAACCGGCATTCTGCCGGACTTCATCGTGGTGGACGGCAAGGAAGGCGGCACGGGAGCCGCACCGGTGGAATTCACCGACCATATCGGCGTGCCACTGCGCGAAGGCCTGCTGTTCGTGCACAACACCCTGGTAGGCCTGAACCTGCGCGACAAGATCAAGCTGGGCGCTAGCGGCAAGATCGTCAGTGCCTTCGACATCGCCAGCGTCCTGGCCATCGGTGCCGACTGGGCCAACGCGGCCCGCGGCTTCATGTTCGCCATCGGCTGTATCCAGTCGCAGAGCTGCCATACCAATAAGTGCCCCACCGGGGTCGCGACCCAGGACGCCCTGCGCCAGCGTGCCCTGGTGGTGCCGGACAAGGCCCAGCGGGTGCTCAACTTCCACCACAACACCTTGCGCGCGCTGGCCGAGATGCTCGCCGCAGCAGGCCTGGAACACCCTGCACAGCTGGAGGCCAAGCACCTGGTGCGGCGTATCTCGGCCACCGAGATCAAGCTGTTCTCGCAGATGCACGTGTTCCTAAAACCGGGCGAGCTGCTCACAGGCGAGGTCAACGGGCAGTTCTATTCGAGAATGTGGCAGATGGCCCGGGCCGACAGTTTCGAGCCGCATACGGAAGTGGCGGCCTGACGGTATTCGCGGCACAAGGCCGCGCCTACAGGATGACGCATTCGCCTGTAGGAGCGGCCTTGTGCCGCGAATGGGCCGCAAAGCGGCCCCAAGGGCTTTGGATCAGGACGCGGTGCTCGCCTTGCCCTGCTCGTCTTTCGGCGCCAGACGAAACGCGTAGTACAGCACCGTCAGCAGCACCAGGAACGCCGGGCCGATGTACAGGGCCACGCGGGTGTCTTCGAAGTAGGCCATCAGGCCCACCACCAGCACCAGGAAGGCCAGGGCCAGGTAGGAGCTCAGCGGCCACAGCCACATGCGGTACTTCAGCGCCTGGCGCTCGACAGTGGACAGCCCGGCACGGAACTTGAGCTGGGCCAGCAGGATCATCACCCAGGTCCAGATCGCGCCGAAGGTGGCGATCGAGGTCACCCAGACGAACACTTTCTCCGGCACCAGGTAGTTCGCCAGCACGCCCAGCAGCAAGGCAGCGATCGACAGCAGCAGCGCATTGCGCGGTACGCCGCTTTTCGAGGTCCGAGCGAAGGGCGCGGGGGCCTGGCCGTTCTGCGCCAGGCTGTAGAGCATGCGCCCGGTGCTGAAGATGCCGCCGTTGCACGAGGACAGCGCAGCGGTGATCACGACGAAGTTGATGATGCCAGCAGCGGTCTTGATGCCCAGGCGCTCGAAGGTCATCACGAACGGGCTGCCCTGGCTGCCGATCTCGTTCCAGGGGTAGATCGACAGGATCACGAACAGCGCACCGACATAGAACAGCAGGATGCGCCAGAACACCGAGCCGATGGCCTGTGGAATGGTCTTCTGCGGGTTGCGCGCTTCACCGGCGGTCAGGCCGATCATCTCCACGCCCAGATAGGCGAACATGACCATCTGCAGCGACATCAGCACACCGGTCACACCGTTGGGCATGAAGCCACCGTTGCTCCACAGGTTGGAGATCCCCATGGCCACGCCGTCGTTACCGAAGCCGAAGGCGATGATGCCAATGCCGCCCAGGACCATGGCGATGATGGTGACGATCTTGATCAAGGCGAACCAGAACTCGAACTCGCCGAACGCCTTGACCGCGATCAGGTTGATCGCCCCCATGCTGCCCAGAGCCGCCAGGGCCCAGATCCAGCGTGGCACGTCGGGGAACCAGATGCCCATGTAGATGGCCACCGCGGTGATCTCCGCGACGCAGGTCACCAGCCACAGGAACCAGTAGTTCCAGCCGGTGAGGAAGCCCGCCAGCGGGCCGAGGTAGTCTTGGGCATAGCGGCTGAAGGAGCCAGCGACCGGGTTGTGCACGGCCATTTCGCCAAGGGCGCGCATGATCACCAGGATGGCCAGGCCACCGATGATGTAGGACAGCATGATCGCAGGACCGGCCATTTCGATGGCCTTGGCTGAACCGAGGAACAGGCCTACACCGATACAGGCGCCCAGCGCCATCAGACGGATGTGCCGTTCGCCCAGCTCGCGCTTGAGTGGGCCGCCCTGGGCGGTCTCACCATGGGCAGGGTGGTTGCCGACTGGCATAGCAATACAACCTCATTTTGTTATTGGATTGACCTTCGCGCAGAACCGGCCAGGCCGATGGGCATGGCGTCGTCTTGCCGGGCGAGCCTCGTGGGCGCGCCTGTCCGCCGGCGAACGGCAGGACGAAGGGGTCGAGCAGTATAGGAATCAGCTTGTAGGGCTTTTCACTATATAAATAGGGAAATTTGGAGAGAATTCTCGGCCAAAAACCCTTTCGCGGAAGGCAGAAATTCCTTCCGCCCCACCCTTGCGAAGAATGGGGGCGGCTACCATAGCAACATTGCCCAAGAATGGAAGCCGCACCAAAGCCGCATATTCCTACGTAGGAATTCACTGCTTCTTACAATTTTTTCACCAAACCCTGCCAACGTCTAAGCTTCAGACAAAGCAAGACGAAAAACTGGCCGGATTTGAAGACTATGGGCGCACTGTGGCAATCGGAACCAACCAGAACGGAAGCACCCGAGACACATCTGGCTGAGGCTCCATTGCCCAAGACTCCACGCCAGCGGCGGCTGTGGTGGCGGCTGATCGTGCTCATCACGCTGGTGGCGATCATCGCCATAGGCTTTGCCGTCTACGACGAAATGCGCACCTCGAAACTGCAGTCGCGCGAATTCAGCCGGCTGGCCAGTGCCCTTACCTATTCGCTGGAGCCGGGCCCGAGCGATGCCATCGTCTACCCAGGGGACGGGCCCTTCGACAAACGCCTGGGCTACAGCGCCCTGGGCGAATTCCTGCCGCGCCTGCTCAAGCGTGATTACCTGATCAGCGAGCAGGTGCGCTTCTCGCCGGCCTTGATGAACTATGTCGAGCATGGCCTGTTCGTGCCTTACGTGGAGAAGGTCCAGGCCGGCCTGTCGATCACCGACTGCCGGGGCGAGGACCTGTACCACTACAACTACCCCCAGCACCTGTACCCCGACTTCGCCTCGATCCCTCCGGTGGTGGTCAACAGCCTGCTGTTCATCGAGAACCGCGACCTGCTCAAGCCCGACGACCCGCACAACAACCCGGCGGTGGACTGGCCGCGCTTCGCCAAGGCCGCCTACAGCCAGGTCGCCAAGTACCTGGCCCTGCCCGGCCAGTCGGCCGGCGGCAGTACCCTGGCGACCCAGCTGGAGAAATACCGCCATTCGCCGGACGGCCTGACCGTCTCGGGGGCCGAGAAGATCCGCCAGATGATTTCCGCCAGCGTGCGCGCCTACCTGGGCGGGCCAGACACCACCGAGGCTCGGGAGCGCATCGCCCGCGACTACCTCAACAGCGTGCCGCTCTCGGCGGTGCCGGGTCACGGCGAAGTGCACGGCATGGCTGAAGGCCTGAGGGTCTGGTACGGCGCCGACTTCGACCAGGTCAACCAAGTGCTCTCTTCCACCGCCACCGACCCCGAGACCATGGCCGCCCGTGGCCTGGCAATGCGTCAGGTACTGTCCCTGATGATCGCCCAGCGCAGGCCCTCCCATTACCTGTCCAAGGGCCGGGTGGAGCTGGCCGAGCTCACCAACGCGCATATCCGCGTGCTGGCCGCCAATGGCGTGATCGACCGGCCCCTGGCCGACGCCGCGCTGGCCAGCAAGGCGGTATACCGCGACTGGGTGGCCCAGCCGACCATCGTGCCGATCATCACCAACAAGGGCATCAGCCTGGCCCGTAACCGCCTGGCGGCCATGCTCAACCGCCCACTGTACGATCTGGACCGGCTCGACGTGTCCGCCACCAGTACCCTGCAGGCCGACCTGCAGATGCAGGTCAGCCAGTACCTGAAGAACCTCTCCGACCCCGAGTTCGCCGCGCAGATGGGGCTGATCGGCGAACGCTTGCTGACCACCAAGACCACCGACCAGGTCCGCTACAGCTTCACCCTGTTCGAGCGCACCGCCGATGGCTCGCGGGTACGGGTCCAGACCGACAGCACCGACCAGCCCTTCGACATCAACGAAGGCAGCAAGCTGGAACTGGGCTCCACCGCCAAGCTGCGGGTGCTGACCACCTACCTGGAAATCATCGCCGAGCTGCACGACAAATACGCCGGCAAGCCCGTGGCGGAGCTGAAGAAAGTGCCAGTGGCCGAACTGGACCGCATCACCCAATGGTCGCTGGAATGGCTGATGCAGAACAGCAAGGACCAGAACCTGGACGCGATGCTCGATGCCGCCCTTGAGCGCAAGTACTCGGCCAACACCGGCGAGGCCTTCTTCACCGGCGGCGGCATGCACGTGTTCAACAACTTCCGCAAGGAAGACAACAGCCGCAACCCGACCCTCAAGGATGCGCTGCGCGAATCGATCAACCTGCCGTTCATCCGCCTGATGCGTGACCTGGTGCGCTACGTCACCTATCAGCAGCCCTATAACCGTGAGCCGCTGCTCAAGGACGACTCCGACCCTCGCCGCCAGGAATACCTGGCGCGCTTTGCCGACAAGGAAGGTACCAACTACCTGATGCGTTTCTGGCGCAAGTACCAGCGCAAGACCTCCCAACAGCGCCTGGACACCTTCCTCGACGGCATGCGCGTGACGCCGCAGCGCCTGGCCGCGGTGCACCGCTACCTGTTCCCCGAGGCGGGCCAGGAGACGTTCAACGCCTTCGTCCGCGCCCACAGCGCCACTGACAAGAAAGCCCTGGCCAAGCTCACCGACGGGCGCCTGTCGGAGATGTACGACGCCTATGGCCCAGGCAAGTACGACCTGCCGGACCAGGGCTACATCGCCAAGGTCCACCCGCTGGACCTGTGGTTGCTGGGCTACCTGCTGAAGAACCCTGGCGCCTCGCTTACCGAAATGGTCAATGCCAGCCGCTTCGAGCGCCAGGAGGTCTACAGCTGGCTGTTCAAGAGCCGCCACAAGGGCGCCCGCGACAGCCGCATCCGCACCATGGTCGAGATCGAAGCCTTCCTGGACATCCACCAACGCTGGAAGCGCGTGGGCTACCCGTTCGACCACCTGGTGCCGTCGCTGGCCACCGCCATCGGCAGCTCCGGCGACCGCCCGGCGGCGCTGGCCGAACTGGTGGGCATCATCCAGAACGATGGCGTGCGCCTGCCGACCCTGCGCATCGATACCCTGCATTTCGCGGCCGATACGCCCTACGAAACCAAGCTGGTCAGCGATCCGGACCGTGGCCAGCGGATCCTCCCGGTGGCGGTGGCCCGTGCCCTCAAGGGGGCAATGTCGCAGGTGGTGGATGCCGGTACCGCACGGCGCATCTCCGGCAGCTTCAAGCTGCACGACGGCACTTCGCTGGTCATGGGCGGCAAGACCGGCACCGGCGACAACCGTATCGAAAGCTTCGGCGCAGGCGGCCGCCTGATCGGTTCGCGTTCGCTGAACCGCACCGCCACCTTCGTGTTCTTCCTGGGCGAGAACCACTTCGGCACCCTCACCGCTTTTGTCCCGGGCCGCACGGCGGAAGCCTTCACCTTCACCTCGGCCCTGCCGGTGCAGGTCCTCAAGGGCATGGCGCCGATCCTCATGCCCTATCTGGAACCGGGCAGCGCCACCGAATGCAAGGCACCGCAGCTGGCCGCGCATTGATCCGGGGCAGCGCTCGATCTGTGGGAGAGGCCTGCGCCGTGAAAGGGCCGCAAAGCGGCCCTGCCCTCCCTACCCATCGAAACCATAGATGAGAATCATCAGCATTCAGGTGCTTGTCTTTAGATATATCTTGAGTAATATCTTGCGATATATCTAAACACACAGGCGCCTTCCGAATGCGAGACCACGACCCCTTCGAACGCCGCCCCACCCGAGGCGAGCGCGGCCCCCGGGTATTCGCCCCCGGCGACCTCAGGTTGCTCATGCTGTCGATGCTGGCCGAACAACCTGGCCACGGCTATGACCTCATCCGCCAGATCGAGAACCTCTTCGACGGCAGCTACACCCCCAGCCCCGGCGTCATCTACCCCACCCTGAGCTACCTGGAAGAAGCCGAACTGATCACCGGCCACGTTCAGGGCAGTAAGCGCCTCTACGCCATCACCGAGGCCGGCCGTCATGCCTTGGCCGAACAGGCCGTAGCGCTGGATGGCGTACGCATGCGCATCGAGGTGAGCAAGCGCGCCCTGCGTGGCCATGACCGCCCGGCGGAAATCCACGAGGCGGTCGGCAACCTGCGCCACGCCCTGCACATGCACAGCGGGCGCTGGAGCCCCGAGGAAATCGAGCGCGTGCGCAAACTGCTCAACGATACGGCCAAGGCCATCGCCTCCGGCCCGGACGAGGCTGTCACGGAGAACACCCCATGAACGACACCATCCATCGCGTGAACCATCAAATTCGCCAACGTCGCCTGCAGGTGCTGCGGGTCGAAGACCTGACTCCACGCATGCGCCGCATCACCTTGGGCGGCCCGGAGCTGGAGGGCTTCACCAGCCTTGGCAGCGACGATCACATCAAGCTGCTGTTCGCCCAAACCCCGGAGGAACAACAGGCCATCGACGCCCGCACCCTCGGCCGTGACGGCGGCGCCCGCCCGACCATGCGTGAATACACGCCACGGCGCGTCGACCTGGTGGCCAACGAACTGGACATCGACTTCGTGCTGCACGGCGACGGCCCCGCCTCGACCTGGGCCGCCCAGGCCACGCCCGGCCAGACCCTGGACATAGCAGGCCCACGCGCCTCGATGGTGGTGCCGGACATGTTCGACAGCTATCTGCTGATCGGCGACGAAACCGCCCTGCCCGCCATCGGCCGGCGCCTGGAGGAACTGCCTGCCGGGCGCCAGGCGCTGGTATTGGTCCAGGTCGAGAATGAGCAGGAACGCCAGCCGCTGCCGAGCAAGGCGCAGGTCGAGGTGATCTGGGTACATCGGCATGAGCAAGACCTGCTGACCGTGGTGAAGGGCCTGGCGCTACCGCAAGGTGCGCTGTACACCTGGGTCGCACTGGAGAAGACGCTCACCCGCCAGGCCAAGGCGCTGTTGCTGGAGAAAGGCGTGCGTGAAGATGCGCTGAAAGCGGCCGCCTATTGGCGACTGGATGGAAGTGCCGACGACGAATGATTGGTGGAGTGCGGGCCCCATCGCGGGGCAAGCCCGCTCCCACAAAGGACCTGCAAACTCAAATAGTTATGCGTTGTTCTGTGGGAGCGGGCTTGCCCCGCGATGGCCTCCACACCGCCTCAACGGCCTGGCACCGACCGCCGCCCTCGCCATCGATCCAGCCCGATCAGCACCAACCCGATCACCCAGAACCCGGCCAGCACTCCAAGGGCGTTGAGCATCACCTGCCCATACCCAAGGCTGGCCACGTCGATGAACGGGTAGGCGTACACGCCGATCTCATTCCCCCGCCACAAGGCATAGGCAAAATACAGCGCCGGGTACAGGCTCCACGCCGCCAGGTGCCACAACCGCAGGCTGCCCTTGGGCACCACGCGCCACCAGTACAGCACGCACAGCAGCGGCATCACGTCGTGCAAAAGCTCATCGGCCAGCCATTGCCAGCCCTGGGGCTGCCACAGGTGGCGCAGCAGCACGCTGTAGGCCAGCGCCACCAGCACGATGCTCGCGGTAATCCCCGAACCCACCATGGGCGAGAGGAACAACCGCCGCGCGCCCGATGCCCGGCCGAACGCTGCATAGCTGAGCAGCGTGGCGACCAGGGTGTTGGTCAACACGGTGAAATAGCCAAAGACATTGATCAGCCCGCCGACCAGGCTGGCCTGCTCCTGCCAGCGCGCCCAGAGCACCAGGTAGACCTGAATCGCAAGGCCGCTCCAGCCCAGCAGTGCGCTCAAGCTCAGCCAGGGATGTCGCCGCATTCACCCGGCCCGTTGCAGCTTCACGTAGAGCTGCTCGACCTTCTCCCGGGCCCATGGCGTCTTGCGCAGGAAGGTCAGGCTCGACTTGATGCTCGGGTCGCTCTTGAAACAACGGATGTCGATGCGCTCGGCCAGGCCCTGCCATTGGTAGTGGGCAACCAGCTCGGTGAGGATCTGTTCCAGGGTCTTGCCATGCAGCGCGTTGTGTTGGGCCGTGCCCATGGTTGTGCTCCAGCGGGTAAAGATGCGCACCTTACACGAGTGTAGTGGGCTCGTGGACCGCCGAGCGCTGCTGCGTTGCATGGCAAGCTGAAAACCGCTGGCCAGAGGGAAACGGCTTGTGCTGAAATAGTGATGTTATATTGTAACAACAACCATTTCTGCCAAGGAACACCACAGCCCCATGCGTCACATCCCGCTGCGCCTCTCTCCCCTCGCCGTCGCCCTCTGGCTGGCCTCCACGCCCAGCCAGGCGGTGGAACTCGAACCCCAGGTCATCACCGCGAACCCGCTGGGCAATCGTCAACTCGCCACGCCCACTACCGTCCTCGAAGGCGACGACTTGTTGCAACAGCAACAAGGCAGCCTCGGCGAAACCCTCAACAAACAACCTGGCGTCGCCTCCACCTGGTTCGGCCCTGGCGCCAGCCGCCCGGTCATCCGCGGCCTGGATGGCGACCGCATCCGCATCCTGCGCAACGGCGTCGGCGCCCTGGATGCCTCGTCCCTCTCCTATGACCACGCCGTGCCGCTGGACCCGGTGAATGTGGAGCGCATCGAGATCGTCCGCGGCCCCGCAGCACTCTTGTATGGCGGCAATGCCATCGGTGGGGTGGTCAATACCTTCGACAACCGCATCCCCGACGCGCCCATCGAGGGCATCCACGGCGCCGGTGAACTGCGCTACGGCGGCGCCGACACCACCCGCAGCAGCGCCGGCAAGCTCGAGGCAGGCAATGGCGCCTTCGCCCTGCACCTGGACGCCAACAGCCGCCAGTTCAACGACCTGCGCATCCCCGGGTATGCTCGCAGTTCCAAGGTGCGCGACGCCGATGAGCCCGGCAGCCGGCACCGCTTGGAAAACAGCGATGGGCGCCAGGACGGTGGCGCGATCGGCGGTGCCTACCATTGGGACCACGGCTATACAGGCCTGTCCTACAGCCGCTACGACAGCAATTACGGCTCGGTCGCCGAACCGGGCGTACGCCTGGACATGCAGCAGGACCACTACGGTTTCGCCTCCGAATTGCGTGACCTGGATGGCCCATTCAGTTCGGTCAAGTTCGATGCCGGCTACACCGACTACCAGCACCGCGAAATCGAAAGCGGCGAAGTCCACACCACGTTCAAGAACAAGGGCTATGAAGCCCGTATCGAAGCCCGTCATCAGCCGCTCGGGCCCCTCGAGGGCGTGATTGGCGCCCAGGTCGCGCGCAACGAATTCTCCGCCCTGGGCGAGGAAGCGTTCGTGCCGCACACCGATACCGACAGCCTGGCGCTGTTTCTGCTGGAGCAGTGGCAAGCCAGCGAGCGCCTGGCCCTGAGCCTGGGCGCCCGCCTGGAGCACACCCGGATCGACCCCGATGCCAAGGGCAACGACACGTTCGCCGGGGCAGACAACACTGCCAGCTTCAATGCCGCCAGCCTGTCTTCAGGCGCGGTGTACCAGCTCGACCCGGTCTGGTCGCTGGCTGCCAGCCTGGGTTACACCGAGCGTGCGCCGACCTTCTACGAGCTGTACGCCAACGGTGCCCATGTGGCCACGGGCGCCTATGAAGTAGGCGACCCGAACCTGGACAAGGAAAAGGCCATCTCCGCCGATTTGGCGCTGCGTTTCGACAACGGCACGCACAAGGGCAGCGTCGGCGTGTTCTACAGCCATTTTCGCAACTACATCGGCCTGATCGGCACGGGCAACCTGCGCGAGGGTCATGACCATGACCACGAAGAACATGAGCATGAACACGATCATGATCACGGCGACCTGCCCGAATACCTGTACCAGGGGGTGCGGGCCCGCTTCTACGGCATCGAGGCCCAAGACCGCTGGCAGTTGCTCGAGAACCGCTACGGCAGCTTTGCCCTGGAACTGTCCGGCGACTATACCCGCGCCAAGAACCTCGACAGCGGCGAGGCGCTGCCACGCATCGCACCGCTACGCCTGAACACCGGGTTGGTCTGGGAGCGGGATCGCTGGCAGGCACGCGTTGATGTGCAGCATGCCGCTTCGCAGCATCGCAAACCCGCCAACGAGACCAGCACCGATGGCTATACCACCCTTGGCGCGAGCCTGGGCTATCGCTTCGATATCGGCCAGAGCGAATGGCTGGCCTTCGTCCGCGGCGAGAACCTGACCGACCAGACGGTACGCTATGCCAGCTCGATCCTGCGGGATGTGGCGCCAGCCGCCGGGCGCAGTGTGCAGGTCGGATTACGTACGAGCTTCTGATCGCCAGGGCCTGCTTCGCGCGCCAATCGCCGGCAAGCCGGCTCCCACCTGCTCTGCGCTGCTTTCAGAGACATCGCCGCACCGGTGGGAGCTGGCTTGCCAGCGAGAGGGCAACTCAAGACAGTTGCACCACAAGCTCAGCGGCTCTCCATGCCGTACTGTTACTGCTCAAGCAACAATCAGCTGCGACATTTTGTCTTTTTTTCTTACAAGTTCCTCTATATCCTCCACGCCGCACGCTGAAACGCTTCACCCTTGAACCTTGCAGCCGCTTCCATCGATGGGCCCACCCATTCGATGCGTTTTCCGTTGCCAAACAATCAAAAGATAGCGCTATCTCATGTTCCAACTGCCCAATATCCGTTCTTCGAGCCTTGCCCTCGCCGCCCTCCTCGGTGGCGTGTCGCCCACCAGCGGCGCCCATGAAATGTTCGCCAGCGATTCGCCGTGGATGCTCGGCGACTGGAACGGTACCCGTACCGAACTGCTGGAAAAAGGCTACGACTTCACCTTTGGCTACACCGGCGAGATGGGCAGCAACCTGCACGGCGGCTACGACCATGACCGTACCGCGCGCTATAGCGACCAGTTCACCTTCGCCAGCCACCTGGACCTGGAGAAGATCCTCGGCTGGCACGATACCGAATTCCAGCTGACCATCACCGAACGCCACGGCCAGAACATCAGCAACGACCGCATCAACGACCCACGTGTCGGCGGTTTCACCTCGGCCCAGGAAGTCTGGGGGCGTGGCGAAACCTGGCGTCTGACCCAGCTGTGGATCAAGCAGAAGTACTTCGATGGCGCCCTGGACGTGAAATTCGGCCGTTTCGGGGAAGGCGAGGACTTCAACAGCTTCCCCTGCGACTTCCAGAACCTGGCGTTCTGCGGCTCCCAGGTGGGCAACTGGGTGGGCGGCATCTGGTACAACTGGCCCGTCAGCCAATGGGCGCTGCGCGTGCGCTACAACTTCAACGACGAACTCTACGCCCAGGTCGGCGTGTTCGAGCAGAACCCCTCGAACCTGGAGTCGGGCAACGGCTTCAAGCTCAGCGGCAGCGGCACCCAGGGCGCCGTCATGCCGATCGAACTGGTATGGAGCCCACGGGTCAATGGCCTTAAAGGGGAATATCGCGCCGGCTACTACTACAGTAATGCCAAGGCGCAGGATGTTCTTAAGGACAGCAACGGTCAGCCGGCAGCCCTGAGCGGCCAGGCCTACCGCAGCAGCTCGAGCAAGCATGGCTTCTGGCTCGGCATGCAGCAGCAGGTGACCTCGCTGGCCTCGGACCAGTCCCGCGGCCTGAGCCTCTTCGCCAATGCCACGATGCACGACAAGAAGACCAATGCCATCGACAACTACGTTCAGGCAGGTGTGGTGTACAAAGGGCCTTTCGATGCCCGCGCCAAGGACGACATCGGCTTCGCCCTCGCCCGCGTGCACGTCAACCCCGGCTACCGCAAGAACGCCCGCCTCACCAACCAGGCCGCAGGCCTGGACGACTACGACAACCCCGGCTACCTGCCCGTGCAGGACACCGAGTACAGCGCCGAACTCTACTACGGCATCCACGTTACCGATTGGCTCACCGTGCGCCCCAACCTGCAGTACATCCGTCACCCGGGCGGTGTGTCGCAGGTCGACGCCGCCCTGATCGGTGGCCTGAAAATTCAGAGCAGTTTCTAACCCCACCCTTCGACCTACGGAGAACATACGATGAGCACTGACGGTGCCAAGAATGGAACCCGCTGGCTACCGCGCCTTCTGGGCGTGCTGCTGTTGCTGATGGGCCTGGCCCTGCTGGCCGGTGGCATCAAGCTGAGCCAGCTGGGAGGTTCCCTGTACTACCTGATCGCCGGCATTGGCTTCGCCTTGTCCGGTATCCTCCTGCTGGCCATGCGCCGCATCGCCCTGGGCCTGTACGGCCTGGTGCTGCTGGGCAGCACCGCCTGGGCCCTCTGGGAAGTGGGCCTGGACTGGTGGCAACTGGTGCCGCGCCTGGCCATCTGGTTCGCCATCGGCGTGCTGTTGCTGCTGCCCTGGGCCCGTCGCCCGTTGCTCGGCCCTTCCTCCAAGGTCAACACCGCGCTGTTGAGCGTCGCGGTCGTCGCCGCCGGTGCCAGCGCCCTGGGCAGCCAGTTCACCCACCCGGGCGAGGTATTCGGCGAGCTGGGCCGCGAGAGCAGCGAGATGGCCAGCGCCGCGCCGGCCATGCCGGATGGAGAGTGGCAGGCCTACGGCCGCACCGAGCACGGCGACCGCTATTCGCCGCTGCGCCAGATCACCCCGCAGAACGCCTACCGCCTGGAAGAAGCCTGGCGTATCCGCACCGGTGACCTGCCAACCGAAAACGACCCGGTGGAGCTGACCAATCAGAACACCCCGTTGAAGGTCAACGGCAAGCTCTACGCCTGCACCGCCCACAGCAAGCTGCTGGCCCTGGACCCGGACACCGGCGCCGAGATCTGGCGCTACGACCCACAGGTCAAGAGCCCGGTCGGCACCTTCAAGGGCTTCGCCCACATGACCTGCCGCGGTGTTTCCTACTACGACGAGAACCGCTACGTCAGCCGCGACGGCAGCCCCGCGCCGAAGGTCTCCGAGGCCGGCCAGGCCGTGGCCCAGGCCTGCCCGCGCCGTCTCTACCTGCCCACTGCCGATGCGCGCCTGATCGCCATCAACGCCGACACCGGCAAGGTTTGTGAAGGCTTCGCCAACCAGGGCGTGATCGACCTGACCCGCGGCATCGGCCCGTTCACCGCCGGTGGCTACTACTCCACCTCACCCGCGGCAATCACCCGTGACCTGGTGATCATCGGCGGCCACGTGACCGACAACGAGTCGACCAACGAGCCCTCCGGCGTGATCCGCGCCTACGACGTGCACGACGGCCGCCTGGTGTGGAACTGGGACAGCAACAACCCGGACGACACCGCCCCCCTGGCCGACGGCAAGATGTACAGCCGCAACTCGGCCAACATGTGGTCGATTGCCAGCGTCGATGAAGAACTGGGGATGATCTACCTGCCATTGGGCAACCAGACCCCCGATCAGTGGGGCGCAGACCGCACCCCGGGCGCGGAGAAGTACAGCGCTGGCATCGTCGCCCTGGACCTGGCCACCGGCAAGGCACGCTGGAACTATCAGTTCACCCACCACGACCTGTGGGACATGGACGTGGGCAGCCAGCCGACCCTGGTGCACCTGAAGACCGACGACGGCGTCAAGCCTGCGGTCATCGTGCCTACCAAGCAAGGCAGCCTGTATGTGCTCGACCGCCGCGACGGCACCCCGATCGTGCCGATCCGCGAGATCCCGGTACCCCAGGGCGCAGTGAAGGGCGACCACACTTCGCCGACCCAAGCCCGCTCCGACCTGAATCTGCTCGGCCCTGAGCTCACCGAACAAGCCATGTGGGGGGCCACGCCGTTCGACCAGATGCTGTGCCGCATCCAGTTCCGCGAACTGCGCTACGAAGGCCAGTACACCCCGCCGTCCGAGCAGGGCTCGCTGGTCTACCCAGGCAACGTCGGTGTGTTCAACTGGGGCAGCGTCTCGGTCGACCCGGTGCGCCAACTGCTGTTCACCTCGCCGAACTACATGGCGTTCGTCTCGAAGATGGTGCCGCGCGAGAAAGTCGCCGCCGGCAGCAAGCGCGAGAGCGAGACCAGTGGCGTGCAGCCGAACACCGGTGCGCCGTACGCGGTGATCATGCACCCGTTCATGTCGCCGCTGGGCGTGCCTTGCCAGGCGCCGGCCTGGGGCTATGTGGCCGCCATCGACCTGTTCACCAACAAGGTTGTGTGGAAGCACAAGAACGGCACTACCCGTGACAGCACCCCGGTACCGATCGGCCTGCCCGTGGGCGTGCCGAGCATGGGCGGTTCGATCGTCACCGCAGGTGGCGTCGGCTTCCTCAGCGGCACTTTGGACCAGTACCTGCGCGCCTATGACGTGAACAACGGTAAAGAGCTGTGGAAAGCCCGCCTGCCGGCCGGCGGCCAGGCCACACCGATGACCTACACCGGCAAGGACGGCAAGCAGTACGTGCTGGTCACCGCTGGCGGCCATGGTTCGCTGGGCACCAAGATGGGTGACTACATCATTGCCTACAAGCTGGCCGAGTAACACTTTCGGGCCCCGCCTGCGGGGCCCATTGGCCTGAAGCGGCCATCGCCGGCAAACCGGCACCCCGCTCCCACAAGGGCCGGGGTGCCGGTTTGCCGGCGATGAGGCCAGTGCAGGTCATCTCAGATGAAACCCTTCCCCTGCCCCCTTCGTCTACCATTGAAACCTGCCAACCACCGCCCCATCTAAGCACCATAGTCATTCACGCAGGTGCCCCATGAGCGACCAGCAGGATCTACCGGACCATCCAGACGAACACGACACAGTCGAACACCTCGAAGCCAAGGCCACGCCCGGCCACCACCTCGCCCTGCCCGGCCAGCAACTGCCGGACAAGGTCTATGTGATCCCGATTCACAACCGCCCGTTCTTCCCGGCCCAGGTCTTGCCGGTGATCGTCAACGAAGAACCCTGGGCGGAAACCCTCGACCTGGTGGCCAAGACGCCACACCATGCCCTGGCGCTGTTCTTCATGGACGAGCCCGCCGAAGACCACCGCCATTTCGATACCTCGGCCTTGCCGCAGTACGGCACCCTGGTCAAGGTGCACCATGCCAGCCGCGAGAATGGCAAGCTGCAGTTCGTCGCCCAAGGCCTGACCCGGGTGCGCATCCGCACCTGGCTCAAGCACCACCGCCCGCCGTACCTGGTCGAGGTGGACTACCCGCACCAACCAACCGAGCCCACCGACGAAGTGAAGGCCTACGGCATGGCCCTGATCAACGCGATCAAGGAGCTGCTGCCGCTCAACCCGCTGTACAGCGAAGAGCTGAAGAACTACCTCAACCGCTTCAGCCCCAACGACCCGTCGCCCTTGACCGACTTCGCCGCGGCGCTGACCTCCGCCACCGGTTCGCAGCTGCAGGAAGTGCTCGACTGCGTGCCGATGCTCAAGCGCATGGAGAAAGTCCTGCCGATGCTGCGCAAGGAAGTCGAGGTCGCGCGCCTGCAGAACGAGATCTCCGCCGAGGTCAACCGGCAGATCGGCGAGCACCAGCGCGAGTTCTTCCTCAAGGAGCAGCTCAAGGTCATCCAGCAGGAGCTGGGCCTGACCAAGGACGACCGCAGCGCCGACCTCGAGCAGTTCCAGCAGCGCCTGGAAGGCAAGACCCTGCCGGACCAGGCGAAAAAAAAGATCGACGAAGAGATGGGCAAGCTGGCGATCCTGGAAACCGGCTCGCCCGAATACGCCGTCACCCGCAACTACCTGGACTGGGCCACCGCCCTGCCCTGGGGCGTGTACGGCCAGGACAAGCTCGACCTCAAGCATGCGCGCAAGGTGCTCGACCAGCATCATGCCGGCCTCGATGACATCAAGGAGCGCATCCTCGAATTCCTCGCCGTCGGTGCCTGGAAAGGTGAGATCAGCGGCTCCATCGTGCTGCTGGTGGGCCCGCCTGGGGTGGGCAAGACCAGTATCGGCAAGTCCATCGCCGAGAGCCTCGGCCGGCCGTTCTATCGCTTCAGCGTCGGCGGCATGCGCGACGAAGCAGAGATCAAGGGCCACCGCCGCACCTACATCGGCGCCCAACCAGGCAAACTGGTGCAGGCGCTGAAGGACGTCGAGGTGATGAACCCGGTGATCATGCTCGACGAGATCGACAAGATGGGCCAGAGCTACCAGGGCGACCCCGCTTCGGCCTTGCTCGAAACCCTCGACCCCGAGCAGAACGTCGACTTCCTCGACCACTACTTGGACCTGCGTCTGGACTTGTCCAAAGTGCTGTTCGTGTGTACCGCCAACACCTTGGACTCGATCCCCGGCCCCCTGCTCGACCGCATGGAAGTGATCCGCCTCTCCGGCTACATCACCGAGGAGAAACTGGCAATCGCCAAGCGTCACTTGTGGCCCAAGCAATTGGACAAGGCCGGTGTGGCCAAGAGCAGCCTGGGCATCAGCGACAGCGCCCTGCGCACGGTGATCGAGGGCTACGCCCGCGAGGCCGGCGTGCGCCAGCTGGAAAAACAGCTGGGCAAGCTGGTACGCAAGGCAGTGGTCAAGCTTCTGGAGAACCCCGACGCCAAGCTCAAGATCGGCACCAAGGACTTGGAACCGGCCCTAGGCATGCCAGTGTTCCGCAGCGAGCAGGTGCTGGCCGGCAAGGGCGTGATCACAGGCCTGGCCTGGACCAGCATGGGTGGGGCCACCTTGCCGATCGAAGCCACCCGTATCCATACCCTCAACCGTGGCTTCAAGCTCACCGGCAAGCTGGGCGATGTGATGAAAGAGTCCGCCGAGATCGCCTACAGCTACGTCAGCTCCAACCTCAAGCAGTACGGTGGCGACCCGGGCTTCTTCAACGAAGCCTTCATCCACCTGCACGTACCCGAGGGCGCCACGCCCAAGGATGGCCCGAGCGCCGGCATCACCATGGCCAGCGCCCTGCTGTCCCTGGCCCGCGACCAGGCACCGAAGAAAGGCGTGGCCATGACCGGCGAACTGACGCTGACCGGCCAGGTGCTGCCGATCGGTGGCGTGCGCGAGAAGGTGATTGCAGCGCGGCGACAGAAAATCTTCGAGCTGATCCTGCCGGAAGCCAACCGCGGCGACTTCGAGGAACTGCCCGATTACCTGCGCGAAGGGCTGACGGTGCATTTCGCCAAGCGCTTTGCCGACGTGGCGAAGGTGTTGTTCTGATGCTGTAAAGCCCCATCGCCGGCAAGCCGGCTCCTACAGGCCCTGCGTCAGCGCAGGTCATGTGGGAGCGGGATTGCCCCGCGATTGGCGCAGGCCAGGCAACACAAAACGTCTCCCGGTTCGGTTATCCTCAGGCCATTGCCAGCCTCCGGAGCCACCATGACCGCCTTTCGTCTGCTCGCCCCCCTGAGCCTCGCCCTACTCACCGCCTGCGCCCAGCACCCTGCAAAAACTGTCGTACTGGACGCCGAGAGCGAATGTCCCCAGCAGCTTCAGGTCGGCCAGAACCTGACCCTGACCCTGCCCAGCAACCCCAGCACCGGTTACCGCTGGCTGGTGCAAAACCCTGCACCGGAGGTCCTGCAAAGCATGGGCCCGGAGGTCTACAACACACCGGAAGAGGCCGGTATCGTGGGCAGCGCAGGGACATCCACCTGGCGCTTCCTGGCCAAGGCCAGCGGCGAAGGGCATTTGATCCTGGTCTACCAGCAGCCCTGGGCGCCGGAAGTACGGCCGGTGCAGACCTTCGACTGCGCGATCCAGGTGCGATAACGGCAGCTTCCGATCAGTCGGTCATGCATCCGCGTCCCGGTTTGGCTAAAATGCCCGCCCTTCATATCGCTAGCCAGCCGGACCCACCGTGAGCAAAGAACCCGACCGCCTATTCGCCCAGCCCCTGGAGCAGGTGCCCGACTTCGTCTTCAACGAGGACGTGGTGCGCGTGTTCCCGGACATGATCAAGCGTTCGGTGCCTGGTTACCCGACCATCGTCGAAAACCTCGGCGTGCTCGCCGCCCGCTTCGCCCAGCCGAACACCGCCCTGTACGACCTGGGTGCATCGCTGGGCGCGGTGACCCAATCGCTGCGCCGCCATGTGCGCAACGAGGGTTGCCGGGTCATCGCGGTGGACAACTCCGCGGCGATGGTCGAACGTTGCCGCCAATACCTGACCGCACAGGACTCGATGTTCCAGGAGCTACTGCCGGTACAGGTGCTCGAGGCGGATATTCTCGCCCTGCCCCTGGAGCCGGCCTCGGTGGTGGCGATGAACTTCACGCTGCAGTTCATCGCGCCCGAGCGACGCCTGGAATTGCTCGGCCGCATCCGCCAGGCCCTGCTGCCTGGGGGCGCGCTGATCCTTTCCGAGAAGCTGCGCTTCGAAGACGACCAGGAGCAGGCGCTGCTCAATGAACTGCACCTGGACTTCAAACGTGCCAATGGCTACAGCGAACTGGAAATCGCCCAGAAACGCAGTGCCATCGAGAACGTGATGAAGCCCGACACCCTGGAAACCCACAGGCAGCGCCTGCGCGACGCCGGGTTCTCCAAGGTCGTTCCCTGGTTCCAATGCCTTAACTTCGCCTCGCTGATTGCCCTGCCATGATCGATCTCTCTCCCCTCGTCCGCCGCCTGGCGGGAACCCCGCTTGCCGCTTGGTCCCAGGGCCTGCAGACACAACTGCAGGCCAAGCTGGAAAAAGGCCATGGTGATCTCGACCGTTGGCGCGGTGCCCTGGACGCCTTGCCGCAGCTGACGCCGAGCGAGGTCGACCTGGCCAACGGCCTGCGCCTGGATTGCGCCTGCGACGATGCCACTCGTACCCGGATGCACGACGCCCTGATGGGCCTGTCGCCCTGGCGCAAAGGGCCGTTCGACCTGTTCGGCGTGCATGTGGACACCGAATGGCGCTCGGACTGGAAGTGGTCGCGGGTCAGCCCGCACCTGGACCTCAAGGGCAAGCGCGTGCTCGATGTCGGCTGCGGCAACGGCTACTACCAGTGGCGCATGCTCGGTGCCGGTGCCGACATGGTGATCGGCGTCGACCCGAACTGGCTGTTCTTCTGCCAGTTCCAGGCGGTGCAGAAGTACCTGCCCGACCTGCCCGCCTGGCACCTACCGTTCGCCCTGGAAGACTTGCCGGCCAACCTCGAAGGTTTCGACACGGTGTTTTCCATGGGCGTGTTCTACCACCGTCGCTCGCCCATCGAGCACCTGCTGGCCCTCAAGGATTGCCTGGTAAAAGGCGGGGAATTGGTATTGGAAACCCTGGTGATCGAGGGTGATGAACATCAGGTATTGGTACCGGAGGACCGCTATGCGCAGATGCGCAACGTCTGGTTCCTGCCGTCGGTACCGGCCCTGGAGCGCTGGTTGCGCCGTGCCGGTTTCAGCGATGTGCGCTGCGTGGACGTCAGCGTCACCAGCGTGCAGGAACAGCGCAGTACCGACTGGATGCGCTATCAGTCGCTCGAGCACTTCCTCGACCCGAACGACCACAGCCGCACGGTCGAAGGCCTACCGGCCCCGCGCCGCGCCACCTTGCTGGCGCGCAAATAAAAAAGACGTTCCGTCTGGGCGAATCAGGGCCGCTGCGCGGCCATCGCGGGGCGAGCCCGCTCTCATAGAACAACGCATAACTATTTGATTTCGCAGGCCCTGTGGGAGCGGGCTTGTCCCGCGATTGGGCCGGGCCCGATATCACCGTCGCCTGGCAAGGGCTTCGCCCTTGATCGCGGGACAAGTCGGACCGCCGCACCGCCGCTCCCACAGGAGGTGGCGCTAGCAGCTTGTTCTCTGCGCGACAGCGCAACCCGAAGGGCTGGGTAATCTCTCACAAGGTTGAGCGCCAGCCTGACCCTGTGGGAGAAGCGGTGTGGCCCTTGGAACGCCAAACCCGCCTTCGACAGAGGAGCGCCTGCGAAGGCGACGATACCGTCAATCCTTGGCCAGCTTGCGGGCTCGCTCCTGCGCCTTGCGCTCACGCTCCACCACCGCTTGTTCCTTGTCGCCGTGTATACGCTGCTGGTCTTGCCGGAAGGCTTCCCAGAACTGGCGGGAACGTTCGGCGCCGCCTTCGGCCAGCGCCGCGGTGCTGCCCAGGGTGAGTACGGCGAGCAACAGATACTTGGTCAGGTTCATCGTGTTTGCCTCGTGATAGCCATTCATGGGAGCCATCCTAGCGAGGCACAGCTAACGCCAAGGTGAGGCGGACATTACAGTGTTGCAAGGCGTGCCCCCTCGTACACCTCCCCCGAAAAGCACCGGTCTATCGCCAGGATGACCGCTGCATTACAAATCCGTTATCCACGCCCCCCCGCCATTCGCATGCCGTAACATCCCTGCCCTTGACCCTGATCCTGCTACAGGGTCGAGAATCGCCGCCTTTCAGCACACGAGCCCTGCCCATGCGCCTACTGATCATCGAAGACGAACTGCGTACCGCCGACTACCTGCAACAAGGCCTGCGCGAGAACGGCTACGTGGTCGACTGTGCCCACACCGGTATCGACGGCCTGCACCTGGCCAGGCAACAGCCCTACGACCTGGTGATTCTCGACGTCAACCTGCCTGAACTCGATGGCTGGAGCGTGCTGCAGCGCCTGCGGGCGGAGTCGTCCACGCGCATCATGATGCTTACGGCCCACGGTCGCCTGGCCGACCGGGTCCGGGGGTTGGACTTAGGCGCCGACGACTATCTGCTCAAGCCGTTCGAGTTTCCCGAGTTGCTGGCGCGCATCCGCACCCTGTTGCGGCGCAACGACCAACACCTGCAACCGAGCACCCTGCGCGTCGCCGACCTGGAACTGGACCCCGGCCGCCACCGCGCCTTCCGTGCCGGCCGGCGCATCGACCTCACTGCCAAGGAGTTCGCCCTGCTGCACCTGTTGATGCGCCAGAGCGGTGAGGTACTGTCGCGCACGCAGATCATCTCGCTGGTCTGGGACATGAACTTCGACTGCGACACCAACGTCGTGGAGGTATCGATCCGGCGTCTGCGGGCGAAGATCGACGACCCGTTCGACGACAAGCTGATCCACACTCTACGCGGTGTTGGCTATGTGCTCGAGGCACGCCCGTGAAGCAGGCAAGCCTGTCCGTTCGCCTGGGCCTGACGGTGACGCTCATGGGCGCGGCCCTGGTGATGCTGCTGGCCTGCCTGGCGGTGTTCGCCCTGGACCACGAACTGGACAGCCGCGCGCGCAAGGACCTGACGCGCAAGATGCTGCAGGTCGAGCACAACCTGCGCGTGGACATGCGCAACGAAGACCTGGGCAGACGCGCCCACCCTTTGCTCGACTTGGTCATGGGCCATGACAACCTGAGCCTGAGCGTGCTGGCCCTGAACGGTCGTCACCCCTTGCTGCTGAGCCTGGGCCCGGCCCTTGCGACACAGGCGAGCCAACTGCCGGTCGAATCCCGATTGACCTTCCATACCTGGCGCGACACAGCCGGCAACCAGTTCCTCACTGCCACCCGCCTGATGCGCCTGCGCGACGACACGCCCGTGCGGGTGATGATGTCACTCAACCGCGCGGACGATAGCGCCTTGCTCCAGGCTTACCTGCACTCGACCCTATGGGCCCTGCCGCTATTGCTGCTACTGATCGGCTTCAGTGCCTGGAAATTGGTTCAACGAGGTCTACGCCCATTGCGCCATTTCCGCCGCATCGCCGGTCGGGTGTCAGCCCAGGACCTGGAGCATCGCCTGCCCGACAGCGGCCTGCCCCAGGAGCTCGCGGAGCTGGCCCGGGCCATCAATGTCATGCTCGACCGCCTGGACCAAGGCGTCAGCCAACTGTCCCAGTTCTCTGATGACCTGGCCCACGAACTGCGCACGCCCATCGGCAACCTGATGGGCAAGGCCCAGGTCACCCTGGCTCGCGAGCGCGAGGGTCTGCGCTACCGGGAAGCCCTGGAAGAAAGCGTCGAGGAACTGACCCGGCTCAACCGCATCATCAACGACATGCTCTTCCTCGCCCAGGCCAGCCAGCCGCAGGCGCAGCTCACCCAGGTGCCGCTGGCGCTGGCCGAGGAAGCCGGGCGAGTCGTCGAGTTGTTCGCCTTCAGTGCCGAGCTCAAGGGGGTCGAACTGCGCTTGCGGGGGTGGGGCACCGCACTTGGGGATCGGCTCATGGTCCAGCGGGCACTGTCCAACCTGCTGAGCAATGCCATCCGGCACAGCCCTGAGCACCACGTGGTGGACGTGACGATCGAGCGTCGGGGCGACGAAGTCAGGCTGGCGGTGCGAAACCAGGGGCCGGGCATTGCCCAGGCACACCTGCCGCACTTGTTCGAACGCTTCTATCGTGCCGGGAGCGGGCGTTCCCGGCAGGAAGGCGGGACCGGCCTGGGGCTGGCGATCGTGAAGTCGATCATGCAGCTGCATGGAGGGCGGGTCGAGGTCAGCAGCCAAAGCCTGGGGCCGACGCAGTTCGCATTAGTGTTTCGCGCGGAATGATGTTTTCCGTACCGGCCTGATCGCGGGACAAGCCCGCTCTCGTAGAACAACGCATAACCATCTGATTTTGCGCGCCTCTTGTGGGAGCGGGCTTGTTCCGCGATCAGGCCACGCGGAAAATCAGCGGGAAGCGGCCACTATCAGCGCCTTCATCTCCGCCACCGCCGCCTTGAAACCGACGAACAGGGCATGGGCCACTAGCGCATGGCCGATATTCAGCTCGTTGATGCCCTTGATCGCCGCTACTGCCTCGACGTTGTGGTAGTGAAGGCCGTGGCCGGCGTTGACGATCAGCCCCTGTCCCACGCCAAAGGACACGCCATCGACGATACGCTGCAGCTCTTCGGCCACTTCGGTGGGCGTCTGGGCATCGGCGTAACGGCCGGTATGCAGCTCGACGGCAGGTGCGCCGACGCGACGCGAAGCCTCGATCTGACGCTCGTCCGGGTCGATGAACAGCGAAACCTCGGCGCCCGTACGCGCCAGGCGCTCTACAGCGGCCTTGATCCGCGCTTCCTGGCCAGCGACATCCAGGCCGCCTTCAGTAGTGAGTTCCTGGCGGGTTTCCGGCACCAGGCAGATGTGCGCCGGGCGGATTTTCTCGGCGAAGGCCATCATCTCTTCGGTGATGCCCATTTCGAAGTTCATGCGCGTCTGCAGCACATCCTTGAGCAACAGCACGTCGCGCTCCTGGATGTGCCGGCGGTCTTCACGCAGATGCACGGTGATGCCGTCGGCTCCCGCCTCCTCGGCATCCAGCGCGGCCTTGACCGGGTCCGGGTAACGGGTGCCCCGGGCTTGGCGCAGAGTCGCCACGTGGTCGATATTGACGCCAAGAAGCATGCGGTTGCTGTGAGTCACGAAAGGGCTCTCCTGAAGTGTTAGCCCCACAGCATACGATGTGCTCAGCGCTTGCGAAACAGTTCCCGACTGACCAGCGGCTTGGGGCCCAGGTGCACCGCCAGGGCCTGGCGCATGAGGCGCTTGGCGGCCAGCAAGGCGCCAGGTGTCGCCCAGTCGGCCTGGCCCAGCGCCAGCAGCTCGGCACCGGTGAACAACCCGGGCTGCGCCAGGTGCACCCGTTCCAGGCCTGCATCCACCTGCAAGCGGTACAGGCCGCTGCTTTCGATCGGATCGTCGTTGATATCGCGGTCCAGTGCGAAGGCATACCCCAGCTCGTCCAGCAGGCGCCATTCGAAGGCACGTAGCAGGGGTTCCAGTGCACGCCCGGCGGCCAGGGCCTGGAGCGTCAGGGAATAGTGTTCGAACAAGCCGGGGTGCGGGGCCTCTGCCGGCAGCAGGCGCATCAGCAGCTCGTTGAGATAGAGCCCGCTGAACAGGGCGTCGCCGTGCAGCCAGCCGGCAATGTCGATGCTCTCCAGGTGGTAGACATTCTTCAGCTCACCACGCCCACGCAGTTCTACTTCCAGCTCCACGAACGGGCGCACCAGGCTGCCGCCTTTGCCCCGAGCACGGCGCAGCACGGCCCGCACGCGGCCCTGCGGCGTGAAGAAGTCCACTAGCGCACTGGTTTCCTTGTAGGCACGGCTATGCAGCACGTAGGCCGGTTGGCCGACAGGTTGTTCCATGGAAATCACTCGCCCCAGTTCGGCATATGCCCCTGTAGGAGCGGCCTTGTGCCGCGAAGGGGCTGCGAAGCGGCCCCAATTCGTCATGCAGCGACGCTTGAACGTGGGGGCCAACGCAGCCCTTCGCGGCACAAGGCCGCTCCTACAGGGGGGGTGACCAGCCTGTGGGGTTACAGGTCGCCGTAGCCCAGCGAGCGCAGGGCACGTTCGTCGTCGGACCAGCCGCCCTTGACCTTGACCCAGAGGTTGAGCATGACCTTGGCGTCGAACAGCAGCTCCATGTCCTTGCGCGCCTCGGAGCCGATACGCTTGATGCGCTCGCCCTTGTCGCCAATGATGATCTTCTTCTGCCCGTCGCGCTCGACCAGGATCAGCGCGTGGATGTGCAGCACGTGACCTTGCTGCTTGAACTCTTCGATTTCCACGGTGATCTGGTAAGGCAGCTCCGCTCCGAGCTGGCGCATGATCTTCTCGCGGACCAGTTCTGCGGCCAGGAAGCGGCTGCTGCGGTCGGTGATCTGGTCTTCGGGGAAGAAGTGCTCGTTCTCCGGCAGGTGCTTGGCGATCAGCGCCTCGAGGGCCTCGAGGTTGTGCCCCTGCTGGGCGGAGATCGGCACGATCTCGGCGTTCGGCAGTTGCTGCTGCAGCCATTGCAGGTGCGGGATCAGCTCGGCCTTTTCATCCATGCGGTCGGTCTTGTTGACCGCCAGGATCACCGGGCCAGTGACGTACTGGACGCGCTCGAGTACCAGTTGGTCCTCGTCGGTCCAGCGGGTACGGTCGACCACGAAGATAACCACGTCGACGTCCTTCAGGGCCGCCGAGGCGTTGCGGTTCATGTAGCGGTTCAGGGCCTTGTCGTTGGCCTTGTGCATGCCGGGGGTGTCGACGTAGATCGCCTGCACGTCACCCTCGGTCTTGATGCCGAGCATGTTGTGGCGGGTGGTCTGCGGCTTGCGCGAGGTGATCGCCAGCTTCTGGCCGAGGATGTGGTTGAGCAAGGTCGACTTGCCCACGTTGGGGCGGCCGACGATGGCCACATAGCCGCAGCGGGTCGGGTTGCTATCAGTCATTGCCATTCTCCACGCCCAGGGCGATCAATGCGGCGGCAGCGGCGACCTGCTCGGCGATACGCCGGCTCACGCCCTGGCCACGGCTCTTGTTGTTCAGCAGCACCACTTCGCATTCGACGAAGAAGGTACGGCAGTGCGGTTCGCCCTGGATATCCACCACTTCGTAGCGCGGCAGTTCGCAGGCACGCGACTGCAGGAACTCCTGCAGGCGGGTCTTGGGGTCCTTGTTGGTGTCGACCAGCGTCAGGCCGTCGAACTCACCGGCCAGCCAGGCCAGAATGCGCTCGCGCGCCGCCGCCATGTCGGCGTCCAGGTAGATCGCACCGATCAATGCCTCGAGCGCATCGGCCAGGATCGACTCGCGGCGAAAACCGCCGCTCTTGAGCTCACCCGAGCCCAGGCGCAGGTACTCGCCCAGGTCGAAGCCACGGGCCAGACGGGCCAGGGTCTCGCCCTTGACCAGGCGTGCGCGCAGGCGCGACAGCTGGCCTTCCCGGGCCTGGGGGAAACGCTCGAACAGCGCTTCGCCGACCACGAAGTTGAGGATGGCATCGCCCAGAAACTCCAGGCGCTCGTTATTGCGCCCGGCATAGCTGCGATGGGTCAGGGCCAGCAGCATCTGGTCCTGATTCTTGAAGGTATAGCCGAGCTTGCGCTCCAGGCGGGCAAGGGAAGCACTCATGGGGCCACCCGTGGGTTGTTCAACGCGTTGTTCAAATCAACATCCTGAAAGACTGTTTGGCTGTGGTCCACCACCTTGTGGGCAGCAGAATCTCTCGATCCCTGAGAACACAGCCTATGTCAGAAATGCATTCGGCGCTGTCTGCCAGACAGCGCCGTTGGGTATCAATGGATCAGGCCAACCCGCGACAGGTTGGGGAAGTGGCTGAGCTTGGGCTCCGGCCAGCTCATCCAGACCGCGAAGGCCTTGCCGACGATGTTCCGATCCGGAACCATGCCGTGCAGTTCCTTCGGAATGTTCGGGTCGTCCCAGTAACGGCTGTCGTTGGAGTTGTCGCGGTTGTCGCCCATCATGAAGTAATGGCCGGCAGGCACGGTCCATTGCTGGTCCGGCGGCATGCGGTAGCGGCTCATCTCCTTGCGGATCAGGTGCTCGGCCTCGCCCAGTTTTTCCTTGTACAGCTGGGCGCTGCCCAGGGTACCGGGCTCGGTGCCGACCAGTTGCTCGGCTACCGGCTGGCCATTGACATACAGGCGCTTGTCGCTGGTGTAGCGAACCTGGTCACCCGGCAGGCCGACCACGCGCTTGATGTAGTTGACGTTCGGGTCGCTGGGGTAGCGGAACACCATCACGTCGCCCCGCTGCGGGTCACCGATCTCGATGACCTTCTTGTCGATCACCGGCAGACGAATGCCATAGGAGAACTTGTTCACCAGGATGAAGTCACCCACTTCCAGGGTGGGCTTCATCGACCCCGAAGGGATCTGGAACGGCTCGACCAGGAACGAACGCAGCACCAGTACGATGAACAGCACCGGGAAGAACGACTTGCCGTATTCAACCAGCAACGGCTCCTTGTTCAGGCGCTCGAGCACAGCCATTTCAGGCTGGCTGACGCTGCCCTGGTAGTTGGCGACCGCCGCTCGCCGGCGCGGGGCCAGGAACAGCAGGTCGATCAAGCCCAACAGGCCGCAGACGGCAACGGCGATGACTAGCAACAGCGGGAAATTTAGCGACATAGGACCTAGCTATCCAACCTGAGCACGGCGAGGAAGGCTTCCTGTGGGATTTCCACGTTGCCGACCTGTTTCATGCGTTTCTTACCGGCCTTCTGCTTCTCCAGCAGCTTCTTCTTACGGCTGACGTCACCGCCATAGCATTTAGCCAGTACGTTCTTTCTGAGTGCCTTGACGGTGGTACGCGCCACAATCTGGCCGCCGATGGCTGCCTGGATCGCCACGTCGAACATCTGCCGAGGGATCAGTTCCTTCATCTTTTCAGTCAGCGCACGGCCCTTGTAGTGGGCGTTGTCGCGGTGAACGATCAGCGCCAGAGCATCGACCTTGTCGCCGTTGATCAGCACGTCCAGCTTGACCAGGTTGGCCGACTGGTAGCGATCGAAATGATAGTCCAGCGACGCATAGCCACGGCTGGTCGACTTCAGCTTGTCGAAGAAGTCCAGCACCACTTCGTTCATCGGCAGGTCGTAGCGCACCTGCACCTGGCTGCCGAGGAACTGCATGTCGCGCTGCACACCACGCTTCTCGATGCACAGGGTGATGACGTTGCCCAGGTGCTCCTGGGGCACGAGGATGGTGGCGGTGACGATCGGCTCACGGAAGTCCTGCACGGCAGAGACGTCCGGCAGCTTGGACGGGTTGTCGACGTAGATGGTCTCGCCGGTCTTGAGGACCAGCTCGTAGATCACGCTCGGCGCGGTGGTGATCAGGTCCAGGTCATATTCGCGCTCCAGGCGCTCCTGGATGATCTCCATGTGCAGCATGCCGAGGAAGCCGCAACGGAAGCCGAAGCCCAGGGCGTCGGAGCTTTCAGGCAGGTACTGCAGCGAGGAGTCGTTCAGGGTGAGTTTCGACAGCGCGTCGCGGAAGTCCTCGAAGTCGTCGGAACTGACCGGGAACAGCCCGGCATAGACCTGCGGCTGGATCTTCTTGAAGCCGGGCAGCACTTCGACCTCGGGGGTCGAGGACAGGGTCAGGGTGTCACCGACCGGGGCACCATGGATGTCCTTGATGCTGGCGATGATGAAGCCCACTTCACCGGCCTTGAGGTCGGCGGTCTGGGTGTGCTTGGGGGTGAAGACGCCGACACTGTCGACCAAGTGCACCTTGCCGGTGGACTTGACCAGGATCTTGTCGCCTTTCTTGACCCGGCCATGGCGTACACGGACCAGGGAGACGACGCCCAGGTAGTTGTCGAACCAGGAGTCGATGATCAGCGCCTGCAGGGGTGCGTCGATCTCGCCTTCGGGCGCGGGGATGGTCTGCACCAGGCGCTCGAGCACCTCGTCCACACCCATACCGCTCTTGGCACTGCAGGCCACGGCGTCGGTGGCGTCGATGCCGATGATCTTCTCGATCTCGTCTTTGACGCGGTCCGGGTCGGCCTGGGGCAGGTCCATTTTGTTCAGTACCGGCATGACCTCCAGGCCCTGCTCGATGGCGGTGTAGCAGTTAGCCACGGATTGGGCCTCGACACCCTGACCGGCGTCCACCACCAGCAGCGCACCCTCGCACGCAGCCAGGGAGCGGCTGACTTCATAGGTGAAGTCGACGTGACCGGGGGTATCGATGAAGTTCAGCTGGTAGATCTTGCCGTCCTGGGCCTTGTAGTGCAGCGTGACGCTGTGGGCCTTGATGGTGATACCGCGCTCGCGCTCGAGGTCCATGGAATCGAGGACCTGGGCTTCCATTTCGCGCGCAGTCAGGCCACCGCACATCTGGATGAAACGGTCGGCCAGCGTCGACTTGCCATGGTCGATGTGGGCGATGATGGAGAAATTGCGGATATGACTCAAATCACTCACGGGTCAACACTCGAAAAGGCTGCGAGCCGGACGCCCGCCGAAAAATAGCCGGGAATTGTACCTCAAGCCGCGGGGTTATGGGAGATTCCTGATCAAGCGGCATGGCAGCCGATGCTTACCCTACGGGAACAGGCGCAGTATCGACCTACCCGCCCCGCGATCAAGGGCGCAGCCCCTTGCCACACGGGTTCGATAACAGAGTCGAGCCAATCGCGGGGCAAGCCCGCCCCACAGGATGTACTGCGATCGGCGGCATATTTCATGAAATTCATGAAAAAGGGCAGCCGAAGCTGCCCTTTTCCTACGCCACCTTCAGGTTTATTCCGCCAGCTTGAAGGTGATGAAGCTCGCGCGGCCTTGGCGCAGTACGCGCATGGATACCGAACGGTTCTTCGGCAGGTCCTTGGCGATTTCGGTGAACTGCTTGGCCGAGGTGATCGCCTGGTTGTTCAGGTGGCTGATGACGTCACCTGGGCGCAGGCCGATCAGCGCTGCCGGGCCGTCCTGGATTTCCTTGATGACCACGCCGCCCTTGAGCTCGAGCGACTTCTTCTGCTCGGCGGTCAGGTCGGTCACGGAAACGCCCAGGCGGTTGCTGCTGCGCTCGGCGCCGCTCTGGCCACCGGTACCGATGTCGGCATCATCCTCCGGCAGTGCGCCGATGGTGATGTCCAGGTTCTGGCGCTTGCCGTTGCGAATGATGTCCAGGCGCGCCTTGTCGCCGTCCTTGAGGCTGCCCACCAGGTGCGGCAGGTCAGCCGACATGACGATCGGCTGGCCGTTCATGCTCAGGATGACGTCCCCCACCTGCAGGCCGCCCTTGGCCGCCGGGCCGTCTTCGAGCACCTGGGCCACCAGGGCGCCGGCAGGCTTGTCCAGGCCGAAGGATTCGGCCAGGTCCTTGTTGACCTCCTGAATCACCACGCCCAGCCAGCCGCGGCTGACCTTGCCGTCTTTCTTCAGCTGGTTGGAGACATCCAGCGCCACGTCGATCGGGATGGCGAACGACAGGCCCATGAAGCCGCCGGAGCGGGTGAAGATCTGCGAGTTGATACCGACCACCTCGCCCTTCATGTTGAACAGCGGGCCACCGGAGTTGCCTGGGTTGATCGCCACGTCGGTCTGGATGAACGGCACGTAGGTGTCATTGGGCAGGGTCCGGCCCTTGGCGCTGACGATACCCTTGGTCACCGAGTGGTCGAAGCCGAACGGCGAACCGATGGCCAATACCCACTCGCCGACCTTGAGCTTCTCGGAGTCACCCAGCTTGACGGTCGGCAGGTTCTTGCCCTCGACCTTGAGCAGGGCCACGTCGGTGCGCGGGTCGGTGCCGACCAGCTTGGCCTGCAGTTCACTGCGGTCGGACAGGCGCACGATGATCTCGTCGGCGTCGGCCACCACATGGTTGTTGGTCAGCACATAGCCGTCGCTGGAGATGATGAAGCCCGAACCGAGCGACTGCGCTTCACGCTGGCGATCGCCACGGGGCGAACGCGGCATCTGCGGCATGTTGCGCTCGAAGAATTCGCGGAACATCGGGGGCAGGCCTTCGAGGTCCGGCATCTGCCCGGCGGCGACACGGCGGTCCGGCAGTTTCTGTTTGGTACTGATGTTCACCACCGCCGGCGAGGCCTGCTCGACCAGGGTGGTGAAGTCTGGCAGGGCTTCCTCGGCCTGGGCGGTGAGCACCTGGCCGAGCATCAGCACGGCGGCGAACATCGAGAGATAGGATTTCAAGCGTGGTATCGACATACGGCTCCCGTCACAACGAGCGTAGTTAACAAAGTAAGGCCCTTGCACAAGCAAGAAAGGCCAGACCCCGAGAAGCCTGACCTATAAAAAATTTACGAAAGGATTGCAAATGACAATGCTTTAATTTCATGTCAGCCGCATGACCTACGTGTTGTAGGAAAGCGCGCCATCATTGGCGCGCCTGGGCATCCTGGGGGCGCATGGACAAGGCGACACGCTCGGCGGTCCCCAGGGGAATCTCCCCGACCACCGTGACCATGACCTTGCCCTTGGGCGTATTGAGATGGCGCGAAACCGCCACCGTTGGCCCCAGCTGCGCCCGCGTGTCGGGGCCGACGTCATCGTTGACAGGCTCCAGGAACACCGAGAAGCGTGCCAGGCCATCGTCATACATCAGGCTGCTGACCATGCTGTCGCGTTTCGGGTCGCGGCGTACCGAGCTGTTGATCAGCTCGAAGCCCGGCGGCAGCCAATCCGAACGCCAGCCAGCGACGGCCTCGGTACTGGCCGAGGCGACACGCTCGACCGGCTTGCACGCGGCGCTGGCCTTGAGGTCATCGTCGGTGGGCAGGTCATCGGTGTCCAGGCGGGTCATCTGGAAACGTTCGAGCAACTGGCTCTTGTCGTTGAGCATCAACGAGCGCAGCGGCAGGCCGGTGCGGCGATCGAGGTGCAATTCGAAGGCGTAGCGGTGCTGGTCCCGTGGGCTGAGCGTGACGATCACGGCATCGCGACCGGCGACCCGCGACTTGCCTGCCACGCTCAAGTCGTACCAGCTCATCAGTTTCAGGGGATCGAGTACACGCGGTGCGGAGTCCGGTGGCGTGCCTACACCACTGGCCAGGGCCCCACTGACGCATTGCACCTTGCCATCGACGCGCACGATTTCCTGGGCCGCGCCATCGAGCTGCAATAGACGCTCGCTGACCTTGCCGTCCTGGACGCGGTGCCAGATATCGTGGGAGGAGAAGCTGCCATTACGCTCGTAGACGAAGGAACCCTGGTAACTCTGCTCTTGCTCGGCCCGTGCCAGCTTGTTCAACCATTCACTCGCCTCGGGCGAGGAGTTGGCCGCCAGTGCCGGCACCGTCATGCAGCTGCCGAGCAGCAGCGACAGGAGAGGTAGCGCGCGCATGATCCTCCTTACTTAACGGTTTTCCAGGCTGGCGGCGCGTGCGTAGGGCAGAGCGGTTTCGGTGCCCTTGAGCGCGGATTCCTGGGCATGCTGGCGCAGGTAGCCTGGCAGACGCTGGTCCCAGCCGGCCTGGTTCTGCAGCACGCCGTTGGCCATCGGCCCGGTCGGTTGCTCACTGCTTTCACTATAGCCTGCCAAAACAGCCGGGCCTTTGCTTTGTGGCACGCTCAGGCCTTGTTGGGCTGGCTGCTGGGAAGCGAGCTCGGCACCGGTGATCTCGTCCTGGTTGTACAGGCGCACGCCAGCGAGCACGGCCACGGTCACCGAGGCTGCGACAGCCAGGCGGCCGATGCTGCGCCATGGGCCTTGCTTGACCTTGGCAGGTACGGCTTCGTCGGCCAGCGCAGCGGACACCGCCGAGGCGATATCGAGTTTCGGCAGCACCAGCTCGTTGTGCATGGCTGCGCGGGCAACCTGGTAGCGCGACCAGGTGGCACGGGTTTCAGGATCGTCGACGGCGTTCAACACCCGACGCAGTTCCAGTTCGTCCGCTTCGTTATCCATCACCGCGGACAGCGATTCCTGCAAAGCTTCACGACTCATGGCGGTTCCTCTCTTGGCTGTCGCCGCTGTCTCAGGTTTCCTGCAACAACGGTTGCAGGGCTTTGTCTATGGCCTCCCGAGCGCGGAAGATTCGAGAGCGCACGGTACCCACCGGACATTGCATGACGCTGGCAATGTCTTCGTAACTCAGTCCGTCGAACTCACGTAGGGTCAATGCCGTGCGCAGGTCCTCGGGCAGCTGCTGGATGGTGCGATGGACAGTGCCTTCGATTTCATCCCGCAACAACGCGCGCTCTGGGGACTCGAGATCCTTGAGACCATGATCGCCGTCGTAAAACTCCGCATCCTCGGAGCTCACATCGCTGTCTGGCGGCCGTCTTCCACGGGATACCAGATAGTTCTTCGCCGTATTGATGGCGATGCGGTACAGCCAGGTATAGAACGCACTGTCACCGCGAAAATTTCCCAGCGCCCGGTAGGCCTTGATAAAAGCCTCCTGCGCGACATCCTGGGCCTCGTGGGTGTCGTGTACGAACCGCACGATCAACCCGAGAATCTTGTGCTGATACTTCAGCACCAACAGATCGAACGCTCGCCTGTCGCCGCGCTGCACGCGCTCGACCAGCTGCTGATCCTCTTCCTGGGTTAGCATGAACACTCCTCAGTGATCTCGAAGGAGCGTTGCAACAGCCATCGTTCAGGCTTGCAACCATAGACTCGGCGTTTGCGCAAAAGTTCTCCCCTCCAAGCAAGTTTCCTGCGGCCCTTGGTCGGCTCGCACGAAAGACGCAGCGCGGACATGGCCGGCTGCGTCGATAATCAGGTCTCGAATACGCACGTGTCAGCCCGGATAGAGCTGCTGCCATGCATCGCCGCGGCATTCAGTGACGTACGGGCAGCCTTCTTAGGATTTCCGCCGGTATCGGAAAGTTCCCACAAAGATCGCCTCGACGGCGCAGATGCCATTGGAAATCAGGCACCTGTGGCTGCTATAAAGGCAGCCGGACAGGATCAACGATAGTTTCACAATGCCATCTGTGCATGACTATTGTGCCGCTCCCCCTCTCAAGATTACTAGTGTCAAGACATGAGCCAACAATTCCAACATGATGTCCTGGTGATCGGCAGCGGTGCCGCTGGCCTGAGCCTGGCACTGAACCTTCCCAGCCACCTGCGCATCGCCGTGCTGAGCAAGGGCGACCTGGCCAACGGTTCGACCTTCTGGGCCCAGGGCGGCGTCGCCGCGGTGCTGGATGACACCGATACCGTGCAGTCCCATGTCGAGGACACCCTCAATGCCGGTGGAGGCCTGTGTCATGAGGACGCCGTGCGCTTCACCGTCGAGCATAGCCGCGAAGCCATCGAATGGCTGATCGAGCAAGGCGTGCCTTTCACCCGTGACGAGCACTACAGCGTCGATGACGGCGGCTTCGAATTCCACCTCACCCGCGAGGGCGGGCACAGCCATCGGCGCATCATCCATGCTGCCGATGCCACTGGCGCGGCCATCTTCACCGCGCTGCTGGCTCAGGCCCGGCAACGGCCGAACATCGAGTTGCTGGAGCAGCGAGTGGCGGTCGACCTGATCACCGAGCGTCGCCTGGGCCTGCCGGGCGACCGCTGCCTGGGCGCCTACGTGCTGGACCGCAACACCGGCGAAGTCGACACCTTCGGCGCACGCTTCACCGTGCTGGCCACCGGTGGCGCGGCCAAGGTCTACCTCTATACCAGCAACCCCGACGGCGCCTGCGGCGATGGCATCGCCATGGCCTGGCGCGCCGGGTGCCGGGTGGCCAACCTGGAGTTCAACCAGTTCCACCCCACCTGCCTGTACCACCCCCAGGCCAAGAGTTTCCTGATCACCGAGGCCCTGCGCGGCGAAGGTGCCTTGCTGCGCCTGCCCAACGGCGAGCGTTTCATGCCACGCTTCGATCCGCGCGAAGAGCTGGCCCCCCGCGATATCGTGGCCCGGGCCATCGACCACGAGATGAAGCGCCTGGGCGTGGACTGCGTGTACCTGGACATCAGCCACAAGCCGGCCGACTTCATCAAGAGCCATTTCCCCACGGTCTACGAGCGCTGCCTGGCATTCGGCATCGACATCACCCGTCAGCCGATCCCGGTGGTGCCGGCGGCCCACTACACCTGTGGCGGGGTGATGGTCGACGACCGCGGGCACACCGACGTGCCTGGCCTGTATGCCATCGGCGAAACCAGCTTCACCGGCCTGCACGGGGCCAACCGCATGGCCAGCAATTCGCTGCTCGAATGCTTCGTCTATGGCCGCGCAGCCGCCGCCGACATCGAGGCGCACCTCGAGCAAGTGGGCATGCCCACCACCCTGCCCTGCTGGGACGCGAGCCAGGTCACCGACTCGGACGAGGACGTGATCATCGCGCACAACTGGGACGAACTGCGGCGCTTCATGTGGGACTACGTAGGCATCGTGCGCACCAGCAAACGCCTGCAACGCGCCGAACACCGCGTACGCCTGCTGCTGGACGAAATCGACGAGTTCTACAGCAACTACAAGGTCAGCCGCGACCTGATCGAGCTGCGCAACCTGGCCCAGGTGGCGGAGCTGATGATCCGCTCGGCGATGCAGCGCAAGGAAAGCCGAGGGCTGCACTACACCCTGGATTACCCGGGGATGCTGCCCGAGGCCAAGGACACCGTCCTCGAGCCATTCTGAGATTCGTGCTTGCCCCATCGCCGGCAAGCCGGCTCCCACCTGTCCTACGGCCGCCGTACCTGTGGGCGCTGGCTTGCCAGCGATAGGGCCGGGCAAGCAACAAGGCAGTTCTCCCTGGCTCAGCGCTGCTGCTCGCCCTGCGCAATGGCCCACCGCCTGCGACTGAACTTCAGTCGCACCCGCAAGCGCCGATGCTGCTCGGCATCCAAGGCGTCGCGCGGCACGCATTGACCCTGGCCAAGCCAAGCCCCCGGCCTTGCGAAACGCAACACCACCAACCCGGGCAACGCCATGCTGTCCCGACATAACCGCACCCGTTGCCACCCTCGAGCACGGCTGAACACACGCCAGCCCGACGGGTCACGACGCAAGCCGGTAATGGCCTCGGGGTGGGTCAACAGGATGTGTCGGGGAATCACCCAACAGGCATGGGCAAGGCAGGCAACGGCAAGGGAAAGGCCGAGCCACCAGGGCAGCGCGCTCGAGATCAGGGCCAAGCATGCCAGCACCTGGCAGGCCAGGTAGGCCGTCAGCAGCAGGCGTGAGCCTCGCCAACGGCACTGGAAATGCTCACTTGGGCTGGACACGATCCAGGATGATGCGAACCATGCGTTGCAACTCGGGGTCGTCGGACTCGGTGCGCTCCATGAACCAGCCGAACATATCCTGGTCTTCGCAAGTCAGCAGGCGACGGTACAGCTCGCGGTCCGCTTCGCTCAGGGTGGGGTAGACCTCCTGGGTGAATGGCACCAGCAGCACGTCCAGTTCCAGCATGCCGCGGCGGCTGTGCCAGAAAAGCCGGTTGAGTTCAGTTTGTTCGACCATGGGGCCCTCCTCGAATGGGCGGCCAGTATACAGCGGGGCGGTCGCGGCGGCACAAGGCGTTGGTCTAGTCACCTACCTATTTTGTTACCAGCGTTCTATGATGGCCGCCAGTCTCAAGCAACCGCGATGACCCATGGCCGATTCCGCTTTCTTCTGTCCCCTGTCCCACGAGGGCATCCTCGCCGTCCGCGGCTCCGACGCCGGCAAGTTCCTGCAAGGCCAGCTGACCTGCAACCTCAACTACCTCAGCCTGGAGCACGCCAGCCTCGGTGCGCGCTGCATGGTCAAGGGTCGCATGCAGTCGAGCTTCCGTATCCTTCCTGAAGGCAACGGCTACCTGCTGGCCATGGCCAGCGAACTGCTCGACGCGCAGTTGGCCGACCTCAAGAAGTATGCTGTGTTCTCCAAGGCCACCCTGGCCGACGAGAGCGCTGTCTGGGCGCGTTTCGGCCTGCAGCGGGGCGATGCCGCGCTGCAGGCTTTGGGCCTGGCGATACCTGCCGAGGCGGGTGCCACGGTACGCCATGACGACCTGATCGCCATCGCGGTCAGCAGCGGCCGCGTGGAGCTCTGGGCCCCTGCCGCGCAAGCGCACACCGTGCGCCAGGTGCTCGCCACGCACCTGACCGAAGCCCCCCTCAACGACTGGCTGCTCGGCCAGGTCCGCGCGGGCATCGGCCAGGTCATGGGCCCGACCCGCGAGCTGTTCATCCCGCAGATGATCAACCTGCAAGCCGTCGACGGCGTGAGCTTCAAGAAAGGCTGCTACACCGGCCAGGAGATCGTCGCGCGCATGCAGTACTTGGGCAAGCTCAAGCGTCGCCAGTACCGCCTGGCCCTGGCCCAAGACACCGTGCCCGCGCCGGGTGCCGAGATCTTCTCGCCCACCCATGGCTCCTCGGTGGGTGAAGTGGTGATCGCCGCCAGCACCGGCCAAGGTTGCGAGTTGCTGGCAGTGCTCAGCGCCGAGGCGGTGGAAGACGACAACCTGCACCTGGGCAGCCTCGAAGGCCCAAGGTTGGAAGTGCTCAGCCTGCCCTACGAACTGGACCGCGACCGGGAAATCCTGCGCTGACCAGCCTGCCCCGCCGCCTGGGCGGGGCCGCACCACTGCGTTAGAGAAGCTACATGAACAAGCTGGCCGAGATGGTTCAAGCACAATTGCTCGCAGCCATCGAAAAGGACGACCTGGTCCTGCCGACCCTCCCGGAAGTTGCCCTGAGCATCCGCGAGGCCGCCGAGGACAGCGAGATCAGCGTCGCCGCCCTGAGCCGGGTGATCGGCCGCGATGCCGCCCTTTCAGCGCGCCTGATCAAGGTGGTCAACAGCCCCTTGCTGCGGGCCTCGGTGGAAGTCACCGACCTGCACACCGCCATTACCCGCCTGGGCATCAACTACAGCTGTAACCTGGCGATCGGCCTGGTGATCGAGCAGATCTTCCATGCCCGCTCGCCGTCGGTAGAACACAAGTTGCGCGATATCTGGGCCAACAGCCTGGATGTGGCCGGCATCAGCTATGAACTGTGCCGGCGCTACACCCAGCTCAAGCCTGACCAGGCCACCCTGGGCGGGCTGGTCCACCAGATCGGTGCGCTGCCGGTGCTGATCTACGCCGAGGAGCATAACGAGCTGCTCTCGGACCCGGTGTGCCTGCACTACGTGATCGAGCAGATCCACCCGGTGCTGGGCGACAAGATCCTCAGTGCCTGGGAGTTCCCCGAACAACTGGTCAAGCTGCCCAGCCAGGTACAGGACCTGGACCGGCGCACCGCCAAGATCGACTACATCGATATCGTGCAGATCGCACGCCTGCTCAGCCATCGCAACCGCAGCCGCCCACTGGCTGCCCTGCCGGCCTACCAGCACCTGGGCTTGCCCCAGGGCATGGAACTGGACGTCGCCGACCTGCTCGATGCGCGGAGCATGCTGCGCTAGCAGAGCGCTGGTCCTCCCCTGTAGGAGCGGGCTTGTCCCGCGATTAGGTCGGGCCTGATATCACCGTCGCCTGGCAAGGGCTTCGCCCTTGATCGCGGGACAAGCCCGCTCCTACAGGGGTTGGCACAGGTGGGTGAGCTGTCAGCGGCTGGATCAATCGGCGATAAAACTCACCCGCACCCGCAGCCCACCCTTCTCGCCGTCATGCAGGCTGATCTGGGCCAGGTGTGCCCGGCAGATCTCGCCAACGATCGCCAGGCCCAGCCCGGTGCCCTGGGCACTGCGTCGGTAGAAGCGCTCGAATACCCGTTCGCGCTCCTCCAGGGGAATGCCCGGCCCATCGTCCTCCACCTCGAGCACGGCTGGCGCCAGTACCCGCAGGATCACGTTGCCGCCCTTCGGCGTATGGGCCAGGGCGTTGTCCACCAGGTTACTGAGCAATTCGTTGAGCAAGGTCGGCTCGCCCTTGAGCCACACCGGCGCCTCGGCCTCCAGGGCCAGGGCCACGCCCCGGGCATGGGCCAACGGTGCCATGGCCATGCCCAGTTCGCGGGCCAGCTGGCTCAGGTCAAGGCGCTGGGCGCCGCCTTCGGCGATGGCCCGGGCGCCGTTTTCGACGCGCGCCAGGGACAGCAACTGGTTGGCCAGATGGGTCAGGCGGTCGGTCCCCTGGGCGGCGCTCTCCAGGGTCTGGCGCCACTGCTCCGGCTCCTGGGAGCGCAGCCCCAGCTCCACCCGCGCCTTGAGCGCCGCCAGTGGTGTGCGCAGCTCATGGGCCGCCTCGGCGATGAACTGCGCCTGGCGCTCGAACTGGCCCCTGAGGCGTTCGGTGAAATGGTTCAGGGCGCGCACCAGCGGGCCCAGTTCCCGCTGCACCTGCACCACCGGCAGGGCCCGCAGGTCGTCGGGCTGGCGCTCTTCCACCGCCGTGCGCAGGCGTTCCAGTGGGCGCAACGCAGCGCTGACCGCGAACCACACCATCACCAGAGCGCCGAGGGCCAGCATGCCCAGGCGCAGCAGGGTATCGGCCATCAACCCCCGGGCCATGCGCACCCGCGCCTCTTCGGTCTCGGCCACACGAATCTCGGCCATGCCGTTCATGTTCGGCTCGCTGACCGCCTTGAGCAGGCTGACCACCCGCACGTCCTGGCCCAGGTAGGTGGCGTTGTAGAACCGCGCCAGGGCCGGGTAGTCGTCGGTGCGCGGGGTACCGGGCGGTGGCGCCGGCAGGTTTTCGTAGCCCGAGATGAGCGCGCGGTGGATATCCAGCACCTGGTAGTAGATGCGCCCGGCGCTGTCGTAGGCGAAGGTGTCCAGGGCCACGTAGGGCACATCGGCGCTGAGCGTGCCGTCGCGCTGGGAAAGGCCGGCGGCGATGGTCCGCGCCGAGGCCAGCAAGGTACGGTCGTAGGCAGTGTCGGCGGCTTCGCGGCCATTCCAGTAGGCGCTCAGGCCACTGGCCAGCATCAGCACCACCAACAGCAGCGCCAGGTTGCCGAGCAGGCGCCCGCGCAGGCTGCCGTTGTCACGCATCGCGGTGCTCGAGCAGGTAGCCAAGCCCGCGGAAGGTGACGATAGCGACCGGGTGGCCATCGAGCTTCTTACGCAGGCGATGGATATAGATTTCGATGGCGTCGGGGCTAGCCTCCTCGTCCAAGCCGAACACCTGGGCGGCCAGCTGCTCCTTGCTCATCACCCGGCCTGGGCGGGCGATCAACGCCTCGAGCACGCTCTGCTCGCGCTGGGTCAGGGTCAGGGCCTCGTCCCCCAGGGTGAAACGGCGGGTGTCGAGGTCATAGACCAGCGGGCCGCAGCGCTGCTGGCGTTCGCCGCCCAGCACGCTGCGGCGCAAAAGGGCCTTTACCCGCGCCTCGAGCTCCGTCAGCTCGAAGGGCTTGGCCAGGTAGTCGTCGGCCCCCAGGTTCAGCCCGTGGACCCGATCCTTGACGTCGCTGCGTGCAGTGAGCATCAGCACCGGCAGGGTCTTGCCACGGCCGCGCAGGCGCGCCAGCACCTCGAAACCGTCCATGCGTGGCAGGCCGACATCGAGCACGGCCACGGCGTAATCCTCGCTGGCCAAGGCCAGGTCGGCGGCCACGCCATCGTGCAGCACGTCCACGGTCAGGCCGTGGCTCTTGAGGGCCTGGGCCACGCTTTCGGCCAGTTGCAGGTGATCTTCGACCAGCAACACACGCATCGGATTCTCCCTGATCGGGTGGGGCTTTGCCGCGGAGTGTAACGCCGTCGAAGGGCCTGTGAAGCCCTCGCGGCAAACCTTTCACGCTGAAAGGTTAGCGAAAGGTTCATTACCTAGCATCGCACCACGGTCGCCCCGCGCGCCGAACAAAGCACCAGCAAGGTGCAACCGATAAGAACAATAAACGGAGTCATCGACGATGCTGTCCACGCAGCCTCAGGCCCTCGCGCCTACCCGTTCCCCGTACGTACGCCCTTCCGTCATCGCCAGCGCCGTCGCCCTCGCCGGTGTCGCCCCGATGAGCCAGGCCGCTTTCTTCGAAGACAGCACGGCCACCTTCGAAACCCGCAACATGTACTTCAATCGCGACTTCCGCGATGGCACCAGCAGCCAGCAGTCCAAGCGCGACGAATGGGCCCAGGGGTTCATGCTCAACTTCGAGTCCGGCTATACCGAAGGGACCGTCGGGTTCGGCCTGGATGCCCTGGGGATGCTGGGCATCAAGCTCGACTCCAGCCCCGACCGCACCGGCAGCGGCCTGCTGCCCACCCATGACGACGGTAAGGCCGCCGACGAATACGCCAAGCTCGGCCTGACCGGCAAGGTCAAGGTCTCGAAGACCGAACTGAAGATCGGCACCCTGATCCCCGAACTGCCGACCCTGCAGCCCAACGATGGGCGCATCCTGCCGCAGACCTTCGAAGGTGGCCTGGTCACCTCCAAGGAGATCAAAGGCCTGACCTTCACCGGTGCACGCCTGGAAAAGGCCAAGGACCGCAACGACACCAACTGGGAAGACCTGGCCCTCAACAACAAGAACGGCCGCTTCGGCGGTACCTTCAGCGCCGACCATTTCGACACTGGGGGCCTGGACTACCAGTTCACCGACCGCATCACCGGCAGCTACCACTTCGCCCAGCTCGACGACATCTATCGCCAGCACTTCCTCGGCATGGTCGCCACCCAGCCATGGGGCCCGGGCACCTTCGGCGCCGACCTGCGCCTGGCGGTCAGCGACGATGCCGGCCAGGCCAAGGCCGGCGACATCGACAACACCACCGTCAACGGCATGCTCAGCTATGCCCTAGGCGGGCACAAGTTCAGCGCCGCCTACCAGCATCTGTCCGGCGACAGCGCCTTCCCCTATGTCGACGGCGCCGACCCTTACCTGGTCAACTTCGTCCAGATCAACGACTTCGCCGGTGCCGACGAGCGCTCCTGGCAGGCGCGCTACGACTACAACTTCGCCGCCCTGGGCATCCCCGGCCTGACCTTCATGACCCGCTACATCAGCGGCGACAACGTCAGCCGCGCCGACGGCGGCGAAGGCAAAGAGTGGGAGCGCAACACCGAGTTCAAGTACGTGGTACAAAGCGGCCCGTTGAAGGACGTCGCCGTACGCCTGCGCAATGCCACCTTCCGCTCCAACTTCGCCCGCGATGCCGACGAAGTGCGGCTGCTGGTGAGCTACAGCGTGGCTCTGTGGTAACCCAATAACAACAACGCTCACGGAGAAAGACGATGACCTTTTCACTGCGCCGCCTCGTCCTCGCAACCGGCTGCCTGCTGCTGGCCGGCAACGCCCTGGCCGCCGAACCGAAACGCCCTGAATGCATCGCCCCGGCCTCGCCCGGCGGCGGCTTCGACCTGACCTGCAAACTGGTGCAAAGCGCCTTGGTCAACGAGAAGATCCTGTCCAAACCCATGCGCGTGACCTACATGCCCGGCGGTGTCGGCGCGGTGGCCTACAACGCCGTGGTCGCCCAGCGCCCGGCCGATGCCGGCACCCTCGTGGCCTGGTCCAGCGGTTCGCTGCTGAACCTGGCCCAGGGCAAGTTCGGTCGTTTCGATGAAAATGCCGTGAAGTGGCTGGCGGCGGTCGGCACCAGCTATGGCGCGATCGCGGTCAAGAGCGACTCCCCCTACAAGACCCTCGATGACCTGGTCGCGGCGTTGAAGAAAGACCCGAGCAAGGTGGTGATCGGCTCCGGCGGCACCGTCGGCAGCCAGGACTGGATGCAAACCGCGCTGATCGCCAAGGCCGCCGGCATCAACCCGCGCGACCTGCGCTACGTGGCCCTGGAAGGTGGCGGTGAAATCGCCACCGCGCTGCTGGGCGGGCACATCCAGGTCGGCTCCACCGACATCTCCGACTCCATGCCGCACATCCAGAGCGGTGACATGCGCATTCTCGCGGTGTTCGCCGAGAACCGCCTGGACGAGCCGGAAATGAAGGACATCCCCACTGCCAAGGAACAGGGCTACGACATCGTCTGGCCGGTGGTACGCGGCTTCTACCTGGGGCCGAAAGTCAGTGACGAAGACTACGCCTGGTGGAAGGCTTCGTTCGACAAGCTGCTGGCCTCCGAGGACTTCGCCAAGCTGCGCGACCAACGCGAGCTGTTCCCGTTCGCCATGACCGGCCAGGAGCTGGACACCTACGTGAAGAAGCAAGTGGCCGACTACAAGGCGCTGGCCCGGGAATTCGGGTTGATCCAGTGACCCGCCTTGCGCCGCTCCCCTTGTAGGAGCGGCCTTGTGCCGCGAAAGGGCCACAAGCGGCCCCAGGTGTCGAACGATACCGCATCAATCGCCGGGGCTGCCATGCAGCCCTTTCGCGGCACAAGGCCGCTCCTACACAGGGGCCACGTTTTGCCGAAAGACAACGAGGATTCCTTCATGATCCTGCAACGCCTTTTCGCCCTGGCCCTGCTGGCGGTGTGCGCCGCCCTGGCCGTGATGGCCTGGCCCTACCAGGCCGCGTTTTCCTACGAGCCGGTGGGCCCCCGTGCCTATCCCCTGCTGATGCTCGGGCTGATGGGCCTGGCCCTGCTCTACCTGGCCATCCGCCCCACACCGATCGTGCGCAAGGATGACGAGCCGGAGCTCGACCGCGAGAGCCTGGTCAAGATCGTCGCCTGCGTCGGCCTGCTACTCGTCTTCGCCAGCACCTTCGAGCCTCTGGGCTTCATCCTCAGCGCCATTCTGGTCGGCGTGCCCATGGCCCGGCTGTACGGCGGCCGCTGGCTGCACAGCGTGGTCGTGGTCGCCGCCATGAGCCTGCTGCTGTACTGGCTGTTCGACCGCGTGATGGATGTGCCCCTGCCCCTTGGCCTGCTGGACGTACTGGAGAACTGACACATGGATACCTTGAGCTACCTGGGCCAGGGCTTCGGCGTCGCCCTGAGCCCGTACAACCTGGTCACGGCCCTGACCGGCACCCTGATCGGCACCGTGGTCGGCCTGCTGCCGGGCCTGGGCCCGATCAATGGCGTGGCCCTGCTGATCCCCATCGCCTTCGCCCTGGGTCTGCCGCCTGAGTCGGCGCTGATCCTGCTGGCCGCGGTCTACCTGGGCTGCGAGTATGGCGGGCGCATCAGCTCGATCCTGCTGAACATCCCCGGCGAAGCGTCCACCGTGATGACAACCCTGGACGGCTACCCCATGGCCCGCCAGGGCCTGGCTGGCGTGGCCCTGTCGCTGTCGGCCTGGAGTTCGTTCATCGGCGCCTTGATCGCCACGTGCGGCATGGTGCTGTTCGCACCGCTGCTGGCGAAATGGGCAATCGCCTTCGGCCCCGCGGAATACTTCGTGTTGATGGTATTCGCCATCGTTGCCTTGGGCGGCATGGCCGGCGACAAACCACTTAAGACGTTCATCGCCGCGTTGATCGGCCTGTTCCTCTCCAGCGTCGGCATCGACGCCAACAGCGGCGTGTACCGCTTCACCGGTGACAGCGTGCACCTGGCCGACGGCATCCAGTTCGTGGTGCTGGTGCTGGGCCTGTTTTCCATCAGCGAAATCCTCCTGCTGCTGGAAAAGACCCACCATGGCCACCAGGCCGTCAAGGCCACCGGGCGCATGCTGTTCAACGTCAAGGAGGCGGCCTCGGTGTTCGTCGTCAACGTGCGCTGCGGCCTGCTCGGCTTCGTCATGGGCGTACTTCCCGGCGCCGGCGCGACGTTGGCCAGTGCCGTAGCGTACATGACCGAGAAGCGCATCGCCGGTGACAAAGGCAAGTTCGGCAAGGGCGACGCCCGTGGCCTGGCGGCCCCGGAAACGGCTATCGGCGCCTCCTGCTGCGGCGCCCTGGTACCGATGCTGACTCTGGGCGTACCGGGTTCAGGCACCACCGCAGTGATGATCGGCGCGCTGACCCTGTACAACATCACCCCCGGCCCGCTGCTGTTCCAACAGCAACCGGACATCGTCTGGGGCCTGATCGCGTCGCTGTTCGTCGCCAACATCATGCTGGTGATCCTGAACATCCCGATGATCCGCATCTTCACCCGTATTCTCGCGGTGCCGAACTGGGCCCTGGTGCCGGTGATCGCCATCATCACCGGGATCGGCGTGTACGCCGTGCATGCCACCACCTTCGACCTGTTCCTGATGGTCGGTATCGGCATCATGGGCTACATCCTGCGCAAGCTGGACTTCCCGCTGTCGCCGATCCTGCTGGGCTTCATCCTCGGTGGCCTGATGGAGCAGAACCTGCGCCGCGCCCTGTCGATCTCCAATGGCGAACTGGGCATCCTCTGGTCGAGCCCGATCAGCATGGGCGTCTGGGTACTGACCCTCTGCATGCTGAGCCTGCCGCTGCTGCGCATCTGGCGCAAACGCAGCCTGCAACGCCGGGCGCTGGCCGATGCCTGACCGGTCGTTGCCGCTGTTCTGGGCGACCGGGCTGGTCGGCCTTGCTGGCGGGTTTCTCGCAAGCTTGGTCGGCTGGCCCTTGCCGTGGATGGTCGGTTCACTGCTGGCGATCATTCTGGTGCGCTGCCTGACGCCCTGGCAGCTCACGGAAATCCCCAACGGCCGCAAATGCGGCCAATGGATCATCGGTATCGGCATCGGCCTGCATTTCACCCCGGCGGTGATCGAGCAGGTCGCCGGCCATTTCGCCCTGATCCTGTTCGGGGCATTGTTCACCACGTTCTCCAGCGTGATCAGCGTGTGGTTGCTGCGGCGCACCGGGGAAGACCGCGCCACGGCGTTCTTCGCCAGCATGCCGGGCGGTGCCGGAGAAATGGTCAACCTCGGCGCGCGCAATGGCGCGGTGATCAGCCAGGTGGCTGCAGCTCAGAGCCTGCGGGTACTGGCGGTGGTGCTGTGCATACCGGCGCTGTTCAAGTTCCTGCTCGGCGATGGCGTACCGCTGACCCATTCAGGCAGCGTCAGCTGGGGTTGGCTGGCGTTGATCGCACCGCTTGGCGTACTGGTCGCCCTGGCCTGGCAACGCCTGCGCCAGCCAAACCCGTGGCTGTTCGGGCCATTGCTGGTAGCCGCCAGTGTGAGCCTGGCCGGCAACCTGCAGATCGGCCTGCCAAACGGTGCCAGCCAGGTTGGCCAGTGGCTGATCGGCAGCGGCCTGGCCTGCCATTTCAACCGGGCGTTCTTCCGGCGGGCACCGTCGTTCTTGGGGCGTACCTTGCTGGCGACCTTCCTCTGCATGCTGATTGCCGCCAGCGCAGCCTGGGCCTTGAGCGTGATGACGCAGCTGGACCTGCGCTCGCTGACGCTGGGGATGATGCCCGGGGGCATCGCCGAGATGAGCCTGACGGCGGAGACCTTGCAGCTGTCGGTGCCGTTGGTGACGGCGCTGCAAATGATGCGGTTGTTGTTCGTGCTGTTTCTGGCCGAGCCGTTGTTCAGGTATTGGGTGACGCATCAGCGCTGACATAAGGGGCCGCTTTGCGCCCCATCGCCGACAAGCCGGCTCCCACAGAGATCCGGTGGGGGCCGGCTTGCCGGCGATGGGGCGCGAAGCGGCCCTCTTTCAGGTCACAACGGCGGCAACGCCCAGTCGATAGGCGCCAGCCCACGCTGCTCGAGGAAGCTGTTGGTCCGGCTGAAATGCCCGCAACCGAAGAACCCGCGATACGCCGACAACGGCGATGGGTGCACCGACTTGAGCACTAGGTGCTTGGTGCCATCGATCAGCTTCTGCTTGCTCTGGGCATGAGACCCCCACAGCAGGAACACCACGTTCTCGCACTGCTCGCTGACCACCTGGATGACCCTGTCGGTGAACGGCTGCCAACCCGCGTTGGCATGGGAGGCGGCGTTGCCACGCTGCACGGTCATGGTGGTGTTGAGCAGCAATACGCCCTGCTCGGCCCAGCGTTGCAGGTAGCCATGGTTGGGGATCGGCAGGTTGAGGTCGCGCTGCAGTTCCTTGTAGATGTTCACCAGCGAAGGCGGCGTGGGCACGCCCGGCTGCACCGAGAAGCACAGGCCATGGGCCTGACCAGGACCGTGGTACGGGTCCTGGCCGAGGATGACCACCTTCACCTTGTCCAACGGCGTGGAGTTCAGGGCATTGAAGATCATCGGCCCAGGCGGGTAGATCTCCTTGCCGGCCGCGTATTCCTGGCGCAGGAACTCGCGTAGCTGCTGCATATAGGGTTGGTCGAACTCGGCGCGCAACGCGGCTTTCCAACCGGGCTCGAGCTTGATGCGATCGTCGTCAGTCATGGGGCCATCCGTAAACAATGGCGCGACACTAGGTAAGCCGTCCGGCCTTGTCAATCGATCCGACCGACGACCGGCATGATCACGCGTGAGGTCCATACTTGTGCGATGACGTTCGCGAGGTTGCCCATGTCCATTCAATGCGAGGTACTCACCGGAGTCGATGGCGCGCGCATCGGCATCGCCACCCTGGATGCGCCCAAGGCGCTCAACGCCTTGAGCCTGCCGATGATCGAGGTGCTCGACCAACACCTGCACGCCTGGGCCGAAGACCCGGGCATCGTTTGCGTGTTGCTGCGCGGCAATGGGCCCAAGGCCTTTTGCGCCGGTGGCGACGTTCGTGCCCTGGTGCATGCCTGCCGCGAGCACCCCGGCAGCGTGCCGCCCCTGGCTACCACCTTCTTCGCTGCCGAGTACCGGCTCGACCACCGCCTGCACACCTACCCCAAGCCCCTGCTGTGCTGGGGGCATGGCCATGTGCTCGGCGGTGGCATGGGCCTGCTGCAAGGTGCCGGGGTACGCATCGTCACGCCCAGCAGCCGGCTGGCCATGCCGGAGATCAGCATCGGCCTGTATCCCGATGTCGGCGCCAGCTGGTTCCTTGCCCGCCTGCCGGGCAAGCTCGGCCTGTTCCTGGGCTTGACCGGGGCGCCGATCAACGCCCGCGACGCCCTGGACCTGGGCCTGGCCGACCGCCTGCTCGGCGAGCAACAGCAGGAGGCGCTGATCGAGGAACTGCTGCAGTTGAACTGGCAGGAGCAGACCGCCTTGCAATTGAACAGCCTGCTCAAGGCCGAGCAGCACCGGGCCTGTGCCGAACTGCCCGCAGCCCAGTGGCTGCCGCGTCGGGAAATGATCGACGCGCTGCTCGACGTGGCCGATCCAGTGGCGGCCTGGCGCGCCTTGTCAGGGTTGAGCAAGCATGCCGACCCGCTATTGGCCGAGGCCGGGCAGCGTTTGCACGAAGGCTGCCCGCTGACTGCGCACCTGGTCTGGGAACAGATCCGCCGCGCCCGGCACCTGTCGCTGGCCCAGGTGTTCCAGATGGAATACACCATGAGCCTGAACTGCTGCCGGCACCCGGAATTCAGTGAAGGCGTGCGCGCTCGCCTGCTGGACAAAGACAACCAGCCGCGCTGGCACTGGCCGGATATCGACCAGGTACCAGCGGCAGTGGTGGAGGCGCATTTCGCCAAGGTGTGGGAAGGGCGGCACCCGCTGGCCGACCTGAGCTGAAATTCAGTGATCAGCGCTGCCAGTGGCGGTTGTCCCCACGCCGGCCATCAGGCCGACGATTGTCGTCACCACGGCCGTTGGAATGCCAGCGCTCGTTCTGGTGGCGGCGGTTGTCGTTGCGATAGTCGTGTCGGTCCCTGTCACGCCCATAGTCGTAGCGCTGACGGTTGCCATAGTCGTTACGCGGGTTGCCATGCCATTGGTTCACGCGGTGGGCGGGGTATGGCTTGTAGTACGGCGAAGGCGCCGAGCGGTAGTAGCGGGGTGCCGGTTGATAATACCGGGGCTGGTAATAGCGCGGCTGCGGCGCGACATAGTAACGGTCGTGACGGTAGTAGCTGGGGTAGTAGTAGCGATCGCTCGTGTAGTAGTCCGAGCGGTAGTACCTACCATCCTCGTAATAGGGAACACAGGCGCTGGTGAGCAGGCCCAACAAGGCGATCAGCAGAATTCGACGGTACATAGCGGCCTCCTGGACCGCAGGCTGCCCGACACAGCGGCGCTGGCGAGCGTCGATGCAAATGCGTTCATCGACACCCGATCAGACCATCAAGCGAAGGTCCAGTGCCCTTTTTGCAATGAATTGAAACAGGTTGTCGACGACCGGAAGCCGGCAAGGTTTTTCCCCGGTAGAATCGGCTTCATCCCTGTACATCGCGGTTCGCACCATGAACGATCCCCAACGCTGCCCTGCGTGTGGCGCCCTCAACCAGTGCACCTTGGCAGACCCTCGCAGCGCTACGCAGCCATGCTGGTGCTTTGGCGTGACCATCGACCCGGCGGTACTCCAGGCCCTGCCCGAGGCATTACGCGACAAGGCCTGCCTGTGCCCGCGCTGCGCGGCGGTGGATGACCGGCTCAAGGCAGCGCAGACGGCGGCAACACGCTAGAATCCGCCACTTTTCTCAAGACCGCCCCCATGCGCCTCGACCGCTTCCTCGCCAACCTGCCCTGCTACAACCGCCAGCAGGTCCGCCTGCTGCTGGCCCAGCGGCGCGTGCGCGTCGACGGTGTGGTGACCGTCGAGCCCGAGCGAGACGTACGCGAATTCAGCCGCGTCGAAGTGGATGACCAAGTGCTCCAGGCTGGGCGTCCGGCGCGCTACCTGATGCTGCACAAGCCCACCGGTTGCGTCAGCGCCACCCACGACCCGCAGCACCCCACCGTGCTCGACCTGTTGCCGGCCGCGTTGCGCGAAGACCTGCACATCGCTGGCCGCCTGGACTACAACACCACCGGCCTGATGATTCTGACCAACGATGGCCAGTGGTCCAGGCGCCTGACCCAACCAAAGACGAAGCTGGCAAAGGTCTACCAGGTGCATACCGAAGACGAGATCGGCGAGCACTACGCGGCCAGGTTCCGCGAAGGGTTGTACTTCGCCTTCGAAGACCTCACCACCCAGCCCGCGCATCTGGAGATCCTGGGGCCGCGCCTGGCGCGGCTGGCAATCGTCGAAGGGCGTTACCACCAGGTCAAACGCATGTTCGGGCATTTCGACAACAAGGTGGTGGGCTTGCACCGAGAGCGGATGGGCGGCATCGACCTGGACCCAGCCCTGGCACCGGGGGAATACCGCGACCTTACGGCCGAAGAGATCGCGATGGTCTGACTTCTGCGGGTCGCCAGTCAGGGCCCAATCGCGGGGCAAGTCCACTCCCACAAGGAGCGCACCGCCCCTAATGAGCCTGTGGAGGTCCTGCTCGGTCTTGTTGACAGCGCTGCCCCTGTGGGAGCGGGCTTGTCCCGCGATTGGGCCGGCCCTGCTGCCCACCTTCCCCCAGCGTTTTTCCGTCGCGCATCCTCCAAACGGCACTTGCACGATCCCTACCCTGCTGCTTGAATCAAACTGGTCGGTCTGCATGTGACCAAACAGTCACTCCCGCAGTCCAAGACGCCTTTTTGCCGGCCACCCAGGGCCTCGATGTCTTGGGGCACGGCAGATTGCCCACCTAGAACAAATACCGTCGACACGCCTGCCAAGGATCGACACAAGGGCTCCCGGTTTCTCTTCCAGGCGAATGCCTACCTGTCATAAACAACGTGCACCCTAGGTCACGCGAATACCCTTTTTGCGCCAGGAGTCGATGACATGAGGCCAGAAATCGCTGTGCTTGATATTCAAGGTCAGTACCGGGTTTACACGGAGTTCTATCGCGCGGAAGCAGCCGAGAAGACGATCATCCTGATCAACGGCTCCCTGGCCACCACGGCCTCTTTCGCCCAGACGGTGCGCAACCTGCACCCCCAGTTCAACGTCGTGCTGTACGACCAGCCCTACGCGGGCAAGTCCAAGCCGCACAACCACCAGGAACGCCTGATCAGCAAGGAAACCGAGGCGCACATTCTCCTCGAGCTGATCGAGCACTTCGAGGCCGACCATGTGATGTCGTTCTCCTGGGGCGGAGCCTGCACCCTGCTGGCGCTGGCGCACCAGCCGCGGCGGGTGAAGAAGGCCGTGGTGAGTTCGTTCTCGCCGATCATCAATGCACCGATGCGCGACTACCTGGAACGCGGTTGCCAGTACCTGGCCGCCTGCGACCGCTACCAGGTCGGCAATCTGGTCAACGACACCATCGGCAAGTACTTGCCGTCGCTGTTCAAGCGCTTCAACTACCGGCATGTGAGCAGCCTGGACAGCCACGAGTACGCGCAGATGCACTTCCACATCAACCAGGTGCTTGACCATGACCTGGAGCGGGCATTGAAGGCGGCGCGCAACATCGACATCCCGGTGCTGTTCATCAATGGCGACCGTGACGAGTACACCACCGTCGAAGATGCCCGGCACTTCAGCCGGCACGTGGGCCAGAGCCACTTCAGCGTGATCCGCGACGCCGGCCACTTCCTAGACATGGAGCACAAGAGCGCCTGCGAGGACACCCGTGCCGCTATGCTCGGTTTCCTCAAGCCGACCGTACGCCAGCCCCGTCAACGCAGTCATTACGTACAGGGGCAGCATGCACTGGCTATCTGAGAGGTTCGGCGACCTGTGGCCCTGTATCACCTTGGGCTACAAGTCGCCGACAGGTCTTTTTACACACTCGGGCTTTCCAGGCCTTGGGGGATCTGGTAAAAATGTCGGCCTCTGAAGCGGGTATAGTTTATTGGTAAAACTATAGCTTCCCAAGCTATTGAGGAGGGTTCGATTCCCTCTACCCGCTCCAACCCTTGATCTAGAGCCTCTGATCCCACTCCCCCTGGCTTCCTGCCCCCTCGCCCAATCTTCTCTGGGTGCTGTCACCTGCCCCCTAAAAAAACCAAGATCCCGCAACCTGTCTGCCTGGAAAGCCAAGCGGATTAGCCTCCATTCGTTTACTCAGAGGCCGCTTGGCAGGCTACTCCCGTAGGCTTGCCGCTGACCTGACCTTGTGGCCGTTCGGAGCCTTGATCTCGATGCTGACTTCGCTAGTCATCGTAATGACGCTAGTACTGTTCGACCAGTGCAACGTCTTCACATACCAGCGCATCGGGCCAATGCTGTGCCAGCAATCCGTTCACGATGTCGAGCATTCCCTTCTTTGTCAGTTTCATCCAGCGCTCACCGCTGGCCCCCTTCATGACGATAGCGCGTTCGGCCTCAGGGAGCTTCTCCAGCTTTCCGGCAAGCTCCGTGAGCGTTTGATTGCAACTCTCCAGAGGCTCCTCAGCGGGCCGCCTGCCCCATTCGATGATCGCGCCCATCTGATGGTGGTGGTTGACGAACCACCGGGACATGAAAGTCGGGTCGCGCAGGCTTTCGAGAAAGAAACTCAGTGGCCAGAGCCATGATGAGTTACACCACTTCCCGGAACACGATCGATCATTTGGACTCAATGGGCAGAACAATATCTCCCAGGCCTAGGAGAAGCGCACCGGAGAGAGCTGCGAGGCGATGTACGAAATCTAGGCCTACTGGGCGGGATCTTGAGCAGTTTGGTTCAGAGTTACGCTTTCAACCACGTTTGGTGTGTAACGCTCAATCAAAGGGACTAGCCTCGTTACCGTGCGTACGCGTGCCTTAAGTCGCTGCCCATCTGGATGGCCACATGCGATTAGACGACCGATGCGCCCCATCAAGCGCTGGATTGCCTTTTTCTCCTCAGCGGGAGGCCCCTCAGGCCATTCACAGGCGCTATCTTCCAACTGCTTCACAGCAGCGCGGATGGCCATCCTTTCCTTCTTGGGCAGACCGGGAAAAGAGCGGTCTATGACCAAGCCGGTGACCGTCACAGCATTGATTTTTTCGTCGGAAATCAGTGCCTGGCCGCGCTTGCGCACGTGGAGCTTGCTGCGCTTGGGACGACAGCCCTTTTGACCCAGCATCCACGTGACAGAGCCGATGATCTGCGTGACCGAATCCTGAGTAATCTCCGCTTTACTGGACACCGTGATGTCATCGGCAAACCTGGAGTAGCGCAGTCCCTTCGCCTTCAAGCGCTCGATCAAGGCTGGCTCGATATCCCAAAAAACAAGATTTGCGAGGTAGCTGCTCGTGCTCGCTCCCTGCGGCACCTGCCCTTCCCGGGTAACTAGGTTGGCCAGTAACTGGGCGACATCATGAGAGAAGCCGAAGAGCTTCGAAAAAACCTCGCGAACATGCGCGACGGTGATGGAAGGGAAAAAGTCGGCAATGTCTTGCAGAATGACAACCTTTGATCCCGCATGCACACGTGCATTCGCATAGATGCTACGTGGGTTGCGGGCATCTTTGATGCCGCCCTGCAGGTAATCAGGGTAAGACACCTTAGTGAGCATTCGATCGACGATTTTACGTTGAATGCTTTTCAACGGCTCATGCGCATCATAGGTATGACGCGGGGTTATGCCGTCTTTCTTTTTCTGGGGAACATAGCGATAAAGACGAGAGCTGCGTTTGGCAATCGCCACAAGGCGCTCAGCAGGCTCATCCAGCGCACGAGCGAGGGCGTTGAGACTATGGATGGGGCTGTATGGGTAACGAAGCACTTCCATGGCAAAATTTCCGAATGGGGGCCGGCCCAGATGAACCGGCCCCTGGGAATTCGAATGATGTGGTTTGTTGCGTCATAGGATGTTCTCAACGTAAGGCATTACTACTGTGCTGAGGACCTCCACACCGTTACAAGCCTTTTCCCACAACCAGCAGTAGTAAGGGATTCGCATGATGTACTTGGCTGCAGCTTGCGCCTTTGCCTTGATCTCAGCAGATCCCCCTGGCTTCACTGGTTCAGGTGAGGCCGCTTTGATGACGCGTGCATCTTCATTGCTGTGCATCGAATGACGAGCCTTGCGGCGCGCCAGTTTCTTTAAATTGCTCATGACTCAAGTTCCCGTCGACAGGCCGAATTAGCCCCGCCGCCAAGCTTTCCGGGCCGAAAGGAACGCTGAAGATGCCACTACAAACCACAGTTCTGCTTATCAAGTCCTTGATAAGCCGTCCGCCGCTTTACCGCCGCTTTCACTCCGCCGTAGCGCAACGCTTCAGGGGCACCGTTGAGTTCACCGTTTGGCGAACCGTGGGATTACCCCCAGGCGCTACGCACCAAGGATTGAGGGCAGCGGCAACAACCTGCGCCGCGAAGAGAGCCAAGGAGAACCCCAAGGCCGACCAGTTTCCCGGTCAACAACTGCAAGCCCGATTTCAAGTCATGTTTAAAGAGCACCTGGATGGTCACATCCAGCGAGTGCATATTTATCAAAACAAGCGAAGCGGCAGCAACTCATAATTGTGACTAAAAATATCGCCACTAAATAGCCAATTTATTGGCTGATTAAAAGTCAAAAAATTGATTAGGCCCACGTATCAAGAGACAGATCGCATTTATTAGCAGTCACTTCTCGGGTCTGTTGAGGCTTGGGTCTGCCATACATGATCAGCGACCTCCCTGACTGGTAGCGCTCACCGTTGCCTGCGCCCATTCGACGCACTCGTCCAGCTTCCGTGAAAACGGCACACAATTGGATCCAAGGTACTTGCAGCCTGAAGCGAAGCGCATTATGTTGTGCCCAGCCACCGACCAAAACACCGCATGATGTGGTTCCTCTAAAGTGGCTTGCGACCTACCGAACACCTCGTACCTCACATTGTTGAACGCAGGAGATTCCGTATGACAGATCGTCGCCCTATCAACCCGAACGTCAACGTCCCGAAGCCAGGCGGTGGTGAGCAGCCTCGCTCTCGCAACAAAGACGGGCAAATCCGCGACAAGCGCAGCGACGCTGGGAAACCTCGCGGGAAGTAGTGTCATTGGGTCAGCAGCGTATCCCTAGGCTGCTGACCTGCTCCCCCCGGCTGCAGGTACTCCCCTCTCCAATAGTCGCGAACTAACGTGATCTTAGAATCACTCCAGGTTATCCAGGATGTCCGGCCAGATGCCTCTGAGAACGGTCACTTGGGCTATTGACCTCAATAGGCCGCACCCCTTGATTGTCAACCCTGCATCGTCTGGTAGCGGATCAACGACCTTGCCCAGAGATCTCCTTTCACAGCCGCCTTATGTACAGACGAGGGACTGGTAGCCAACCACTTCCCGAGTTTGGGCTTCACGAGTGGCTTCGCCATACGGACCACACAGGCCTCCAAGAAGGGCGTCATCTTCTCTCTGATATGTGGATCTAGGTACGAGGACTCAGATGACGCACAGCGCGTTGTTTCGCGGTATCTGAGCCCTTTGGGTAGAGCATACTGCCTCCCCCAGTAGATTGCCGGCATTTCGCTTGCAGGGTAACTCGACTCGGTGGGTAGGTAGTAAGTCCCGAGGTCTATGATCGCTCCTTCGAGCTCCACCCAGAAGTGAGAGACAGGCTCATTGGGCGAGCCATAGCCTTGGAGCGTGGCGTCACGCCCATCCTTCGATATGACAAAAGCCAAGAAATCTCCGCCGACAATCTCCGGCTTGTAACCCATTCCCTCAAGGAGCCGGTGAATACCAAAGGACGCATACATGCACCGCTTGTGGTAGTCGTCAGGGAATTGGCTTCGGAGGCACTTATCCACCACATATAGCACACGCTCGATCACTCCTACATCGCTCAAAGCTACATCCTCATATGCGTCATGAACCAAGAAATGTACATTGCGCCCGTGCAACATCCGGAGCAAAAAACAGGGCAGCTTCTAGCACCGCGCAAGAGAAAATTCCACGATTGCTGAAGCGTCAAGCCCCCCCGTTGAGGGTTGCATCTGATGCTCCCACCCTCAAAAAAACCCATGTTTGTGACATCCATCACAAATTTGAGCAGGATATCAAATTCTGCCCTGCAAAATTTTTTTGAAGATGGAGTATTAGAGACCCATAGAACAGCGGGATCTCCATGCCACCGTTTTTCTGGGATCGGGTTGGACGCTAAGGCGCATGCTTTTCTGGTGTTTGCTTTAGGCTCAAAAAGATCGGCCAGGTCAACTTGCCCTTCTCTGCCCCTTGGAGCATGGAGGAAATCGCGCCTTTCGGTAGCATCAGCTGTCGCTGCTTTTAACCTTTGACTTCAAAGATCTATCGTTCTTGATTTTTTTTGACATGCGGTCGGAAAGTGTTTAGTCAGGGTTAGCCAAACCGGGACGCTCTACCCCAAAAGGTCTTCGACTAGCATCTCCGAGGCGGCCCCATTCTCCAGGAGCTGCCGCTGCAGCCCTATGCACAGATGCTGGCGCAGCCGTGATCGCATTTCTATGTGACAGCCATGATCAAAAAAGTGGACGTTTCTTCGCAGGCTTACCTGGAGCGACGTCAGCAATGCAACATAGCCTTGAGAGCTTATACACGCCGGGGTCAATCGAGCGATCGCATCCATACCGGGGCTGCGCCTGTATTGATCGAACAGGTCATTCAGGGATGGCCGACAGATCCGCGCGATAAGCCCCGACAGCCGTTTCCCAGACCAAGCGCTCAATGCCCCTGGCCGTTTAGTGTGCACCTTCCCTACACATTAAATATACAACTGCATCACCGCGTTGCGGCTTTCCTGCAAGCCGGGCTTGAGCTGGAGTCTCAGCGCATAACTCTGCTCCTTTGCGACCTCACGCATCAGCTCATCCATGGCACTCGACACCGCAAGCAAGCCGTCAAACTTGTCCTCTGTGTCGAAGATAGCGCGGGAACCGTCAGGCACGCGCAACCGCCTGGCCTCGTCCTTGTAAATCCAGAGGTAATCCAGGTAGCGCTGTGTCTCTGCCAGGATCGCTAACTCGTACACATAGCCAGCAGTCAGGTGCCCCATGTTGGCGTGGTACATGATCGAGGCAAGGTCGAAGCTGGAGAGGTTAACTGACCGCCCCTCCGCCTCCAGCTCAGCCTTGACGTTCTTGCAGAGCCGGATCGATTTTCTGAGACCACCGAGTGTGGAGCCACAGCGATCCGTGATTTTCTTGATATGCAGGAACGGCCAGTTGTTGATCGTGGACATCTTGTGAGCGTTCAGAATCGTGACCGCACGATCATGCTTTTGTCGTGACGATTGATAGGCCGCAGTGTCGTACCAGTGCGCCGGCACAACGTCGACAGGTCGAGCGAGAGAGGCACCGTAGATTTTCACGGCCTTGGCACCCTTGGCATCCACGGTGGCCGAAGGAAACGCGGCGCGCAGCGCTCGCTCTGTTTCCCAACGCAAAGCACTCAACACCCCCACTGACGTCTTACCCGGGGTCGCCGAGTAATACCCGGTTCCTGCATTCATGCCGTTGGTATCATAGATCAGGAAACCGCCATCAAGGATCAGCAGATCGACGTCACTCACACCACGGATGTGAACGTTGAGCGGCACAGAACCCTGCAGCTCGAACGCAACGCCTCCACCCACACGCTTTTCCAATTGATTGCGAACGCGCTCAGCGGTTTCAAGACTGATCCTCGTGTAGGTGGGATCGACTTCCTGCATTGCACCCAATGCGAAGGTGGTGTGCGGCTTGTCGCGTGCTCGATTCTCCCAAGCCTCCTGGTTCCGGCTACGGTTGACGATGAATTCCTTGGCATCCTGGGTGACCACGCTTGCCCGGTCGAGACCCGAACGACGAGAGCGCAGCCGGCTAATCCTTTCGTTAACTCCGTTGCTCATTCTTCTTTCTCAGCTCCATTCGACCGTACGTAGGCCGCCCATAACCATTGAAATAGTCGCCAGAGGCGGTATCCAGCGTTTTTGAGAACAACAGGTTTGCACTACCTTGATGCCCCCTGAGCACGGGCTCTCCGGGCCTAGGTTCATTTTTGTAGTTGTAAAGCAGCGTGTAGCCATCCGCTTCATCAAACGCCAAGGCTGCAGTGATGCTGTAAGAGGACGACTGCGCTGTCTTGAGCCGCACACGGATCTTGTCCCAAGATTGCGTGATGTTCACAACCGCATGCCAAGTGAAACGGACGTTGCCCTCATCATCAAGCGTGGTACCCGTGCACTCCCATTCGCCCGAGAGATCAGGCACTTTGAGAAATCTAACCGCCCATGGCCACTTCCATACCGCACGACTGAAAGCCGCGTACAAAACGGTGAAGACGACACCCGCTCCGATGAGCGACATCAGCGTAGGTGGGACATTGACGTTCAGGTTGAAGTGCTTTGCCAGATCAACAAGTGTGAGCACCACAAACACCAGTGCTGCAGAGACGCTGCTTGCGAGCAGTGTGATGTAGCGGCCAATGACAGCTCGGTTTATGCCGCCGAGCAGGCTGTACTCATGCTCATGCACCATGGCTCGACCATCCGGTTTACGAGAAAAGCGTTGATAGATAAATCGGTTTACTAGCTTGACGGAAAGCAGTTGGCATGCGGCCTACAGCGCTTGCTCTTCAGACTCGACCAGCGCCTGCAGCTTCGCCACCTCATCGCCTTCACCCAAGGCGAAAAGGGTATGGCTGATCCCCACCCCACAGTTTCTTGAAGATAGCTCTCACGCTTCGCCAGCGTTAGCACTTCCTGAGATGTTGGAAAGTGCTTCAACAGTTGCCGCACAGTCGCTTTGACATCTTCAGGAAGTCGCGAATCCTGGCTGAGGTTCTTCAGGAATTGACGAGTGGCAACGGTGGCGATTGTACGCACTCCAGTAACCAGAGGCTGCGGCCACACATGACCGCACACTGCTGATGGGAGGCTATTGTACTCGACCGCCACAATCACACGCCGCCCTGAAGCAAGATAAACAGCCCACTTTGCCCCTTTCTGGGCATATTATTTTTAACTTGGTGTGCGATTGGCGATCGCCACGTTCCTCCAGGCGTCTTTTAAGGAACGCAGCAATGCCAGCGTGACCTGGAAGGGATGACCTGCCAATGATCCACGAGCAACAGCAAGGACAATTCGATGTATCAGGTCTTTATCAATGACGACGCCGACGTAGAGGTCGATGAGTTCCTCAAATTACTGCGAGCGCACCATGTCGTAGTCTTGAATGCCTTCATGCGGGTACAAGCGCGCGACATGAGAAAGCTGGCCAGCGACGCCATCAAGAATTGGAATGGTACCGGCCCGCATGTTCACCTCTTCGATTTCGAGCTCCCAATCAACGGTGAACGGTGGTTCGCCCCAACCTTCACCCATTCCACCCGCAACCTGTTGACCATCGACCAAACCCACAGGCTGGTTGAGCGGGCTGTGTTGAAATGGGTAGAGCGAGGGATGGCGAACAACTTCCTATACACCAACAGAACAGAACTCGAAGCTGAGCGTGAGGACTGACCTGCAACTACTTAGCGCGAGATCATAGTCAATCCAGACCAGCCGTGAGCAACGAACCTTCGATCATCTTCCGAGGTTGTGGGCGGCTAGATTCGGGCGTCCCAGGTCTCTTTGGCTGCACGCTTGGTGGCGCCTTCTGCGTTTCGAGCTCGAAGAGGACAAGCGCGCCATCCATGACGTCGCCGACCTGAGCCGTGGTGCGCTGCGGGTAGCCGTGACGCCGACCTTCACCACCTACCTGATCGGCCCGCTGGTGGAGGCCTTTCATCGCCGCCACCCCAACATCACCCTGACCTTGCGCGAAATCGCCCAGGAACACATGGAAGCGCTGTTGCTGGCCGATGAGCTGGATGTAGGGATCGCATTCGACCCCGTGCATGCCCAGGACATCGCGGCGCAGCGGCTGTTGGTCGAGAGCCTGGCGTTGGTGGTCGGCGAGGCCCCCCCCTTGGCCAAGCACCGTCGTGTCTCGCGACAGGCGCTGGACGCAGAATCTCTGGTGCTGCTGAGCGGCGAATTCGCCACCCGCGAGCAGATCGACCGCTACTTCCGCGAGCAGGGCGTACGCCCACGGGTGGCGATGGAGGCCAACGCCATCGGGGCGGTGATCGAGGTGGTGCGCCGCACGACACTGTCGACCTTGCTGCCGGCCAACCTCGCCAACGCTCATGCCGACCTCACCGCCCTGGACCTGGAGCCGCTGCACCTGCAGCGCACGGCGGTGCTCATGCAGCGCAAGGGCGCCTACCAGACAGCCGCCGCGCGTGCCTTCATCGAGGTGGCGATGCAGGTGGCAACGGCATTGCAGGAGGTGTGAGCACAGTCAACAAAAAGGGCATGCCCCGCACTCGACGAAGCATGCCCAAGAGCGGCATCTACGGCGAAGGCCGGCCGGGCGATTGCACGGAGGCTGTCCCGCACAAGGTGCCCGGCATGCTAAAGTCCCCGCGTTTCTCGCCCAGCCTAATGGACTCATCATGCCCGCTCTCGATGCCCACTTGCCCGCCTGGCAGGTGCTCAACGACCGCCACCCCTGTTCTGCCCTGCTGCTGGGCAACGGCGCCAGCCGCGCCTTGTGGAAGCCGTTCGGTTACTTCTCGTTGTTCGAGGAGGCCCAGCGGGTCCGTCACAAGGCACTGGGCGTAAGCGACCAGGCGCTGTTCAAGGCCTTGGGTACCGAGCTGTTCGAGCCGGTCCTGAGTATCCTCAACACCACCGTGCGTGCCAATGCCGCGCTGGCGATCAACTCCACCGCACCGCTGAACCGCTACTACTCGATCAAGGAAGCCCTGATCCACGCCATACGCGCCGTGCACCTGCCCTGGGCGCGGGTGCCAGGTAATACGCTGGCGACGATCAACCAGGCGCTACGCGACTATCGCAACGTCTACACCAGCAACTATGACCTGGTGCTGCCCTGGGCCATGCAGCAAGCGCCCGAAGGCTTCGCCGCACTGTTCGACGAACAGGGCTTCTTCGACGTGCGTCGTACTGCAGGCGAAGGGACACGGGTCGTCCACCTGCACGGTGGCCTGCACTTGCTCAAACTGCCCGACGGCACCACGCGCCTGCGCAGCGCCGAGTGCAGCGAACTGCTCGATGGGTTTGCCGTGAACATCCCCGGCGAGGTGCCGCTGTTCGTCAATGAAAGCCGCAGCGAAGAAAAACTGCGCGCCATTCGCGCGTCGGACTACCTGTCGTGGGGGCTGGGGAAACTGGCCGAGGAACGCGAAGGCCTGTGCCTGTTCGGCCAGCATCTGGACGCCAGCGACCAGCACCTGCTCGATGCCATCCGTCAGGCTCGGCCAAGGCATTTGTCGATTGCCATCCGGCCGCTGAGCGAAGCATCGGTCATCAACCAGAAGCAACATTTCGTTCAGCGGTTTGCCGACATGCCGGAAACGGAGCTGCATTTCTTCGATGCCAGCAGCCATCCGCTGGGTAGCCCGGAATTGGCGATCGAGGTACCCGCGGATTACATGCAGCGGCGGTAAGCCACCCTGATTCTATCTACCGACATTCCCACTGCATTGATAATGTCTCATGAGCAACTGTTTTAACAGTCTGTGGCACACTGCCCTGAATATCCATCAAGGTGCATGCAGCGATGGTCAGGCACCAAGCCATCACTAAGTAGCATGTTAGCCGCCATCCATCGCGGCATTATCACCGTAACATCCTAGTCGTTTATCAAGCTGATCTGGTCAGACCCAGTGCCTATGCATTCGCTTTGGGCTCTACGTATTTTCTTGCCTCGACTCATCCTGCAGGACATGTGCTTGATCGCACCCACAAACACTGAACATTTAAAATCGCCCCCACCCGCCATAAATAAGAAACTCCCTACAAAATTTTAGGCCCCATCTGTAGTCCCGCGCTGAAATTACAATAGCCCTCCCGAAAAGCGTTGACCCATTTTGCCTCCTACTGTTTTATCTGGCTCACACATTGCCTGAGCAGTCTCACAAGCAATGCACCATAAAGTTCGAACCGCTCACACGCATTCACGACTAAAACCAAACAGAGCCAGCAGATGAAGATAATAATTATTGGTTACGGGGCGGTATCCGCTGCTTTCTTACCCATTCTCGTCAGCGAACTGGGTCAGACAATCACATCACTGAAAATCATTGCGCCTTGCATTGAAGACAGACAAACGCGTACACATGGGCTCACTATAACCTGGCACAACCAAGCGCTGACAAAAGAAAACTATACGAACACCCTCAAAGATTTAGATGAGGAAACCTGCCTCATCAATCTTTCCGTCGATGTCGCAACTCTCCCACTCGTATTATTTTGCCAAGAGAAAGGAGCTCTATACTTAGACACCTGCATTGAACCATGGGCCGGGCACTATACAAACAGCAATATAGACCTCCAAAAAAGAACGAACCACTCTTTGCGAGCGCACCTTCTCGCGGAGAAACGGCTGTTTCGCAATGGACCAACGGCTGTCATCGCTCATGGAGCAAATCCCGGCTTGGTATCGCACTTCGTCAAACAAGCCTTGCTCAACCTTCGACATGATTTGATGGGAGCGAGCGATCACATCCCTGCTACGCGCCAAGAGTGGGCGCAACTGGCCTGGAAACTAAACATTAAAACAATACACATCGCCGAGCATGACACTCAAGCAGCCAAGATCGCAAAGCATCCGGATGAGTTTGTAAACACATGGTCTGTGGATGGATTTATTGGAGAAGGATGCCAACCCTCAGAGCTCGGGTGGGGGACACATGAACAGACACTACCTGACGGTGCTAAATTTCATACACCCACGTGTAAAAAATCAATTTACCTGAACCGTCCAGGCACTTCCGTCCGGATAAAGACCTGGACACCGGCATGCGGCCCGTGTTTAGGATTTCTTATCACCCACAATGAATCCCTCTCGTTATCTGACTATCTGACATATAGGCCCAACGACCAAGAAATTTATAGACCGACCGTAACCTATGCCTATCATCCATGCAACGATGCAATCCTATCTGTGCATGAACTCAACGGCAACTCATTGAGGCCGCAGCGGCACAGACGCGTGTTAAAAGGTGATGAAATAATTAGTGGTGCCGACTATCTCGGCGTACTTCTCATGGGGCATGAAAAAAATGCGTATTGGTACGGCTCCGTGCTGAAGAACACTACCGCTCAGACGTTGAACCCTGCAAGCTCAGCCACCACACTACAAGTAGCAGCTGGCGTTCTTGCTGGCATAAAGTGGGCGCTTAAACACCCCAAGCGAGGCATCGTGGAGGCGGAAGAAATGGACTTCGCGTTTGCGCTTGATATTTCTCGACGCTACCTAGGCGACATGGTCGGCGTCTACACGGAATGGATACCCACTTGTAACAAAGAAGTTCTGTTTCCGAGCGAATCCAACTCCGATGATGCTTGGCAATTCGAAAACTTCTTAGAGTAAGCACAAGGAGTGCGCCCATGAACCATACAAAAACAGCCATCAACCTGAAGTGCTACGACTGGTCCTCTGTAGAGCTGCTGAAAGATTTAACGCCAGATACAATTACCGGTTGCAGAAAAAGAATCAACATACGCCAACGAAATTTCTGGCACGACATGAGCTCAGAGTTCGACTCAAGACACTTCCTGACTTACCTTCTTAGGCGAGAAGACTTGTTCCTTAGCGATGAATTCCTCGAATTTGTCTGCTTATGGCATCTTGACGAACAAAATCACTACCGGGGACTTCGCAAAATAAACAGCGTCCTTTATGCCCAAAGCGAAGAACATATTGACCAGAAAATCAAGTCCAGGAAACCTGACTTCGAATTAATTTCCCCGTTCCTGCGCGACGAATTTACCATATTGCTATCCATTGCTTTTGACGAAATCACCAGCACAAGAGCCTACAAACAAGACTTTGAGCTTTATGACAGCCTGGGCCCGCGCTGCTTATCAACCTGGATAAGGCATGCCGCAAGGGATGAAGCGGCTCATTATGGAAACGCTATTAAACTTTTAAAACTCCACCACACATCAAGGTTCGAAGAGGCGTCAGCTTTCTTGAGCGACATCATCGACTTTGAGAGCAGCCATGCGTTCACTTACCAAAATACCTTTATATTCGACCATGACACAGACGACTTCTCGAACGTGCTTTTTCATCAAAGCCGAACAACGATACTTGATACCCTAGGAAAAGCGTCATGAGCTGGCTATTTTTTTCACTCATGGCTCCACTGCTGTGGAGCCTGTCCAACATGATCGATAAATTTGCAATCAATAACATAACATCCAATTACATCTCTTTTATCTTCCTGTTGAGCATTGGAAATATTTTTTTCGCCGCCATTATCTATGCTTTCCTAAGGCCCAAAGACCTAGACGTAGCCTTCGCCTGCATAAACTTAATTTCAGGCATTGCTATATTTTTGCAATACTTCGCCTACAGCTACTCCCTAGAAGACATGGATGTGTCGATTGTCATACCGATTCACCAATCCGAACCTCTATTCGTACTCATCGCTTCAGCACTGCTATTCAATAGCATCCCCACATACGGGCAAATGGGAGGTTTCTTATTGATAACGAGTGGTATCCTCTTGCTATGCGCATCTGGTAAGACCCTTGACGGTCTAGGCCAGAAAAAGCACATCATGATGATCTTGGTTTCCGCTTTTTTTGGCGCAGCATCAACAGTAATTTCAGACGAGATACTTAAAGTAACAAGTTTAGCGCCCGTGCTGCTCTTTAACTTTCTAGGTTACGCGCTCGGTGGTTTACTGCTGCTTTTGATTCCTCATTGCCGAAGGCTGATCACGCATGATCTGAAGCAGTTTAACCTCAAGCAGTTTGGGGTCTTCGGCCTCACCAACACTTTCGATGTCGGCGGCTATATATTCTTTATGGCGGCTCTGTCTGCGGGCGGTGGTGCTGCGTTGGTATCCGTCGTCGTCAGCATACACCCCTTATTTGTCCTACTGTTTGGGTTCCTTGCCACCCGCTATTTTCCAACTCTTCTAACCGAGGACATCGCACCGACCAGCCTATTACGCAAAACCACATCCATTCTGGTAATCGTAGCTGGCGTTGCCGTCATATCATTACACGATGGCTGATATCGAAGGGCGCTGGACTATCAAATCAACCCATCCTGACGCAACAACGTCTCCAGGCAATGCTCCTGCACCCCGTAGAACGCCTTGAGCTGCCCGATCTTTTCCAGCAGCGCGCGGTTATCCACCGGCTGCCGGCGCTTGACCGCCAGGATCATCTTGTTCTTGTTGGTGTGCTCCAACGAAATGAACTCGAACACCTTGGTCTCGTACCCGCAGGCCTCCAGGTACAACGCGCGCAGGCTGTCGGTGAGCATCTCGGCTTGCTGGCCGAGGTGCAGGCCGTATTGCAGCATCGGTTGCAGCAGCCCTGGACTGTGCAGCTGCGGGCGGATCTGTTTGTGGCAGCACGGCGAGCACATGATGATCGCGGCGTTGCAGCGGATGCCGGTGTGGATGGCGTAGTCGGTGGCGATGTCGCAGGCGTGCAGGGCGATCATCACTTCGATGGCCTCCGGCACCACGCTGCGCACGTCGCCGCACTGAAACTCAAGGCCCGGGTGATCCAGGCGCGCGGCGGCGGCATTGCACAAATCGACCATGTCCTGGCGCAGTTCGACGCCGGTCACCTGCGCCTCACGGGCCAGGGTATTGCGCAGGTAGTCATGCATGGCGAAGGTCAGGTAGCCCTTACCCGAACCGAAGTCCGCCACCCGCAGTGGCTGATCCGCAGCGAGCGGCGCGCTGGCCAGGGCATGGTCGAACACTTCGATGAATTTGTTGATCTGCTTCCACTTTCGCGACATCGACGGAATCAACGCGCCCTGGGCGTCGGTCACGCCGAGGTCGCGCAGGAACGGCCGCGACAGCTCCAGGTAGCGCTTCTTCTCCCGGTCGTGGGCAGCGCCCGCCTGCTCACGGGCCGGCTGGGCGACATGGCGCTGGAGCATCGGCTTGCCCTTCTTGCTGAAGCCCAGTTGCACTTCACCTTCTGCGGTGAACAGGTGGGCATTGCGAAAGCTTTCTGGCAGCAGGTCGGCGACCAGTGCCTGGGCCTCCTTCAGCGGCAGGTTGCGGGTGATGTCGCGGGTCTGGTGACGGTAGACCAGCGACAGGCACGGCTGGCCTTTGACCACCACGGGCTTGGCGATGATCCGCTGCAGGGTCTGGTCGGCGCCGACCGGGCGCGCCAGCACCAGCTTGGCCAGGCTGCCCCCGTGCAGGGCATCGGCCAGCAGGCCAAGGAACTGGGCACGCGCATCCGGCGCGGTGGTGGCGGAAGGTGTGGCGGACATGGGAAGTGGGTGCCTCGAAATGCGGGGAGCGCAACGCGCAATGGCGGGCATTCTACGTCGATGCCCGCCCTGCGCGAAGGCTTTCTCGATGGACGCGGCTAGTCGAGGATCACCAGGCGGTTGGGCAGTTCGTTGCGCGCGCAGGTCGGCGGCACATGCTCGCTGAACAATTCGCCACACGCTTCGATGCACTCGACGAAGCCTTGCAGGGTCTGCCCTTGGCGCACCTGCTCGGTGAAGCGCGCGACGAGCGCCTCGCGGGCCTGGTCCGGCAGATGACGGGCAATGCCTTCGTCCACCAGGATCTCCACGTGGCGCTCGGCTTCGCTGACGAAGATCAGCACCCCCGTCGCGCCGGCGGTGCGTTGCAGGTTCAGCTCCAGGAACTGCTGCCGGGCCAGGCCCGACGCACGACGCTGGCGCAACAGACGCGGTACCAGGTGGCTGGCCAGGCGCGGATTGCGCAGTAACAGGCAGAGGATGACGAACGTGATCATCTGGGCCACCAGCAAGGTGCGAATATCGGGCCAACCCAAGGCCAGGCGTGCGAAGCCCGGTATCGCCAGGGCCAGCAGTGCAGCCCACAACAGTGGCAGGTAGGCGTAATCGTCGGCGCGCCGCGCCAGCACAGTCACCAGCTCCGCATCGGTGCGCTGCTCGGCGCGGGCGATGGCCTCGGCGATCTGGCGCTGTTCGTATTCGTTGAAAACAGTCATGCCCTGGGTCTCTCGGTCGTTCTTATAGTTGTTGTCCCGGCAGCCGGTCGGCGGGAGTGTATCTCATGACACGCCCCAGATGAGGCATAATCCGCCGCTGCATTGGACCCTGCAGGGCGGATCGGCCAAGAAACGCCCGGCGAACCGTACAAGAACAGCCGCCAAGAAAACTCAGGCCGGGCGCGTATCTTCGTGGATACGGCATTGGCCACGACAACGGAATTCATGATGAAACTGTCTTTGCTGGGCCTGGCCATGGGCCTTGCCAGTCAGGTGGCCCTGGCCGCCCCCTCCGCACCGCCCCTGCAGGACAAGCAGGCGTTCATCGAACACCTGATCGGCCAGATGACCGAAGCCGAAAAAATCGGCCAGCTTCGCCTGATCAGCATCGGCCCGGAAATGCCCCGGGAGAAGATCCGCGAGGAGATCGCCGCCGGGCGCATCGGCGGCACCTTCAACTCGCGCACGGCGCCGGAGAACCGGCCGATGCAGGACGCTGCCATGCGCAGCCGCCTGAAGATCCCGATGTTCTTCGCCTACGACACCATCCACGGCGAACGCACCATCTTCCCGATCGGCCTGGGCTTGGCCGCGACTTGGGACATGGACGCCATTGCCAAGGTCGGCCGCACCTCGGCCATCGAGGCGGCGGCCGACTCCCTGGACATGACCTTCGGGCCGATGGTCGACATCGCCCGCGACCCGCGCTGGGGTCGCACCAGCGAAGGCTTCGGCGAGGACACCTACCTCACCTCGAAGATCGGCCAGGTGATGGTCAAGGCGTTCCAGGGCTCGAGCCCGGCCAACCCCGACAGCATCATGGCCATCGTCAAGCACTTCGCCCTGTACGGCGCGGTGGAGGGCGGGCGCGACTACAACACCGTCGATATGAGCCTGCCGAAGATGTACAACGACTACCTGCCGCCCTACCGCGCCAGCCTCGATGCTGGCGCTGGCGGGGTGATGGTGGCACTGAACTCCATCAATGGCGTGCCAGCCACCTCCAACACCTGGCTGATGAACGACCTGCTGCGCAAGGAATGGGGCTTCAAGGGCGTGACCATCAGCGACCACGGCGCCATCCAGGAACTGATCCGCCATGGCGTGGCCCAGGATGGCCGCGAGGCTGCCAAGCTTGCGATCAAGGCTGGCATCGACATGAGCATGAACGACACTCTCTACGGCGAGGAGCTTCCGGGCCTGCTGAAGTCCGGCGAAGTGACCCAGGCCGAGCTGAACCAGGCGGTGCGCGAAGTGCTCGGCGCCAAGTACGACATGGGCCTGTTCAAGGACCCGTACGTGCGTATCGGCAAGCCTGAGCACGACGTTGCCGACTATTACGCCGAAAACCGCCTGCATCGTGAGGCGGCCCGGGACGTGGCGCGCCGCAGCCTGGTGCTGCTGGAAAACCGCAACCAGACCCTGCCCTTGAAGAAAGCCGGCACCATCGCCCTGGTCGGCCCGCTGGCCGACGCACCGATCGACATGATGGGCAGCTGGGCCGCCGACGGTAAACCGGAACACTCGGTGACCGTGCGCGAAGGCCTGGGCCGCGCGCTGGCGGGCAAAGCCAAGCTGGTGTATGCCAAGGGGTCGAACGTGACCGGCGACAAGGCCATGTTCGACTATCTGAACTTCCTCAACTTCGCAGCGCCCGAGATCGTCGACGACCCTCGCCCCGCGGCTGTGTTGATCGATGAAGCGGTGAAGGCTGCCAAGCAGTCCGACGTGGTAGTGGCCGTGGTCGGGGAATCGCGAGGCATGTCCCACGAGTCCTCCAGCCGCACCACGCTGGAAATTCCCAAGGTGCAGCGAGACCTGATCAAGGCGCTGAAAGCCACCGGCAAGCCGTTGGTACTGGTGCTGATGAACGGCCGCCCGCTGTCTCTGGCGTGGGAGCGCGAACAGGCGGACGCCATGCTCGAGACCTGGTTCAGCGGCACCGAAGGCGGCAACGCCATCGCCGATGTGCTGTTCGGCGACTACAACCCGTCCGGCAAGCTGGCCATCACCTTCCCGCGCTCGGTCGGGCAGATTCCGATGTACTACAACCACCTGCGCATCGGCCGGCCCTATACGCCGGGCAAACCGGGCAACTACACCTCGCAGTACTTCGAGGAGCCCAATGGCCCGCTCTACCCGTTCGGCTATGGCCTGAGCTACAGCAGCTTCGAGCTCTCCGGCCTGACCCTGGGCAGCCAGCAGCTCAAGCGTGGCGGTACGCTCGAGGCCAAGGTAACGGTAAAGAACACCGGTAAGCGCGACGGCGAGACGGTCGTGCAGCTGTACCTGCAGGACGTCAGTGCGTCCATGAGCCGCCCGGTCAAGGAGTTGAGGAACTTCCAGAAGCTGATGCTCAAGGCCGGCGAATCGCGGACCTTGACCTTCCGCATCAGCGAGGACGACCTCAAGTTCTACAATGGCCAGTTGCAACGGGTCGCAGAGCCTGGGCAATTCAACGTCCAGGTCGGCCTGGACTCCGAGGCGGTGCAGCAGCAGAGCTTCGAATTGATGTAAGCCTGCGGTGCCGGTGCGGGCCCCATCGCGGGGTAGGCCCGCGCCCACAGGGATGACGCTGTTCCTGTAGGCGCGGGACTGCCCCGCGATGAAGCCCGCCGTGTCACTGTCAAACAGCCGCACAGGCCAAGGACCTGCCTCATGCTTTTTTCCTTCCGTACCCTGCGCCTGGCCATGATCCTAATGGTGATCCTCGTCGGCACCGCGCTCAGCGCCGGTTGGGCGATGCACCAAGCCAAGCGCCAGGCCATGGAGACCGACGCCCGCCGGGCCAGCCAGCAGCTGACCCTGTACGCCAATGCCCTGCACACTCTGATCGAACGCTACCGCGCCTTGCCGGCCGTGCTGGCCCTGGACCCGGAGCTGATCGCCGCCCTGCGCGGCCCGGTCAACGCGCCTGTGCAGGATGCTCTCAACCACAAGCTCGAACGGATCAATGGCGCCGCCAATTCCTCGACCCTCGAGCTGCTCGATCGTACCGGCCTTGCCATAGCCGCCAGCAACTGGCGCCTGCCGACCACCTACGTCGGCTCCAACTACGGCTTTCGCCCCTACTTCAAGCAGACCCGCACCCACGGCAGCGGCCGCTTCTATGCGGTCGGCGTCACCAGCGGCGTGCCGGGGTACTTCCTGGCCAGCGCGGTCAACGACGAGCAGGGACGATTCCTTGGGGCGATGGTGGTCAAGCTGGAGTTCCCCGAGCTTGAGCGCGAATGGCGCCAGGGCAGTGACATCCTGCTGGTCAGCGATGCCCGTGGCATCACCTTCATCGCCAACCAGGACGGCTGGCGCTACCGCGAACTGCAACCGCTCTCCAGCGCCGACCGCGCCGAGCTGGCCGAAACCCGGCAGTACGACAAGCAACCCCTGGTGCCCTTGCAGCATCAGGTGCTGACCGATTTCGGCGACAACAGCCGCCTGAGTCGGGTGCAAGGCCCGGAGGGTAGTGCCGAATACCTGTGGGAAAGCCTGCCGCTGGAAGCCGAAGGCTGGACCCTGCACCTGCTGCGCAAGCCCCAGGTCAGCGCCGATGGCCGCAACGCCGCCCTGGCCGCCGCGGCCATCTGGCTGACCCTGGTGTTCGCCGCGCTGTTCGTCAGCCAACGCCTGCGCCTGGCCCGCTTGCGCAAGCGCAGCCGCGACGAGCTCAAGCGCTTGGTGGAAGAACGCACCCGTGAGCTGCGTACCGCCCAGGAAGGCCTGGTGCAATCGACCAAGCTGGCCGCGCTGGGGCAGATGTCTGCGGCCCTGGCCCATGAAATCAACCAACCCCTGACCACCCAGCGCATGCAACTGGAAACCCTGCGCCTGCTGCTCGACCATGGCCGCATCGACGAAGCCCGCCGCGCCCTGGAGCCCCTTGAACAGATGCTCAAGCGCATGGCAGCACTGACCGGGCACCTGAAGACCTTCGCCCGCAATAGCCCGGGTGGCCTGCGCGAGCGTTTGGACCTGGCGACCGTGGTCGACCAGGCCCTGCATCTGCTCGAGGCGCGCATCCGCGACGAAGGTGTCGAGGTCGCACAGTACCTGGCGCGCCCGGCCTGGGTCCGTGGCGACGCGATCCGCCTCGAGCAGGTGCTGATCAACCTGCTGCGCAACGCCCTCGACGCCATGGCCGATAAACGCTACAAACGCCTGGAGATTCGCATCGAAGCCGACAACGGCCAGTGGCGGCTGAGCGTGATCGACTCCGGCGGCGGCATCCCCAAGGCGGACCTGAGCAAGGTCTTCGACCCCTTCTTCACCACCAAGCCGGTGGGCGAAGGGCTTGGCCTGGGCCTGGCGATCTCCTACGGTATCGTTCAGGAGGCCGGCGGCCAGTTGCAGGCCGAGAACCTGCCGGGCGGTGCACGTCTGAGCTTCACCCTGCCCCGTGACCAGGAGCCCGTATGTTGAATTCGGTGATCGTCGTCGATGACGAAACCAGTATCCGCACCGCGGTGGAACAGTGGCTGAGCCTCAGCGGCTTCAGCGTCCAGTTGTTCGCCCGTGCCGAGGAATGCCTGGCGCACTTGCCGGCGCATTTCCCGGGGGTGATCGTCAGCGATGTGCGCATGCCGGGCATCGATGGCCTGCAGTTGCTCGAGCGACTGCAGGCACAGGACCCGGACCTGCCAGTGATCCTGCTCACCGGCCACGGCGACGTGCCCATGGCGGTCGAGGCCATGCGCAGCGGCGCCTACGACTTCCTGGAAAAGCCCTTCACGCCACAGACCCTGTTGGGCAGCCTACGCCGTGCGCTGGAGAAACGCCAGCTGGTGCTGGAGAACCGGCGCCTGCATCAACAGGCCGACCTCAAGTCGCGGCTGGAGGGCACGCTGCTGGGTATGTCCCAAGGCCTGCAGAACCTGCGCCGGCAGGTCCTGGACCTGGCCAGCCTGCCGGTGAATGTGCTGGTGCGCGGTGAAACCGGCAGCGGCAAGGAGCGCGTCGCCCGCTGCCTGCACGACTTCGGCCCGCGTGCCGACAAGCCGTTCGTGGCCCTCAATTGCGCAGCGATCCCCGAGTCACTGTTCGAGGCCGAGCTGTTCGGTCACGAAAGCGGCGCCTTCACCGGCGCCCAGGGCAAGCGTATCGGCAAGCTGGAATACGCCAATGGTGGCACGGTGTTCCTGGACGAAATCGAGAGCATGCCCCTGGCCCAGCAGGCCAAACTGCTTCGCGTGATCCAGGAGCAGAAGCTGGAACGGCTGGGCGCCAACCAGAGCATCAGCGTCGATCTGCGGATCATCGCTGCGACCAAGCCGGATCTCCTGGAAGAGGCCCGGGCCGGACGGTTCCGCGAAGACCTGGCCTACCGGCTGAACGTCGCCGAGCTGCGCCTGGCCCCCTTGCGCGAACGGCGCGAAGACATCCCCTTGCTGTTCGAGCACTTTGCCCGGGCCGCGGCCGAACGCCTGGGCCGCACCGCACCGCCCCTTTCGGGCGTGCAACTGGCGCGGCTGCTGGCCCATGACTGGCCGGGCAACGTACGCGAGCTGGCCAATGCCGCCGAGCGCCATGCCCTGGGGCTGGACGCGCCCAACGTCGAAGCGGCGCCGGACGGGCAATCCCTGGCTGGGCAGATGGAAGCATTCGAAGCCCAGTGCCTGCGGGCAGCCCTGCGTCAGCACAAGGGCGAAATCAAGGCGGTAATGGAAACCTTGCAGCTGCCGCGGCGTACGCTGAACGAAAAAATGCAGCGCCATGGGTTGGTGCGGGAGGATTTTATCGAGCGGGAATAGGCGGATTCTTGCCTATCGTTTTGCCTGAGTGAGCAAGATATTGCTTATCCGAGTGATCGGATGGGGGCTGCTGCGCAGCCATCGCGGGGCAAACCCGCTCCTACAGGGGGGGCGCGAATGCCTGGATTTCAGGGACCTGTAGGGGCGGGCTTGCCCCGCAATGGGGCGCGCTGCGCCCCCGTTGCACCATTTGGCACACCTTCTGCAATCGCCTTCTCAAGCCGCGCCCAGGCGCGCTCCCACAAAAACAACGAGAAGGTATCCCCTGATGGATAACGCCAGCACCCTGCCCTCCGGGGCGGTCGCCGCGCCCGCCGCGGAAAAAACCACCGCCAGCCGCCTCAAGTCGATCTTCAGTGGTTCCATCGGCAACATGGTCGAATGGTACGACTGGTACGTCTACGCCGCGTTCTCGCTGTACTTCGCCAAGGCCTTCTTCCCGGCCGGCGACACCACCGCACAATTGCTCAACACCGCTGCCATCTTCGCCGTGGGCTTCCTCATGCGCCCGATCGGTGGCTGGCTGATGGGCTTGTACGCCGACCGCAAGGGCCGCAAGGCCGCACTGATGGCCTCGGTGCTGCTGATGTGCGCTGGCTCCCTGGTCATCGCCCTGACCCCAGGCTACGAAACCATCGGTGTGGCTGCGCCGATCCTCCTGGTGCTAGCACGCCTGATGCAAGGTTTGTCGGTCGGCGGTGAATACGGCACCTCGGCCACCTACCTCAGCGAAATGGCCAGCAAGGACCGCCGTGGTTTCTTCTCCAGCTTCCAATACGTGACGCTGATCTCCGGCCAGCTCATCGCCCTGGCGGTGCTGATCATCCTGCAGCAGACCCTCACCACCGAGCAGCTGTATGCCTGGGGCTGGCGCGTACCGTTCGTGATCGGCGCGCTGTGCGCGGTGGTCGCCCTGTACCTGCGTCGTGGCATGGAAGAAACCAGCTCCTTCACCAAGAAGGAGAAGGCCAAGGAAAGCCTGATGCGCACCCTGCTGCGCCACCCCAAGGAACTGATGACCGTGGTCGGCTTGACCATGGGCGGCACCCTGGCGTTCTACACCTACACCACCTACATGCAGAAGTACCTGGTCAACACCGTGGGCATGAGCATCAGCGACTCGACCACCATTTCGGCGGCCACGCTGTTCCTGTTCATGTGCCTGCAGCCGGTGATCGGCGGGCTGTCCGACAAGATCGGCCGCCGCCCGATCCTGATCGCCTTCGGTGTGCTGGGCACCCTGTTCACCGTGCCGATCCTGAGCACCCTGCACACCGTGCAAACCTGGTGGGGCGCCTTCTTCCTGATCATGGCGGCGCTGATCATCGTCAGCGGCTATACCTCGATCAACGCCGTGGTCAAGGCCGAGCTCTTCCCCACCGAGATTCGTGCCCTGGGCGTCGGCCTGCCCTACGCCTTGACCGTATCGATCTTTGGCGGCACCGCCGAGTACGTGGCCCTGTGGTTCAAGAGCCACGGCATGGAGACCGGCTTCTACTGGTACGTCACCGCCTGCATCGCCTGTTCTCTGCTGGTGTATGCCACCATGAAGGACACCGCCAAGCACTCGCGGATCGTGACTGACTGATCCTCACAAGTACCCTGCACCAAAGGGGCGCCCCGTCTGACGGGGCGCCCCTTTTTTCGTCCGGCTCATTTCTTCGATAAAAGCGGCGCTCACCACTCGATCCGATCCGCTTCAAAGCGAGGCACTGCGACCCCAAAAAAATCGAATAAATCGATTTTTTATCGCTAGTTTTTGCGCTTTTTTATCAATTAAATCGGCGTAGCATTGAACCCATAGAAACAAACAACCCCACGATTCCACTGGAGCAACGACCATGAAAAGCAAACTGATCCTGACCCTGGCTCTGTCGGCACTGGCTACCGGTGCATTCGCCGAAGACGGTTTCGACCGCACCAACGCCCACACCTTCAGCGCCGTCCAAACCCAGTCGGCCACTTATGCAGAAGATGGTTTCGACCGCACCGGCGCACAGCGCTTCGCTGAAGACGGCTTCGACCGCACCGGCGGCCAGCGCTTCGCTGAAGATGGCTTCGACCGCACCGGCGGCCAACGCTTCGCCGAAGATGGCTTCGACCGCACCGGCGGCCAACGCTTCACCGAAGATGGCTTCGACCGCACCGGAGGCCAACGCTTCGCGGAAAACGGCTTCGAACGCACCAACGCCCACCGCTTCAGCTGATCACTGAAGATGAGTACCCAGCCCGGCTTCGGCCGGGCTCGATCATTTCCAGCCAGGCCAAGCCTTGGCAAACTAGGCGCTTCGTCCACACACAGGAAAGGCCCATAGGCCTTGCGCAGATGTATTACTACGAACCCGCCAAAGGCCACGGCCTGCCCCACGACCCCTTCAATGCCATCGTCGGCCCACGGCCCATCGGCTGGATCTCCTCCCAGGATGCCGAAGGTCGCCTGAATCTCGCGCCCTACAGTTTCTTCAACGCCTTCAACTACATTCCACCGATCATCGGTTTCTGCAGCGTCGGGCGCAAAGACAGCCTGAACAACATTGAACAGACCGGCGAATTCGTCTGGAACCTGGCGACCCGCCCGCTGGCCGAGCAGATGAACCAGAGCTGTGCGGCCGTGGCTGCGGATGTGGATGAGTTCGTGCTCAGCGGCCTGACCCCGAGCGCTTCACGTGTGGTCGAGGTACCCCGGGTAGGCGAAAGCCCGGTGGCCTTCGAATGCAAGGTGAGCCAGATCGTCCAGCTCAAGCGCGCCGACCAGGCGCCAGTGCCGAGCTGGCTGATCCTTGGGGAAGTGGTGGCGGTGCACATCGCCGAGCACTTGCTCAAGGACGGCATCTACGACACCGCGGCGGCCGAGCCGATCCTGCGCGGCGGCGGCCCTGCGGACTATTTCGAGCTGGGCAACCTGTTCAAGATGACCCGGCCCCAGGTCAACGGCTGATCACCAGAGCAGCTCGCCCTCCTCGCTGACGCCCTGCAGGCGCGCAAGCTCGGCACAGGCGGCCTCATCGGCCGCCACTGCGCTCTTGAACACCTGGCCGTCGAGTACCTTGTAAAAGCGCGGCGCGCCACCGGCGCCTAGCCCCTTCACGGCAATCGCCGCGTTGTAGCCGCCACCTTCGACGGGAACCATCGCCGAAACCGCTTCGAAACGAGGAAACTCTCTACGTGCCATCGTGCAAATCCGTGTCTAGGTCAAAGGGCGGCATTCTACCGCACCCGTTACAGTGACGACGGGCCTCAGGCGAAGGTGTGCAGGTCCAGGCTGCTGACCACCTGGGCCTGCACCAACTCACCGAAGACGTCCAGGGTGGGCGATGCGAAATAGCCGCTCATCGCCTGCTGGTCGCTCCAGCTGCCACTGAGCAGCCAAAGGTCGCCATCGGCCTGGGACTGCTGCACGACGAAGCTCAGGCAACCCGGCGCTCGCAGCGACGGTTCCAGCAGGTCACGAAGGCGCGCGCCCAGCTCTGCCGAGCGACCATTGCTGGCGCGGATGAAAGCCAGGTGAGTGACCGGTTGTGACAGGGTCATGATCGATCTCCATGAACGAGGGGGCAATGAAACCAGGCTGCCAAGGTTAGGCCCTCGCCTGCGCGCGTGGTTAGGCGATTACTGTCGCTCGATTGCCTGATCCTGCCGCGCGACAGGATCAGGCAATCGAGGTGCAGCTTTAGACTAGCGCCTGCCCTTGCCCAAACCTATGCTGCGTCGGTCCATAGAGGAAACCGCCCCATGCCCATCGACCCCGCACTGGAATCGCAGCGCCAGGAACTGGCCGGCTTGATCCTGCGCCATGCTGGCGAACCCAATGGCCCGGCATCGGCCATCGATGACCTCTACCCCACGGCCTATCGCGAAAACATCCGCTCGATGCCGACCCTGGCCCAGCCCGCCCTGTGCATCCTGGCCCAAGGCAGCAAGAGCCTGTTCCTGGGCGATGAGCAATACGCCTACGACCCGCTGCACTACATGGTGGTGTCGGTGACCCTGCCGATCAGCGCCGCGCGCCTGGATGCCAGCCCGGAAAACCCCACCTTGGGCCTGCGCCTGGACATCGACCCGACCCAGATCAGCCAGCTGATCGCTGAAAGCGGGCCGATGCTGGTACCCAACCGGCCTTCTGGCCGAGGCTTGTACGTGGAAAAGAGTGACCCGCAGTTGCTCGATGCCTTGATACGCCTGATGCGCCTGCTCGATACGCCGCGAGATATCCCGGTCATGGCGCCGCTGATCCGCCGCGAGATCCTGTACCGGTTGCTGCGTGGCCCTCAGGGCCATCGCCTATATGAAATCGCCCTGGCCAACAGCCAGACCCACCGCGTGAGCCAGGCCATCACGTGGTTGAAGCAACATTACCACCTGCCCTTGCGCATCGAGGAGCTGGCGCGGGAAGTCAACCTGAGCACTTCGACGCTGCACCACCGGTTCAAGGCCGTGACCTCGATGAGCCCATTGCAGTACCAGAAACAACTGCGCCTGCAGGAAGCACGGCGGCTGATGCTCAATGACGGTATGGAAGCGGCGGTGGCCGGGTATCGGGTGGGCTACGAAAGCCCTTCGCAGTTCAGCCGCGAGTACAGCCGGTTGTACGGCGCGCCGCCGATTCGCGATGTGGCGCGATTGCGCGGCAATACGGGCTGAACAGGGGGTTGTGGGGCCAGTCCTGCGATCGGGCGGCCCTACCGGGCAAGGGCTTCGCCCTTGATCGCGGGGCAAGCCCGCTCCCACAAGGCCCGCAAAATCAAATAGTTATGCGTTGTTCTATGAGAGCGGGCTTGTCCCGCGATTGGGCGGTAATGCCCTGCGCTGAACGTCAGCCCCCCACCGCCGCCTGCCACTGCGTCTGGTCGACCTGAATCAGCGTCGGGCCCTGGCGCTCCACTGCATGCTTCAACGCTGCCTGCAACTGCGCCACATCGCCTACCTGCTGCGCCACAGCGCCCAAGGCGTGGGCCACGCCGATGAAGTCCGGGGTATGAATGTCCACGCCCACCGGCTCGATGGCCCGGTTGACCATGTACTTCTTGATTTCCTCGTACCCCTGGTTGTTCCACAGCAACACGATCAGCGGCACCTGTGCTTCCACCGCGCTGGCCAGCTCCGGCAAGGTGAATTGCAAGCCACCATCGCCGATCAGGCACACCGTTGGCGCACGCTCCTCGGCATGTGCCGCGCTGCCAAGCCAGGCGCCCATGGCCGCAGGCAACGCGTAACCCAGGGTGCCGTAGCCGGTCGAGGCGTTGAACCAGTGCCGCGGCCTGTCCATGTCCAGGGTCAGATTGCCGGTGTATACCGGTTGGGTGGAATCGCCCACCAGGATCGCATCGGGCAATGTCGCCAGGATACCCGTGAGCAGGCGGGTCTGGCTCAAGGTCGGCTGGTCCCAGCCTGCCGCCAGGTCCTGGCGCAGGCGAGCCACACGACCGACGCCCCAATCAGTACCTCGCGCAGGCTGCGGCAACGCTCGCAGGGCGGCGAGCAAGGCCTGCGCCGCTTGCTCGGCATCGGCCACCAGGGCGAGCTCCGGCAGGTAGTTGCGCACGGTCTGGTCTGGGTCGATATCGATGCGCAACAGGCTGCCGGGGATCTCGAAGCCGCCCTTGAAGGTCACATCGTAGTCGGTTTCAGCCAGCTCGGTGCCGATGGCCAGCACCACGTCAGCTTCGGCGACCAGGGCACGGGTGGCTGGCAGCGACTGAGTCGAGCCGATCTGCAGCGGGTGGTTAGACGCCAACAAGCCCTTGGCGTTGATCGTCAGCGCCACCGGGGCCTGCAGGTGCTCGGCAAGCCCCGCCAGGGCCGGGCCAGCTGCCAGGGCGCCGCCGCCCGCCAGGATCAGTGGCCGCCGGGCCAGGGCCAGGCGCTCGGCCATCTGCGCCACCATGCGGGGCGAGGCACCAGCACGCGTGGTGCGCACCGGCCGAGCGGGCAATAAATGGTCGGCAGGCTCGACCAGCACGTCCAACGGGATCTCGATATGCACGGGGCGCGGCCGGGCACCGTCGAACACGGCGAAGGCTCTGGCCAGGGCCTGCGGGAGGTCATCGGCACTCATCAGGGTCTGGGAAAACGCTGCCACGCCACCGACCAGTGCGCTCTGATTAGGCAGCTCATGCAGCTTGCCGCGCCCACCACCGAGCTGGTCGCGCGACTGTACGCTGGAGATCACCAGCATAGGGATCGAGTCGGCGTAGGCCTGGCCCATGGCGGTGGTGATGTTGGTCATGCCGGGGCCGGTGATGATGAAGCACACCCCCGGCTTGCCCCGAGTGCGGGCATAGCCATCGGCCATGAACCCGGCGCCCTGCTCGTGGCGCGGCGTGATGTGCCGGATCGAGGAGCCCGCCAGGCCACGGTAGAGCTCCACGGTATGCACGCCGGGAATCCCGAAGACATGGTCCACGCCATAGCCTTCGAGGAGTTTGACCAATACTTCGCCACAGGTTGCCATTGGAATTACCCTGGTTCTTGTTGAGTTCAGGTGCCCATGGAAGCAAGGCGCGGCTATCGCCACAATGCAAAAAAACACATACTAGCCATGTCCCTGGATCATGGCTTACGACAATGAAACGCCTGCCGCCCTTGCCCGCCCTGCATACCTTCCTGGTCACCGCCCAGCACTGCAATTTCACCCGTGCAGCGCAGCAGTTGCACATTACCCAGGGCGCGGTGAGCCGGCAGATCGCCGGCCTCGAGGAACACCTCGGCTATCCGCTGTTCCAGCGCCAGGCCCGTGGCCTGAGCCTGACCCGCGAGGGCCAGGACTGGCTGCCTCGGGTGCAGCAGGTGTTCGCATTGATCGAGCAAGGCGTGCGTGAGGTCGGCGAACGCAATAGCACGCTGCAGCTCAAGGCGCCTACCTGCGTGATGCGCTGGCTACTGCCGCGGCTTATGGAATGGCAGGCCCTGCGCCCGGATGTGCCGGTGGAGCTGACCACCACTGTCCAACATGGTGTGGATTTTCGCCGCGAAGGCTTCGACGCCGCGGTGGTCTACGGCGCGCAGCCTAACGGCGGCCTGCAGGTGCGCAAGCTGTTCGACGAGCAACTGACCCCGGTGTGTGCACCGTCGCTGCTGGAAGGCGCGCTGCCCCTGGCCCAGGTACATGACCTTGAGCGGCACATGCTGCTGCACCCTTCCCGGGACGAACACGACTGGCAGCTCTGGCTGCAGGCGACGGGCACCGACATCGTGCCCCACGGGCCTCGCCAGCATTTCGAGACATTGGACATGGCCATGGCCATGGCAGCCCAGGGCACCGGCGTGGCGATCGGGGATTGGGCGCTGGTGGGCGATGACCTGCGCAGTGGCCGGCTGTGCATGCCGTTCGGGCTGAAGGTGCTGACCGGCAAAGGGTACTACCTGGTCAGCCCTTCGAAGCACATGCCCGCGGGGTTGGGCGAACTGATGGACTGGCTCGAAGGGCGAGCTCGTCAGTGAATGCAGCGTAAGTCTTGAGTAGCTGGAGGCTAGGCAACGCCCATCACCACTTCATCTCCCCCTTGGCCACCTTGGCGCTGAGTTCCAGTGAGCTGCCATCGGCAAGATTCGGGTAACGTCGCTCCATCGCCTTGACCAGCGCGGCGGCATCGGTGGCCTTGGCCGTTTCGGTATCGAAGGCACGGATGTAATCGGCCGTGAAGCGTACCGCCTCCAGCGAACGGCTGCTCTGGCCCAAGTAATGGCCGGGGATCACGGTACGTGGCCCGAGCTGTTCGATACGTTCGAGGGTCTTGAGCCAGTCGGCATGGGACTGGGCGGTCTGGGTATCGGCCATCCATACGTGAATGTGCTCCGCCACGACCACGCCACCGACCACTGCCTTGATAGAGGGAACCCAGACGAAGCTGCGGTCCGGCTGCGGACCGTCCAGGCCCACGACTTCCAGCGCCTGGCCTTCCAGCTCCAGGCGATCGCCATCCAGGACCTGCGGCACGACCAGTTGCTCAGGCTTATCGGCCCCCATCTGCGGCCCCCAGTAGGCCAGCTTGGCATCCATGGTCTTGCGGATATGCGCCACGGTGGCAGCCGAGGCGACCACCCGTGCCTGGGGAAACGCGTGGGTCAAGGTGTCGAGGCCGAAGTAGTAGTCCGGGTCACCGTGACTGATGTAGATGGTGGTCAAGCGCTTGCCGCTGGCGCGCAAGCGCTCGACCAACTGCTCGGCCTGGGCCTTGCCGAACTGGGCATCGACAAGGATGGCATCGTGCTCACCGCGGACGATCACCGAACTGACCGGAAAGATGGCTTCATGGCCGGGGTTATAGACCTCCAGGTGAAGCGGGTCGGCGGCCAGGGCGTGGCCGGCCAGGGCTAGGCTGGCCAAGGCCAGGCCGCGCAGCGTATTGATCAGCGACATCGTGTTTGTTCCTGTGAGCGAGAAGTGGGCAACAGCTTAGTTGCCTGATCCGTCACAAAAAATGCGATGCTTGGACATAGTTTGTTTCTGAAAGCGAGCAGATCATGGACCGTCTCAACGCCATGCGCGTCTTCGTCACCGTCATCGATCTAGGCAGCCAGTCGGCCGCAGCCGATCACCTGCAGCTCTCGCGGCCAGTGGTTTCGCGCTACCTGGCAGAGCTCGAGGAATGGGTCGGTGCCCGCCTGATGCAGCGCACCACACGCAGGCTCAGCCTTACCGCCGCCGGCCAGGAAACCCTGCCCCGCTGTCGCCAGTTGCTGGAACTGGCCGGCGACCTGCAGGCCGCCGTGCGACAGCCTGACGAAGCACCACGCGGCGAGCTGCGCATCAGCGTCAGCACCTCGTTTGGCCAAGCCCAGTTGGTGGATGCGGTGGCTGACTATGTGAAGCGCTACCCGGGGGTGAAGGTCGAGTTGCAGATGCTCGATCGCACGGTCAACCTGGTAGACGAGCGCATCGACCTGGCAATCCGCACCAGCAACGACCTGGACCCGAACCTGATCGCCCGCCGCCTGACCGTGTGCCGCTCGGTGGTGTGCGCCTCCCCGGCCTACTTGCGCGCACATGGCGTGCCCGAACAGGTCGAGGCGTTGAGCCGGCACAACTGCCTGACCCATGCCTATTTCGGGCACAGCCTGTGGCAATTCAAGGTGAATGGGCAAAGCGTGGCCGTGCCGGTGCAGGGCAACATCAGCGCCAACGAGGCCATGACCTTGCAGAAGGCCGCCCTGGCGGGTGCCGGAATCGCCATGCTGCCGACCTACCAGGCCGCACCGGCCTTGCGCAGTGGCGAGCTGGTGCGCCTGCTGCCCGAAGCGCGGCCCCGGGAGCTGAGCCTCAATGCGGTGTACACCTCGCGCAAGCACATGCCGAGTACCCTGCGCAGCATGTTGGACTTCCTGGCGCAGCGGTTCCAGGACGAACCGGAGTGGGACAAGGATTTCTGAACAGGCCGGTCACTCCTCGACGCTCATGTACTCCTTGGCCCAACGAATATATTCCTCGGGCTGGGTATAAGTGTGCGAAAGCTCGGTCGCGTTGAGGTTGTCGGACTTGTTCTGCTGCCCGCGCTGAAGACGCAGACAGTCATAGGTGGCTTTGATGGCGGCGAAATAGGCGGCATGGCCATCGACCACGATGCGCACGCCCAGGCGCGCCAGACGCGCGTCGTCGCGCAGGTTCGGGTTGCCATAGCTCACCAGCATCAGCGGCACGGTCAGGTGCTCGGCGATCTGCTCGAGCTGGTCGAAATCCTTCACCCCCACCATGCAGATACCGTCGGCGCCCGCCTTCTGGTAGCTCTGGGTACGCACGATGATTTCTTCGGTGGTCAACACGCCGGCGTTGGTTCGGGCAATGATCGACAATGCCGAATCGACCCGTGCCTCGATGGCGGCGCGGATCTTGCCGACGCCCTCTTCCACCGGGATCAGATCCGTGGACTTACGCCCGAACTGCGCAGGCAAGAGAGTATCCTCGATGGTCAGCGCGGCAACGCCGGCACGTTCCAACTCGATCACCGTGCGCATGACATTGAGCGCGTTGCCATAGCCATGGTCGGCATCGGCGATCACCGGCAATTGGGCGACGCGGCCGATCCGGGTGGCCTGCTCGACGAATTCGCTCAGGGTGATCAGGGCGAAGTCCGGCGCGGCCAATACCTGCAGCGAGGCAACCGAACCACCGAGAATACCGACTTCGAAGCCAAGGTCCGCGGCAATACGGGCCGACATGGGGTCGAAGACCGACGCGGTGTGATAGCACGAACCGGACGCAAGCAGTTCGCGGAAGGCAAAACGCAGATCGTGGTGGGAAGCCTTGGGCATGATCACTCCGCAATAACAGGAAAATTTGAACGGGCTGACTACCGACCCCTGAATCGGGTCTACCTGACCTGTTCCAACCGTCGCCATCAGGGCGGTCATGCTCGACATGCAGGCAGAGGAATAGAAGGTGTGGGATACAACGACGGTAAATCGGAGCCGGAAAACCTTGCACCATGCTGGTGCAGGCCCCGTATTTCAGCCGCTGCGGTGGAGTCACGATATCACGCAGCCATGCTGCACTGGATGAATGCGCCAATGCCGATCTTGCATAGGGGATGCACATAATACATAGGAAGCTACTTAACTCCGCTACAATGCGGGCCTGCCCAGCGCCTGCCCAATATTGCCGACGCCACTTCGACATTGACTTCGAAAGGTTACAACGTGACTGCCGCCCTGCCCCCGACTGTCCTGCGCAGTGTCCTCACCGCTCTGATGCTGGCGATCCTCCTCGGCGCCCTGGACCAGACCATCGTCGCCGTGTCCATGCCGGCGATCTCGGCGCAGTTCAACGACGTCGGCCTGCTGGCCTGGGTGATTTCCGGCTACATGGTCGCCATGACCGTGGCCGTACCGATCTATGGCAAGCTCGGCGACCTGTACGGGCGTCGGCGTATGATTCTCGTCGGCACTGCCCTGTTCACCCTGGCCTCGGTGGCCTGCGCCCTTGCCCAGGACATGCAGCAGTTAGTGCTGGCGCGGGTGCTGCAGGGGATCGGCGCTGGAGGCATGGTCTCGGTGAGCCAGGCAATCATCGGCGACTTCGTTCCGCCCCGCGAACGCGGCCGCTACCAGGGTTATTTCAGCAGCATGTACGCCCTGGCCAGCGTCGCCGGGCCGGTGCTCGGCGGCTGGCTGACCGAATACCTGTCGTGGCGCTGGGTGTTCTGGATCAACCTGCCTCTGGGCCTGCTCGCTTTGTGGGCGATCCGGCGCGCCCTCGGCGGTATGCCGGTACAGCGGCGCGAGGCGCAGGTCGACTACCTGGGCGCACTGCTGTTGATCCTGGGCCTTGGCAGCCTGCTGCTGGGCATTACCCTGGTCGGCCAGGGCCACGCCTGGTTGTCACCACCGGTCCTGGCCCTGCTGGCCGGCGCCCTGCTCGGCCTGTTGCTGTTCGTCGGCCATGAGCGGCGCTGCCAGGAGCCGCTGTTGCCGCTCAAGTTGTTCGGCAACCGCACTGCCGTGCTGTGCTGGTGTGCGATCTTCTTCGCCAGCTTCCAGTCGATCTCCCTGACCATGCTGATGCCGTTGCGCTACCAGGGCATCACCGGTGCCGGGGCCGACAGCGCGGCACTCTACCTGTTGCCATTGGCCATGGGCCTGCCCTTGGGCGCCTTCACCGGCGGACGGCTGACCAGCCGTACGGGGCGCTATCGGCCACAGATCCTGATCGGCTTCGTGCTGATGCCATTGGCGATCCTCGGGATGGCCCTGACGCCTCCTCAATCGGCCCTGCTCGGCGCCGTGTTCATGCTGCTGACCGGTATCGCCTGCGGCTTGCAGTTCCCGACCTCGCTGGTGGGCACCCAGAGCGCGGTCGAGCTCAAGGATATCGGCGTGGCTACCAGCACCACCAACCTGTTTCGCGCGTTGGGCGGGGCGATGGGTGTGGCATGCATGTCCAGCCTGTTGCTGGCCTTGTTGCACCAGGGTGGTTTCGAGGCGCTTGGCAATCCGCTGCTGGGCAGCCTAAAGGCCGGGGAGCCGGACCCAATCACCCAGGCGCGGTTGATGGAAACCTTCCGCCTGTTGTTGATGACCAGTGCCGGGCTCTCGTTGCTGGGGCTGGTGGCGGCGATGGCCATGCCTGATCGGCAGTTGCGGGGGCGGTGAGCGCAGCGCGATTCGTGGTCATGCACGGCGCCGTCCGTAGGAGCGGCCTCGTGCCGCGAAAGGGCCGCGCAGCGGCCCATTCCGCAAATGCATTAACTTCGTCTTAATGTACGAAGGAAACACTTCATCACAATCATTAACAAAGTCTCATTTGCGTAACGAAGGGCTCAAGCGCAGCATATCCAACCCTGTGTCGACCCATTTCTCCACATCGCGTAGCAGGTCGAAGCTGTCCGGCAGCAACAACCAGCGCCCGATCAGGCCATCGACATAGGCAAACATGGCGACCGCGGCACGCTGCACATCGAGGTCGCTCGGCAATTGCCCGCGACGCACTGCATTGGCCATGGCCAGTGCAATACCCTGGTGGCAATCCAGCACTGCGCTCTGGCGTTGCTGGCGGATCTCGCACATGTCATCGGTGAATTCGCACTTGTGGTGCAGAATTTCATTGATACGCCGGGTCCTGGCATCGAGCACCAACTCGTTGAGGACCTGCAGCAACAAGGTGCGAATGCAGCCCAACGGGTCGAGTTCGTCCTCGCTTTCGCTGGCACGGGCCAGGTGGTCATGGGTTTCATGCAGGCTGTCCAGCAGTGCCTGCACCAATTCGGCCTTGTTGTTGAAGTGCCAGTAGATCGCACCCCGGGTAACGCCCGCGAGCTGCGCGATGTCGGCCAGGGTGGTTCGCGCAACTCCGCGCTTGTAGAAGGCCTTTTCCGCCGCCTCGATGATCTGGGCACGGGTTTCCTGGGCTTCTTCTTTGGTTCGACGGACCATGGCAGCTCAACCTCATCATGGCCCGCGTGCGCGTACGGCACGCGGTAATTCAGGCCAGGGCGGCCTATTGAAGGCCCGCCCCGGGGTTATTCGACGAATCCGCTGCGGCGCTTTGCACCCGCTTGCGGTATTTACAAACAAGCATGAATGTAAGTATATTCGTTAGTAAGCTATTTATCCACCGGATAGCACCTTTTCTGAAAACACTTCCATTATTCTTGAGCGTCTCCCAGCTCTAGCGACCCGAGGATCCTCATGCAATTCAAGCCAGCCGTTACCGCCCTGGTTTCCGCCGTCGCCCTGGCAACCCTGCTAAGTGGCTGTAAGAAAGAAGAAGCAGCGCCTGCGGCGCAGGCTCCTCTGGTCGGCGTCGTTACCCTCCAGCCGCAGGCCTATACCCTGACTTCGGAACTGCCGGGGCGTACCACCGCCTTCCGCGTGGCCGAGGTTCGCCCGCAGGTCAATGGCATCATTCTCAAGCGCCTGTTCAAGGAAGGCACCGAGGTCAAGGAAGGTCAGCAGCTGTACCAGATCGACCCTTCCGTCTACGAAGCCAACCTGGCCAACGCCAAGGCCAACCTGCAGGCCACCCGTTCCCTGGCCGAGCGCTACAAGCAGCTGATCGACGAGCAGGCTGTCTCCAAGCAGGAATACGACGACGCCAATGCCAAACGATTGCAGGCCGAGGCTTCGCTCAAGAGCGCGCAGATCGACCTGCGCTACACCAAGGTCCTGGCCCCGATCAGCGGCCGTATCGGCCGCTCCGCGGTGACCGAAGGTGCATTGGTGAGCAACGGCCAGAGCAACGCCATGGCCACCATCCAGCAGCTCGACCCGATCTACGTCGACGTCACCCAGTCCACCGCCGAGCTGCTCAAGCTGCGCCGTGACCTGGAGAGCGGCAAGCTGCAGAAGGCCGGCGACAACGCCGCCAAGGTGCAGTTGGTGCTCGAGGACGGCAGCCTGTTCAAGCAGCAGGGCCGCCTGGAGTTCTCCGAAGTCGCGGTCGACGAGACCACCGGCTCGGTCACCCTGCGTGCGATCTTCCCCAACCCCGACCACACCCTGCTGCCAGGCATGTTCGTCCATGCCCGCCTGCAAGCCGGGGTCAATGCCAATGCCATCCTGGCGCCCCAGCAAGGCGTGACCCGTGACCTCAAGGGTACGCCGACCGCACTGGTGGTGAACAAGGAAAACAAGGTCGAACTGCGCCAGCTCAAGGCCAGCCGTACCCTGGGCAGTGACTGGCTGATCGAGGAAGGCCTGAACCCGGGCGACCGCCTGATCACCGAAGGCCTGCAGTTCGTGCGGCCAGGGGTCGAGGTCAAGGTCAGCGAAGCCACCAACGTCAAGAAACCGGCCGGCCCAGCACAGGCCAGCGCGGCGAAAGCAGACGCCAAAGCGGAGTAAACCATGTCGAAGTTCTTTATCGATCGCCCGATCTTCGCCTGGGTGATCGCACTGGTGATCATGCTGGTCGGCGCCTTGTCGATCCTGAAGCTGCCGATCAACCAGTACCCGAGCATTGCACCACCGGCCATCGCCATCGCCGTGACCTACCCGGGCGCCTCGGCGCAGACTGTGCAGGACACCGTGGTGCAGGTCATCGAGCAGCAGCTCAACGGTATCGACAACCTGCGGTACGTGTCCTCGGAGAGCAACTCCGACGGCAGTATGACCATCACCGCCACCTTCGAGCAGGGCACTAACCCTGACACCGCGCAGGTCCAGGTGCAGAACAAGCTGAACCTGGCCACCCCGTTGCTGCCACAGGAAGTGCAGCAGCAAGGTATCCGCGTGACCAAGGCAGTGAAGAACTTCCTGCTGGTGATCGGCCTGGTGTCCGAAGACGGCAGCATGACCAAGGACGACCTGTCCAACTACATCGTCTCGAACATGCAGGACCCGATCTCGCGGACCGCAGGTGTAGGTGACTTCCAGGTGTTCGGTGCCCAGTACGCCATGCGTATCTGGCTCGATCCGGCCAAGCTGAACAAGTACCAGCTGACCCCGGTCGACGTGCGCACGGCTGTCAGCGCGCAGAACGTGCAGGTTTCCTCCGGCCAGCTCGGCGGCCTGCCGGCGATGCCCGGTACCCAGCTCAACGCCACCATCATCGGCAAGACCCGCCTGCAGACCGCCGAGCAGTTCGAGAACATCTTGCTCAAGGTCAACAGCGACGGCTCCCAGGTACGCCTGGGCGATGTCGCCAAGGTCGGCCTGGGTGGCGAGAACTACGCCATCAGCGCGCAGTACAACGGCTTCCCGGCCTCGGGCCTGGCGGTCAAGCTGGCCACCGGCGCCAACGCCCTGGATACCGCCAAGGCGCTGCGCAAGACCATCAGCGACCTGGAGCCGTTCTTCCCGCCGGGCGTGAAGGCCGTGTTCCCGTATGACACCACCCCGGTGGTCACCGAGTCCATCAGCGGCGTGATCCACACCCTGATCGAGGCGGTGGTGCTGGTGTTCCTGGTGATGTACCTGTTCCTGCAGAACTTCCGCGCCACCATCATCACCACCATGACCGTGCCGGTGGTATTGCTGGGGACCTTCGGCATCCTGGCCGCGGCGGGCTTCAGCATCAACACCCTGACCATGTTCGCCATGGTCCTGGCCATCGGCCTGCTGGTGGACGATGCCATCGTCGTGGTGGAGAACGTCGAGCGGGTGATGTCCGAGGAGGGCCTGCCGCCCAAGGAGGCGACCAAGCGCTCGATGGAGCAGATCCAGGGCGCCCTGGTGGGTATCGCCCTGGTGCTGTCGGCGGTACTGCTGCCCATGGCGTTCTTCGGCGGCTCCACGGGCGTGATCTACCGCCAGTTCTCGATCACCATCGTCTCGGCCATGGGCCTGTCGGTGCTGGTTGCGCTGATCTTCACCCCGGCCCTGTGCGCCACCATGCTCAAGCCGCTGAAGAAGGGCGAGCACCATGTGGCCAAGCGCGGCTTCTTCGGCTGGTTCAACCGCAACTTCGACCGCAGCGTACAAGGTTACGAGCGCAGCGTCGGTACCATCCTGCGCAACAAGGTACCGTTCCTGCTGGCCTATGCACTGATCGTGGTCGGCATGATCTGGCTGTTCATGCGCATCCCCACCGCATTCCTTCCGGAAGAAGACCAGGGCGTGCTGTTCGCCCAGGTGCAGACCCCGGCGGGCTCCAGTGCCGAGCGCACCCAGGTGGTGGTTGACCAGATGCGCGAGTACCTGCTCAAGGACGAAGCCGATACCGTGTCGTCGGTGTTCACCGTCAACGGCTTCAACTTCGCCGGCCGTGGCCAGAGCTCGGGCATGGCATTCATCATGCTCAAGCCATGGGAAGAGCGTTCGGCCGAGAACAGCGTGTTCAACCTCGCTACTCGCGCCCAGCAGCACTTCTTCAGCTTCCGCGACGCGATGGTGTTCGCCTTCGCACCGCCTGCGGTACTCGAACTGGGTAACGCCACCGGCTTCGACGTGTTCCTTCAGGACCGTGCCGGCGTCGGCCACCAGAAGCTGATGGAAGCACGCAACCAGTTCCTGGCCAAGGCCGCCCAGAGCAAGGTGCTCAGCGCCGTGCGCCCGAACGGCCTGAACGACGAACCGCAGTACCAGCTGACCATCGATGACGAACGTGCCAGCGCCCTGGGCGTGACCATCGCCGACATCAACAACACCCTGTCGATCGCCCTCGGTGGCAGCTATGTCAACGACTTCATCGACCGCGGTCGGGTCAAGAAGGTGTACATCCAGGGTGAACCCAGCGCCCGGATGAGCCCGGAAGACCTGCAGAAGTGGTACGTGCGCAATGGCGCCGGCGAGATGGTGCCGTTCTCTTCCTTCGCCAAGGGTGAGTGGACCTACGGCTCGCCGAAGCTGTCGCGCTACAACGGTGTGGAAGCGGTCGAGATCCTCGGTGCCCCGGCGCCGGGCTACAGTACCGGTGAAGCCATGGCCGAGGTCGAGCGCATCGCCGGCGAACTGCCTGCGGGCATCGGCTACTCCTGGACCGGCATGTCCTACGAGGAGAAACTCTCCGGCTCGCAGATGCCGGCGCTGTTCGCCCTCTCGGTACTGTTCGTGTTCCTGTGCCTGGCGGCCCTGTACGAAAGCTGGTCGATCCCGATCGCCGTGGTACTGGTCGTACCGCTGGGCATCATCGGTGCGCTGATCGCCACCAGCCTGCGCGGGCTGTCCAACGACGTGTACTTCCTGGTCGGCCTGCTGACCACCATCGGCCTGGCGGCGAAGAACGCGATCCTGATCGTCGAGTTCGCCAAGGAACTGCACGAGCAGGGCCGCAGCCTGTTCGACGCGGCCATCGAGGCCTGCCGCATGCGTCTGCGTCCGATCATCATGACCTCGCTGGCGTTCATCCTCGGCGTGGTACCGTTGACCATCGCCAGTGGCGCGGGCTCGGGCAGCCAGCACGCCATCGGCACCGGGGTGATCGGCGGCATGATCAGTGCGACCGTGCTGGCTATCTTCTGGGTACCGCTGTTCTTCGTAGCAGTGTCGTCGTTGTTCGGCAGCAAGAAGCCTGAATCCGACGCCACCCCTGAAACTACTCGTTATGAGGCTGGGCAATGACCAAGTCTTTGTTATCCCTGGCGGTGACCGCTTTCATCCTTGGCGGCTGCTCGCTGATCCCTGACTACCAGACCCCGGAATCGCCGGTGGCTGCGCAGTGGCCGCAAGGCCCTGCGTATTCCCCGACCGAGTCGGCCAACGTGGCTGCCGCCGAGCAGGGCTGGCGCCAGTTCTTCCACGACCCGGCGCTGCAGAAGCTGATCCAGACGTCCCTGGAGAACAACCGCGACCTGCGCGTCGCGGCACTGAACATCGACGCCTACCGGGCCCAGTACCGTATCCAGCGGGCCGACCTGTTCCCGGCGGTCTCGGCCAATGGCAGCGGCAGCCGCCAGCGGGTACCGGCGAACATGTCGCAGACCGGCGAGGCGGCCATCACCAGCCAGTACTCGGCGACGCTGGGCGTGAGTGCCTATGAGCTGGACCTGTTCGGCCGCGTACGCAGCCTGACCGAGCAGGCCTTGGAGACCTACCTCTCCAGTGAGCAGGCCCGCCGCTCCACGCAGATCAGCCTAGTGGCCAGCGTGGCCAACGCCTACTACACCTGGCAGGCCGACCAGGCTCTGCTCAAGCTGACCGAGGAAACCCTCAAGACCTACGAGGAAAGCTACAACCTCACCCGCCGCAGCAACGAAGTGGGCGTGGCCTCGGCGCTCGACCTGAGCCAGGCACGCACCGCCGTGGAAGGCGCCCGGGTCAAGCTGTCGCAATACCAGCGCCTGGTCGCTCAGGACCTGAACAGCCTGACCGTGCTGCTGGGCACCGGCGTACCGGCCGACCTGCCGGCACCGCTCAAGCTCAACGAAGATCAGCTGGCCGAAGTTCCGGCGGGCCTGCCGTCCGAGCTGCTGCAACGCCGCCCGGACATCCAGGAGGCCGAGCACCTGCTCAAGGCGGCCAACGCCAACATTGGCGCGGCCCGGGCAGCGTTCTTCCCAAGCATCAGCCTGACCGCCAATGCCGGCACCCTGAGCCCGGACATGGGCGGGCTGTTCAAGGGCGGCTCCGGCACCTGGTTGTTCCAGCCGCAGATCAACCTGCCGATCTTCAACGCTGGCAGCCTGAAGGCGAGCCTGGACTACTCGAAGATTCAGAAAGACATCAACGTCGCCAAGTACGAAAAGACCATCCAGACCGCCTTCCAGGAAGTCTCCGATGGCCTGGCCGCGCGCAAGACGTTCGAAGAACAGCTGCAGGCCCAACGCGACCTGGTGGCCGCCAACCAGGACTACTACCGCCTGGCCGAACGCCGCTATCGCATCGGCATCGACAGCAACCTGACCTTCCTCGATGCCCAGCGCAACCTGTTCAGCGCGCAGCAGGCGCTGATCAGCGACCGCCTCTCGCAGCTGGTCAGCGAGGTCAACCTGTACAAGGCCCTGGGTGGCGGCTGGCTGGAACAGACCGGCCAAGCCAACCAACAGGCCGCGGTGCAGTCGCCGAAAGGCTGATCGCCCTGCAATGCATCAAGCCCACCCTCGCGGTGGGCTTTTTCGTTTTTAGAGGGCTGCCCATTCGCCGCGGTGATTAAGGCCCATTACCCACGCACGGTTCCAGCTCCGATGGTCGGGCGCTATGCTCATGCCATGGCGGTTCATTCACGGGTAGCCCCGCTCCCACAGGGTGAGCCTGGAGCCACACAGGGAGGAACAACCATGAAAAGCCTCGTCGACCACCTGAGCCAATACGCGGCCTACCACCGCGACCCACGCAATATCGCCACCCATTTCATCGGCATCCCGCTGATCGTATTGGCGGTCACCGTCCTGCTGTCACGTCCCGGTTGGGAACTGGCCGGCATCTGGTTCTCGCCGGCACTGCTCGTGGCCGCCGCATCGGTGTGGTTCTACCTGCGTCTGGACCTGCGTTTCGGGCTGGTCATGGGTGCGCTGCTGGGGTTGTGCCTGTGGCTTGGCCAAGTGCTGGCAATACAGGCTACCGGGCTATGGTTGAGCGCCGGGCTGGGGGCGTTCGTGGTGGGCTGGATCATCCAGTTCGTCGGGCATTACTACGAAGGCCGCAAGCCAGCATTCGTCGACGATGTCAGCGGGCTGATCGTCGGTCCGCTGTTCGTCGTGGCGGAGCTGGCGTTCATGCTCGGGCTGTGCCCGGCGCTCAAGCGCGCGGTGGAGGCCAATGCCGGGCCGGTGGCGGTACGGCAGAAGAACGCCGCAGCCTGACAAGGCGGCACACGACTCACTCCTGCAACACACCTAGACTCACTGTAGGAGCGACCTCGTGCCTGATCGCGGCACGAGGCCGCTCCTACAGGGGATGCGTCATGTCCCGTCGAACACGCTCGATCGCCAGTGCCACTCGCCAGGCCTTCGCGCCTGCCGCTCATACCAAGGGATTGGTGTAGCAGACCTGCCTGCCCGAATCGACAACCTACCCAAACAGCTGGTGACACAAGTCCCGGCTGGCCGCCAGCAGGATCGGCAGGAAACGCTGCTCCAGTTCGCTGCGGGTAACCCTCCCCACGTGCGTGCTGACGTTCAGCGCCGCCAGCACCTGCCCCGAGGCGTCATAGATCGGCACGGCAATCGAACGCAAACCTTGCTCCAGTTCCTGGTCGACCACGCACCAGCCCTGGGCACGCACCTGCTGGATGCAGGCGAACAGTGACTCCGGGTCATGCAGGGTGCGGCTGGTACGGGGTTTGAGGTCGGCACGTTCCAGGTATTCCCGAAGGCTCGCATCGTCCAACGCCGCCAACAGGATCCGCCCCATGGAGGTGCAATAGGCCGGCAAGCGGCCGCCAACCGACAGATCGACCGAAATCAGACGCTCCACGGTGGCCGAGCGGGCGATGTACAGAATGTCGTCGCCTTCGAGGGTCGCCATGTTGGCCGCTTCGTGCAGTTGGTCGCTGATGCGGTCCAGGTACGGTTGCGCGGACACCGCCAGCGGCGTCGACGACAGGTAGGCATGCCCGAGGGTCAGGACCTTGGGCAATAGGGAATAGGTGCGCCCATCGGTGGTCGCGTAGCCCAGCTTCATGAGTGTATGCAGGCAACGACGCACCGCCGCCCGGGGGATCTCGGTTCGGTGGCTGATCTGGGCGATGGTCAGGTGACGCTTGCGCTCCTGGAACGCCTGGATGACCGCCAACCCCCGGGCCAGGGAGGTCATGAAGTCAGGGTCACCGGTGAACGCCTGGATGCGCTTGGCCGGTGAGGCCACGATCGGCGGCGCCAGCGCGGGCGCCGCAGGACGGGCCGGCTCCGGGTTGGTGGGGTCCTGGGCCTGGGTTTCTTCGCTCATGGCTTACCTCAAAAAAATCGCTCGCTTGTGCGATTATCGAACCAACGGCCGATAATCGCAATTGACCGCTGACACGTTTGCTTATACCTTTCTCCTGCCACATGTGGCTTCTTTGGAGAGACTGGTCAGGTACCCACCGTAGAAGTCCCCAGGCAACGGCCTCGCTAACCCCGAGGCCGTTTTTCATTTCATTGCAGTTTGTAAGAACTTTCGAGGCCACTGCGCCTCAAACTTTCAAGGCTTACCCAATTGTGAAACACGCCATGCGTAAACTTTGCAGTGGCTTGGTGTTGTCGCCTAAAGTAGGTAGCCATTGACTTGCGGGTTGCTATAATCGAGCCTGCTGGCCCGGACCGAACACTTCGGCATGGCCCTATCCGGCATCCCCTATCGAGTTCCCGCCAGCAAGCCACGTGCAGGGCCCAAGGCCTGTATCACTTTCCAGGTGTCCTGTTCCGTATTGAATACTGTCGCTACGACAACCTGTTCGCACTGGCGGCGTAGCCGTATGCATAACTTTGCATGACGAAGGCCAGCGCAAAACTTCAAACTATTCGGGTATGACTGTGACGAAAGAAGAACTGCGCGCGGAACTCGAGCGCCAGGCTGAACGTTACAAGGATGTTTACGGTGGCGAAGTCACCACCTATGCCGCGCAACCGGAACCGGAGCGCAAACCTTGGCGCAAGCGTGCCACGGTCCAAGACCAGGTCTTCGCCCAAGAACTGGAAAAAATGGAAAAGGAACTGCGCAGCGAAGACAGCTGACCCAGCCCCTCAAGGCACCGCGCACCCTTCGCCCTTGAGCAGTGGCACGCGTAGGCTTTTTTACCGAAAAGCCAGGAACGAAACGGAATCACACAAATTTAATACAAGCGTTTGAATCGTCAGGCGCGCGCAAAATTTGTGATTTTTCCGTTTATTTCGCAGGATTTAGCCGCCGTTAGCCATCGAAATCGGGCAGCAGCTGGCCTTGCGTTGCGCTTCGTGGCGGTCGACGGGGGCGTCATCGGTTCGTCGCGGGGGCATCGATTGCCAAGGTTTTCTGGCATAATCGCGCCCCCCTATGACCGCCAGACAACCTTCATGATCGAATTATTCAGCGGACTGGATGCGTGGGTGCTGGTGAGCTTGCTGCTCGCTCTGACCTTCGTGCTCGCATTCGAGTTCATCAATGGCTTTCATGACACCGCCAACGCGGTAGCCACCGTCATCTATACCAAAGCCATGCCGCCGCACCTGGCCGTGTTCTTCTCCGGCGTGTTCAACTTCCTCGGGGTTCTGCTGGGCGGTGTCGGGGTGGCTTACGCCATCGTCCACCTGCTGCCGGTCGAGCTGCTGATCAATGTGAACACCGGGCACGGCCTGGCCATGGTCTTCTCGTTGCTGGCCGCGGCCATCACCTGGAACCTTGGCACCTGGTACTTCGGTATCCCGGCGTCCAGCTCCCACACCCTGATCGGTTCGATCCTCGGCGTTGGCCTGGCCAACGCCCTGCTCAACGACATCCCGTTGGGCGATGGCGTCAACTGGCAGAAGGCGATCGACATCGCCCTGTCGCTGGTGGTCTCGCCGATGGCCGGTTTCGCCGTCGCGGCCCTGGTGCTGATCGGCCTGAAGTGGTGGCGCCCGCTGTCGAAGATGCACAAGACCCCCGAACAGCGTCGCAAGCTCGATGACAAGAAGCACCCGCCTTTCTGGAACCGCCTGGTACTGGTGATTTCCGCCATGGGCGTGAGCTTCGTGCACGGCTCCAACGATGGCCAGAAAGGCATCGGCCTGATCATGCTGGTGCTGATCGGTATCGTCCCGGCGAAGTTCGTCCTCGACCTGAACAGCACCACCTACCAGATCGAGCGCACCCGCGACGCCACGTTGCACATGAGCCAGTTCTACGAACGCAACGCAGCCACCCTGGGCGAGTTCCTGGCGCTGGGCAAGGCCAAGTCGACCGATCTGCCTGAGCAGTTCAGCTGCAACCCGCAGCAGACCGAGCCGACCATCGCTGCCCTGCAATCGTCGCTCAAGGGCGTGACCGATTACCGCGACCTGAGCGCCGAGAAGCGTGTCGAAGTGCGTCGCTACCTGCTCTGCCTGGACGACACCGCGAAGAAGGTCGGCAAGCTGCCGGGCCTGGAAAGCCGTGAAAAGGCCGACCTGGAAAAACTGCGCAAAGACCTGACCGCCACCACCGAATACGCTCCGTTCTGGGTGATCGTGGCCGTTGCCCTGGCCCTGGGCCTGGGCACCATGGTCGGCTGGAAACGCGTGGTCCTGACCGTTGGCGAGAAGATCGGCAAGCAAGGTATGACCTATGCCCAGGGCATGTCGGCGCAGATCACTGCAGCCTGCGCCATTGGCATGGCCAATATCTTCAGCCTGCCGGTGTCGACTACCCATGTGCTGTCGTCGGGCGTGGCAGGCACCATGGTCGCCAACAAGAGCGGCCTGCAAGGTGGCACGGTGAAAACCATCCTGCTTGCCTGGGTACTGACCCTGCCGGCCTCGATGGGCCTGGCCGCCGGCCTGTTCTGGCTGGCCTCCAAGGCGATCAGCTGAACGCTCCCGCTGTAATGGAAGAAGGCGCCTTCGAGGCGAATGCCAGTCAGTTAAGCCTTATCGGCTGCACGCCCATCGCCGGCAAGCCGGCTCCCACAAGTAACGCGTCAGCCTTGACCTGTGGGAGCCGGCTTGCCGGCGATGGGCGCGCAGCGCCCCGCGTCCTTAACTGACCGGCATTAGCCTCCGAGGCGCCTTTTCGTTCTTGCTCGTTACCGCCGTTTGCCTCCCAGCAACGACCCCATCAGCCCCCGCACCAACTGCCTGCCGAGCTGGTTGGCCGCCTGACGCACCGCCGACTTGATGGCTTGCCCCGCTGCGCTCTGCAGGAATTCGCCCGCCTTGTCGGCGAAGCTTTCCTCGTCGGCCTGCGGCTGCGGCGCCGGCTCCACCGGCTCGCCCTTGCGTGCCGTGAGCATTTCATATGCCGACTCCCGGTCGATCGGCTTGTCGTAGCGCCCGGCCAGCGGTGACCCAGCCACCAAGGCCCTGCGCTCGGCCTCGGTCAACGGCCCGATCCGCGACTGCGGCGGGGCGACCAGCACCCGCTGAACCATTTCCGGCGTGCCCTTGTCCTGCAAGGTACCGACCAACGCCTCGCCGATCCCAAGCTCGGTGAGCACACTGAGCGCATCGAACGCCGGGTTCGGCCGGAAGCCGTCGGCCACCGCCCGCAGCGACTTCTGCTCCTTGGCGGTGAACGCACGCAGCCCATGCTGGATACGCAAGCCCAGTTGCGCCAGCACCGCGTCCGGCAAATCTTCCGGCGACTGGGTGACGAAATACACACCGACGCCCTTGGAGCGGATCAGCCGCACGACCTGTTCCAGACGATCCTGCAGCGCCTTCGGCGTGCCATTGAACAACAGGTGGGCTTCGTCGAAGAACAATGCCAGCACCGGCTTGTCGGCATCGCCACGCTCCGGCAGTTGTTCGAACAATTCGGCCAGCAGCCACAGCAGGAAGGTCGCGTAGACCTTCGGCGCTTCATGCACGAGGCGGCTGGCATCGAGCAGGTGGATACGCCCGCGGCCGTCACCGTCCGGGCGCAACAAGTCTTCCAACTGCAAGGCCGGCTCGCCGAACAAGGCCTCGGCGCCCTGCTGCTCCAGGGTCGAGAGGCGGCGCAGCAACGCCTGGGTGGAGCCGGTGGTCATCAGCGCGGCATCGTCACCCAAAAGCTGCGGGTTGTCCTTCAGGTGCCCGAGCAGGGCCTTGAGGTCCTTGAGGTCGAGCAACAGCAGCCCCTCGCGATCGGCCACCTTGAACGCGGCGTACAGTGCTGCCTGCTGGCTGTCGGTCAGCTCCAGGAGGTTGCCCAGCAACAAGGGCCCCATTTCGCTGAGGGTGGTACGCAACGGATGGCCCGACTGGCCGGCGACATCCCACAGGGTGACGGGGTAGGCCTGGGGCCGATGGCCCAGCCAGGGCATGCCGGCAATACGCTCGGCCACCTTGCCCTGTGGCGAACCGGCCGCGCCCAGGCCGCACAGGTCCCCCTTCACATCGGCGGCGAACACGGCCACGCCGGCATCGCTGAAAGCCTCGGCCAGGTGTTGCAGGGTCACGGTCTTGCCCGTCCCCGTGGCACCGGCCACCAACCCGTGGCGGTTGGCCAGGCGCATGGCCTGGCCTACGGGCTGGCCATCCGTGCCCGCTCCTACAACGATTTGCGAAGAATCCGACATCTTCTTTCATCCTCTATTCAAGCTTTGCCGCGTAACGGCCGATACCCCTGGGTGATATTTCACTTCGAAAGACAGGAACAACCCGAAAAGGACCTGCGGGCATTGTTGCACTGTTTTCAAGCTGCCTTCGTGCGAACGACCCGATAAAAACCTTAGCGGACCACGCCATGAACAAAAGCCTTCGTTTCAGCCACAAGATACTCTTGGCGGCATCATTGATCGTGATAGTCGCCTTCAGCCTGTTCACCCTCTACAACGATTATCTCCAGCGTAATGCGATTCGCGACGACCTGGAGAATTATCTGGCTGAAATGGGCGAGTCGACGTCGACCACTATTCGCAACCTGTTCGACGGCCGTATCAAGTTGGTGGAAAACCTGGCACAGAACATCGCACACAATCCCGCCAATGCCGAAACTTTCATGGGCCAGCCGGCCCTGCTTTCCAGTTTCCTCACTGTCTACCTGGGCAAGGTGGACGGCGGCTTCAGCGTGCGCCCGGACTCGAAGATGCCAGATGGCTACGACCCACGGGTACGCCCCTGGTACAAGGACGGCATGAACGCCAATGGCGCCATGCTGACCGAGCCCTATATCGACCTAACCACCAACAAGATGGTCATCGGCATCCTCAGCAAGGTATCGGCCAATGTCGGCGTGGTCGGTGGCGACCTGGCCCTCGATGGCCTGGTGCAGATCATCAACTCGCTGGACTTCGGCGGCATGGGCTACGCCTTCCTGGTCAACGACCAGGGCAAGATCCTGGTGCACCCTGATAAAGAGCTGGTGATGAAATCGCTGGCCGACCTGTTCCCCGAGGGCACCCCGACGCTCTCCGGCGAGCTGACCGAGGTCCAGGCCAATGGCCAAGCCCGCCTGCTGACCTTCACGCCGATCAAGGGCCTGCCTTCGGCCAACTGGTACATCGGCCTGTCGGTGGACAAGGAAAAAGCCTTCTCCATGCTCAGCACCTTCCGCACTTCGGCGATCATCGCCACGCTGGTAGCGGTGGTCATCATCATCGCCCTGCTGGGCCTGCTGATCCGTGTGCTGATGCAACCGCTGCACACGATGACCCGCGCCATGGAAGACATCGCCGAGGGCGAAGGCGACCTGACCAAGCGCCTGCAGATCCATCAGCACGACGAATTCGGCATCCTCGGCACGGCATTCAACCGTTTCGTGGAGCGTATCCATGGCTCGATCCGCGAAGTGTCCTCGGCCACCGAACACGTCAACGAAGTGGCCCTGAGGGTGATCAGTGCCTCCAATTCGTCGATGGCCAATTCCGACGAGCAGTCCAACCGCACCAGCAGCGTCGCCGCCGCCATCAACGAACTGGGCGCCGCCGCCCAGGAAATCGCCGGTAATGCGGCCCAAGCGTCCCAGCACGCGACCTCTGCACGGCTGCTGGCCGAAGAAGGCCAGCAGGTGGTGGAGCGCAACATCGAGGCGATGAACCGCCTCTCGGACCTGATCGTCACCTCCAGCGCGCACATCGAGACGCTCAACCACAAGACCGTGAACATCGGCCAGATCCTCGAGGTGATCACCAGCATCTCCCAGCAGACCAACCTACTGGCACTCAATGCCGCCATCGAGGCTGCCCGCGCCGGGGAAGCCGGCCGTGGCTTCGCCGTGGTCGCCGACGAAGTACGCAACCTCGCCCACCGCACCCAGGAGTCGGCGCAGCAGGTGCAGGCCATGATCGAGGAGCTGCAGGTGGGGGCTCGGGAATCGGTCGAAACCATGGGCCAAAGCCAGCGCCACAGCCAGGACAGCATGGAGATCGCCAACCAGGCCGGCGAACGCCTGGACAGCGTGACCGTGCGCATCGGCGAGATCGACGGCATGAACCAGTCGGTGGCCACCGCCACCGAGGAACAGACCGCCGTGGTCGACTCGATCAACATGGACATCAACGAGATCAACATGCTCAACCAGGAAGGCGTCGAGAACCTGCAGGCTACCCTGCGCGCCTGTGCCGACCTGGAGCGGCAGGCCAGCCGACTCAAGCACCTGGTCGGCAGCTTCCGCATCTGATTCACCGCTCCCCTCCTGTAGGAGCGGCCTCGTGCCGCGAAAGGGCTGCAAGGCAGCCCCAGGATCCCAAGCCTATGGTCCCGACCGCTGTCGGTGATCGGCTCAAGACCCACGGGGCGCTTTGCGCCCCTTTCGCGGCACAAGGCCGCTCCTGCACTCAAGGCGCCGAACGCGTCACGCCTGCCCTGCCCGCCTCGAATCCCGATCGAACAAACTATCCTTAAGGAAGGTCAACCTTTAGGCGTGTCATCACGGCCATTACCGCCAGATGACAGACCCGAAGACGATCCCGGAGGGATGCTGATCGTGCACATCGCTGACATCACCATGTTCTACGCCCCAGCCAGCGGCGGCGTACGTACCTATCTTGATGCCAAACATCGCCGACTCGACGCCAGGCCAGGCGTGCGTCACAGCCTCTTGATCCCCGGCGCCAGCGCCAGCCACGCCAACGGCATCTACCAGGTGCCGGCACCGCCCTTGCCCTTTGGCAACGGCTATCGCTTCCCGGTACGCCTGGCCCCCTGGTGCAACGTGCTGCGGCGCCTGCAACCGGACCTGATCGAAGTCGGCGACCCCTACCTCACCGCCTGGGCGGCCCTCGAGGCGCGACGCAAGCTCGACGTGCCGGTGATCGGGTTCTATCACTCTGACTTGCCGCTGTTGGTCAGCAATCGCATGGGCAACTGGTTCACCCCCAATGTCGAGGCCTATGTCAGCAAGCTCTACGGCAACTTCGATCGGGTCCTGGCGCCCAGCCAGGTGATGGCCGACAAACTGTGCCGGCTCGGGGTCAAGGACGTGCATGTACAACGCCTGGGCGTGGACCTGGCCACCTTCAACCCCGAACACCGCGACCCCCACCTGCGCGCCGAGCTTGGCATCCCCGACACTACCCGCCTGCTGGTGTTCGCCGGCCGCGGCTCGCGGGAGAAAAACCTGCCGGTGCTGCTCGACTGCATGAGCCGCCTGGGTCGCCACTACCACTTGCTGCTGGTCGGTTCCAACATGCCCACCAACGTACCGGGCAATGTCAGCGTCATCGACCACTTTTGCCCGCCCCAGGAGGTCGCCCGCTTGTTCGCCAGCGCCGACTTGCTGGTGCATGCCGGGGACCAGGAAACCTTTGGCCTGGTCATCCTCGAGGCCATGGCCAGCGCCACGCCGGTGGTGGCCGTGCATGCCGGTGCCTTCGGGGAGATCGTCACCGACCAGTGCGGGCGCCTGTGCAGGCCCAACGACGGCCAGGCCATGGCCACCGCAGTGCGGGAAATTTTCGAGGCCGGTGTGCGTCGCCTCGGCGCCCAGGCCCGCCGCCATGTGGAACAGCACTACGCCTGGGACAAGGTGGTCGATGGCTTGCTCGCTCACTACCAGGCCGTGCTAGGCCATCAACCTCAGGTGCGGGCCCATGGTTGAAGCGGCCGCCGCGCCACGCAGCCTGATGCTGGTGCTGCACGACGTCGCGCCCGAGACCTGGCCGGATTACCAGCCCTTCGTCCAGGCCGTGGACCAGCTCGGTGGCGTGCCCATGACCTGGCTGGTGGTGCCGGATTTTCACCACCGCAACGCGCTGGCGCGCTCGCCGACCTTCTGCCGCCTGCTCGAACGGCGTCTGGCGCAAGGGGACGAACTGGCCCTGCATGGCTACTTCCATACCGATGACGCCCCGGTACCACGTAGCCCCGGCGAGTTCTTCATGCGCCGGGTATATACCCACGAAGGCGAGTTCTATGGGCTGGATGAAACCGAGGCCTTGCTGCGCCTGGAAGCCGGACTGGAGGTATTCCATCGCCATGCCTGGCCCGTGGCCGGCTTCGTCGCCCCCGCCTGGCTGATGAGCGAAGGCACGCGCCAGGCCCTGCGCCGGCTACCGCTGCGCTATACCAGCACACCGCGGCACCTCTACCGCCTGCCAGAATTTACCGCGATCGAGGCCCCCGGCCTGGTGTGGAGCGCTCGCAGCGCCTGGCGTCGTGGGCTGTCACGGATGGTCTGCGACTGGCAATGCCGGCGATGGCGCGACGCCGCCACCCTGCGCCTGGGGCTGCATCCGGTGGACATGCGCCATCGGGCCTCCCGCGACTATTGGCTGCACACCTTGCACGCCTTGCTCGAGCAAGGCCGACAGCCGCTGACCAAGTCCGCCTGGCTGGCGCGCCAGGCTGTCGCATGAACCGCCTGGGCTGGCTGGGGCTGGCGCTGCTGGTAGCCGTGTCGGTGCCGGCCCTGCTGGGCGGCGGCGACCTGCTGCCACGCCTGCAGGCCTTCGCCCCCGGGTTGATGGCGATACTGCTGGGCATGATCCTGCTGTGCTGGATGATCAATGCCCTACGCCTGCGTCTGCTGCTCGGCCAGCAGGGCGCCAGGCTCGGTCGGGTTCGCAGCCTGGGCGTGATCATGGCCACCGAGTTCGCTATCTGCACCACCCCGGGCGGCAGCGGTGGGCCCCTGACACTCATGGCTTTGCTGGCCCGCGAGCGTATCGGCCCGGCACACAGCGGCGCCGTGTTCGCCATGGACCAGCTCAATGACTTGGTGTTTTTCTTCTGCGCCATGCTGGCCATTGCCGGCTACGCCCTGTTTCACAGCCTGGGGCACACCCAGGAAAGCATGCTGCTGGGCAGCGCCTTGCTGCTGTGCTCGGCACTGGCCGGAGTCGTCACGCTGCTGCGCTATCGTCGCACGGTGATGCGTTTGAACGGGCGATTGCTATATCGGTTGGGCATGTCATACCGGCGTCGGCGGCGCTGGGCACGCAAGCTGTTGCGCTTCGTGCATGCCCTGGCGGACACCTGGCGCCTGCCCAAGCGAACCCTGGCGCTGGTCTTCACCCTGACCTGCGCGCACTGGAGCCTGCGCTACAGCGTGCTGTACCTGGTATTGCGGGGCTTGGGCGTGGAATTGTCGTGGATCCCCAGTTTCCTGGTGCAGATCCTTTCGCTCAGCGCAGGGCAGTTCAGCCTGCTGCCCGGCGGGGCGGGAGCGGCCGAACTGACCTCGGCCAGCCTGCTCGCGCCCCTGGTGGGCAGTTCGACAGCCGCCGCCGCGATCCTGATCTGGCGCGCGGTGACGTATTACTTCTATTTGATCGCGGGCGGGCCGGTGTTCGTCTGCCTGTTGGCGCGTCCGTTGCTCGAGCGCTGGCGTCGTCGGACGCGCTGAGTGTCATGGACCGCCCCCCTGTGGGAGCCAACTGCCTTGAGTTGCTTGCCCCGGTCCTATCGCTGACAAGCCAGCTCCCACAGGTACGGCGGTATCTCTGAAGACAGCGCAGGCCTTGTGGGAGCGGGCTTGTCCCGCGATTGGGCCGGTCTCCATATCACCATCGCCGGGCAAGAACCGCGCAATCCAAATCGCGGCGATGGCTATCAGTCGAACACCACGGTCTTGTTGCCATGCACCAGCACGCGGTCTTCCAGGTGATAGCGCAGGCCGCGCGCCAGCACCATCTTTTCCACGTCACGGCCAAACCGCACCATGTCCTCGATGCTGTCGGCATGGGTCACACGCACCACGTCCTGCTCGATGATAGGACCTGCGTCCAACTCCTCGGTGACGTAGTGGCAGGTGGCACCGATCAGCTTCACCCCGCGCAGGGCCGCCTGGTGATAAGGCTTGGCCCCGACGAAGGACGGCAGGAAGCTGTGATGGATGTTGATCACCTTCTCGGCGTATTCCTGGCACAGCTGCGGTGGCAGGATCTGCATGTAGCGGGCCAGCACGACCACATCGGCGCTGTGCTCCTGGACCAGGCGCGAGACTTCGGCGAAGGCCGGTTGCTTGTCCTTCGGGTCCACCGGGACATGGAAGAACGGAATGCCGTGCCATTCGACCATGCTGCGCTGGTCGTTATGGTTGGAAATCACGCACGGGATCTCGCAATCGAGCTCATCGGTGTGCCAGCGATGCAGCAGGTCGGCCAGGCAGTGGGATTCACGGCTGGCCATCAAGACAACGCGCTTCTTCTGTGCCGAATCGGTGATCCGCCAGGTCATGGAGAACTCTTCGGCGATCGGCGCGAACGCCTCGCGGAAGGCTTCGATGCCAAACGGCAGGGATTCGGCGCGGATCTCATGGCGCATGAAGAACCAACCACTCTGCTCATCGGAGTGGTGGCTGGCTTCGTTGATCCAGCCGTTGTACAAGGCCAGGAAATTACTGACTTTCGCCACGATGCCGACACGGTCGGGGCAGGCAATCACCAGTCGATAGGTGCGCATGAAGGAGACTCCGGAAACTTCGCAAAGGCGCACATTCTAGCGGTCCGCCGAAAAAAACGCAGTATCGATTGCCCCGGCCCTTGGCCGTGCCGCCGCGTGTCCCGCCGAGAAACGCTGTCGTGGGCGATATCTGTAGGAAATGATGAATTCACCAATCGATATGTAAAAATTTCTTAACCCAACGTCTGCGTTGTCGCACAACAATTAACAGTTCATTGTCCTTTTAATTGTTTACTTGCGAGTTTTGCCTGTCTATTATTGCACCGAACTGTTATCCCTAGAACATGCTACTCAAGGAACACTCCATGTCCCTGATCAACGAATACCGCGCCACCGAAGAAGCCATCAAGGAACTTCAGGCCCGCCTGGCCAACCTGTCCCAAGATGACAAGCTGAAGAAAGAGCTGGAATTCGAAGGCAAACTGCGCGCGCTGATGGGCGAATACTCCAAGTCCCTGCGTGACGTGATCGCACTGTTGGATCCAGAGTCCAAACTGAGTAAGGCGCCGCGCGGTGCCGTCAAGGCCACCGGCACCAAACGTGCCCGCAAGGTCAAGCAATACAAGAACCCGCACAACGGTGAAGTGATCGAAACCAAAGGCGGCAACCACAAGACCCTGAAAGAGTGGAAAGCCAAGTGGGGCGGTGACGTGGTTGAAAGCTGGGCAACCCTGCTGGACTAATTGTTGCCTAGGCAATACCCCTGAAAACGCCGGCCTATTGCCGGCGTTTTTTATTGGGCGGTCGCTACAACTGATACTGTGCTTTCAGTTGTTGGACATGGGTTCGCCACGCGTCCAACACTTGCCGCCCGGCATCGTCCGCCGCACTCCAGGCGCTCTGGCATGCCTGTTCGAAGTCACCCAGGGTATTCGGCGCCCCCAGGCGCGGGTCACTCAAGCGTTGCTGGCAGAACCGATGCCAACGTTGCTGTTCTTCTGCCGTCAGGGTCTCGGCAAAGTTCCTGGCACGGTAACGGAACAACAATTCCGGCATTCGCGGATCGTCGAACATCCAATGCCCCTGCCTCAACTGACGAGGGTCAAGGCTACGGACCTGTTCACACAATCGACGGTCCCGATCGCCCAGGAAACCGTCATACAGCTGCTGCTCTGGATCTTCACTGGGGGCAAATTCATCCCCCCTGTAAATAGCGTCCAGCTTGTCTTGCCAAAGGTGTTGCTGCCTGGCCAATTGTTCGCCGCGCTGTTGCACGAGGGTCATATCCAGGCCCAGCCTTTGCTGGTCGACAGGCCGTAATACCGACAACGGAGCGAGCACTGGGCAACGGTTAACCTGCACCAACTTCAGAGGCACGGGTAATTGTCCATCAGACAATTCGTCGCGCCGCGTATACAAACATTTTCGTAATGTTTCGGCGCTGTCCTGCAATAACGGCGCGGTGTCCAGGTGCAGGTCACATACAATCAGTGCGTTGCGATTTCGCGGATGCCAGGCCAGCGGCAATACCACCCCCAGGTAACCACGCTCCGCGGAAAAACGCCCCGACACATGCACCAATGGCTGCAGCAGGCGAATCTGTTCCATGACCTTGTGCTTGCTGCGCAGTTGGAACAACCAGTCATATAACCGGGGCTGTTTTTCACGAATCAGGCGCGCCAAGGCGATGGTTGCCCGCACGTCGGAAAGCGCTTCGTGCGCCTGACCATGGTCGATGCCGTTGGCCTTGCTGAGCAGTTCCAGGCGCAAGCTCGTGCGCCCGTCCTGTTGCGGCCAGACGATGCCCTCCGGGCGCAGCGCATAGGCGGTGCGCACCACATCGATCAGGTCCCAGCGGCTGTTGCCGCCCTGCCATTCACGCGCGTATGGGTCGAAGAAATTGCGGTAGAGGCTGTAGCGGGTGACCTCATCGTCGAAACGCAAGGTGTTGTATCCGGCGCCACAGGTACCGGGGCGTGCAAGTTGCTCATGCACACGGGTCATGAATTCGGCCTCGCCCAGGCCATTGGCGGCCAGCTGCGCGGGCGTGATGCCCGTCACCAGGCACGCCGCCGGGTGTGGCAGGATATCGTCACTGGGCCGGCAATACAGGCTGATGGGCGCTTCGATCTCGTTGAGCTCAAGGTCGGTGCGCACGCCGGCGACCTGCAGCGGACGGTCGCAACGGGGGTTGATGCCGGTGGTTTCGTAGTCGTGCCAGAAAATGCTGGAGCTCACGGGGTCTTCCTTTAACAAGGTCGACAGAGTCTAGCGGCCTGGCTGGCCAAATTCGAATGCCCGCTTCGATGCAGCGCGTTACCTACGCCTTATGCAGAGGCGTTCATGGGGCGAAAACTGAAGTAGTCACGCAGTGCCCGGACGAAGTCCTCGTACTCACGAGGCGGCTTGAGCAACATGAACCCTGCGTCGTAGTGCCCGGGTGTCTGATCTTCACGGCACCAGAGGCAACTGGCCGTCAGGTCGATGCATTGACTACCAGCTCCGGCCTGCGGCAGGCGCAACTGCAGCTCGAAATCCGGCCCCACCAGCACCGGCAACTGGCTGATCAGCATCATGCCGTCTTCAGAGGCGTTGCCCAGGTAGCCGATCGGCTGGTCGGTGTAGCGGTTGTAGACCTTGAGTACGCAAGGCAGCTGATGCCGTTCTATATGACGTTGGATAAACATGTGGCGAGGTCCGTACCTGATGCCAGGAAGACAAGGTACTGGCGGTGAACGTTACAACCATTAACAGATTAGCTCAGCACCTGTGGCTGTTTCGGTGAAAGCAAGAACACCTTGGTATTAACGCCAAGGTGTAGCTGCCGCCGGGCTCGCCAGTGCTGCCTCGCCCGGGCGGTAATGGCCCAGTTGCTCGAGGGTCTGCAGGCGCGCCTTGGCCCGATAGGCGTACTCGTTGTGCGGGTAGCGCTGGATCAGGTACTCGTAGGTCTGTGCAGCATCCACGTAGAGTTTCTGACGCTCCAGACACTGGCCGCGCAGCATCGAGACTTCGGGGTGGATGAATGGCCGGGCCCGGCTGGTGCGGTCGACCTGCGACAACTCCAGCATCACGCGCTGGCAATCACCACGGTCATAGGCGCGGTAGGCATTGTTCAGGTGATGGTCCATGGACCAGCGGGTACAACCGACGACACTGGCCGCCACGGCCAAAACGATCAGGGCTCGCATGGGGAATCTCCTTTGATGAGCAGGGTATCGGCCGGGCGCGGCAAATCTTCACACAGGCATGCAAGCATACCCCGGCCCGTTCAAATGCCACCCTGCCGAACACGGAGGTAGTGCAACGGAACAATGACTACAGCGATATACAGGAGTAGCCTTTCGCTGCGCTTCACTATAGGAGTCTGTGCATGACCATCCGCCGTACCAAAATCGTCGCCACCCTGGGCCCCGCCAGCAACTCGCCGCAAGTGATCGAACAGCTGATCCTCGCCGGCCTGGACGTGGCACGCCTGAACTTCTCCCACGGCACCCCGGACGAGCACAAGGCCCGCGCCCGCCTGATCCGCGAGATCGCCGCCAAGAACGGCCGCCATGTGGCGCTGCTGGGCGATTTGCAGGGTCCGAAGATCCGTATCGCCAAGTTCACCAACAAGCGCATCGAACTGAAGATCGGTGACAAGTTCACCTTCTCCACCGTCCACCCGCTGACCGAAGGCAACCAGGACATCGTCGGTATCGATTATCCCGACCTGGTCAAGGACTGCGGCGTCGGTGACGAACTGCTGCTCGACGACGGCCGTGTGGTCATGCGCGTCGAGACCGCCACGGCCGATGCCCTGCACTGCGTGGTAATCGTCGGCGGCCCGCTGTCCGACCACAAGGGCATCAACCGCAAGGGTGGCGGCCTGACCGCGCCGGCCCTGACCGAGAAAGACAAGGCCGACATCAAGCTGGCCGCGGAAATGGACCTGGACTATCTGGCCGTCTCCTTCCCGCGCGATGCCAAGGACATGGAGTACGCTCGCAAGCTGCGTGACGAAGCCGGCGGCACCGCCTGGCTGGTCTCCAAGATCGAGCGCGCCGAAGCCGTGGCCGACGACGAGACCCTCGATGGCCTGATCGCCGCCTCCGACGCAGTGATGGTCGCCCGTGGTGACCTGGGCGTGGAAATCGGCGACGCCGAGCTGATCGCCATCCAGAAAAAGATCATCCAGCACGCTCGCCGCAACAACAAGGCGGTGATCGTCGCGACCCAGATGATGGAGTCGATGATCCAGAACCCGATGCCGACCCGCGCCGAAGTCTCCGACGTGGCCAACGCCGTGCTGGACAACACCGACGCAGTGATGCTCTCGGCCGAAAGCGCTGCCGGCGCCTACCCGATCGAAGCGGTCCAGGCCATGGCACGCATCTGCCAGGGTGCCGAGAAGCACCCGACCAGCCAGAAATCCAGCCATCGCCTGCACACCACCTTCGAGCGCTGCGACGAAAGCATCGCTCTGGCGGCCATGTACACGGCCAACCATTTCCCGGGCGTCAAGGCGATCATCTCGCTCACCGAGAGCGGCTACACCCCGCTGATCATGTCGCGCCTGCGCTCGCACGTGCCGATCTTCGCCATGTCGCCGCACCGCGCCACCCAGGCGCGCGCCTCGCTGTTCCGTGGCGTGTACCCCATCGCGTTCGACCCGGCTTCACTGCCGGCGGACAAGGTCAGCCAGGCAGCCGTCGACGAGCTGCTCAAGCGCGGCCTGGTGGAGCAAGGCGACTGGGTGATCCTGACCAAGGGCGACAGCTACCACACTATCGGTGGCACCAACGGCATGAAGATCCTGCATGTAGGTGATCCGCTGGTCTGATTGCCTTCAAGGCCGCGCGACGGCCCCATCGCCGGCAAGCCGGCTCCCACAGGTTCGGCGATCGGCGTCGTCCCTGTGGGAGC
>NZ_JADLJL010000007.1 GCF_015680235.1 Pseudomonas guariconensis
TGTAGAGGACTTTCACCTCCAAGTCACCCACTCGACCACCACAGCCAAGCAGGTTGCGCTTGCGCGCAACGCGCCATGCCTGGCGCACCATAAAAAAGGCCACCCGAAGGTGGCCTCAATGAACTAGAGAGTGTTCGAACTTACACGGCCGCAACAGGGCGCATGTAGGAGATCGGTGCCGTGCTGGCATCTTCGAAAGTGACCACTTCCCAGGCGTCTTTCTCGGCAATGAGCTTGCGCAGCAGCTGGTTGTTCAGCGCGTGTCCGGACTTGTAGCCCTTGAACTCGCCGATCAGGCTGTTGCCCAGCAGGTAGAGGTCGCCGATGGCGTCGAGGATCTTGTGCTTGACGAATTCGTCTTCGTAACGAAGGCCGTCTTCGTTGAGCACGCCGTCCTCATCGACCACGATGGCGTTTTCCACGCTGCCGCCCAACGCAAGGTTGTGCTTGCGCAGGTACTCGATGTCGCGCATGAAACCGAAGGTACGGGCGCGGCTGACTTCCTTCACGAACGACGTGCTGGAGAAGTCGACGCTGGCGCTCTGGGTCCGGTTGCGCAGTACCGGATGATCGAAGTCGATCTCGAAGCTCACCTTGAACCCGTCGAAAGGCAGGAAGGTGGCGCGCTTGTCGCCCTCCTCCACCGTCACTTCGCGCAGGATGCGGATGAACTTCTTGGCTGCGTCCTGTTCTTCCAGGCCGGCGGATTGAATCAGGAATACGAAGGGGCCCGCGCTGCCATCCATGATCGGTACTTCCGAGGCGGAGAGCTCGACGTAGGCGTTATCGATGCCCAGGCCCGCCATGGCGGAGAGCAGGTGCTCGACCGTATCGACCTTTACGTCACCGTTGACCAGCGTCGTCGACATGGTTGTCTCGCCGACGTTGGCCGCGCGCGCCGGGATCTCGACGACAGGGTCGAGGTCGGCACGGCGGAAGACGATGCCGGTGTCCACAGGCGCTGGCTTGAGGGTCAGGTAGACCTTCTCCCCGGAGTGCAGGCCGACACCTGTGGCACGGATGGTATTCTTCAGGGTGCGTTGTCTAATCATGGCATTGGCCGCTTCAGCGCAAATTGCGAACAGGTATCAACAAAGGCTGGGGATGATAACAGACCCGGCCTTTGCTGAACACCAATCACCCCTATACCCCTGATAAATTCCATTAATCGGCCTGGCGACGCAGGAACGCCGGGATGTCGAGGTAGTCCAGATCATCCTGTGGGTTGAGTTTAGCTGCTGCGGCAGCACCGCCATGGGCCTGGTTGCGCATCACGGTCGGACGCTCCAGGTCACGGTAGTTGACTGCTGGCTGCTCCTGGCGAGCCGGTGCCGGGATGGACGCCTCGTACGCCTGTTGGGCGTTCTGCAGGGTGTTGTCCACGACCTTGACCGGCTTCTCGATGCGCGCGCCCAGGCCAGTGGCCACCACGGTCACGTGCAGTTCGTCGCGCATGTCCGGGTCGATCACGGTGCCGACCTTGACCATCGCGTGGTCGGAGGCGAAGGCCTCGATGATGCTACCGACGTCGGAGTACTCGCCCAGGGACAGGTCCGGGCCTGCGGTGATGTTCACCAGGATGCCGCGGGCGCCTTGCAGGTTGACGTCCTCGAGCAGCGGGTTGCGGATCGCCGCCTCGGTGGCTTCGCGGGCACGGTTCGGGCCGCTGGCGCAGCCGGTACCCATCATCGCCATGCCCATCTCGCCCATCACGGTGCGCACGTCGGCGAAGTCGACGTTGATCATGCCAGGGCGCTTGATGATGTCGGAGATACCGCGCACGGCACCGGCCAGTACGTCGTCGGCCTTAGCGAAGGCGGACAGCAGGCTGGCATCCTTGCCCAGGATGGTCAGCAGCTTCTCGTTGGGGATGGTGATCAACGAGTCGACGCTCTCGGCCAGCATGCGGATGCCTTCATCGGCGATCTGCATGCGCTTGCGGCCTTCGAACGGGAACGGACGGGTCACTACCGCAACGGTGAGGATCCCCATTTCCTTGGCCACTTCGGCGATGATCGGCGCAGCACCGGTACCGGTACCGCCACCCATGCCGGTGGTGATGAACACCATGTTGGTGCCCTGCAGCACTTCGGCGATACGCTCACGGTCTTCCAGCGCGGCCTGGCGGCCGACTTCCGGATTGGCACCTGCACCCAGGCCCTTGGTAACGCCGGTACCCAATTGCAGGATAGTGCGCGCGCCGATGTTCTTCAGCGCCTGTGCATCGGTGTTGGCGCAGATGAACTCGACGCCTTCGATGTTGCTTTTGACCATGTGGTTGACGGCGTTGCCGCCACCACCGCCGACGCCGATCACTTTGATGACCGGGCTTTGCGGGACGTTGTCTACGAGCTCGAACATTTTCCCTCTCCTTACAGTTCTCTAGTTTTTGCGCCTACCACTACTGCTTTGAAACTTAGAAGTTGCCCTGGACCCAACGCTTGAATCGCTCAAGCACCGGGGCCTTCGGTTCATCGCCATAGCTGTTGTTGCTGCTGTTGCCGGTCAAGGGCAGGTCCTCGGTCTGCTTTTGCAGGCCATAGGTGAGCAGGCCCACGCCGGTGGAATAGATCGGGTTGCGTACTACATCGCTCAGCCCCCGAACGCTGTGCGGCACGCCCAGGCGTACCGGCATGTGGAAGATTTCCTCGGCCAGTTCCACGGCGCCTTCCATCTTCGCGGTGCCGCCGGTGAGGACGATGCCGGCCGGCACCAGGTCCTCGTAGCCGCTGCGACGCAACTCGGCCTGGATGAGGGTGAAGAGCTCGTCGTAACGGGGCTCCACCACCTCGGCCAGGGCCTGGCGCGACAGTTCGCGCGGCGGACGATCGCCCACGCTCGGCACCTTGATGGTCTCGCCAGCGCCGGCCAGCTTGGCCAGTGCGCAGGCGTAGCGGATCTTGATTTCCTCGGCGTACTGGGTCGGGGTACGCAGGGCCATGGCGATGTCGTTGGTCACCTGGTCGCCGGCGATCGGGATCACCGCGGTGTGACGGATCGCGCCTTCGGTGAAGATGGCGATGTCGGTGGTGCCACCCCCGATGTCCACCAGGCACACGCCCAGTTCTTTTTCGTCATCGGTCAGCACCGAGTAGGCCGACGCCAGTTGCTCGAGGATGATGTCGTCGATTTCCAGGCCGCAGCGGCGCACGCATTTTTCGATGTTCTGCGCGGCATTGACTGCACAGGTGACCACGTGGACCTTGGCCTCCAGGCGCACGCCCGACATGCCCAGGGGCTCGCGCACGCCCTCCTGGTTGTCGATCACGTAGTCCTGCGGCAGGGTGTGCAGCACCCGCTGATCGGCCGGAATGGCCACGGCCTGGGCAGCGTCGAGTACGCGCTCGAGGTCGGCGGTGCTCACCTCGCGGTCGCGGATGGCAACGATGCCGTGGGAGTTCAGGCTGCGGATGTGGTTGCCGGCGACACCGACGAACGCCGAGTGGATCCGGCAGCCGGCCATCAGCTGCGCCTCTTCCACGGCGCGCTGGATCGACTGCACGGTCGATTCGATGTTCACCACCACGCCCTTCTTCAGGCCGCGGGATGGGTGCGTGCCGATCCCCACGATTTCCAGGGAGCCGTCGTCGGCCACTTCACCCACCAGCGCCACCACCTTGGAGGTGCCGATGTCCAGCCCGACGATCATTTTGCCGCTATGCGCGTTTGCCATGGTCCTGCCTCTCTCTAATTCTTCGCAACGGCGGGTTGGGCCGTCGTCGGTGCAATCGGTTCCCGCCAGCCAACGGCAAGCCCGTTGGCGTACCGCAGATCAACGCGGGCAATGTTGGTGATCTGCTCTTTGAGTGTCTTGTCGTAAATGGCAATGAAACGGCGCATCTTCTCCACCAGGTGGTCGCGCCCCAGCAGCAGCTCGATTCCGGGCCCGGCGCTGCCCGCGCCAGTGGTCAGGAACCAGCTGCCTCGCTCGCGCAGCTCCAGGCGAGCGATGGAAAAGCCCAAGGGGCGCAGCATCTGGCTCAATACCTGATACTGCTGCATGACTTGTTGCTGAGCACGCTGCGGCCCGAACAGCTGCGGCAGGTGCTCGTAGTTGGCCAGCTCGCGCGGGGTGAAGGCCTGCCCCTGGTTGTTGAGCAGGGCCTCGTCGCCCCAGCGCGCCACCGGCAACTGTTCTTCCAGGCGGATCACCACTTCGTCCGGCCAGACACGACGGACTTCGGCGTGGGCGATCCACGGCATCTGCTCGAGCTCCGTGCGCATCGCCGTGAGGTCGACGCTGAAGAAGCTCGCGGCCACGTAGGGCGCGATCCGCTGCTGCACCGCCTGCTGGCTGATGTAGCTCAGGTCGCCCTGCACGGCGATCTTGGTGATCGGCCGGTCGGCGTACGGCATCAGGCGCACGGCACCTTCATAGGCACCGAAGCCCGCGGCCACCAGTAGCACCGGCCACAGCAGGCGCTTGAACACACTGAAGTTGGCCTTGGGCAGGCGCGCCGACATTGGCTCCTTGGCCACCAGTCGGCTGGCACCACGCGGCACCGGCTTGCTACGGCCGGTGGCGGGTTGCTGATGACGTAACATCGCGCCTTGCATGGCTGTTAACCTCGCGTCTCGACGCTGGCAGCCAGGATCGCCAGCACCAACTGCTGGAAGTCCAGGCCGGCCGCGCGGGCCGCCATGGGCACCAGGCTGTGGTCGGTCATGCCCGGTGCGGTGTTGACTTCGAGCAGCCAGAACCGGCCCTGCTCGTCCTGCATCACGTCCAGCCGGCCCCAGCCTTCGATGCCGATGGCATCGCAGGCGCGCGCGGTCAGGTCGATCAGTTCCTGTTCCTTGGCACTGTCCAGGCCGCACGGGATGCGGTACTGGGTGTCATTGGCGATGTACTTGGCGTCGTAGTCGTAGAACACGTGCGGGGTGCCCAGCGCGATCGGCGGCAGCACCTGGCCACGCAGCACCGCGACGGTGAACTCCGGGCCGCGGATCCACTGTTCGACCAGCACCTGGGAATCGTACTTGGCGGCATCCTTCCAGGCGGCGACCAGCTCTTCGACGCTGTTCACCTTGGCCATGCCGATACTGGAACCTTCATGGGCCGGTTTGACGATCAAAGGGAAGCCCAGTTCCGTGCCCGCTTCGACACAATCGTTTTCGCTGCCCAGCACGGCGTGGCGCGGGGTCGGAATGCCCAGGCTCTGCCAGACCTGCTTGGTACGCAGCTTGTCCATCGCCAGCGCCGAGGCCAGGATGCCGCTGCCGGTGTAGGGAATGCCCAGGCACTCCAGCAGGCCTTGCATGCTGCCGTCTTCGCCGCCACGGCCGTGGAGGATGATGAAGGCGCGGTCGATCTTCTCGCTCTGCAGGCGAGCCAGCAGGTCATCGCCCACGTCGATGCCGACCACGTCGACACCGGCCTCGGTCAGTGCCTGCAACACGGCCTTGCCAGACTTGAGCGACACTTCGCGTTCGGCGCTCTTGCCGCCGTACAGCACGGCGACGCGACCGAAGGCCTTCACGTCCAGGGTGGAGTGCAACTTGGCGTATGCGCTGCTCATTTCGACTTCTCCGGGCTGGCGACCGCGCCAGCGAACAGCGGGCTCTTGATCAATTGCGGGGCCAAGCCACCGATGTCGCCGGCGCCCTGGCACAGCAGGATGTCGTCGGCGCGCAGCAGCGGCTTGACCAGCGGTGCCAGGTCGACACCACGCTCGATGTAGATCGGGTCCAGTTGGCCGCGCTGGCGGATGCTGTGGCACAGCTGGCGGCTGTCGGCGCCGGGGATCGGCTCTTCGCCGGCCGGGTAGACCTCCATCAGCAACAGCACGTTGGCGTCGGCCAGCACCTGTACGAAATCGTCGTACAGGTCGCGGGTGCGACTGTAGCGGTGCGGTTGGTAGACCATCACCAGGCGCCGGCTCGGCCAGCCGCCACGCACGGCCTTGATCACCGCGGCCACTTCGGTCGGGTGGTGGCCGTAATCGTCGACCAGCATCACGCTGCCGCCTTCGACCGGCAGCTCGCCGTACACCTGGAAGCGTCGGCCGACGCCCTGGAAGCCGGACAGCCCCTGGACGATGGCCTCGTCGCTGATGCCCTCGTCGGTGGCGATGGCGATGGTGGCCAAGGCATTGAGCACGTTGTGGTTACCCGGCATGTTGACCGAAACGTCCAGCGGCTCGCGATCACGGCGCAGCACGGTGAAGTGGGTCTGCATGCCCTGCTGGCGCACGTTGATGGCGCGGATGTCGGCCTCGTCGCTGAAACCGTAGGTGACGGTCGGGCGCTTGACCTGCGGCAGGATCTCGCGCACCACCGGGTCGTCCAGGCACATCACAGCCAGGCCATAGAACGGCAGGTTGTGCAGGAACTCGACGAAGGTCTTCTTCAGCTTGTTGAAGTCGCCTTCGTAGGTGGCCATGTGGTCGGCGTCGATATTGGTGACCACCGCGACCATCGGCTGCAGGTGCAGGAAGCTGGCGTCGCTCTCGTCGGCCTCGGCGATCAGGTAGCGGCTGGTGCCGAGCTGGGCGTTGGTACCGGCCGCGGTCAGGCGACCGCCGATGACGAAGGTCGGGTCCAGTCCGCCGGCAGCGAATACCGAGGCCAGCAGGCTGGTGGTGGTGGTCTTGCCGTGAGTGCCGGCCACGGCGACGCCATGGCGGTAGCGCATCAGTTCGGCAAGCATCTCGGCACGCGGCACCACGGGAATGCGACGCTCAAGGGCAGTGGCGACTTCCGGGTTGGCCGGGTTGATCGCGCTGGACACCACCAGCACATCGGCATTGGCGGCGTTCTCGGCGCGGTGGCCGACGAAGATCTCGGCACCGAACGACTCCAGGCGCTCGGTAACCGGCGAGGCCTTGAGGTCGGAACCGGATACTTGGTAGCCCAGGTTCAGCAGCACTTCGGCGATGCCGCACATGCCCACGCCGCCGATACCGACGAAGTGGATGCGACGGATACGGCCCATCTTCGGCTGGGGCATGGCTTTCTGGCTCTCAACCATGGGCCACCTCCAGGCAGATATCGACCACGGTGCTGGTTGCGGCAGGTTTGGCCAGGCGCCGTGCGGTGCTGGCCATGGTGTTGAGTTTCTCGGGTTGCATCAGCACCTCGTTCAGGCATTCAGCGAGCTGCGCTGCGCCAGTTGTCGCTTGTGGCATCAGGAAGGCGGCGCCTTCACGTGCCAGGTATTGGGCGTTGTGGGTCTGGTGGTCATCGATGGCGTGGGGCAACGGCACCAGCACCGAGGGCAGGCCGGCGGCCGCCAGTTCGCTGACGGTCAGGGCACCGGCCCGGCAGACCACCATGTCGGCCCAGCCATAGGCGTGGGCCATGTCCTTGATGAAGGGCTCTACCTGAGCCTCGACCCCGGCTTCGCGATAACGCTCGGCGGTGATCGGCGCATGCTGCTTGCCGGCCTGGTGGAACACCTCGGGGCGTACGCTGGCGGGCACTTCCGACAGGGCCTTAGGCAGCAATTTGTTCAATGGTTCCGCACCCAGGCTGCCGCCGAGCACCAACAGGCGTGCACGGCGCTCGGCCAGGGGCTCGCGATGGGCGTCCAGGAATAGCTCCGGGCGTACCGGGTTACCGGTGGTGCGGCGCTTGTCGCTGGCCTCGAAGGTGTTCGGGAATGCCTCGCAGACACGGGCCGACAACGGCACCAGCAGCCGATTGGCGGTACCTGCCCGGGCGTTTTGCTCGTGGATCACCAGCGGCACGCCGCACAGCCGCGCGGCAACGCCGCCAGGGCCGGTCACGTAGCCGCCAAAGCCCAGCACGCAGGCCGGCTTGAGCTGACGAATGACACGCCGCGCCTGGAGCACGGCCTTGACCAGGGTGAACGGCGCCTTGAGCAGCGACAGCTTGCCCTTGCCGCGCAGGCCGCTGACCTGGATCAAGTGCAATGGCAGGCCGGCCTGGGGCACAAGCTCGTTCTCGATGCCGCGCGGGGTACCCAGCCAGTGCACGCTGTAGCCGCGGGCCTGGAACTCACGAGCACAGGCCAGGGCCGGGAACACGTGGCCCCCGGTACCGCCGGCCATGATCAGGACGTTCTTGCCGTCAGCGGCCATGGTAGGTCTCCTCGGCAAAATCGCTTTCCTTGAATTCGTGCTCCTCGCTGCCCAGGTGCGTGCGGCTCTCCCATTCGATACGCAGCAACAAGCCCACGCAGGCGCAGCAGATCACCAGGGAGCTGCCGCCGTAGCTGAGGAACGGCAGGGTCAGGCCCTTGGTGGGCAGTAGGCCGACGTTCACGCCGATGTTGATCAGGAACTGGCCGATCCACAGGAAGGCCAGGCCGAACGCCATGTAGGCGGCGAAGAACTGCTTGGCCTTCTCGGCCCATAGGCCGATATACAGGGCACGCACGGTGACGAAGACGAACAGCGCCACGGTGCACAGCGAGCCGACCACACCCAGTTCCTCGGCCAGCACCGAGAACACGAAGTCGGTGTGCGCTTCAGGCAGGTAGAACTGCTTCTGCACGCTGTTGCCCAGGCCCACGCCCAGCCATTCGCCGCGACCGAAGGCGATCAGCGCCTGGGTCAACTGGTAACCGGAACCGAACTGGTCGGCCCACGGGTCGGTGAAGGTGATCAGGCGCGCCATCCGATAGGGTTGTGCCTGGACCAACACGAACACCGCCAGCACCGCCAGCACCACCATCAGGCTGAAGCGGAACAACCCCACCCCGCCGAGGAACAGCATTGCCGCCGCGGCGCCCATCATGACCACGGTGGCACCGAAGTCCGGCTCCATCAGCAGCAGGCCGGCCATCGGCAGTAAGACGATGAACGGCTTGAAGAAGCCCATCCAGCTTTCGCGCACTTCCTGTTGCCGGCGCACCAAGTAGCCGGCCAGGTAGATGACCACGAAGACCTTGGCGATCTCCGAAGGCTGGACGTTGAAGAAGCTGAAGCCGATCCAGCGCATCGAACCGTTCACTTCACGGCCGATGCCTGGCACCAGTACCAGCACCAGCAGGCCGAAGGCGCCGACCAGCATCATGAAGCCCATGCGCTGCCAGGTGGCGATCGGCACCAGCAGGGTGGCGCCGCAGGCGACCAGGCCCAGGGCCACGTACACCAGGTGGCGGAACATGTGGTACAGCGGGTTGCCCGACTGCACCGCGGCGACTTCCGAGGACGCCGAGGTGATCATCACCAGGCCCAGGCCCAGCAGCGCCAGGCAACCGGCGAGGAAGGCGAAGTCCAGGTCGATGCCACGGCCGCTGATCAGCGGCGATGGATAAGGCTTGAGGATGCCGAAGATCATGCCAGCCCTCCCGCCGCCTGGGCGAACAGGCGCCCGCGTTCTTCGAAGTTCTTGAACATGTCCAGGCTGGCGCAGGCCGGCGACAGCAGCACGGCGTCACCAGGCTGGGCCAGTTCGGCGCACTGCTGCACCGCTTCGTCCAAGGTCTTGACCCTGACTTGGTGCACGCCCTCGCCCAGCGACTCGGCCAGGCGTTCGGCGTCACGGCCCAGCAGCACCACCGCGCGGCAGAAGCGCGCCACCGGCTCGCGCAAGGCGCTGAAGTCGGCACCCTTGCCATCGCCACCGGCGATCAGCACCAGCTTGCCGTCGATGTCTGCGCCCAAGCCTTCGATCGCGGCCAGAGCGGCACCGACGTTGGTGGCCTTGGAGTCGTCGTACCAGTTGACGCCGTTGCGCTCGCGCACCCATTGGCAGCGGTGGGCGAGCCCGGTGAATTCGCGCAGAGCCTCGAGCATCGGTGCGAACGGCAGGCCCACGGCGTGCCCCAGGGCCAGGGCGGCCAGGGCGTTGCTCTGGTTGTGGGCACCGCGGATCTTCAGTTCGCGCACCGGCATCAATGCCTGGAATTCGAAGGCCAGGTGCTTTTCACCGTCCACTTCACGCAGACCGAAGGCCTTGAAGTCCGGCGTATTGAGGCCGAAGGTCCAGCATGGACGACCTTCGACCGGCAACGGCCGGCTCAGGGCATCCTGACGGTTCACCACCACCTGGCGCGCGCCACGGAAGATCCGGTGCTTGGCCAGGTGGTAGGCCGGCAGGCCGCTGTAGCGGTCCATGTGGTCTTCGCTGATGTTCAGTACGGTCGCTACTTCGGCGTTGAGCTGGTCGGTGGTTTCCAGCTGGAAGCTGGACAGCTCCAGCACGTACAGCTCCACCGCGTCGTCTAGCAAGTCCAGCGCCGGGGTGCCCAGATTGCCGCCCACGGCCACGCGCTTACCGGCCTTGGCGGCCATCTCGCCAACCAGTGTGGTCACGGTGCTCTTGGCGTTCGAACCGCTGATGGCCACGATCGGCGCCTTGGCAAACCGTGCGAACAACTCGATGTCGCCGGACAGCTTCACGCCACGTGCGGCAGCCTGCTGCAGGGCCGGGGTGGCCAGGGCCAGCCCAGGGCTGACATAGAGTTCGTTGGCGCGGCACAGGAAGTCCACGTCCAGTTCACCACAGCGCACTTCCACCTGCGGGTATTCACGGCGCAGGGTTTCCAGTTCCGGCGGCTGCTCGCGGGTATCGGCGACCGCAAAGGCGATGCCCCGGTTCGCCAGGAAGCGAACCAGGGACATGCCGCTCTTGCCGAGGCCGACAACGATGCGGAATTGGTCGGAAGCGATCAGTGACACGCTCATCTACCTCAGTTTCAGGGTGGCAAGGCCGATCAACACCAGAATCACGGTGATGATCCAGAATCGGACGATCACCCGCGGCTCGGGCCAACCCTTGAGTTCAAAATGGTGGTGAATCGGCGCCATGCGGAACACGCGCTTGCCGGTCAGCTTGAAGGAGGCCACCTGGATCACCACCGACAGGGTCTCCATGACGAACACGCCACCCATGATGAACAGCACGATCTCCTGGCGGACGATGACCGCGATGGTGCCCAGGGCCGCGCCCAGCGCCAGCGCGCCGACATCGCCCATGAACACCTGGGCCGGGTAGGTGTTGAACCACAGGAAGCCCAGCCCGGCGCCAATCAGCGCGCCGCAGAACACGATCAGCTCACCGGCGCCCGGCACGTAGGGGATCAGCAGGTATTCGGCGAACTTCACGTTGCCCGACAGGTAGCAGAAGATGCCCAGGGCACCGCCGACCATCACCGTCGGCATGATCGCCAGCCCATCGAGGCCGTCGGTCAGGTTGACCGCGTTGCTCGAACCGACGATGACGAAATAGGTCAGCACGACGAAGCCGATGCCCAGCGGAATAGTGACGTCCTTGAGCATCGGCACGATCAGGGTGGTCTCGACGCTGGTCGGCGCGGTCATGTAGAGGAACACCGCGGCACCCAGGCCGAATACCGACTGCCAGAAGTACTTCCAGCGGCTTGGCAGCCCGCGGGAGTTCTTCTCGATCACCTTGCGGTAGTCATCGACCCAGCCGATGGCACCGAACAGCATGGTCACGACCAGCACGACCCAGACGTAGCGGTTGCTCAGGTCAGCCCACAGCAGGGTACTGATGCCGATGGCCGAGAGGATCAACGCGCCACCCATGGTCGGGGTGCCGGACTTGGACAGGTGCGATTGCGGGCCGTCATTGCGCACGGCCTGACCGATCTGGCGAATCTGCAGGGTACGGATCATCCACGGCCCCAGCCACAGCGCCAGGGACAATGCGGTCAGCACGCCCAGGATCCCGCGCAGGGACAGGTACTGGAAGACCGCGAAGCCCTTGTGGAACTGTTGCAGATACTCGGCCAACAGCAGCAGCATTAATGTTTCTCCCCGCTGGCACCGCACAATGCCGCCACGACGTTTTCCATCGCAGCGCTGCGCGAGCCCTTGATCAAGATAGTGGTGTCGCTGGCAGTCTCGGCGCGAACGGCATCGATAAGCTCAGCTTGAGTAGCGAAATGACGGCCATTGGCGCCGTACGCCGCGACCGCATGGGCCATGTTGGTACCCACTGCGTACAGGGCGTCGACCTTGCCGCGCGCATAGTCGCCCACCTGACGGTGGCCTTCCTGCGCCCATTGCCCCAGTTCGCCGATATCTCCGAGCACCAGGACGGTGCGGCCGGAAAAGCCGGCGAGTATATCAATGGCGGCGCACATCGAGGTGGGATTTGCGTTGTAGCTGTCGTCGATGACCCGCACACCGTTGGGCGCGATCTGCGCCACGGTACGGCCCTTGACCGGTTGCACGGCGCCAAGGCCTGCGGCGATGCCGTTCAGGCTCAGACCGACGGCATGGGCAGCGGCGGCGGCGGCCAAGGCGTTGCTGACGTTATGGGTGCCCAGCAGGTTCAACTGCACCGGGACGCTACCGTCCGGGCCATGCAGGGTGAACGACGGGCAACCCCGGGCGTCGCGGCCAATGTCGCTGGCGTGGAAGTCGGCCTGCGGGTTGTCCAGGGCGAAGCTGAGGACGCGGTGCTCGCCCGCACGCTTGCGCCAGACGTCGAAGGCCTTGTCGGCCAGGTTGAGGATGGCGGTACCGCCCTCGCCCAGGCCTTCGAGGATCTCGCCCTTGGCCTCGACGATTTTTTCGGGGCCGCCGAACTCGCCCACATGGGCGGTGCCGGCATTGTTGATGATGACCACCTGGGGCTGGGTCAGGCCGACGGTGTAGCGGATCTCGCCGATGCGCGAGGCACCGAGCTCGATCACTGCGGCGCTGTGTTCAGGCGCGATCTCCAGCAAGGTCAGCGGTGCACCGAGGTCGTTGTTCAGGTTGCCACGGGTCGCCAGCACCGGGCCACGGGTGCGCAGGATGCAGGCCAGCATCTCCTTGACCGTGGTCTTGCCGCTGGAGCCGGTGATGGCCACTACCGGCTTGTCGAAGGCGGCGCGGTTCAGGGCGCCGAGCTGGCCCAGGGCAACGCGGCAGTCGGCGACCAGCAGCTGCGGCAGGTCGACATCGGCGACTTCGCGCTCGACCAGAGCGGCGACGGCGCCCTTGGCCTTCACGTCGGCCAGGTAGTCGTGGCCATCGAAACGCGGCCCGGCCAGGGCAATGAACAGCTGGCCAGCCGCTACGGTGCGGCTGTCGATGCTCACGCCGCTGAAGCTGGCATCGGCACCCACCACGCGTGCCTGCAGCGGCGCGGTCAGCTGGCTGAGTGTCATGGGCTTAAGCATGGGGCGCCTCCCAGGCGGCAAGTGCCTTGTCGGCTTCGACGAGGTCGGAGAAATCGTGGCGCTGACCATTGATCTCCTGGTAATCCTCATGCCCCTTGCCGGCCAGCACGATCACATCGTCGGCAGCCGCAGAGGCGATCAGATGGGCGATGGCCTCGCCACGGCCGGCGACGAACTCGACGTCGGCGGGCTTGGCAAAGCCAGGGCGAATGTCAGCGAAGATCCGCTGGGGATCTTCGGTGCGCGGGTTGTCGTCGGTGACCAGGACGCGATCGGCCAGGCGCTCGGCCACTTCGGCCATCAGCGGGCGCTTGCCGCGATCGCGATCGCCACCACAGCCGAACAGGCACAGCAGGCGGCCATGGGCATGGGGACGCAGGGCTTGCAGCACTTTCTCCAGGGCATCCGGGGTGTGGGCGTAGTCGACCACCACCAGCGGTTTGTCGCCACCACCCAGGCGCTGCATACGGCCGACCGGGCCTTGCAGTTGCGGGGTGACCTTGAGGATTTCGTCCAGCGGGTAGTCCAGCGCCAACAGCGTGGCGACCGCGGCGAGCATGTTGCTCAAGTTGAAGCGACCCAGCAGCTGGCTGCGCAGGGTATGTTCACCCTGGGCAGTGACGAGGATGGCGCGCACGCCATCGTCATCGAAGCGGGCTTCACGGCAGAACAGCGAGGCGTCCGGGTTGTCCAGGCTGTAACTGAGCAGCCGGGTCTCGACATGCTCGGGGCTCGGACGCCGGGCAAAATCTTCGGCCAAGCGACGCCCGAACGCATCGTCCAGGTTGACCACCTGGCAACGCAGGTTCGGCCAGGCGAACAGCTTGGCCTTGGCGGCCTCGTAGGCCTCCATGCTGCCGTGGTAGTCCAGGTGATCGCGAGACAGGTTGGTCATCACCGCGATGTCGAAGGCCAGGGCAGCGACCCGGCCCTGCTCCAGCGCATGGGAGGAAACCTCCATGGCCACGGCCTTGGCGCCGCCTTTCTTGAGGTCGTTCAGGGTCGCCTGCACGGCGATCGGGTCCGGGGTGGTCAGGCGACCGCTGCGCAGCTCGCCGTAGAAACCGGTACCCAGCGTGCCGATCAATCCGCAACGCTGGCCCAGTGCATCGAGGGCCTGGGCCACCAATTGAGTGACGCTGGTCTTGCCGTTGGTGCCGGTGACACCGACCAGGTCGAGCTGGCGGCTGGGCTCACCATAGAAGCGCCCGGCGATCTCCGACAACTGACCGATCAGGCCGCGCACCGGGATCAAGGGCGCCTCGGTCATCGGCAGGACGCTGGCGCCCTGCTCTTCATAGGCCACGGCGGCAGCGCCGCGGGCCAGGGCATCGGCAATGTGCGCACGACCGTCGACCTTGGCACCGGGCACGGCCAGGAACAGGTCGCCCGGCCGGACCTGGCGGCTGTCGAGGGTCAGCTCGCGAATCAACGGATCGCGGCTGGCATGGGCGAAAAGCTTGCTCAATGGCATTGTCATCAACCACGCCCTCCATTGGCGGGTACTGCGCTGGCCTGCTGGACCTGGGGCTGGGTCGCCGAAGGGACCGGTGGTGGCGGCAGGTTGTCCGGCGGTACGTTCATCAGGCGCAGGGTGCCCGACATCACCTTGCTGAATACCGGGGCCGATACCAGGCCACCGAAATAGCCGCCCTTGCTCGGCTCGTCGATGACCACGACGATGGCGTAGCGCGGGTCGCTCATCGGGCCGAAGCCTGCGAACAGCGAACGGTAGGCGTTCTGGGTGTAGCCCTTGGCACCGACGGTAGCCTTGCGCGCGGTACCGGACTTGCCACCCACGTGGTAGAACGGCACCTGGGCACGGAACACACCCCGCGGCGCTTCGACCACCTGCTGCAACATGGCCTGCACGGTCTCGGCGGTATCCTTCGGAATCGCCTGCACGGCGTCGGGCGCCTTGTCGACCTTGAGGATCGACAGCGGCACCATCTTGCCGTCGTTGGCGATCGCCGCGTAGGCATGCACCAGCTGCAGGGCGGTCACCGATACGCCATAGCCGTACGACAGCGTGGCGGTCTCGGCCTTGCGCCATTCGCGGTGGTTGGGCAGGTTGCCGACACGCTCGCCGGGGAAGCCGAGGCCGGTGTACTGGCCAAGGCCCACCTGGGACATCACCCGGTAGATCGCCTCGCCGCCGATATCGAAGGCGATCTTGCTCATGCCCACGTTACTGGAGTTGATCAGGATGCCGGTCAGGTCGAGGATCGGGCCCTCGCTGCGGGACACGTCCTTGATGGTGTAGCGTCCGATCTGCAGGCTGCCGGGGTAGACCTCGACCTTGTCGGTGGGCTTCCAGCGGCCGCTCTGCAGGGCTGCGCTCATGGAGATCGGCTTGACCGTGGAGCCTGGCTCGAACACGTCGATGATCGCCCGGTTGCGCATGGCCGCCGGGAACATGCTACGGCGGTTGTTCGGGTTGTAGGTCGGCTGGTTGACCATGGCCAGGACCTCGCCGGTCTTGACGTCCATGATCACCAGGCTGCCGGCCTTGGCCTCCTGCTCGGCAATAGCGTTGCGCAGTTCGCGGGTGGCCAGGTACTGCAGACGCAGGTCGATCGACAACGCCAAGGTCTTCCCGGCCTTGGCGTTCTTGGTCACCTGAATGTCCTTGATCAGCCGGCCGCGCCGGTCCTTGATCACTTGTCGTTTGCCCGGCACCCCGGCGAGCCATTCGTCATAGGCCAGCTCCACCCCTTCGCGGCCGTGGTCGTCCAGGTCGGTGAAGCCGACCATGTGCGCGGTGACATCGCCGGCCGGGTAGAAGCGCCGGAACTCCTCCATGCCGTAGACACCCGGCACCTTGAGGTCGAGCACCTGCTGCCCCTGCTCCGGGGTCAGGCCCCGCACCAGGTAGATGAACTCCTTGTTGGCCTGCTGGGTCAGGCGGTCAGCCAGCTGCTGCGGGTTCTGCCCGAGCGCTGCGGCCAGTTGTGGCCAGCGCTCGCGGTAGGCCTGCATTTCCTTGGGGTTGGCCCACAAGGTGGTGACCGGCGTACTGACGGCCAGCGGTTCGCCGTTGCGGTCGGTGATCAGGCCACGGTGCGCGGGAATGGGAATATGGCGCAGGCTACGAGCATCGCCCTGGCCTTTGAGGAAGTCGCGGTCGACCACCTGCAGGTCGATGATGCGCCAGGCGATCGCGCCGACCATCAACGCCAGCAATGCGATCACCACCCGGAAGCGCCAGGGGTAGAGTGCGCCTTCAAGCTTCATCATGGCGCCACCATCCGCACTTCGTCGGCGGCCGGCACGCGCATCTTCAATTGCTCGGTGGCCAGGTTCTCGATACGGCTGTGGGCCGTCCAGGTGCTTTGCTCGAGGATCAAGCGGCCCCATTCGGCCTGGGCCTTGTCACGCTCGTTCAGTTCACCGTACAGGGTGTTGAGCAGTTGGCGGTTCCAGTGGGCGCTGTAGGACACGGCGATGGCCGAAACCAGCACGCCGACGAACAGCAGAAGCATCAGGAAGCTTCCGCCTGGCAAGGGCTTGGCGAACAGCCGACTCACCGCAGTTTCTCCGCCACCCGCATGACGGCGCTGCGCGCCCGCGGGTTGGCCTTGAGTTCAGCTTCGGAGGCGAACTGCGCCTTGCCGACCAGGCGGATCTTCGGCTCGAACACCTTGTGCTGTACTGGCAGGTTGCGCGGCAGGTTGTCCGCCTCGCCCTTGGCCAGTTTGCGCATGAACAGCTTGACGATGCGGTCTTCGAGTGAGTGGAAGCTGATCACCGCCAGGCGGCCACCGACCTCCAGCGCCTCGATGGCAGCCTCCAGGCCCGCCTCCAGGTCGCCCAGTTCGTTATTGACGTGAATGCGCAGGCCCTGGAAGGCCCGGGTCGCCGGGTTCTTGCCCTTTTCCCAGGCCGGGTTGGCGACCTTGAGGACTTCAGCGAGGTCAGCCGTGCGGGTGAACGGCTGCTGCTCACGGCGCTGCACCACGGCGCGCGCCATGCGCTTGGCGAAACGCTCTTCGCCGTATTCTTTGAAGACGCGGGCGATTTCTTCTTCGGGCGCAGTGGCGATGAACTCGGCGGCGCTGATGCCCTGGCCGGGGTTCATGCGCATGTCCAGCGGGCCGTCGTTCAGGAAGCTGAAACCGCGCTCCGGGTCGTCCAGCTGCGGCGACGACACGCCCAGGTCGAGGAGCACGCCACTGACCTTGCCGTGCAGGCCACGCTGGGCGACTTCATCGCCCAGCTCGGCAAAGCTGCGCTGCACAATGACAAAGCGGCCGTCTTCGGCCGCCAGCGCTTGCCCCGTGGCAATCGCTTGTGGATCTTTGTCGAAGCCCAGCAGCCGCCCTTGCGGCCCGAGCTTGCTGAGAATCAGGCGGCTATGCCCGCCACGGCCGAAGGTGCCGTCCAGATAGCAACCGTCGGCACGCAGGGCCAATGCCTCGACAGCCTCGTCGAGCAGCACGGTGATGTGGTTGAAGCCGCTATCTATCGTCACAGGATCAGGTCACGCAAATCGTCGGGCATGGCGCCCGGTTGTTGAATAGCTGCAAGGTCAGCTGCCGAAACCGCGTTCCAGGCATCCTCATCCCACAGCTGGAATTTGTTCAGCTGCCCCACCAGCATCGCCTTCTTGTCGAGCTTGGCGTAATCGCGCAGGCGGGGCGGTACCAGGAAACGGCCACTGCCATCGAGCTCCAGGTCCACCGCATTGCCGATCAGCAAACGCTGCAGGCGGCGGTTTTCCTCACGCAACGACGGCAAGGCACGCAACTTGGCTTCTATCTGTTCCCACTCATCGAGGGGATAAACACACAAGCAGGGGTCCACCGCGTCGATGGTCACGATCAACTGACCATTGCAACGCGAATCGAGCTCGTCACGGTACCGACTCGGCATGGCGAGTCGGCCCTTTGCATCGAGGCTGACGGCGTTAGCTCCGCGGAACACGGCTGCGATTCCCCACAATGTTAGCTTTTTTGTGTCAGAAAACCCACTTCATCCCACTTTCTGCCACTTGCGCACACTATAGGAATCCGTCCGGCACACCGTCAAGGCACGTTCAGAAGGAAATTCCTTACAGGACGGAGATTTAGCGCAACAAAGGAAGGAGGAAGCATTACCGGAAGGAAAAACTGGCGGGAAAAATCAAGTTCACTCAAGTGGATAGAGTGAGAACTTAAAGTAATTTATTAAGAGTAAGATTTTTTTGGTATTACCGGGACGTATCTGCTGTCGATTCAAGCAGGAGAAGGAAGGAGGTGGAGAGTCGATCTGTAAGCCGGGTTCTGTCGAGGACAGTCATTCCTCTACGACGGCCATCACTGGACGCCTTTAGCAACCTACCCGGTTCCGACGCGGGCCACGCCGTATGGAACCCTATTTGGTCTTGCTCCGAGTGGGGTTTACCTAGCCACGAACTGTTACCAGTCGCGCGGTGCGCTCTTACCGCACCTTTTCACCCTTACCGGCACCGAAGTGCTTAGGCGGTTGTTTTCTGTGGCACTTTCCGTAGGCTCGCGCCCCCCAGGCGTTACCTGGCACTCTGCCCTATGGAGCCCGGACTTTCCTCCCCCCTCTTTTGCGGAACAAAAGAAGGCAGCGACTGTCCAATCGACTCTCCGCCGACAAGGTTAACGGCACAAGCGCCCAAGAACAAGTGACATCACAAAGTATGTCACTTTGCCACTAGTGAGTTTTCTGTTTTTCCAGTGCCACTTGATAGAGCAGGTTCTTGCGCACACCGGTGATTTCCGCCGCCAGCGCAGCCGCACGCTTGAGTGGCAGCTCCGCCAGCAGCAGGTCCAGCACGCGCTGCGCTTCGCTGCTGATCGCCTGCTCGTCTTCGGGGGCACTCCAGCCACCCACGAGAACCACGCACTCGCCGCGCTGCTGGTTGCTATCGCCTGCGACGAAAGCACGCAATTCACCCAACGGCAGCCCCTTGAGCGTCTCGAACGCCTTGGTCAGCTCTCGGCCCAGCACCGCCGGACGCTGCGCGCCGAATACCGCTTCCATGTCTTCCAGGCATTCGAGAATGCGGTGCGGCGCCTCGTAGAAGATCAAGGTACGAGGCTCCTCCTTGACTTGCTCCAGGCGCGCGCGACGACCTGCCGTCTTGGCGGGCAGGAAGCCTTCGAAGATGAAACGGTCCGACGGCAGGCCTGCCGCCGACAGCGCAGCGATCAGGGCGCAGGCGCCCGGCACCGGAACCACCTGTACCCCGGCAGCGCGCGCCTGGCGCACCAGATGGTAGCCAGGGTCGGAAATCAACGGGGTGCCCGCGTCGGATACCAGGGCGACGTCGTCGCCAGCCAGCAGGCGGGTGATGAAGCGCCCGCCCTCGTCGCGCTCGTTGTGTTCGTGGCAGGCGGCCAGTGGTGTATCGATGCCGAAGTGCTGGAGCAGACGCACCGAATGACGGGTGTCCTCGGCGGCGATCAGCGCCACATTGGCCAGCACCTTGAGGGCCCGGGCACTCATGTCGTCGAGGTTGCCGATCGGCGTGGCGACCACGTAAAGCGTGCCCATCGTGGATGTCGAAGCCCCTGCACCATCAGTCACTGCGCGTACCTGTCATGTGGATCAAAGGCGCCATTGTAGCCCGAGCGCCGGCAACAACGCGCAAAGAACTTCACCGGCAACCCGCGCAAGGCGACCTATATTGAAGGATCAACGTCAGCGACATCGCGCCCCGGCCGACGCTTGGGTACAATTGCCGGCCAACTTGATCGAGTAACAGGACTTTTACATGATCGCTTGCCTGCGGCTGTTCACAGCCCTCTGCTTGGCTGCCCTGCTGGCAGCCTGCGCCAGCTCGCCCTCATCCAGCCTGGGCGAACTGCCACGCACCCCGGATGCCAGCATCGAGCAGCTGCTCGACAAGGCCGCCACCAGCAAGTCCGCTGAAGATGCCGCCCTGCTGCGCCTGAGCGCCGCCGACCTGGCCTACAAGCAGAAGGACTATCCACGCGCCGCACGCATTCTCGAGCAGGTCCCGATGGACTCGCTCAAGCCTGCCCAGCAGGTATTCGCCAGCACCCTGGCCGCGGAGCTCGCCATGAGCCGCAACCAGCCCAAGGCCGCCCTGACCGCCCTCTCCCACCCGAGCCTGCAACGCCTGGGCGAACTGCCGCAAGAGCAGCAGGCTCGCACCTACAGCGTCCATGCCGCCGCCCTCGAGGCCGACGGCCAGGCACTGGCCGCCGCCCAGCAGCGCGTATTGCTCGCCCCGCTGCTCAGCGATCAGGCCGCCGCCGCCAACAACGACTCGATCTGGGCACTGGTCGCCTCGCTGCCGGCCGAGCAACTGCAGCAGCCCGCCGCCGACGAGACCCTGGCAGGCTGGACCAGCCTGGCCCTGGCGGTGAAGAGCGCCGGCACCCTGGAGCAGCAACAGGCCGCCATCGACACCTGGCGCAACCAGCACCCGGAGCACCCCGCCGCCAAACAACTGCCCCTGGCCCTGGTCAAGCTCAAGGAGCTGGCCAGCCAGCCGCTGACCAAGGTCGCCCTGCTGCTGCCTCAGGAAGGCCCGCTGGCCGGCGTCGCCCGCGCCCTGCGCGACGGCTTCATGGCCGCTCACTTCCAGGCCCAGCAATCTGGCCAGCCGGCTCCGGCCGTGCAGGTGTTCGACAGCTCGCGCCTGACCTCGCTGGATGACTTCTACCGCCAGGCCCAGGCGGCCGGCGTACAACTGGTGGTCGGTCCTTTGGAAAAACCACTGGTGAAGAAGCTCGCAGCCAACCCGCAACTGCCGATCACCACCCTGGCGCTGAACTACGCCGACGCCGGCCAGAAAGCCCCCCCTCAGCTGTTCCAGTTCGGCCTGGCCGCCGAGGACGAAGCCCGCGAAGTCTCGCGCCGCGCCCGCGCCGACGGCCTGGTCCGCGCCGTGGCCCTGGTACCGAGCGGTGAATGGGGCGATCGCGTACTCGCCGCCTTCCGCCAGGACTGGGAAGGCCATGGCGGCACCCTGCTGGCCGCCGAGCGCATCGCCCAGCCGGTTGCCCTGGCCCAGCAGATCGCCGAGCTGTTCCAACTGCGCCAGAGCGAAGGCCGCGCCAAGAGCCTGCAGAGCACCGTTGGCGGCAATATCGCCGCGCAACCGTCACGCCGCCAGGACATCGACTTCATCTTCCTCGCCTCCACGCCGCAGCAGGCCCAGCAGATCAAGCCGACCCTGAACTTCCAGTACGCAGGCGACGTGCCGGTCTACGCCACCTCCAACCTCTACAGCGCCAGTGGTGACGTGAACCAGTACAACGACATGAACGGCATCCGCTTCTGCGAGACCCCTTGGCTGCTCGACAGCACCAACAGCCTGCGCCAGCAGGTGGTCCAGCAATGGCCCCAGGCCGCTGGCAGCCTCGGTCGCCTTTACGCCATGGGCGTGGACGCCTACAGCCTGGCCCCTCGCCTGGGCCAGCTGAAGGCCCTGCCGGACAACCGCATCGAAGGCCTTTCCGGCAGCTTGACCATGAGCCCCAGCCAGCGCGTCGAGCGCCAGCTGCCGTGGGCCGAGTTCGCGGGTGGCCAGGTCAAGCGCTTGCCGGACACCCCTCGCTGATGCCCGACGCATCGCCTTCCAACGCAGGCCTTGCCGCGGAAAACCATGCCCTCGAATACCTCCGAGGGCATGGCCTGCGACTACTGGCGCGCAATTGGCGATGCAAGGGTGGTGAGCTCGATCTGGTCATGCTCGACGCCGATACAGTAGTATTCGTCGAAGTCCGCTACCGGTTGCATGCGGCCTTCGGCGGCGCCGTCGGCAGCATCGACGGACGCAAGCAGAAGCGACTGGTACTCGCTGCCAACCTGTTCCTGCAGAAAGAGCCGCGCTGGGCCAACCAACCCTGCCGCTTCGACGTTATCGCCCTGCAGGGCAGCCACCATGCGGGCCAGCCGCTGCAATGGCTGAAAAACGCCTTCGAATGCTGAACCCATTCCGATTTTTTAGCTCTATGTTTCGCGGGCTGGTTCCTGTCGCGCGTCGCGTCGGCCACCGCCCCTCTTAAGGTCACACCAGATGGACATGCAATCCCGAATTCGCCGGCTGTTCCAGGCCAGCATCGACACCAAGCAACAGGCGATGGACATCCTGGCACCCCACATCGAGCAGGCCAGCCTGGTCATGGTCAATGCGCTGCTCAACGAGGGCAAGATGCTTGCCTGTGGCAACGGCGGCTCGGCCGGCGACGCACAGCACTTCTCCTCGGAGCTGCTCAACCGCTTCGAGCGCGAGCGCCCCAGCCTGCCGGCCATTGCCCTGACGACCGACAGCTCGACGCTGACCTCGATCGCCAACGACTACAGCTACAACGAAGTCTTCTCCAAGCAGATCCGCGCCCTGGGCCAACCGGGCGACGTGCTGCTGGCGATCTCTACCAGTGGCAATTCCGCCAACGTGATACAAGCGATTCAGGCCGCGCACGACCGTGAAATGATCGTCGTGGCACTGACCGGGCGTGACGGCGGCGGCATGGCCTCGCTGTTGCTGCCTGAAGATGTGGAGATCCGCGTGCCGTCGAACGTCACCGCGCGAATCCAGGAAGTCCACCTGCTGGCGATCCATTGCCTGTGCGACCTGATCGACAGCCAACTGTTCGGGAGTGAAGAATGATCCCCAAGCGCCTTGGCCTGATGGCCCTGACCCTGTGCCTGAGCCTCTCCGGCTGCAGCTCGGTATTGACCTCGGCCCGCAATTCACCCATCGAGGATGATCGCGGCACCCGCACCATCGGCAGCAAGATCGACGACTCGCTGATCGAAACCAAGGTCTCGGTGAACATCGCCAAGGCCAACGCCGACCTCGACAAAGGCTCGCACATCGTCGTCAGCAGCTACAACGGCATCGTCCTGCTGGCCGGTCAGACCCCGCGCGCCGACCTCAAGAGCCTCGCCGAGCAGACCGCAAGCCAGGTGCAACGGGTCAAGAAGGTGCATAACGAACTGCAGGTCATGCAGCCCTCCTCGATCCTGGCGCGCAACAACGACGCCTGGCTGACCACCAAGATCAAGGCGCAAATGCTCGGTGATGCCAACGTGCCAAGCACGCGCATCAAGGTGATCACCGAGAACGGTATTGTCTACCTGCTGGGCCTGGTGACCCAACAGGAAGCCAACGCCGCCACCAGCGTGGTGCAAGGCGTGTCGGGCGTGCAGAAGATCGTCAAGCTGTTCGAGTACATCGATTGACACCCAATTGCATCGCCGGCAAGCCGGCTCCCACCCGCCGTGCGCGGCCTTGCCTGTGGGAGCCAGCTTGCCGGCGATGAGGTCATAGCAACACCAGCGTTCAACCCAAACCAGGAAGTACCCATGAAGAAGTCCCTGCTGTCCGTCCTCGCAATCGGCGCCTTCGCCGCCCTGGCCGGCTGCTCCACCCCAAGCCAGATCACCCTCAACGACGGCCGTGAATTCCAGACCACCGATGCTCCGGAATACGACGCCGATTCGGGCTTCTACGAGTTCGAGCAACTGGACGGCAAGCGCACCCGCGTCAACAAGGACCAGGTACGCAGCATCAAGGACCTGTAATCACAGGCCCCGCACCAATAAAAAAGGCGATCCATCCGGATCGCCTTTTTTCGTTTACTTGACCACCTTGAGGCTGGGCCGGCCACTCGGGCGCGGCGGTTGACCACCACCTTCTGGCGGCCCATCGTCGTCCGGCTCGACGCCTTCGTCGTCCAGCTCGTCGTTGTCCATCAACGGCGGCTCCAACTCGAAGACCATGCCTTGACCATTCTCCCGGGCATAAATGCCCAGGATCGCGCCCACCGGCACGAACAGCGAATGGGACACGCCACTGAAACGACCTTCGAAGCTCACCGCATCGTTGTCCATGTGCAGGCCGCGCACGGCATTGGGGGAAATATTCAGGACGATCTGGCCGTCACTGGCGAATCCCTGGGGCACCTGGACAGCCGGATACTCGGCATTGACCAGCATATGGGGGGTGCAATCGTTGTCGACGATCCACTCGTACAGTGCTCGAACCAGATAGGGGCGACTGGAGTTCATCAACGGCTCCTTAAAGCTTGCGCATTTCACGTTCTGCAGCGGACAGGCTCGCCTGGAAAGGCTCGCGGGCAAACTGCCGCTCCATGTAATCCAACAGCGGCTTGGCCTGCCGCGGCAATTCGATACCCATGACCGGCAACCGCCACAATATGGGTAATAGACAACAATCGACCAGGCTTTGCTCCTCGCTCATGAAGCAGGAGAACTCGCCGAACAACGGCGATACGCCCGTCAGGCTTTCACGCAGGGCCTTGCGCGCCTCGGCACGCGCCGCATCCGTGCTGCGTGAATCGAGAATGGTGTCCGCCAAGACGCACCAGTCGCGCTGGATGCGGTGCATCAGCAAGCGGCTGTTGCCCCGAGCCACCGGGTAGACCGGCATCAAGGGCGGGTGCGGGTAACGCTCCTCGAGGTACTCCATCACCACGCTGGACTCGTAGAGAGCCAGGTCACGATCGACCAGCGTCGGCACACTGCCGTAAGGGTTCACTTCGACCAGCTTGGGCGGCAGACGACCGGGGTCGACGTCGACAATCTGTACACTGACGCCCTTCTCGGCGAGAACAAGGCGTACCCGGTGAGAATAGTGATCAGCGGGGTCGGAATAGCAGGCTAACCTGTTGGTTGCGCCCATGTAACGCCTCCTCGCATGGGGATGCTTTGTGAAACTCCAAATGCAAACGCGCCCTGGAGGGCCCCGACGCATTCGCGAAGGGGCGCCCCAGGGCGCGTTCAACTACCAGAAACTACTGCGTGATCAGTGCACGTCCTTCCAGTATTCGCGCTTGAGCAAGTAGGCGAACACGAAGAAGAAAGCCAGGTACAGCAACACGTAGGTACCGATGCGCTGGCTTTCCAGTTTGACCGGGTTGGCCGAATAGGCCAGGAAGGTCACCAGGTTCTTGACCTTCTCGTCGAACTGCTCGGCCGTCAGGGTACCGGAATTCGGCTCGATGGTCAGCTGGTCGCAGGCTTCATGGGTCAATGGGCTGCCGGTCAGCGGGTCGAATTGCTTCTTGCCGTCGACCACGGTCTGCACTTGCTTGCAGCCGATCACCTGGTTGCCTTGCAGGCCAACCAGCACGTTAGGCATGCCGACGTTCGGGAACACCTTGTTGTTCACCCCATAAGGACGCGACTTGTCCTCATAGAAGCTGCGCAGGTAGGTGTACAGCCAGTCGGTGCCGCGCACACGGGCGACCAGGGTAAGGTCAGGCGGCGCCGCACCGAACCAGGTCTTGGCATCGTCGGGCTGCATGCCGATCTTCATGTGGTCGCCGATCTTGGCACCGGTGAACACCAGCTTCTCGAGCATCAGCTCGTGCGGGATGTCCAGGTCGTCCGCAACCCGCTCGTAACGCTGGAACTTGGCGCTATGGCACCCCATGCAATAGTTGGCGAAGGTACGTGCACCGTCCTGCATGGCGGCCTTGTCGGTAAGGTCGATATCGACCTTGTCCAGCACCGGGCCGTGCTCGCTTGCGGCAAAGGACAAGGCGGGCATCACTGCCAGGAACAATACTGCTATTAGCTTTTTCATCAGCCAGTCACCCTTTCCGGAACCGGTTTGGTCTTCTCGAGCCTGGTGTAGAACGGCATCAGGAGGAAGTAGGCGAAATACAGCACGGTGCAGACCTGCGACAGCAAGGTCCGACCCGGCGTCGGCGCCAATACGCCCAGCACACCCAGGATCACGAAGGCCACGCAGAACACGAGCAGGAAGATCTTGCTCAGCCAGCCCTTGTAGCGCATGGAGCGCACGGGGCTGCGGTCCAGCCAGGGCAACACGAACAGCACGGCAATGGCAGCGCCCATGGCGATGACGCCGAACAGCTTGTCAGGGACCGCGCGCAGGATCGCGTAGAACGGCGTGAAGTACCACACCGGCGCGATGTGCTCGGGGGTCTTGAACGCGTTCGCCTGCTCGAAGTTCGGCTTTTCCAGGAAGTAGCCGCCCATTTCAGGGAAGAAGAACACCACGGCGCAGAACACGAACAGGAACACCACGACCCCGACGATATCCTTCACGGTGTAGTAAGGGTGGAAAGGAATGCCATCGAGCGGCACGCCGTTCTCGTCCTTTTTCTTCTTGATGTCGACGCCATCGGGGTTGTTCGAGCCCACCTCGTGCAGCGCCAGGATATGCAGCACCACCAGGCCCAGGATGACGATAGGCAAGGCGATCACGTGCAGGGCGAAGAAGCGGTTCAGGGTGATGCCCGAGATCAGGTAGTCACCGCGGATCCATTGGGTCAGGTCGTCGCCGATCACCGGAATGGCACCGAACAGCGAGATGATCACCTGTGCGCCCCAGTAGGACATCTGCCCCCAGGGCAGCAGGTAGCCCATGAACGCCTCGGCCATCAGCGCCAGGTAGATCAGCATGCCGAACAACCAGACCAGCTCGCGCGGCTTCTGGTACGAGCCATAGAGCAGCCCGCGGAACATGTGCAGGTACACCACGATGAAGAACGCCGAAGCACCGGTGGAGTGCAGGTAGCGCAGGATCCAGCCGTACTCCACGTCGCGCATGATGTATTCGACCGAGGCGAACGCCTCTTCGGCCGACGGCGTGAAACTCATGGTCAGCCAGACGCCAGTGACGATCTGGTTGACCAGCACCAACAAGGCCAGGGAGCCGAAGAAGTAGAAGAAGTTGAAGTTCTTGGGCGCGTAATACTTGCTCAGGTGGTCTTCCCACATCTTGGTAGCGGGGAAGCGAGCATCAATCCAGTCCATGAACTTGCTCATCACGCGTTCTCCTGATCGACGCCGATGACGATGATGTCATCCGACTCGTACGAGTGCGGAGGCACTGGCAGGTTGAGAGGAGCCGGTTGCGACTTGTAGACGCGCCCGGCCAGGTCGTAGTGCGAACCGTGGCAAGGGCAGAAGTAGCCCCCCACCCATTTCGGCCCCAGGTCGGCGGGTGCGACTTCAGGACGGAACGTGGGCGAGCAGCCCAGGTGGGTACACAGACCGACCAGCACGAGGATCTCGGGCTTGATGGCGCGGTTCTGTGGGTCGACATAGGTCGGCTGCACCGACGACTTGGATTCGGGGTCGGACAAATCCCCGGTGATTTTCTTCAGATTGCCGAGGATCTCCTCGGTTCGTCGCACAATGAATACAGGTTGCCCCCGCCACTCAGCCACCATCTGCTGACCCGGCTCGACCTTGGCGATATTGACCTTCACCGGTGCACCTGCGGCTTTCGCCTTGGCGCTGGGGAACCATGACCCCACGAACGGTACCGCAGCCCCCACTGCCCCCGCTGCGCCCACCACGGATGTGGCGGCTACGAGGAAGCGGCGCCGGCCTGCGTTGACGCCGTCATTGCTCATTCAGTCCTCTCCCATCAGCTGCTTTGGCCTGTTGGATCAGGCATCTACTTAGTAATGTCTGTGCACTAAAAATTGGCCGCAATGGTAAGGAACAAGTCCACACACTGACAAGGTGATTACCCCCCGGTTGGGCTGCAACCCTCGCTTTGCTTGATCTGTGTCTATGCGGCAAGTTGTCACTGACATGCTGACAGGTTAGTTCAAGCCAAAAAAAAAGCCCGGTTCCAAATATGGAACCGGGCTTTTTTTCGACTGCCGAAGCGGTATTAACGCTTGGAGTACTGAGGACGCTTACGCGCTTTACGCAGACCCACTTTCTTACGCTCGACTTCACGAGCGTCGCGGGTGACGTAGCCAGCACGACGCAGAGCGCCACGCAGGGTTTCGTCGTATTCCATCAGCGCGCGGGTGATACCGTGACGGATCGCACCGGCCTGACCGCTGACACCACCACCGGCAACGGTGACGTAGATGTCGAACTTCTCGACGGTCTCGGTCAGCTCCAGCGGCTGGCGAACAACCATGCGAGCGGTTTCGCGGCCGAAGAAGGTGTCCAGAGGACGGTTGTTGATGGAGATGTTACCAGTACCCGGACGCAGGAAAACGCGAGCGGTTGCGGTCTTGCGACGGCCAGTGCCGTAATTTTGAGTCGCCGACATAATGAACTATCCCGTTAGATCTTCAGTTCTTGAGGCTGCTGAGCAGTGTGAGGGTGAGCAGCACCCGCGTACACTTTCAGCTTGCGGTACATGTCGCGACCCAGCGGGTTCTTCGGCAGCATGCCTTTGACCGCAGTTTCGATAACACGCTCAGGGGCTTTGTCGATCAGCTTCTCGAAGCTGATTTCCTTGATGCCGCCTGGGAAACCGGAGTGGGAGTAGTACATCTTGTCCGAAGTCTTGGCACCAGTGACACGTACCTGCTCGGCGTTGATGACGACGATGTAGTCGCCGGTGTCAACGTGAGGGGTGTATTCTGGCTTGTGCTTGCCACGCAGACGACGAGCGATTTCGGTAGCCAGACGACCCAGGGTCTGACCAGCGGCGTCAACTACGTACCAGTCGCGCTTTACTGTTTCCGGTTTAGCAGTAAAAGTTTTCATTCTCTAAAGCCTCAGAGGCCGCCCAGCGAAAAATAGACGGCGAATCTTACTGGATAGTGCACAGCTTGCCAAGGGCAAGCGCGCAGCCGCACACGGACGCTATTGGGGGCTCGGGTCGGCGCGTCCAATGTTCGACAAGGGTTCCTCCTGCATGGTGGTGCATCACTTCCGCCACACGGAGAGGGGCCGAATTATCCAGATTGCGCAAAAAATTTCAACCTGATTTGATGGCTTCATTTGCAAGGAGACGATGCCTGATGGAATACCGCCAGCTCGGCCGTACCGACCTCAACGTCAGCGCCCTGTGCCTGGGCACCATGACCTGGGGTGAGCAGAACGACGAGGCCGAAGCCTTCGCCCAGATCGCCCTGGCCAAGGCCAGTGGGGTCAACTTCATCGACACCGCCGAGATGTACCCGGTGCCCCCGCGCCCGGAAACCTACGCCGCCACCGAGCGCATCATCGGCAACTGGTTCCGCCGCCATGGCGATCGCGACGACTGGATCCTGGCCAGCAAGGTGGCCGGCCCCGGCAATGGCATCAGCCACATTCGCGACGGCCAGCTCAAGCACAATCGCCAGCACATCGTCGCCGCCCTGGACGAAAGCCTGCGCCGCCTGCACACCGATCGCATCGACCTGTACCAGCTGCACTGGCCCGAGCGCAGCACCAATTTCTTCGGCAAGCTGGGCTACCAGCACTTGCCGCACGACCACTTCACGCCGCTGGAAGAAACCCTGGAGGTGCTCGACGAGCAGGTGCGCGCAGGCAAGATCCGCCATGTCGGCCTGTCCAATGAAACGCCCTGGGGCACGATGAAGTTCCTGCACCTGGCCGAGACCCGCGGGTGGCCGCGGGCGGTGTCGATCCAGAACCCCTACAACCTGCTCAACCGCAGCTTCGAAGTGGGCCTTGCGGAAGTGGCGATCCGTGAACAGTGCGGGCTGCTGGCCTACTCGCCCCTGGCGTTCGGCATGCTCTCGGGCAAGTACGAGGACGGTGCCCGGCCAGAGCATGCGCGCCTGACGCTGTTCAGCCGCTTCGCCCGCTATTCCAACCCGCAGACCGTGGCGGCCTGCAGCCGCTACGTACAACTGGCCCGAGCCCATGGCCTGGATCCGGCGCAAATGGCCCTGGCGTTCGTGACCCGCCAGCCGTTCGTGACCAGCAATATCCTCGGCGCCACCAGTGTCGAGCAATTACAGAGCAACCTGGCCAGCGCCGAGCTGAACCTGAGCGATGAACTGCTGGCGGCGATCGAGGCGATTCACCAGGAGCAACCGAACCCGGCGCCTTGAGCCGAAAGGGGCCGCTTCGCGACCCAATCGCCGGTAAGCCAGCTCCCACAGGTACGACGCGACCCCAAGGCCTGTAGGAGCTGGCTTGCCGGCGATTGGGCTGCAAAGCAGCCCTCTGCTTCACGGGGTAGACACAATCGCCAAAAAATAAGACGATCCAGCCGGTGATTGACCACTCTACCCTATAAGAACAATGACAATGATGTTCACCCAACCCTCCGCGTCGCTGCGGCGCGTCAGCATCCTGGCCATCGATAAGGTGTTCGCTTCGACCCTCATGCAGGCCAAGGATTTCTTCCACCTGGCCAGCCTGCGCTACAGCAAGCAGTTGGGCCTGGGTCTGCAGCCGATGTTCGACATCTGCCTGGTGAGCCCGGACGGCAAGCCCGTGGACAGCTTCAGCAACGTGCAGGTGCCGGTCGATGGCGGCCTGGACGATGCCGACGTGATCATCCTTCCGGCCTTCTGGGAAGACTTCGACACCCTGCAGCAACGCTACCCGCAGGTACTGCCTTGGTTGCGCGAACAGCACGCCCGCGGCGCTGTGCTGTGCGGCGAGGCCAGTGGCGTGTTCTGGCTCGCCGAAGCCGGCCTGCTCGACGGCAAGGAGGCGACCACCTATTGGCGCTTCTTCAACAGTTTCGCCGAGCGCTTCCCGAACGTGCGCCTGAACCAGGACAAACACCTGACCGATGCCGACAACCTCTATTGCGCAGGCGGCTCCACCTCGGCGTGCGATCTGTACATCTACCTGATCGAGCGTTTCTGCGGCGCCAACGTCGCCCGCGCCGTGGCCCGGGACATCCTCTACGAGGTCCAGCGCAGCTACACGCCGGGGCGCATGGGTTTTGGCGGGCAGAAGCTGCATCAGGACCTGATCATCCTGCAGATCCAGCATTGGCTGGAGGAGCACTTCGCCGACAAATTCCGCTTCGAGGACGTGGCGCGCAACCACGGCATGAGCATTCGCAATTTCATGCGTCGCTTCCAGAGCGCCACCGGCGACAAGCCCCTGCACTACCTGCAGCGCCTGCGTATCGAGACCGCCAAGGGCTTGCTATCGAGCACGCGCAAGAGCATCAAGACCATCAGCTACGAAGTGGGCTATGACGATGCCAGCTTCTTCGCGCGGTTGTTCCGCCAACACACCGAGCTGTCGCCGAACCAGTACCGGCAGCAGTTCATGCAGGAAGCCTGAATACAAAAAGGGCCGCTTCGCGCCCCAATCGCCGGCAAGCCGGCTCCCACAAGGCCAGCGCAGAACCTGTGGGAGCCGGCTTGCCGGCGATTGGCCGCGAAGCGGCCCCCTTGTTCATTGGGTCAAGGCTTGTGCGCCCGCGCCAGGAACTCGTGGGACTGCATCTCCAGCAAGCGGCTCAGGGTGCGCTGGAACTCGAAGCTCAGGCGCCCACCGGTGTACAGGTCCTTGAGCTCCACTTCGGCGGAGATGATCAGCTTCACGTTCCGGTCGTAGAACTCGTCGACCATGTTGATGAAACGCCGGGCGATGTCATCGGTGGTCACGCCCATCTGCTCGACATTGCTCAGCAGCACGGCGTGGAAGATCTTGCCCAGCTCGATATAGTCGTTCTGGCTGCGCGGGCCGTCGCACAGGGCGCGGAAGTCGAACCAGGCAACGTCGTCGCAGGTGCGGATGGCCTGGATCTCGCGGTTCTCGATCACCAGCACGTCGTTCTCGACCGCCTGGGTGCACTCGGGCGTCAACGCCCGGAAGCTCTGGCGCAGGCTTTCGTGGGCAGCATCGTCGAGCGGGTAGTGGTACAGCTCGGCCTGCTCCAGGTGGCGCAGGCGATAGTCGACGCCGCTGTCGACGTTGACCACTTCGGTGTTCTGCTTGATCAGGGCGATGGCCGGCAGGAAGCGTGCGCGTTGCAGGCCGTCCTTGTAGAGGCCGTCAGGGACGATGTTGGACGTCGCTACCAGGGTCACGCCGTTCTTGAACAGCTCTTCCATCAGGGTGCCGAGGATCATGGCATCGGTGATGTCGGAAACGAAGAACTCGTCGAAGCAGATCACCTTGGCTTCCTCGGAGAAGCGCTTGGCGATGATGGTCAGCGGGTTCTTCTCACCCTTGAGGGTCTTCATCTCCTCGTGCACGCGCTTCATGAAGCGATGGAAGTGCGTCCGCATCTTCTGCTTGAAGGGCAACGCCTCGAAGAAGGTGTCGACCAGGTAAGTCTTGCCTCGCCCTACCCCACCCCAGAAATACAGGCCCTTGACCGGCGCCTGCTCCTTCCTGCCGAACAGCTTGCCGAACACGCCCGGCTTGTTGTTCTGCGCCGCCAGCAGGTCTTCGTACAGGCGCTGCAGGTGACGCACCGCAGTTTCCTGCGCCGCGTCATGGAAGAAGTCGGGACGTTTCAGATCTGCTTGATATCGTTCGAGGGGCGTCATGATTCGTTAGCGAGGCAACAAAAAACGGGCCGTCACTGTAGCGACAGGCCCGCATAATGGCAATTGGCGTTGCGGCGAATTGCCTCAGTCCTGCTGTGGCGCCAGGGCCTCGTGCAGGCTCTGGATGGCCGAATCACGGGCCTCGGCGCTGTCGAACTGCGGCCCGTCGGCAACCTGTTCGCCGTTCAGCCAGAGCGAGAAGCCCAGGCCTTCGACACGCACATCGGCTTCACCGCCCTGCTGCAGTTGCTTGCTCACGGCTCCGGCGCTCTTGCCGTCGGCGAAGCTGCGCGAAAGCAGCAGTTGCTCGCCATCGGCCGCCAGCAGGCGGAAACGGAAGCTGCCATCTTCGTCACGGAAGCTGACGAAGCGGGCGCTCTTGGCTGCCTTCTTCTTCACCTCGGTGGACACCTGCACTGCCGTGCGGAACGAACGCAGGCCAACAGCCTCGCGCAGCTGCTCGAGGAACGGCGTGGCGATCTTGCGGGCCTTGGCGGCGCCGGCCAGGAGAATGTCTTCCAGGTCAGAAGGCCGGGCGATCAACTGGTGGTACTGCTCGCGAGGCCCGGCCAGCTGGCCGTCGAGCAACTGGAACAGACGCTGCTTGGCTTCGCCCCAACCCAGCCCCTGCAGCAGCTCTTCACGGAACTCGGCCGATTGCGCCGGGGTAGAGAAGGCCTGGAACAGGGTGAACAGGTGAGCGTTGTCCGGGTCCTTCGGCTCGCCCGGCGCACGCGAATCGGTGACGATGCGCGAGATGGCGTCTTTCATGTCCTTGGCGCTGGTGAACAACGGAATGGTGTTGTCGTAGCTCTTGGACATCTTGCGGCCGTCCAGGCCCGGCAGGGTGGCCACGCTTTCCTCGATCACGGCCTCCGGCAGGGCGAAGAAGTCCTTGCCCTGGCCGAACAGGTGGTTGAAGCGCTGGCCGATGTCGCGGGCCATCTCCACGTGCTGGATCTGGTCGCGGCCGACCGGCACCTTGTGCGCGTTGAACATCAGGATGTCAGCGGCCATCAGCACGGGGTAGCTGAACAGGCCCATGGTCACGCCGGCATCTGGGTCTTCGCCGACCTCGACGTTCTTGTCCACCGAGGCCTTGTAGGCATGGGCGCGGTTGAGCAGGCCCTTGGCGGCCACGCAGGTCAGGAGCCAGGTCAGCTCGGGGATTTCGGGGATATCGGACTGGCGGTAGAAAGTGACCTTGGCCGGGTCCAGGCCACCGGCCAGCCAGGTGGCGGCGATTTCCAGGCGCGAGCGCTGGATACGCAGCGGGTCGTCGCACTTGATCAGGGCGTGGTAGTCGGCCAGGAAGTAGAACGAGTCGGCACCGGGCTGCTGGCTGGCGAGGATCGCCGGGCGGATGGCGCCGGCGTAGTTGCCCAGGTGCGGGGTGCCGGTGGTGGTGATACCGGTGAGGATGCGCGTAGTCATGGGTGTTCGCTTGATCAGGCTTGGCTCAGTTCGAAAGACGCGGCAGCACCAGATCCTTCAGATCGGTCAGCTTGCCATGGAAGAAGTGTCCGCATTCTGCCACTTTCAGCAGCTCATGGGGGCGCGGCAGGTTGTCGGACCAGTCGTATACCAGCTGTGGGTCGACGACCTCGTCGGTTTCCGGCTGCACCACGGTCAGCGGACAACGCTGGGGCAGCGGGAACTGCTCGCTCAGACGCATCACAGCCGGTGCGATCATGAACAGATGTTGCAGCTCGACGGCGTCGGCCTCCAGACGGCCGGCCAGGCTGGCGGCGACGAAACCGCCGAACGAGAAGCCCATCAGTACCAGCGGCAGGCCTGGGTGCTTGGCCCGCAGCCAGGTGGCGGCGGCCTCGGCATCGGCGACTTCGCCGGCACCCATGTCATGGCTACCGGCGCTTTGGCCCACGCCACGGTAGTTGAAGCGCAGGGTGATGTAGCCGGCGTCGCGGGCAGTGCGCTGCAGGGTCGAGACCACCTTGTTGAGCATGGTACCGCCCTGCACCGGGTTCGGGTGGCAGATCAGCACCGCACCGCGGGCATCGGCCCCATCCAGGTACAAGGCTTCCAGCTGGCCGCTGGGGCCATCGATGAACAAGGGGGTTTCGCGGATAAGCAAGGCACAACTCCGTGACCTAGGGAAAGGTCGACTCGTCTAGCTGAAGAATTCTGTTCTGATTTGCGATCGCTCGCGGTATACAGCGCAGGTCTGAGCCGTTAACGTAAAGCAAAGCCGTTTATAGAGGAAGGACTCGTGGAACTCTCGCTCCTTGTTTGGTTGTTGCCGACCCTGGCCCTCGTCGTCGGCGTGGTGGTCGGCTTCGTCGTGGCCCGCCTGCTGCCCAACGCAGCGCCCAGCAATACCCAGCGCCAGCTGGACGATATCCAGCAGCGTTTCGACAATTATCAGAACGAAGTGGTCACCCACTTCAACAGCACCGCTGCGCTGGTCAAGAAACTGACCCAGAGCTACCAGGACGTGCAGGACCACCTGGCCGACGGCGCCAACCGCCTGGCCCTGGATGACTTGACCCGCCAGCGCCTGCTGGCCGCGCTGCACTCCGAAGCCGCGCAGGGTCCACGTGACCGCCTGACTCCGCCGAAGGACACCGCCGAGGTGCCTCGCGACTACGCGCCCAAGACGCCGAACTCGCCGGGCATGCTCGACGAGAGCTACGGGCTCAAGCGCTGAACATCAAAAAGGCCTCGCAAGAGGCCTTTTTTATTGATAGGAACGCTGCACCGACACCGTTGCAGGAGCGGCCTTGTGCCGCGACCGAGGACAACGTCCTCGCCTCAGCGATACCAGGGCGCCATACCTTCTCCTACCCCATACCGCCCCCTCGCCTGCTCCAGCACCTCCTCACCTAACCGCCCCTGTTTGACCAGGCTATACAACGCCGCCATCACTACGCTGTACCTGTCCACCTCGAAGAAGCGCCGCAACTGCTGGCGGGTGTCGCTACGCCCGAAGCCGTCGGTGCCAAGGGTCATGTAGGGCGCCTGTACATACTCGGCAATCAACTGCGGCCAGGCCCGCGCATAGTCGCTGGCCGCGACCACCGGCGCATCACCGGTCAGGCAACGGCTCAGGTGGCTATCTTGCTTTATGCCCTGCCCGCGCACCGCTGCCCGCTGCACATCCCGCGCCTGGCGAGCCAGTTCGCTGAAACTGGTGACACTGAACACCTCGCTGTCGATCTGCCACTCGGTGGCCAACAGCTCACTGGCGGCGATCACCTCACGCAGGATCGCACCCGAGCCCAGCAGCCGCACCGTGCCGCGCGACTGCAGCGCGCGTTGGCTGGCGAAGTGGTACATGCCGCGCAACACATCCGTGTGCTTGCTCTCGGGGAGCGAAGGCTGTGGATAGTTTTCATTCATCACCGCCACGTAGTGGAATTCGTCGTGTTGCTCCACCAGCATGCGCCGGGCGGCATGGTCGAGGATCACCGCCAGCTCACCGGCAAAGCACGGGTCCCAGGCCCGGCAATTGGGGACCAGCGCAGCCATCGCCAGGCTCGAACCGTCCTGGTGTTGCAGCCCTTCGCCACCCAAGGTGGTACGCCCGGCCGTGGCGCCCAGCAACAGACCGCGGGCGCGCTGGTCCGCGGCCGCCCAGATCAGGTCGCCGACCCGCTGGAAGCCGAACATCGAATAGTAGATGTACACCGGCAGCATCGGCTCGCCATGCACCGCGTAGGACGTTGCCGCGGCCACCCACGAGGAAATCGCCCCGGCCTCGGTGATGCCCTCCTCCAGCAACTGGCCATCTTTGGCTTCCCGGTAGGTCAACAGGGAGCCGGCATCCTCCGGCTCGTAGCGTTGCCCGCAGGACGAGTAGATGCCGATCTGCCGGAACAGGCTGGCCATGCCGAAGGTACGCGCCTCGTCCGCGACAATGGGCACCACCCGCGGCCCAAGCCCGGGAGCCTTCAGCCAGTGCCCAAGCAGGCGCACCGCGGCCATGGTGGTAGACATTTCCTTGCCCTGGGCGTGCAGGGCGAAGTCGCCGAAGGTTGCCAGGTCAGGCACCGGCAGTCGGGGGCAATCGCTGCGCCGCACCGGCAGTGGCCCACCGAGGGCCGCGCGGCGCTGGCGCAAGTAGAGCATTTCCGGGCTGTCATCGGCTGGGCGATAGAAACGCAATTGCGCCACCGCTTCGTCCGACAACGGCAGGCGGAAGCGATCCCGAAACGCCAGCAGCGCCTGGACATCCAGCTTCTTGGCCTGGTGCGCGGTCATCCTTGATTCGCCGGCACTGCTCATGCCGTAGCCCTTCTTGGTCTTGGCCAGGATCACCGTTGGCCGGCCCTTGCAGGCCTTGGCCGCGGCGTAGGCCGCATGCAACTTGCGAAAATCATGGCCACCGCGCTTGAGGGCGTTGATCTGTTCGGAACTCATGTGCGCCACCAGCCGTTGCAGGGCCGGGTGCTGGTTGAAGAAGTGCTCGAGGTTGTAGGTGCCGTCCTTGGCGCCGAGGGTCTGGAACTGCCCATCCGGCGTCGCGGCCAGCTGGCGCAGCAGCACGTGCTCATGGTCGCGGGCGAACAGCGGGTCCCATTCCGACCCCCAGAGCACCTTGATTACGTTCCAGCCGGCCCCACTGAACAATGCCTCGAGTTCCTGGATGATCTGGCCGTTGCCGCGTACCGGGCCATCCAGCCGCTGCAGGTTGCAGTTGACGATGAAGGTCAGGTTGTCCAGCCCCTCCCGCGCCGCCAGGGTCAGACCGGCGATGGATTCCGGCTCGTCCATCTCGCCGTCGCCGAACACGCCCCAGACATGCCGTGAGGCCGTGTCGGCCAGGCCGCGATGCTGCAGGTAGCGCATGAAGCGCGCCTGGTAGATCGCATTGATTGGGCCGATGCCCATGGAGCCGGTGGGAAATTGCCAGAAATCGGGCATCAGCCAGGGGTGCGGATAGGAGCACAGCCCGTTGCCGGCGACCTCCTGGCGATAATGGGCCAATTGCGCCTCGCTCAGGCGCCCTTCGAGAAAGGCACGCGCATAGATACCCGGCGCCGAGTGGGGCTGGAAGAACACCAAGTCGCCGGTACGCTGCTCACCACCACCCTCGCCGCGGAAGAAATGCTGGAAGCCGACCTCGAAGATCTCCGCCGCCGAAGCGTAGCTGGCGATGTGTCCGCCCAGGTCGCCATAGGCATGATTGGCTCGCACCACCATGGCCAGGGCGTTCCAGCGCAGGATGCCGGTGATGCGCTCGTCCAGCTCCAGGTCACCGGGGTAGGCGCCCTGCTGCTCTACCGGCAAGGTGTTGCGGTAGGCGGAGAATGGCTGGGCATCGCGCGCCAGGCCCAGCTCCAGGGCATGGCTCTGCAGGCGCTGCAACAGGTAGCGCGCCCGCGCCGGGCCGCAATGGGCCAAGGTAGACTCGAGCGCCTCGCACCATTCGGCGGTCTCGGCCGGGTCATTGTCCAGGTCGATATCTTGAGCCGAGGATGGCTCGTTCGGCTTGATCATTGCCACCACCGGGCTTCCCCTTCACTTTCCAAGATTCGCGGTAAACCCGCACCTAAGAACAACCCATGACTATTTGATTGGCGGGCCCGCTCCTACAGGGTTCGCCAGGGGTTCACCTGCGAAACAAGCGCTGCCCCCCTTCAGGCACAGGCTTTCAATGCCTGGGCGATATCGGCGACCAGGTCCTCGATGTCCTCCAGGCCCACCGAAAGCCGCACCAGGCCTTCGGAGATACCATGGTGAGCGCGCTCCTGCGGCGTGTAGCTGGAGTGGGTCATGCTCGCTGGGTGCTGGGCCAACGACTCGGCATCACCCAGGCTCACGGCGCGGCTGAACAGTTGCAGCGCATTCATGAACCGCCGCCCCGCCTCGATGCCACCCTTGAGCTCGAAGGCGATCATCCCGCCAGGCAGGCGCATCTGCCGCTGGGCCAGCGCGTGTTGAGGGAAGCTGGGCAGGCCCGGATAGTGGATCAGTTCCACCTGGGGCTGACGCGCCAGGTACTCGGCCAGTTGTTGGGCGTTGCTGCAATGGCGCTCCATGCGCAGGGTCAGGGTCTTCATGCCGCGCATCAGCAGTGAGGCATCGTGGGGCGAGAGCACCGCGCCGGTCATGTCCTTAAGGCCTTCCAGGCGGATCCGGTCAATCAGCGCCTTGCGCCCCACCACCAGGCCGGCCGTGATGTCGCCATGGCCGCTCAGGTACTTGGTGGCCGAATGCACCACCAGGTCGGCGCCGAGCTCCAACGGGCGCTGTAGGTAAGGCGTGCAATAGGTGTTGTCGACCACGATGTGGATGTCATGCCCACGCACCGTGTCGGCCACGGCTGCGATATCGACCAACTGCATGTTGGGGTTGGCTGGGCTTTCGAAATAGATCATCCGGGTTTTCGCGGTGATGGCCGCCTTCAGGGCACTTTCGTCGTTGAGGTCGACATGGCGGATCTTCACGCCGAACTCACCGATACCGTGATGCAGGTAGGCGAAGGTGCAGCCATACAGGGTGCGCCCGACAATCAGCTCGTCGCCCGGGCGCAGCATTGTCCATAGGGTCGAGGTAATGGCGCCCATTCCCGACGCCAGCGCCAAGCCCGCCTCGCCACCTTCCAGAGACGCCATGCGCTGCTCGAGCAGGGCCAGGGTCGGGTTGGAAATGCGGCTGTAGAAATGCCCGCTTTCTTCCCCGGCGAAACAGGCAGCACCGTACTCGACGGTCGGGAAGGCATAGGTCGCGGTCTGGTACACCGGCGGCACCAGTGCGCCGCCGTGGGACAGCGGGTCGTAGCCATGGTGGATGGCCCGTGTGGAAAAACCGGTGTTTTTATCGCAGTCGCGCATGGCAACAGCCTCTGGTGGTTTGTTATAAGCTTATGCCACCAGACGGCGGGTATTTTTCCAAAATCTCCCACGCTTTCGCATTTATTTTGGAATAAAAACAACAATCAACGCATCAGGAGAGCAAGACATGCCTTCGACCCTGGACCGCACCGACCGCGCCCTGCTCGCGGCCCTGCAAGACAACGCCCGCCTCACCGTCGCCGAACTGGCCGACCAGGTTTCCCTGACCACCTCGCCCTGCTGGCGGCGCGTCAAGTTGCTCGAAGACAACGGCTATATCACCGGCTACCAGGCCATCCTTTCGCCCAAGTCGCTGGGCTTTGGCGTGACGGCGTTCGTCAGCATCATGATGGATTCGCATACCAAGGAAATGGCCTTGGCGTTCGAAAAGCGATTGCTGGAAATCCCCGAGATCGTGTCTTGCCACAACATTTCCGGGCGGTATGACTTCCTGCTGGAGATATTGGCGAGGGATCTGGAATCGTTTGGAGAGTTCACCCGGGAAGTGTTACAGCGGTTGCCGGGGGTGAAGGAGATTTATTCGAGCTTCTCATACAAAGCGGTGAAGGAAAAGCGAGTTATACCGGTATCGGAAGCCCATATTTAATCCTTTGCAACGACCGCCAAGCCACTTTAAAAATCTTGTGGCCTGGGGTCATATGTCGCATGACTATCACTTATGAATCATGGAAAATCATGAGGTATTTTTATGAGCGGGTCAGGTATGGGAGGGTATACCTCCGGATATATCTTTTCCCTTTTAGGAAGCCGTCCCGGCACATACCCTTGGCGCGCCCAGCGGACCTCCCCGTTACGGCCGTCGAATATCACGATGTTTCCGGCATCGGTCACCTTCAGATAATTATTTCGCCAATACGATTTATCTAGAGTCTCTGTACTCTGGGCGGACCATAACCGCCCCCGAGCTGGGTCATATAAAAATCCCGAGTTGCTCACGACAAATTGCAGCGGCTCACGCATTCGCTTACGATAAATCGTCGAACTGTAGGGTTGCCGCTCATCTGCAACCCAAACCAACGAAGCGCCCTCTTCCAGCACCAGATTGCCATCCTCTCTGAGTCGCAGAAAGAATCGGCCGTTAGTGGATCTTATAAACTGTCCTGCACGCAAGGTTTGGTTAGGTGGCAACAGTACGCCACCGGAGCCTTGAAACGGCTGATAATTTATATTTTTATATTTCCTTCCCATGCCAACCTCTTCTGTAGTTTGTACATCAGCAGCCACTCACTCGGCTGCCAATATATCTTCCACATGCGCCCGCCACCTGAACATCGAGTCAATTTCCACCCTAACCACTGAAAAACATCCTACACCACAAATAGATTTTTCCCACACAAAATAATTAAATATCGCCATCAGCAATCGACAATAATTCATTGAACGCAAACGACCAGCCAAAAGACAGGTTACGAGTTCTCAATGAAACAATTAGCAGCAATAACCATGCTCCTGCTATGCGGATGCAATAGCGAAATGCCCTTGTTTTTTCCTGACAAGCAAGATATCCACTTCCAGTGCGATATGGACCCTTACAAACAAGGCTGCGAGCGGCAGATGGATTATCAAGAGCACTTTCGATGGATAAAAGGCCCTGTAGGCTGAAGCAGTGCAACACGGCTAGGACAAGGACAAAAATGGTGCTGAGTTAAGCAGTCGGGGCCGCTACGCGACCCATCGCGGGACAAGCCCGCTCCTACAAGGACCTCGCCACTCTTGAGGTGGCGTGGTCCTGTAACGGGCTTGTCCTACGATGGGCTGCATAGCAGCCCCTAGGCGGCGTGTTCTGCATTAGCGGAACAATCGCTTCCAACTCGACTTACGGCTTGCGCCAGGACTGGCCGCCCTCATCATCGTCGCCACCACGACGGAGGTCGATGATGCCCTGCTTCATTGCTGCTTTCATGGCCATGCTCCTTGTGGAAAAGCTGGCGGCGTTGCCAGCTTGGTTAGCATGCCGGGACGTAGCGGTAGGGATTCAGCATGCAGCGATTCCTGGGCAGACGCAATCGCGGGACAAGCCCCACAGGGGGTTGGCGCTACTTATCTGTTCTATATGTAACAGCGCAGCCCAACTCGCGTGGTAATCAGTGAGCAACCTGAGCCTTTTCCAGGGCTTCGATGCGCTGGTTCAGCTCGCGCACCGACTCGATCAGAGGGGCCACCAGCTTTTCGTAGTCGACCGTCAGCATGCCGTCCTTTTCGTGAACCAGCTCGGGGTACACTTCTTTTACGTTCTGCGCGACGACACCGATATCCTCACGCCCCGACTCCTTCCACTTGAAGCGTACGCCGTGGATCTTGGTCAAGGTGTCGGTCGAGTCCAACAAGTTCTCGACATTGGTCTTCAGGCGCGCATCGCTGAATGGACAGCACTTGGCACCCAGATCAGCGGATGCAGTGGTGGCCTGGGTGCTGCACAGGACAAAGGCTACAGCAGCGGCGGTCTTTTCTAATTTCATTGGTACCTCTTCATAGGCTATAGAGAAAAGCGCGAAGAAGATGAAAGAACGCATCACCGTGCCCAAGATGACATTTCAACAATGCTGCGGCGTTAAATCCGATGACGGCCGAGCGCTGAATCAGTGCGGCCGAAAAAAGAAAACCCCGCCGAAGCGGGGTTTTCTTTGCAGCATTGACGCTTAGATCGCCCCGCGCTTGCGCAGCACCTGTTTGACGCCTTTGTCAATGCTGGTTCTGGAGTCGTTCGGAGACTTCACGCGGGAAGTGCTGCAGCGGTTGCCGGGGGTCAAAAGGAGATCTATTCGAGCTTTCGTACAAGGCGGTGAAGGAAGGGCAGGTGATTCCGGTGTCGGAAAAGCATATATGAAGCCAATATAATACCAACGTCTAGATGCGCTCACGGACGATTAACTATCGAGACTCCAGAATTCATACGCCCGCTCTATTATCAAGAAACTTTCAGGACATAACATTCTGCCACAAGACCATTCTTCAAACAAAAAAGGAAATATCCTACTAAAGCTTCTGAAATAGCGATATATCCCACAAATCAGCCCATGATGAAAACTATGCACCCCTTAAATGCGTGAGCAGAGCATGAAACGACTTAGCCTAATGACTTTATTATTTCTTTCCGGATGCGGTAGCGACTATACATGGATACCTGATAAACAGGACATAAAATTCAAATGCGACATGGACCCCTACCGACAAGGCTGCGAACGGGATATCGATTATCAAGAGCATTATCGACTAATTAAAACCCCGCAAAACTGAGTCAATACAACCCCGACCTGAATCACAGCAACAACAGCTCCAAGCTGCACTACCCAATATAAGCGTCAACTTGGAGCTCTTTACATTACAATACCAACCTAAACGCTATGGAAAATCATGCTTTACCGTGAATAGCGGCGGAAGCGCCGGCAAGTCAACATGCGGGAATATCTTTTCTCTTCGCCGAAGCCGCCCGGGTAAAAATCCAGAGCGCGCCCACCTGACCTCCCCATTCCTCCCATCATAAATTTCCAGATTCCCGGTATCGGTAACACCTAGATGATTATTATGCCAGTAGGACGTATCTCGGGTCTCGGAGGCTTGAGCAGACCATATCCGGCCACGGGATGGATCATACAGAAAACCAGAATTCTGGATTATGAAGTGAAGTGTTTCCCGCTTTCTGAGCTTGAAGGTGAAGCTGTGCGGTTGTTTATCGTTAGCCACCCAGATTACAACTCCACGATCTTCAATCACCAAGTTTCCATCATGTCGAAGACGCAATACATAACGCCCATTTGGTGACCTTATGAAATCTCCTGCGTGCATGGATTGGTTTGGAGGCAGCACAATCCCTCCCGATCCACTGAAGCGCGCAGTCTTGATTTTTGAGTACTTACCCATTGCACCACCCTTCATTATTGAGTTAACAGAGCTTGGAGTTTTTCTCTACCAAAGCCAGATCTCAATAATTACAAACCGTGCAAAGCCCAAGCGAACCGGAAACCCTCCCCCCATAGCCCTCAGCGTCTCTCTACGCCTGTAGCTGAGGTTTCGCACAAGACATAGCTCGGTATTTACCAAAGTTCTCCACCAAAATCAGATAATAAAAAGCACGCCAACCTAAGCATCAGAAGTACAACCCATTACGGTGTTACCGCACCCATGGATCCTTACAGGCAAGGATGCGCGAAACGCAGCGATTATGACCGACACCTAGAAATGACCAGGATCGAGAAAGAGACCCGGCGTCTGATCAGAGAATAGCCAGGGGCAGAAAATAAAAAAACCGCCGCGGCGGTCATGTTGATCGAGGGTATTTTCAGCATTATTGGGGGCTGCTGTGCAGCCCTTTCGCGACACAAGACCGCTCCTACATCAACCGCGTTAGCCTCTGGTGTAGGAGCGGCCTTGTGCCGCGAAAGGGCCGCAAAGCGGCCCCAGCGTGATCAGATCGCGCCGCGCTTGCGCAGCACGTCCAGCACCTGCTTGACGCCTTCGTCAATGCTGGTGACCTGGGTGTCGATCACCAGGTCCGCGTCCAGCGGCACATCGTACGGGAAGCTTTCGCCCGGGATGTTGTCGCCGTCGGCAGCGTACAGGCCTTGCGGGTCACGCTCGCGGCAGGCGGTCGGCGATGCCTGCACGTAGACAGTGATCAGGCGCTCCTTGCCGATCAGTGCCTTGGCCTGCTCGCGGCCTTCGGCATCCGGCGCCACGAAGGCGGCCAGGGTCAGCATGCCGGCTTCGTTGAACTGGCGCGCCACATGGGCGGCGCGGCGCCAGTTCTCGGTGCGGCCGGCGCGATCCTGCGGCAGCCCCTTGTTCAAGTCATGACGCAGGTTCTGGCCGTCGAGCACGTACACCGCACGGCCCATGTCGAACAGCTTGCGCTCCACGGCATAGGCCAGGGTGCTCTTGCCCGCCCCGGAAAGGCCGCTGAACAACACGGTAGCCGGCTGCTGACCGAAGCGCAGGGCGCGTTCCTCGGTGGAAACGTGAGCCAGCTTGCCGTGGTGGCCGGTGCTGCCGTGCGGCAATACCGGCGGCGCGATGATCATGCCGGCACCGACAGTGCCGTTGGTCAGGCGGTCGATGACAATGAACGCGCCGGTGGTGCGGTTGCTGTCGTAGCCGTCCAGGGCGATGGCGGCGTCCAGGCTGACCTTGACACGACCGATCTCGTTCAGTTGCAGCGCGCTGGCAGCGCCCTGCTCCAGGGTGTTCACGTCGACCTTGTGGGTGATGCTGGCGATCGAGCCCGGCACGTAGCTGGTGGCGCGCTTGATGTCGTACTTCTTGCCTGGGAGCATCGGCTCCTCGGCCATCCATACCAGCATGGCGTCGAACTGGTCGGCTACCTGCGGGACGTTGTCGGCATGCACCAGCAGGTCGCCGCGGGAGATGTCGATCTCGTCTTCCATGGTCAGGGTCACGGCCTGGCCGGGCCCTGCGTTTTCCAGCTCGCCTTCGAAGGTGACGATGGACTTGACCCGGCTGCTCTTGCCCGAAGGCAGCACCACCACTTCGTCACCTTTGTGCACGACACCGCTGGCGATGGTGCCGGCGAAACCGCGGAAGTTCAGGTTCGGGCGGTTGACGTACTGCACCGGGAAGCGCAGGTCGGTGAAGTTGCGGTCGGCCGCCACTTCCACGGTCTCGAGGATTTCCATCAGCGCAGGGCCGGTGTACCACGGCGAACGCTCGCTGCGGTTGACCACGTTGTCGCCCTTGAGCGCCGACATCGGCACGAAGTGCAGGCTCGACGGCTTGAGGTTGATGCCCTCGGCGAACTTCAGGTAGTCGGCCTTGATCGACTCGAACACCTGCTCGTCGAAGTTCTTCAGGTCCATCTTGTTGACCGCGACCACGATGTGCTTGATGCCCAGCAACGAGGCGATGAAGCTGTGCCGGCGGGTCTGGGTCTGCACGCCGTAGCGGGCGTCGACCAGGATGATCGCCAGGTCGCAGGTCGAGGCGCCGGTGGCCATGTTGCGGGTGTACTGCTCGTGGCCCGGGGTGTCGGCGATGATGAACTTGCGCTTGGCGGTGGAGAAATAGCGGTAGGCGACATCGATGGTGATGCCCTGCTCGCGCTCGGCCTGCAGGCCGTCGACCAGCAACGCCAGGTCGACCTCCTCGCCGGTGGTGCCAACTTTCTTCGAGTCGCGGGTGATGGCCTCGAGGTGGTCCTCGTAGATCATCTTGGAGTCGTGCAGCAGGCGCCCGATCAGGGTGCTCTTGCCGTCATCCACGTTGCCGCAGGTGAGGAAACGCAGCAGTTCTTTGCGCTCGTGCTGAGCCAGATAAGCGACGATGTCTTCGCTGATCAAATCGGATTGGTGCGACATGGAGTAACCCTGAGAATTAGAAATAGCCCTGACGTTTCTTGTCTTCCATGGAGCCTGCACCATCGTGGTCGATGACGCGGCCCTGGCGCTCGGAAGTGCGCGTCAGGAGCATTTCCTGAATGATGTCGGTGAGGCTGTCGGCCTCCGACTCCACCGCGCCCGTCAACGGGTAGCAGCCGAGGGTACGGAAACGCACCTTCTTCTTGACGATGCGTGCCTTCTCCTCATCGGTGAGGTGCTCGAGGATGCGCTCGTCGTCGATCATGATCAGGGTGCCGTTCTTCTCGATGACTTCGCGCTCGGCGGCGAAGTACAGCGGCACGATCGGGATGCCTTCGAGGTAGATGTACTGCCAGATGTCCAGCTCGGTCCAGTTCGACAGCGGGAAGACGCGGATCGACTCGCCCTTGTTGACCTTGCCGTTGTAGATGTTCCACAGCTCCGGGCGCTGGTTCTTCGGGTCCCAGCGGTGCTTGCTGTCGCGGAAGGAGTAGACACGCTCCTTGGCGCGGGACTTCTCCTCGTCGCGGCGGGCGCCACCGAAGGCTGCGTCGAAGCCGTACTTGTCCAGCGCCTGCTTCAGGCCCTGGGTCTTCATGATATCGGTGTGCTTGGAGCTGCCATGGGTGAACGGGTTGATACCCTGGGCTACACCTTCAGGGTTGACGTGGGTGATCAGCTCCAGGCCCATCTCCTCGACCATCTTGTCGCGGAAGCGGTACATCTCCTGGAATTTCCACTGGGTGTCGACATGCATCACCGGGAATGGCAGCTTGCCCGGGAAGAAGGCTTTGCGCGCCAGGTGCAGCATCACGGCGGAGTCCTTGCCGATCGAGTACAGCATCACCGGGTTGTCGAACTCGGCGGCCACCTCGCGGATGATGTGGATGCTCTCCGCCTCCAGCTGTTTCAAGTGCGTCAGTTTGTCGACCATGGCTACTCACGAAAAACGATCTTATGGACGGCCAGCGGGCCGTGTTCGAGGCTGGCACTGTATCACAGCACTTGATTCTATTTAGGAGGCTGGCTAGACCGAAAGAATCTAACGATATGACTGGGGGTTTGGGGGAAATCGAGGATCGCTGCGCAGTCCAATCGCCGGCAAGCCGGCTCCCACAGAAACTGCGCTGAACCTGTGGGTGCCGGCTTGCCGGCGATTGGCCAATGAAGTCAGATCGGGTTGGGGCAGTCGATGAACAAATGCTCCAGCGCAAAGCGCCGCGCCAAGTAGTCGCCCAGCGCCTGCACCCCGTAGCGCTCGGTAGCATGGTGCCCGGCGGCGATGAAGCTGATGCCGTTCTCGCGGGCGCTGTGGAAGGTCTGCTCGGATGCCTCGCCGCTCAAGAACAGGTCGACCCCCGCCGCAATAGCGGTGTCGATGTAACCCTGCCCACCACCGGTACACCAGCCCACCCGACGGATCATCTGCTCGCCCTCGATCAGCAGCGGTTCGCGCCCCATCACCTCCTGCACCCGGCGAGCGAAATCACGCGCCGACATCGGCTCGGCGAGCGAGCCCACCAAGCCGACCACCTTCGGGTTGTCCGGGTCCAGAAGGCCTTCGACAGTAATGTCCAACTGGCGAGCCAACTGCACGTTGTTGCCCACCTCCGGATGCAGGTCCAGCGGCAGGTGATAGACCAGCAGGCTGATGTCATGCTTGAGCAAAGTTTTGAGGCGGCGCTGCTTCATGCCGGTGATGCACGGGTTCTCACCTTTCCAGAAGTAGCCATGGTGCACCAGCACCAGGTCGGCGTCGGCCTCGACCGCGGCATCGAGCAAGGCCTGGCTGGCGGTGACGCCACTGACGATGCGGCTGACCTGCGGGCGGCCTTCGACCTGCAGGCCGTTGGGGCAGTAATCCTGGATCTTGGCGCTGGCCAGGTAGCGCTCGGCTTCCTCCACCAGGGTGCTCAGGGCGACGGCCATGGAAAATCTCCTCGAAAATCTGCGCGTTCGGTGGGCGCAACGCCCGTATAATGGCCGCCATTATGGGCCGTCGCCGGCTTCGGGGAAACCGGCTGCGAACGCCTGGGGGTCAGTTCGTGGCACCGTCATTCGCGGGTAAACCCGCTCTCACAGGGTCGACACACCCCGTGTGGGAGCGCTGCTACCAGTGTATGATCGCGCGCGCTCGCTCCCCGCTGCGTAGCCACCGGCCCCTGCCCTATTCCCAGGATTCATTCGATGCTCAAGGCTTTGCGTTTTTTTGGATGGCCCCTGCTTACCGGCGTGCTGATCGCCATGCTGATCATCCAGCGTTTTCCCGAATGGGTCGGCCTGCCCAGCCAGGACGTCAACCTGCAGCAGGCGCCACAGACCTCGCGCATCGTGCAGGGGCCGGTGTCCTACGCCGATGCGGTGACCCTGGCCGCCCCGGCCGTAGCCAACCTGTACACCACCAAGGTGGTGAACAAGAGCTCGCACCCGCTGTTCGAAGACCCGCAGTTCCGCCGCTTCTTCGGTGACAACCTGCCCAAGCAACGACGCTGGGAATCGAGCCTGGGTTCGGCGGTGATCATGAGCCCGGAAGGCTACCTGCTGACCAACAACCACGTGACCAGCGGCGCCGATCAGATCGTAGTGGCGCTCAAGGACGGCCGCGAAACCCTGGCGCGGGTGATCGGCAGCGATCCGGAGACCGACCTGGCGGTCTTGAAGATCGACCTGAAGAAACTGCCGGCCATTACCATTGGCCGCTCCGACACCATCCACATCGGCGATGTATCGCTGGCCATCGGCAACCCCTTCGGCGTCGGCCAGACCGTGACCATGGGCATCATCAGCGCCACCGGCCGCAACCAGCTGGGCCTGAACAACTACGAAGACTTCATCCAGACTGACGCGGCGATCAACCCGGGCAACTCGGGCGGGGCGCTGATCGATGCCAACGGCAACCTGATCGGCATCAACACCGCGATCTTCTCCAAGTCCGGCGGCTCCCAGGGCATCGGCTTCGCCATCCCGGTCAAGCTGGCGCTGGAGGTGATGAAGTCGATCGTCGAACACGGCCAGGTGATCCGTGGCTGGCTGGGCATCGAGGTGCAGCCGCTGAGCCAGGAGCTGGCCGAGTCCTATGGCATGAAGGGCCGCCCGGGCATCGTCGTGGCAGGCATCTTCCGCGATGGCCCGGCGCAACGTGCGGGCCTGCAGCTGGGTGACGTGATCCTGAGCATCAATGGCGAACCGGCCGGCGACGGGCGCAAGTCCATGAACCAGGTGGCGCGTATCAAGCCCAACGAGAAGATTTCCATCGAAGTGATGCGCAATGGCGAGCAGCTCAAGCTGATCGCCGAGGTGGGGCTGCGGCCGCCGCCTGCGCCGGTGAGCGCCCCGGAAGAGAAGTAAGGCTTCACGCAGGGGCTGCTTTGCAGGCCCTTTCGCGGCACAAGGCCGCTGCTACAGGGGCCCAACCATTCCCTGTAGCAGCGGCCTTGTGCCGCGAAAGGGCCGCAAGGCGGCCCCAATCAGCTCAATGCAGGATCTGGCTCAGGAACAACTTGGTCCGGTCACTGCGCGGCCGGTCGAAGAAGTCATCCGGCGCCGCCTGCTCCACGATCTCCCCCTTGTCCATGAAGATCACCCGGTTCGCCACCGTCCGGGCAAAGCCCATCTCGTGGGTCACGCAGAGCATGGTCATGCCGTCTTCGGCCAGGCCCACCATGGTATCGAGCACCTCCTTGACCATCTCTGGGTCCAGCGCCGAGGTCGGCTCGTCGAACAGCATGATCTTGGGCTTCATGCACAGCGCCCGGGCGATGGCCACGCGCTGCTGCTGACCACCGGACAACTGCCCCGGATACTTGTGCGCCTGCTCGGGAATGCGCACCCGCTCCAGGTAGTGCATGGCGATTTCCTCGGCCTTGCGCCGTGGCATCTTGCGCACCCACATCGGCGCCAGGGTGCAGTTCTCGAGAATGCTCAGGTGCGGGAACAGGTTGAAGTGCTGGAACACCATGCCCACCTCGCGGCGGATCGCCTCGATCTGCTTGAGGTCGTTGGTCAGCTCCACGCCATCGACCACGATACGGCCCTGCTGGTGCTCTTCCAGACGGTTGAGGCAGCGGATGGTAGTCGACTTGCCCGAGCCCGACGGCCCACACAGCACGATACGTTCCCCCTGGCGCACGTTCAGGTTGATGTCCTTGAGCACGTGGAACTGCCCATACCATTTGTTCACACCCTGCATCTGGATGATGCCTTCGGGGCCGACAGGCTGCTTGCTCGCTTCACTCATTTCGAAACTCCTAACGCTTGTGGCCAGTGTCCAGCTTGCGCTCCAGGTGCATGGAGTAGCGGGACATACCGAAACAGAAAATCCAGAACACCAGGGCGGCGAACACATAGCCCTCGGTGGCCATGCCCAGCCAGGCCGGGTCGGCCGCGGCCTGCTTGACGCTGTTGAGCAGGTCGAAGAGGCCGATGATGATCACAAGGCTGGTGTCCTTGAACAGGGCGATGAAGGTGTTGACGATGCCAGGGATTACCAGCTTCAGTGCCTGGGGCAGGATCACCAGCCCCATCGCCCGCCAGTAGCCCAGGCCCATGGCCGCGGCCGCCTCGTATTGGCCCTTGGGGATGGCCTGCAGGCCTCCGCGGACCACCTCGGCGATGTAGGCTGACTGGAACAGGATGACGCCGATCATGGCCCGCAGCAGCTTGTCGAAGCTCATGCCCTCGGGCAGGAACAACGGCAGCATCACCGAGGACATGAACAACACGGTGATCAGCGGTACGCCGCGCCAGAACTCGATGAAGGTGACGCACACCACCTTCACCGCCGGCAGGTTGGAACGCCGCCCCAGCGCCAGCAGAATGCCCAGTGGCAAGGCGCCGACGATACCGACGGTGGCGATCACCAAGGTCAACATCAGGCCACCCCACTGGCTGGTGGGAACTGCGGCAAGGCCCAGGTAGCCGCCGTGCAGCAGGGTGTAGGCCAACACTGGGTACAACACTAGAAAGCCCACGCCGTAGGCCACCTTGCGCGGGAAGCGCTTGATGAACAGCGGCGCGGCGCCGAGCACGGCGAGCCAGACGGTCAGGTCGACCCGCCAGCGCAATTCGACCGGGTAGTAGCCATACATGAACTGGCCGAAGCGCTGCTGGATGAACACCCAGCAGGCGCCCTCCTTGGTGCAGTCGGCACGGGTGGTACCGACCCAGTTGGCATCGATGAACGCCCACTGCACCAGCGGCGGCACGATCAGCCAGATCAGGTACAGGGCAAACAGGGTCAACAGCGTGTTGAGCCAGTTGGAAAACAGGTTGGCCCGCATCCATGCGAGCGCGCCGACGGTCTTCACCGGTGGCGGCATGTCGGGTTTGAAAACATGGGCTGTCACAGGCGTACCCTCACCGCTCGATCAGCGCGATGCGCTTGTTGTACCAGTTCATCAGCAGCGAAATGCTGATGCTGATGGCGAGATAGACACTCATGGTGATGGCGATCACCTCGATGGCCTGGCCGGTCTGGTTGAGCACGGTACCGGCGAACAGCGAGACCATCTCCGGGTAGCCGATACCGGCCGCCAGGGACGAGTTCTTCGCCAGGTTCAGGTACTGGCTGGTCAACGGTGGCACGATCACCCGCAAGGCCTGGGGGATGATCACCTTGCGCAGGGTAGGCCCCTCGCGCAGGCCCAGCGAACGCGCGGCCTCGGTCTGGCCATGGCTGACCGAGCGGATGCCCGAGCGCACGATCTCGGCGATGAACGCCGCCGTATAGATGGTCAGCGCCAAGGTCAAGGCCAGCAGCTCGGGAATCAGCACCCAGCCGCCGACGAAGTTGAAGCCCTTGAGCTGCGGCACCTCCCAGTGCACCGGGCTACCGAACAGCAGCACGCAGACGCCAGGGATGCCGATGAACATCAACAGCCCCACCCAGAACTTGTGGAACGGCTCGCCAGTCTCGTCGAAACGCTTGTTGGCCAGGCGCACCATCAACACGATGGCGACTACCGCCAGCACCAGGGCCAGCACGAACGGCCAGAAGCCCTCGGCCATGGTCGCCCCGGGCATGTTCAGGCCGCGGTTGCTGATGAAAAAGGTGTCGTCGAGGTTGATGCTGCCCCGTGGCCCCGGCAGGGTGAGGAACACGGCGAAGTACCAGAACAGGATCTGCAGCAGCGGCGGGATGTTACGGAAGGTCTCCACGTACACGGTCGCCAGTTTGCTGATCATCCAGTTCGGCGACAGCCGCGCCACGCCGATGACGAAGCCCAGCACCGTGGCCAGGATGATGCCGATGAAGGTCACCAGCAGGGTGTTGAGCAGGCCGATGACGAAAACCCGGGCATAGCTGTCCGACTCCACATAGGGAATTAGGTGCTGGGCGATGCCGAAGCCCGCACTGCGCTCGAGGAAGTCGAAGCCCGAGGTGATGCCCCGGTGTTGCAAGTTGGTCTGGGTGTTATGGAACAGGTACCAGCCCAGGCCGACCACGAACACCACCGTGACCACCTGGAACAGCCACGCGCGCACACGTGGATCGCTCAGGGAAAACCCCTTCTGCGCGCCGATTCGATTTTGCATGAAGTGCCCCGCAAGGATGGGATCGAACAGCCTGCGGCGGCGGAATGCCGCCGCAGGGTGCAACCATCAGCGCACTGGAGGTGCGTACTGGATGCCGCCGTTGTTCCACAGGGCGTTCATGCCACGGTCGATCTTCAGGTCCGTGCTCTGGCCCAGGTTCTTCTCGAACACTTCGCCATAGTTGCCCACCTGCTTGACGATCTGCACCACCCAGTCCTTGGGCAGCTTCAGGTCCTTGCCGTACTCGCCGTCGGCACCCAGCAGGCGAGCGACGTCGGGGTTCTTGGTGGATTTGGCCTCGGCCTCGACGTTCTTCGAGGTGATGCCCGCTTCCTCGGCGTTGAGCATGGCGAAGAGGGTCCACTTGACGATGCTGAACCACTCCTCGTCGCCCTTGCGCACCACCGGGCCCAGGGGCTCCTTGGAGATGGTTTCCGGCAGCACCACGTACTCGCTCGGTGCAGCCAGCTTCGAACGCTGGGCGAACAGCTGCGACTTGTCCGAGGTCAGCACGTCGCAACGGCCGGACTCCAGCGACTTGGCACTCTCGTCGGAGGTGTCGAAGGTGATGGGGGTGTACTTCAGGCCATTGGCGCGGAAGAAGTCCGAGACGTTCAGCTCGGTGGTGGTACCGGCCTGGATGCAGATGGTCGCCCCATCGAGTTCCTTGGCGCTGGAGACGCCCAGCTTCTTGTTGACCAGGAAACCGACGCCGTCGTAGTAGGTAACACCGGCGAACACCAGGCCCATGCCGGCATCGCGCGAGCTGGTCCAGGTAGTGTTACGCGACAGCACGTCGACTTCGCCGGACTGCAGTGCGGTGAAACGCTCCTTGGCGTTGAGCTGGCTGAACTTGACCTTGGTAGCGTCGCCGAACACCGCCGCCGCCACGGCGCGGCATACATCGGCGTCGATACCGACGATCTTGCCGGTGCTGTCCGGTACCGAGAAGCCCGGGAGGCCGTCACTCACGCCACACTGGACGAAGCCCTTCTTCTTCACCGCATCAAGGGTGGCGCCGGCCTGGGCAAAACTGGTGGCGCCCAGCGCAGCGGCAGCGGTCAGGACTGCCAGGGTGGTTTTCAACATCTTCATTCACAACCTCCAATCGCTCTTGTTGTATCGAGCCGGAATTGCACCGCACCCTTATGAGGCGCATCCGACCCCTGGTTGGCTTGTTATTGGGTCAATGGCGCAATGAGCTGTTCTGATGACAGCCTTACTATCCGCACGAGGGGTGTTACCGTCGCCGGTCGATCCCCTCGCATCGGTTGATCCGTAGCAAAGGGCGTACCATAGTCATGCGCTTAAGCGTTTAAGCGGTCGTCAAGCCGGAAAAGTTGTAGAGTTGCGACATCTTCTTGTGGCATTACCCGTGCACGCCTTCTTTTCACGCACCAGAACCTGTGTGTGCGCACACTTTCGGAGCAGCCATGACCAACCCTTTGATCCTCGAACCCCAGAACACCGCCGATGCCTGTGTGATCTGGTTGCACGGCCTGGGGGCCGACCGTTACGACTTCCTACCGGTGGCCGAGGCCCTGCAGGAACACTTGCTCAGCACCCGCTTCGTGATGCCCCAGGCGCCTACCCGCCCGGTCACCATCAATGGTGGCTACGCCATGCCCAGCTGGTACGACATCAAGGCCATGACCCCGGCCCGCGCCATCGATCAAGCGCAACTGGAGGAATCTGCCGAGCAGGTGGTGGCACTGATCGAGGCCGAGCGCGCCAAGGGCATCGACCTGGCGCGGGTGTTCCTCGCCGGCTTCTCCCAGGGGGGTGCGGTGGTGTTGCACACAGCCTATATAAAGTGGCAGGAGGCCCTGGGCGGCGTGCTGGCGTTGTCGACCTATGCCCCGACCTTCACTGACGAGCACCAGCTCAGCGCCTGCCAGCAGCGCACCCCGGCCCTGTGCCTGCACGGCGTGCATGACCCGGTGGTGATCCCGTCCATGGGCCGCACGGCCTACGAGCACCTCAAGCACTGGGGTGTCGAGGCGGCCTGGGAGGAATACCCGATGGAACACGAAGTGGTGCCCCAGGAAATCAACGACATCTACAACTGGCTTGTACGCCACCTGCGCTAGCGGTGCATTCATCCGTAGTTGTCGGCGCACTCCACTACGCCGCGCCCGGTTCTTGCATTACACTGCCCGGCGTACATTCCTTAACCAGTTGACGAGACGATCGTGCTCAAGGCACTCAAGAAAATATTCGGCAAGCCCGACGCTGCCCCGCAGGCCGTCGCACCCGTTGCCAACGTGATTACCCCCCCGCCCGCGGCAGAGCCGCCGGCAACCCCAGCCCAGCCCGTCGAAGCGGCAGCGCCAACGGCCGCCCCGCGTGCGGAAAAACCCGCCCCCCAAGACAAGCCTCGCCGCGAGCGCAAGCCAAAGCCCCAGGCCAGCCTGTGGAAGCCGGAAGACTTCGTGGTCGAGCCCCAGGAAGGCAAGACCCGCTTCCATGACTTCAAGCTGTCCAACGAGCTGATGCATGCCATCCACGACCTGGGCTTCCCCTACTGCACACCGATCCAGGCCCAGGTACTGGGCCATACCCTGCGCGGCAAGGACGCCATCGGCCGGGCCCAGACCGGCACCGGCAAGACCGCCGCGTTCCTGATCTCGATCATCTCCCAGCTGCAGCAGACGCCGCCGCCCAAGGAACGCTACATGGGCGAGCCCCGTGCGCTGATCATCGCGCCAACCCGCGAGCTGGTGGTGCAGATCGCCAAGGACGCCATGGCCCTGACCAGGTATAGCGGCCTGAACGTGATGACATTCGTCGGCGGCATGGACTTCGACAAGCAGCTAAAGGCCCTGGAAGCGCGCCATTGCGACATCCTGGTGGCCACCCCGGGCCGCCTGCTGGACTTCCACCAGCGCGGCGAGGTGCACCTGGACATGGTCGAAGTACTGGTGCTGGACGAAGCCGACCGCATGCTCGACATGGGCTTCATCCCGCAGGTGCGCCAGATCATCCGCCAGACCCCACCCAAGAGCGAACGCCAGACGCTGCTGTTTTCGGCCACCTTCACCGATGACGTGATGAACCTGGCCAAGCAGTGGACCACCAACCCCGCCATCGTCGAGATCGAGCCGGAGAACGTGGCCAGCGAGACGGTCGAGCAACACGTCTACGCCGTGGCCTCAAGCGACAAATACAAACTGCTGTACAACCTGGTGACCCAGAACAAGTGGGAACGGGTGATGGTCTTCGCCAACCGCAAGGACGAAGTGCGGCGGGTCGAGGAGCGCCTGGTGCGCGATGGCATCAACGCCGCCCAACTGTCGGGCGACGTGCCGCAGCACAAGCGCATCCGCACCCTGGAAAGCTTCCGCGAAGGCCGCATCGCCGTGCTGGTGGCCACCGACGTGGCCGGCCGCGGCATTCACATCGATGGCATCAGCCACGTGATCAACTTCACCCTGCCGGAAGACCCGGACGACTACGTGCACCGCATCGGCCGCACGGGCCGTGCCGGCACCAGTGGCGTGTCGATCAGTTTCGCGGGCGAGGACGACGCCTACCAATTGCCAGCCATCGAGGAACTGCTGGGTCGCAAGATCAAGTGCGAGATGCCGCCTGACGAGCTGCTCAAGCCGGTGCCGCGCAAGCATCACTGATGCAGGCCGCTTACCGCTCCTACAGTGAGGGGGCGGCGGCGCACTTTGACTACCAGCGCTGCGCGGCATCCTGGTCGCTCTGCTTGCCTTCCACCCACCGTGGCCCCTCCTGGGTATTCTCCTTCTTCCAGAACGGCGCTCGGGTCTTCAGGTAATCCATGATGAAGTTGCAGGCATCGAACGCCGCTTGCCGATGGGCGCTGGCCACACCGACGAAGACGATCGGCTCGCCCGGCTCCAGCGCACCGATGCGGTGCAGCACCTCGACCTTGAGCAGCGGCCAGCGTTGCTCGGCCTCGACAACGATCTTGGCCAGGGCCTTCTCGGTCATGCCTGGGTAGTGTTCGAGGAACATCCCCGCGACATCCAGGCCATCGTTGAAATCGCGCACGTAACCCACGAAACCCACCACCGCGCCGACGCCGACGTTGGCGGCATGCATGGCGTTGGTTTCCACGCCGGGGTCGAACGCCTGCTGCTGAACCCGAACACCCATGGTCAGCCTCCGGTCACCGGCGGGAAGAACGCCACTTCGTCGCCCTCTTCCAGCACCTCGTCGAGCTTGCACAGCTCTTCGTTACGCGCGCACATCAGGTTTTGCTCGGCCAGCACCGCGTACTGCCCGCCCTTGGCGACCAATGCCTGGCGCACATCGTCGAGTACCGCGAAATCCCCTTCCAGGCGCTCGCTGTCAAGCCCCAGCAGTTCGCGATAGCGGGCGAAATACATGACCTGAACCTTCATCACGCCTCCACCTGGTAATGGCCACTCTTGCCGCCGACTTTCTCCAGCAGGCGCACCTGCTCGATGACCATGCCTTTGTCCACCGCCTTGCACATGTCATAGAGGGTCAACGCGGCGACACTGGCGGCGGTCAGCGCTTCCATCTCCACGCCGGTCTGCCCGGCCAGCTTGCAACGGGCGACGATATGCACCCCATCGCTGCCGTCGGCGGCCAATTCGACCTTGACGCTGGTGAGCATCAATGGGTGGCACAGCGGGATCAAATCGCTGGTCTTCTTCGCCGCCTGGATACCGGCGATGCGCGCCACGGCGAATACGTCACCCTTGGGGTGTTCGCCATCGACGATCATCTGCAAGGTCTGCGGCAACATGCGCACCCGCGCCTCGGCCACCGCTTCGCGCGCGGTCACGGCTTTTTCAGTGACGTCGACCATATTGGCGCGCCCCTGGGAATCGAGATGAGTCAGCACTGCTCTGCTCCTGTGAAGGGAACAAAGAGTGTAAACCTGTAGGTCAGGTTTGAGCAGGGGAATATGTCGGCCGCTCCTACAGAGGGCGTACGGTGAACGGAGAAGGCCGGGCGGAGGGCCGCCCGGCAGTGGGCATTACAGATGCGACTCGGCGTACTCGGCCAGTACCGAGCGTGGCACGCCCTGCAGGGTGATATGAACGCCGTGGGGGAAGTCCTTGAAGCGCTCGGTGAGGTAGGTCAGGCCAGAGCTGGTGGCCGACAGGTAAGGGGTGTCGATCTGCGCCAGGTTGCCCAGGCAGACCACCTTCGACCCGGCCCCAGCACGGGTGATGATGGTTTTCATCTGGTGCGGGGTAAGGTTCTGGCACTCGTCGATCAGGATCAGGCTCTGCTGGAAGCTGCGGCCGCGAATGTAGTTCAGCGACTTGAACTGCAGCGGTACCCGCTCGAGGATGTATTCCACGCTGCCATGGGTGCTCTCGTCATCCATGTGCAAGGCTTCGAGGTTGTCGGTGATGGCGCCCAGCCAGGGCTCCATCTTCTCGGCCTCGGTACCCGGCAGGAAGCCGATCTCCTGGTCCAGCCCCTGCACGCTGCGGGTGGCGATGATCCGCCGGTAGCGCTTGCTGACCATGGTCTGCTCGATGGCTGCGGCCAGCGCCAGGATGGTCTTGCCGGAGCCCGCAGCGCCGGTGAGGTTGACCAGGTGGATATCCGGGTCGAGCAGCGCGAACAGCGCCAGGCTCTGGTGGATGTCACGCGGCTTCAGGCCCCAGGCCTCCTGGTGCAGCAATGGCTCCTGGTGCAGGTCGAGCAACAGCAGTTCGTCTTCGCGGATGCCCTTGATCCAACCGACGAAGCCCTGCTCATCGATGATGAACTCGTTGACGTGCACCGCCGGCAGGTTGTCGGTCAGTTGCACCCGGTGCCAGGTACGGCCGCGCTCCTGGCGGGTCTCGACCTTGCTGACCCGGTCCCAGAAGGAGCCGGTCACCGAGTGGTAGCCCTTGGACAGCAAGGCAACGTCATCGACCAGCTGGTCGGTGCTGTAGTCCTCGGCAGCGATGCCACAGGCACGCGCCTTCAGGCGCATGTTGATGTCCTTGGTCACCAGCACGACATCGAGGTCGGCGCGGCGGCTGCGCAGCTCCAGGAGCTGGTTGATGATGATGTTGTCGTTGAGGTTCTCCGGCAGCAGCCGGTTCGGTTCGTTGCGCGGGCTCATCAGGATCGACAGGAAGCCCTTGGGCCCGCTCTTGCCACGCTGGATCGGCACACCCTGCTCGACGTCGCTGGGAGAGGCATCACCGAGGGTCTGGTCGATCAGGCGGATGGCCTGGCGGCATTCGGCGGCGATGGTGTGTTTGCCGGTCTTGAGTTTGTCGAGTTCCTCCAGCACCGTCATCGGGATGGCGACACGGTGCTCCTCGAAGTTGAGCAATGCGTTGGGGTCGTGAATCAGGACATTGGTATCGAGCACATACAGGATTGGCTGGGTGGAGGAAGAATTGCGTCCTTGGTCATCCATACTCGGTCACCTTATGTGAAAGCCACACGACGCGTAATGCTGCGCCGCAGAGTGACCGCCGTTCTCCCCGTATCCGCGTCGTTACGGGCGGGGAGCGCACCTGGCAAGGAGGGCCTGGATGACGCCACCTGTGCTGCAGGATTCGGCTGTCTGGTTCCTACATACCGCATAAATGATGACCAGAAAAAGTCTTTTTACGTTCAGTTGAAGTTTATTTTTCCGATTGATGTTCAGGGCTTGGCTTGAGCCCCGGACGGGTCTAGAGTCAAAGATCAAGCACTGCATAATTGCGCGATACGGCGGGTACTGCCTCTGTAGGAGCGGGCTTGCCCCGCGATCAGGCCACCCCCGATATCACCGTCGCCAGGCAAGGGCCTTCGCCCTTGATCGCGGTACCACAGAGGGCCAGTTATTCCCGCCGCCCGTATTCCAGGCAATCCTCCCAGCCGATCCCGCTCTGCGCCGTGTTGCGCAGCAACCACTCCACCGCTGGCTGCGCCTTGGGCTGGCTGTCGTGGAACTGGATCACGCCCTTGCGCCACAGCAGCATCAAGGTCAGCACTCGCTGGGCCGAGGCCTGTGCGCTCAACGCACTGTCATCCTGGGCATCGATGTCCCACAACGATACCTGCAATTTCTGACGCCCCATGAACGCCTCGCCATCGGCTCTGCGCTGCCCATAGGGCGGTCGGAACAACGGCACGTACTGCTCCGGCAAGTCCGCCTGGACCCGGGTCTGGGCTCGGCGCAGCGAGTCCTGCCAATCCGACCACTGCGCATGGGAGCGATATTCCCAGCCCTGGATACCCACGCACTGGTCCTCATACAGCGCAGCGAGCGCGCCCGGCGCATCGGCGTCGCGTCGTTGTTGCAGGCGGTTGCCGATGACGAAGAACAGGCCACCGAGCTTCTGTCGTCGCAGGTAGTCGACCAGCACATCGGTACTGCTGCCTTCAGGGCCAGGCCCACCGACGAAGGTCAGCAGGAACACCCGGTCGTTGAGCTCGTCACCATTGCGCTCACGGCTGGACAAACGCTCGATCTCGCTGCTGGTCTGGGGCAATACCGCCGCCTTGCGCAATTGTTCGTTCAGGTAGCGGCTGTGGAATTGCCGGCTGGGCTCGATCCATGGCACATAGAACTCCCCCACGTCACCGGCGAAGGTGGCGGCCAGGGTACGCAGCTCGGCCATCGATTCCAGCGGGTAGCAGAACGAGGCGTCCTGTTCGCAGCTGCGCTGGGCCTGCTGGTAGTTTTCCCACAGCCGCTGCCACATGCGCGCACGTACCGCACGGATGGACGCCAGGTTGACCTGGCGCAGCTGCAAGCGCGCTGCCAGCGCCGGCTCGTCGAGCATTTCGCTCTCCTGCAACACCTGGGCGAACGACAGGATCTCGGCCCGGGAGGCGACATCGAACAGCGCCGGGCTGTCCAGCTGCTCCGGCCACAAGGTGCGGTCCAGGCTGGCCACAGGTAACGGGGCGGCCTGGGCAGCCAGGCTCAGCAGGCCCACCAGCAGGACGAAGGCAATACGCACGATCGAACTCTCCGCAACATCATCAGGCGCACTATAACGTGACGCCCGCTGATGGTCCGCGACTATCGTCGCCATAGTTTGGCCTCACCGGTGCCAACCCGTAGAATCGGCGCCGACGATTCCAGGAGCCGACCCGATGCTGACGGTGATTTCCCCCGCCAAAACCCTCGATTACGACACCCCGCCGGTGACCCAGCGCTTCACCCTGCCCCAGTACCTGGACGATTCCCAGGAGCTGATCACCCAACTGCGTGAATTCACGCCCGCCCAGATCAGCGAACTGATGCACCTGTCCGACAAGCTCGCCGGCCTTAACGCCGCCCGCTTCGGCAGCTGGACGCCGGATTTCACACCCGCCAACGCCAAGCAGGCCCTGTTGGCTTTCAAAGGTGACGTGTACACAGGGCTCGATGCCGAAAGCCTCAGCGAAGACGACTTCACCTACGCCCAGGACCACCTGCGCATGCTTTCGGGCCTGTATGGGCTGCTGCGCCCACTGGACCTGATGCAACCCTATCGCCTGGAAATGGGCACCAAGCTGGCCAATGCCCGCGGCAAGGACCTCTACGCCTTCTGGGGCACCCGCATCAGCGAATGGCTGAACCAGGCCCTGGCCGACCAGGGTGATGACGTGCTGCTGAACCTGGCCAGCAACGAATACTTCAGTGCGGTCAAGCGCAGTGCCCTGAACGCGCGGGTGATCGACGTCGATTTCAAGGACCTGAAGAACGGCCAATACAAGATCATCAGCTTCTATGCCAAGAAAGCTCGCGGAATGATGAGCCGCTTCGTGATCCAGGAACGGATCGACGACCCCGAGCAGCTCAAGCGCTTCGACGTGCAGGGGTATTTCTACAGTGCCGAGCAGTCGAAGCAGGACCACCTGGTGTTCCTGCGGGATCATCCGGCCACTTGAAGTGCCTGGTTTGGGATTTGTGGGAGGCGTACATCGAGCGCCGCGCGCGCGGTGCTTCATATTGCCACCCTGCCACGATCCCGACGCCAAAAAACCACCACTCATCCGCTTATCGCAAAATGCCATAAGACCGCTCGTAGTTTTTTGACGGTTTTTGAAAAATTTTTTCACATAATGGCATATAACCATCCCTCATCGATCCGGCCCTTTATATATGGGGGCCAAACTCCCCTGTGCTATCAGATTGAAAGTATTTCCGATTGAAAAAATATTAAGAAATCTTTCACCGCCGCCGAACCGACCTCGGAACTTCTGCTACCGGCGACGGCTCATAGGACCCGTAACGCATTTCCTGCGACACACGTGAGAAATGACTTACAGATGACAACGGCCGGTATCCACTACCGGCTCCGATAACTTCGACAGGCGCAACGGTACCGACCGAAGGCCCTGTCCACGAAGGAGAGACGCGCCCCTACTATCGTCCTAGTGGTTGATTTCATAGGATTTTTCCAATTGAAAGAACAAGCACAGCAGTATGCGAGTTAGCAAACTGCAATAAAGACGGCTGCATTTCAGGGCACGCCTTTTAATTACTGGCCTTTTACTGCCAATTGTGAGTGCACAACTTTGCGCGCTCCGGATTTATTCATGCCTGCGTTCGGCGAACTGTTCATTCGCCAGGGAGCCGTGCGCCCGAAAACTGCTGGTTAATCAACCCGGTCCGGTTCTTCTCGGAGGAACCGACGTGATAAACACACGAGGTGAATACGATGCGTATCAGCATCTTTGGTTTGGGTTATGTGGGTGCCGTCTGTGCAGGCTGCCTGTCGGCACGGGGCCATGAAGTGATTGGTGTGGACGTGTCCAAGACCAAGATCGACCTGATCAACCAGGGCAAGTCGCCCATCGTCGAGCCGGGTCTGGAACAGCTCCTGCAGCAAGGCATCGCCAATGGCCGCCTGCGCGGTACCACCGACTTCGCCGAAGCCATCCGTGCCAGCGACGTGTCGATGATCTGCGTCGGCACCCCGAGCAAGAAGAACGGTGACCTGGGCCTGGAATACATCGAGTCGGTGTGCCGCGAGATCGGCTACGTGCTGCGTGACACCGAGCGCCGCCACACCATCGTGGTGCGCAGCACCGTGCTGCCGGGCACCGTCAAGAACGTGGTGATCCCGATTCTCGAGGACTGCTCCGGCAAGAAGGCCGGCGTCGACTTCGGCGTCGCGGTCAACCCTGAGTTCCTGCGCGAAAGCACCGCTATCGCCGACTACGACCGCCCACCGATGACCGTCATCGGCGAGCTGGACAAGGCCAGCGGCGACGTGCTCCAAGCCATCTACGAGGAGCTGGACGCGCCGATCATCCGCAAGCCGGTCGAAGTGGCCGAGATGATCAAGTACACCTGCAACGTCTGGCACGCCACCAAGGTCACCTTCGCCAACGAGATCGGCAACATCGCCAAGGCCGTGGGTGTCGATGGCCGCGACGTGATGGACGTGGTCTGCCAGGACAAGGTCCTGAACCTGTCCCAGTACTACATGCGCCCAGGCTTCGCCTTCGGTGGCTCGTGCCTGCCCAAGGACGTACGCGCCCTCACCTACCGCGCTTCGAGCCTGGACGTGAAGGCACCGCTGCTCGACTCGCTGATGCGCAGCAACGAGTCCCAGGTGCAGAACGCCTTCGACATCATCGAAAGCCACGACAAGCGCAAGGTCGCCCTGTTGGGCCTGTCGTTCAAGGCCGGCACGGACGACCTGCGTGAAAGCCCGCTGGTGGAACTGGCCGAGCGCCTGATCGGCAAGGGCTACGAGCTGAACATCTACGACCAGAACGTCCAGTACGCCCGTGTCCACGGCGCCAACAAGGACTACATCGAGTCGAAGATCCCGCACGTTTCCTCGCTGCTCAACGATGACCTGCAGCACGTCATCGACAACGCCGACGTGATCATCCTGGGCAACCGCGACGAGAAGTTCCGCGCCCTCGCCCAGCAGGCACCGGAAGGCAAGCAGGTGATCGACCTGGTCGGCTTCATGACCAAGCCGACCTGCGCCACCAGCCGTACCGAAGGCATCTGCTGGTAACCGGCCGGGCAGCGGGCGACCGCTGCCCTTCCCCCTGATTCTCGCGACGGATGCTGAACATGCAAAGGCTCCAGACAGTGCTGTTGCAGTGCGCCGGGTGGCTGCTCTACGTGAGCCTGCTCATGCTGATCGCCCTGGCCCTGCCCAGCGACATCTTCGACTCGCAGTCGAAGCACTTCATCTTCCTGGTCGGCGCTGTCGGCATCTGGCGCTACTCCATGGGCGCCACCCATTTCATCCGTGGCATGGCCTTCCTCTACGGCGTCTACCCGTACCTGCGCCGTAAAGTGCGCAAGCTGGGCAAGGCGGCCGACCCGTCCCATGTGTACCTGATGGTCACCAGCTTCCGCATCGATGCCCACACCACCGCGCAGGTCTACAGCTCGGTGATCCGTGAGGCGATCGACTGTGGCTACCCCACCACCGTGGTCTGTTCGCTGGTGGAGATGTCCGACGAGCTGCTGGTCAAGAGCCTGTGGGCCCGCTACAACCCGCCCGCCCACGTCAAGCTGGACTTCGTGCGCATCGCCGGTACCGGCAAGCGCGACGGCCTGGCCTTCGGCTTCCGCGCCATCTCGCGGATGATGCCCGACGAACATGCCGTGGTCGCGGTGATCGATGGCGACACCGTGCTCGGCGAAGGCGTGGTCCGCAAGACCGTACCTTGGTTCAAGCTGTTCCCCAATGTCGGTGGCCTGACCACCAACGAATTCTGCGAAGTGCGCGGCGGCTACATCATGAGCGAGTGGCACAAGCTGCGCTTCGCCCAGCGCCACATCAACATGTGCTCGATGGCCTTGTCCAAGCGCGTGCTGACCATGACCGGCCGGATGTCGATGTTCCGCGCAAGCGTGGTGACCAACCCCGAGTTCATCGCCGACGTGGAAAGCGATTCGCTGCACCACTGGCGCCTGGGCCGCTTCAAGTTCCTCACCGGTGACGACAAGTCCAGCTGGTTCAGCCTCATGCGCCTTGGCTACGACACCTTCTACGTGCCGGACGCGGCGATCAACACGGTCGAGCACCCGCCGGAGAAGAGCTTCCTCAAGGCCAGCCGCAAGCTGATGTACCGCTGGTACGGCAACAACCTGCGGCAGAACTCCCGTGCACTGGGCCTGGGCCTCAAGCGCCTGGGGCTGTTCACCAGCATCGTCCTGTTCGACCAGCGCGTGTCCATGTGGACCAGCCTGCTGGGCCTGACCGTGGCGGTGATCGCCAGCCTCAAGTTCGGCCTGGGCTTCCTGCTGGTGTACCTGCTGTGGATCGGCATCACCCGCCTGATCCTCACCATCATGCTGCTGTGCTCGGGCCACAACGTAGGGCCGGCCTACCCGCTGATTCTTTATTACAACCAGATCGTCGGCGCGATCATGAAGATCTACGTGTTCTTCCGCCTCGACAAACAGTCGTGGACCCGCCAGCCGACTGCGCTCAAGCGTGACCTCGCAAGTTTTCAACAATGGTTCAACACCTGGTCCTCGCGGACCATGACCTTCTCGGCGGCCAGCATCTTCGTCGCTGTGCTGTTCATGATCGTGTGAGCCCCCCCGGAACGGAACTAACAGGAACGAAATCGCCATGAATACCGCCGTGAACGCCAATGTCGTGCATGAGTCCGAAGCCCAGCGCCAGCATGTACGGGTACGCATCCCCGCCAAGCTGCGCTACCTGGACCGCAACCGCGAGACGCACGATGTGAAGGTGGACGATCTCTCCGCCGGGGGCCTGTCCTTCCACACCAACAAACCGCTGAATGTCGGCGACGTGCTGCGTGGCCGCCTGCAGTTCACGGTCGACAACCTGGGCCTGTCCATGGACGTCGAGTTCCAGGTCCGCTCCTACCAGAGCAACGGCCGCACTGGCGTGCAGTTCCAGAACTTGGAACCGCGCGACGTGGCGACCCTGCGCCACATCATCACCACCTTCCTGTCCGGCGAAATGATCGACGTGGGCGGCGTGCTCAGCACCCTGCAGCGCGACAACTTCACCAAGGCGCGCAAGCAGAAGGACAACGGCTCGGGCCTGTCGGCCTTCGGCCGTCTGCGCGCGGTCACCGTCAGCCTCGGCGTGTTCGTGGTCGGCGTGGCGGCCTTCGGCTTCATCGCCAAGTCGCTGTATGGCATGTACTTCGTCAGCCACGCCGAGGCCGGCGTAGTCGCCGTGCCCACCACCAACGTCACCATGCCTCGCGACGGCACCGTGCAGAGCCTGGTGGAAAGTGGCGGCCAAGTGGTCAAGGGCGCCCCGCTGGCGAGCTTCAGCACCAGCATGCTGGACATGCTCAAGGGCCACTTGGACGACTCCCAGCTCGAGCCAGCCAAGGTCGAGGAGCTGTTCGGCAAGCAGCTGTCCGGCACCCTCACCAGCCCGTGCGATTGCGTGGTCTCCCGCCAGTTGGTGAACGACGGCCAGTACGCTGCCAAGGGCCAGCCGATCTTCCAGCTGATTCCGCGGACCAGCAACCCGATGATCGAGGCGCGCTTCAGCTACCGCCAGTTCGACCAGGTCAAGCCTGGCACCCGTGTGCAGTTCCAGATCGCCGGCGAAGACGACGTGCGTACTGGTCAGATCGTCAGCAGCGCCAACCTCAACAGCGAAGACCTGGCCTCGGACATCCGCGTGCAGATCAAGCCCGACGGCGCCCTGCCTGCCGAACTGGCCGGCCGTCCTGCCTCGGTCAACGCCGACCGTGGCCCGTCGCTGGACTGGCTGATCGACAAGGCCGTGGCCCGCGGGCTGTAAGAGGGATCGGACCATGAACCCTTCGAACCATATTATTCCGTTGGAATCGGTGTCGCCTGGACTGCGAGGGCTTTGCCCTCGTTCGTGGCACAAGGCCGCTCCTACAGGGGCCGAGTCGACCGCCCTTCCTGTGGGAGCGGGCTTGCCCCGCGATCGAGCGCGCAGCGCTCGCCCATTGGCATGGTGTGGCCTGGCCCTGGCCGTCGCCCTGGCCGGCTGTTCCGGCCTGCCCGACCAGCGCCTGGCCAACGAAGCCATGAAGCGCGGCGATACCGCGCTGGCCGAACGCAATTACAAGGCCCTGGCCGACCTGGGCTACAGCGATGCCCAGGTGGGCCTGGCCGATATCCAGGTCGCCACCCGCGACCCGGCCCAGCTCAAGCAGGCCGAGGCCACCTACCGCGCCGCCGCGGCCACTTCGCCGCGCGCCCAGGCTCGCCTCGGCCGCCTGCTGGTGGCCAAACCCGACGCCACCCAGGCCGAGCGCCAGGAAGCCGAGACCCTGCTCAAGCTCGCAGCGCAACAAGGTGAGACCAACACCCTGATCCCCTTGGCGATGCTCTACCTGCAATACCCGCAGAGCTTCCCCAACGTGAACGCCCAGCAGCAGATCGACCAGTGGCGCGCCGCGGGCAACCCCGAGGCGGGCCTGGCCCAGGTGCTGCTCTATCGCACCCAGGGCACCTACGACCAGCACCTGGGCGATGTGGAGAAGATCTGCAAGGCCGCGCTGAACACCACCGATATCTGCTATGTGGAACTGGCCACCGTCTACCAGAAGCGTGCCCAGCCCGACCAGCAGGCCGCGCTGATCCAGCAGCTCAAGGCCGCCTATGGCAGCGGCGCGGTACCCGCCACCCGGGTCGACAGCGTCGCCCGTGTCCTGGCCGACCGCAGCCTGGGCCAGACCGACGAGAAGACCGCCAAGGAACTGCTCGAGCAAGTGGCACCGGTCAACCCGGCCTCCTGGGTGAGCCTGGCGCAACTGGTGTACGACTTCCCCGAGCTTGGCGACAACGACCAACTGCTGGCCTACATCGACAAAGGCCGCGAGGCCGAACAGCCTCGCGCCGAACTGCTGCTGGGCCGCCTCTACTACGAAGGCAAGACCCTGCCGGCCGATGCCAAGAAGGCCGAGCAGCACCTGCAGGCGGCCGCCGATGCCGGCGAGATCAGCGCCCACTACTACCTCGGCCAGCTGTATCGCCGCGGCTACCTGGGCCACGTCGAGCCGCAGAAGGCCGTCGACCACCTGCTCAGCGCCGCCCGTGGCGGCCAGCTCAGTGCCGACTACGCCCTGGCCCAGCTGTTCAGCGAAGGCCACGGCATCCGCCCGGCACCGGCCAACGCCTGGGTATTCGCCCAGCTGGCCCAGGCCAACCCTACACCCCAGTCGGCCGAGTTGCTGCAACAGCTCGACCAGCAACTGACACCCGAGCAACGCAGCCAGGCCCAGCAACTGCTGGACCAGGAAAAGCAGGCGCGCGGCAGCATGGCCCAGGTCGGCAACAGCACCCTGGCCCAAGAAGCCCTGCAAGACGAAGAAAAAGAAGTAGACGGTGAGGACTCGCTATGACGCTCAATCCATTCGTGAAAGCCGGCATTGGCCTGAGCTTCGCCCTGCTGTGGTCCTGCCCGACCCTGGCGGAAATGACAGCCGACAAAAACTTCGGCTTGGACATCAAGATCACCGGCCAGTCCGAGGACGACCGCGACCTGGGCACCCGCTCCGGCGGCGACGTGAACGGCCTGGGCCTTGACCTGCGCCCCTGGGTGTACGGCGAGCGTGGCAACTGGAGCGCCTTCGCCATGGGCCAGGCGGTGGCCGCCACCGACATCATCGAGACCGACACTCTGCGCCAGTCCGACGACGGCAGCACCGTGGACAACGCCGACGACGGTCGCAAGCCCGACAAGAGCTACCTGGCGATGCGCGAGTTCTGGGTCGGCTACAGCGGCTTCACCCCGTACCCAGGCGAGCAGCTGCGCTTCGGTCGCCAGCGCCTGCGCAGCGACGACGGCATGTGGCGCGATACCAACATCGAAGCGCTGAACTGGACCTTCGACACCACCCTGCTCAAGGCCGACCTGGGCGTGGCCCAGCGCTTCAGCGAATACCGCACCGACCTCACCGAGCTGGCGCCCGAAGACAAGGACCGCACCCACGTCTACGGCAACGTCGCCACCCAATGGACGCCGGGGCACTGGGTTGGCGTACGCGCCCACCACACCCACGACAGCGGCAGCCTGAAAGACCCGGGCGAGACCGTCGACGCGCTGGACAAGACCCGCACCGGCGACCTCACCTGGCTGGGCCTGGAGGCCAACAGCGACGCCTACAACTGGCGCAACGACCACACCGTCAACTACTGGGGCAGCGTCACCTGGCTGACCGGCGATCGCGACAGCCTCAGCAGCCAGACCGTGGGCAATGAACAGGTCGCCACCGGCAAGCAGAGCGGCGACGTCAATGCCTGGGCCACCGACTTGGGCGTGCGCCTGCGCCTGAACCCCAACTGGCAAGTCGGTGCGGCCTATGCCCGCGGCAGCGGCGGTGGCGGCAGCGACGGCTCGAGCAACTACGAACAGACCGGCCTTGAGAGCAACCGCTCCAACTACACCGGCACCCGTTCGCGCGTGCACCGCTTCGGCGAAGCCTTCCGTGGCGAGCTGGGCAACCTGCAAGCGGCCACCCTGTTCGCCTCCTGGCAGCTGCGCGACGACTACGACGCAAGCTTCATCTACCACAAGTTCTGGCGCGTCGATGACCAGCAGAACATCGGCTCCAGCGGCATCAACGCGGTGGTCGAGGACAACGGCGTGAACCGTCCGCTGATCAACGGTGAGAAGGACCTGGGCCAGGAGATGGACGTGGTGGTCACCAAGTACTTCAAGCAGGGCCTGCTGCCGGCCTCGCTGAGCCAGTCGATCGACGAGCCTTCGGCCCTGGTGCGCCTGCGTGCCGGCGTGTTCAAGCCAGGCGACGCCTACGGCAGCGAGACCGACTCGTACATGCACCGCGCCTTCGTCGACGTGATCTGGCGCTACTGAGGCCCGGGAGAGGACACTCATGAACCTTCACCCGAATTTCCGCCACGGCCTGTTGGCCAGTGCCCTGCTGCTCGCCAGCAGCGGCCTGGCCCTGGCCGAGCCGACCAAGCCGGTGGTCAAGGAACTGCAGCAGGCCAAGACCTACACAGTCTCCAGCGCTCCGGTCGAGCCCCTGCACATGGACCCGCCCAAGCTGCCCGACCTCACAGGCTTCACCGCCGAGGCGGTGCAGAAGAAGCTCGATCGCAGCCGCAAGGGTAAGGTCAGCGTACGCCGGATGCTCCAGGAAGAGTCGCTCAAGGAATTCATCGGCGGCGACAACAAGGGCGCCGAATGGGTTCGGCGCCAGCACGGCATCCCCCAGGCGATTTTCGTCGACGACGGGCATGTCGACCTGGTGCAGTTGAGCAAGCAGGTGCCCAAGCAGTACCTGCGCGAAACCGAACCGGGCGTGTACCTGGCGCGCCTGCCCATCGTGGTCGGCCAGAAAGGCGTGCTGGAAATCAACGGCAAGGTCAAGGAGCTGCGCCTATCCCAGGAGGGTGGTTCGTTCATCGTCAACGACGGCAAACTGTTCGTCACCGATACCCAGGTCACCGGCTGGCGCGAGCAGGCCAACGGCCCGGCCACGTTCCGCAAGCCGGACGAGTTCCGCCCGTTCCTGCTGTCCTGGGGGGGCACCGAGACCTACATCGTCAATACCAAGATGGCCAGCTTCGGCTACGCCAAGAGTAAGTCGTACGGGGTGAGTATTTCCCAGTACACGCCGAACATGGCCAAGCGCATGGGCCGCCCGGAACCCACCGGCTGGATCATCGGCTCGGAGTTCAGCGACATGTGGTACGGCTTCTACTGCTACGAGACCCAGGACTTCGTGGTCAAGGACAACACCTACCGCGACAACATCGTCTATGGCATCGACCCCCATGACCGCTCGCACCGCCTGATCATCGCCGGCAACACCGTGTACGGCACCAAGAAGAAGCACGGGATCATCATCTCCCGTGAGGTCAACGACAGCTGGATCATCAACAACAAGAGCTACGACAACAAGCTCTCCGGCGTGGTCCTGGACCGTAACAGCGTCAACAACCTGGTCGCCTACAACGAGATCTACCGCAACCACACCGACGGCATCACCTTGTACGAGAGCGGCGACAACCTGATCTGGGGCAACAAGCTGATCAACAACCGCCGCCACGGCATTCGCGTGCGTAACAGCGTGAACATCCGCCTATACGAGAACGTCGCCATGGCCAACGGCCTGGTCGGTGTATACGGGCACATCAAGGACCTTTCCGATACCGACCGCGACATCGCCCTCGACCCGTTCGACACCAAGGTCTCGCTGATCGTCGTCGGCGGCGAGCTGGCGGCCAACGGTTCCGGCCCGCTGTCGATCGACTCGCCGTTGTCGGTGGAACTGTACAAGGTCTCCATGCTGGCGCCACGCAAGTCCAACGGCATCAGCCTCAATGGCGTGCTGGGCGAGCGCCAGGACGAAATCCTCGACCTGCTGGTGCGCCAGCAGAAGGCTGTGCTGATCGACCCGGTCGAACGCCAGGCCGAAATGATCGACTAAGGAAGCCCAGACCATGACCCCACACCTGATGAAATTGCTCGGCCTGTCCGCTGCCCTCCTGGCCATCAGCCAGGGCGTGCGCGCCGCCGACGTGCAGGCCCCGAGCTTCACCGCCGAGCCTTGCTGCCAGCTGTGCCCCGAGGCCCACGACGCCAGCCGCTACGTGACCCGCTACCAGCAGAACTTCACCACCTTGGTGCAGGCCCAGGGCGACTGGCTGTTCCGTACCCGTGAAGACCTGCGCACCGAGTTCAGCACCACCCCGGCCGGCTACAAGCGCCTGCAGCAGGTGCACGATGCGTTCAAGAAGCGCGGCATCGAGCTGGTGCTGGTATACCAGCCGACCCGTGGCCTGGTGAACCGCAACATGCTCAACCCGGCCGAGAAAGCCGCCTTCGACTACCAGAAGGCCCTGGGCAACTACCGCGCCATGCTCCAGCGCTTCGCCAAGATGGGCTACAACGTGCCCGACCTGTCGCCGCTGACCAACGAGCAACTGGCCGCAGCCGACCAGGGCAAGGACTTCTACTTCCGCGGCGACCAGCACTGGACGCCGTACGGCGCCGAACGCGCGGCCAAGATCGTGGCCGACACCGTGCATGACATGCCGGCCTTCGAAGGCATCCCGCGCAAGGAATTCGAGACCCACAAGTCCGGGCGCATGGGCAAGACCGGCACCCTGCACAACGTTGCCGGCCAGCTGTGCGGCACCAGCTATGCGGTGCAGTACATGGACCAGTTCGCCACCGAACCCAAGGGCGGTGCCAGCGGTGGCGACGACCTGTTCGGCGACTCGGGCAATGCCCAGATCACCCTGGTCGGCACCAGCCACAGCGGCAAGAACTACAACTTCTCCGGCTTCCTGCAGCAGTACATCGGTGCCGACGTGCTCAACGTCGCCTTCCCCGGTGGCGGCCTGGAAGGCTCGATGATCCAGTACCTGGGCAGCGAGGAGTTCCAGAAGAACCCACCCAAGATCCTGATCTGGGAATTCTCCCCGCTCTACCGCCTGGACCAGGAAACCATCTGGCGCCAGATCCTCGCCCTGCTCGACGACGGCTGTGACGGCCGCCCTGCGCAGATGAGCGCCAGCGCCACCCTCAAGCCCGGCAAGAACGAGCTGATGGTCAATGGCAAGAACGGCGTGATCAAGGACCTGATCAACCGCAACCTGCAGATGGACATCAAGTTCGAGGACCCCTCGGTCAAGGTACTGCAGGCCACCCTCTGGTACCTCAACGGCCGCCACGAGGACATCAAGATCGAAAAACCGGAGACCTCCGATACCGATGGCCGCTTCGTCTTCCAGATGCGCGAGGACGAAGACTGGGCTGACCAGAACCTGCTCGCCCTCGAAGTCCAGGGGCCAGAAAACGGTACCCAGAAGGTCGAGGCCAAGCTGTGCAAACGCAACAACTTCGCCGGCCATGCGCAAAGCACAGCGCAAGCCGGCCAGTGAGGCGACCATGACTCCATTGCGCAAGATCATCACCCCCGCCCTGCTCGCCCTGGCCCTGTTCGGCCCGGCCGCGCAGGCCGGCGGCCTGGTGCCTCCACAGGGGTACTACGCCGGGATCGAAAAGCTCAAGACCAAGGACGGCAACTTCCGCTGCGAACCGGCGCCAAGGCCCTACACCGGCGCCTTGCAGTTCCGCAGCAAGTACGAAGGCTCCGACAAGGCGCGGGCGACGTTCAATGCCGCCTCCGACAAGGCCTTTCGCAAGTCCACCGAGGACATCACCACCCTCGAGCGCGGCGTGAGCAAGATGGTCGGTCAGTACATGCGCGACGGCCGCCCGGCGCAGCTGGATTGCACCCTGACCTGGCTCGGTACCTGGGCCCGGGCCGGGGCACTGGAGTCCACCGACTACAACCACACCGGCAAGTCCATGCGCAAATGGGCGCTGGGCAGCATGAGCGGTTCGTGGCTGCGCCTGAAATTCTCCAATTCCCAGCCGCTGGCCGCGCACCAGGCCGAGGCCGAGCTGATCGAGAAATGGCTGGCGCGCCTGGCCGAACAGACCGTGCGCGACTGGAGCGACCTGCCGCTGGAGAAGATCAACAACCACAGCTACTGGGCGGCCTGGGCGGTCATGGCCACCGCCGTGGCCACCGACCGGCGCGACCTGTTCGACTGGGCGGTGAAGGAATACAAGGTCGGCGCCAACCAGGTCGATGAGCAGGGCTTCCTGCCCAACGAGCTCAAGCGCAAGCAGCGCGCCCTGGCCTACCACAACTATGCCCTGCCGCCGCTGGCGATGGTCGCGAGCTTCGCCCAGGCCAACGGTGTGGACCTGCGTGGCGAGAACAACAACGCCTTGCATCGCCTGGGCCAAAAAGTGCTTTACGGCGCCCGCGACCCGAGCGCGTTCAAGAAGCGCAACGGCGAGAAGCAGGACATGAAGGACCTGAAGGTCGACAGCAAGTACGCCTGGCTCGAACCGTGGTGCAGCTTGTACCAGTGCAGCGGCGACACCCTCAAGCGCAAGCGCGGCATGCAGCCGTTCAACAATTTCCGCCTGGGTGGCGACTTGACGCGGGTCTACGACCCGAGCGCGCAAAGCAAGAAGTAACACAAAAACCTGTGGGAGCCGGCTTGCCGGCGATGGGCCGCCCAACGGCCCCGGACTACCGCTGAGCAAGGCTTCGCCTTGCATCGCCGGCAAGCCAGCTCCCACCGGTACCTGGTTGCTCCCCGTCTTCGGACTGGGGGGTTTGGGGGGCGTTTTGCCCCGGTTGATGAACGACAAGGAGAACCCGGATGGTCTTTTCGTCCAACGTGTTCCTGTTCCTGTTCCTGCCGATATTCCTCGGTCTGTACTACTTGAGCGGGCAACGCTATCGCAACCTGCTGCTGCTGATCGCCAGCTATATCTTCTATGCCTGGTGGCGGGTGGATTTCCTTGCCCTGTTCGCCGGGGTCACGCTGTGGAACTACTGGATCGGCCTGAAAGTCGGCGCCGCCGGCGTGCGCACCAAGCCAGCCCAACGCTGGCTGCTGCTGGGCGTGGGCGTCGACTTGGCGATCCTGGGCTATTTCAAGTACGCCAACTTCGGCGTCGACAGCCTCAACGCGATCATCACCTCGTTCGGCATGCAGCCGTTCATCCTCACCCACGTGCTGCTGCCGATCGGTATCTCGTTCTATATCTTCGAGTCGATCAGCTACATCATCGACGTGTACCGCGGCGATACACCGGCCACGCGCAACCTGATCGACTTCGCGGCCTTCGTGGCGATCTTCCCGCACCTGATCGCCGGCCCCGTGCTGCGCTTCAAGGACCTGGTCGACCAGTTCAACAACCGCACCCACACCCTGGACAAGTTCTCCGAAGGCTGCACCCGCTTCATGCAGGGCTTCATCAAGAAAGTGTTCATCGCCGACACCCTGGCGGTGGTCGCCGACCACTGCTTCGCCTTGCAGAACCCCACCACGGGCGATGCCTGGCTCGGCGCGCTGGCCTACACCGCGCAGCTGTACTTCGACTTCTCCGGCTACAGCGACATGGCCATCGGCCTGGGGCTGATGATGGGCTTCCGCTTCATGGAGAACTTCAAGCAGCCGTACATCAGCCAGTCGATCACCGAGTTCTGGCGGCGCTGGCACATCAGCCTGTCCACCTGGCTGCGCGACTACCTGTACATCACCCTGGGCGGTAACCGCAAAGGCACCTTCAACACCTACCGCAACCTGTTCCTGACCATGCTGCTGGGTGGTCTGTGGCACGGTGCCAATTTCACCTACATCATCTGGGGCGCCTGGCACGGCACCTGGCTCGCCATCGAACGCGCCCTGGGCCTGGACACCAACCCGCAGCGCTTCAACCCGGTCAAGTGGGCCTTCACTTTCCTGCTGGTGGTGATCGGCTGGGTGATCTTCCGCGCCGAGAACCTCCACGTGGCCGGCCGCATGTACGGCGCCATGTTCAGCTTCGGCGACTGGCAGCTGTCGGAACTCAACCGCGCCCAACTCACCGGTCTTCAGGTCGCGACCCTGGTGGTGGCCTACGTCACCCTGGCGGTGTTCGGCCTGCGCGACTTCTACCGCAACGCCAAGCCCACGCCCAAGCCGACCCCGGTGCAGATCAACGCCGACGGCTCCATAGGCCTGGACTGGACCCGCGTCATGACCCGCGCCCTGGTCCTGCTGCTGTTCGTTGCCTCGGTGCTCAAGCTCTCGGCACAGAGCTACTCACCGTTCCTCTACTTCCAGTTCTGAGGCCTGAATCATGAACCGGACACTACGCATCACCTATTCGCTGTCGTTCCTGGGCCTGCTGACCGGGCTCGGTGCCTGGTCGGTGGGTGGCCTTGAGAGCTTCAACCGTACCGAGCAGATGACCCTGCTCAACGGCAAGCTGGCCAAGGCCGCCGAGACCCATTACGACGAGCAGTTCCCGATCAAGCGCATCGGCACCAACCTGTGGGCCGCGCTGGACTTCAAGCTGTTCAACGAAGGCCGCCCGGGCGTGGTATTGGGCCGCGACCAGTGGCTGTTCACCGACGAGGAGTTCAAGCCTACCGCTGGCGCCGAGCAACTGATGCAGGAAAACCTGGCGCTGATCCGTGGCGTGCGCGACACCCTGCAGCGCCACGGCACCCAGCTGGTACTGGCGATCGTCCCGGCGAAGGCTCGGGTCTATTCGGAGTACCTGGGCAAGGCCCTGCCAGCCAGCCTGCATAGCGACCTGTACAACCAGTTCCACGCCCAGGCCCGCCAGGCCGGCGTGTTCGCTCCGGACCTGATGGCCCCGATGGAGCAGGCCAAGGCCCGCGGCCAGGTATTCCTGCGCACCGACACCCACTGGACGCCCATGGGCGCCGAAGTCGCGGCCCAGGCCCTGGCCGAGGCGGTATCGCGCCAGAACCTGCTCAACGGCGATCCGCAGCAGTTCATTACCGAGGCCGGCGGCACCAGCCCGTACAAAGGCGACCTGACCAACTTCCTGCCGCTCGACCCGCTGTTCAGCAACCTTTTGCCGAGCCCGGACAACCTGCAGCAACGCACCACCCGACCGGCCGAGGCCGCGGGTGAATCAGGCGATGCACTGTTCGCCGAAACCCAGATCCCGGTGGCGCTGGTTGGCACCAGCTACAGCGCCAACCCGCACTGGAACTTCCTCGGCGCCCTGCAGCAGGCACTGCGCAGCGACGTGGCCAACTACGCCGAAGACGGCCACGGCCCGCTGCTGCCGATGCTCAAGTACCTGCAGAGCGACGCCTTCAAGGACAACGCCCCGCAAGTGGTGGTGTGGGAATTCCCGGAACGTTATCTGCCAATGAAGAACGACCTCAGCGCATTCGATCCGCAGTGGATCGCGCAGCTGAAGAACACCCGCAAATCCGAAGAAAACCTGGCTCTGTCGTCCAATCGGACGGTTCACTGAAGAGGACATGCACATGACCAACAAACCTTCCTTCGCCAAAGCGTTCACCCTCGCGGCAGGCCTGTCCCTGCTCTCCCTGCAGGCCCTCGCCGGCGCCGATGCGGCGCTCTATGGCCCAAGCGCGCCGAAGGGCTCGACCTTCGTGCGCCTGTACAACGCCGCAAGCGCCCCGGCCGCAGCGTCCGTGGGCAACACCCAGATCAAGCAGGTCGGCGCCCAGGCCAGCAGCGACTTCAGCTTCCTGCCAGGCGGTGACTACACCGCCCAGGTCGGCGGCAAGAGCGTCCCGGTCAAGCTGGCCGCGGACAAGTACTACACCCTGGTCAACAACGCCAGCGGCACCCCGCAGCTGATCGAGGAGCCACCGTTCAAGAACAAGCAGAAGGCCCTGGTGCGGGTGCAGAACCTCACCGACCAGTCGCTGACCCTCAAGACCGCCGACGGCAAGACCGAAGTGGTCAAGACCGTGGCCGCCAACGGCCGTGGCGAGCGTGAGATCAACCCGGTCAAGGTCAACCTGGCCCTGTACGAAGGCGACAAGAAGGTCAGCGACCTCAAGCCTGTCGCCCTCGAGCGCGGCGAAGCGGCAGTGCTCTATGTCACCGGTTCCGGCAGCAGCCTGTCGCCGGTCTGGGTCACCCGCCCAGTCGCCAGCAACTGATCCAAGCCCCTATCGACCTTTTGGAGAAACATCATGATCCCGGTAATTCTTTCTGGTGGTAGCGGTTCGCGTCTGTGGCCTCTGTCGCGCAAGCAGTTCCCCAAGCAGTTCCTGGCCCTGACCGGTGAACACACCCTGTTCCAGCAGACCCTCCAGCGCCTGGTGTTCGAAGGCATGGATGCACCCATCGTGGTGTGCAACAAAGACCACAAATTCATCGTCCAGGAGCAGCTGGCCGGCCTGAACTTGCAGACCCAGGGCCTTTTGATGGAGCCCTTCGGCCGCAACACTGCTCCAGCGGTGGCCATGACCGCCATGAAGCTGGTCAACGAAGGCCGTGACGAGCTGATGCTGGTACTGCCAGCCGACCATGTGATCGAGGACCAGAAGGCCCTGCAGCGCGCCCTGGCCCTGGCCACCGTGGCGGCCGAGCGCGGCGAGATGGTGCTGTTCGGCGTGCCGGCGACCAAGCCCGAGACCGGCTACGGCTACATCCGCTCCAGCCAGGATGCCCTGCTGCCCGAAGGCGTGGCGCGTGTGGCGCAATTCGTCGAGAAGCCTGACGAGAAACGCGCCAACGAGTTCGTCCGTGCCGGAGGCTACTTCTGGAACAGCGGCATGTTCCTGTTCCGCGCCAGCCGCTTCCTCGAAGAGCTGAAGAAGCACGACCCGGACATCTACGACACCTGCCTGCTGGCCCTGGAGCGCAGCGAGGAAGACGGCGACACCCTGAGCATCGATGCCGCCACCTTCGCCTGCTGCCCGGACAACTCCATCGACTACGCGGTGATGGAAAAGACCCAGCGCGCCTGCGTGGTGCCGCTGTCGGCCGGCTGGAGCGACGTAGGTTGCTGGTCGTCGCTGTGGGAAGTGCACGACAAGGACGCCGACGGCAACGTCACCAAGGGCGACGTGGTGGTGCAGGACAGCCGCAACTGCATGATCCATGGCAACGGCAAGCTGGTATCGGTGATCGGCCTGGAGAACATCGTCGTGGTCGAGACCAAGGACGCCATGATGATCGCCCACAAGGACAAGGTCCAAGGCGTGAAGCAACTGGTCAACACCCTCGACCAGCAGGGCCGCAGCGAAACCCAGAACCACCTCGAGGTGTATCGCCCATGGGGCTCGTACGACTCGGTGGACATGGGTGGCCGCTTCCAGGTCAAGCACATCACCGTCAAGCCGGGCGCGAGCCTGTCGCTGCAGATGCACCACCACCGTGCCGAGCACTGGATCGTGGTATCGGGCACGGCCGAGGTGACCTGTGACGAGAACGTGTTCCTGCTCACCGAGAACCAGTCGACCTACATCCCCATCGCCTCGATCCACCGCCTGCGCAACCCGGGCAAGATCCCGCTGGAGATCATCGAAGTGCAGTCCGGCAGCTACCTGGGCGAGGACGACATCGAGCGCTTCGAGGATGTCTACGGGCGTACTTCCACGCCAGTGGAGCGTGGGGTTTCGGTGAAGACCATCGCGCAGTAAGTGGGACCCTGGGGCCGCTTTGCGGCCCTTTCGCGGCACAAGGCCGCTCCTACAGAGGTCTGCCGTTGTGCAGGGCTCTGTAGGAGCGGCCTTGTGCCGCGAAAGGAGGGCAACGCCCTCCCGCTTTTGAGCCCTCCCCGTTTTCCAGCTAGGATGACCTGACCCGCTGCAACAAGGTCTAACCCCGCCATGCTCATCGGCGCCCTGCTCATCCTCACCTGGCTGGTATTGCTGCTGCGCTACCCTGCCAAGGCCCTGCCGATTTCCCTGGCCGCCGTGCTCGGCCTGGGGCTGGTGGCGCTGTGGGTGGTCTGGCAGGACACCCGCGAAGCCTCGCAACTGGCTCGCCTGGACCTGCGCCTGACCTACGCCCCCGACCAGTGCCCCGCCGACCGTGCCTTGCAGGTGCGCATGAAAAACGGCAACGATGTTCCCCTGACCGAATTGCGCTGGCGCGTCGCCGCCTACACCCCGGGCGATACCGTCAACCTGGCCGAGAACACCTACAACGCCCCGCGCTACCGCGGCCCCGGCGAACTGCAGCCCGGCGCCACCTGGACCGATTGCCTGCCCCTGCCGCCGCTGCGCGCCGGGTATCGTCCGCAGACGCTGGAGTTTCGGGCCGAGCACCTGCAAGGTACATTCGCCAATTGATCCACCGCCAGTACCGGCCCAATCGCCGGCAAGCCGGCTCCAACACCCTACTCTTGGTGGGAGCCCGCTTGCCGGCGATCGGGCCGGTATTGGCAACGCCTACTTTCCTTGATGACAGGCCTTCCCCATGCCCACTGTGCTGATCACCGGTTGCTCCAGCGGCATAGGCCGCGCCCTGGCCGAAGCCTTCCGTGACGCCGGCCACGAAGTCTGGGCCACGGCCCGCAAGCCCGAAGACGTCGAGCGACTGGCCGCCGCCGGCTTCGACGCCCGGCAGCTGGACGTGAACGACACCGACGCCCTGGCACGCCTGGCCGATGAGCTGGAGGATCGCCACGGCAGCCTGGACATGCTCATCAACAACGCTGGCTACGGCGCCATGGGGCCTTTGCTCGATGGCGGTGTCGAGGGCCTGCGCCACCAGTTCGAGACCAACGTCTTCGCCGTGGTTGGTGTGACCGGCGCGCTGTTCCCGCTGCTGCGCCGCGCACGCGGCCTGGTGGTGAACATCGGCAGCGTCTCCGGGGTGTTGGTCACCCCATTCGCCGGTGCCTACTGCGCGTCCAAGGCCGCCGTGAACGCCCTGAGCGATGCCCTGCGCCTGGAGCTGGCACCATTCGGCATCCGGGTGATGGAAGTGCAGCCTGGGGCGATCGCCTCGCAGTTCGCCAGCAACGCCCAGCGTCAGGCGGATGAGGTACTGGCCGCGGATTCGCCGTGGTGGCCATTGCGCGAATATGTCCAGGCCCGGGCGCGGGCTTCGCAGGACAGGCCGACACCGGCTGCGGTATTCGCCCAAGGGCTGCTGGCGGCTACCCGCAAGACGCCGACGCCCGCGCTGGTGCGCCTGGGCAATGGCAGCACGGCGCTGCCGCTGCTAGCCCGGTTGGTGCCGCGGCGGTTGCTGGACAAGGTGTTGCGCAAGCGGTTCGGGTTGCTGCGACCATTGTGAAATAGCGTCGCCTGCATCGGGGCAAGCCCGCCCCCACAGGTTCCCCGTAGGGCCTGATTTGTGGGAGTTCATGCAGAGAAGCAGTGTCTGGTGTGGGAGCGGGCTTGTCCCGCGATTGGGCCGCGCAGCGGCCCCTTACACCGGCTCGTCGAACGCCTGCCAGCCGCCGCCCAACGCCTTGTACAGCCCTACGAGCGCCTGGGCCACCGCCGCCGAACTGTCGATCCACTGCTCCTCGCTGGCCAACAACGCGCCCTGCACGCTCAACACGTTGAGGAAGTCCACCGCCCCTTCCACGTACTGGCGCTGTGCAGTTTCCAGGGCGATGCGGTTCTGTTTCACCGCCTCGGCCAGATGGTCGCGACGCAACTGGCTGGCGTTGTACAAGCGCAGCACATCGTCGATCTCGTGCCATGCCCCCAGCACCACCTTGCGGTAGTTCAACGCCGCCTCCTGCTGCTGGGCCTCGCGCAGTTCCAGCGTACCTTTCAAGCGCCCACCTTCGAAGATTGGCAACGACAGCTGCGGTCCGAAGGCGAAACGCCGCGCATCCCAGGCGCCGAAGTCGGACAGCTGCATGGCCTGGAAACCGACACTGCCCGACAGCCGGATGCTCGGGTAGAAGTCGGCCTTGGCCACGCCGATGCTGGCGGTGGCCGCATGCAGGCGCGCCTCGGCCTGGCGGATATCCGGGCGACGCTCGGCCAGCTCCGAAGGCAGGCCAATGGCGAACGACTGCCGTGGCGCCGGTAGCTCGCCAGCGGCCAGCAACTGGCTTTGCAGGCTGCGCGGCGGTTCGGCGGCGAGCAGGCTCAGAGCGTTGATCAGATCATCGCGCCGGGCTTCCAGGGTCGGCAGGCGGGCCTCGATGGACGCTACCTGGGCACTGGCCTGGGCCACGTCCAGGCGCGTGGCGACACCTTCGGCCTGGCGATCCTGGGAAAGCTCGAGGCTATGTCGGGCGACCTTGAGGTTGTCGCGGGTGATCTGCAAGGTGTGCTGCACCGCACGCAACTGGATATAGTCCCCGGCCGTTTCGGCCAACAGCGCCAGCAGCACACCGCGACGATCGTTCTCGGCCACTTCCACCGTGGCATCGGCCGCCTCGACCTGGCGGCGCACCCGGCCCCACAGGTCCAGCTCCCAACCGGCCACCAAGTCGCCCTGCCACAGGTTGAAGGCCGACTTGCCCGCCTTGCCGGACGGGTCGCTCAGGCCTTCGGCGCTGTTGCGCGCACGGCTGTAGCCAGCGTTCATGTCCACCGAGGGCGCCTCGTCGGCGGCCACGGTACTGCGCAAGGCACGGCTTTGCAGCAAGCGCGCGCTGGCCATCTGCAGATCGAGGTTGCGCTCGGCCACGCGCTGGATCAGCGCGCTCAGCTGGGCATCGTGGAAGCTGTCCCACCAGCGCAGCTCCAGGGGCTCGGCAGTGGGTTGGCTGGCGGCGGCCTCGCCCTGCACCGGCGACCAGGCCTGCGGTGCCTGGTGGTCGGGGCGCTGGAAGTCCGGGCCCAACGTGCAGCCGGCCAACAGCACCGCCAGCAACAAGGGGCTCAAGCGGGATGCAGGTTTCATCGCGCGCTCACCTCTTTGCCTCGAGCGTGTCGCCGTGGGTGTCGATGGTCGCCACCACCGACATGCCCACCCGCAGGCGCTCAAGCAGCGGCTGGCCGTCATCGAAGACGATCTTCACCGGAATGCGCTGGACCACCTTGGTGAAGTTGCCGGTGGCGTTGTCCGGCTTAACCGCGGCGAAGGTCACGCCGGTGGCCGGGGCAATGCTCTGGACATGGCCGTGCAATGTTTCGCCCGAGAAGGTATCGACACGGATGCTCACCGGCTGGCCGGGTTGCACGTGGGTCAGCTGGGTCTCCTGGAAGTTGCCGACCACATAGGCCTGCTGCAGCGGCACCACCGACAGTAGCCGCGCGCCCGGGTTGACGTAGGCGCCCACGCGCAGGGCGCGCTCGCCGACCATGCCATCCACCGGGGCGGTGATCTGGGTGTAGGAAAGGTCCAGCTGGGCTTTCTCGAGCCCCGCCTCGGCACGCTTGAGCTGGCCATCGGCGCTGGCCACCTGGGCGCTGAGGATATCCACCTGCTTGCGCGTGGCCACCAAGGCCGCCTGGGCATTGGCCAGGCGCGCACGGGCCTGGTCGACCCGGCTGCGCGCCTGCTGAGCATTCTGCACGGTGCCGGCGCCCTGTTCGGCCAGACGACTGTAGCGCTTGACCTCATGCTCGGCGAAGGCCACCTCGGCCTGCGCCGCCTTCACCGCGGCCTCGGCCTGGACGATCAGCGAGCCCTGGCGCTCGAGGGTGGCGCGGGCGTCGGCGCTCTGCGCCTTGGCCACCAGCAGCTGGGCCTGGGCGGCGTCCAGGGCAGCCTGGTAATCACGGGCATCGATGGTCGCCAGCAACTGCCCGGCCCTGACCTGCTGGTTATCCTCGACCAGCACTTGCTTGATGAAGCCCGCGACCTTGGGTGCGACCACGGTGTAGTCGGCGGTCACATAGGCGTCATTGGTGCTCTGTTCGTGGCCGCTGCCCAGCATCCAGGGCATCACCAGGGCGGCGAGCACGGCCACGGCCAGTGCCGAGCCGATCACGAGAGTCTTGCGGTTGTTCGTCATTTCAGCAGTCTCGAATTTCATCCAGGGCTCAGGCCACCGCACGCGGTGGGTAGACCCGGGTAGGCACGAAAGGAATCAGGCAGATCAGGGCCACGGCGACACCGGCCAGGATCAGGTAGAGGTCGGCCGAGGTCAGCACCAGGGCTTGTTCATGGATACGCTTGGCCAGGCCTGCGGCGTTGTCGTCGACCAACGGGGCGTTGCCCAGGCTGTCCACCAGGTGGTTGGAATGAAAATGCCTGCGCAGGGTGCCGAGGGCGTCCAGCAGGCCGGCAGCGATCACCGAGGCCAGGCCCTTGACGGTGTTGAACCAGCTCGAGGCGAATGGGCCTTCCTGCGGGGTCATGCCGTTGGTGGACAGCATCAGCAGCGGCAGCACAGCCATTGGCTGGCCGAACACCTGCAGAAGGTAGAACGGATAGAAGTCGCCCCGGATCCACTGCGAGGTCAGAAGGCTGCTGCCCAGGCAGCTCAGCGCCAGCATGCCCAGGCCCACGGCCAGCACCCAGCGGCAGTCCACCGCACGGATATTGCACAGCGCAGCCGTCAACGGCAGGGCGATCAATTGCGGCATGGCCACCAGCATCATCAGCGGGCTGGTCTGCGCCGGGCGATAACCTTGGATCTGCGCCAGGTACGCAGAGGGAATGCTGCCCACGCCCGACAGCACGATCAGCACGCCAGCCAGCGTCACCAAGGCAAAGCTCAGGTTGCGGCGCGACAACAGGCGCAGCTGGAAGAACGGCAGCGGTTCGGACCATTCGTTGTACATGAACAGCACCAGCAACAGCAGGCCACCGCCCAGCAACCAGCAGATCAGCGGCGAGTCGAACCAGCCCCAGCGGTCACCCAGCGACAGGCCCAGGACGATGCAACTGATGGCCGGCAGGCCAAGCACCACGCCGCGCCAGTCGAACTGCTTGAAGCGCTCCAGGCGCAGGGGGTCCTGGGGCAGGCCCCAGCCAACGCAGAACATGGCCAGGCCCGACGGCAGGATGATCTGCCAGAACGCCCATTGCCAACCGACGTACTCAGTCCACAGGCCCGCCAAGGGTGTGCCCAAGTTAGGGCCGAAGGTGGCGGTCAGGGCATAGCAGGCCAGGCCGTAGACCTTGATGCCCGGTGGCAGAAAACGCAGTGCCACGGTCATCAGCATCGGCGGCAGGGCGCCGGAGGCCAGGCCCTGGAGGATACGCAGCAGCATCAGGCTGTGCAGGTTCGGGGCGAAGGGCTGTACCAGACCAAGCACGGCGAACACGCCGATGGCGCACATTGTGAAGCGGCGCAGGGAGAAGGTGCCGGCCATCCAGGGCGCGAAGGCCATGGCCGAGACCGAGGCCGCCGAGTACACCGCCAGCAGCCAGGCGCCTTCATCGGCACCGATGCCCATGGCACCGCGGATGTCGGCCAGGGAAATCTTCGTCACCGCCTCGTTGAGACCGGCGCAAAGCACCGCCAGCAACACGCCGAACAGGCCGACCACCACCCGCACGCCGAACGCCGTTTGCGCCGGTGCGGCCGGTGCAGGGGCGGCGAGCACGGCGGAAGACGCGGACAGGGAACTCATGGACAGACATCTCCAGCAACAATTTAGGGCGCAAGAGAAGTCTAAAAAGGTCGAATGCTGACGAAAACTGACTTATTGGCAGTTTTATGTTGCGCTGGACGCAATCCAGAGTGTCAGTACCGACGCCATCGCCGGCAAGCCGGCTCCCACAGGGTCACCGCCAGCCTGTGGGAGCTGGCTTGCCAGCGATTGGGCCAGCACAGACAACCCAGAAATCAAGGATCGACGCTGCAACAGGCCTTCAACGTCTGGCGCAACCAGCGATGCGCTGGATCGTTCTGAAAGCGCGGGTGCCACGCCTGCATGACGGTCACCTGCTCGAGCGCCAAGGGGATCTGGAACGAGCGCAGCGGCAGCCCCAGCTTGTTCACACTGTTGAGGATGTTGGCCGGCATCGGCAGGATCAGGTCCGAATCGGGCAGCGAGAACATCGCCGAATGGAAACTCGGGGTGATCAATGCCACCCGTCGCTGCACTTTGTAGTTGGCCAACTCCACATCGATCGGCCCATTGGCCCGGCCACGTCGCGATACGCTGATCTGCGGGTAGGCGGCGAAGCGTTCCGGGGTGATCTGGGCGTCGAAGATCGGATGGTCGCGCCGGGCCAGGCCGATGTAGACGGTATGGAACAGGCTCTGCACCTTGATCTCCGGCCCCAGGTCGATGGTCGAGCTGATGATCAGATCTGTGCGCCCATCACGCAGCACGCTGTCGTCATCCCCACCTGGGCTCTCCGGGACGAACCTGAGCACGGTGCGCGGCGCCTGCTCGTGCATCATGCGCAGCAACTGGGCGCCATGGAGCGCGATGAACAGGTCGTTGGTGCGGATATTGAAGGCCCGGTCCAAGTTCGGCAGGTCCACGTCGTCGCCACTGCGAAACACCTGCCCGGCCTGTTCCACCAGGGCCGAGACTTGCTCACGCAGGGCCAGCGCCCGGGGTGTCGGCACCAGGCCGCGACCGGCGCGGACCAGGATCGGGTCGCCCAGGGCATCGCGAATCCGCCCCAAGGTGCGGCTCATCGCCGCCGGGCTCAGGTTCATGCGCTGGGCCGCACCGACCACGCTACCCTCGTCGAGCAGGGCATCGAGCGCGACAAGCAGGTTCATGTCTGGCAGTTGCATGGCCGTTTTCCGTGACAGCTGTGGGAAACGCGATGTTAACAGGTTGGTGGATTGCGTCTGGCGCAACGACGCCGTGCATGGCAGGCCATTTATTCGCAGGCGCAAAGCTTGAACAATGGCGTAGCCCCTATCGCCGGCAAGCCGGCTCCCACAGGCGCTTGCCGATGCAGCGCATGACCGGTGGGAGCTGGCTTGCCAGCGATTGGGCCGGAACTGCCAACCTAGCATTTGCAGCCTGAAGGAACCCCCATGCCCCGCCCGGTCCTGATCGCCATCGACGCCTTCCCCGCCACCCACGCCCTGCTCGACCTCGCCCACCGCTACTGCCGCCCGGGCGAGCATGAGCTGCATGTGCTGCTGGCCATCGACACGACCTTCGCCGTGCACGAGCGCCCGGCGGCCTACACCGCGCAGGAACAGGAGGAATACCCGGCCGCCTGCGAGGAACAGCGCCTGGCCGAGCAGGCCGTGGCCAGTGCCGTGCGCACCTTGCGCGAGACAGGTTTCGATTGCCATGGCAGCGTGGTCGCCGCGGAGCCGGTCGCTGCCATCGTCGAAAAAGCCCAGGCGCTGAAATGCGAGCTGATCATCATGGGCCACCGGCACCTGTCGCGGCTGGGGCGCTTGCTGGACCCTTCGATCAGCGCCAAGGTGATCGACCGGGTGCAGATGCCGGTTTTGGTGGGCGTCGCCTAGGTAGCTGGGGGCGCGCTGCGCCCCTTTCGCGGCGCAAGGCCGCTCCTACAGGGAGGTGCTTGGCTTGACCACTACGGTGCAGGTCGTCCCCGCGGCCAGCAGGAAACCTTCGGGCACTTCGTCGATGTGAATCCGCACCGGCACCCGCTGGGCCAGGCGTACCCAGTTGAAGGTCGGGTTCACATCGGCGATCAGCTCGCGGCTCTGCGGGTTGTCACGGTCGTAGATGCCACGGGCGATGCTCTCCACATGGCCCTTGATGCGCTCGCCGCTCATCATCTGCAGTTCGGCCTGGTCGCCCACGTTCACATGGGGCAGCTTGGTTTCCTCGAAGAAGCCGTACACCCAGAACGAGTGCTCGTCGACCACCGCCATCACCGCCTCGCCGGTGCGGGCGTAATCGCCCTTGTGGATGTTCAGGTTGGTGACGTAGCCGTCGACCGTGGCGATGATCCGCGTGCGCGCAAGGTTCAGCTCGGCGGCGGCCAGCTGGGCCTGGGCCTGTTGGTAGTCGGCCAAGGCAGCACTTGCGATGTTGCTGGCGTCGTCGCGGTTTTCCTTGGAAATCACCAGGTTGTCCAGGTCGGCGCGGCGCTTGGCGTTGACCTTGCGCATCTCCCAGGTGGCCTTGCGCGAGGCGACCAGGGCCTTGGCCTGGTTCACCGCCAGTTGGTAATGCTCGGGGTCGATTTGTATCAGCAGGTCGCCCTTCTTCACCCGCTGGTTGTCACGCACCGGCACATCCACCACATAGCCCGGCACATCGGCAGCGACGTTGATGATGTCGGCACGCACCCGGCCGTCCCGGGTCCAGGGTGTGGTCATGTAGTGCAGCCACAACTGGCGGCCGATCACCACGGCGCCCGCCAGCACCAGCAAGGTGGCGATCAGGCTGAAGAACTTTTTCATCGAAGGTTTCTCACCGGTACAAGGTCAGCGCCATGGCGCCGAAAAGGCAGATGAACAGGCACAGACGCAGCAGCGCCGAGTGCCAGAAGAAGCGGTAGCCATCCATGCTCGCGATGAAGCGGTCCAGGCCCCAGGCCAGGCCCGCGGCGAACAGGAACATCAAGGTCATGGTGGGCATGTACACGCCATGGAAGGCGATCTCGCGGGGCATGATTTCACGGAGCACGGTGCAGTCCTTTCGCCGGGGCCAACGGCGACTGTGGGTCGAGCAGGGAGGTACGGATGAAATGCAGGTAGCTCTGCACCCGGCGCAACACCGAGGTGTCGAAGTGCCGGGCGAAGGGCTCGTCGGTGGCCTGCACACGGCTGATGGCATGGTCCACGGCCACCAGGGCGCGTTCGTGGTTGCTGGCGTTGGGCTGCAGGAACAGCCGCGCCAGGGCCCGGCCCATGACACGGATGGCCTGGCGCCAAGGCTGCGACTCGGCATAGGCCGGGTGCACCGGCGCGTGCACCTGCTCCTTGCGCAGTTCGATGATCGCGTGGCCGATCTCCAGCACGGTGAACATCCAGCGCATCAGCTCGCTCTGTACCTGGGGCTTGCCTGCGGCCAGGCCATAGGCCTGGTGCAGCAGATCACGGGTGCGGCTTTCGAAGGCCGAGCCGAGCCCGCGCAGGCGCCCGGTGATGGCGAACAGCACTTGCTCGCGCAAGTCCTGCTCCAGGCGGCTCCACAGCCAGCGGCTGTTGGGCGGCAGGATGATCGCCCCGGCAGCGGCGCAGACCAGCATACCGATGACCATGCCGATGTAGTCGTTGATGAAGGTGTACGGGTCGTAGATCGTCAGGTTGTTCGGCACCGAGCCGATGGCGAAGAACACCAACAGGCCGATGCCATAGCCTGCGTAGGCCGGGCGCGAGGACAGGAATGCACCCAGCACGAACACTGGCGCCAGCACGGTGCACAGCAGCGGGAAGCCGTCGATCCAGGGGAACACGAAGAAGGTTTCGAAGAAGCCGACGAAGGCGCCGATCATCGTCCCGCAGGCCATTTGGAACGACATGCGCTTGGGGTTCGGCGAGGCGGCCGACAGGCCTACGGTCACCGTGGCGATCAGGGTCATCATGGCGCCGCTGGGCCAGTCGCTGAGTAGCCAGTAGCTGCCCAGTAGCAACAGCACCGCCGAGGCGCGCACGCCGGCGGCCAGGGACACCAGCCAGTTGGTCTGGGCCACGTAGGGTTCGTCCCAGTGTTCGCGCTCGTGGTTGTGCGCAGACAGCGAGGCGTGGGTCTGGGCGTAGCTGTACATCTCGTCGACGAAGCGGTACAGCAGCTCGAAGGCGGTGTGGAAGTCGAGCAGGTCGGACTCGCTGGGGTCGGTCTGGACGTAGTTGGCGCGAAGCGTGCGCACCTGGGCTTGCAGGCCTTCCTTGTAGGCGGCCAGCTCCAGGGTCAGGCGCAGTGCGTCGGCATCGGTCAGTGCCCGGCCGACATAGGGCTCGAGCAGCTCGACGAGCGTCGCCAGGCCCGGCTCGATGGCGCCGACGATCTGCAGCGGGCCACGGGCGCGCAGGCGTTCGAGCAGGCGGTGCAGGGCGTTGAAGCGTGTGGTGATGGCCATGAACTCGCTGTTCATGCGCACCAGGCGGCCTGAGCGCCTGCGCATGTGCGGGTCTTCGAATGCGGTGACGTTACGCAGGCTTTCAAGGCCCACGGCTTCGGCGATAAAGCGGACGTTGCTGGTTTCGAAGCGGTCGCGCTGGCTGTCGCCGTGCAGGGCCTCGACCACCACGCCGGCGAACACGCCAAAGCGCTGATACAGCGCATTGCGCATGGCGGCGCTGGCCGACTGGGGCAGGATCGCGGCGCTGACTGCGGTCGACACCAGGATCCCCAGGGAGATCTCCAGCACCCGCCACACCGCCGCCATGAACGCCTGGTCCGGGTGTTCGAGCACCGGCAGGCCGATCATCGCCGCGGTGTAGCCGGCCAGCACGAAGCCATAGGCGCGGAAGGTGCGGTAGCGCATGGCCCCGGCCGAACACAGCCCGACCCACAGGGCCAGGCTGGGCAGGAACAGCTCGGTGTTCTGCGGGAAGATCGCGATCAGCGCGACCATCATCGCCGAGCCGGCCAGGGTACCGAGCACGCGGTAGAAGCTCTTGGCGAACACATGCCCGCTTTGCGGCTGCATGACGATGAACACGGTGATCATCGCCGTGCGCGGCTGGGGCAGCTCCAGGCGCATGGCCAACCACAAGGTGACGAAGGCGGCGACCAGGATCTTGAAGATATAGACCCAGGTCACGCCGTCGGTGCGCGCCCAGGCGAAGAAGCCCCGGCGCCACTCCAGGCTTTGCAGCCAACGCAGGGGTAGGCTCGAGGTACTCATTCGGTGTGGCCCGGCGTGTCGAAGATAGCCAGGGTGGCCGGCGTTTTCGGGGCGGCCTGGCGCTGTTCGTCGGGCACGTCCTCGCCAGCCGCAAGGCCCCCGCCCAGGGCAGTGACCAGCTCGGCGTGGGCGGCCAGTTGCGCGGCCTGGACCTGCTGCTCGATCTGCTGCTGGCGGAACAGCAAGGTCTGGGCGTTGAGCACGTTGAGGTAGTCGGTCAGGCCGCGTTGGAAGGCGACCATGGCGATGTCGTAGGTCTTCTGCGCAGCGGCCACCGACTCGGCGGCGAAATGCGCCTGCTCCTTCATCGACTCGCGGCGGATCAGCTGGTCGGAGATGTTCTTCAGCGCGCCGACCACGGTCTGGTTGTAACGGGCCACGGCGACGTCATAACCCGCCGAGGCCACGCCCAATTGCGAGCGCAAGCGGCCACCATCGAAGATCGGCAAGCTGATCGCCGGGCCTACGTTGTAGTTGAACTTGCGCCCGGTGAGAAACTCCAGCGGGCCGCCACCGGTGGCCATGAAGCCCAGGCTGCCGACCAGGTCGACGTTGGGGAAGAAACCCGCATGGGCGACATCGATGCCTCGCGCCTGCGCGGCCACTTGCCAACGGCTGGCGACCACGTCCGGGCGCTGGCCGACCAGTTCGGCGGGCAGGTTCGAGGGCAGTTTCAGCGGTGCGCCCAGGGTCAAGGTCGGGCGCTGAAGCTGCGCGCCCTCCCCTGGCCCCTTGCCGGCCAAGGCGGCCAGCTGGTTACGGGCCAGGGCGATTTCTTCGTTGAGGCTGTCGAGTTGGCGATGGGTCTCGGGCAGTGGCGCCTCGGCCTGGCTGACCTCGAAATGGGTGCCCAGGCCGCTGTCCAGGCGACGCTTGGCCAGCGCCAGGATCTGCTCCTGCTGCGCCAGTTCAGCCTTGACGATATCGCGCTGGGCGAAATGCAGGCTCAGCTGGATATAGGCGCGCACCACGTTGTTCACCAGCTCGAGCTGAGCCTGGCGGGCCTCGGCGACGCTCATGTGCGCCTGGTCCACGGCCTTTTCGCTGGCGTTGCGCTCGCGACCCCAAAGGTCGAGGGCGTAGCTCAAGCCGATGGCGGCATTGTTGTCCCAGGTGTTGGCGCCGGAGAGCGCGCCAGGCCCGTAGAACTGATCCTCGGGCCAGTTGTGGCGCTTGAGCGTCGCCTGGCCATTGGCCTGGAGCTTTTCTGCCGATTCCACCACGCCGGCCATGGCCTTGGCCTCGCGCACCCGCGCCGCGGCCATGGCCAGGCTCGGGCTGCCGGCCAGGGCCAACGCGACCCAGCGGTCCAGCTGCGGGTCGCCATAGGCGCGCCACCACTGCTGGTCCGGCCAATGGGCGTCGCTGGCCGCTTCGCGGATCGCATCGTCGGTGGTCAGGGTATTGGCTTGCAGCGTCTTGCTTTGCGGGGCGATGCCCCAGGTTCCGATACAGCCGCTCAAGGTGAGGGTAAGGGCACAGGCACTGAGCGCACTCAGCGCTCTGATGATGCGACGCGGCACAGCTGCGATTTCCCGAGGAAGAGGTGGATGAGGCCGGGCAATTCTAGGGGGCGGTCGCACTGGCGATAAGCGTATATTCCTGCGAATCTTTGTTACCAAAACAGCGATAATCCGGCTTTAGTCTGAAGACCGCTTTGGTTACTTCATGTCACAATTTTGTCCTCTACCTTGAGAGTGACCCATGGACACCCTGCAAAACATGCGTGCTTTCAGTTGCGTGGCCCAGCTCGGCAGCTTCACGGCCGCTGCGGCGCAACTGGATACGACCACCGCGAACGTCTCGCGGGCGGTCTCCAACCTGGAAGCCCATCTGCAAACCCGGCTGCTCAACCGCACCACCCGACGTATCGCCCTGACCGAGGCCGGCAAGCGCTACCTGATGCGCTGCGAGCAGATCCTGACCTACGTCGAGGAAGCCGAGGCCGAGGCCAGCGATGCCCACGCCCGCCCCGCCGGCCAGTTGAAAGTGCATTCGATGACCGGCGTAGGCCAGCACTTCGTGGTCGATGCCATCGCCCGCTACCGCGACTCGCACCCGGACGTGACCTTCGACCTGACCATGGCCAACCGCGTGCCGGACCTGCTCGACGAGGGCTATGACGTGTCCATCGTGCTGGCCAGCGAACTGCCGGACTCCGGCTTCGTTTCCCAGCGCCTGGGCATCACCTACAGCATCGTCTGCGCATCGCCCGACTACGTGGCCAAGCATGGCACCGCGCACAAACCCGCCGATCTGCTCAAGCATTCGTGCCTGCGCATGGTCAGCCCGGTGATTCCGCTGGAAAAATGGCTGTTCGACGGCCCGGAAGGCCAGGAAGTGGTCAACATCACCAGCTCGCCGTTCCAGGTAAATTCGGCCGACGCCATGAAGACCGCCATCCGCAGCGGCATGGGCGTAGGCGTGTTGCCGATTTATTCGGCCATCGACGGCCTGCGTGACGGCAGCATCGTGCGGATCATGCCCGACTACCGCCTGCAGGAGCTGAACCTGTACGCGATCTACCCGTCGCGCCAGTACTTGGATGCGAAGATCAAGACCTGGGTCGAATACCTGCGCAATTCGTTGCCGGAGATCCTCGCGGCCCATGAGGCAGACCTGAAGACCCACGAGTTGCTGATCGCCAACTGAAAAAGCTGCTGCATCGGGACCGAGGACAATGGTAGGTTGCTATCCATTGACTCCACGTCTGGCAGACAGGCCCTTTCGCGGCACGAGGCCGCTCCTACAGGTCGTTGTAGGAGCGGCCTCGTGCCGCGAAAAGGGCCGTGAAGCGGCCCCGCTTTTCTGCCCGGCTCCGCTCCCCAGCCTTGCAGAGAAGCCCGATGAAAAAGACCGTCCTGGCCTTCAGCCGCATCACCCCGGCCATGGCCGAACGCCTGCAACAAGACTTCAACGTGATCGTGCCCAACCCCAAGCTCGGTGACGTCGCCGCCCAGTTCAACGAAGCCCTGCCCGAGGCCCATGGCCTGATCGGTGTCGGTCGCAAGCTCGGCCGGGCGCAGCTCGAAGGCGCGGCCAGGCTGGAGGTGGTGTCCAGCGTCTCGGTCGGCTACGACAACTACGACCTGGACTACTTCAATGAACGCGGCATCGCCCTGACCAACACCCCGGACGTGCTCACCGAAAGCACCGCGGACCTGGGCTTCGCCCTGGTCATGGGCTGCGCCCGTCGAGTCGCCGAGCTCGATGCCTGGACCAAGGCCGGCCAGTGGCAGGCCACCGTCGGCCCGGCCCAGTTCGGCAGCGACGTACATGGCAAGACCCTGGGCATCGTCGGCATGGGCAACATCGGCGCAGCCATTGCCCGGCGCGGCCGCCTGGGCTTCAACATGCAGGTGGTGTACAGCGGCAACAACCGCAAGCCGGCCTTGGAGCAGGAACTGGGTGCCCAATTCCGCAGCCTGGAGCAACTGCTGGCCGAAGCCGACTTCGTGTGCCTGGTGGTGCCGCTGTCGCAGGCCACGCGCAAGCTGATCGGGGCCCGCGAACTGAAGCTGATGAAGCCCAGCGCGTTCCTGGTCAACGTATCCCGTGGGCCGGTGGTGGACGAAGCGGCATTGGTCGAGGCGTTGCAGAGCGGCACGATCCGAGGCGCCGGGCTGGACGTATACGAGAAGGAGCCGCTGGCCGATTCACCGCTGTTCACGTTGCCCAACGCCCTGACCCTGCCTCATGTGGGCTCGGCCACCGCCGAAACCCGCGAAGCCATGGCCAATCGGGCGATCGATAACCTACGGGCGGCGCTGCTGGGGGAGCGACCGCGGGACCTGGTGAACCCGCAGGTCTGGAAGAACTGAGGCGCCTGCCAAGGGCTTCGCCCTCGATCGCGGTGCAAGCCCGCTCCCACAGGGCTGGCGCATACCTGGAGCGGGCTTGTCCCGCGATAGGGCCAACCCTGTCTTCACCTGATGGCCACCGCCGCCCCCACCTTGCCGGCCTTGGGCTTGCGAAACACCAGCACGTTCCCCACCATCACCGCCAGCAGCCCCAACAGCGCTGGTGCCGTCCACTGGTACCCTTCGGCCACTGCCGAGACGTTCAACGCCACCAGCGGGAACAGTACTGTGCAATAGGCTGCCCGCTCCGGCCCCATGCGCCCCACCAAGGTCAGGTAGGCGGTAAAACCGATCACCGAGCCGGGGATCACCAGGTACATCAACGAACCGATATAGCGCGTGTTCCATTCCATGTCGAAGGGAATGCCGCTCGACAGGCAATACACCGCCAGCATCGATGCGCCGTACAGCATGCCCCAGGCATTGGTGGTCATCGGCCTTAAGCCGGCTTTCTGCTGCAAGCTGGACAGCATGTTGCCTGCCGAGAAGCACAAGGTGCCAAGCAGCGCCAAGCCCAGGCCGTAGAGTGTCTGACGGCTGGCGCCATGGCTGGCCAGCTCCGGCCAGAACAGCAAGCCCAGGCCCAGCAGCCCCAGGGCACCACCGCCCAGTACGTTGGCAGCGATGCGCTGGCCGAAGAAGATCCGGGCGTTGAGTGCGTTCCACAAGGTGGCGGTGGAGAACACCACGGCGATCAGCCCGCTGGCGATCCATTGGCTGGCGGTGAGAAAACACATGAAGTTGACGCAAAACAGGCACAGGCCCTGGGCCAGGCAGACCAGATGCCCGCGCCTGCCCATCGGCTGCAGGCGGCGGGTGAGCAACAGGATGGCGAACAGGATCAGGCCGGCCAGGGCGAAGCGATAGACGATCGACACCGGGATGGCGACCACACCCAACTGCAGTTTCAGGGCGATCCAGGTGGTGCCCCAGATCAGGACGGTTAGCAGGTACAGCGACAGGTTCATGAGGTTTCTCCAGGCTACCTGAACGGGGCCGCCGTGCAGCCGATCGGCGGCAAGCCGGCTCCCACGGCAACAACACAAGCCGGTTGCAGCGATCGAGAGCGCAGCCCTCGCCGGAGACCAGTTTCTGCCCGCTTTCGATTGCCCCGCTTGCACAAACTTGCGCTTTTCCCGTCACGGGGGCTGCCAGCCACCCAACGCCGCAGTAGGATGGCATCGAGAGGAATCACCCATGACGCCACTGACCCAGCTGCAAGTCTTCAATGCCATGCACGCCTCGCCCCATGCACGCCTGGAACTGAGCGCGCAGCTGGGTGACGGCCTGGCCGCAGCCTTGTGGAGCAACCGCAACGACGCCCGCGACTACAAGTCGCCGAGCCACCACACCCTGTCCTGCTACATCGCCGACGGCACCGGCATCTTCCGCCGCCAGCGCCCGGCTGACAAAGGCGCGCCGGACAAGCTGTGCATCATGCCCGCCGGCCACGAGTCCAACTGGATCATCAACGGTGCAGTCCGCCTGGCCCATCTGTACATCAGCGAGGAACAATTCGCACTCGGCTGCATCCGCTTGCTCGACCGCGAACCCCGGGAAATGCAATTGCGCGAGGCGACATTCCTCGACGACCCGCTACAGGCCCGGCGTTTCCGCCAACTGGTGGGCCTGGACTGGGACGAACCGGGCGAGCGCCTGCTGGCCAGCAGCCTGGCCCATGAAATCATCGACCATGCCGTACTCGGCCAGGCGGGGTTGCGCCAGGGGCTGCGCTTGAAAGGTGGGCTGGCCCCGCATCAGCGCCGGCAACTGATCGACTACATCGAAGCGCACCTGGAGCAGCCCATCACCCTGGGGGAGCTGGCCCTGCGCTGCAACCTGTCCGAATACCATTTCGCCCGCATGTTCCGTGCAAGCTTCGGCCTGCCGCCGCACCAGTACCTGCTGGCGCGGCGCCTGCACCGGGCCTGCGGGCTGCTGCGCCTGGGCCCGTTGCCGCTGGGCGAGGTGGCGCTGTTGTGTGGGTTCGCCAGCGCCAGCCATTTCAGCAACCGGTTTCGCCAGGCGTTGGGGGCGACGCCTGGGGAATACAGGGCGGCGTTCAGCCGCTGAACGGGCAAGGGGTCGCCTTGCGGTCCGATCGCGGAGGCAAACCCGTCCCTACAAACGATGCACACCTGCTGAACTGCAACAGGAAATTTATTTTTCGAAGGGGGTTGATTTCGCTTCGCCGTTGCCTGACTTTAGAGTCAAGAGGCGAAGAAATTCCAGGGGCCTCAGTGGCCTAGGCGCGCCTCTTGCGAGCAAGCTGAATAAGGATTGAATCATGCAAATCCAGGTCAACAGCAGCAACCACATCGATAGCAACATCCGGCTCAATGAGTGGGTCCGCAGCACGTTGGAAAGCAGCCTCGAACGCTACGAGGACGACCTCACCCGCATCGAGGTCCACCTGCGCGACGAGAACGGCACCAAGCCCGGCCCGCATGACAAACGCTGCCAGATGGAGGCTCGCCCGAAAGGCCATCAACCGATTTCCGTGACCCACACCGCCACTTCGCTGGACCAGGCGGTCGATGGCGCCGCCAGTAAGCTGAACAACGCGCTGGACCACTTCTACGGCAAGTTGCGCAGCAAACGTGGCGTGCTGCAGCTGAGTGACCCCGAAGCCTGACCCGCTGCATGACACAACGACGCCCGGCTATACGCCGGGCGTTTTCGTTTCCACTGGTCGGTGGGCCTGAACCAACCCGGCGCCCACCCGGTCAACCCCTGCAGTCACTTCTTCGCAGACAACGACCATGCACAATCCATTCGACCAGATCAGCGACGCCTTCGCCCCCGAGTACAGGGTCAACCTGAGTATCGAAAGCCTGGATGGCAGCATCATGCTCACGCTCTCGGACGACAAGGGTATAGCGGCCAAGCGCTTGATCACCGCCGCCCAACGCAACGACCCGCAGCGTCTGCAACGGGTCATCGACAGCATCCGCCAAGGGCTGGCCGTGGAAGTCCTGGCCCGCTTGCCACGCAAACCGGTGCAGGCTGCCTGGCGATCAGCGTCGCGATAGCAGCAGGCTGTCTATTGCCCGCTCGAAATCGGACAAGCGCAAGCCACGTACACGCGATGCCGGCTCGAAGGTGGCAGGCGCATTGAAAAAGCCGATCAGCCCTTGGTCGTAGGTCGGTACTTCCTCGCGCTCGACCCAGTATTCGGCCTCCTCGACCAGGGTGCGGACACTTACCACGTCTTCGTCGATGACATCGGCGATTTCGTTGAGGTAGGTAGCGTCTGGGTCAATGCCCAACGGGGCAAAGAACGCGGTCAGGTAGTGGCGGATCTCTTCGGTCAGCACGTAGTCGTCAAAGCTCATGTTGATATCCAGGGCGGCGCGCAAACCTCACGCCCCTTTGGCGTGATCCCAGGCCGCGGCCACGCCCCGGATTTCACAGCCCCACCCGCCCCGGCCGGCGTTAGCGGCATACCACCCTCACTTGCCCTCTTCCACTTCCTTGCCGTTGGCATCGAGCACCTTGGTCGAGGGGTAGCGGTACGACGCATAGCGCACCACCAGGATGGAAAACGCCAGCAACAGGATGCCGCCGCACAGGTACAGCAGCCCGACGTCAGGCGCCTTGTGGTGCGAGACATCGCCGATCAGCAGGCGGGTCAGGGCAGTGATCGCCACGTACAGCAGGAAGCGGATCGGCATGTGGTTGGTCTTGAAGTAGATCCCGACCATCGCCCCCAGCTCCAGGTAGATGAACAGCAGCAGGATGTCATCGACACTGACCCCTCCCTTGCCCAGCATGTCCAGGAAGGTCATGACCGCCGCGTAGGCCGTGATGGCGCCGATACCGAACAACGCCAGGTAATGGAAACCTTCGACACACAGGTTGCCCAGCGAGTCGGCGGAGCCGTGCAGGCCCTTGCGCAGTTTTTCTGCCCATTTGATGTTCACGATGTTCGATTCCCCGATACGAGCTGAAGGATGATGCGTCACGCCTGTGACGCTTTGTGCATGCAGTTAAAGGGCCAGGCCCTTGGCTTGGAAGGCGACCGATTGCCGCAAGGCACCTGTGGGCTAGGCTCAGGGAAAAAAGGCCATCATCGTGGTTGCATCTACATGGCCTGACCGGATACTGTATATGCATACAGCAAACCGCAATTCACAGCAAAAAGGCACAGAGGTGATGAATGGCCGTCGAAGTGGTGTACCGCAGCAGCCGCGACCCGGAGCGCTTGTTCATGGATAAGGCCGAGGCAGATCGTCACGACAAGATGCTCGAACTGGCCGAGCGCCTGGCCGATGTATTGCACAAGGCGGTGCCGTCGCTGACCGAGCAGCAGGTCGAGGAAGCCGGTATCTACATGGCCAAGAACCGCGATGTGTTCGCCCGGGCGTTCAAGAACCAGCCGGATGCGCTGGCGGAACTGCTTGAGGGCGGTGCGGAGTAATGACTGGAGTGGCGTGCCTGTGCGGCAGCAATCGCGGGGCAAGCCCGCTCCCACAGAGGATCAGCGCTCCGAAGGGCTAGGTGATCTCTCATAGAAACTGAGCTGATACATAAATCAGGCTTGCAGAGCCACCCTGTGGGAGCGGGCTTGCCCGCGATTGCGACCGCACAGGCGACACCGGCTCACCCATACAGCAACCGCTCCGCCAGCATCTGCGCCACCCTCGCTGGCGAACGTTTTTCCGCTTGGGCATGGGCAAACACTTCGGTCAACCGTGTGGGAATGCGCGCCAGGTGCGAGGTGATCGTTCCCAGGTTCTCGCCTCGATGAGTCAACGCCACGTAGATCAGGCCACCGGCATTGATCACATAATCCGGGGCATAGAGGATGCCGCGTTTTTCCAGTTGGTCGGCTACCTGCAAGGTGGTCAGCTGGTTGTTGGCCGCCCCCGCCACCGCCGCACAGCGCAACTGCATCACGCTCTGGCCATTTAGCACCGGCCCCACGCCGCACGGCGCGAAGATATCGCAAGGGGTGTTGACCAGTGCTTCGCTGGCGACCGGGTGGGCCCCCAGCTGCTCCACTGCCAGGCGCACGCGCCCTGGGTCCAGGTCACTGACCAGCAACTCCGCACCCGCCGCATGCAGTTGTTCGGCCAGGGCATAGCCGACATTGCCCAACCCCTGCACCGCTATCCGCAAGCCTTCGAGGTTGTCGCTACCCAGGCGCGCCATGGATGTGGCACGGATGCCGGCGAACACGCCCATGGCCGCGTGCGGTGAAGGGTCGCCCGAGGCGGTGGTGCTGGTGACGTGTGGGGTGGTCTGGGCGATGCAGTCCATGTCCAGGGTCGAGGTGCCGCTGTCCACGGCCGTGATGAAGCGCCCTTGCAGGCTATCGACGAAGCGGCCGAACGCCTCGAACAGCGCCGCGCGGTTTTCCACATGGGGGTTGCGCACGATTACCGCCTTGCCACCACCCAGCGGTAAACCGGCCAGGGCCGCCTTGTAGCTCATGCCCTGGGCCAGGCGGATGGCATCGGTCATGGCGCTTTCATCATCGGCGTAAGGCAGATAGCGGCAGCCGCCCATGGCTGGCCCCAGTTGCTCGCTGTGAATCACCACCACGGCCTTCAGGCCCGTGGGCGGGTCGATGCACAGGTGCAGCGACTGGGTACGGGTGCTTTGCATGAGCGCGAACATCAACGGGCTCCCCAGAGAGGTGCTCCTACCAGTATAGGCAGCCCGCCAAGGCCTGAACCCCGGGCAGACCACTGGACGAAAGCACCGCCCAGGGCTAAAAGATAAGCGTATGTGGAGATGCCCATGAACCCACGCCAAGCCTGCCTGGCCTGCCTGGATCGCGAGCCTGTCGCCCTGCTGGAGGCCACGCTGTGGATCGCCGCCGAACACGACCGGGCGCTGGACCCGGCGGCGAGCCTCGCCCATCTGCATGACCTGCAACGGGAGATCAGCGCGCAGTTGCCGATGCTGCCCCTGCACGAACTGGCCCAGCCGCTGCTGCGCCAACTCAGCGCGCTGGGTTTCCAGCAGGACGAGTACCACCCCTTGCGACCTCAGGTGGCCTTGATGGACAAGGTCCTACAGCGCCGTCGCGGCCAGCCGCTGACCCTGGCCATCCTCACCCTGGAGCTGGCGCGTCGGCTATCGATACCGCTGGAAGGGGTGAACTTCCCAGGCCATTTCCTGCTCCGGGTGCCCGGTGCCGACCACCTGCTCGACCCGTGCGGCGGCCGACGCCTGTACCCGGCCGACTGCCGCGAGCTGCTCGCCCGCCAGTTCGGCCCGCACATGCCGCTGACCGCCGAACACATGCGCAGCGCCACCCCTGCACAGATGCTCCAACGCCTGTCACGTAACCTGCGCCACCTACACGGCAGCAACGACAATGCCCTGGCCGCGCTGATCGACGCCGAACGGGTGATGCAGCTGGGCCCGGTGCTGGTCAGCGACTATCTGGCCAGGGCCACGCTCTACCAGCAACTGGACTGCCCCCAGGCCGAACGCTACGACCTGGAGCATGCCCTGCTACTGACCGACGACCCGGTACAGCGCCTGAAACTGAGCGAACGCCTTGGCCAACTGCCGTCGGCCAAGCGTTCGATTCACTGAGCCGGCGTATCCGGCTGGCGGGCAGGGTGCGCCTTGGCGAAGGCCGGGTGCGCCTCGGCCAAGGCAGCCACGCGACGAATCCGCGGATAGCCGTCGAGGTCGACGTTGAAGCGCTCGGCGGCGTATAGCTGCGGGATCAGGTACACATCCGCCAGGCCCGGCTGGTCACCGAAACAGAAACCCTCGTCACCGATCAACTGCTCCACTGCGGCAAGCCCCTGGCCGACCCAGTGGGCAATCCACTGGTTGACCTGAGTTTCGTCATGCCCCAGCTGGCGTAGCTGGTTGAGCACGCTGACGTTGTGCAGCGGGTGGACATCGCAACCGATGATCGCCGCCACGCCGCGTACCTTGGCCCGCGCCTCGGCCCCCGTGGGCAACAACGGCACCTGTGGATAGGCCTCCTCCAGGTACTCGATGATCGCCGGCGACTGCACCAGCAGGGCGCCCTCGTCGGTGCGCAGGGCCGGTACGCGCCCTTGCGGGTTCAGCGCCACATAGTCGGCACCACGTTGCTCGCCCTTGAGCAGGTTGACCGGCAGGGCCTGGTATTCCAGGCCCTTGAGCGCCAGGGCGATACGTACCCGATACGACGACGTGGAACGGAAATAGGTGAACAGCTCCATCGCCCTGCCCCTCAGTTGGCCGAGATGACTTTGCCGCGGCATTCGCCGAAGCCAATGCTCGCCACGCCGTCACGGGTGCAGCGCGCGCGCAGGATGATCTCGTCGCCGTCCTCGAGGAACTTGCGCAGCTCGCCGCTTGCCAGCTCGACCGGGTGCTTGCCGCCCTCGGTGATCTCCAGCAGGCTGCCGAACGAGCCCGGCGCTGCACCGGACAAGGTGCCCGAGCCGAACAGGTCGCCCGGCTGCAGCTGGCAGCCGTTGACGCTGTGGTGAGCGACCATCTGTGCCACGGTCCAGTACATGCTGCGGGTGTTGCTCAGGGTCAGGCGATGGGCCGGCAAACCCTGCTCGCGCATGCGCTCGGTCAGCAGCAACACTTCCAGTTCGATGTCGAAGGCGCCTGCGGCCTGGTCACGCTCGTCCAGCAGGTAAGGCAGCGGCTGTGGGTCGCCTTCCGGGCGCTTGGCCTGGGCACAGCGGAACGGCTCCAGCGCCTCGGCGGTGACCACCCACGGCGAGATGGTGGTGATGAAGCTCTTGGACAGGAACGGGCCCAGCGGCTGGTATTCCCAGGCCTGGATGTCGCGCGCCGACCAGTCGTTGAGCAAGCAGTAGCCGGCTACGTGCTCGGCGGCATCGCTGATCGGGATGGACTGGCCCATGTCATTGCCCTGGCCGATCCAGATACCCAGCTCCAGTTCGTAGTCCAGGCGCGCGCAGGGGCCGAAGTTCGGCTCGGCCTGCCCGGCTGGCAGGGTCTGGCCCTTGGGGCGGCGCACGTCGGTGCCGGTGGGGCGGATGGTCGAGGCGCGGCCGTGGTAGCCGATGGGCACATACTTGTAGTTCGGCAGCAGCGGATTGTCGGGGCGGAACAGCTTGCCGACGTTCTTGGCGTGCTCGATGCCTACGTAGAAGTCGGTGTAGTCGCCGATCTTCGCCGGCAAGTGCAGCTGGCAGTCGCTGGCCGGGTGCAGCGCCGGTTTCAGCGCGTCCTGGTGTTCGCTGTGCTCGCCAAGCAGCGCCAGCAGGCGCTCACGCAGGGCGACACGGGCGGGGCGGCCGAGGGCGAAGAAGGCGTTCAGCGCGCCGCCACGGGTGGCCTCCACGGCAGCCTTGGCCTGGCCGTCGAACAGGCCGGCAGCCAGCACCGCTTCCAGATCGAGGATGGCGTCGCCGATGGCCACGCCGCAACGCGGCGCCTGGCCCGGGCGGCTGAAGATGCCCAGGGGCAGGTTCTGCAGCGGGAAGTCGCTGTGCCCATTGGCGTGCTCGACCCAGCTACGGGCGATGGCGGTCTGGTTCATGGGTTATCTCCGATTCGGGTTGAAGGTGCTCGGCAAGGTGGCCCAGCAACTATCGTAGTCGGCCTGCAGCTGCGGGCACTCGAGGGCCTTCAGGCTCGGACGCAGCACCTGGCTGGTCTCGAACATGAAGGCCATGGTGTTGTCGATCTTGTGCGGCGCCAGGTCCGCGGCGATGGCCTTGTCGCAGGTCTCGGCGTCGGGGCCGTGGGCGCTCATCACGCCGTGCAGCGAGGCACCACCGGGCAGGAAGCCTTCTGCCTTGGCGTCGTAGGCCCCCTGGATCAGGCCCATGAACTCGTTCATCAGGTTGCGGTGGAACCACGGTGGACGGAAGGTGTTCTCGGCCACCATCCAGCGTGGCGGGAAGATCACGAAGTCCATGTTGGCCAGGCCGTGGACGCTGGTCGGCGAGGTCAGCACGGTGAAAATGGACGGGTCCGGGTGGTCGAAGCTGACCGTGCCGATGGTATTGAAACGGCGCAGGTCGTACTTGTAGGGCACGTTGTTGCCGTGCCAGGCGACCACATCCAGCGGCGAATGCTGCAGCTCGCAGGCCCAGTGCTCGCCAAGGAACTTCTGCACCAGTTGCACAGGCCCTGTGGCCTCTTCGTAGTGCGCCGCCGGAGTGAGGAAGTCACGCGGGTTGGCCAGGCCGTTGCTGCCGATCGGGCCCAGGTCCGGGAGGCGCAGCGGTGCGCCATGGTTCTCGGCAATGTAGCCGCGAGCCTGGCTGTCGAGCAGCTCGACACGGAACTTCATGCCACGCGGGATCACCGCGATCTCCAGCGGCTCGACCTGCATCACCCCAAGCTCGGTGGCGATGCGCAGGCGGCCTTGTTCCGGCACCAGCAGCAACTCGCCGTCGGCGTTGAAGAATACGCGCTCCATGGAGCGGTTGGCGCGATAGATGTAGACGCTCACGCCGGCCGGCTTCTCGGCGGCCGAATTGGCCACCATGGGCAACCAGCCTTCGATGAAATCGGTGGGCTCGGCCGGAATCGGCTGCGGGCTCCAGCGCAGGCGGTTGGGCGTGGAGGCACCCAGCGGGCCGGTCAACGGCTGGCGCTCAAGGCGTTCGAAGCGCGGGTGCAGCGCGGAGGGGCGGATGCGGTACAGCCAGGTCCGACGCTGTTCGCTGCGGGCCATGGTGAACGCGGTGCCCGAGAGCAGTTCGGCGTACAGGCCGTAGGGCGCTTTCTGCGGGGAGTTCTGCCCGACCGGCAGCGCGCCGGGCAGCGCTTCGCTGGCGAATTCGTTGCCGAAGCCGCTCAGGTACTGAAGGTCTGGGGAAGGGTCGCGAGTCATCGGTGCCTCCGGGCTCGATGGGAGCCGTTGTTGGCAGCTGGCTGTGCGCCTGCTGCTGCGCATTCGAGCGAGCGATCCAGGCATGGCAGCGCGTCTGCATTGTTTTTATCGTAATCAGATTACGAATAACGTAATTTGATTGCCGAAAGGCGTCAAGCTATAAAGACGCCCACCTGTCTCCCTGGATACCCGCACCCATGGCCAAAGCCAGCTCCCCTGCCGACACCGGCAAGCAGAAGGTTCGCTCGGCGGAAGTCGGCACCGACATCCTAAAGGCCCTTGCCGAACTCTCCCCGTCCACCTCGCTGTCGCGCCTGGCCGAGCACGTAGGGATGCCGGCGAGCAAGGTGCACCGCTACCTGCAGGCCTTGATCGCCAGCGGCTTCGCCGAGCAGGACCCGGCCACCAACCACTACGGCCTGGGCCGTGAGGCGCTGCGGGTGGGTATGGCGGCGCTGGGCAGCATCGATGTGCTGAAGGTGGCGGCACTGCCACTGTCGCAATTGCGCGACGAGCTCAACGAAAGCTGCTTCATCGCTGTGTGGGGCAACCAGGGAGCAACGGTGGTGAACATCGAGCCTGCGGTGCGTGCGGTGACGGTGGTGACCCAGATCGGCTCGGTGCTACCGCTGTTGAGCTCCTCCACCGGCCTGGTCTTCGCCGCCCACTTGCCGGAGCGGGAGACGGTGGAGCTGCGCGAGCAGGAACTGGCGGCGATGAACCAGGTGTATGGCGACTACGAGCCGTTGCTGACACAGATTCGCGAGCGCGGCCTGCACCATGTGCATGGCCTGCTGATGCCCGGCGTGGACGCCCTGTCGGCACCGGTGTTCAACGCCATGGGGCAGATTGCAGCGGTGATGACCGTGGTCGGCCCGACCTCGATATTCCATGCCGACGAACACGGCCCGGCGGCCAAGCGGCTGCTGGCGGCGACCCAGGCCACCAGCTGGCGGATGGGCTATGCGCCCTAGAAAATCGGCCGGCACCGTATCCACAGGGGTAGGCACTTTTACTCAAAACGTAAAGGTGAATGTCGGAAGCGGCTATTTTTCCTACGCCACCAAGCGCTTATTCTGATCTCACTGGCTGGCACGAAAGGCTCTACCCCCTGCCTTTCGGGCCTGCAAGGTTCACCGACGTTGATTTTGAAGCTCCTTGATCTAACGTCTCGATTGGCCGCTGCGTTTGCAGCGGCCTTTTTTATGCCCGCAAGAATTCCTTATGACCAGGCGACTTTCTGCGGTACATAGCTCAGAGGCTGTTCGCGAAACGCCAAATAATGCCGCAGCACCTGGTGCGGTGCCTCGGTATGCGGGTAGTGCCCGATACCCGGCAATGCCACGGTATCTGCCGCCGGCACCAGTTGCCGGTAGCGATCGAGCATGCGCGCACCGGAAATCGGGTCGGCCACGCCATTGATGAAGCGCAGCGGCACACAGCGGCGTAGCAATGCGCCGACCCAACGTTCACGGTACCGCCTGCGCTCGGGCAGGTAGCCGATCAGCTTGTGCAGGATGCGCGTGCCCTGGTTGGCGACGATCAGGCTCCAGTAATCATCCAGTGCGCTTTCGCTGGGGTGGGTGCACGGGCCATAGATATGGCTGACATTGCGCACCAGGTCGTCACGCCCGAAGCTACGGCCCACCAACCAGCCCAACGGGCTGAGCAACAGTTTCTGCACCAGCAGCACCTGGTAGCACTCGGGGAACAGGCCGCTGTTGAGAAACGCGCAGCTGGCGATTTCGATACGCAGTTCGCAATGGCGCGCCAGCAGTTCCTGGGCGACGCTGCCGCCATAATCATGCGCCAGCAGATGCACGGGCTGGTCGACGTCCAGGTAGGCGAGCAGTGCCTGTTGCAGGTCGGCCTGCTCCATGAGGCTGTAGTCATGGTCCAGCGGTTTGGCCGAGTCACCGAAGCCAAGCATGTCGCAGGCTATCACGCGAAAGCGTTGGGTCAAAGGTGCCCACAGGTAGTGCCAATCCCAGCTGGCCGTGGGGAAACCGTGAAGTAGCAGCAGTGGCTCTCCCTGCCCTGCAGTCCAGTAGCGGATGGTCTGGCCCCGAAAGGCGAAGTTCTGGGCTCGGGTACGCCAGACGCACAAAGGTATCTCTGCCAGTGGCATCAGAATTGTCCCGGTGGTTACGTGTTGGCGACAAGGCAGGCAGCGTTCGCGGCCTGCCCTCGGGCACTTGTGTGTGCGCTCTATGTAGAGGCTCAGTCTAGTCAGCCCACCGGGTGGCGGAACTTGCGTTGGCAGCCAGCTTGCTGGCTTTGCGGGTCAGGGGTACGAACGGTCAGAGCAGCATGGCCAGCAACGGGGCGGCGAACAGGTTGAGCAGGCCGGTCAGGACCATGACCAGGCCGGCCACCGAACCTTCCTCGCGCCCGACCTCCTGGGCCCGGCTGACGCCAGCGCCATGGGCGCCCACGCCAAACAGCGCGCCGCGGGCCAAAGGCGTGCGCAGCGGCAGCATGCGCAGCAGGATGCCGCCGAACATCGCGCCCAGCACGCCGGTGAACATGACGAACACGGCTGTCAGTTCCGGCACACCGCCCAGGCCCTGGGCCAACGGCATGGCGAAGGGCGTGGTAATCGAACGCGGCACCAACGACAGGCTGACTGCATCATCCAGCGCCAACAGGTGCGCCAGGCTCCAGGAACTGCCGATCGAGACCAAGCTGCCGGCGAGCATACCCACCAGCAAGGCCGGCCAGTGACGCGCCAGCATCGCCCGCTGCTGCCAGATCGGCACCGCGAAGGCTACGGTCGCCGGGCCCAACACCCCCATCAGCCAATGGGTATTGCGCGCGTATTCGGCATAGGCGGTGTGCAACGGCACGGCCACCGCCAACAGCACAGCCGGCACCAAAATCAGTGGCGACAGCAGGTAGCGCCCGCTGCGGCGATACAGCCAGCGGCTGCCCAGGTAGGCAAGCAGTGTCAGGGCAAGCCAGAACAGCGGCATGGGTTCAAGGCTCATGGCGCAACCTCCAGCGGCATACCAGCTCCACCGTGACGGCCGTGACCACCATCACCAGCACGGTGCTCACGGCGATCACCAGCAGGATGCGCCAGCCCTCGCTGCGCAGCAGGCTGCCGTAGTCGAGCAGGCTCATCAGGGCTGGAATGAAGAACAACAGCATCTCCGCCATCAGCCAGCCGGCGCCCAACTGCAACATGGAGGGTTTGAGCACGCCGAAGGCGAACAGCAGCAACAGCAGCGCCAGCCCCATCACCCCACCGGGAATGGGCCAGCCGAGCCAGCTGGACAGCTGGCCGCCGAGCAGGAACAAGGCAAGCAATACCGCCAATTCGGCGAACAGGCGCAGGCTTTTCTTCAATAACGCAGGGTTCATCAGATAGGTCCTCGAGAGGCTCTATTCTAGATTTGCGCTGCCTAGGCCAGAAGCGAATTGTTAGACTTGTCTGCATTCCAAAATGGAATTCGATCATGGAATTCAAACAGCTGCGCAGTTTCATCGAGGTGGTCCACCGTGGCGGCTTCACCCAGGCTGCACTGACCCTGCACATCAGCCAGTCCGCTGTGAGCAAGCAAGTCGCCCAGCTCGAGCAGGACATCGGCCAGCCCTTGCTGGAGCGCCAGGGGTCGCAACTGCACCTGACCGCCGCAGGGCGAATCGTCCTGGAGCGTGGAGAAGCCTTGCTGCGTCAGCGCCAGGAGCTGCAGAACGAACTCGACGACCTCAGCCACATGGCCCGCGGCGAGTTGCGCCTGGGCCTGCCGTTGCTGGGCAGCGATGCGTTGTTCGCAGGGCTGTTCGCTGAATACCGGCGGCGGCACCCGAATATTGCGATCCAACTGCTCGAAGGCGGCAGCCGTACCGTGGAGCAGGCGGTAAAAAGCGGGGAACTGGAGCTGGGCGGCAGCCTTACACCCAGCGACACGGCGTTCGACTACCAACCATTCTGCAACGAGCCGCTGGATGCGCTGCTACCCCAGGCGCATGCGTTGGCTGGAGCGATGCAAGTCGAGTTGCAGCAATTGGCCGATACGCCGTTTCTGCTGTACCAGCGCAGCTTCGTGCTCAATGACCGGCTGCTGAGTGCTTGCCAGCAACTGGGGTTCACGCCGAAGGAAGGGGGGCGCAGTGGGCAGGCGGATTTCCTGGCGGCGCTGGTGGCCGCCGGGCAAGGGGTGGTGCTGTTACCCAGGGTAGTAGCGCGCGCGCTGGAGCGACCTGGGGTGGTGCGGGTACCGCTGGGTGCGCCACGCCATTTGCGCTGGGACATTGCCTTTATCTGGCGACGCGGAGCGTACCTGTCGCGGGCGGCGCAGGCGTGGTTGCAGTTGGTGCGGGAGCATCCAGCGGTCAGTGATTAGCCTGGGCCATGAGGTGTCGCCGCCCCTATAGGGGGCGTGCGATGGCTGGGGTCAGGCTTTGAGCGCAGCCATGAAGTCTGCCAGCCACGGCTCGGCATCGGCCTCGGGTGTCACGGTCTCGCTGGCATCCAGGCGCAGCATCGGCTGCACTTCCCGCACGCCCAACTCAGCGAACAGCTCGCGCATCTGCTCGCCACCGCCGCAAAAGGTGTCGCCATAGCTGGAATCGCCCAGCCCGATCACCGCCCCCGGCAACCCGCGCCAAGCGGCTGGCAAGGTATCGCGAATGTCGCCGTACAGCGCCATCAGGTTGTCGGGCAGCTCGCCCATGCCAGTGGTCGAGGTCACGGCCAGCAATGCCTCCGGGGCGAAGCCCTGCAAATCCTGCAAGGTGGCGCGGGCAGCATGCCAGGCTTGGAAACCGGCAGCCTTGAGCAAGGCCTCGGCGTGGCGGGCGACTTCTTCGGCGGTGCCATACACCGAGCCGGAAATAATGGCGACTTTCATCGGGCAGAGGATTCCGAAACTGAGTGAAAACGTAGGATACTAGCATTCACCAGTGGCAAAAGGCCGCCTTCCACCAAAGTCCCCTCATGCCAATGGCCCGGACATGATCAACGCGCAACTGCTGCAATCGATGGTCGACGCCTCGAACGACGGGATCGTGGTCACCGAACAGGAAGGCGACGACACCATCCTGATCTACGTGAACGCGGCCTTCGAACGCCTGACCGGCTACACCCGCGACGACATCCTTTACCAGGACTGCCGCTTCCTCCAGGGCGACGACCGCGACCAGCTCGGGCGCGCCCGGATCCGCCGAGCCCTGGCCGAAGGGCAGCCGTGCCGGGAAGTACTGCGCAACTACCGCAAGGATGGCAGCGCGTTCTGGAACGAGCTATCGATCACCCCGGTCTACAACGCCGCCGACCAACGCACCTATTTCATCGGGATCCAGAAAGACGTCAGCCGCCAGGTCGAGCTGGAACGGGAACTGGCCCAGGCCCGGGCGCGTCTGGGCCGGCAGGAACCCGACGAACGTAGCTGAACGAAGCGCCTTGGACGGTGTCCATCACCTTGAAGAAATCATCACCTTCGAGCCCAATCATGCAAGCCGACGCCCTCCTGACCCAGGACGAACTGGACTTCATCCAGGACATGCAGCATTCGCCCCAGTTGAACCTGGCCGACCCCATGTCGAGCCTGCTGGTCAATGGCGACCGTCGAATCCAGGAACTGTTGACCCGCCTGGTGGCTAACGAACAGGTCCAGCTCCAGGCGCAATTCAACAACCAACAGATCAGCTTCCCGCTGCAGTTGGTCGAAGACGAATTCCATGCCCTGCATCTGCAGCTGGGCTCACCGGAAATTTACGAGAACGGCCCCAAGCCACGCCCTTGGCGCATGACCTTGGAACAGCCGGCAGCGCTTCTGAATGCACAAGACCAGGCCAGCGGCCTGTGGGTGCGCGAGATTTCTTCCAAGGGCGTACTGGTGCAGATCCGCGACCTGCCCACAACGCCCGCCGACTTCGACCTGCGCTTCGCCCCCGAGGGCATCCCGGCCATCCAGCTGCACGGCACATTGCGCCGGCGTATCGGCCCGGACCTGGCCGCCTACGACCTGGGCGACAGCGCGCCGGAAGAAATCGAGCGCCTGCGAGAATACATTCTCCAGGCACACCGCCAGGCGCACCCAGAGCTGCACGTTCACGTATCCAACTGACCCGCCAGGTACTGACGCAGGCGCCTGCGCATCAGGCTTCCCTCCGCGCCCAGACAGGCCACCGGGCTGCCCGCCAGGCTGTCCTGGGCCAGTTCCGCCGCCTCCCCCGCCAACAATACCGGGCACGCAACGCCCTGGTTCAGCCTTGTCAGGCACTTGCCCAACTGCGCCGTGGGCTGCTGGTTGGAAAACACCACCAGGGCATCAGGCGCCAGGCGCTCGCAGACCAACGCCAGCTCCGCCAAGGGCTGACCGGCCGGCAACACCGTGACGCCCACCTCCTCGCTGCCCAGCAGCAGCCCCGCCACCAGCAGCTCCAGTTCCTGGCATTGGCCTGACAAGGGCGCCAGCACCACGCGTTGGCTCCAGGGCGCACGGGCCAGTTGCAGGCGCAACAGCACCCGGCCGCGCAGGAACTGATCGAGAAACAGCCATTCGCTGGCGCGCCCGAAACCGGTCTGCCCCGCACGCAAGGCCTGCCAGGCTGGCATGAACACCTCGCCGAACACCTGGTCCTGGGCGTAATTGGCGAATACCTGATCGAACAATCGCTCCAGCGCTGCGCCATCGAAGCGCTGGGCGGCCTCCTGCACCTGCGTGCGCCAGCGCGCCCGCTCATTTTCACGGCCCGAGCCCTGAGCATCCTGCGCCAACGCCTGGTCGCGCGCCAGGATGCTGCCGACCTTGCTCACCGCCACGCCACGCTCCAGCCAGCCGAGAATGTTGCGGATATTGTCGATGTCGGCCTGGGAATACAGCCGATGGCCGCTGTCGGTACGCGTCGGCTGGACCAGGCCGTAACGACGCTCCCACGCTCGCAAGGTCACCGGGTTGACGCCCGTCAGGCGGGCCACCTCGCGAATTGGAAACAGCTCCTGGTGCTCCAGGCCCGCGACGCCCAAGGGCGTTTGAAGCTGACTGATCATGTGCACAGGCACCCTGTCTCCTGATGATTGATAGGCATTCTACGATGGCTTGGGTGGAGGTTCAGCACGGCCCGCCCACCGGTGGACCGTCACTGCACCACGCTCAGAGGTAAGCGCCGGCCGATTCGTTCATTAAGGTTGCGCACACCTGACGCGGCCGCCTGGTTCCGGGGGTCGAGCGCACACGAGGGAAACAGTTCGGGTATGCTGGGCCCATCAATGCACGGACAGACAAGTTGACTGCCTCGAACATGAACAGCCCAATCCTCGTTACCGGCGCCAGCCAGCGCGTCGGGCTGGCCCTGGCCCTGGAACTGGCGAAGGCCGGCCATACGGTGGTCAGTGCCAGCCGCAGTATCCACCCGCACACGCCACACCCGAACATCGTCCAGTTCCAGGCTGACCTCTGCCAGGAGGCCGACCGCCAGGCCTTGATCGACTACCTGCACGACAACCATGACGGCCTGCGGGCGATCATTCACAACGCCTCGCTGTGGCTCGACGACGGCCTGGATAACCTGCAGACCATGTTCCGCCTGCACGTCGAGGCGCCGTACCACCTCAACTTGGCCCTCGGCGAACTGCTGGCCAAGGTGGAAAAGGCCGATATCATCCACATCTGCGACGAGACCTCTTCGCGGGGTAGCAAGAGCCATATCGGCTACGCCGCGACCAAGGCCGCGCTGCAGAACATGGTGCTGTCGTTCGCTGAAAAATACGCGCCGAAGGTGCGCGTCAACGGTATCCTTCCTGGCCTGCTGATTCTCAAGGAAGGCGGCGACGACGCCTATCGCCAGCAGACCCTGAAGAAAGCCCTGCTGGAATTCGAGCCTGGCGCCCGCCCGCTGATCGAGGCGGTGATGTTCCTGCTCGAAAGCCAGTACAGCACCGGCAGCCAGGTGGTCATCAACGGTGGCCGCCACCTGAAGAACCGCATGACCTGAGGAAAGCTCCCATGACTGCGCAACAACAGCTCGAACTCGAGGCCGCCGCGTTCCGGCGCCTGGTCGAACACCTGCAAAAACGCACCGATGTGCAGAACATCGACCTGATGAACCTCTCCGGTTTCTGCCGCAACTGCCTGTCCAAATGGTACAAGGCCGCCGCCGACGAACGCCAGATCGAGATGAGCCTGGATGACGCCCGCGAGCAGGTGTATGGCATGCCCTACGCCGACTGGAAGGCCCAATACCAGAAAGAAGCCAGCGCCGAGCAACAAGCAGCGTTCGAAAAAGGAAAGCCACGTGACTGATCTGACCACCCTGCGGGCCAGCCTCGCCAGCGGCGAGCATGTATTCGCCGATACCCTGGCATTCGTCGCCGCCCACTACAGCTACCAGCCACAGGCCTTCGACAATGGCGGGGTGGCCAACGCCGCCGGGCAGAACGAGGGGTCGTGCAAGACCCTGGGCCTGGCCTTGCTCGAAGGCCTGAGCGACCAGGAAGCGTTGCTGGCATTCGGCGAGCACTACCGCAGTGTGCTGGCCACTCCCGACGGGAGCGACCATGCCAATATCCGTGCGCTGATCAAGCATGGGTTGGCCGGGGTGAAGTTCGCGGCGCAGCCACTTACCCGCAACGCCTGATATCACCGCCCGATCGCCGGCAAGCCGGCTGCCACTGGCCTTGTGGGAGCCAGCTTGCCGGCGATTGGGAGGGCGCAGCTCTCCCCTTGCCCTCTGGATAGACCTGCATGCAGACCGAGCACCCTATCCCCTTTCGCCAGGCCATGCTGTTCTGGCTCAAGCTGGGCTTCATCGGCTTCGGCGGCCCCGCCGGGCAGATCGCCCTGATGCACCGCGAGATCGTCGAGCGACGCCGCTGGCTCAGCGAGTCGCGCTTCCTCCACGCCCTCAATTACTGCATGTTGCTGCCCGGCCCGGAAGCCCAACAGTTGGCCACGTACCTCGGCTGGCTGATGCACCGCACCTGGGGCGGCATCGTCGCCGGCGGGTTGTTCGTCCTGCCGTCGCTGTTCATCCTCATCGGCCTGTCATGGGTGTATGTCGCCCATGGCCAGCAGCCGGTGGTGGCCGGCCTGTTCTACGGGCTCAAGCCCGCGATTACCGCCATCGTGCTCCAGGCCGCGTGGCGCATCGGCTCGCGAGTGCTGCACAACGCCGCGTTGTGGGCCATCGCCCTGGCGGCGTTCGTGGCCTTGTTCGGCCTGGGCCTGCCATTCCCGCTGATCGTCATCGGTGCCGGTGTGCTCGGCTACCTAGGCGGGCGCTGGCAACCGAGCCTGTTCCAGACAGTGCGCGCCAGCGGCGGGCAGCAGCCGGTGGCGGAAGAGCCCTCGGTACAACCGGAGCACACCCGCTTCCGCTGGCCGCGCCTGCTGTGGCTGGTGGCCTGCGGCGCCGCGCTGTGGTGCCTGCCGATGGCGGCACTGACACTGCTGTTCGGCTGGGAAGGTACCTTCACCCAGATGGCCTGGTTCTTCACCAAGGCCGCCTTGCTGACCTTTGGTGGCGCCTATGCGGTGTTGCCGTATGTGTACCAGGGGGCGGTGACTCATTACGGCTGGCTGACGCCGACGCAGATGATCGATGGGTTGGCCCTGGGCGAGAGCACGCCGGGGCCGTTGATCATGCTGGTGGCCTTCGTCGGCTTCGTGGGCGGCTACGTGCAGGCGCAGTTCGGCGCCGACCAGGCATTCCTCGCTGGCGCCCTGGCGGCGTGCCTGGTGACCTGGTTCACCTTCCTGCCCTCGTTCCTATTCATCCTGATCGGCGCGCCGCTGGTGGAGAGCACACGGCGGCAGCTGCGTTTCACCGCGCCGCTGACGGCGATCAGCGCGGCGGTGGTGGGGGTGATCCTCAACCTGGCGCTGTTCTTCGGCTACCACGTGTTCTGGCCCCATGGGTTCGGCGCCGGGGTCGATTGGCTGGCGCTACTGATTGCGGTGCTGGCGGCATTGGGGTTGCTGCTGTTCCGCCGCGGGGTGCTGGAGGTGTTGATCGCCTGTGCGTTGGCGGGGCTGCTGGCCACGCTGTATGGGTATCATGTTTGAAGTTGGCAGGGCCGGCCCAATCGCGGGGCAAGCCCGCTCCCACCAGGCCTGCGCTGTTTTCAGAGATACCGCCGTACCTGTGGGAGCTGGCTTGCCAGCGATAGGACCGGGGCAAGCAACTCAAGACAGTTGGCTCCCTGAACTGCCCTTACCCTCCAAACCTTGGAGGCAGTCCAGAGGGCGACGACGTTTTTTGTGGGAGCGGGCTTGCCCCGCGATTGGGCCGGATCAGGCAACCTCAACCGATGACTTGACCCGGTACCTGATCGGGCAACCCGCCTTGCTGCAACCAGGCCAAGGCAATCGGCCACAGGCTTTCGCGGAAACGGTCGTGGAAGAACGCGAAATGGCCGATCTCACCCACCGAGATATCCCCAGGCGCCAGGCGCAGGTGCCGACGCTCGGCGTTCTGCAAGTACCCCAGCAGACGCTCGGTGGCGGCCACGGTGCCGAATGGGTCGTCGGTCAGGCTGATCGCCAGGGTCGCCGCGCGCACCCTGGCGAACGGCAGCTCGGCCAGCGTCCGGCCACTGGGGCGATGCTCGTAGCGTGGCGTGCGGGTGGTCCAGTCGTGCACCACCCCGGCCGGGGTGTCTTCCATCCAGCCCAGGCGCTTGCCGGGGAAGTAGCCACACAAGCGGGTCAGCAGCGGCATCACTAGGTGCCATTTGCCAAGCAGTCGCCAGCGCTGGTCAGCTGCGTAGTCGCGCCAGTAGGCGAACTGCGCGCCCACCATCACCACCCGCCGCAGCCGGTTGCCGGAGGGCGCCAGGCCCACCGCGCAGCCGCCGAAACTGTGCCCTACTACATCCACCGGCTGGCCGGGGAAGGCTTCGCCGGCCAGTTGCAGCATGGCCTCGAAATCCAGCCGCCCCCAGTCGCTCCAGGACGCCTGGAAGCCGCGCAGCGATGCCGGGCGCGACTCGCCGATACCCCGGTAGTCGTAGGTCAGCACATCGAAGCCCTGGGCGAAGAGGTAGTCGGCAAAACGCGTGTAGTAGCGGCAGCGCACCGAGGTGGCGGCGTTGATGATCACCAGCGGGCGCTGGGCGTCGGGTTCGGCATGGCGCCAGCAGAAACCGCCGAGGGTGTAGCCATCGGCAGCGGTGTGGCGAAAGGCGGTGGCGGGTTGGATGAGGCTGCTCATGGCGCGCGTCCTGTGCTGGTGCGCCAACGCTAGCAAAAACCTGGGGCTTTTGTGGCCCTTTTCGTGGGTGGGTGGGGGTATTGGGGAGGGCTTTGCCCTCCAATCGCGGCACAAGGCCGCTCCTACAGGGGCCGGAGGTCGCCCTGTAGGAGCGGCCTTGCGCCGCGAAAGGGGCCGCACAGCGGCCCCCACAACCTACGAGCGCTTACAGTTCGACGCAGTCGAACTTCACGTCGGTGGCCACGTCTTCGTCATAGTTGACGTCAGCGCGCTCGAAGCCGAACAGGTTGAGGAACTGCTTCTTGTAACCGGCATAGTCGGTCAGCTGGAACAGGTTCTCGGTGGTTACCTGCGGCCACAGGGCCTTGCAGGCGTCCTGCACGTCGTCGCGCAGTTCCCAGTCGTCCAGGCGCAGGCGGGCCTTTTCGTCCACCGGCATCGCAGCGCCATCGGCGCGGTACATGCGGTCACGGAACATGCGGTCCAGCTGGTCCTGGGTCCCTTCGTGCACGCCCTTCTCCTGCATGATCTTGAAGACCATCGACAGGTACAGCGGCATGACCGGGATGGCCGAGCTGGCCTGGGTGACGACCGACTTGAGCACCGCCACGTTGGCGCCACCCTTGACCTCGGCGGCCAGCTTCTTGTCCAGGCGCAGGGCGGTTTCGTCCAGGTCCTGCTTGGCCTGGCCCAGAGCACCGTGCCAGTAGATCGGCCAGGTGATTTCCGTGCCGATGTAGCTGAAGGCCACGGTACGCGCACCTTCGGCCAACACGCCGGCGCCCGCCAGGGCGTCGATCCACAGCTGCCAGTCCTGGCCGCCCATGACGGTGACGGTGTCCTGGATTTCCTGCTCGGTGGCCGGCTCGATGCTGGCCTCGATGATGGTGTCCTTGTTGGTGTCGATGGCGGTCGACTTGTACGGCTGGCCGATCGGCTTGAGCGCCGAGCGTACCAGTTCGCCGGTCTGCGGCAGCTTGCGCACCGGCGAGGCCAGCGAGTAGACCACCAGGTCGACCTTGCCGCCCATTTCGTTCTTGATCAGCTCGATGACCTTGGCGCGGGCTTCGTCGGAGAAGGCGTCACCGTTGATCGACTTGCTGTACAGGCCTTCAGCCTTGGCGAACTTGTCGAAGGCGGCAGCGTTGTACCAACCGGCGGTACCGGCCTTGGTCTCGGTGCCCGGCTTTTCGAAGAACACACCCAGGGTGTCGGCCTTGAAGCCGAAGGCTGCGGTGATGCGCGCCGCCAGGCCGTAGCCGCTGGATGCACCGATCACCAGGACTTTCTTCGGACCATCTTCGCGCACACCCTGCTTGCGGGTGGCTTCGATCTGGTCACGAACGTTGAGCTCGCAGCCCTTCGGGTGAGTCGTGGTGCAGATGAAACCGCGAACCTTGGGATGAATGATGGCCAATGTCTGTACCTCTTCAGGTTTGTGCCGAGGAAGCGCGCCGCAGGGGACGATTCCGTTTGATCAGAGGGTGAGACTACCCCCGCAGGTTATCCGACACATATTACGGAGGTGATTGGCGTGATTCAAAACAACCTGGCTCAGCCCTGGTCGTCCGGCAGGCGACGGCGGCCGGTGAGCATCGACAGCGGCAGGTTTTCCCGCAGGCGCACGCTCTCCACCACCGCAGCCAGCAGGTGCACGCAGACCAGCGCCAGCAAGGCGTTGGCCAGGACGCTGTGCACATCCGTGGGCCAGTCGACGCCCCACAGGGCATCCACTTCCTGGGACAGCCAGCCGGTCACGCCCAACCCGACGACGCAGGCAAGCATCAGCAGCATCACCAGCGCGCCGATCGGCGAATGGCCAAGACGATGATAGGGCGCGCCCTTCACCAGGGCCCTGGCGTGTGCCGCCAGCCGCGACGGCGTCAGCCAGAAGTGCCCCCCCCCCCCCCCGGGCGGCCCCCCCCACCGGCGGGGGGCGGCCCCACGAAGCCCCAGACCAGGCGCACGGCCACGCAGGCCAAGGCGTAGTAGCCCAGCCATTGGTGCCAGTCGTCACCCTCTTCGTTGAAGAAGGAATTGGCGAAGAACACCAAGGCCAGGGACCAGTGGCAGCACCTGAGCAACGGGTCCCAGAGCCGCACGCTGGCCATCAGTCATGGATCTCGCTCTTGACCGCCTTGCCGGTCACCGGGTCGTGGTAGATCTCGACCTTGCGGCCGTCCTTGTCGAAGCCGTAGATCTCGTAGCAGTTACCCTTGGTGACCTTGAACTTGTTGATGCGATAGCCCTGCTCCTTGAGTTGGGCCTGGAATTTTTCCTGGTCTTGCCAGGTGCTTTTGTCGGCAGTGGTGCATTCGGTGGTGGCGAAGGCGGCGCTGCTTGCGAGCAGCACGCCGACGGCGATCAGGGTCCGCATGGTGATGGCTCCAATGGGAGAAGTGAACAGAACAAGCTTAGCCAGCCGCGGCGCATTTGCCCGAGGGCCCTCTTCACGCCTGCCGGCCATTCATTTGCTTTTCGGATCAATCGCAAAGAAAAACAAACTTAACAAATGAACCCAACCCGCCGATGCTGGTGCAATCCGCCGACCCGGCGCCCACCCCTTGCACGGAGAACAACAAGATGAACGACGTGGTCATCGTCGCCGCAACCCGTACCGCCATCGGCAGCTTCCAGGGTGCGCTGGCCAATGTGCCGGCCGTGGACCTCGGCGCCGCAGTCATCAAGCGCCTGCTGGAGCAGACCCAGCTGGCCCCGGCCCAGGTCGACGAAGTGATCCTCGGCCAAGTGCTGACCGCGGGTGCCGGCCAGAACCCGGCGCGCCAGGCCGCGATCAAGGCCGGCCTGCCCTACAGCGTGCCCGCCCTGACCCTGAACAAGGTGTGCGGCTCGGGCCTGAAGGCCCTGCACCTGGCGGCCCAGGCGATCCGCTGCGGCGACGCCGAGGTGGTGATCGCCGGCGGCCAGGAGAACATGAGCCTGGCGCCCTACGTGCTGCCCTCGGCCCGCACCGGCCAGCGCATGGGCCATGGCCAGATGGTCGACACCATGATCAGCGATGGCCTGTGGGACGCCTTCAACGACTACCACATGGGCATCACCGCCGAGAACCTGGTGGAAAAATACGGCCTCACCCGCGAGCAGCAGGATGCCTTCGCCGCCGAATCCCAGCGCAAGGCCGTGGCCGCCATCGAAGCCGGCCACTTCAAGGATGAAATCACCCCGATCGTGATGTCGCAGAAAAAAGGCGAGCCGCGGGTGTTCGACACCGATGAACAGCCACGCCCCGGCACCACGGCCGAGGCCTTGGGCAAGCTGCGCGCGGCCTTCAAGAAAGACGGCAGCGTCACCGCCGGCAACGCCTCGAGCCTGAACGACGGCGCCGCCGCCGTGCTGCTGATGAGCGCCACCAAGGCCAAAGCCCTGGGCCTGCCGGTGCTGGCGAAGATCGCATCCTATGCCAGCGCAGGCGTCGACCCGGCGATCATGGGCATCGGCCCGGTGTCCGCCACCCAGCGCTGCTTGGATAAAGCCGGTTGGCAGCTGGGCGATGTGGACCTGATCGAAGCCAACGAAGCCTTCGCCGCCCAGGCCCTGGCGGTGGGCAAGTCGCTGGAGTGGGACGCTGCGCGCGTCAACGTCAACGGCGGCGCCATCGCCCTTGGCCACCCCATCGGCGCCTCCGGCTGCCGCGTGTTGGTGACCTTGCTGCACGAGATGATCAAGCGCGATGCCAAGAAAGGGCTGGCGACGCTGTGCATTGGTGGCGGGCAGGGTGTGGCGCTGGCGATCGAGCGCTGATCTTAAGGCCCAATCGCGGGACAAGCCCGCTCCCACAGGCCTGCGCTGTCTTCAGAGACACCGCCGTACCTGTGGGAGCTCAAGACAGTTGGCTCCCACAGGCCCCGTGTACGCTTGTTGCCATGGGATCCCTGTGGGGGCTTGTCCCGCGATTGGGCCAGTACAGGCAACACCGGCCCCCGCCGCCCTACCCCTTCGAACCCACAACCAAGCCATCACCCCGCAGCTCCCGAGCCGCAGCCACCATGTTCACCAATGCCGCCTCGGTCTCCGGCCAGCCACGGGTCTTCAAGCCACAGTCCGGGTTGACCCACAGCCGCTCGGCCGGAATACGCAGGGCCGCCTTGCGCAACAACTCCACCATCGCCTCCTTGCCCGGCACCCGTGGCGAGTGGATGTCGTACACCCCAGGGCCGATCTCGTTGGGGTAGTTGAAACGCTCGAAGGCCGCCAACAGCTCCATGTCCGAACGCGAAGTCTCGATGGTGATCACATCGGCGTCCATCGCAGCGATCGACTCGATCACATCGTTGAACTCGCTGTAGCACATGTGGGTGTGGATCTGGGTCTCGTCACGCACGCCCGAGGCGCACAGGCGGAAGGCTTCGGTCGCCCAGTCCAGGTAATGCGGCCAGGCATTGCGACGCAGTGGCAGACCCTCGCGGAAGGCGGCTTCGTCGATCTGCACGATGCGGATGCCCGCCGCCTCGAGGTCCAGCACTTCGTCACGAATGGCCAGCGCCAGCTGCCGGGCCTGGGTCTCACGGCTCACGTCCTCACGCGGGAAGGACCACATCAGCATGGTCACCGGGCCTGTCAGCATGCCCTTCATCGGCTTGTCGGTCAGGCCCTGGGCATAGGTACTCCAGCCTACGGTCATGGCTTTCGGGCGGCTCAGGTCGCCGACGATCACCGCCGGCTTCACGCAGCGTGAACCGTAGCTCTGCACCCAACCGAAACGCGTGAAGGCGTAGCCGTCGAGCTGCTCGGCGAAGTACTCGACCATGTCGTTGCGCTCGGCCTCGCCGTGCACCAGCACATCCAGGCCCAGTTGCTCCTGGATCTGCACCGCCTGGCGGATTTCGTTCTGCATCGCCTCGATGTAGTCGGCCTCGGCCAGCTGGCCTTGTTTGTATGCCCGGCGCGCCAGACGGATCGACGCAGTTTGTGGGAAGGAGCCAATCGTCGTGGTCGGAAACGCCGGCAGATCCAATACGGCACGCTGCTTAACGATGCGCTGGGCGAAGACCGACTGGCGCTGGCTGTCCGCCGGCTCGATCGCCGCTACCCGAGCCTGCACGACCGGCTTGTGGATACGCGGCGAGGCGGCGCGGCTGGCCTGCACGGCGCGGCTTTGCTCCAGGGCCACGAGCACCTCGGGGGCCTGCGGCGCGTCGATGGCCTTGGCCAGCACGGCCACTTCCTGGCACTTCTGCACGGCGAAGGCCAGCCAGCTTTGCAGCTCGGCATCGAGCTGGTCTTCACGGGCCACATCCACCGGGCCGTGCAGCAACGAGCAGGACGGCGCGACCCACAGCCGCTCGCCCAGGCGCTCGGCGGCGTGGCGCAGCACACCCAGGGCCTTTTCCAGATCGCAGCGCCACACGTTGCGGCCATTGACCACGCCCAGGGACAGGACCTTGTAGGCCGGCAGGCGATCGAGAATGGTCGGGAACTGCTCCGGCGCGCGTACCAGGTCGATGTGCAGGCCATCGACCGGCAGGTTGGCAGCCAGGCCCAGGTTGTCTTCCAGGCCGCCGAAATAGGTGGCGACCAACTTCTTCAGCGGCGCGCGCTGCAGGATGTTGTAGACGCGCTCGTAGGCATTCTTCCAGTCTTGAGGCAGGTCCAGCGCCAGGATCGGCTCGTCGATCTGCACCCATTCCACGCCTTGGCCGGCCAGGCGGTTGAAGATGGTGTCGTAGAGCGGCAGCAGGCGATCGACCAGCTCCAGCTTGTCGAAGTCACCGCCCTTGGCCTTGCCCAGCCACAGGTAGGTCAGCGGGCCGATCACCACCGGCTTGACCGCATGGCCCAGGGCCTTGGCCTCATCCACTTCCTCGAACAGCTGTTCCCAACTCAGGGTGAAGGCTTGGTCGGCGGTGAATTCCGGGACCAGGTAGTGGTAGTTGGTGTCGAACCACTTGGTCATCTCCTGGGCATGAGCGCCACAGCAATTGTCGCTGACGCCCCGGGCCATGGCGAAGAGGGTGTGCAGGGTCGGCTTGGCACCGTCTTGGGCGCCAAAGCGCGCCGGGATCACGCCGAAGGTCAACGAATGGGTGAGTACCTGGTCGTACCAGGCAAAGTCGCCGACCGGCAGCAGCTCGATACCCGCGTCCTTCTGCACTTGCCAGTGTGTGGCGCGCAGCTCGCGGCCCACCGCGCGCAGGCCGGCTTCGTCGAGCTCGCCCTTCCAGAAGGCCTCCTGGGCCTTCTTCAGCTCGCGGTCGCGCCCAATACGCGGAAAGCCCAGGTTGTGCGCCAGTGCCATGTCTTGTCCCTCAGAAACGTGAAAATGAATGAGGGGATTTTCCTGGGCACAGCAGCGTGAGACAAACTCATTTAATTTGAGCACAACTCAAGATTTGCTCATGATGCGCCCTCAGCTCGCATCCTCCCTGCGGGGCGGGCTTGTCCCGCGATCAGGGCCCTCAAGGCCACCCCCCATGTCTCATTCAAAGCAATTCCCTACGCATCCGGACATCCCCCACTTCCCGCCCTGCCCCACAATGCCACTGTGCCCAAACCAGATACCCGACCGCCCATGAGCCAGCTGAAAACGGCGCTGCACGACAACACCTTCGTCTGCGTCATGGAGTTCGTCCCCAAGTCTTCCAGCGAGCGCTTCGCCAGCATCGAAGCTCTCATGGCGCGCAAGCACCTGTGCGGCTGGCCCATGACCGTGGCCATCGCCGACCGCGTCGGCAGCCCGTTCGAAATGTCGCCGCTCGACGCCTATAGCAGCTTCCAGCAGCCCCACCCCACCCTGCTGCACTTTTCCGGCAAGGACCGCGAGCGCCACCATCTGCTCGACCAACTGCAACGGATGGACGCCGCCGGCCTCGACCAGCTCCTGCTGCTGACCGGCGACCGCCTGCCCGGCCACGTGCTCGGCCAGCGCCCGGTGCGCTACCTCGAGTCCGTCGCCGCCCTGCAGATCGTTCGCCAGGCCCGCCCCGACTGGCTGCTGGGCGCTGGCATGCACCCGTTCAAGTACCGCGAGGAAGAAGGCGGCGCCCAGTACTTCAAGGCCGAAAAGAAACTCGCTGCCGGCGCGGATTTTCTCGCCCTGCAACTGGGCTTCGACGCCAGCAAGCACCTCGAAGCCATCCAGTGGATGCACCGCCAGCCTAACCCCAAGCCGCTGATGGCCTGCGTGATGGGCCTGACCCTGGGCCGCGCGAAGATCTTCGAGCACGTCGCCGGCATCGTCGTCACCCCCTCCATGCACGACCTGCTCGCCGCCGAGGTCGCCGTGTCCAAGGCCCACGCCCAGGCCCGCAGCCTCGAGCGCCTGGCCCTGCAGATCATCGGCCTGCGCCTGATGGGCTATGCCGGCATCCACCTCTCCGGCATCCACGACCTGGAACAACTGCAGGCACTGGAAAACACCCTCAACGACTGGCAGGCCCGCATTCATTCGCTCGAACAATGGGCCCCCGCCTGGCAAGCCTGCTGGCAGATGCCCGGCCTACCCGCCGTCACCTTCCACCCACCCGGCGCCAACTGGCGCCTGGGTGAGTCCCAGGTCAGCGCCTCGCCGAAGGAAACAGCGCGTTACCACCTGCTGCACGGCGCGCATTCATTGCTGTTCAGCCGCACCAACTGGCTGAGCCAGGCCTTCGGCTGGGCCGTGCAACGCCCCCTCTGGGCAACGCCCACCGGCGCCCGCGTACTCCATCGCCTGGAACGCAGCGTGAAAAGGCCATTGCTCGGTTGCGACACCTGCGGCCGCTGCCGACTGGAAGACACGCTCTATATCTGCCCCGAAAGCTGCCCCAAAGGCCTGGCGAACGGCCCCTGCGGCGGGACCACGCTCAACCGCTGCGAGTTTGGCGACCGGGAATGCGTGCACAGCGTGAAATACCGCACCGCCAAGGCCGTGCAGCAAACCGCCGTGCTGACCGAACGGCTCATCCCCTGCATCGAAGAAGACACCCGCCACCGCAGCTCCTGGCCAACCTGGTTCGAAGCCCCGGCCGCAGCGCCCCTGACCATTGCAACGCCCTGTGGGAGCGGGCTTGCCCCGCGATTAGGCCCTCAAGCCGAGCCCAAATTACCAACACAGCCGGCCCGCCCAGCGACCGAGCTGGAGAATTGATCTCTCCCCAAAAAACAACCCTACCTCCCTGTAGGAGCGGCCTTGTGCCGCGATGGGCCGCACAGCGGCCCCAATCTCCATCAAGCGCACTCTGTTCAGCGCCAATACCTGCTCCCTCTTCTGCGCCAGCAATCATCACTCACATCAAAGCGACAACCCGTCGGCAAGACCATGTACTGGCTTGCTCGGTGAGCCACTTTAGGCCATTGTAAAGACCAATGTCATTACAAGGGACCGATATCATGGCATCCATCAATGTTCGTATTGACGACGATCTCAAAATCCGCGCCTATCGCGAGCTCGAAAAATTGGGCGTCACGCCATCCGAGCTGATGCGCCAAGCGTTGCAATACGTGGCAGAGCGCGGGCAACTGCCTTTCAAACCGGTACTCCTGACGGAAGAGGATGAAGCCCTGCTCGCCACGGTTCGCGAACGCATCGCCTCCCCTCAACGGGTAAAGGTTTCGCTGGATGACCTATAACCTCGAATTCGATGCCAGGGCACTGAAAGAATGGCAAAAACTAGGCGACACCGTTCGCCAACAATTCAAGAAAAAGCTAGCTTCGGTTTTGCTCAACCCTCGGTGTCATGAAACAGGGAGGTTGCCCAAACGTGCATATAGTTCTCAGCTTTTCATGCAAGCGCAGCCCATCGCGAATCAACCCCATTTCCCAATCCTGTAGGAGCGGCCTTGTGCCGCGATGGGCCGCACAGCGGCCCCAATCCCGACCAAAACACCTTCCAGCGCCCAACGCCTACAACAAACCCTCTATTCCCCCTCCCCAGCCCGCCCCTCATCAAGCAGCTTGCCGCACTGCTCACCCGCCAAACGGCTAATGATCCTGATCGCCTGATGAATCCCCGCCGTGGCACGGAAGCTCAGCTGCGGCTGGTGATCACATTCCAGTTGCTCGTCGTGATGCACCAGCGATTCGCCGAGCAGCTCAAGGGTCCAGACATAGCGCTGGAGGGTGGCAATGTGTTCATTATCAGTCATGGGGCACCTGCCGTTGCGCAGGCTTTGGGTTGCCCTGGGTATGGATAGGGTAGAAACGGTGGGGTTCAGGCGCCGGCGAGGTTAGGCGGCGGAGAGCGGATGCGAGGATCCTGAGTCGGCTCAACGTAAGCATGCATGAGACTCCAAGTTAGGTTGGAGCTGCCACGCACCGTCGCCAAACAATGGGTGGCAGCTGTACGCAGGTTGGCGAACCGGGAACTTGGAACCCGGCAGACCCGAGGGTCTCCCACGCACAGCCGCCATAGCACGAGGCCGCAAGCATAAAAAAAGCGCCTGCAGTCGTGTGGGGCGCTGATGCGCCAAGTTTATCCGGGTCGCCAAACCCGGTCGCGGAATTTGCCGCGACTGAGGGCAATTTATCCCTGCAGGTCCGCTAGTGCAAGGTCAAGGCTGCATGAAAAGGCCGTGACTTGCCGTAGGAAAAGGCTTGATATCGCTTAGTTCGGCGGCCATCACCCAAATGACGCCGCGCCTCTTCCGGTAAAAGGTGAACCGCCTATTGCACTTGTATAACAAGGATCAACAGGGTTGGTTGCTGTGTAAGCATTGCCGGTGAGAGTGCCACAGACAGCACCAAGTCGCAGATGAATCCACCAACGATGGCCACCGTGAGGTCATGAAGAAATTTACGCATTTGGGAGAGTCCCGTTTCGTTAAGGGACTCCCATTAAATTGTCACCGCTCGCGTGCCAGAACCACCCTGGCACATTTTTTTTGCCGCTCTGAAAGCCGCTCATGCAGGTGTATTCGCGTGCCACCAGCGGGTTGTTCTAGGAAGCTTGTCACCACTCATGACCAAACAAGTCAGGGTGGCAGCAATACGCGGGTTGGCCGACCGGGACGAAAGGGGCCCGGCACACCCGAAGGTGTCCCGCGCACCACCGCCATGACGCAACATCGCGGGCACAAAAAAAGCGCCTGCGATGAAGACTGGGCGCTGTTGCGCCTTTCGATTCCGACCGGCCAAGGTCGCATCGCCGATGTGTCGGCGACCTAGGCGTTTTATCCCCGTGGGCAGGGTTGTGCAACCTTGCTTGCCCAGTGAGGCAAGTGAATGCGCAATCTCACTTTTCCTGACCGCTTTTCCGTGCCCGTGGCGATGCCGGCCTCGACACTGCCTTCTTCGCTTTGGCTGCCGCAGGGCTTTTTCCTCGTTTCGGTCCGGCCATCACGTTGGAACTGGCCAGCGGCGAAAGATTCGCCACCAGCGGCGCGGCCACAGCGATTGGCCCACCAGCCTTCAACTGGCCAACATTGTTGCCGACGACCGTTCCAGTGGGCTTATCTTTGGCAGTCATCACCATACCCATCCGCACGCCAAAGAGACGCAGCACGGCCTCCAAAGTGCTGAGCTTCGGATTCGACTTCCCGCTTTCCAGTTCGTACAGGCTTTTCGTGGACATCTTGCACATGACCGCGAAGGTCTCTTGGTCAAGCCCGGTGACTTCGAGCCGCAGACGGCGGATGGATGTCCCAATTGGATCGAGCCCCGCCGCGTTGCGCTTGACGATATCCTCTACGAGCTGAGCGCGCTCTTCAGGCTGTAGTTTTTTCATCGCAGTCCCCACTCCACGAGTCGCTTATCCAGGTTATTCACGGGTAGAGAGGCTGCATTGCGCATCGATTCAGGAGCATCGGTCAACAGATCGGGCAACGCCCGGAATTCCTCAGCCGCATTCATCAACCGTTGCAGCAGAACATCGGGATCAGTGTAACCAACAAGCTCAGCGCAGTTGTCGCCCCAATTAGAAGACCCCTTACGCTCCGCCGCCCACTTCGTCGTCCGTGTGATGCCTTCTTCATCCAGGATCATTGGCGCGAGGTCATAGATTGGCGCTAAACGAAACCTCCCACCCTCACGCATGATGGAGGTGTTGCGGCCGTGGTTATCGGTGTTCCCTAGAATGCGGTTCAGCAGATCGCGCCGCACGTACTCGAACACCAGGTCGTCCACCTCATCCTGCTGGCCGTTCTCGATCCATAGACCTACCAGTCGGTGAACCACTTCGGCGTGTGCCATCGGATGCCCGTAGCCGGTAATGCCGCAGATCGAGTACACCGACTCCAGCGGTATCCGCTCCACCACGCCATCCACTACTCGGCGATCAAATCGTGGCATCCAGAGGCTTGGCTTCACCGCCTCTTCAAGTGCCAAACCATCAGTGGGAACCGTATCAAGGCCGAGGGCAGCAACCGCCTTGTAGTAATGAAACTCTGTTCGCAGGATGTCTTTGTCGCGCTCGCCACCTCGATTACGCGCAAACTTGATCAGCCAGTGACGGCACGCCTGGTCATCGGGGAGCATCGCATCAGCGTACAAAGCACCGTCGCGGGCTTCGGTCATGACCAGCTTGGGGGCTTGCCCGTTGGCACCGGTAGCACCGCCCAACGCCGCACCGGCTTCATAGGCGTACTCAAGAAATTCGTTCGTCCTGTCCACGACCTCAGCGTGCGCGAAAGCCTCGTTCCGATCTGGCTGAAGGCCTTCCACCGACTCCTTGATGCGCACATGCCCAATAGGGGCCGGCGTGAAACGTTCTAGAAGGTACAGCCCCATTTCCACGCCTTCGGGTTTAAGACGCCCGTAGCGGGATTCAAGAGAATCCTTGGCAGCACCAGAGGGAATGATGTCGTAGAGGAATGCTGGATACCCTTTGACGTCATGGTGGTCCCAGTTCAACGGAAGGTTAACGCTTAGGGCCAGTTCGCAACGATCTTCCATGCGGTCAACGTTCGCGATGATGTATTCGTCGTCGTATGCGACAAGACACCTTCCATCAGCAACACGCTCGGGGTTCTCAACCGTGAGTGTTGCTGCATCGCTCCATGCACCATCGGAGAAAGCCTGGATCGTGAGTCTGAGCGGCATCGCAACACCATTAATCAGCATTTGAATGCTGATTATCATAGTGTGCACGGGAGAAACCGGCAATACTTTGCTGATTAGAAGCGTCAGCACGGGTAAAACCGGCACCATACTACCGATTATGCATTCACAGCGCATGGGAGGGTGCTAGAGGTAGTTGCTGCGCCTGGGAAGCAGAACTGCCTGTGATTCGGCTTTTGGGTTATAGGGCCATGTTTATTTGCGTGGTCAGGTGGTGGATGGCTACCAAGAGGCGCAGCATGCCGGCACACCTTCAGAAGAAGTCGAGCAGCTACGGCAGCACGCGGAGTTCCTGTTTCAGTCAGTGATGGATTACCAGCTTCATGCGTTGAGGGGGCAGCCGTTCGATAGTCATTGAACTGACTCGATAAGCTCTGCCCTCAGGCTCCGCACCTTGCCAACGCGTTACCACGCGAAAACGGTGATTTTTTGATCTTTGCTGCTACGCCAGCTAACTGCAGGTCGTGGATGCTGCTTTTGCCTGTCAGGCATGCGTGCGTCCCCACTCATCTTGGTCCCGCGTGTGGAATAGCGGACGCCTTCAATCGGCTTACGGGTATCGGGGATCTCCCACTTCGCCCGTTGAGGTCGAATTCATCCCATCGGGCGAAGCGCAGTTCGCTGGAGCGCACGAACACATGCAGCGTCAGCAGCACTGCGAGCCGAGTCAGCTCGCGACCGGTGTAGTTGTCGATTCGGTCAAGGCCCGTCAGTCGCTCGACGCATACACCCTTTTCACCGACGCCGCTAAAGCGGCTCTGCCCAGTATCGCCGAAACAGCGGGCGCGGCGATGGATGCCGAGTGCAGGGCCTATGTCTACGACCTGAACTCGAAGGACCGTAGTGACCTGATGGCCGAAATGCGCCAGGGCCGGGAGCAGCGCATCACCGCAGCAATCCTGCGCGGCCCCGCCCGTCTCAGCGGTTTTTCCAATGAACAGCTGATCCAGCTCGGCGCCGCCGGCATTGCTGTCCATCACACTGATGCCGTGCTGACGCTGGGCCGCCTGGCGGGTGGTATGCGCGACCTCCTGCACATGGTGCAGCCCCTGGGCAATGACGTCATCCGGGCCGGGGTAGAGCTTGACAGCAAGACAGCAGAGATCGGCTCCCTGACTAAGGTAAGCCAGGGCCTGATGGACCTGATCGAGTGGCTCAAGCCGATTCCGCTGGAACTGCCAAGCAACACCCCCCTGACGCCCGAGATGGCTGAGCGGATAAAGCAGCAGCCCTCTGCGGAGGCGGCCTAATGAGCTACAAAGATCGATTCAGCGAGGCGTGCAAAACCGGCGACTTCGCCGTCAATCCCATAGCTGTGAGCGGCTATGACGTCTGGAATGTGCAGTGCGTGCAGCGTGGTCGCCACGTCGACATAGACGGCCCATTTTTCACTGAAGAAGAGGCGCGCATCTCAGCCGACCTGCTGCGCGGATCTTACCGCGGCGTGAAGGCAGTATCGGCCTGCCACTGCGCAGCCTGGAACCCTGACCCTGCCCGCGAGAAGGCTATTCGCATCCAGGGCCTGCAGAGTCGCGAAATGCTCGCTCGCCGCCTGGGTGTCCACCTTCCAATCCCAAAGGAGAATCCATGATGACTGCTCAAGTTCGAAGAGCTGAAGCTTGGACCACCGTTTACCTGTCCGGCCCGCTGATTCGCAAGTTCTTCCGCAAGAAAGATTATCTGCTGGACAGCCAAAACACCTGGGAGGTATTCCGAGCCTTGAAGGCCACGCTAGAAGGCTTTGAGCAGGAGATCAAGCGCCTGGAAGCGCTAGGTATGCGGTTCGCGATCTTCCGAAACAGGAAGAATGTCGGTGAAGATGATTTCGAGCGTGGCGGTGCTAGTGAGATCCGAATCGTGCCCGTAGTCGGCGGGAGCAAACGCGGGGGTACCCTGCAGACGATCGTGGGGGCTGTGATGGTCGTGGTCGGCCTTGTGATTACCGGCGGCACGTTCGGCGCCGGGGCTCCATTCGGCTCAGCCATGATAACGATGGGCGCCTCAATGATGGTCGGCGGCGTGATACAAATGCTCAGCCCCCAGGCAAAAGGGCTTTCTCAAAGCGGCACCCCTGAAAACCTGCCTTCGTATGCCTTCGGTTCCGCCAAGAACACCACTGCCAGCGGCAACCCTGTACCGATTTGCATCGGAGAACGACGCTGGGGCGGAGCGATTATATCCGCCTCAATCGAAGCACAAGATAAATGAAAGCAAGCTCACGAGGACTTCTTGCCAAGCTCCGCTGCGCTGGCTATCGCCTTTTCTACCAAGTTGGTGGCGGCACCTACAACTGCCGGATCAGCTGGGCCAGTCTCGGCATTTGAAAATGCGCTTTGCCCACTTATATTCCAGTGGGCAAAGGCTTCCTTGACCTCTTCCCATTGAGCGTTAGCCCCATAAGTATCAAGATAAAACTCTCCAAAACGAATAGCATGGGCTCTCTCCCCAAGTTTCAAAGACTCATGCATATAAGACTTACTGAAAACAAAGGAGTACCTGGCAAGGAAGCCGCAAAGCCCGACCACGACCAAACCTCTAAAGAGGTGGAAAAAGTAATAAGCTAGACCTGCCCCTGATGCATGATGAAAGTTATCGGAGCTGTTAACCATAGTAAGAATGGCGATAATAACACCGATTACTAGCGAAAAAGCGCCTGCGACCGCCCAGGCTATGGATATCCCGTGGAACCGGCTCTCTTTCGAGCTTAGGAGGCCCAGTGCGTCCTTCACAAATCGTTTAGAATTTCCTTGCAGGGCTTTTTGGCTCTCTTCTGTAAGCCTTTTCTTTTCGAGCTCCAACTCTTTCCTTTGCTCTTCTAGAGTCATACGGAATGAAATAAGCTCATCTTTATCGGCAATCATCTGAGCCTGCTGCTCAGCTAGCCTCGACTCGAGAGCTTCTCTTCGTTGAGACAGAATTTGCTCTTGCTTTGAAAGCATTTCATTTCGTTGCTCTATCGAGGCCAGAAGCTCTGTTTCGCGTTGCGCGAAAATATTACGCTCCTGCTGCATCCTGCTCTCGATGTAATCTTCCCGCTCTGCTAACTGTTTACGCAGGCTGTCGAGTTCTTTTTCCCGTTTGGCTAGGACTGCGTATTGACGGCGCGACTCAAGGGCTGCAGCTTCAGAATCATGAACCGCCATTACTTGACCTTTGGATTGGTGGGAAAGGTAAGAATGATACATCGAGGTATGCCTAGGCTGATACGGGCAATTTGAGCTTTTATCAGCCTTTTTGCTTGATAAGTACCACCCAAAATGCAACAGTATTAGGATAACACCCTAACTGATACAGGTTGCACTATGTTCATCCGCGCCTACCTTCGAGCATCCACCGACGAGCAAGACGCCGGCCGTGCCCGTGCATCCCTGGAGAAGTTCGCCAGCGACCATAACAAGGTCATCGCCTGCGAGTACCTGGAGAACGCCAGCGGTGCCGCCGCAGATCGGCCGGAGCTGCTGCGCCTGCTCTCGGATGCACGCAAGGGTGACGTACTGCTTGTCGAATCCATCGACCGCCTTTCTCGTCTACCCGCTGATGACTGGGCCAAACTCAAGGCTGCGATCGACGCCAAGGGCCTGCGCATCGTCGCGCTGGATCTGCCCACCAGTCATCAGGGTATGCGTGACACGCGAGGCGACGAATTCACCGACCGGATGCTGGCCGCGATCAACTCGATGCTGGTGGAAATGATGGCCGCGATCGCGCGCAAGGATTACGAGCAGCGGCGCGACCGCCAGGCCCAGGGCATTGAGAAGGCCAAGGCCGCTGGCAAATATCAGGGGCGGCCGGTGGACGCTGATCTGCACAAGCGCGTAAAGGAGCTACTGAAGGCTGGGCTTGGAATCCGCGCTGCGGCTCGGCACGCAAACTGTTCGACTACCACGGTGCTTAAAATTAAATCGCAATTTTTTCCAGAGCGTCTTTAGCTTTAGATCTGAACATAATCTGGGTGGGCAAATGCGTTCAGCTGCTCGCCCAGGATGTAAGTTGAGTAAGGCAATACAGCAGTCGTGCGCCCTCTGTGGCAAGCATTTACCAGCTCATTTAACAGAAATTGAAAATCCCCTCCGGGATGTTTGAAAAACGCAACTTGACTGGCTCCCACGGCACTGCGAAGCAATGCACCTTTAGCGTCAGCGAAGAGCATTATCCCCTCCGTAAGCGAGACGACCACATTCGGAGAAAGGTGAGGGGCTGCCTCTGCGCAAATAGCAGCATAATTCTTACCGAGGGTTGCGCGACTAACCCCGTAAGATTGACAGAGAACGAAGCAGAATGGCTGATCGTAGCGGTTCCGCTCTGGATCGAAGGCTTCAGAGTCAGCACCCTGTATTACCATTGCGCTGCCGAAGTGCCTAAAACACGTCGCGTCTTTCGATGCGCGCTGCAGTGATTTGACCCGTCTAATTTTGAGGACTGAATCTCGCAACTCCTTGCTTCCCAGCGTGCTCTTGATTTCGCCAACAGCAATCACCCCCTCGCACGGGATATAAGTCGCTTCCGGAGAGCCGCCAATAGAGAAAACAGGACAATTATCTCTTTCATGGATCACCACATCTGCTTGATTCGATGTACCACCAAAAGAATCGATAACGCAGCCTGTTGCCACGCTAGCTGCCGCAGGCAGAAGCGTTTGAAGCTTCATTCGAACGGAATGCTCGCGGGCCCCACCCACCAAGCCGGGCGTAGTTGCGTTGCCAGCCCGGGCGAAGCTATCTACTAGATCTTGAGCAAGATAACCAAGGAACTGAGATACATCAAAAGAATCATCCATGAAGATGCCTCTTGAACAGTTGCGCGGGGTTGAGAAGATATGGCGTCCCCGGGCCGGTTTGAACGGCCAACCTTCCCGTTAGGGGGGATAAGGAAGGTAGGTGAGGTCGTTGAGAAAGCCATCAGTTGCTGTCACCTTGCTGTCATCACCGACTGCAGGTAAAACCGAAACTAACCTAACCTCTTGATTTTACTGGTGCCGGAGACAGGAATCGAACCTGCGACCTTCGCGTTACGAGTGCGCTGCTCTACCGACTGAGCTACACCGGCGTGAGCGCAACGCTACCACTGCCGCGGGCGTTACGCAAACCTCTGTTTCCCCTCGCTTATTCCCCCGCCCCTGGCGCCCGCATCAGGCGCCCTTGCAGCCGTTCGGGGCGAGGTCTTCTTCCACCGTGGTGGTGCAGCGCCAGCCAGTGGTGGTGCGGGTCAAGGTGAGGGTCTTGCCGAGCACGTTGGCCGGTGCATCGGCGAGGGTGCAGGTGATTGCCGCGGTGCCGTCGGCTGCGGTACCACGGGCGGTGATGGCGCAGTGGGCGGTGGTGGGCTGGCCGCCGAGGGCGTTGACGTCGGCAACGTCCTTGCCTTCGTTCAGGCGCAGTTCCATCGCGGTCTTGAGTGCGGAGATTTCCGCAAGGCCAGCGCTGGCTTTGGCGCGGGCTTGCTGGTTGGTGTACATGGGAATGGCGATGGTCGCCACGATGCCGATGATCGCCACGACGATCATCAGCTCGATCAGGGTGATGCCCCGTTGCCCTTTCATGAACGCTTTTCCTTGTTGATACGGCTATGCCTTGGATCCAATCTCGGACACCTAGGACAGACAGGCGCGCAGTAGAGCCGAACCGACACCTTTTGTCACCCCTGCCCGCCTGGATGCCGGGCTCGCTGGACTACTCTAGTGACCAACAGGGAAACCCGCCCGGCCATGGGCACGGCAAGCTGTTACGGGGCTTGTCGGCATTGCAACATAGGACGTTTGCATGAGCCATTCGACACGCTTGTACGCCTGGGAAGGCACCACCATCAACGGCAACAGAATCAACGGCCGCACCGAGGGGCGCAGCTTGGCGTTCGTGCGGGCCGACTTGCAGCGCCAGGGCATTCGCGTGGGGCGGGTGCGGCCGGCGAGCCGCCTGCAATGGCGCTGGCCAGCAGGCCGCGGCAAGGCGGATGCGGCGGGGTTCAGCCGGCAGTTGGCGACCTTGCTCAAGGCTGGCGTGCCGCTGCTGCAGGCGTTCGAGGTGATGGGCCGCAGCGGGGGCGACGAACACTTGGGGCGGTTGCTGGCGCAATTGCAACAGGATGTTGGCGCGGGGCTGGGGCTGGCCGAGGCGCTGCAACGCCACCCGGCGTGGTTCGACCGGCTGTACTGCAACCTGGTGCGCATGGGTGAGCAGTCCGGCACGCTGGACGGGCAGCTCGAGCAGTTGGCGGGCATGCTGGAACAGCGCCAGGCGCTGCAGCGTCGGGTGCGCAAGGCGATGCTCTACCCGTTGCTGCTGTTGCTGACCGGGCTGGGGGTGTCGGCGCTGTTGCTGCTGGAGGTGGTGCCGCGGTTCCAGGGGTTGTTCGCCAGCTTCGATTCATCGCTGCCGGCGTTTACGCAATGGGTGATCGACTTATCAACAGGGCTTGGGCGGTATGCGCCCTGGGTAGCGGCGACGGTTGTGTTGTTGGCAGCGGGCGTGCGCGAGCTTCATCGGCGTCATGCGCCGGCACGCTTGTGGATCGCACGCCAGGCGTTGCGGGTGCCGGTGCTGGGCAAGCTGCTGGGGCAAGCGGCGTTGGCGCGCTTTGCGCGGGGCCTGGCCACGGCCTATGGGGCTGGGGTGCCATTGCTCGATGCACTGGGCACGGTGGCGACGGTGTGTGGTGGGCAGGTGCATGAGCAGGCGGTCTTGCGCTTGCGCCAGGCCATGGGCAATGGCCAGGGGTTGCATCAGGCGATGGCGGCGGACCCGCTGTTTCCGCCCTTGCTGGTGCAGCTGGCGGCGATCGGTGAATCCAGCGGCACGCTCGACCAGATGCTGAAAAAAGCCGCCACACATTACGAAGAACAGGTCAGCCAGGCCCTCGACCAGTTGACCAGCCTGCTGGAGCCCGCCATCGTGCTGGTCCTCGGCGTGGTGGTGGGTGGCCTGGTGGTCGCCATGTACTTGCCGATCTTCCAGTTGGGTAACTTGGTCTGACATGAATCTCTGGACTTTTTTCGCCGGGCAGCCGGCACTGTTTCTGGCCTTCGCAGGCTTGTTGGGGTTGCTGGTCGGGAGCTTCATCAATGTGGTGGCGTATCGGCTGCCGATCATGCTCGAGCGCCAATGGCAGCGGGAGGCGCAGGAGGTGCTTGGCCTGCCCGTGCAGGAACACGAGCGCTTCGACCTGTGCCTGCCGGCGTCGCGCTGTTCCCATTGCGGACATCGTATTCGTGCCTGGGAGAATATCCCGGTGCTCAGTTACCTCGCCCTGCGTGGGCGTTGCTCGGCGTGCAAGGCCGCCATCGGCATCCGCTACCCGCTGGTGGAACTGGGGTGCGCGGTGCTTTCGGTGGTGGTGGCGTGGCAGTTCGGGCCGACGCTGCAGACGCTGCTTGGGTTGGTGCTGACCTGGAGCCTGTTGAGCCTGAGCCTGATCGACAGCGATCACCAGTTATTGCCCGATGCGCTGGTCAAGCCGGTGCTGTGGCTTGGGCTGGCCTGCAACGCCTTTGGCTTGTTCGTGCCTCTGTCAGCGGCCGTGTGGGGGGCAATAATCGGCTACCTGAGCCTTTGGGCAGTGTATTGGCTGTTCAAGCTGGTCACTGGCAAGGAGGGGCTGGGCTATGGCGATTTCAAACTGCTGGCATTGATCGGTGCCTGGGGTGGCTGGCATGTGCTGCCGCTGACGCTGTTGTTGTCGTCGGTGGTGGGGGCGGTGATCGGCGTGTGCTTGCTGCGCCTGCGCAAGGCGTCGATGGGCTCGACCATGCCTTTTGGGCCGTATCTGGCCATTGCGGGCTGGATCGCGATGCTCTGGGGTGATGAAATATACGTCTCTTACATGCAACTGCTTGGAAACTGATGACCACTGCGGCATTTACCCCTTGGATTCTCGGGCTCACCGGCGGCATCGGCAGCGGCAAGAGCGCCGCGGCAGCGCGTTTCGTGGAGCTGGGTGTGCACCTGGTCGATGCCGACCAGGCGGCGCGCTGGGTCGTGGAGCCTGGCCGGCCGGCATTGGCGAGCATCGTCGAGCGCTTCGGGCCCGGCGTGCTGCAGGGCGATGGGCAGCTTGACCGCGCGGCGTTGCGCCAGCTGATCTTTGCCGACCCCACTCAGCGCCGCTGGCTGGAGGAACTGCTGCACCCATTGATCGGGCAGGAGATCTTCAGCTACTTGGCCAAAGCCGAGTCGCCCTATGCGATCTATGTCTCGCCGCTGTTGGTGGAGTCTGGCCAGATCGAGAAAACCCAGCGGGTGTTGGTGATCGATGCGCCGCAAGAGCTGCAGGTCCAGCGCACCCTGGCGCGAGACAACACCAGCCCCGAGCAGGTGCAGGCGATCCTCAAGGCCCAGGCGGCCCGCGAGGAGCGGTTGCGCCATGCCGATGACGTGGTGGTCAATGACCGGGACCTTGGCTGGTTGCATGAGCAGATCGACCGTCTGCACCACTTTTACCTGACGTTACGAGGAGGCCAGCCATGAGCCAGCCGATGACTGTGGACTGTCCGACCTGCGGTGCACCTGTGGAATGGAGCGAGAAGAGCCCGTTCCGGCCGTTTTGTTCCGATCGTTGCAAGTTGATCGACCTAGGGGCCTGGGCGGCTGAGGAGCATAAGATTCCGGGAGCGGATGAGTCGGAGGATGAGCTTTATTCTGGGGATCTTGAGCCTCGGCATTGAGGAAGTCCCGATCATTCGTGTAGTTGGGGCCGCTACGCGGCCCATCGCGGGCTCGCGGTTGTGGGTGCTTGGGGTCAGCGATCTTCGTCGTTCCAGGGCGCCTGCAAATATCGAGTGCGGTTGAATGTTTCCAGCCATTCCGGGCAGAACACTACCAGTGCGCTGATCACCGTGCCGTTGATGAAGGCCTCGGGGAAAATGATCAGCCATAGATAACCGATGAAGTCCGCCAGCCACTCCGGCATGGCGAAACGCCCATCGAGCCACAGCAGGCCAAGCGCGGCGAGCAGGCAGAGCAAAGCCGACAGCGCTGCGGCGAAGAACCCCGAGAAGATATAGACGAACAGGTTTCGTGGCTGCGCGCGTTCGACCAAGATGGCGCACACCTCCGTTACCAACACCGGCAGGCCGATGATCAACAGGCCGTTGACGCCCAGCGCGGCCAGATCCAGGCGCCCGAGGGCCAGCAGGCCGAGCTGGGCCAGGGCGCCGCCGACAATTGCCAATGGCCAGTCGAGCAGAAGGGTCACGGCGGTCATGCCGATGAAATGGTAGGACACGCCTGTGTCGAAATCGCGCCGCACCAACCACAGAATGAACAAGCCGAACACGGTGCCGAACAATAGGTGCTGGCGGCGGCTATCGCTGAACAGTTCCACCCAGCGTGTGCGGCCCAGGGCCCAGATGAGCAGAGGCACGTAGCCGAGCCAACCCAGAGTGAGGCTGGTGGTGGACAGGACCTGCGCGCTGATCACCGGTTCGCTCCTTCTGCCGTGCCGAATAGGCCGAGTCTACACCCTATCGTCGCCAGCGCCGGCCGGGTCGGCTGGCCGAAGGGCGATTCTTGCGCACAAACAGCATCTTACCGTCATGGATAGCGACTAAGCTTGTTCCCATGGATGACTCAGACTACCTGCGCCTGCTCACCATCCAGGCCGAACAAGCGAATGCGTTTCTGTCCAATGCCCGCAAATGGGAACGCGAGCGTTGGGTGTGCCAACGCCTGCTGCAAGGGCTGAACATTCCTTACCGCAGCGAAGATTTCACCCCGGCCGGCCAGGAGCCGCCAGACGTACTGTTTCGCGATGCGGCGTTCGAGGTGTTCTTCGTGCTCGATGAAGGGCGCCGGCTCAATGATGAGTGGCGCGCGGAGCTGCAGCGCCGGCGCAGCGCGTTTTCCCTGAGCCAGCTGGTGCGCCGCGAGGCCCGGCCACGGCGGATCAGCGCCCAGGAACTGCTTGGGCGCCTGGCGCCGACGCTGCGCAAGAAGGCGCACAACTACCAGGAGCGCGGGCTGGATTTGGGCGAGCTGGACATCATCGCCTTCGCCAGCCTCAAGCGCGAGGTGCTGGACCTCAACAGCCATTTCCCACCGCCCACCGAATACCTGCGCCAAGGTTGGCGGTCGTTGTCGCTGGTGGGGCCGACGTTCGCCAGGGTGCTGTTCGCCCACCCCGATGCGCCAGATTTCCTACGCGGCAACCTGGGGCGCAGCATCGTCTTCGACGTGGGCATCAGTCTTTGATCCAGTGCCGAGAGTCTTTGCGATGACGTACACTCGGCGCCAGGGATAGAACGCATTATCATTTGTTTCAAGCGCTTGCGTGAACGCTGTGGCGTACGCGCAGTCACAAACGTCTATCTGACGAGGCCCACCATGACCAGCCGCCTGAATCCTGAAGATCAGCGTCGCGTCGATGAGTATCTGCGTGCCCCCCAGCATCGAGTCGAGCGCAGGCCCTTCCGGCCTTTGCTGCTCCTTGTGCTGGTGGTCGCGGTGACCATCGGTCTGGGCCTGTTGAGCCGCCTGCTGAGTGGACTGGTGCTATGAGCTGCCTTGCGCTCGCCCTCCTCTCCCGCATGCCGCGGCCGGCCGACATGGCCACGAATTCCGTAAAACTTGTGAGATATCCCAATGACTCATCGCATCGTGATTGTCGGCGGCGGCGCCGGCGGCCTGGAACTGGCGACCCGCCTGGGTAAAAGCCTGGGCAAGCGCAAGCAGGCCGAGATTACCCTGGTCGACGCCAACCTGACGCACATCTGGAAACCTTTGCTGCACGAAGTGGCTGCAGGCTCGCTGAACTCCTCGGAAGATGAACTGAACTACGTGGCCCAGGCCAAGTGGAACCACTTCAACTTCCAGCTGGGGCGCATGAGCGGGCTCGACCGGGAAACCAAGCAGATCCAGCTGGCCGCGACCCTCGACGAAGAGGGCCGCGAGCTACTGCCTGCGCGCACCCTGGGCTATGACACGCTGGTGATCGCCGTCGGCAGCAACACCAACGACTTCGGTACCTTGGGCGCGGCGCAGCATTGCCTGTTCCTCGACACCCGCAAGCAAGCCGAGCGTTTCCACCAGCAGTTGCTCAACCATTATCTGCGTGCCCACGCCGGTGATGTGGCCAGCGAGAAGATCAGCGTGGCCATCGTCGGCGCAGGCGCCACGGGCGTGGAACTGGCAGCCGAGCTGCACCACGCAGCCCATGAACTGGCGGCCTATGGCCTGGACCGCATCCAGCCGAAGGACATGCACATCACCCTGATCGAGGCCGGCCCACGCGTATTGCCCGCCCTGCCGGAGCGCATCAGCGTGCCGGTGCACAAGACCCTGGAAAAGCTCGGGGTGACGGTGATGACCAATGCGGCGGTCAGCGAAGTGACCGAGGATGGGCTCAAGACGGCCTCCGGCGAAGTGATTCAGGCCAGCCTGAAGGTGTGGGCGGCCGGTATCCGTGCGCCGGGCTTCCTCAAAGACATCGATGGGCTGGAAACCAACCGTATCAACCAGCTGGTGGTGCGCCCTACCCTGCAGACGACCCGCGACGATGACATCTTCGCCTTCGGCGACTGCGCCGCCTGCCCGCAACCGGGCAGCGACCGCAACGTGCCGCCACGGGCACAGGCGGCGCACCAGCAGGCCTCGATGCTGGCCAAGAGCCTGAAAGCGCGCCTGGAGAACAAGCCGCTGCCGAGCTATGAGTACAAGGACTATGGCTCGCTGGTGTCACTGTCGCGGTTCTCGGCGGTGGGCAACCTGATGGGTAACCTGATGGGCAGCGTTAAGCTGGAGGGCTGGCTGGCGCGGATGTTCTATGTGTCGCTGTACCGGATGCACCAGATGGCGCTGTACGGATTCTTCCGCACGGCGATGATGATGCTCGGAAGCAAGATTGGCCGGGGCACCGAGCCGCGCTTGAAGTTGCACTGAAGATCGCCGGGGGCGCTTTGCGCCCCTTTCGCGGCGCAAGGCCGCTCCTACAACAGGGCGACTGCAGCGTGGGCGTATGAATTCGAGGCAAAAGAAAAAGGGCATCTCATTCGAGATGCCCTTTTTACATGGTGGGTCGTGTAGGATTCGAACCTACGACCAATTGGTTAAAAGCCAACTGCTCTACCAACTGAGCTAACGACCCGGAAAATGGTCGGGGTGAGGGGATTCGAACTCCTGACATCCTGCTCCCAAAGCAGGCGCGCTACCGGACTGCGCTACACCCCGAAATTGGCTCCGCGACCTGGACTCGAACCAGGGACCCAATGATTAACAGTCATTTGCTCTACCGACTGAGCTATCGCGGAACTGAACTTCGTACAACTTCGAAGTCTGTGTTAGCTTCGAACTCTTCAGCGTTGTCGCTGCTGAGGCCGGCTATTTTACATTCTTCGTTTTGCTTGTCAACCCCCAATTTGCTTTCAAGTTACTGATTTGCAAATTGTTTTCAGATCCCTTGTACCGCCGGTGATCTGTGTAGTGCCTGACAGCGGGGCGTATATTAGGTGCACTCGATTCAGGATGCAAGCAAAAAATTCAACTTTCTCAAATAGTTATCCCAGAGGGCCTGCAACGGCCCCTCCTGCCTGGGCTTGCCTTTGTGGTAGCGGGTTCGTTACGCGAATGCGTGGGCAGGATGCATGGCGTTTGCTGGGCTGACGCGATCGCGGGGCAAGCCCGCTCCCACAGCGGACGCCCACAAAAAAGCCCCGCAGATGCGGGGCTTTCGGTAGAGCGGATCAGGCGAAGACGATTTCGTCGCCTTCGACCTTGGCGGTGATCGCCGCGCCTGGCAGGAACTGCCCGCTGAGGATCAACTGTGCCAGCGGGTTTTCGATCCAGCGCTGGATCGCACGCTTGAGCGGACGCGCGCCATACACCGGGTCGTAGCCGACGGCGATCAGCTTGTCCAGGGCCTCCGGGCTCAGGCTCAGCGACAGCTCGCGCTCGGCCAGGCGGCTGCGCAGGCGGCCGAGCTGGATCTCGGTGATACCAGCGATCTGCTCGCGGCCCAGCGGCTCGAACACCACCACTTCGTCGATCCGGTTGATGAACTCTGGACGGAAGTGCGAGCTCACCGCATCCATCACCGCCGCACGCTGGGCCTCGCGGTCACCGGCCAGTTCCTGGATCTGCGCCGAGCCCAGGTTGGAGGTCATCACGATCACCGTGTTGCGGAAGTCCACCGTACGGCCATGGCTGTCGGTCAGGCGGCCATCCTCGAGCACCTGCAGCAGTACGTTGAATACATCCGGGTGCGCCTTCTCCACTTCGTCGAGCAGCACCACCGAATAGGGTTTGCGCCGCACGGCCTCAGTCAGGTAGCCGCCCTCCTCGTAGCCCACGTACCCGGGCGGGGCACCGATCAGGCGAGCCACGGAGTGCTTCTCCATGAACTCGGACATGTCGATGCGCACCATGGCCTCTTCGGTATCGAACAGGAATTCGGCCAGGGCCTTGCACAGCTCGGTCTTGCCCACGCCGGTAGGGCCGAGGAACAGGAACGAGCCGCTCGGCCGGTTCGGGTCGGCAAGGCCGGCACGGGAGCGACGCACGGCGTTGGCCACGGCGGTGACGGCTTCGTTCTGGCCGATGACGCGCTGGTGCAGCAGCGCCTCCATCTTCAGCAACTTCTCGCGCTCGCCTTCGAGCATCTTGGCCACCGGGATGCCTGTCCACTTGGACACCACTTCGGCAATTTCTTCCTCGGTGACCTTGTTGCGCAGCAGTTGGTTCTCGCTCTTGCCGTGCTGGTCGACCATCTGCAGGCTGCGCTCCAGATCCGGGATCACCCCGTACTGCAGCTCGGCCATGCGGCTCAGGTCACCCTTGCGGCGGGCGGCCTCGAGTTCCTGGCGTGCCTGCTCGATCTTCTGCTGGATCTGCGCCGAACCTTGCACCTCAGCTTTTTCCGACGCCCAGATTTCCTCGAGGTCGGAATATTCGCGCTCAAGGCGCTGGATTTCCTCGGTGAGTTTCTCCAGGCGCTTCTTGGCCGCTTCGTCCTCTTCCTTTTTCAGGGCCTGGGACTCAACCTTCAGCTGGATCAGGCGACGGTCGAGGCGATCGAGCACTTCCGGCTTGGAGTCGATCTCCATGCGGATGCGGCTGGCCGCTTCGTCGATCAGGTCGATGGCCTTGTCCGGCAGCTGGCGGTCGGTGATGTAGCGGTGGCTGAGCTTGGCCGCGGCGATGATCGCACCGTCGGTGATGGCCACCTTGTGGTGCACTTCATAGCGCTCTTTCAGGCCGCGCAGGATGGCGATGGTGTCTTCCTCGCTCGGCTCGTCGACCAGCACCTTCTGGAAGCGACGCTCCAGGGCGGCATCCTTCTCGATGAACTGGCGGTATTCGTTCAGCGTGGTGGCACCGACGCAGTGCAGTTCGCCCCGAGCCAAGGCCGGCTTGAGCATGTTGCCGGCGTCCATGGCCCCTTCGCCCTTGCCGGCGCCGACCATGGTGTGCAGTTCGTCGATGAACAGGATGATCTGGCCTTCCTGCTTGGACAGCTCATTGAGCAGCGCCTTCAGGCGCTCTTCGAACTCGCCGCGGTACTTGGCGCCAGCGATCAGCGCGCCCATGTCCAGCGCCAGCAGGCGCTTGCCCTTGAGGCCGTCGGGCACTTCGCCGTTGATGATGCGCTGGGCCAGGCCTTCGGCGATGGCGGTCTTGCCGACGCCAGGCTCGCCGATCAGCACGGGGTTGTTCTTGGTGCGGCGCTGCAGCACCTGCACGGTGCGGCGGATTTCGTCGTCACGGCCGATGACCGGGTCGAGCTTGCCTTCCTCGGCACGCTTGGTCAGGTCGACGGTGTACTTGTCCAGGGCCTGGCGCGACTCCTCGGCATTGGGGTCGTTGACTGCCGCGCCGCCACGCAGGTTGTTGATGGCGTTCTCCAGGGCCTTCTTGCTCACGCCCTGGCTGAGCAGCAGCTTGCCGAGCTTGCTGTTCTCGTCCATGGCGGCCAGCAACACCAGCTCGCTGGAGATGAACTGGTCGCCCTTCTGCTGGGCCAGGCGATCGGCCTGGTTGAGCAGGCGCGCCAGGTCCTGGGACATGTTCACATCGCCCGTAGGGTTCTGGATCTTCGGCAGATGGTCCATTTCCTTCACCAAGGCCTGACGCAGGCCATTGACGTCGAAACCGACCTGCATCAGCAGTGGTTTGATGGAGCCGCCCTGCTGATCGATAAGCGCCTGCATCAGGTGCACGGGCTCGATGGCCGGGTGGTCCATGCCTACGGCCAGGGATTGGGAATCGGATAACGCCAGTTGCAGCTTGCTGGTCAAACGGTCTATTCGCATGGGGGATACCTTCCTATAAGGGCAGGCGGAGCGATGGATAGCACCTGAATGAAGAAACCTGCCTGAGATGACCAATAGATAAGGGTGATTCTGGAAGATTCAAGCGTAGCGGGGTTGACACGGGTCAGCGGATGGAAGAGTGGTTAGGGCTGCCTTGCAGCCCAATCGCCGGAAAACCGGCTCCTACAAGGGAATGTGATTCAGGCTTGCAGCCAGACCAGGGAGGCGAAACGCCCGCCCTGCGGGGTGCGGCGATAGGAGAAGAAGCGCGGGTCGTTGACCGTGCACAGGCCCCCGCCATAAACGGCGGTGACACCACGGGCAGCCAGGCGGATGCGGGCGAGCTGGTAGATGTCGGCCATCAGTTTGCCTGGGCGTTCGCCCGGCACAAAGGCCTGGGCCGCTTGCGGATGCAGGGCGGTGAACGCATCGCGCACTTCCAGGCCGACTTCGAAAGCCTGGGGGCCGATGGCCGGGCCCAGCCAGACCAACACGTCTTCGGCGGGCACGCCAAGGCGGTCCAGGGTGGCTTCGAGCACGCCGCCTGCCAGCCCGCGCCAGCCGGCATGGGCGGCGGCCACGCGGGTGCCGGTGCGGTCGCAGAACAGTGCGGGCAGGCAGTCGGCGGTCATCACGGTGCAGGCGATGCCGGGCTGGTCGGTGAAGCTGGCGTCGGCCTCGGCCACACGGGCCGGGTTGGCATCGGCCACCACCACGCCATGGACCTGCTTGAGCCAAGCAGGGCGAATACCGAATTCGGCGCTCAGGCGGCGACGGTTCTCGGCGACCGCAGCCGGGTCGTCGCCGACGTGGTCACCGAGGTTGAACGTGTCGTAGGGCGGCAGGCTGATACCGCCCTGGCGGGTCGTGACGCAGGCGCGTACCGAGGCCGGGGCCGGCCAGTCAGGGAACAGCAGCGACTGCGTCAGGCCACTCATCCGATGAAGCTCTCGCGGTCCTGGTTGAGCAGCGACAGCAGCCAGACGAAATCATCCGGCAGCGGCGAGGCCCATTCCATACGCTCGCCGGTGGTCGGGTGGTCCAATGCCAGGAAGCGCGCGTGCAGGGCCTGGCGCGGGAAGTTCTTGACCGCCTCGACCATGGCCACGCTGGCAGCCGGCGGGATGCGGAAACGGCCGCCGTACGTCTGGTCGCCGACCAGCGGGAAGCCCACATGCGCCATGTGCACGCGAATCTGGTGGGTACGGCCGGTTTCAAGCTTGACCCGCACATGGGTGTGCGAGCGGAAGCGCTTGAGCACACGGTAATGGCTGACCGCCGGCTTGCCGCCGTCGGTCACCGCCATGCGCTGGCGCATGCCGCCATGGCGACCGATGGGCGCGTCGATCTTGCCACCGGCAGTCACCACGCCCACCACGATGCATTCATAGATGCGGCTGACCGAGCGCTTTTGCAGCTGGTCGACCAGGTTGGTCTGGGCCTGCAGGGTCTTGGCGACCACCATCAGGCCGGTGGTGTCCTTGTCCAGGCGGTGCACGATACCGGCACGGGGCACGTTGACGATGTCCGGCACGTGGTGCAGCAGGGCATTGAGCAGGGTGCCGTCGGCATGGCCCGCCGCCGGGTGCACAACCAGCCCGGCAGGCTTGTTGATCACCAGGATCTGGTCGTCTTCGTAGACGATGTCCAGCTCGATGTCCTGGGCCACCCATTCGCCCTGGGCCTCCTGCTCGGCCTCCAAGGCCAGGATGGAGCCACTGTGGACGGTGTCGCGCGGGCGCAGCACCGCGCCGTCGACCGTCAGGCGACCGTCCTTGATCCACGAGGCCAGGCGCGAACGCGAGTACTCGGAGAAGAGTTGGGCGGCGACCTGGTCGAGGCGTTGACCGCCCAGTTCGGACGGGACCTCTGCGCTAAGTTGAATGATCTCGGACATGCTCGATTCGGCGGGCGCACAGCCTTTGGTTTCGGCTGCGCGCTTGTGGTTAAATACGACTTCTTTTGCCCCGGGTTCGGCCGGGGGCGCTCATCATAACAGGACGGCACCGCCCAAGACAGCGGCCGTCAAAGGGACGCAAGCCGCCATGCAAGTGAAACACCTGCTGCTGATCGCCATCCTCGGGCTCACCGCTGCCTGTTCCTCCAACAAGGAAGTCGTCGACGAGAACCTCAGCGAGGCCGAGCTGTACCAGCAGGCGCAGGCCGACCTGGACAACCACAGCTATACCAGCGCCGTGAGCAAGCTCAAGGCCCTGGAGTCGCGCTACCCGTTCGGTCGCTACGCCGACCAGGCCCAGTTGGAGCTGATCTACGCCAACTACAAGAACGCCGAGCCGGAAGCCGCCAAGTCCGCCGCCGAGCGCTTCATCCGCCTGCACCCGCAGCACCCGAACGTCGACTACGCCTATTACCTCAAGGGCCTGACCTCGTTCGACCAGGACCGTGGCCTGGTGGCGCGCTTCCTGCCACTGGACATGACCAAGCGTGACCCGGGCGCTGCCCGCGACTCCTACAACGAGTTCGCCCAGCTCACCAGCCGCTTCCCCAACAGCCGCTACGCGCCGGACGCCAAGCAGCGCATGATCTACCTGCGCAACCTGCTGGCGGCCTACGAGATCCACGTGGCCGACTACTACCTGAGCCGCCAGGCCTACGTGGCCGCGGCCAACCGTGGCCGCTACGTGGTCGAGAACTTCCAGGAAACGCCATCGGTCGGCGATGGCCTGGCCGTGATGGTCGAGGCCTACCAGCGCCTGCACCTGGACGACCTGGCCGCCACCAGCCTGGAAACCCTCAAGCTCAACTACCCGGACCACCCAAGCCTGGTCGACGGCCAGTTCGAGCCCAAGCAGGACGAAGCCGACAACCGCTCGTGGCTGTCCAAGGCGACCCTGGGCCTGATCGAAACCGACACCCCGCTGCCGCCGGGCGAAACCCGCGCCAACCAGGATGTGGTCAAGCAGTTCCAGGATGCCCGCGCAGAAATGCCTGAAGAGCTGCTGCCAAAGGACGAAGACGGTGATGCGATCCGCCCTGAAGGCCCGAAGGAGGCCGAGAAGGACCGTTCGTGGTTCAGCTATATGACCTTCGGTCTGTTCGACTGATCGACCGCAGCCTGAGAAAGGGAGGCCCGAGGCCTAATGCCGGCCAGTTAAGCAATTAGGGCCCCATCGCGGCACAAGGCCGCTCCTACAGGAAACCCGCCGTTGGCAAGGTTTGCGTGATCCTGTCGGAGCGGGCTTGCCCCGCGATGGGCTGCATAGCAGCCCCAATTACTTAACTGAGCAGCATTAGGCCAAAGGCCTCCCTTTTTTGTTGGCGCCGCCCTAGACTGTCGCTCTTCATTCTCGACAAGCTGGACACCATGGTTCGTCTACTTTTCTGGATCGCCCTGATCGCCGCTGCGTTCTGGCTGTGGCGCAAGTTCAAGGCCAGCCAACACTCCCCTGCCGAGCCCAAGCTCGACGACCCGCTGAAAATGGTGCGCTGCGCCCATTGCGGCGTACACCTGCCCAATGACCGCGCCCTGCGGCTGGGTAGCGACTGGTATTGCAGCCAGGCGCACCTGGAACAAGGGCCTGGCTCGCAGCGTTGATGCTTCGCGGGATGGTCCAATCGCGGGGTAAGCCCGCTCCCACAGGTTGTTGTGTGGAGGCAGGTTTACCCGCTCTGCCATCAAGGAACCAGACGCGAACCTGGCGCATACGACGCCGGGTCGATGATCGGCTCGCTGCCGGTCAGCAGGTCGGCGAACAGCTGGCATGATGCCGGTGCCAGCACCAGCCCGTTGCGGTAATGACCGCAGTTCAACCACAGCCCGTCATGCCCTGGCACGCGCCCGATATAGGGAATGCCCTCAGGCGACCCTGGGCGCAGGCCTGCCCAGTGCGCCACCACGGTGGCATCGGCCAGCGCGGGCAACAGCTCCACTGCGGACGCCTTGAGACTCTCCAGCGCCTCGCCGGTGGGCGTCTTGTCGTAGCCGGCATGCTCCAGGGTACTGCCGACCAGGATATGCCCATCGCGACGCGGAATGGCGTAGCGCCCCTTGGCCAGTACCATGCTCGGCAGGAAGTCTTCGGCGCACTTGAACAGGATCATCTGACCCTTGACCGGCTCGACCGGCAACGCAAGCCCCTGGGTCTTGAGCAGGTCGCCGCTCCAGGCACCTGCGCTGAGCACCACATCATCAGCCTCCAGCACACCTTGGGCGGTCTGGACACCGGTTACCCGCCCCTTCTCCTGCCGGAACCCAGTGACCGCGCAATGCTCGCGCAGGGTCACGTTGGGCAGGGCCTGCAAGGCAGCCTTGAGCGATTTGACCAGCCGCGGATTACGCACGTTGGCCACGCCTGCCATGTAGATGGCGCGCTTGAAGCCGGGGCCGAGTACCGGCACGGCGTCGTAGGCCGCCGAGATGTCCACGGCGCTCAGCGGCCGCTGCTCGCGCTGGGCCCAGGCCAGTGCCTGGGCTTCGTCGTCCAGGTCCAGCCAGTACAGGCCTGTGGTGTGCACTTCAGGGTCGATTCCGGTCGTGGCGAACAGCCGCTCGCCCAATTGCGGGTAGAAGTCCTGGGACCAGTGCGCCAGAGCGGTCACCGCCGGGCTGTAGCGCCATGGGTAGAGCGGCGAGACGATACCGCCACCGGCCCAGGACGACTCGCGCCCGACTTCGCCCTGGTCACAGACCACCACCCGGTCGACCTTCGGCGCCAGGTTGAACGCAGTCAACAGGCCGATCACACCGCCACCGACAATCACTACTTGCTTGCTCATCTGTCGATCCACTACCTGAAATAAAAACCTGGCCTTCAATACCCCCAACAACCTTCCGCCGTCGCGCCAGCGCCTGGGTTGTCACGCACGCCGGCATGGTCGAGCTGGTAGTCGCCGCAGCGGTCGTCGGCCATCAGCCCATCGGGCTGGCGCCTGGCGAGCAGACGGAAGCTGTCGTCGTCGCGCTGCACCTGCACGCTGTAGTAGCGGCTGCCGGCAGGCAATGGCGGTAGCTGAGGGTCGGAACCTGCGTATCGGCCCGTGCGCGCACGATGGCGCTCCAAGCGCAGGGCTGCGTCCTGCAGCAGGCCGACCACTTCACTTCGCGCGGCACGCCTGAGCTGGTCGCTGTAACTGGGGTAGGCAATGGCTGCCAGAATGCCGCTGACGGCCACTACAATCAACAATTCGATCAGGCTCAGGCCTCGCTGCATGTCACGGCTCCCTCAAGCGTTGGCGCCACAGGACGCGTTGAAGTGAGGCGTTGGGGCCCGACTGCAGGGCATAGACTGCCTCCAGCACGAGCCGCGCCTGCTGTTGGCGGCTGACGGCGGTCACTCGATACAGGCGCGCCCGGGCATCATCGGGCAAGTGCGCGACCAAGGTACTTTCGCCCAAGTTCTGCAGCAGGAAGAAGCCTTGCTCTGCGGGTTGCCAGCCAGGCTCCCCGCCTCGCACGTCGTGGGCATTGGCAGGTGGTCGACAGGGCTGGCACGGCGCGGGTGGCGCCAGCAGCAGCCGTGCCCTGCCCTCCAGCAAGACTGCCTCGGCCTGCTCCAAGGCCTGGGCGTTGGCCCGTAACTGCCCGGTCATGCGGGCCTGCACCAGGGCATCGCGCAGGGCCGAGGCGGCCAGCAAACCGGCCAACAGGCTAAGCACCAGGCCCGCCAGTAGGGCAATGCCACGTTGGCGCTTCATGCGTCGGGCACCCCGTTACGCAGGGCAATGCTCATCTCGTGCCGCAGCTCGACCTGGTATTGCGGGTCGAACAATGTGAGCTGCAGGTCGACCCGACCACCCTGCCGGGTCGGCACCAGGGCCACCCGCAGGTCTCGCACCCGGTCGATCAAGGCTTGCGCCTGGCCCGCGCGCCCAAGCCTCAAAGTGTCGCCATGCAATTGATAGGTGACGCGCTGGATGGGAATCACCAATGCCGCCCCGCTGTCCGGCGGGCGTCGATGCCTGACCTGGGCCCAGCTCTGGCAGTTCGTGAGCAATACCCAGTCGGGCTGGCGCCCGGAACCTGGCAACTGCTCACCCACCAGGCCCAGGGTCTCGAGGCGCCCATCTGCGGCCTGGGTGATCTGCAACGGATGGGCGAACGCCTCGGCAGCGGCCTGGCTTTGGAAATCGATGGCATCTTGGCGCAAACAGCCGAACATGCCGGCCATGCGGATGTCCTGGGCCATTCGTTGCAATGCGAGGCGGGCATCGTCCTGCAATCGGGCAGCTACCGATTGCACTTGCCAAGCCTGGTAGGCCGAGACGAATACCTGACTCGCTGCCCCTAGCAACATCAACCCGATCGCCAACGCCAGCAGCGCTTCGAGCAAACCGAAGCCGGCCTGGGGGCGGCTCATGGCCTGGCCTTGCCTTGCAGGCTGACGAGCAGCCGGCCTGCGTGATGGACCTCGACCACCAGGCCCTGGCCCACTCCCGTTACGCGCCCTTGCGCTGAAGCCCCCAGCAGCTGGACGAGCCTCGCCTGCCAGGCGTCTTGCTCGCCCGGCGCCAGGGTGCCCGCTGCCCTACTCCGCTCCAACACCCCCTGTGCCAAGAACACCGCCTGGGCTTCGCGCCGCGCCTCATCGAGGGCCTGTAACCCGCGCATTTGCTGGGCTGCCGCGGCAAACAAGCCGAGCGCCAGCACCACTATCGTCAGCAACACTTCCAGCAGCGTCATCCCGCGCTCCCTCGCCTCCACTCATCCCTCCTGGGAAATTTCCTGCCTCTGCACTTCGCCCTGGCCGACTGGACGCCCCGCCCATCGACCTTGAAGCTACAGCGAAGCACTTCCAGGGAGGAATGCACGATGAAGCAACGTGGTGTAACACTGATACAAATGATGTGCGCGCTGGCGTTGGCCAGCCTTCTGGCAAACGTGGGTTTACCTGCCTACAACCAGCTCAGCGACGACCTACACCGAGCCGCTGCAGCACGGGACCTGGCACAAGCCCTGCGCAACGCACGCAGCCACGCGTTGCTGCAGCAGCAAACAGTGTTGGTTGAACCCTTGGAGGGTGATTGGGGCAAGGGATGGCGAACACGCTTGGCGCACAACACCCAATCACTGCGCGAGCAACGCCTGGCGCACAAGCTGAGTATCGCCAGCAACCTGGGCAAGGAAGTGAAGTTCAGTGGCTTGGGCGTACCGCTGCGAGGCAATGGTGGGTTCCTGGGCGGAACATTGGAAATTTGCCCCAGCACAGCGCAGGCGAGCCGTTACTGGATAGTGCTGGCCCCCAGCGGCAGGGTCGACCTGCGCACCGTGTCGAACGAGCCGTCACGGTGCGCAGGCGCCTGATCAGATCAGCGAGCGGACCCGCAGTTCCTTGGGCATGGAGAACGTGATGTTCTCCTCACGGCCATCGAGCTCTTCAGCTCCGGTGGCGCCCCAGGCGCGCAGCTGTTCGATGACGCCACGCACCAGCACCTCAGGGGCCGAAGCGCCAGCGGTGATGCCGATACGAGCGATACCGTCGAACCAGCCTTGCTGCATGTCCTCGGCACCGTCGATCAGGTAGGCCGGGGTGCCCATGCGCTCGGCCAGCTCACGCAGACGGTTGGAGTTGGAGCTGTTGGGGCTGCCGACCACCAGTACCACGTCGCATTCGTCGGCCAGTTGCTTGACGGCATCCTGGCGGTTCTGGGTGGCATAGCAGATGTCGTCCTTGCGCGGGCCACCGATATGCGGGAAGCGTTCGCGCAGGGCATCGATGACGCGGCTGGTGTCGTCCATCGACAGCGTGGTCTGGGTGACGAAGGCCAGGTGCTCCGGGTCGCGGACCTGAAGCTTGGCGACATCATCCTCGTCCTCCACCAGGTAGATGGCGCCGCCATTGCTGGCATCGTACTGACCCATGGTGCCTTCGACTTCCGGGTGCCCGGCATGGCCGATGAGGATGCACTCCTTGCCGTCGCGGCTGTACTTGGCCACTTCGATGTGCACCTTGGTCACCAGCGGGCAGGTGGCGTCGAACACCTTCAGGCCACGGCCGGCAGCTTCCTGGCGCACGGCCTGGGAAACGCCGTGGGCGCTGAAGATGACGATCACGTCGTCGGGCACCTGGTCGAGCTCTTCGACGAAGATGGCGCCACGATTGCGCAGGTCTTCGACCACGAACTTGTTGTGCACCACTTCATGGCGCACATAGATCGGCGGGCCGAAGACTTCCAGGGCACGATTGACGATCTCGATCGCCCGGTCCACCCCCGCACAGAAGCCGCGAGGGTTGGCGAGTTTGATTTGCATGCTCGGCTCCAGGCTCACAGGGCCTTGACCTCGAGGATCTCCACCTCGAAGGTCAGGGTCTTGCCGGCCAGTGGGTGATTGAAGTCGATGGTGACCTGGTCGTCATTGAACGCCTTGACCACACCTGGCAGTTCGGCGTTGGCGGCATCGTTGAAGATCACCAGCAAGCCTTCGGAAAGCTCCATGTCAGTGAACTGCGAACGTGGCATGACCTGCACGTTCTGCGGGTTCGGCTGGCCGAAGGCGTTCTCCGGGGCGATGGTCAGGGTACGCTTGTCGCCGGCCTTGAAGCCGAACAGCGCATTCTCGAAGCCAGGCAACAGGTTGCCGTCGCCGACCTTGAACGTGGCTGGCGCCTTGTCGAAGGTGCTGTCGACGGTGTCGCCGTTTTCCAGATGCAGCGCGAAGTGCAGGGTGACTTCGGTGTTCTGGCCGATACGGGTCTCAGTCATGGACAGGCTCTCCGGACTTCTTGCTCTTGAACATATCCAGCGCCAGCATCACCGCACCAACGGTGATTGCGCTGTCGGCCAGGTTGAAGGCCGGGAAATACCAACGGTTCTGCCAGTGCACCAGGATGAAGTCGACCACGTGGCCCAGCACGATACGGTCGTACAGGTTGCCCAGCGCACCGCCAAGCACCAGGGCCAGGGCAACGGCCAGCCAGGTCTCGCCGCGCCCCAGGCGCTTGAGCCAGACCACCAGCACGGCGCTGACCACCAAGGCGATCAGGGCGAACAACCAGCGCTGCCAGCCGGAGCTGTCGGCGAGGAAGCTGAACGCAGCGCCGGTGTTGTAGGCCAGGGTCCAGCTGAAGTAGTCGGGAATGACCACGATCTGCTGGTACAGGCTCAAGGCCCCTTCGAAGTAGACCTTGGTGGCCTGGTCCAGGACCAGCACCACCAGGCTCAGCCAGAGCCAGGCAAGGCGCCCGAAGCGCCCCGCTGCAGGGTTAGGCATAGTGGCGCACCTCACCGGAACCGCTGAGGTTGTCTACGCAACGGCTGCAGATTTCCGGATGCTCCGGATGGCTGCCGACGTCGGCGCGGAAGTGCCAGCAACGGCCGCACTTGGCATGGCCGGACTTGACGACCTTCAGCTTGAGGCCTTCGACCTCGGTTGTCACGGCATCGGCCGGCGCCTGGACGAACGGCACCACGCTGGCGGCCGAGGTGATCAGCACGAAGCGCAGCTCGTCGCCCAACTTGGCCAGGTCGGCGCTCAGGCCTTCCTCGGCGAACAGAGTGACTTCGGCCTGCAGGTTGCCACCGATGGCCTTGGCCGCACGCTGGTTCTCCAGCTCCTTGTTGACCGCTGCCTTGACGGCCATGACGCGATCCCAGTAGGCGCGATCCAGCTCGAAGCCTTCAGGCAGCTCGGACAAACCCTGGTACCAGGTGTTGAGCATGACCGATTCGTTGCGCTCGCCCGGCAGGTACTGCCAGATTTCGTCGGCGGTGAACGCCAGGATAGGCGCGATCCAGCGCACCAGCGCCTCGCTGATGTGGTACAGCGCGGTCTGGCAGGAACGGCGGGCGACGCTGTTGGCGCCGGTGGTGTACTGGCGGTCCTTGATGATGTCGAGGTAGAAGCCACCCAGCTCCTGGACGCAGAAGTTGTGCACCTTGGAGTAGACGTTCCAGAAACGGTACTCGCTGTAGTGCTCTTCCAGCTCGCGTTGCAGCAGCAGGGTGCGGTCGACGGCCCAACGGTCCAGGGCCAGCATGTCGTCGGCCGGCAGCAGGTCGCGGGCCGGATCGAAGCCGGACAGGTTCGACAGCAGGAAGCGTGCGGTGTTGCGGATACGACGGTAGGCGTCGGCACTGCGCTGCAGGATCTGCTCGGAAACCGCCATCTCGCCGGAATAGTCGGTGGCCGAGACCCACAGGCGCAGGATGTCGGCACCCAAGGTGTCGTTGACCTTCTGCGGCTCGATGGTGTTGCCCAGCGACTTGGACATCTTGCGGCCGCTCTCGTCCACGGTGAAGCCGTGGGTCAGCAGCTCGCGGTACGGCGCGTGGTTGTCGATGGCGCAACCGGTCAACAGGGAAGAGTGGAACCAGCCACGATGCTGGTCGGAACCTTCCAGGTACAGGTCGGCGCGCGGGCCAGTGGCATGGCCGATGTCGTGGGAACCACGCAGCACGTGCCAGTGGGTGGTGCCGGAGTCGAACCACACGTCCAGGGTGTCGCTGATCTTGTCGTACTGGCCGGCTTCGTCACCGAGCAGTTCGGCGGCATCGAGCTTGAACCAGGCCTCGATGCCTTCTTTCTCGACGCGCTTGGCCACGGCTTCCATCAGCTCGACGGTGCGCGGGTGCAGCTCACCGGTCTGCTTGTGCAGGAAGAACGGGATCGGCACGCCCCAGTTGCGCTGGCGCGAGATGCACCAGTCAGGGCGATTGGCAATCATCGCGTGCAGGCGCGCCTGGCCCCAGGACGGGACGAACTTGGTCTGCTCGATGGCCTTGAGGGCACGCTCGCGCAGCGGCTCGCCGGTGTTTGGCTGCTTGTCCATGCCGACGAACCACTGGGCGGTGGCGCGGTAGATCAGCGGGGTCTTGTGGCGCCAGCAGTGCATGTAGCTGTGGCTGATGGTCTCGGTGTGCATCAGCGCGCCGACTTCGCTCAGCTTGTCGACGATGGCCGGGTTGGCCTTCCAGATGAACTGGCCGCCGAAGAACGGCAGCGACTCGACGTACACACCATTGCTCTGCACCGGGGTGAGGATGTCGTCGTTGACCATGCCGTAGCGCTTGCAGGTGACGAAGTCGTCTTCACCGTAGGCAGGCGACGAGTGGACCACGCCGGTACCGGCGCCCAGCTCGACGTAGTCGGCGAGGTAGATGGGCGACAGGCGATCATAGAACGGGTGGCGGAAATGGATCAGCTCCAGCGCGGAGCCCGGGGCGGTGGCCAGCACCGAGCCTTCCAGGTTGTAGCGCTTGAGGCACGACTCGACCAGCTCTTCGGCCAGCACCAGCAGGCGCTCACCGGTGTCGACCAGGGCATAGCTGAACTCCGGGTGGATGTTCAGGGCCTGGTTGGCCGGAATGGTCCAGGGGGTGGTGGTCCAGATCACGATGGCGGCCGGCTTGGCCAGCGAGGCCAGGCCGAAGGCCGCGGCCAGCTTGGCATCGTCGGCGACCGGGAAGGCCACGTCGATGGTCTGGGACTTCTTGTCGGCGTACTCGACCTCGGCCTCGGCCAGGGCCGAACCGCAATCGAAGCACCAGTTCACAGGCTTGAGGCCCTTGAACACGAAACCTTGCTTGACCATTTCGGCCAGGGCGCGGATTTCACCGGCCTCGTTGGCGAAATCCATGGTCTTGTAGGGATTGTTCCAGTCACCCAGCACACCCAGGCGGATGAACTCGGTCTTCTGCCCTTCGATCTGCTCGGCGGCATACTCGCGGCACAGCTCACGGGTGCGGTCGGCGGCCAGGTGCTTGCCATGGGTGACCTCGACCTTGTGCTCGATCGGCAGGCCGTGGCAGTCCCAGCCCGGTACGTAGGGCGCGTCGAAGCCCGACAGGGTCTTGGAGCGGACGATCATGTCCTTGAGGATCTTGTTCAGCGCATGACCGATGTGGATCTTGCCGTTGGCATAGGGCGGGCCGTCGTGCAGGACGAACTTCGGACGATCCTTGCCAATTTCGCGCAGCTTCTGGTACAGGCCAATGCTGTCCCAGCGCTGCAGGATCTGCGGTTCGCGCTGAGGCAGGCCGGCCTTCATCGGGAAGGCGGTGTCCGGAAGGTTTAGCGTGGCTTTGTAGTCGGTCATTTCAGGCTCTTCGTTAGCGGTTGAGCGTGCCAGTGGGCACGTGCGGCGGCGATGTCCGCGTCGATCGCCGACTTCAGCGCCTCCAGGGAGGCGAAACGCTGCTCCTCGCGCAGCTTGTGGTGGAACTCCACCGTCAGGCGCCGGCCATAGAGATCGCCGGCATAATCCAGTAGATGAATCTCGAGGTGCGGCCGGCCCTCGCCAGCGACGGTGGGGCGCACCCCGATATTGCCGACACCCGGCCAGGCCTTGCCATCGATCTCGATGCTGGCCAGGTAGACCCCGGACAGCGGCACGCGGCGGCGCTTGAGCTGGATGTTGGCGGTCGGCGTGCCGAGTTGGCGGGCCAGCTTCTGCCCGTGCAGCACACGGCCGGTAATACGGTACGGGCGGCCCAGCAGGTGCTCGGCCAGCTCGAAGTTGCCATCGGCTAGCGCCTTGCGCACCTCGGTGCTGCTAACGCGCAGGCCGTCCTGGATCACTGTGTTGGCGGCTTCGACGGTGAAACCGTAGTGCTTACCGGCCTCGACCAGGAAGGCGAAGTCGCCGGCGCGGTCGCAGCCGAAGCGGAAGTCATCGCCCACCTCGAGGTGGCGCACGCCCAGGCCGTCGACCAGGATCGCCTTGACGAACTCGTCGGCACTGAGCTTGCTCAGGCGCTGGTTGAAGGCCAGGCACAGGACCCGGTCGATGCCTTCGGCGGCCAGCAGCTCGATTTTGTCACGCAGGCGAGCCAGGCGTGCCGGTGCGGTGTCGGGGGCGAAGTATTCGCGTGGTTGCGGCTCGAAGATCACCACGCACGTGGGCAGGCCAAGCGCCTGCCCACGCTCACGCAGGCGCGCCAGGATTGCCTGGTGGCCACGGTGAACCCCGTCGAAGTTGCCAATGGTGGCGACACAGCCCCGATGCTCGGGGCGCAGGTTGTGAAGACCTCGAACCAGCTGCATAACGCGCTTCTTGCTCATAAAGTGGCCGATTATAACCACACCCGGGCGCCGGTGACAGGCAGCAGCGCCACAGGGCGGCGTGGAATTCGAAAAACCGACGCCTGGCCCGCCATCGGCCTCAGTGCAAGGCCTTGCGAGCGAAATGCCGGGGCCGGAAGCCGCACAGGTACAGGCAACCGAAATAGGTCACCACGCCCGCCAGGATCAACGCCCCCAAGCGCAGGAACCGCTCGGGCATACCGCCCTGTTCCCAGGCCGGCAAGTAATGCATGCCGGCCAGCAGCACACCGGACATCAGTGCAACTGCCAGCACCAGCTTGAACAGGAACATCGCCCAGCCCGGCTGTGGCTGGAACAGCTGCTGGCTGCGCAGCTTCCAGTACAACAGGCCGGCATTGAGACAGGCACCGAGGCTGATGGCCAAGGCAAGCCCGGCATGCTGCAGCGGGCCGATGAGCGCCAGGTTGAGCAGCTGCGTGCAGACCAGGGTGAAGATCGCGATCTTCACCGGCGTGCGGATATTCTGCTGCGCATAGAAGCCCGGTGCCAGTACCTTTACCAGGATGATCGCCAGCAGGCCGACCGAATAGGCGATCAGCGCGCGCTGGGTCATGGCCGCGTCGAACGCGGTGAATTTGCCGTACTGGAACAGCGCCACGGTCAGCGGCTCGGCGAGGATCGCCAGGGCCAAGGTGCAGGGCAGCACCAGCAGGAAGCATAGGCGCAGGCCCCAGTCGAGGATCCGCGAGTACTCATGGCGGTCTCGGTTGGCGTAGGTCTTGGCCAGGGTGGGCAGCAGGATGGTGCCCAGAGCCACCCCCAGCACGCCCGAGGGCAGTTCCATGAGGCGGTCGGCGTAGTACATCCACGATACCGAGCCTGCCACCAGAAACGACGCGAAGATGGTGTTGATGATCAGCGAGATCTGGCTGACGGAAACGCCGAGGATGGCCGGCAACATCTGCTTGAGCACCCGCCAGACGCCGGTATCGCGCAGGCTCACCCGTGGCAGCACGAGCATGCCGATCTTCTTCAGCGCCGGCAGCTGGTACAGCAACTGCGCCAGTCCCCCGGCCAACACGCCCCAGGCCAGGGCCATGATCGGCGGGTCGAAGTACGGCGTGAGCAACACGGCGAAGGCGATCATCGCCACGTTCAGCAAGGTCGGCGTGAACGCGGGGACCGAAAAGCGGTTCCAGGTGTTGAGGATCGCACCCACCAGCGAGGACAGCGAGATCAGCAATATATAAGGAAAGGTCACCCGCAACAGGGCCGTGGTCAGTTCGTAGCGCTCGGCGCTGTCGACGAAGCCAGGTGCCGTCACCCAGACGATCCAGGGCGCGGCGAGGATGCCCAAGGCCGTGACCACGGCCAGGACCAGGGTCAGCAGGCCGCTGATGTAGGCGATGAAGGTCCGGGTGGCCTCCTCGCCCTGCTGGGTCTTGTACTCGGCCAGGATCGGCACGAACGCCTGGGAGAAGGCCCCTTCGGCGAAGATCCGCCGCAGCAGGTTGGGCAGCTTGAACGCGATGAAGAAGGCATCGGTGGCGATGCCGGCGCCGAATACACGGGCCAGGATGGTATCGCGTATGAACCCGAGCACCCGGGAAATCATGGTGATGGAACTGACGGCGGCCAGGGATTTGAGCAGGTTCATGGAAAAAATTCGCGCCTGAGACGGAGGGCGCTGCCAGAAAGCGCCCGAATATGCGATACTTCCGCGCCTTTTGACGGGGAAGCCAAAACTCCCGAGTTTACAGGTCGCTGCGCAGAAAGAAATCCTTCCTTCTCGCTTGCGCACCGCTCGGCGGAACCCTCAAGGTGGCCTTGACAACCGTTCGACTGATCGGCATGATTCGCGGCCTATTTTGTTTGCTATTTACCTAAAGTCTTTCGAGGAGCTCGACGGTGGCCAACACACCTTCCGCCAAGAAACGTGCAAAACAGGCTGAGAAGCGTCGCAGCCACAACGCCAGCCTGCGTTCCATGGTCCGCACCTACATCAAGAATGTAGTCAAGGCCATCGACGCAAAAGACGCCGAAAAAGCGCAAGCCGCCTATATCCTGGCTGTGCCTGTAATCGACCGTATGGCCGACAAGGGCATCATCCACAAGAACAAGGCTGCTCGCCACAAAGGCCGTCTGAATGGCCACATCAAGGCACTGAAAGAAGCTGCAGCTGCCTAAGCGACGCGCTTGTCGAAAAACCGACCCTAGGGTCGGTTTTTTATTGCCCGCAATTCAGTGTCGAAACCACCCCCCTGTGTAGGAGCGGGCCTAGCAAAAGGGCCGCATAGCGGCCCTCTCGTCTTACTTGCCGACCTGGATCTTCGGCGCCCACTTCAGCCACTCATCCTCGGGCTTGTCGAACAAGGCGAAGGTCTGCTGCGGCCGGGCCGGGTTGCCCATCTGCTCGCCTTCCGGCGTGGCGAAGGCGATGCCACCATCGATCAACGTCTCCAGCGACTCGGTACGCACCGTGGCGCCCTTGAACAGGCCCCAGTCGAAGCCGAAGCCACTGCTGTTCCAGAAGCGGCTGCCACCGCGCACCAGGGCCGCATAGCGCGGCTCGATAAGGATGTGGATCAGTACGCGGTCTGCCGTCTGCCCCAATTCGAAGCCAGTGACCTTGCCGACAGTAACTTCGCGATAGGTCACCGGTACGCCTGGCTTGATCGAGCCACGCCGGGGCGCACTGAGGGTCAGCGGCAGCCCGACCACCGGGCCGGCCACCTCGGGAGCTTCAGGCAACGCGATGAAGTCATGTTGGGGGCCCTTGTCCTTGATAGCCGGCAAAACCTCCAGGTACTGCCCCCCCACCAGGGTGTCGAGGTTTTCGGTGCGCACCAGGCCGAAGGCAGGCTTGACCACCCAGAACTGGGTACCGGCACGGGCGATGCGCGCCTGCGCCTGGGTGATGCGCGCCCGCAGCAGCACGGCTTGCAGGTCAGCGGTGAGGTCGACGCTTTCGACGCTCCCCACGTCCAGGCCGCGGAAGCGAATCGCCGTACCGGGCTTGAGACCATCGGCGCGATCGACGCGAATGGTGATCAGGGTGCCGGCGCGGTCGGCGGCTTCCTGGTTCTCGTGCAGGCGGAAGCGCGGAATATGACGCTTGAGCGGCACGTCCGGCTTCGGTGTATCGAAGGCGATGCCTCCGGCCATGAGCGTCTGCAACGACTCACTCTTGACCTTGATCCCAGACAAATCCCCAGACAGGGTGATGCCACTGGCGTTCCAGAAGCGCGAGGAGCCATTGACCAGGTTGGCGTACTCTTTCTCGATATGTACGCCGATCAGGATCCGCTTGCTGTTACGGGCGAACTGGTAGCTCTGCACGCTACCGACCTTGACCTGGCGATACATGACGGGGCTGCCGATTTCGAGCGAGCCCAGGTTCTCGGCGAACAACACCATGTGCAGGCCCGGCGCCTTGAGGTCCAGCGGCGGCGCCTTGGCGCGCGCCTCGAATTCACGCAGGGGCTTGGCGCCCTTCTCGCCGGGGCGGATGGCAATGTAGTTACCTTTGACCAAGGCTTCCAGGCCGGTGATACCCGCCAGCGAAATGGACGGCTTGACCACCCAGAACTGCGTGCCTTCGACCAGGTAGTCTTCGGCCAATGGGTCCAGGGTCAATTCGGCAGTGGCGCTGCTCAGGTCATCGGCGATCTTCATGGTCTTGAGCGAACCGACCTGGATACCTTTGTACATGACCGGCGTGCGACCGGCCTGCAGGCCCTCGTAGTCCGTCAGCTTGACCTTGATGCGAATGCCGGCCTGGGCCGCGTCGAAGTCTTCGTACAGGCGGAACGGCAGGGTCGGATCGGTGGGCGGGCTGTCCCGGCGATGCTCGGGAGTCGCGAAGGCGATGCCACCGGCCACGATGCTGGCCAGAGACTCGCTACGCAGCTTCACGCCCGACAGGTCCGCGTCGATGCTGATGCCGCTGGCGTTCCAGAAACGCGTGTGCTTGCGCACCAGGCTGGCATAGGCAGGCTCGATGAAGACTTTGATCTCGACGGTGTCCTGGTCTTCGGAGAGGCGATAGCTCTTCACCCGGCCGACCTTGATCTGCTTGTAGAAGACGGGGCTGTCGCGGTTGAGCGAGCCCAGGCGGTCCGCCTTGAGGGTCAGGTGCAGGCCTGGCTCGGTGTCGGACAGCGGCGGCGCCTCCGACAAGGCAGTGAAGCGCTTGGTCTTCTCGCCCTCACCAGGGCTGACCGCGATGTAGTTGCCCGATACCAAGGTTTCCAGGCCGGAGATCCCCGCCAGGCTGACGCTGGGTTTGACCAGCCAGAAGCGCGTGCCGGTGGTCAGGTTCGGCTCGGCGGCCTTGTTCATCTCGATGGTGGCGATGACACCGGTGTTGCTGCCCTCCGCATCGAGCACCAGGGTCTTCACCTTGCCGACCGACATGCCTTTGTAGATAACTTCGGTCTTGTTGGCGACGATGCCTTCACCGGACAGGAAACGCACTTGGATATCCACCCCGGAATCACGGTAGGCCTGCCAGGCCAGCCAGCCACCGATCACCAAGGCAATCAGCGGCAGGATCCAGATGGCCGACCAGTTCGAGGCTGGGCGGGTTTTAGCCGTAGGCATGTCACTCATGGTCGTCATCCGACTCCGTGTTATCCCAGATCAGTCGGGGATCGAAAGTTAAAGCAGCGAGCATCGTCAGAATCACCACAGAGGCGAAAGCGACGGCGCCCAGGTTGGCTTCGACGCTGGCGATGCGACCGAAATTCACCACCGCCACCAGGATGGCAATGACGAAAATATCCAGCATGGACCAGCGCCCGATGAATTCGATGAAGCGGTACATCAATATCCTCTGCCTTGCCGACAGGGGCTGATGTCGCTGCACCGAGTAAAGCAGCAGCCCGATCCCTACCAGCTTGAAGGTGGGCACCAGGATACTGGCGATGAACACCACGGCAGCAATAGGCAGCATGCCGTGCTTGAGCAGGGTGATGACGCCGGACATGATCGTGTCTGGGCTGCCCTGCCCCAGCGCGCTCACCGTCATGATCGGCAAGACGTTGGCAGGTATGTAGAGGATGGTCGCCGTGATGAGTAACGCCCAGGTGCGCACGATACTGTTGGGCCGGCGCGCATGCACGATCGCCCCGCAACGGGTGCAGGCCTGCGATTCACCTCCAGGCGCCTGCCGGTTGAGCTCATGGCATTCATTGCAGACCAGGATGCCTGCATCAATCGCCCGCATGCTCATCCTCCCCCGACAATGCACTCCAGATCTGGTGCGGCGACATGACGACTTCCAGCCACACCTGGACCAGCAACAGGCTGATGAAACAGAACAGGCCAAGCCCTATGGTCAGCTCAGCCAGATCGACCAGTTTGACGATCGCAACCAGCACCCCCATGAAATACACCTCGAGCATGCCCCAATCACGTAGGTGGTGATAGACACGATAGAAAAGCAGGCCATGACTGCGCCCGACGTCCAGGCGGATGCTCAGCAATACCAGCAACTGGCAGAGTAGCTTGAGCAATGGGATCGCCATGCTGCACAGGAACACCACCACGGAAACACCGCGCATCTGCGAGTTATACAGGCCAACCACACCGCTCCAGACAGTGTCGTCGGACGTCTGGCCGAGCAGGTGCAACTGCATGATGGGCAGGAAGTTGGCGGGCACATAGAGCAGGAGCGCGGTGATCACCAGGGCCAGGCTGCGGTTGACCACGTTATGACGGTGGGCATATAGCTCGTAACCGCAACGGGGGCAATGCGCCTTTTCGTCATTCTGCAACGTTGGCTTGCGCATCAGCAGGTCGCACTCATGGCAGGCGACGAGCTTTTCCAGCGGCAATTGAGCCAGCGTTTCGGAGTCGGCAGGGTTGGGCATATCAGACATCTGGATGGAGGAATGGGCTCTATTCTAGTGTTCTGACTCGAATTGTGGGAGATAGCCATAACGGTAATCCACTTTTATATAGGAGCGGGCTTGTGCCGCGAAGGGGGCGTAGACCCCGGGCGCGGTGTACCTGGGTGATCGAGGATGCAGATTTTGCGGCCGCGATGCGGCCGCTCCTACAGGAGGGGGGGGGGCACGGCTGCCAGACCCGGAAAGACAAAACCCCTACCTGCTCGCGCAGATAGGGGTTTTGCGAAATGAATCTTGACGATGACCTACTCTCACATGGGGAAG
>NZ_JADLJL010000008.1 GCF_015680235.1 Pseudomonas guariconensis
CTGCCCGCCGCCACCCTCTCCCTGCCGGCGGCTCCCGGGGGGGGGTCCCGGGCGGCCCCGGCGATGGGCTGCGTAGCAGCCCCAAGTGCAGCCGACCTCAGGGTCGGCTTTTTTGTGCCGGCAGGCAATGCTCTTGCACGCTCCTACAGGTTGGTAGGTTTCACTTGCGCTTGGGCACCCGCACCAACTGGGTTTCTGAATAAATGTCGTGCCAGCCACGCTTGCGCTTGTCGACCAGCGCCCAGAGGAAGCCCAGGCCCAGGCACAGCCACGACGCGATGGCCACCACGAAGCGCAACAACGCCTGCCACAGGCTGATGGCACTGCCGTCGGCGTTCTGCACCCGTACGCCCCATACCTGCATGCCCAGGGTCTGGCCACCGTGGGTCCAGAACTTGGCGAAGAAGCCAAACAGGGCGAACAGCAGGATCGTCGACAGCAGCGGGTCGCCGTCCAGCGCACCAGCATCGGTCAACTCGCGCATGCGCGCCTCGCCGATGATCGCCATCTGCACCAGCTTGTAGAGGCCGGCGGTGACGATCAGCAGCGCGGTGCACAGCAGGAAGTCATAGAACATCGCAGCCAGGCGGCGGCCCAGGCCGACCGGTGGGAAGTCGCCTTGGGGGGCGAGCAGAGGCTTGGACATGCAGGGGCAGCTCCATATGGCGAAGCGGCTATTCTACGGGCAAAAAAAAGCCCCTGCACATGGCAGGGGCTTTTTGAAGTCGGGATCGGGCTTAGCCGGCGACCTGAACCTTGTCAGCCTGCATGCCTTTCTGGCCTTGCACTGCTTCGAAGGTGACCTTCTGGCCTTCTTTCAGGCTCTTGAAGCCGTTGCCTTCGATGGCACGGAAGTGCACGAACAGATCCGGACCGCTTTCTGGGGTGATGAAGCCGTAACCTTTCTCGTCATTGAACCACTTGACGGTACCGTTCTGACGCTCAGCCATTGTCTTGTTTCCTATGAAGCTTAAATTTTGATGACAGTTTCTTTCATATCTAAAGGTTATGAAAGAGTACCGGGCTGGGTTGCAGGAAAGTAAGAGACGTCGAACGGGTTGTAGCAGATTCAGCTACTGGCCCAGGTCACGAACTGTTGCGACCCATGCAAACACAGTGCAATGACTCTACGCTAACTCCAGCGAGAAAAACAAGCCCTGCGGACCACTGGATTCCCGGCTTTTGCCGATAACCGACAAAATTGTCGGAAACGGCATGGCGCCTGGCCTGGCGCCATGTTCCAAAAGTTATATGACAGGTTCGAAAACGAATATGCAGAACCTGTCTCCCCGGTTATCAACCGCGATAGTAACGCTGCGCTACGAATGGCATTTTGCTCACTTTCAAGGCCACCTGCTTGCCGCGCACAACAGCGAACAAAGCGGTATCGAGTGCAGCATGTTCGCTATCGACATAGCCCATGGCGACCGGGGCGCCGAGTGTCGGGCCGAAGCCGCCGCTGCACACTTCACCGACGGGCTGCCCGTCGGCATCGACGATCTGCGCCCCTTCGCGGACTGGGGTGCGCTCTTGCGGCAGCAAGCCAACCCGCTTGCGGGCAACGCTTTGCCGTTGTTGCTCGAAGATGGCGTGGGCCCCCGGGAAACCACCGGCACGTGCGCCCTCGGCGCGGCGCACCTTGGACACGGCCCATAGCAGGCTGGCCTCGACTGGCGTCGTGGAGGTGTTCATGTCGTGGCCGTACAGGCACAGGCCGGCTTCCAGGCGCAGCGAGTCGCGTGCGCCTAGGCCGATCGGCTGTACCTCGGGCTCGGCCAGCAGGCGGCGGGCGAGGGCTTCGGCGGCGGCGACCGGGACCGAGATCTCGTAGCCGTCTTCACCGGTGTAGCCCGAGCGGCTGACATAGCAGTCGGCGCCTAGCAGGTTGACGGGGCGGAACTGCATGAAGGTCATGCCGGCCACTTCCGGAGCCAGGCGCTCGAGCACCTTGACGGCAGCGGGGCCTTGCAGGGCCAGTAGGGCGCGCTCCTCGAACAGCGCCTGGATCTCGCAGCGCGCGCCGATGTGCTTTTGCAGGTGAGCCAAGTCCTGTTCCTTGCAGGCGGCGTTGACCACCAGGAACAGCTCGTCCTTGCCCAGGTTGGCGACCATCAGGTCGTCGAGGATGCCACCTTGCTCGTTGGTGAACATGGCGTAGCGCTGCATGCCCACCGGCAGGTCGATGATGTCCACCGGCACCAGGGTTTCCAGAGCCTTGGCGGCATCGCTGCCGCGCAGGCGGATCTGACCCATGTGCGAGACGTCGAACAGGCCCGCCTGTTCACGGGTGTGCAGGTGCTCCTTGAGCACGCCCAGTGGATACTGCACCGGCATGTCATAGCCGGCGAACGGCACCATGCGGGCGCCCAGTTCCAGGTGCAGGGCGTGCAATGGGGTCTTGTGCAGTGTTTCGGACATCGATGGTTCCTCGTTGTTATTCGGGTCAACATTCGATGATGTTGACGGCCAGACCGCCGCGGGCGGTCTCCTTGTATTTGCTTTTCATGTCTGCGCCGGTCTGGCGCATGGTGCGGATGACCTTGTCGAGCGAGACATAGTGTTGCCCGTCGCCACGCAAGGCCATGCGCACCGCGTTGATCGCCTTGACCGAGCCCATGGCGTTGCGCTCGATACAAGGCACCTGGACCAACCCGCCAATGGGGTCGCAGGTCAGGCCCAGGTTGTGTTCCATGCCGATCTCGGCGGCGTTCTCCACCTGCTGCGGGCTGCCGCCCATGACCTCGCACAAAGCGCCGGCCGCCATGGAGCACGCTACACCCACCTCGCCCTGGCAGCCGACTTCGGCACCGGAGATCGAGGCGTTTTCCTTGTACAAGATGCCGATGGCCGCAGCCGTGAGCAGAAAGCGCACGACCCCGTCCTCGTTGGCACCGGGAATGAAGCGCATGTAGTAGTGCAGCACCGCCGGGACGATGCCCGCCGCGCCATTGGTCGGCGCGGTGACCACCCGCCCGCCGTAGGCGTTCTCCTCGTTCACCGCCAGGGCGTAGAGGTTGACCCAGTCGAGCACCGACAGCGCATCGCGCAGGCTGGCTTCGGGGTGACGGCTGAGCTGGCGATACAGCGCCGGTGCACGCCGCTTGACCTTGAGCCCGCCGGGCAGGATGCCTTCGTGACGGTAACCGGCTTCGACGCAATCCTGCATGACCTGCCAGATGTGCAGCAGCCCTTCGCGGGTCTCGGCCTCGGGCCGCCAGGCCGCTTCGTTGGCCAGCATCACCTGGCTGATCGACAGGTGCTGTTCGCTGCAGTGGGCGAGCAGTTCCTTGGCGGTGCGGAACGGGTAGGCCAGCACGGTGCTGTCCTCGACGATCCGGTCCTGGCCGGCGGCATCCTCGTCGACCACGAAGCCACCACCGACCGAGTAGTACTCCCGGCTTCGGATCTGCAGCCCGGCTTCATCGAAGGCGCGGAAGATCATGCCGTTGGGGTGGTAGGCCAGGGGCTTGCGGATCATCGCCAGGTGTTGTTTCTCGACGAAGGCGATTTCATGCTCGCCCAAAAGGCGCAGGCGGCCGCTGTCGCGGATCGCGTGCAGACGGGCGGGGATGGCCTCGGTGTCGACGGTGTCCGGGTGCTCGCCTTCAAGGCCCAGCAGCACGGCCTTGTCGCTGCCATGGCCCTTGCCGGTGGCGCCGAGCGAGCCATACAGCTCGGCCTTGACGCTTACGGTACGGGTGAGCAGGCCATCGCGGCGCAGCCCTTCGGCGAAGCGCGCGGCGGCGCGCATCGGGCCGACCGTGTGCGAGCTGGAGGGGCCGATGCCGATCTTGAACAGGTCGAAGACGCTCAGTGACATTGCGTGTTCCCTCCAGAAGGTGAAAGCGAGTGCTGCGCACTCGATCGCTGGCAAGCCAGCTCTCACAGGTACTGCACCATGCTTACGGGCAGCGAGACGCCTGTGGGAGCCGGCTTGCCGGCGATTGGGCCAGCATGCCTGATCAGGCGTCCTGGTAGCTCTCGATCGACGGGCAGGCGCAGACCAGGTTGCGGTCGCCGTACACGTTGTCGACCCGGCCCACTGGCGGCCAGTACTTGGCCTCCACCAGGCTCGGCAGCGGGTACACCGCCTGCTCGCGGCTATAACCGTGGGCCCATTCGCCGACCAGTTCCGCCGCGGTGTGCGGGGCGTTCTTCAGCGGGTTGTCGTCCTTGTCCAGGGTGCCGTTCTCGACCGCGCGGATTTCCTCGCGGATCTGGATCATCGCGTCGCAGAAACGGTCCAGTTCCTCCTTGGACTCGCTTTCGGTCGGTTCGATCATCAAGGTGCCGGCCACCGGGAAGGACATGGTCGGGGCATGGAAGCCAAAGTCGATCAGACGCTTGGCCACGTCGTCGACGCTGATGCCGCTGCTGTCCTTGAGCGGGCGCAGGTCGAGGATGCACTCGTGGGCCACCAGGCCATTGCCACCGGTATACAGGACAGGATAGTGCTCTTCCAGGCGACGGGCGATGTAGTTGGCGTTGAGGATGGCCATCTGCGAAGCGCGCTTGAGGCCCACGCCGCCCATCATGCGGATGTACATCCAGGTGATCGGCAGGATGCTGGCGCTGCCGAACGGTGCGGCGCAGACCGCGCCCTGGGTGTTCTCCAGGGCCGCATGGCCAGGCAGGAACGGTGCCAGGTGCGACTTGACGCCGATCGGGCCGACGCCTGGGCCGCCACCGCCGTGGGGAATGCAGAAGGTCTTGTGCAGGTTCAGGTGCGAGACATCGCCGCCGAACTTGCCTGGAGCGCACAGGCCGACCATGGCGTTCATGTTGGCACCGTCGATGTACACCTGGCCGCCGTTGTCGTGGATGATCGCGCAGATCTCGCCGATCGCTTCCTCGAACACGCCGTGGGTCGAAGGGTAGGTGATCATGATCGCGGCCAGGCGATCGCGGTGCTCGATGGCCTTGGCACGCAGGTCCTCGACATCGACGTTGCCGCGTGCGTCACAGGCGGTGACCACCACACGCATGCCGGCCATGTGCGCGGTAGCGGGGTTGGTGCCGTGGGCCGAGGATGGGATAAGGCAGATGTCACGGTGGCCTTCGCCGCGGCTGCGGTGGTAGGCGCGGATGGCCAGCAGGCCCGCGTACTCGCCCTGGGAGCCGGCGTTGGGCTGCAGCGATACGGCGTCGTAGCCGGTGGCGGCGCAGAGCATGGCTTCCAGTTCGCGGGTCATCTGCAGGTAGCCCTGGCTCTGCTCGGCCGGGGCGAAGGGGTGCAGGTTGCCGAACTCGGCCCAGGTCACCGGGATCATCTCGCTGGCGGCATTGAGCTTCATGGTGCACGAGCCTAGCGGGATCATGCTGCGGTCCAGGGCCAGGTCCTTGTCGGCCAGGCGGCGCAGGTAGCGCATCAGCTCGGTTTCGCTGTGGTAGCGGTTGAACACCGGGTGTTCGAGGATCGCCGATTGGCGCAGCAGGGCCGATGGCAGGCGCGAGACAGTGCTGGCAGCCAGGCTGGCGAAGGCCGGCGCGGCCTTGCCTTCGGCGAACAGCTGCCACAGGGCCTCGACATCGGCCTGGGTGCAGGTTTCGTCCAGGGACAGGCCCAGGTGCGCGGCGTCGATCTGGCGCAGGTTGATGCCCTGGGCGCGGGCCTGCTCGTGCAGGCGGGCGGTGGCGTCACCGGTGGCCAGGGTGAGGGTGTCGAAGTAGGCACGGGTAACGACCTGGACGCCCAACTGTTCCAGGCCGGTGGCGAGGATAGCGGTCAAGGCGTGGGTGCGTTCGGCGATGCGCTTGAGGCCGACCGGGCCGTGGTACACGGCGAACATGCTGGCGATGTTGGCCAGCAGCACCTGGGCGGTGCAGATGTTGCTGGTGGCCTTCTCGCGGCGGATGTGCTGCTCACGGGTCTGCATGGCCAGGCGTAGGGCGGTCTTGCCGAAGCGGTCGATGGACACGCCGACCAGGCGGCCGGGCATGTCGCGCTTGAATGCATCGCGAGTGGCGAAGTAGGCCGCGTGCGGGCCGCCGAAGCCCAGCGGTACACCGAAGCGCTGGGCGCTGCCGATGGCCACGTCCGCCTCGAATTCGCCCGGCGGGGTGAGCAGGGTCAAAGCCAGCAGGTCAGCGGCCACCGCGACCAGGGCATTGCTGGCGTGCAAGCGTTGTACTAGCTCGCGGTAGTCGAACACGTCACCGTTGCTGGCCGGGTATTGCAGCAGGGCACCGAAGAAGTTGCCGACATCGCCGAGCTCGCGCTCGTCGCCCACCACCACTTCGATACCCAGGGGCTCGGCACGGGTGCGCAGCACGTCGAGGGTCTGCGGGTGGCAATGGATGGAGGCGAAGAAGGCATGGCCGCCCTTGTTCTTCGACAGGCGCTTGCAGAAGGTCATGGCCTCGGCGGCGGCGGTAGCTTCGTCAAGCAGGGAGGCGTTGGCGATCGGCAGGCCGGTCAGGTCGCTGATCAGGGTCTGGAAGTTGAGCAGCGCTTCCAGGCGGCCTTGGGAGATTTCCGGCTGGTAGGGGGTATAGGCGGTGTACCAGGCCGGGTTTTCCAGCAGGTTGCGCAGGATCGGAGCCGGCGTGTGGGTGTTGTAGTAGCCCTGGCCGATGTAGTTCTTGAACAGCTGGTTCTTGCCGGCGATGGCCTTGAGGTCGGCAAGGGCATCGGCCTCGCTCTGGCCGTCGGCGTTACCGAGTACGCTGGTGCCCTTGATGGTGTCGGGAATGACCGCGGCGGTCATGGCATCGAGCGACTCGAAGCCCAAGGCGGTGAGCATGGCCTGTTCATCGGCGCTGCGTGGGCCGATGTGGCGGGCGATGAATTCATTGGCGGTGCCGAGGTTGATGGTCATGGCGGCTCCTCAGGCGTTTTCGTTGATCAGGCGGTCGTAGGCGGCCTGGTCGAGCAGTTTGCCGACGGCGCTGGCGTCGGCCGGAACGAAGCGGAAGAACCAGCCTTCGCCCAATGGGTCTTCATTGACCAACTCAGGGCTGTTGTTGAGGTCTTCGTTGACTGCGACCACTTTACCGGTCAAGGGCATGTACACGCCGCTGGCGGCTTTCACCGATTCCACGGTCGAGGCTTCGGCGCCTTGTTCGTATTGCTGCAGTTCCGGCAGTTGCACGTAGACCACATCGCCCAAAGCGTTCTGGGCATAGGCGGTGATGCCCACGGTGACACTGCCGTCAGCTTCGACGCGCAGCCATTCGTGATCTTCGGTGAAACGCAACTCGCTCATGGGGAATCCTCGAAGCAGGGGAGGTAGGCACGGTGGTTCCGCGCTCTTGGTCACGATTCCCTTAGCAATAATGCGGCCAATTAGTGCGAGGGCCCGGAAATCAAGGCGGACAGCGATTTGCGCGAGGGTTTGTCGGGTTGAGGTGTAATGAAATCACTACAGCTCGGCGGCGATTGAAAAGCCATGGTGGATCAAACCCTTGCGTACTGGTAGTCGAGGTGGTTTGGAACGATTTCAGTACATTGTATTGAAATCGATACGGTCACCCCGTTCTGCCGTCAATGGTGGGCGTGCTTCTTACCGTCCGCATGGTGATGGGTACCTGGTACAGCCGCTTCCTGCGCCGGGGTAGTTCCATGATGAGCACCATGGCCATCGGGCGCATTGTGCATCCGGGTTTCACCGCCGCCATGCTGGTGGCCTGAACTGCTGGCGACCAACAGCTGATACTGCTCGGCATCCAAGGAGGGCAATTGCTGGAGGAAGGCGACGATGCCCCAGATGTACGGGTCTTCCATGCTCTTGCCCCAGGCCGGCATGCCCGTGGCCTTGATGCCATGCTTGATGGTCCAGAATGCCAGGGCAGGGCTTGCATCCAGCCCTGGCTTGGCCAGGTTCGGCGGAGCAGGATACAGGCCTTGGCTCAGTTCGGTCTTTTCCAGGCCCGGCGCCAAGTGGCAGCTGACGCACATGGCGTTGTAGTTGCCGGCGCCTGTTCGAATCAAGGCTTCATCCTTGAGGTCAGGGACCTGGAGGTTTCGCGCACGCACTTCGATAGAGCGGTCTCGGGCCATGGCCAAGAAGGCGTGGACCGGGGCGAAGTGCGGGTCATCGGCCCCCACGTTGACCAGGCCGAAATAGGCCACCCCCAGGATGGCCGCACTACCTACGGCACTTGCAAGGCTCAGCGTTTTTATTGTTCTTTTCATGTCAGGGTCTCAGAACCACATACGGATACCGGCCACGAAGCGCGCTTCTTCCACATCCTCGCCCTCGTCGCGCAGCATGTCGGCGGTATTGCCGTAGGAGCGGCTCCACGTGACGCCGATATAGGGCGCGAACTCGCGCCGTATTTCATAACGCAGGCGAAGGCCGACTTCGGTGTTGGCCAGGCCCGAGCCGACGCCACGTGCTTCGTCGTTCTTGCCATAGACGTTCACTTCTGCCGTCGGCTGGAGGATCAGCCGATTGGTGAGCAATATGTCGTAGTCACCTTCCAGGCGCAGTGCGCTCTGGCCGTTCTCACCAACGAACGCCGTCGCTTCGGCTTCGAAGGCATAGAGCGCCATGCCTTGCAGCCCGAATGCGGCCCAGGTTTGCGGGGCGCCAGGCTTGAAGTCCTGGCGAACGCCGGTGACCACATCCCACCAAGGCCCGATGGCATGGCCCCAGAGCGCCTGGACCTCGGCTTCCTCGGTCACGCCGTTGGTGCGTTCGCCTTCGGAACGCAGCCAGAGGCGATCGACATCGCCGCCGATCCAGCCCGACGCATCCCAGGCCAAGGTGCTGCCGTCATCGGCGTCCTGGTACTCCAGTTGGTCGAGCAGGAAGAAGGTGTTGATCGCGCTGTCGTGGACGCCATGGCCGGGGAGCGGGGGAAAGGCAGCCTTGCGGTCGGCGTCGGTCAGCTCCGGAATGGGGGTGCGGCTTTCGGTCGCCGACGAAGCGCCTGGCGCGGCGTGGTTCATCTTGCCGTGATCCATGCCTTGCATCTGGCCGTGGTTCATCTGACTGTGACCCATGCCGTGCATCTGGCCGTGGTTCATCTGACTGTGACCCATGCCGTGCATTTGGCCGTGGTCCATCTGGCTGTGATCCATGCCTTCGGCTGCGCTTGCCGGGCCCAGGGCCAGGGCCCCGAACGAGACAAGCGCCGCCAGTGCGGATGATGCCGTGGTTCTACTGGTCATTGTCCTTGCCCGTTTGTGCCTTGTCCGTTTTCGGCTCAGGCTTCATCGAGCCGTGATCCATCATTTTTCCATGGTCCATGGGCATCTTGCCGTGGTCCATGCTGCCGTGGTCCATCTGCCCATGATCCATTTTCTCCATCTCGCCCGCCGAGCGTTTCTGGTGTGCGTCATGCTCGTCTGCGGCCAGGGCCGCAGGCATCGACAACACGGCCAGGCCGAAGGCCAGCAGGCCGCCGAACAGTGTCTTACGCATCTTGGATTCATTCATTGCAAGTCTCCTCATTCGTCCACACGGACTTCACGGAACATGCCCATTTCCATGTGGAACAGCAGATGGCAGTGGTAGGCCCAGCGGCCCAGCGCGTCGGCGGTGACGCGATAGCTGCGCTTGGAGCCAGGGGGCATGTCGATGGTGTGCTTGCGCACCATGAAGTTGCCGTGCTCATCCTCGAGGTCGCTCCACATGCCGTGGAGGTGGATGGGGTGGGTCATCATGGTGTCGTTGACCAGGGTGATGCGCAGGCGCTCGCCGTATTTCAGGCGCAACGGCTCGGCGTCGGAAAACTTGATCCCGTCGAATGACCAGGAGAATTTCTCCATGTGGCCGGTCAGGTGCAGCTCGACGGTGCGGCCGGGCTCGCGGCCGTCCGGGTCGATGAACGTACTGCGCAGGTCGGCATAGGTCAGTACCTTGCGGCCGTTGTCGCGCAGCCCGATGCCCGGGTCGTCCAGCTTGGGCGTGGGGGTCATGGTCTGCATGTCGACCAGCGGGCTATTGCTTTCCGAGGCCGGGTGCTGCTGCATCTGGCCACCGGCGGCGCCATGGTTCATGCCCGCCATCTGGCTGTGGTCCATGCCGGCCATGTCGCCCTGCATGCCTGGGGCCATGCTGCCCATGCCGCCATGGTCCATGCCCATGTCGGCCATGCTGATCAGGGGGCGTGGGTCGAGCGCCGGTACCGCGGCGCTCAGGCCATGCTGCACGGCCAGGGTGCCGCGGGCATAACCGGTACGGTCCATGGACTGGGCGAAGATCGTGTAGGCCTGCTCAGCGGCAGGCTCCACCAGCACATCGTAGGTTTCCGCGACGGCGATGCGAAACTCGTCGATACTCACCGGCTCGACGGGCTGGCCGTCGGCGGCGACCACGGTCATCTTCAGGCCCGGGATGCGGACGTCGAAGTAGCTCATGGCCGAACCGTTGATAAAGCGCAGGCGGATCTTCTCGCCCGGCTTGAAGATGGCTGTCCAGTTGCCATCTGGCGCCTGGCCGTTCATCAGGTAGGTATAGGTATACCCGCTGACATCGGCGAGGTCCGTGGGGCTCATTTTCATTTCGGCCCACATCTTGCGGTCGGCCAGGGTGGCCGACCAGCCTTTCTCGCCCACGTCGTTGATGAAGTCGCCCACGGTGCGCTTGTGGAAGTTGTAGTAGTCGGACTGTTTTTTCAGCTTGGCCATGACCCGGGCCGGGTTCTCGTCGGTCCAGTCGCTGAGCATCACCACGTAATCGCGGTCGTACTGGAAGGGCTCGGGTTCCTTCGGGTCGATGACCAAGGGGCCGTATACGCCCACCTGTTCCTGCAACCCGGAATGGCTGTGGTACCAATAGGTGCCGCTCTGCCTGACCTGGAACCGGTATTCGTACAGGCCGTCCGGCGCGATGCCGTGGAAGCTCAGGCCCGGTACGCCGTCCATGTTGGCCGGCAGGATGATGCCGTGCCAATGGATCGAGGTGTCTTCCTGCAGGCGGTTGCGCACGCGCAGGGTGACCGTGTCGCCTTCACGCCAGCGCAGGAGTGGCCCGGGCAGGGTGCCGTTGATGGTCATGGCCGTGCGCGAGGCGCCAGTGATATTGACCGGCGTCTGGCCGATGAACAGGTCGAATTCGGTACCGCTCAGCACCGTGGGCTGCCCTGGGCTGGTGAGGGCCCAGACCGGGCTGCGCCACAGGCCCAGGCCGCCCAGGATGCCACTTGCGGCCAGGCCCTTGACGAAGGTTCGCCTCGAGGTTTTGCAATGCATGCCGTGTATGTCCCATGAGTCAATGGAGCCTGCGCGATCCATCGGCGCGGCCAGGCTGTCGGGCTGGGCTATGCGCCACAGCTCGCTCATGGTCTTAGCCTAGGCAGCGACGGCTGTCAGCTGCCTGAGACAAGCATTACAGTTTTGTCAGCTTGGGGCGCGAGCCCCGTAGTCAAAAGGCGGCGAAGAGGGGCAGGGCGAGGTACAGCTTGATCACGATGACGTTGATGATGTCGATGAAGAATGCCCCCACCATTGGCACCACCAGGAAGGCGAGCTGGGACGCTCCGTAGCGTTGGGTCACCGCCTGCATGTTGGCGATGGCCGTAGGCGTGGCACCCAGGCCGAAACCGCAATGCCCGGCTGCCAGCACTGCCGCATCGTAGTTGCGGCCCATGACCCTGAATGTGACGAAGATCGCGAACAAGGCCATGACCAGCGTTTGTGCGGTCAACAGAATCAGGAAGGGCAATGCCAGGGCCGCGAGGTCCCACAATTTGAGCGACATCAGGGCAATGGCCAGGAACAGCGACAAGCTCACATTGCCCATCACGGACACTTCTCGCTCGAACACTTGATACAAACCCAAAGCCGAAAGCCCGTTGCGCAAGATGACGCCTACGAACAATACGCAGACGAATGTCGGCAGTTCGAATGCCGTGCCCTTGAGCCATTCGTTCAAGAGCGAGCCTGCCAGCAGGCTGACCGCGATCAGGGCGATGGTTTCGATCAGGGAGAACGGCGTGATCAGGCGTTCCTTGTTGGGTTGCTCGAACCCCTTGGGCAGGGTTGGCGCTTCCGACACGATGCCGGGCGTCTGCACGCGGCTGATGAGCAGGCGTGCGACCGGGCCGCCGATCAACCCGCCCAGTACCAGGCCGAATGTCGCCGAGGCCAGCGCCAGCTCGGACGCCGAGGCCAGGCCGAACTTCTCGCTGAAGGTCGCGCCCCAGGCCGCGCCGGTACCGTGGCCGCCGGACAAAGTGATCGAGCCCGACAGCAGGCCCATCAGCGGGTCCAGCCCGAGGGCTGTCGCCAGGCCGATGCCCATGGCGTTCTGGACCACCAGCAGCGCAGTGACCACCAGCAGGAACACGGTAACCACACGCCCGCCTTTCTTCAGGCTGGCGAAGTCTGCGCTCAAGCCGATGGTGGCGAAGAAGGCGAGCATCAAGGGCGTTTGCAACGAGGTATCGAATTGGACCTGGATGTCCAGGCTGCGCAGGCCCAGCAGCACCAAGGCCACGAGCAGGCCGCCTGCCACCGGTTCGGGGATGTTGTAGGTGCGCAGGAAACCCAGGCGGGCGACAAGGCCACGCCCCAGCAGCAATACCAGCGAGGCTGCCACCAGCGTTCCATAGAAGTCGAGCTCAAGCATGTGAGTGCACTCTTTGAATCTTCAGAAGAATATTGACTAGAGCGCGGGATTCTAGGTGTGAAGTGTCGGTTAGTTATGTAAGGGGATTCTGAAGTTAATCGACTTAATATTTAAAGTTCAGGGGAAAGATAGTTTTCAATGCTTGCCCGGAATACCGTATTTGCGCAGCCGTTGGGCGATGGCGGTGTGCGAGGTCTGCAGGCGCCCGGCCAGCTGCCGGGTCGAGGGGTAGCTCAGGTACAGACGTTGCAACAGGTCGCGCTCGAAGGCCTGCACCGCTTGCTCCAGGCTCGCCACTTCGCCGTCCTGGCCACGCGCCACGGAGGTGCCGGCGATGTCGAGGTCGCCGATGTCCACCAGGCTACCTTCGCAGATGGCCGCGGCACGGAAGATCACGTTCTGCAGCTGGCGCACGTTGCCCGGCCAGGGGTTGGCGAGCAGTGCCGAATGGGTGGCCGGGGCCAGGCGGCAGGGTGGGCGCTGGATCTGCGTGCAGGCCTGCTGCATGAAGAAATGCGCCAGCAGGAGGATGTCCTGGCCCCGCTCGCGCAGGGGCGGTACCTGCAGGTTGAGCACGTTGAGGCGGTAGAACAGGTCTTCGCGGAAGGTGCCTTCGGCGACCATGCGCTCCAGGTCGCGGTGGGTGGCGCTGATGATGCGCACATCGACTTTGACCTCGCGGTCGCCGCCTACCCGGCGGAAGCTGCCGTCGCTGAGAAACCGCAGCAGCTTGGCTTGCAAGTAAGGCGACATCTCACCGATCTCGTCGAGGAACACCGTACCCTGGTTGGCCAGCTCCATCAGCCCTGGCTTGCCGCCGCGCTGCGCGCCGGTGAAGGCGCCGGGGGCATAGCCGAACAGTTCGCTCTCGGCCAGGCTCTCCGGCAGGGCGGCGCAGTTCAGTGCAAGGAAGGGGGCTGCATGGCGACTGCTGATGGCATGGCAGGCGCGGGCCACCAGCTCCTTGCCGGTACCGGTCTCGCCATGCACCAGCAGCGGTGCGTCCAGGGCCGCTACTCGCAGGGCGCGGGCCTTGAGGGTGCGGATTGCCGGCGAGTCGCCGAGCAGTGCGTCGAAGCCTTCGGCGTGGTCGTGGCGCAGGGCCGAGAGGCGCTCGCCCATGCGCGTCGGCGGGTAGAGCGTCAGCAGGCCGCCGGCGTTGGTGATCGGCGTGGCATCGAGCAGCAGGCTTTGGCCGTTGAGCTGCATCTCGCGCATCGGCAGGTGGAAGTTGTTTTCCACCAGGGCCTCGAGCAGCCCAGGGTCGTCGAACAGTTCGCCCACCGAGCGCCCAGCGGACTCGCGCCCGCACAGTGCGATCAGCGCGGGGTTGGCCAGCAGCACCAGGCCTGCGCTGTCCACTGCCAGTACCGGGTCGCTCATCGCGGCGAGCAGTGCGTCGAGCTGCAGGTGGCGGCGCTGGCCTGGGAGGATGTCGACCACTTCCACCGACTGCACCCCCTGAACCTCGAACAGCGCGTCGTGAAGCTCCTCCAGCACGGCGGGGCTCAGGGTCGGCGCGTCGATGTAGACATTGGGCGGGACCATCTCCACGGCATCCAGGTTGAGGTTGCGTGCGCCGAGCAGGGCCAGGACTTCCTGGGTGATGCCGACGCGGTCGATGAAGCTGACGTGGATGCGCATGGGGCGATGGGATTTTGGCTGAGAGAAGGGCGGTAGTATGCCTCAACATCGCCGGGGCCGCTGCGCAGCCCTTTCGCGGCACAAGGCCGCTCCTACAAGGGGACGCATGCTTCTGTAGGAGCGGCCTTGTGCCGCGAAAGGGTCGCAAAGCGGCCCGTCACTCCAGATGCTCAGGCTTGATCGGGTCGCCCGACTTCACGTCCAGGGTCTGGCGAATGTCCTCGAACATGTAGTCGTAGAGCTTGTGCGGCGAGCCGAGGTTCTCGAACTTCTTCGGCGGCGGCAGGTGCGACTGGGCCCTGCGGCTGAGCTGCATGAGAAAACTCGGCAGGACCTGGTCCTTGGCCAGGAAGAACTTCTCGTCGACCGTTTTGCCCTCGATGCTGCCATGCATGTGGAACTGGATGCCTCTACCTTCCCTTGGGTCCTGCGCCACTTCGTATTCGATGTTCAGGTCGTAACTATGGTCGTTCTGGTTGAGCGCGGTGCGCTCGATATGCACGTGTCCGGGCTTGTACTGGGCCATGGCGGAGTCCTCCGGAAGGTTGAAAACGACGGGCGATCTGCCTGCCAATTGCATTCAACGGTAGCTGATGCCCGGCTTCTCGGTGCTGACGCGGGTGCCGGCGATGCCTTTGACGATGTCTTCGATGTTTTCCAGCGAACTGATCACCGCGACCTTGCCGGTGTGGCGGGCGAAGTCGCAGGCGGCCTGCACCTTAGGCCCCATCGAGCCTGCGGCGAAGCCCAGCTGTTCGAGCTCGTCGGGGTGGGCCTGGGCAATGGCCTTCTGCGTGGGCTTGCCCCAGTCGATGTAGGCCGCGTCGACGTCGGTGGCGATGATCAGTAGGTCCGCCTCCAGTTGTTCGGCGAGCAGGGCCGAGCACAGGTCCTTGTCGATCACCGCTTCGATGCCCTTGAGCTTGCGATTTTCATCGTACAGGGTGGGAATGCCGCCGCCGCCGGCGCAGATCACGATGCTGCTCTTTTCCAGCAGCCACTTGATCGGGCGGATCTCGAAGATGCGTTTGGGCTTGGGGCTGGCGACCACGCGACGGTACTTGTCGCCATCGGCCTTGACCACCCAGCCTTTTTCCTTGGCCAGGCGCTCGGCTTCTTCCTTGCCGTATACCGGGCCGATGAACTTGGTCGGGTCTTTGAAGGCCGGGTCGTTGGCATCGACTTCGACCTGGGTCAGCAGCGTGGCGAAGGGCACTTCGAAGTCTAAAAGGTTGCCCAGCTCCTGTTCGATCATGTAGCCGATCATGCCTTCGGTCTCGGCGCCGAGCACGTCCAGCGGGTAGGCTTCATCGGGTTTGTAGGCCTGGCCCTGGAGCGACAACAGGCCGACCTGCGGGCCGTTGCCGTGGGCGATGACCAGTTCGTTGCCCGGGTGGATCTTGGCGATCTGCTCGGTGGCGGTACGGATATTGGCGCGCTGGTTGTCGGCGGTCATGGGCTCGCCGCGACGCAGCAGGGCGTTGCCGCCCAAAGCAACAACGATACGCATGGTGAATGTCCTTTTGAAATGGAGTGAACGCCTCGTTCTTTGTGGGAGCCGGCAAGCCGGCTCCCACAGAGTTCCCACAAGGAACGAGAGGGTTGTCAGAGGTCAGCCAGGGTCGATACCAGGATCGCCTTGATGGTGTGCATGCGGTTTTCCGCCTGTTCGAAGGCGATGCACGCCGGCGACTCGAACACGTCGTCGGTGACTTCGATGCCGTTGGCCAGGTGCGGGTACTGTTCGGCGATCTGCTTGCCGACCTTGGTCTCGGAGTTGTGGAACGCCGGCAGGCAGTGCATGAACTTGGTGCGTGGGTTGCCGGTGGCCTTCATCAGCTCCTTGTTCACCTGGTAGGGCAGCAGCAACTTGATGCGCTCGCCCCAGGCCTCGACCGGCTCGCCCATCGAGACCCAGACGTCGGTGTGGACGAAGTCCACGCCATCGACCGCGGCTTTCGGGTCTTCGGTAAGGCTGATGCGCGCGCCGCTCTCCTCGGCGTATTGCTTGCAGCGTTGCACCAGGTCGTCATGGGGCCACAGCTCCCGGGGCGCGGCGATACGCACGTCCATGCCGAGTTTGGCGCCGATCAGCAGCAATGAGTTGCCCATGTTGTTGCGGGCATCGCCCAGATAGGCATAGCTGATGTCATGCAGCGGCTTGTCGCTGTGCTCGCGCATGGTCAGCACGTCGGCGATCATCTGGGTCGGGTGGTACTCGTCGGTCAGGCCGTTGAACACCGGCACGCCGGCGAACTTGGCCAGTTCCTCGACGATCTCCTGCTTGAAGCCACGGTATTCGATGGCATCGTACATGCGCCCGAGCACTCGGGCGGTGTCCTTCATGCTCTCCTTGTGGCCGATCTGCGAGGAGTTGGGGTCGATGTAGGTGACGTTGGCGCCTTGGTCGTAGGCGGCGACTTCGAAGGCGCAGCGGGTGCGGGTCGAGGTCTTTTCGAAGATCAGGGCGATGTTGTTGCCCTTGAGGTGCTGCTGCTCGGTGCCGGTGTACTTGGCGCGCTTGAGGTCGCGGGACAGGTCCAGCAGGTATTTCAGTTCACGGGTGCTGTGGTGTTCGAGGCTGAGCAGGTTGCGGTTGTGGATATTGAACGCCATGACGGTTCTCCTTGGATTCGGGGTCGACCCGGCTGCCGCCTTGTGGGGGCCGCCGGGGGTGTGATGGCCTAGTAGTCGATGGGGTCGCGTACGATCGGGCAGGTCATGCAGTGGCCACCGCCGCGGCCTCGGCCCAGTTCGCCGGCACTGATGGTGATGACCTCGATCCCGGCTTTGCGCAGCAAGGTGTTGGTGTAGGTATTGCGGTCGTAGCCGATGACCACGCCTGGCTCCAGCGCCACCACGTTGTTGCCGTCATCCCACTGCTCGCGCTCGGCGGCGAAGCTGTTGCCGCCGGTCTCGACCACGCGCAGCTTGACGCCCAGCTGTTCGCCGACCACCTCGATGAACGACTTGTTCTCGCGGCGTACGTCCATGCCGTAGGGCTTGCTTTCGTCCGGGCGGATGATGAACGGCACGATCTCGCGCACCACTTCCGGGAAGACCGTGACCAGGTCGCGGTCGCAGAAGCTGAACACGGTGTCCAGGTGCATGGCCGCGCGGGACTTCGGCAGCCCGGCGACGATCACTTTCTCTACCGCGCCTTTGGCGAACAGGTTCTGTGCCAGTTGGCCGATGGCCTGGCGCGAGGTGCGCTCACCCATGCCGATCAGCACGATGCCCTTGCCGATCGGCATGACGTCGCCGCCTTCGAGGGTGGCCTGGCCATGCTCCTGGTCCGGGTCGCCGTACCAGACCTGGAAGTCGGCCTTGGTGAACTCAGGGTGGAACTTGTAGATGGCGGTGGTCAGCAGGGTTTCCTGGCGTCGCGCCGGCCAGTACATCGGGTTGAGGGTCACGCCGCCGTAGATCCAGCAGGTGGTGTCGCGGGTGAACTGGGTATTGGGCAGCGGCGGCAGGATGAAGCTGGAATGGCCCAGGTAGTCGTTGTACATGTTGACCACGCTGGCGCCTTCGCTCTGCGGCAGGTCCTGGCCGGCCACGCCGCCGATCAGGAATTCGGCCAGGTGGCGTGGCTCCTGGCCTTCGAGCCAGCTGCGCACTTCGTTGGTCAGGCCCACCCCGACGGTGTCAGGGGTGATCTTACGGTCGAGGATCCACTTCAGGGCCTCGGGGTTCTGCACGATGTCGGTGAGCAGGTTGTGCATTTCCAGTACATCCACCCCGCGCTCGCGCATCTTGGTGACGAAGTCGAAGTGGTCGCGCTTGGCCTGGTCGACCCAGATCACATCGTCGAACAACAGCTCGTCGCAGTTGCTCGGGGTCAGGCGCTTGTGCGCCAGTCCCGGGGCGCAGACCATTACCTTGCGCAGCTTGCCTGCTTCGGAGTGGACACCGTACATGTGTTTTTCCGTGGACATGGTTCATTCCTCCAAAAATGCGAAGACGTGGTTCAAAGGGTCAGGAAGCCGTCGTACAGGCCGTAGGCCGCCACCAGGGCGCCGACCACGACGGCTGCGAAGATCAGTTTTTCCACGTTGGTGAAGATAGGTTGGCCCACCTCGCGCTTGGCCTTGGCGAACAGGATCGCGCCAGGGGCATAGAGCAGGGCCGAGAGCAGCAGGTACTTCACGCCGCCGGCGTACAGCAGCCAGATGGCGTACAGCAGGGCGATGCCACCGATGACCAGGTCCTTCTTGCGTTCGGCCAGGGCCTGCTCGTAGGTCTCGCTGCGCATTGCCAGCAGCACCGCGTAGGCGGCCGACCACAGGTAGGGCACTAGGATCATCGAGGTGGCGAGGTAGATCAGCGACAGGTAGGTGCTGTTGGAGAACAGCGTGATGACCAGGAAGATCTGCACCATGGCGTTGGTCAGCCACAGGGCGTTGGCCGGCACATGGTTGGCGTTCTCGCGGCGCAGGAACTCCGGCATGGTGTGGTCCTTGGCCGCGGCGAACATGATCTCGGCACACAGCAGTACCCACGACAGCAAGGCGCCGAGCAGCGAGATGATCAGGCCGACACTGATCAGCACCGCGCCCCAGTGACCGACCACGTGCTCGAGTACGGCAGCCATCGACGGGTTTTGCAGCTTGGCCAGCTCCGGTTGGGTCATCACGCCCAGCGACAACACGTTGACCAGTACCAGGAACAGCAGCACGGTGATGAAGCCAATGACCGTGGCCTTGCCCACGTCGGCGCGTTTTTCCGCCCGCGAGGAGAAGATGCTCGCGCCCTCGATGCCGATGAACACCCACACGGTCACCAGCATCATGTTGCGCACCTGATCCATCACGCTGCCCAGGTCCGGCGAGCCTTCGCCCCAGATGTCGGCGGTGAAGATGTCGAGCTTGAAGGCGAACAGGCAGATCAGGGCGAACAGCGCCAGCGGCACGACTTTGGCCACCGTGGTGACCAGGTTGATGAACGCCGCTTCCTTGATGCCGCGCAGCACCAGGAAGTGCACCGACCACAGCAGGATGGACGCGCCGATCACTGCGGCGGGGGTATTGCCTTCACCGAAGATCGGGAAGAAATAGCCCAGCGTGCTGAACAACAGCACGAAGTAGCCGACGTTGCCCAGCCAGGCGCTGATCCAGTAACCCCAGGCCGAGGAAAAGCCCATGTAGTCACCGAAACCGGCCTTGGCGTAGGCATACACCCCGCCGTCCAGGTCGGGCTTGCGGTTGGCCAGGGTCTGGAACACGAAGGCCAGGGTCAACATGCCCACGGCGGTAATGGCCCAACCGATCAGCACCGCGCCGACACCGGCACTGGCTGCCATGTTTTGCGGTAATGAAAAGATGCCGCCGCCAATCATCGAGCCGACGACAAGTGCAACGAGTGCACCCAGTTTTAGTTTTCCGGGAGAATCAGACATTTAACAACTCCATGTCAGGAGAACGTTGACCTCAGCGTAATTCCGACGTCGTTGCCATTCGCTGACCTGGGTCAGTTTATGACGATGTGAAGTAGGAAAATTCCTTCACATAACCTCCTGGAGCGTGCCGACTACCCGGCTGCAGGCCTTGCGCGCTGGCACTTCCATGTCGATCTAGAGTAAACACTCTGTGTCGCCTGCGAGCATAGAACGCTAGCCGTTTTTGGCTGAGAAGCAAGTTTCGGTACATATTCTGTATTAAAAGTTTCAGGCGTTGACCTGAGGCAAGGAACGCGCAGTATTAATACCAAGGACATAGAACGCGTTGTTATGAGTTTTTAACGTTTGATCGCATGGGCTACTATAAAACGCTGCAGTTATTTATAGGGGCGGTTGTTTCATGCGTATTGCAACGCACCAAGGAGAGGACCCATGGCTGAACCGGGACAAAAGCTGCGCCTGGGTGCGTTGATCGCACTGGTGGTCGGCTCGATGATTGGCGGCGGCATCTTTTCGTTGCCGCAGAACATGGCGGCCCGGGCCGATGTCGGGGCGGTACTGATCGGTTGGGGGATCACCGCAGTGGGCATGTTGGCGCTGGCCTTCGTGTTTCAGACCCTGGCCAACCGCAAGCCTGAACTCGACTCCGGGGTGTATGCCTATGCCAAGGCCGGTTTCGGTGACTACATGGGTTTTTCCTCGGCCTGGGGTTACTGGATCAGCGCCTGGCTGGGCAACGTCGGCTATTTCGTCCTGCTGTTCAGCACGCTGGGCTTCTACTACCCGGTGTTCGGCGAAGGCAACACGCCGGCGGCCATCGGCTGCGCCTCGCTGCTGCTATGGGCGGTGCACTTCCTGGTGCTGCGCGGCATCAAGGAAGCGGCGTTCATCAACCAGGTGACCACCATCGCCAAGGTGGTACCGCTGTTGATGTTCATCGTCATCGCGGCCTTTGCCTTCCGTGCCGATATCTTCACCCGCGACATCTGGGGCCTGGGCAACCCGAAGTTCGGCGGCGTGCTGGAGCAGGTGCGCAACATGATGCTGGTGACCGTGTTCGTGTTCATCGGTATCGAGGGCGCCAGCGTCTATTCCGGCCGGGCCCTGCATCGCTCGGACGTGGGCAAGGCCACGGTGATCGGTTTTCTTGGTGTATTGGCCCTGCTGGTGCTGGTCAATGTGCTGTCGCTAGGGGTGATGACCCAGCCGGAACTGGCCAAGCTGCAGAACCCGTCGCTGGCATCGGTACTCGAGCACATCGTCGGGCCCTGGGGCGCGTTGCTGATCAGCATCGGGCTGGCGGTGTCGTTGCTCGGGGCCTTGCTGTCGTGGGCACTGCTGTGCGCGGAGATCCTCTTCGCCACGGCCCGGGACAAGACCATGCCACGTTTCCTGGCGCGGGAAAACGCCAACCATGTACCGGCCAATGCGCTGTGGTTGACCAACTGCATGATCCAGGGCTTCCTGCTGATCACCCTGTTCTCCGCGGGCACCTATACCAGCCTGATCTACCTGGCCTCGTCGATGATCCTGGTGCCGTACTTTTGGTCCGCGGCCTATGCTGTGTTGCTGACGCTGCGCGGTGAAGGTTATGCCGGGCAACAACGGCGGCGCCGCAAGGACCTGCTGGTGGCCATGGTCGCGTTGCTCTATGCCGTCTGGCTGCTATATGCCGGAGGTCTCAAGTACTTGCTGCTGTCGGCGCTGTTGTATGCGCCTGGGGTGATCCTGTTTGCCCGGGCCAAGCATGAGCAGGGGCAAGCCCTGTTCACCCGATGGGAGAAGCTGATCTTCGCAGCGGTGCTGGCCGGGGCCGGCCTGGCCGCCTACGCGCTGTATTCAGGAGTGCTGAGCTTGTGAACGTTCGCCCGGGTTGGGTGGGGTAGGGCGTTCCGGGCGCGACCATATCCACAGGTTACCCAGGGCCATGCCGCCGATGGCCAGGAAGACCGGCCAACGGGCCTCCAGGAACACCAGCATCAGACCGGCGCACAGCAGCATGCTGAGGGTGGCGCTGACCTTGGCCCGGCGCTGGATCACCTTGCCATTGCGCCAGTTGTACAGGATCGGCCCGAACAGGCGATGGTTTTCCAGCCAGGCGCTCAGGCGGGGGGAACTGCGGGTGGCGGCCCAGGCCGCGAGCAGGATGAACTCGGTGGTCGGCAGGCCGGGGATGACGATGGCCACGAGGCCGATGCCCAGGCTGACGTAAGCAAGGAGTGCGAACAACAGGCGGGACAGTTTGGAGCGGGCAGGTCGGGTCATGGTCTCACTGCAGGGAAGGGCCCGACCGCCTAGGCGGCCGGGTGAAGCGTGTCAGGCCAGTGCAGCATCGGCGGCATAGGCATGCTTGAGCAGCTCGGTGAAACGTTCGAAGGCCGCGACCGCGCCACGTTCGGCAGCGGCGTCTTCCTCGGGCGACAGCTCAAGGCCATCGAGAATCCGGGTGAACTGCTTCCAGCCTTCGGCGCGGCCACCTTCCGGCTCGCCCAGGTGACGGGCACCGAAACTGTCGGACAGCTCCAGGGCCACGGCACGCTTGATCAGGAACGCGGCGCCCAGTTTGGAGCCTTCGGAGACGAAGATCCAGCCCAAGGCCTGGCCGAGGGTGGGGTTGTGCAGTGCGCCGGGTACCCGGGCGGGCACCTCGGTATCCAGGTCGGCCAGGTCCAGGCGGGCTTGCTCGGCACGGCAGCGGGCGGCCAGGTCGGGAAAGATGGCGATCAGTTTCGGGTCGTTGTACAGCGCCTGCAGCTCGGACTGGAACAGGTACTGGGCAACCACGAAGCGGGCGAAGCTTTCGCGGCTGTCGAATGGCTTGTGCGATTTGACCAGGGCGTCCAGCTCGGTGTGAGGGGCGTGGGTGACCTGGTTCAGGCGTTGCGAACGCAGGGAAGTGGCGGTCATGGTAGGTCCTTGGGAAATTGGGCTCTAGTGACAAGACGAACGAGGTAGTGGCTGGACGTAAAAATTCTGTTCGAGCAGGAGGGCGTACCTCTGTGGGGGGGTGTTGTTTGTGAGATCGAGCGCCGCCCGCGCGGCGCTCGATCTCACAGGCACCCAGGCCGCTGCGCCGAACGGATCAGATATCCCACACCAGGTTGATGGCGAAGTTACGCCCTGGTGCTGTCAGGCGGTCGAGGTTGGCCGGCTGGGTCACGGCAGCTTCGCCCTGGCCGTCGTAGCGGCGTACCGAGTCCCACTGCCAGTACTTCTTGTCGGTGAGGTTGTACAGGCCGGCATTGACCGTGAGGTCGTCGGTCACCTTGTAGAAGCCGCTCAGGTCCAGCACGCCGTAGCCTGGCGTACGGAACTTCGAGCTCTGGCCGTCCGGGGCGAAGAAGGTGCTGTCGTCGACACGGGTCTTGCGCTTGACCAGGGTCCAGCTCACCAGGCCGCCGTAGTTCGGCTGCTCGTAACCCAGCCCGAACACGCCGGTCAGCGGGTTGACCGAGTTCAGCGGCTGGCCACTGTCGTCGTTGCGGCCATGGGCATAGGCGATCGAGCCTTGGGTGTACAGGCCCTGCGGCGCGCCGAAGTGGTCGAGGTTCAGGCGGCCCTTGACCTCGGCACCCTTGATGGTGGCGTGCCTGATGTTGTTGGCCTGATAGGTGGGCAGCAGGTCCAGGCTCTTGACCGCGTCTTCGTCGATGAAATCACGGTACTTGTTGTAGAACACCGCGACATCGAAGTTACCCGCCTCGAAGTTGCCACGCAGGCCGGTTTCATAGCTCTTGCTCTTTTCAGGCTCCAGGTTCGGGTTGCCCTGGACGCTATAGCCCAGCTCGGCGTTTTCGAAGCGACCATACATGGCCTTGGCCGTCGGCGTGCGGAAGCCTTCGGCGTACTGGCCATACCAGGTGTAGTTGTCATCGAAGGCGTAGGTGATACCCAGCTTGGGCGACAGGCGATGCCACTTCTTGGCCGAGTCGTCGACGTTTTGCGCGCTGCCGCTGCCGTTCTCCAGACCACGCAGGAATTCGTCCGTCATCTTCGGCTTCATGCGGGTGTAGTCATAGCGTGCACCGGGGAGGAAGGTCCAATCGTTCCAGCGGATTTCGTCCTGGACAAAGAGGCTGTAGGTATTGACCGTCGGGTCCGGGAAGTCGCTGACGAGCACCTGCCCATCCTTCGGGCTGTCCGCGCCTTCGGCAGGGCAGTCTCTGCCGACGGCCAGGCAGGTGCCGGCACCACTGCGTGAGCCGGCCACTTCCTGATGCTTGAGGGTCGTGCCATAGGTCAGCAGGTGGTCGGTTTCACCCAGGCTGAATGCTTTGTCCAGCTGGGCGTCGAAGACCCACTTGCGATCCTTGTAGGTCGTGTTGCGCGTGCGCAAGACTTCACGCGCCCCGGGCACATAGAGCTCCTCGGTGTTCTGATCGGTCTTGGCGACCTGGTAGTTCAAGCTCCACTTCACATGGTCGGCCACCAGGCTATCGAGCCCGAACTCATGGTTGATGCCGAAACGCTCACGGGTAATGGTGTCGTTACTGGTACGCGCACGGTACATGTTCGAAGCGCCCCAGCCAGGGATGAAAGGACCGCCTACCGCACTGAGGATGTTCTGGTCGCGATCGTCCTTGTAGCGCTCGTAGGTCAAGCCCAGGCGTGCGTCATCGGCATAGTTCCAGCCCAACTTGGCCAGTACGTTGGTGGTGCGTGCGTCCACCGGGTTGGCCTTGGTGCGGTCCAGGCCGGTGCCGCCGTGCTCGCCGTAGGATTCGGTTTCGTGGCCGTTGCGCTGGCTCAGGTGCAGCAGGCCGTCGAAGTCGCCCTGGCGGCCGGCGACGGTGGCAGAGGTCAACCAGCTTTCATCGGCGGAGCTGTAGCCGGTCTTCAGGCGGGCACCGACGTCCTTGCCGGGCTTGATGATGTCGTCTGGATCGAGGGTGAAGTAGCTCACCGCACCGCCAATCGCGTTGCTGCCATACAGCACCGACGCCGGGCCGCGCAGGATTTCCACGCGCTTGACGATTTCCGGGTCGACGTAGTTGCGTTGGGTTTGCGCGTAGGGGCCGTAGAAGAAACTGTCCGGGATGGAGACGCCGTCGACCTGGGTCAGGATGCGTTCGCGGTCGATGCCGCGAATGTTGAAACCATTCAAACCGCTGCGCTGGCCGGTGCCGGCCACCGATACGCCGGGCTCGTAGCGCACCATGTCCTGGATGTTGTTGACGTTCTGCCGGTCCAGCTGTTGGCGGGTTTGCACTGTCACGGTGCTCGGTACCTGGCTGACGTCCTGAGCGCTGCGGGTGGCACTGACCGTCAGCTGCTGCAGGGCGATGGCGTTGCCCGTCATCTGGCGCTCCAGCACCACGTTGCCATTGCCGATGGTGCGGAATTTGAGCCCGGTTCCTTGCAGCAGGCGGTGCAGCGCCGCTTCCGGTGCCAACGAGCCCCGCACGCCTGGCGACGAAACGCCCTCGGCCACCTCGGCGCTAAAGCCGACCTGCCAGCCAGTGACCTGGCTGAACGCATTGATTGCAGCGACCAAGGGTTGCTGGTCGATGGCGAAGCGGTAGTCGCCCATGCGTGGGCTGCTGGCCTGGGCCGGTTCCGCGGCCAGTGCCGGCAGGCTGCAGGCGCCGCTGGCGAGCAGGGCGAGGGTCAGCAGGGACAATTGCCCCATGCGGCGGGACGGGTTGGATGGGCGAGTTGAACCTGTGGACATCGAAGGCGCTCCCTGACGCGCGAACTGTTATAGGTGATGGCTGTTCTCGTTTTCGAACAAGAATCAGTCGCATTGGCTATAACGAGACGGACGAAGGGCGGCAATCGCGTAAAAAAAACCAGCAGATCAGTTGAGGATCACCAGTGCCGGATACTCATGCAGCTGTGCCGAGGTGATGTGGGCGAGGGCGCGCAGGGTTTCCAGCGGCTGGTCGAGGCGGTAGTTGCCGGTCACCGCGACGTGGTCGAGGTTTGCGTTGCGGTTGATGATCCAGCCTGGGTAGTAGCGCCGGACTTCGGCCAGTACCTGGCTCAATGGGCAATTTTCGAACACCAGGCGGCCATCGACCCAGGCAAGGTCCTTGCGCAGGTCGGCACGTTGACGCGTGCCAAAACCCTGGGCCCCCACGCTGATGCTGTCGCCGGCACTGAGGCGAATGCGTTGATCGCTGGCCGCCTGCAGGTCGATATCGCCGCGCTGCACCCTGACCTGGGCCTGGCCGTCGAGGTAACGAACGGCGAAATCGGTGTCGCTCGCCTGCGCCCGCAAGGGGCCGGCCTGGACTTCCAGAGGCTCAAGGGTATTGCCGGGGACCTGGAAATAGGCTTCGCCCTGGAGCAGGCGGGCGACCTGGCGGCCATTGTGCAGGTCGCTGGCGAAGGCCGAGTCGGTGTTGAGCAGCACCTTGGCGCCATCGCCCAACTGCAGGCGCTGGCGTTCGCCGACCACCGTCAGATGGTCGGCCTGTAGGCGTACAGGCAGGTTGCCGAAGGTGAACAGCCCGACCAGCAGCACGGCGGCGGTGGCCAGGGGTTTCCAGTGGGCGCGCAGGCGACCGCCCACGGAACGGCGCCGGGTGTGGTGCAGTTGCGCAGCGGCCTGGCGCAGTGGCGCACCGTTCCACAGGGCCTCGGCTTCGACATAGGCCTCGGCGTTTTCCGCAGCTGCGCCCAGCCAGGCCTCGAAGGCTTGGGTGTCCTCTTCGCTGGCGCATTGCAGGCGCACCAGCCAGTCCAGCGCTTCGTCCATGGCGCGGGCACGGGCATCAGGCTCGGCAGGCGACGGGCCAGGGGCAGGGCTGTCAGTCACGGAGAATCCTTGCTGTAGGTCTTTTCGCAAATGATCAAGGCTGCGGTGAAGCAAGGCAAGGGCTTTGCCTGGACCGGCCGGCGAGTGGTCGGCTCACTTGAGGCGGTCGGCCACGCCAATGCAAATGGCCATGATCAGTTTCAGTTCCTTCTGTACCGTGCTGGCCGAGACGTTCAATTGTTCGGCGATTTCCAGGTAGCTGGCGCCGTGCAGGCGACTGAGGATGAAGATGCGTTGCTGGCGCGGTGTCAATTGGCCGAGGCTGACGCTCAAGCGCTCGAGCAACTGCTCGGCATGGGCGGCATCCTCGTTGCTGGTGGTGGGGGCGGCGACGTTGTGCAGGATGTCGTCAGGGACGTCCTCGACCAAGGTACGTGCCTGCACACGGCGGGCGCGCAGGTGATCCAGGGCGAGATTGCGCGCGGTCTGGAACACGAACGGCTCCAGGTGCTCGATCGGCCGCTCGCCCAGGGCGCGGGTGACGCGAAGGTAGGTTTCCTGCAACAGATCCTCGGCGGTGCTGGGGTTGCCCACCATGCGTTGCAGCGTACGCAACAGCGTGAGGCGCTGGGTGACGAAGACTGTGTTGAACCGGGACTGACTCACGGGAAAACCTGACCGATAGGAAGCGAATGATAATGCTTATCATCCGCTCTGTTGGTCAAGTCTAATCTGTAATCACATTGCCAGGCGGTGGTGATATCAGGCCCGGCCCAATCGCGGGACAAGCCCGCCCACAGGCCCGGCTAGCAATCTGTAGGAGCGGGCTTGCCCCGCGATCAAGGGCGAAGCCCTTACCAGGCGACGCGATATCAGGCCCGGCCCAATTGCAGTCCCCACAGTCGCCACGTGTTCGCTGCGCGACAGTGCAGCTCGACACCGCGATCAGCGGGCGTTGCACAACGCCAGGCAGTTATCCAGCATGCGGTTGGAGAAGCCCCATTCGTTGTCGTACCAGGCCAGTACCTTGAGCATCCGCCCGTTGGCCCGGGTATGGTTGGCATCGAAGATCGACGACAGCGGGTTATGGTTGAAGTCGCACGACACCAGCGGCAAGGCGTTGTAGCCCAGTATCCGGGAGTGCCGGCTGGCCTCGAGGAACAGCTGGTTGACCTGCTCGGCACTGACGTCGCGCTTGAGGTTGACGGTCAGGTCCACCAGCGACACATTGATCACCGGCACCCGCACGGCCATGCCGGTGAGCTTGCCGGCCAGCTCCGGCAGTACCAGGCCTACGGCCTCGGCGGCGCCGGTCTTGCTCGGGATCATCGACTGGGTGGCCGAACGCGCCCGGTAAGGATCGCTGTGGTAGACGTCGGTGAGCACCTGGTCGTTGGTATAGGCGTGGATGGTGGTCATCAAACCTTGCTCGATGCCGAACTCGCGGTGCAGCACCTGGGCGATCGGCGCCAGGCAGTTGGTGGTGCAGGAGGCGTTGGAGATGATCTGGTGCGAAGCCTTCAGCGTGTCATGGTTGACCCCGTAGACCACCGTGGCATCGGCGCCCTTGGCCGGTGCCGAGACGATCACCTTGCGCGCCCCGGCGGCCAGGTGGGCGGCGGCCTTGGCGCGGTCGGTGAACAGGCCGGTGCATTCGAACACCACATCCACGCCCTCGGCCTTCCACGGCAGCTCCGCCGGGTTGCGGATGGCGCTGACCGAGATGCGGTCGCCGTTGACCGTCAGGCTCTCCTGGTCGGCCTCCACACTGGCTTCGAACGTGCCGTGCACGCTGTCGTACTTGAGCAGATGGGCGTTCATCGCGCTGTCGCCCAGGTCATTGATGGCGACGACCTGCAGGTCCTGGCGGTAGCCTTGGGTATAGAGTGCGCGCAGGACGTTGCGTCCGATGCGGCCAAATCCATTGATCGCGATGCGAAGGGTCATGGCATTACCTCTGGCGGTCCGGGTGAAGCCGTGGCAAAAAAGGTGACTTCACTGAAACGGTTTTGTTATTGGAATTACAAGATTATTCCTCGCAGGATAGAAAACAAGCCTTTTTGATGGCAGTATTTTGTTAAACCTACAACGAGTGGTCGGGCAGACCGCCCCGTGATCGCGTCAGGCCCCCTTACCTTGAGCCTAGGCCGCAATCGTTTGGAGGGGAAATGCCCGAAGACGCCACCCCCACAGTTAGCCTGGAGTCCAGTACATGCATCCGCGCATCCTTGAGGTCACCGAACGGTTGGTCGAACGCAGCCGTGCCACCCGTGAACGCTACCTGGAGCTGATTCGCGGCGCGGCCAGCGATGGCCCCATGCGTGCCAGCCTGCAGTGTGCGAACTTCGCCCATGGCGTGGCCGGCTGCGGCGCCCAGGACAAGCAAAGCCTGCGGATGATGAACGCCGCCAACGTGGCCATCGTCTCGGCGTACAACGACATGCTCTCGGCCCACCAGCCGTACCAGCACTTCCCGGAGCAGATCAAACAGGCCCTGCGTGAGATCGGTTCGGTCGGCCAGTTCGCGGGTGGTGTGCCGGCCATGTGCGACGGCGTCACCCAGGGCGAGCCGGGCATGGAGCTGGCCATCGCCAGTCGTGAGGTAATCGCCCTGTCCACGGCCATCGCGCTGTCGCACAACATGTTCGATGCGGCGTTGATGCTGGGTATCTGCGACAAGATCGTCCCCGGCCTGATGATGGGCGCCCTGCGCTTTGGCCACCTGCCGACCATCTTCGTGCCAGGTGGGCCGATGCCGTCGGGCATCTCCAACAAGGAAAAGGCTGACGTGCGCCAGCGCTACGCCGAGGGCAAGGCCAGCCGCGAGGAGTTGCTGGAGTCGGAGATGAAGTCCTACCACAGCCCGGGTACCTGTACCTTCTACGGTACGGCCAACACCAACCAGCTGGTGATGGAAGTGATGGGCCTGCATCTACCGGGTGCTTCGTTCGTCAACCCCTATACCCCGCTGCGCGATGCCCTGACCGCCGAAGCGGCGCAGCAGGTCACGCGCATGACCAAGGCCAGCGGCAGCTTCATGCCACTGGGCGAGATCGTCGATGAAAAGGCCCTGGTCAACGCCATTGTCGCCCTGCACTCCACCGGGGGCTCCACCAACCATACCCTGCACATCCCGGCCATCGCCCAGGCCGCGGGTATCCAGCTGACCTGGCAGGACATGGCGGACCTGTCCGAGGTGGTGCCGACCCTGTCCCACGTCTACCCCAACGGCAAGGCCGACATCAACCATTTCCAGGCCGCCGGTGGCATGGCCTTCCTCATTCGCGAACTGCTCGACGCCGGGCTCCTGCACGAAGACGTCAATACGGTGGCTGGCCACGGCCTGCGCCGCTACACCCAGGAGCCGTTCCTGGAAGAAGGCAAGCTGGTCTGGCGTGAAGGCCCACGCCAGAGCCTGGACGAGAGTATCCTGCGCCCGGTGGCGCGGCCGTTCTCGGCCGAAGGTGGCCTGCGAGTGATGAACGGTAACCTTGGCCGGGGCGTCATGAAGGTGTCTGCCGTGGCGCCGGAGCATCAGGTGGTGGAAGCGCCGGCGCGGGTATTCCATGACCAGCAATCGTTGGCCGATGCCTTCAAGGCCGGCGAGCTGGAGCGTGACTTCGTCGCGGTGGTGCGGTTCCAGGGCCCGCGTTGCAACGGCATGCCCGAGCTGCACAAGCTGACCCCATTCCTGGGCGTGCTGCAGGACCGCGGCTACAAGGTCGCACTGGTGACCGACGGGCGGATGTCCGGCGCTTCAGGCAAGATCCCGGCCGCGATCCACGTCTGCCCGGAGGCCTATGACGGCGGCCCGCTGGCGCGGGTGCGCGATGGTGATATCGTGCGGGTCGACGGTGTCGAAGGCACGCTGCAGATCATGGTGTCGGCCGAAGAGCTGGCAACCCGCGACCTGCCCACGGCCCCCCAGGGCAACGACCTGGGCATGGGGCGCGAGCTGTTCGGCTTCATGCGTGTGGCGTTCAGCTCGGCCGAGCAGGGCGCCAGCGCCTTCACCTCGGCGTTGGAGCAGCTCAAATGAAGGCTTTGCTGGTTGGCGACATCGGTGGCACCAACGCGCGCTTCGGCCTGTGGCACGACAACCAGCTGCAGGCCGTGCAGGTCCTGGCGACCGCCGACTACACCAACCCCGAGCAGGCCATTGAGGCCTACCTCGCCGGGCAAGGTATTCCCCGCGGTGGCCTGGCCGCCGTATGCCTGGCGGTGGCGGGGCCGGTCAGCGGCGACGAGTTCCGCTTCACCAACAACCACTGGCGCCTGAGCCGCAGTGCCTTTTGCCGGGCCCTGCAGGTCGAGCGCCTGCTGTTGATCAATGATTTCAGCGCCATGGCCCTGGGCATGACACGCCTGCAGGACGGCGAATATCGCCAGGTCTGCGCGGGCACGGCCGACCCCGCTCGGCCGGCCCTGGTCATCGGCCCCGGTACCGGGCTGGGCGTGGGTAGCCTGTTGCGCCTGGACAACCAGCACTGGCTGGCCTTGCCGGGGGAGGGCGGGCATGTCGACCTGCCGGTGGGCAACGCACGCGAGGCCGCGATCCACCAGCAGATCCACGGGCAAATCGGCCATGTCAGCGCCGAAACGGTGCTCAGTGGCGGTGGTCTGGTGCGCCTGTACCAGGCCATGTGCGCACTCGATGGGGACACACCCAGACACAAGACCCCGGCGCAGATCACCGATGCCGCTCTAGGCGGCGAACCCCGAGCGCTGGCGGTGGTCGAGCAGTTCTGCCGCTTCCTTGGGCGAGTCGCTGGTAACAATGTCCTGACCCTCGGTGCCCGGGGCGGCGTCTATATTGTCGGCGGCGTGATCCCGCGTTTTGCCGAGTTGTTCCTGCGCAGCGGCTTTGCCGCGAGCTTTGCCGACAAGGGCTGCATGAGCGGGTATTTCGACGGGGTGCCGGTGTGGCTGGTGACGGCGGAGTTTTCCGGGTTGCTGGGGGCAGGCGTCGCGTTGCAGCAGGCGTTGGATCATTGAGCCAAGGTCAGCCCGATCGCGGAGCAAGCCCCCACGAATCAGGCGCGACGCTGTCCCTGTAGGAGCGGGCTTGTCCCGCGATGGGCTGCCAGGCAGCCCCGTTTCCACTGTTCAGAGGAAGGTTCAGTGACCACCACCGGCAAATCGATCCTGATGGTCGACGACGACCAGGAAATTCGCGAGCTGTTGCAAACCTACCTGAGTCGCTCCGGGTTTCAGGTGCATGCCGAGGCCGACGGCCAGGGCTTTCGCCAAGCGCTGGAGCGCGAGCCCTGCGACCTGGTGATCCTCGACGTGATGCTGCCTGACGAAGACGGTTTCAGCCTGTGCTGCTGGGTGCGCCAGCATCCTCGCCTGGCACGGGTACCGATCATCATGCTGACCGCCAGCTCCGACGAGGCCGACCGGGTCATTGGCCTCGAGCTGGGCGCCGACGACTACCTGGGCAAGCCGTTCAGCCCGCGCGAATTGCAGGCGCGGATCAAGGCCCTGCTGCGCCGCGCCGAGTTCGGTCAGGCGGTGCCCAGCCAGGCCGTACTGACCTTCGATGACTGGCGCCTGGACACCATCAGCCACCGGCTGTTCCACCGCGATGGCGAGGAGGTGATCCTCTCCGGGGCCGACTTCGCCCTGCTCAAGCTGTTTCTCGACCACCCGCAGCAGATCCTCGACCGCGACACCATCGGCAACGCCACCCGTGGGCGCGAGCCTATGCCGCTGGACCGCATCGTCGACATGGCGGTCAGCCGCCTGCGCCAGCGCCTGCGTGACACCGACAAGCCGCCTCGGCTGATACGCACCGTGCGCGGCAGTGGCTACCTGCTGGCAGCCCATGTCTACCCGGCCTGCTGAGCGACGCTGGCGCTTGCTGCCGCGCTCGTTGCTGGGGCGCATGCTGCTGCTTACCCTGCTGGTGGTGTTGCTGGCCCAAGGGCTGTCGAGCCTGATCTGGGTTTCCCAGTTGCGCGCCAGCCAGCTCCAGGGCCTGCAGGCCAGCGCCCGTAGCCTGGCGCATTCGATGAGCGCCAGCGTCAGCTATTTTCGTTCGTTGCCGGTGGCCTACCGGCCCATGGTGCTGGACCAGCTGCGCAGCATGGGCGGCACGCGTTTCTTCGTCTCGCTCAACGACAAACCCCTGGACATGCCCATGCTGCCGATCACCCCACGCAAGCGAGCGGTGATCGAGGTGTTCGAGCAGGTGTTGCACGAGCGCCTGGGCCAGCAGATGGAAATTTCGGTGGAATTCGTCAGCCCACAGGAGCTGCGTATCTTCAACAGCGGCTTGAAGCTCGACGAACTGCCGCGCTCATGGGCGCACTACTCGCTGACCCTGGAGCCGCTGAACCCGCCGGTGCTGGTGACGCAGATCCGCCTGGGCGAAGGCGAGTGGCTGTACATCGCCTCGTTGCTGCCCGAGCCCTACACCAGCCTCGAGGCCGAACGGCTGCCACGCCAGCAGATCGGCTTCATCGCCCTGACCACCGCCTTGTTGCTGTTGTTCATCGGCTTGCTGGTGCATTGGCAGAGCCGCCCGCTCAAGCGCCTGGCCCGGGCGGCGCGGGAGATGTCCCTGGGGGCCGACGTGGCCCCGGTGGTCGAGGGGGGCGGCAGCGAAGTGGTCGAGGTGGGGCGAGCGTTCAACAGCATGCGCGAGCGTATCAGCCGCTACCTGACCGAACGTGCGCAGCTGTTCAGTGCCGTGTCCCATGATCTGCGCACGCCCATCACACGCCTGCGCCTGCGCGTCGAGCTGCTCGAGGACGAGCGGATGCAGGCCAAGTTCAGCCGTGACCTCGACGAGCTGGAGCTGTTGGTCAAGGGTGCTCTGCAATGCGTGAAGGACACCGACATCCACGAGAACATCGAGCCCATCGACCTCAACCAGGTGCTTGAGATGCTCGCCGAGCCCTACCTGGGCGATGGCCGCATCACCCTCGAGGGTCGTGCCCTGGCGCCGTACCCGGGCAAGCCCCTGGCCTTGCGCCGCTGCATCGGCAACCTGATCGACAACGCCATCAAATACGGGGAGCGGGCGCACCTGCGTATTCTGGATAGCGCCACCGGCTTCGTCCTGCAGGTGGACGACCAAGGGCCTGGTGTTCCCGAGCAGCGTCTGGAGCAGGTGTTCGAGCCGCATTTTCGTCTGGCCGGGCAGCAGCAGGGCTACGGCCTGGGGCTCGGTATCGCGCGCAATATCGCCCACAGCCATGGCGGCGAGGTGAGCCTGCTGAACCTGCGCCAGGGTGGGTTGCGGGTGACCTTGAGCCTGCCGCGCAGCGCTGATTGAACAGTCGAATGTCACGAGTCGGTGACATTTGCGCATCCCTTCGTTACCTGCCCGGCATGGGCGTCTGGTTAGACTCGGATGCAAGCGCAAGTACCCATGACTTGCCTATGCATAACAACAAGAAAGGTTTCCCACGATGAATGCGATCACTCGTCTCGCCGCTGTCGTTTCCCTCGCTTCGCTCATGCCGATTCATGCATCCGCCGCCAGCAACGGCACCGTCGAAGTCCTGCACTGGTGGACTTCCGGTGGCGAGGCCGCTGCCGTGAACACCCTCAAGCAACAAGTCGAGAAGGACGGCTTCACCTGGAAGGACAACGCCGTGGCCGGCGGTGGCGGTGCCGCTGCCATGACCGTGCTCAAGAGCCGTGCCGTGGCCGGCAACCCGCCCGCCGCCGCGCAGATCAAAGGCCCGGACATCCAGGAGTGGGGCGCGTTGGGCCTGCTCACCGAGCTCGATGACGTGGCCCAGGCCAATCAGTGGGACCAACTGCTGCCGGCCAAGCTCACCCCCATCTGGAAATACGACGATCACTACGTGGCCGTGCCGGTGAACATCCACCGGGTCAACTGGCTGTGGGTCAACCCGCAGGTGTTCGAGAAGGCCGGGGCCAAGGTGCCCACCACCCTGGACGAACTGTTCACCGCCGCGGACAAGCTCAAGGCCGCAGGTTTCCAGCCCTTGGCCCATGGTGGCCAGCCTTGGCAGGACAGTACTGTGTTCGAGAACCTGGTGCTGGCGGTCCTGGGGCCGCAGGGTTACCACAAAGCCTTCGTCGAGCTGGACCAAGGCACCCTGACCGGCGACCAAATGGTCCAGGCCTTCAAGGTCCTGCAGCGCCTGGGGACCTACATGGACGCCAACCGCGCCGGGCGTGACTGGAACATCGCCGCCGCCGAGGTCATCAATGGCAAGGCCGGCATGCAGATCATGGGCGACTGGGCCAAGAGCGAATGGACTGCCGCACACAAGGTAGCTGGCAAGGACTACCAGTGCGTGCCATTCCCCGGCACCCAAGGCAGCTTCACCTACAACATCGACTCCCTGGCGATGTTCAAGCTCAAGGACGACAACGACATCAAGGCCCAGAACGACCTGGCCAAGGTCGCCCTGGAGCCGGCCTTCCAAACTGCCTTCAACCAGGCCAAGGGCTCGCTGCCGGTGCGCCAGGGCATGGATATGAGCCAGTTCGATGCTTGCACCCAGCAGTCGCAGAAGGACTTCCAGCAAGCCGAGCAGGGCGATGGCCTGCAGCCGAGCATGGCGCACAACATGGCCTCGTCGCTGGCCGTGCAGGGGGCCATCTTCGATGTGGTCACCAACTTCCTCAACGACCCCAAGGCCGACCCGGCCAAGGCGGCCAAGCAGTTGGGCGCGGCGATCAAGGCGGCCCAATAACGAGCCTACGCCCACAGGTGCCGCATGACCTGTGGGCAGCGCTCACTCTGTGGGAGCGGGCTTGCCCCGCGATGCGGTGCCCAGCGCCGCCATTGACTCGGTATCACTCATGAACACAGCAACCGCAACCCTGCGGGCCTCACCCCTGGACGCCTTGCAGCGCTGGCTCCCGAAACTGGTGCTGGCGCCCAGCATGCTGATTGTCCTGGTGGGCTTCTACGGCTACATCCTCTGGACCTTCGTCCTGTCCTTCACTAACTCAAGCTTCATGCCCAGCTACAAGTGGGCTGGGCTGAGCCAGTACCTCAAGCTGCTCGACAACGACCGCTGGTGGGTTGCCAGCAAGAACCTGCTGGTGTTCGGTGGGCTGTTCATCGGCATCAGCCTGGTGGTCGGGGTACTGCTCGCTGTGCTGCTAGACCAGCGCATCCGCCGCGAGGGGTTCATCCGCACTATCTACCTTTACCCCATGGCGCTGTCGATGATCGTCACCGGCACGGCCTGGAAATGGTTGCTCAACCCCGGCCTGGGCCTGGACAAGCTGCTGCGCGACTGGGGCTGGGAGGGCTTTCGCTTCGACTGGCTGGTGGATCCCGAGCGGGTCGTGTACTGCCTGGTGATCGCCGCGGTGTGGCAGGCTTCCGGGTTCGTCATGGCGCTGTTCCTGGCGGGCCTTCGCGGGGTCGACCCGTCAATCGTGCGGGCTGCCCAGGTCGACGGCGCGAGCCTGCCGAGGATCTATTTGCGCATCGTGTTGCCCAGCCTGCGGCCGGTGTTCTTCAGCGCCCTGATGATCCTCGCTCACATCGCCATCAAGAGTTTCGACCTGGTCGCCGCCATGACCGCAGGTGGCCCTGGCTATGCCTCCGACCTGCCGGCAATGTTCATGTACAACTTCACCTTCAGCCGCGGGCAGATGGGCATGGGGTCGGCCAGCGCGATCCTCATGCTTGGCGCCATCCTGGCGATCCTGGTGCCCTACCTGTATTCGGAACTGAGGAACAAGCGCCATGACTAGCCCCCGTTGGTTCGCCCCCAGCCGCCTGGCCATTCACGCCACCCTGCTGGCTGCCTGTGCGCTGTACCTGGTCCCGCTGGTGGTGATGTTGCTCACCAGCTTCAAAACACCTGAGGACATCCGTGCCGGCAACTTGCTCAGCTGGCCGGAGGTGGTCACCGGCATCGGCTGGATCAAGGCCTGGGACACCGTGGGCGGCTACTTCTGGAACTCGGTGAAGATCACCGTGCCGGCGGTGGTGCTCTCCACGCTGATCGGCGCGCTCAACGGCTATGTGCTGTCGATGTGGCGCTTCCGAGGGTCGCAGCTGTTCTTCGGCCTGTTGCTGTTCGGGTGCTTCCTGCCGTTCCAGACCGTGCTGCTGCCAGCCTCGTTCACCCTGGGCAAGCTGGGCCTGGCCAGTACCACCGCGGGCCTGGTGCTGATGCACGTCGTCTATGGCCTGGCCTTCACCACGCTGTTCTTTCGCAACTACTACTGCAGCGTGCCCGAGGCCCTGGTGCAGGCGGCGCGGCTGGACGGTGCGGGCTTCTTCACGATCTTCGGGCGCATCCTGCTGCCGATGTCGGTGCCGATCATCATGGTCTGCCTGATCTGGCAGTTCACCCAGATCTGGAACGATTTCCTCTTCGGCGTGGTGTTCGCCAGCGGCGACGCCCAGCCCATCACGGTGGCCCTGAACAACCTGGTCAACACCAGCACCGGGGTCAAGGAATACAACGTCGACATGGCGGCGGCGATGATCGCGGGGCTTCCGACCCTGCTGGTCTATGTGCTGGCCGGCAAATATTTCCTGCGCGGGCTGACCGCCGGCGCGGTCAAGGGGTGACATATGGCACGGCTCGAACTTCGCAACGTCAACAAGCGCTACGGCAGCGGCCTGGCCGATACCCTCAAGGCCATCGACCTGGGTATCGAGTCGGGTGAGTTCCTGATCCTGGTGGGCCCGTCCGGCTGCGGCAAGTCGACCCTGATGAATTGCATCGCCGGGCTCGAGGACATCAGTGGTGGCGAGATTCTGGTCGATGGCGCCGACATCAGCGGCATGAGCCCCAAGGACCGGGACATCGCCATGGTGTTCCAGTCCTATGCGCTGTACCCGACCATGAACGTGCGCGACAACATCGCCTTTGGCCTGAAGATCCGCAAGATGCCCCAGGCGGCCATCGACGAGGAGGTGGCGCGGGTCGCCAAACTGCTGCAGATCGAACACCTGCTCGGCCGTAAGCCCGGGCAGCTCTCCGGCGGCCAGCAACAGCGGGTGGCCATGGGCCGGGCCCTGGCGCGGCGGCCGAAAATCTACTTGTTCGACGAGCCGCTGTCGAACCTGGACGCCAAGCTGCGGGTGGAGATGCGCACCGAAATCAAGTTGATGCACCAGCGCCTGAAAACCACCACCGTATATGTCACCCACGACCAGATCGAGGCCATGACCCTGGGTGACAAGGTGGCGGTGATGAAAGATGGCGTCATCCAGCAGTTCGGCACGCCCCAGCAGATCTACAACGACCCGGCCAACCAGTTCGTCGCCAGCTTCATCGGCTCACCGCCAATGAACTTCATCCCGGCTCGTTTGACGAAACAGGAAGGGCGCCTGCTGGCCCTGCTCGACAGCGGCCAGGCGCGCTGTGAGTTGCCCCTGGGGCGGATGGACGCATGGGAGGGGCGCGAAGTGGTCCTGGGCATCCGTCCGGAGCAGATCGGCGTGGGAGAGGGCAATGGCCTGCCTGGCATCCGCGCCCAAGTGCAGGTGACCGAGCCCACCGGGCCGGACCTGCTGGTTTTCGTCACCCTCAACCAGGCCAAGGTCTGCTGTCGGCTGGCGCCGGATGTTGCCTGCCGGGTCGGTGACAACCTGAACCTGCAATTCGACCCGGCCCGGGTACTGCTGTTCGACGCGCAAAGCGGCGAACGTCTGGACCTTGCCGAACCGGTATCCGGGGTCACGGGCAACGTGGCGCGCTTCAAGAGTCGCTGAATCGTCTACACCATCAATAACAAGAAGAGTGAGGAACAAGGGATGGATCATCGCAAACGCATCAGGACGCTGGGGTCGCTGGCCATGCTGGCCATCGTCGGCAGCAATGGGGCACAGGCAGCCGAGGCCTTCTCGGCGGACTCGAAATGGATGACCGGCGACTGGGGCGGGACGCGCACCGAACTGCTGGAAAAAGGCTACGACTTCACCCTCGATTATGTCGGCGAAGTGGCCGGCAACCTGCACGGCGGCTACAACGACGACAAGACGGCACGCTACAGCGATCAGTTCGCCCTCGGGGCGCACCTGGACCTGCAGAAGATCCTCGGCTGGCATGACGCCGAGTTCAAGCTGGCGATCACCGAGCGTAGCGGTCGCAACCTCTCCAACGACCGCATCGGCGACCCGCGGGCCGGCCACCTCAGCTCGGTGCAGGAAGTCTGGGGCCGTGGCCAGACCTGGCGCCTGACCCAGATGTGGATCAAGCAGAAGTACTTCGATGGCGCCCTGGACGTGAAATTCGGCCGCTTCGGTGAAGGCGAGGACTTCAACAGCTTCCCCTGCGACTTCCAGAACCTGGCGTTCTGCGGCTCCCAGGTAGGCAACTGGGTAGGCGGCATCTGGTACAACTGGCCGGTCAGCCAGTGGGCGCTGCGGGTCAAATACAACATCAACCCGGAGTTCTTCGTGCAGGTGGGCGCCTTCGAGCAGAACCCCTCGAACCTGGAGACCGGTAACGGCTTCAAGCTCAGCGGCAGTGGCACCAAGGGCGCCATCCTGCCGGTGGAGATGGTCTGGTCGCCCAAGGTCAACGGCCTGCCGGGCGAGTACCGCCTGGGCTACTACTACAGCACCGCCAATGCCGACGATATCTACGAGGACGTCAATGGCCAGCCACAGGGCATCACCGGCAACGACTTCAAGTCCCACTCCAGCAAGCATGGCTGGTGGGTAGTTGCCCAGCAGCAGGTGACCGCCCACGGCGGCGACGTCAATCGGGGCCTGAGCCTGTTCGCCAACTTCACGGTGCATGACAAGGCCACCAACGTCATCGACAACTACCAGCAGGTCGGCATGGTCTACAAGGGCCCCTTCGATGCCCGACCCAAGGATGACATTGGCTTGGGCATCGCCCGCATCCACGTCAACGACGACGTGAAGAAGCGTGCCGAGCAGCTCAACGCCGCCAGTGGCATCGACGATTACGACAACCCAGCCTTCGTGCCGCTGCAGCGCACCGAGTACAACGCCGAGCTCTACTACGGCTTCCATGTCACCAACTGGCTGACCGTGCGGCCCAACCTGCAATACATCAAGAGCCCGGGCGGGGTGGACGATGTGGACAACGCGCTGGTCGCGGGTTTGAAGATTCAGTCGTCATTCTGAGAAAAATTGTTGTAAATTTACGCCATCCATTTCCGGCTTCCTCGTTTCCACTGGTCTGCGGTGGAAACGAGGCCTGAGCCGAGATAGCGCTGTCTCAAACAACAAGAGCTTGGAACCATGCCTGAACATCCGCTACATCGCTTCTTTTGCGCGCAGAGGCCTCGGCCGACGTTCGAATGGGAGCGTTACCAGCAGCGCGATGTACTGATCATCGACCACCCCCATTGCCAGGCGGTTTTCAGTCGCCAGGGCGCGCAACTCCTGCACTTCCAACCAGCGGGCGAGCGGCCCTGGCTGTGGTGCGCCGAACAGTGGCCGCAGGTGGGGGCCATTCGCGGTGGTGTGCCGGTGTGCTGGCCGTGGTACGGGCGTCACCCGAGCGAGGACCTGTGGCCGGCCCATGGCTGGGCGCGGTTGCTCGATTGGAAGCTGATGGACAGCCAGGAGGACGAGGAGGGCGTGACCCTCAAGTGGCGCCTGCAGCTGTGCGATTGGCAGGTCGACCTGCATGCTCGACTGGGCCGGCGCATGGAGCTGAGTCTGACCACCGAGCACCAGGACAGCGAGCCATGCCAGCTGAGCCATGCGCTGCTGGCCTATTGGCGAATCAGTGACGTTGCTCAGATAGCGCTGTCCGGGCTCGAGGACATCGAAGGTTATGACCGCCTGAATCGCCAGGCCTGCCGCGAAGATGGCGCTTTGAAGCTCAGGGGCGGGTGCCAGAAGGTCTACCCAGGCACGCCTCGGGTGCAATTGCAGGACCCGGCCTGGCAGCGCGAACTGTGCATCGATACCGGCGACAGCGACGATACCGTGGTCTGGCACCCGGGGCGGCGGCCGTTGGTGGGGGTCAGCGGGCGTGAGTGCCAGCGCTTCGTCTGTGTCGAAGCGGCCAGCGGCAGCGGCGAGGGCCTGAGCCTGGCGCCCGGGCAGCAGGCTCACCTGAGCCTGCAGGCGCACCGGCTCAGCTGAGTTCGTCGTCCTCGACGGGGTAGCGGCTGGCGTTGAGGCTTTCCTTGATCTTGCGCAGGTGCGGCTGGAAGTCCACGCCGCGACGCAAGGTCATGCCGGTGGCCAGTACATCGAGCACGGTGAGCTGGATGATCCGCGACGTCATCGGCATATAGATGTCGGTGTCTTCCGGCAGCGGGATGTGCAGGCTCAGGCTGCAAGCCTTGGCCAGGGGCGAGCCGGCGGCGGTCAGGCCGAGCACCGAGGCGCCGTTTTCGCGGGCGACGCGCGCCACTTCGACCAATTCGCGAGTACGCCCGGTGTAGGAGATGATCACGAATAGGTCGCCGGTGTGGGCCACCGAGGCCAGCATGCGTTGCATCAGCACGTCGGCATGGGCCGACACGGCCAGGTTGAAGCGGAAGAACTTGTGCTGGGCGTCGAGGGCCACCGGGGCCGAGGCGCCCAGGCCGAAGAAGTGGATCTGCCGGGCCTGGATCATCATGTCCACGGCACGGCTGACCTGTTGCGGGTCGAGCTGTTGGCAGGCGCTGTCCAGCGAGGCGATGGCGCTGCCGAAGATCTTCTGGGTATAGGCTGCCGGATCATCGTCGGCTTCCACCGCGCGGCTGACGTAGGCGGCGCCGCTGGCCAGGCTCTGGGCCAGTTGCAGCTTGAGCTCGGGGTAGCCACTGACGCCGAAGGAGCGGCAGAAGCGGTTGACCGTCGGCTCGCTGACCTTGGCGGCCTGGGCCAGGGCGGCGATGCTGAAGCGGGTGGCTTGTTGCGGGTTGAGCAGGATGACTTCGGCGACTTTGCGTTCGGCCTTGTTCAGCTCGTCGAGGCGTCCCTGGATCTGTTCCAGGAGGTTTCGCACGCGGTCCATGGTATGTCCTTGGGTCGGGAAGACAGCCGGCTGATGGAACAGCGGGCCGTTTGCACGGTGTCTATCGTACTGTCGGTGCCCGTGTCGCACCACTTGTGTGTGGTATTTGTCGGTAATGTTGTAGTTTTTACTACATTAGCCCTTGAAAACTGCGTTTGAAAGCGATATTCCTAGGCCAACTTTAGGAAAGAACCAACATCATGGCTGCGATCAGTGTAGAACCTTGCACCTTTGCCCTGTTTGGCGCCCTGGGCGACCTGGCGCTGCGCAAGCTGTTCCCCGCGCTCTACCAGCTCGACCGGGCTGGCTTGCTGCACCCCGATTCCCGCCTGCTGGCATTGGCTCGCGAAGCGGGAGAGGGCGAGCAGCACCTGGCGACCATCGAGGCCCACCTGCGCCGTTTCGTGCCCGATGCCGATATCGAGCCCGGCGTGCTGGGGCGCTTCCTTGGCCGCTTGAGCTACCTGCGCCTGGACTTCCTCCAGGCCGAGGGCTACCAGGACCTGGCCGGGCAGGTGGCGGCGGACCTGCCGCTGATCGCCTATTTCGCAACGCCTGCGGCCGTGTATGGGGCCATCTGCGAGAACCTGGACAAGGCCGGCCTTGCCGAACGCACCCGGGTGGTGCTGGAGAAGCCCATCGGTCACGACCTGGAGTCTTCCCGCAGGGTCAACGATGCGGTGGCGCGTTTCTTCCCGGAGAACCGTGTCTACCGCATCGACCATTACCTGGGCAAGGAGACGGTACAGAACCTGATCGCCCTGCGCTTTGCCAACAGCCTGTTCGAAACCCAGTGGAACCAGAACTCGATCTCCCACGTGGAAATCACCGTGGCCGAGAAGGTCGGCATCGAAGGCCGCTGGGGTTATTTCGACAAGGCCGGGCAACTGCGCGACATGATCCAGAACCACCTGTTGCAGCTGCTGTGCCTGATCGCCATGGACCCGCCAAGCGACCTGTCCGCCGACAGCATCCGCGACGAGAAGGTCAAGGTGCTCAAGGCCCTGGCGCCGATCACCGGCGAGGCCCTGGCCACCCGCGTGGTGCGCGGCCAGTACATCGCCGGCTACAGCGACGGCAAGCCGGTGCCGGGTTACCTGGAGGAAGACAACGCCAATGCCCAGAGCGACACCGAAACCTTCGTCGCCCTGCGCGCCGACATCCGCAACTGGCGATGGTCCGGCGTGCCGTTCTACCTGCGCACCGGCAAGCGCATGCCGCAGAAGCTGTCGCAGATCGTCATCCACTTCAAGGAGACGCCGCACTACATCTTCGCCCCCGAACAGCGTTTGCAGATCGGTAACAAACTGATCATCCGCCTGCAGCCGGACGAAGGTATTTCCTTGCGGGTGATGACCAAGGAGCAAGGCCTGGACAAGGGCATGCAGCTGCGCAGCGGGCCCTTGCAGCTGAATTTTTCCGATACCTGGCGCAGTGCGCGCATCCCGGACGCCTACGAGCGGCTGCTGCTGGAAGTGATGCGTGGCAACCAGAACCTGTTCGTGCGCAAGGATGAAATTGAATACGCCTGGACATGGTGCGACCAACTGATCGCCGGCTGGAAGAACGCCGGGGACGCCCCCAAGCCCTACGCGGCCGGTTCCTGGGGGCCGATGAGTTCGATCGCGCTGATCACTCGCGATGGGAGGGCTTGGTATGGCGATATCTGACCTGCAATTGCCGGCGACCGTGAAGGTGCATCAGCTGGCGGATTCCAACACATTGGCGGCCTCGCTGGCCCGGGACGTGGCCGAGCGGCTGCGCCAGGCCATCGCCAGCAAAGGGCAGGCCTGCGTGGTGCTGTCGGGCGGGCGCAGCCCGGTACCGTTTTTCGAGAAGCTGGCCACCGAAACGCTGGATTGGACCAAAGTCACGGTCAGCCTGGCCGATGAACGCTGGGTGCCGGTCGAGCATGCCGACAGCAATGCCGGCCTGTTGAACCGCCACCTGTTCAAAGGCGCGGCGGCCAAGGCACGTTTCCTCGGGCTGTACCGCAATGCCGAGAATCTCGAGGCCGCGGCCGAGCAGGCCGACCAGGCGCTGGCCGGGTTGCCTGCGATCGACGTGCTGGTGCTGGGCATGGGCGATGACGGCCACACGGCCTCGCTGTTCCCGGCCAGCCCCAACCTGCATGAAGGCCTGGACTTGGCCAGTCGGCGCCGCTGCCTGCCGATGCTGGCCCCGAACGTACCGCGCCAGCGCCTGAGCATGACCCGCGCCATGCTGGCCAAGGCCGCCTTCACCGCGTTGGCGGTGCAGGGCGAGGGCAAGCTCGCTACCCTGCGCGCCGCCTCGGCGGGCGAAAACCTTACTGAAATGCCGATTCGCGCTTTTCTTCACGACCCCCTGGACATCTACTGGTGCCCATGAGCCAAGGATCCACTGTCATGACCACCCTTGAACGACCACAGCCTTTGCTCTCGATGGCTGAAAAAGCCGCGAGGATCGACGCGATCTGCGAACAGGCGCGCATCCTGCCGGTGATCACCATCGCCCGTGAGGACGACATCCTGCCCCTGGCCGATGCCCTGGCTGCCGGCGGCATCCGCACCCTGGAGGTGACCTTGCGCTCCGAGCATGGCCTCAAAGCCATCCGTGTGCTGCGTGAGCAACGTCCGGAGCTGTGTGTCGGTGCTGGCACGGTGCTCGATCGCGAGATGTTCGCCGCGGTGGAAGCGGCCGGTGCGCAGTTCGTCGTCACCCCAGGCATCACCCCGGACATCCTCGAGGCTGGCGTGCAAAGCGATATCCCGCTGCTGCCGGGCATCAGCACGCCGTCGGAAATCATGATGGGCTACGCCCTGGGCTACCGTCGCTTCAAGCTGTTCCCAGCGGAGATCAGTGGCGGCGTGGCGGCGATCAAGGCCTTTGGCGGCCCGTTCGGCGATATCCGTTTCTGCCCTACTGGTGGCGTCAACCCAGGCAATGTACGCAGCTACATGGCGCTGCCCAATGTGATGTGCGTGGGCGGCACCTGGATGCTCGACAGCAGCTGGGTCAAGAATGGCGACTGGGCGCGGATCCAGGCGTGCAGCGCCGAGGCGATGGCCTTGTTGGACTGAAACCGGATTCGTTGTGTGCTACACGGCTTATGGGGCGCTTTGGTCAGCGCCCCTTTTTTTTGCCCTGGAAGCGCGCTGGGTCCCTTTAAGGTCGCTCCTACAGACGCCAATCCCTGTGGAGCGGCCTTGTGCCGCGAAAGGGCTGCATAGCAGCCCCAACAGCCCAGCAGACATAAAAAAGCCCGCATCGAAGGATGCGGGCCTTGATCACTGCGTGACGGTTTACGCCGCCTTGGCAGCCTGCTGGCTCAGCGAGCGGTTCAGGGCGCTGAACAGTGCCTTGAAGCTGGCGGTGGTGATGTTCTCGTCGATACCCACGCCATGCACCGGGCGGCCGCCGGCCACGCGCAGCTCGATGTAGGCCGCAGCCTTGGCGTTGGTACCGGCGCCGATGGCATGCTCGTTGTAGTCCATGATCTCGACCGAAATCGGCAGGCCGGCGACCAGTGCCTCCAGCGCGCCGTTGCCCTTGCCGCGCCAGTGCAGGGTGGTTTCGCCTTCGCCGGCGACTTCCACTTCCACGGCGCTGTGGCCGTTTTCTTCCTGCAGGCGATGGCTGACCAATGCATACGGTGTATTGGCCTGGAGGTATTCCTTGTGCAGCAGGCTGTAGATCTGCTGGGCGGTCATTTCCAGGCCCAGGCGGTCGGTCTCGCCCTGTACCACCTGGCTGAACTCGATCTGCATGCGGCGCGGCAGGCTGATGCCGTATTCCTGCTCGAGCAGGTAGGTGATGCCGCCCTTGCCCGACTGGCTGTTGACGCGGATCACCGCCTCGTAGCTGCGGCCAATGTCGGCCGGGTCGATCGGCAGGTACGGTACTTCCCAGAGTTCGCCGTCCTTCTGCTTGGCGAAGCCCTTGCGGATGGCATCCTGGTGCGAGCCGGAGAACGCGGTATGGACCAAGTCGCCGACGTACGGATGGCGTGGGTGCACCGGCAGTTGGTTGCATTCCTCGACGACCTTGCGCACGCCGTCGATGTCGGAGAAGTCCAGCTGTGGGTCGATGCCCTGGGTATAAAGGTTCAGCGCCAAGGTCACCAGGTCGACGTTGCCGGTGCGCTCGCCGTTGCCGAACAGGCAGCCTTCGGCGCGGTCGGCGCCGGCCATCAGGCCCAGTTCTGTGGCGGCGATGCCGGTGCCACGGTCGTTGTGGGTATGCAGGCTGATGATCACGCTGTCACGGCGGTTGACGTTGCGGCAGAACCACTCGATCTGGTCGGCGTACACGTTCGGCGTCGACACTTCGACGGTGGCCGGCAGGTTGAGGATGATCTTGTGCTCAGGCGTCGGGTTCCATACCTCGATCACGGCGTCGCAGACTTCCTTGGCGAACTCCATTTCGGTGGCGCTGAAGGTTTCCGGCGAGTACTGGAAGGTCCACTGGGTGTCTGGCTGCTGGGCTGCGTACTTGACGAACAGCTTGGCTGCGTTGACTGCGATGTCCTTCACGCCTTGCTTGTCCTGGTTGAAGACGATACGGCGGAACGACGGGCAGGTGGCGTTGTACAGGTGCACGATGGCCTTCTTGGCGCCGCGCAGGGACTCGAAGGTGCGGGCGATGAGGTCTTCGCGGGCCTGGGTGAGCACCTGGATGGTGGTGTCGTCCGGGATGTGGCCGTCTTCGATCAGGGTGCGCACGAAGTCGAAGTCGGTTTGCGAGGCGGACGGGAACGCGGCCTCGATTTCCTTCACGCCCACCTGCACCAGGGTCTTCCAGAAACGCAGCTTCTTCTCCGAGTCCATCGGCTCGATCAGCGACTGGTTACCGTCACGCAGGTCGGAGCTGCACCAGATCGGCGCCTGGGTGATGGTCTTCGACGGCCAGGTGCGGTCAGGCAGGTCGATGGTCGGGAACGCGCGGTATTTCTTCGAAGGGTCTTTGAGCATGGTCATGGAAGCAATCCTTTAGTGTGCGGCCGTGATCGGGCCTGCCGAACGTAACGAGATGAAAAGGCGAGGCGACGCGATTCACCCTGGTAGTCGTGCACTGACCAGGCAGAGGCTGCGGTGTTGGCGAAGCAGAATGAGGGTGTTGGAGGTTTTCATGCCTCAACCCTAACCAGTGGGGTGAGAGATGGCAAGCCTCTGTGAAAAATTGATAGAAATGCTCAAAAAACCCAGGCTTTCGAGATTTTATCGCTCATTGCTTTGGAAAAGGCAGCGTCGCTTGCGCGGTCTTTACAGGGGGCGCAAATGCCGTCGGGTAGGCTGGCCCGATCGCGGGACAAGCCCGCTCCTACAGGGGGGCGGCGCTAGCCGCTTGTTCTCTGCGCGACAGCGCAGCCCGAAAGGCTGGGCAATCTCCCACAGGTTCACTGCGCGACTCGAGTCAACATGAAACCTGTGGGAACGGGCTTGCCCCGTGACGGGCGTACCGCAGTGTTCAGGGCTGGAAGGCGCCAATGAAGATCGCCGGGTCGACCCGTGCATCGTTGAGGCTGACGTTCCAATGCATGTGCGGCCCGGTCGCCCGCCCAGTTGCGCCCACGCGGCCGACCACCTCGCCGCGGCGCAGTGCCTGGCCCGGTTTCACGTCGATCTTCGACATGTGGCAGAACATGCTGATGAATCCCTGGCCGTGGTCGACGAACACGGTGCGGCCATTGAAGAAGTAGTCGCCCACCAGGATCACCTTGCCATTGGCCGGGGTCTTGATCGGCGTGCCGGCGGGTACGGCGAAGTCCAGGCCGGCGTGGGGGTTGCGTTCCTCGCCGTTGAAGAAGCGGCGCACGCCGAACTTGCTCGACAAGGGGCCGGTGACCGGCTTGTCGAGGATCAGGTTGCTCGGCAGCGTAGGACTGAAGCTGCGGTAGGCCTTGATCTGCTCGGCAAGCTCGCGGTCGATGCGCTTGAGGTCGGCGGGGTTGGGGTTGACCTGGCGCTTGTTCTTCAGGGTGATGTGCTGCTCGGGGTATTTCTTGCTGGCGACGTTGAAGGGCAGCGTGCGAGCGCCCTGGGTAATCACGGCCGTGCCGGGTTTCTGGGTCAGCGGGATGCCGACGATGGCCAGCCAGTTGCCCTGCTCCTGGACCACCAGTACCGGCTTGCCGTCGAAACGTGCGGCGGGCGCAGTGGCGGCGGGGCCGAGGTTGACCACTGCCACGCCGCCGGGCACCGGCTTGTTCAGCTGGCGGGTGATGTAGCTGGCCTGGGCATGGGTGCCGAGCAACAGCAGGGAAAGGGCGAGCAAAGGCGCGAGCAGGCGGGGCATGTGTCAGTCCAGTAGCGAAAGGGTGACCGGGGTCTGGTGGTTGTCCTCGACCCGCACTTTGAGCTCGCCTTCGTTCAGGCGTGCGGTCAGGCGCTGGCCGTTGTGGGTCTGGGCGGCGCTGCGGATGGCCTGGCCGTGCTCGTCGAGCAGGATGCTGTAGCCACGCGCCAGGGTGGCCAAAGGGCTGACCACCTGCAAGGTCTGCAGCTGTGCCTGGAAGCGCTGGCGGCGGTCCTTGAGCACGTCGCGCATCGCCCGCGGCAGGCGTTCGGCGAGGGTGTCCAGGCGTTGGCCGAGCAGCTTGAGCGCCCGGCCCGGGTGTTGGGCGGCCAGGCGCGTGTCGAGGCGGCCCAGACGTTCGTGGCGCTGGTTCATGGTGAGCATGAAAGCGCGGCGCAGGCGCATGTCCAGGTCATCCAGGCGCTGGGCCTGCTGGCGCAGGCGCTCGCCGGGGTGGCGCAGGCGCCGGGCCAGGCCTTCCAGGCGCAGGTGATCATGGGCCAGGCGGTTCTTCATGCGCAGCAGCAGGCGGCGCTGCAGGCTGTCGAGGCGTTGCTGCAGGCCACTGCTGTCCGGCGCCAGCAGCTCGGCGGCGGCGGAGGGCGTCGGTGCGCGCACGTCGGCGACGAAATCGCTGATCGACACGTCGGTCTCATGGCCCACTGCACTGACGATGGGCGTCACGCAGGCGGCCACGGCACGGGCCACGTCCTCTTCGTTGAAACACCACAGGTCTTCCAGCGAACCGCCGCCGCGGGCCAGGATCAGGGCGTCGTAGCCTTGGCTGTCGGCCAGGCGCAGGGCGCGGACGATCTGGCCGATGGCCTCGCGCCCTTGCACGGCGGTGGGGATCAGGTTCAGTTCGACCTGTGGCGCGCGGCGGCGGAACACGCTGATGATGTCGCGGATCACCGCGCCCGTGGGCGAGGTGACGATGCCGATGCGTTGCGGGTGGGCCGGCAGCGGTTTCTTGCGTTCGGCACTGAACAGGCCCTCGGCACCGAGCTTTTCCTTCAGTGCCTCGAAGGCCAGGCGCAAGGCGCCGTCGCCTGCTGGTTCGACGGTGTCGAGGATCAGCTGGTAGTCGCCACGCCCCTCGAATAGCGAGACCTTGCCGCGCACGCGCACGGCCAGGCCATCGCGCAGGGCCTGGCGCACACGCGCGGCGTTCTGCCGGAACAGTGCGCAGCGCACCTGGGCGCCGCTATCCTTGAGGGTGAAATACATGTGCCCGGAGGCCGGGCGGGCGAGGTTGGAAATCTCGCCTTCCACCCAGACGCTGCGGAACACGTCCTCCAGCAGCACGCGGGCGCGGCCGTTGAGCTGGCTGACGGTGAGGACCTCGCGGTCCAGCCCGAGTCGTTCGAAGGGGTCTCTGATCATGGCGGGCATGATAAAGGACATCACACCTGGTTGTCTGTGCTGGCGCTCGAGCCTTGCATCGCCGAGACGAACTGGCGCACCAGGTCCCCGGCCTCTCGTCGACACGCCAGGGCTACGGTGCTCTGGCAAGGCTCATCCAGCGGTACGAAGTGCACCGAGGCCGGCGCAATGTCGCGCATGCACGCCGGCAACAGCGCCACTCCGAAACCGGCCTGGATCAGTTGCAGTTGGGTGGTCTTGCGAGAAACGACCTGCGCGGCCCGGGGAAAGAACCCCGCCTTCATGCACAACGAAGCGGATAGATAGCTCAACCCCCCTCGCTGCCGATGGGGGATGGAGATAAAGCGCTCCTCATGCAATCGCTCCAGGTCCACCTGCGTGGCGTTTGCCAGTGGATGACTTGCCGCCACGGCTAGCAGCAACGGCTCGCTGAACAAGATATGGGTTTCCACGTCCTGATGTTGGCGCAATACGGGCAGGCGAAGCAGGCCGATTTCCAGACGTCCTTCGGCGATATCTTCCAACTGCGCTTCCGACGATTGCTGAGCGATCTCCAGGGAAACGCCGGGGTTGGCCTCCAGATAGCCGCCCAGGCGCTCGAGCAGCCGTCCGGTCAACGGAACGGTGCTGGAGTGATTCAGGCGCAAGCTGCCGCGCAAGCCCTGGCCAATCTCCCGGGCCAGGCGTTCGGCCTTGTCCAGGTCAGCCAGCAGGTGTCGGGCGCGGTCGAGAAACGCCAGTCCGGCCGCGGTCAGGCGTGGCTGGCGGGCAGTACGCTCGAACAGCGGCGTGCCAAGCTGCTGTTCCAGCTCCTTGATCTGCCGGCTCAAGGCCGATTGGGCAATGTACAGCCGCTCGGCAGCTGCGCTGAAGCTGCCGTTCTCGGCAATTTCCACGAAATAGCGCAATTGGCGAATGGAAGTCATGGCATGCCTTTTCGAGATGGCTGAGGGCGCAAAGGCATATTAGTCGGCATGGCTCATGCCTGGCTAACCTATCTGCGTCTTGTCAGGGATCACGCCCATGCTTGCCCAACTGCCGTTTTCCGGTCTTGATTGGTTGCCCATCCTGCTAGGGGTCGGCATTGCCTACATCGTCTTTGGCATTGCTGGCTTCGGCACGGCCTTGGTGGCAGGGCCGATACTGATTCATTTCATGCCGTTGTCGCGGATCATCCCGCTGCTGGTGCTGTTGGACTTCGTGGCAGCCTTCGGTAATTGGCTACCCTCGCGCAGGGCGGTGGCGCGCAGCGAGCTGTTGAGGCTGCTGCCGTGCATGGCGGTGGGCTGCACCCTGGGGGTGGTCTTCCTACTGCATTTGAAGTCAGACCTTCTGTTGTTGCTGATGGGACTGTTCGTGACGGGGTATGCCGTGTATGGCCTTGCGATAAAGGTGCGGCCCGCGCGGTTGGCAGGCGCCTGGGCCGTGCCGATGGGCGCGGCGGGCGGGTTGTTCGGCGCTTTGTTCGGCAGCGGGGGTTTTCTTTATGCGATCTATCTCAATGCCCGGCTGGACTCCACGGAGCAGGCGCGTGCGACCCAGAGTGCGCTGATCAGCTGTAGCACGGTGGTGCGCCTGTCGCTGTTTCTCATCGCCGGAGCGTATGCCGATGCCCACCTGTTATGGCTCGCGGCATGCTTGCTACCGGTGATGGTCGTCGGGCTCTGGTTAGGTCGGCACCTGAGCCAGAAGCTGTCCCGTGAGGCCTTCGTGCGCTTGGTCACCTGGTTGGTGCTGGCCAGCGGGCTGGCGCTGATCGGTCGCTACCTCGGTGGTTGAGCGGTAGAATCTCATCACTACCGCAGTCCGCAGGCCCGTTTCGTTCATGAACACCCAGAGCATCATCGTCCCCAAACTGTCCACCGTGCCGGTGCACGAAGCCCGCGCCCGGGCGATCCTGCGTTGGCTGGTGCGCGAGAAGATCGTCGAGGAGCAGCTCAGCACCTGTGGGCGCACTGGCAATCGCATGGGCCATGCCCTGGCCGAAGGTGCCCGCAAGGTGGCGCTGCACCCCGAGAAGCTCCCCTTCGGCGAACAGGTCAACGGCCTGGAGGTGATGCTCAAGCGCTGCATCTATACGCCCACCGAAGGCTTTCTCGAAGAGGCCGGCTGCCCTGAATGCCGGCGTGAGGTCGGCGAGCCGCTGTTCGAAAGCCTGGAGGAATGGATGCCCGGGGTGACGGACAACTTCACCTGTCCCCTGTGCGGTTTCGAGGACGACATCAACGGCTTTCTGTTCCTGCAGCCGTGTGCCTTTTCCAACCTGGGCTTCATCTTCAACAACTGGGGCGAGGCCGGGTTCACCCAGGCCTTTCTCGACAGCTTCGCCGACTGGCTGGACCAGCCGGTGGCAGTGGTGCAGGTAAAACTGCCGCAAGGCTGACCGAAGGCCCTTATTTTGCATTGAGCGGCGCGCCGTGGATGAGTATAATGGCGCGCTTCCATTTTTCCCGCCCGGGAGCCCCCGCGATGCTGCGTATCAGCCAAGAAGCCCTGACCTTCGACGATATCCTCCTTGTACCTGGCTATTCCGAGGTACTGCCCAATGAAGTCAGTCTCAAGACCCGTTTGACCCGCGGCATCGAGCTGAACATTCCGCTGGTCTCCGCCGCCATGGATACCGTGACCGAAGCGCGCCTGGCCATCGCCATGGCCCAGGAAGGCGGCATCGGCATCATCCACAAGAACATGACCATCGAGCAGCAGGCTGCCGAAGTCCGCAAGGTCAAGAAGTTCGAGGCCGGCGTGGTCAAGGACCCGATCACCATCGACGCCGACGCCACCGTGCGCGACCTGTTCGACCTGACCCGCCTGAACAACATCTCGGGTGTTCCGGTGCTGGAGAACGGCGACCTGGTCGGTATCGTCACCTCCCGTGACGTGCGTTTCGAAAGCCGCCTGGACGCCAAGGTGCGCGAGGTGATGACGCCCAAGGAGCGCCTGGTCACCGTGCGTGAAGGCGCCGACAAGAACGAAGTCCGCGAGCTGCTGCACAAGCACCGCCTGGAAAAAGTCCTGATCGTCGACGACAAGTTCAACCTCAAAGGCATGATGACCGTCAAGGACATCGAAAAAGCCAAGGCCTACCCGCTGGCCAGCAAGGACGACCAGGGTCGCCTGCGCGTTGGCGCCGCGGTCGGCACCGGCAAGGACACCGGCGAGCGTGTTGCCGCCCTGGTTGCCGCCGGCGTCGACGTGGTGGTGGTCGACACCGCCCACGGCCACTCCAAGGGTGTGATCGACCGCGTTCGCTGGGTCAAGCAAACCTACCCACAGGTGCAGGTGATCGGTGGCAACATCGCCACCGGTGCCGCTGCCAAGGCCCTGGCCGAAGCCGGTGCCGACGCGGTCAAGGTCGGCATCGGCCCAGGCTCGATCTGCACCACCCGCATCGTCGCCGGTGTCGGCGTGCCGCAGATCAGCGCCATCGCCAACGTCGCCGCCGCGCTGGAAGGCACAGGCGTGCCGCTGATCGCAGACGGTGGCATCCGCTTCTCCGGTGACCTGTCCAAGGCCATCGTCGCGGGCGCCTCGTGCGTCATGATGGGTTCGATGTTCGCCGGTACCGAAGAGGCCCCGGGCGAGGTCGAGCTGTTCCAGGGCCGTTCCTACAAGGCCTATCGCGGCATGGGCTCGCTGGGCGCCATGGCGCAGGCCCAGGGTTCCTCGGACCGCTACTTCCAGGACTCCTCGGCCGGTGCCGAGAAGCTGGTTCCGGAAGGCATCGAAGGCCGTGTGCCCTACAAAGGTGCCTTGGCGGCGATCATCCACCAGCTGATGGGCGGCCTGCGGTCTTCCATGGGCTACACCGGCAGCGCGACCATCGACGAGATGCGCACCAAGCCGGAGTTCGTGCGCATCACCGGTGCCGGCATGGCCGAGTCCCATGTGCATGACGTACAGATCACCAAGGAAGCGCCAAACTACCGCGTAGGTTGAGGCTTCCAGCAACACCTGTTAGCGGGGCTGTCATGACAGCCCCGCGTCGTTTCCGATTTCCACTGACGAGATTGAGTCATGGCCCTCGACATTCACGCTCACCGCATCCTGATCCTCGATTTCGGTTCCCAGTACACCCAGCTGATCGCCCGCCGCGTGCGCGAGATCGGTGTCTACTGCGAACTGCACCCGTTCGACATGGACGATGAAGCGATCCGTGCCTTCAACCCGCGCGGCATCATCCTTGCCGGCGGCCCGGAGTCCGTTCACGAAGCCAACAGCCCGCGCGCGCCGCAGGCCGTCTTCGACCTGAACGTCCCGCTGCTGGGCATTTGCTATGGCATGCAGACCATGGCCGAGCAGATGGGCGGCAAGGTCGAAGGTTCCGACCTGCGCGAATTCGGCTACGCCCGCGTCGACGTGGTCGGCAAGAGCCGCCTGCTCGATGGCATCGAAGACCATGTCGACGATGACGGCGTGCTCGGCCTGGACGTGTGGATGAGCCACGGTGACAAGGTCACCCAGATGCCGGGCGACTTCAACATCCTGGCCAGCACCCCGAGCTGCCCGATCGCCGGCATGTTCGACGACGCCCGTGGCTACTACGGCGTGCAGTTCCACCCGGAAGTGACTCACACCAAGCAGGGCGGTCGCATCCTGTCCCGCTTCGTGCAGGATATCTGCGGCTGCGAAGCCCTGTGGACCCCGTCCAACATCGTCGAGGACGCCATCGCCCAGGTGCGCGAGCAGGTCGGTTCGGCCAACGTGCTGCTGGGCCTGTCCGGCGGCGTCGACTCCTCCGTGGTTGCCGCGTTGCTGCACCGCGCCATCGGCGACCAGCTGACCTGCGTCTTCGTCGACAACGGCCTGCTGCGCCTGCACGAAGGTGACCAGGTGATGGCCATGTTCAAGGAGAACATGGGCGTCAAGGTGATCCGCGCCGACGCTGAAAAGCAGTTCCTCGACAACCTGGCCGGCGAGGCCGACCCGGAGAAGAAGCGCAAGATCATCGGCCGCACCTTCATCGACGTGTTCGATGCCGAGGCCAGCAAGCTGGAGAACATCCAGTTCCTCGCCCAGGGCACCATCTACCCAGACGTGATCGAGTCGGCTGGCGCCAAGAGCGGCAAGGCGCACGTGATCAAGTCGCACCATAACGTCGGTGGCCTGCCTGAGGAAATGAACCTCAAGCTGGTCGAGCCGCTGCGCGAGCTGTTCAAGGACGAAGTCCGCAAGATCGGCCTGGAGCTGGGCCTGCCGTACGACATGGTCTACCGCCACCCGTTCCCGGGCCCGGGCCTGGGCGTGCGTATCCTCGGTGAAGTGAAGAAGGAATACGCCGACCTGCTGCGTCGCGCCGACCACATCTTCATCGAAGAACTGCGCAAGGCTGACTGGTATCACAAGACCAGCCAGGCGTTCGTGGTGTTCCAGCCGGTGAAATCCGTCGGCGTGGTCGGCGATGGCCGTCGCTACGCTTGGGTCGTGGCCCTGCGCGCCGTCGAGACTGTCGATTTCATGACCGCTCGCTGGGCACACCTGCCGTACGAGCTGCTGGAAACCGTCAGCGGTCGTATCATCAACGAAATCGATGGTATCTCGCGCGTCACCTACGACGTGTCGAGCAAGCCGCCAGCCACCATCGAGTGGGAATGATCCCGCGTCCGGCATAGACCGGCGGCGAGTGGCAAAAAATACCCCGGAAGCCCGCGTAATTGCGGGCTTTCGGCTTTTTGGGGGAAAGGTTCCGGTGGTGCATTACATCCAGGGGCGAGTCAGCGGTACTTTCAGCAGGAGGTCGCTGGTGACGGGGTAGGTCTGGCCGTCGAAGGAATCTTCGAAGCCTGCGTCGGGGGCTATGGTCCGGGGTTGGGTGATCTCGACATCCTGGACGCGCAAGCCAAGGGTGCCTTGCAGTTCGCTAAGGCCTGGCACACCTTCGAAGGTATTGGCGTGTGTGTTGCCCACGAGCGCCAGCCATTTCGTCGTCCCACGTCGTGCCTGGTCGGCCTGGATGACTCGGTGGGCAAAGAAGTTCATCATCCTTTGGCGGGCGTCAGGGAAAGGCGGCTCTTCCCAGACCGGGCGGTAGGAGACCAGGCAGTCGATGCCCTGGACCCTGATGTTGCGGCTATAGGCTTGGTACAGCACTTTCTTCAGCGTGTATGGCGTCGGCTCCAGCGAAGCGCGGGCGTCGTGCGCCTCTATGTAGGTTTTGAGGTCTGCCGGCAGTACGCCGGTGCGATTGAAAACGTCCAGTTCGGCCTGCTGGAAGTCGATCATGAAATGCTCCAGGTACAGCACCCTGATGCCCTGATTCTTCAATTGCTGCATGTTTTGAATCAGGAACTGCTTGGCACCTTGCTCGACGTGCGACTCGCCGATGACCAATCCCGGTGACTGCTCATACAGCTTCTGAAGGATCTCGCGGGAGCCGCTCGTGCTCGAGAACTCCGGTATGCGTGGGCGTGGAGGTTGCTGGAAGGTGGCATAGAACCGTGTCGCGTCCGCAGCCATTCGGTCGCGTAGCTGTTGGTATACCCTGGCGCCAGGGTCGAGCATTGCCCATTCACCTTCGCCACGTAACGCAAACCTTTCGAAAGTTGCCCGCTGTGCCTCGGGTATTTCATAGGGCAGCGGGTCCAGCGCTGGCAGGGCTGGGCGTGGATGCAGGCGCCCCCAGGCCCTAAGCAGGAACCTGGGTGTGCCGCCTTTGAGCCCCATGCGTTCGATGAACTGCCAGTTACCATCGGCATCCTGAACGATGGGAATGTTGCGTGTGAACGAATAAGGGTTTTCCGGATCGATCACGACCCAGGTATTGATCTCGCCGGCGTAGCGCACTTGGTAGGGCAGGTCATCGATGACCACGTAGCGCTTGCCGTCCTGGCTGTGAACGGTAGTGCTCGCGTCATCGGCCAAGATGACATTGCTTTCGAATGCTTCGGCCAGCTGCAGTGGTGCGGACGGTTGGAACGCTTCGGGGACCCAATGCTGGAGCTCCTCGGGGGCGGCGGGTTCAAGCGGGTCTTGCGGTGTTTGCGCCGATGGCGCGTCGCCATCTTCACCTTCCGTTGTACTTGTCTCGGCCATTTCACCTGCATCATTCACGCCGGCCGAACGCAACATCAGGATATCGAACAGCGTATTGATCGCCGCCACGATCGCAGCGATGGCTCCCTCCTGACGGTCCGCGGTGGTATGGCCGTTTATGGCCTGGTCGATGTCCAGCCCGGTCTCGGCCAGGCCTGCCCCTGTCGCAGCCAATGCCAGCGGCCAATCGAGGGCTGCCAAGGGGGCGAATACCTGGTTGAAGGCACGTAGGTAGCCGACCCACAGCTGTTTACGCAGGTCCGCATTGGAGCGCAGGGCGAAATGAGCGTCCTCGATCATTCGCTGGCGTGCCGCGTCGCGAAGATGGTTGAAGGCGTCCAGGGTCAAGGGGCTGTCCAGTGTATCGAGGCCCTTGGGATGCTTGGCATCCCATTGGCATCTCATGATGTCGAGCAGGTGCCCCAGGCCGACATTGGGGTCGTGCTCCCCATGGCTGGCCAGGGGGAAATGGCTCAGGAAGCGTGCCCGCGCAGCCGGCTCCCGGGTGGTTGCCAGAACCCAGCCGTAAAGGTCCCGCTCGCTGGCGAACAGTTTGAGGGCCTCGTCTTCGCCAGGGAGATAGAGCAACTGGTAGCCGTCGTCCATGACGACTCGCAGCACATCACTGGCAACATAGCCGCCGATGTCGAAGGTGTGCACCTTGCACGTGCCAGTAGGCGTGGTTGTCTGGCGAAGCTGTTGCAGGGTGGGGGGCCATCCGTGTATGCCGGCCAAGGCTTTGGCGACCAGCAATGCGCGCCTGGCCAGCAGGTTGTCTCCTTGCCGGGCTCGCACTTCCAGTAACGTACTGAGGAAGCGTGCCTTGGCCAGGGTGCGATAGTCATCGTCATGCTGCGCCCAGAACGTCGCCAGGCGCTGATGGTACTGGCTGCTGAAATCGATCTGCCAAAAGTAGTCGAGGGCATCCTTGGGCAGCAGGCGAACCTCGTTGTGTTCGTCATAGACGCCCTTGCCTGGGCCATCTCTGTAAAAGCCCGCATAGACGTCGAGCTGGTCGCTGTTGTCCTGTTCGGTGGGGGTGAAACGATGCATTACCAGTTTGGGCAAGGTCAGTGACAGGTAGGGCTTGGCATGATGTTGCCAACCGCTGAAGGTGCGCGGGCTGCTCGCGGCGGTGTGGAAGCGATGAAAATAGACATGGTCCGGTTCAAGCGTCGATAAACCATGGTGGTGCAACAGGGCCTGGGCGATTTCCCGTGCCATTTGGCGCATGTCGGGGCAGGCCTGGATGACCTGCTTGGCGATCTGGTTCAGTGCTTGACGGTCATTTTGTTGCTGCTGAGTCAGGGACATGAGCGTCCTCGTGGTCGTCGAAAGGGCTTGCAGGGTGCTTTTTTGTGGCAGGGTACAAGCGGTAGATAGTGCTACCTGGACAGACTTCACTTAATCTTTCTCAATTGCAGGTGTATCGTATTCGCCCTTCATTGCCAGCCCTGCTGGCAGACTGATTGCACCGAGCACGAGGTACCCGCACCGATGTCCTTCACCCGTCGACAAATGCTCAAGGGGCTCACCGGCCTGGTTGTGGTTGGCCTGGGCGCTGGAGGGGCAGCGCGTTACTGGCTGGGTAAGGTCGAGGATGAGAATGCCGGGCACGACTACGAACTGATCGCTGCCCCTCTGGAGGTGGAGCTGGTGCCTGGCTTCAAGACCGAGGCCTGGGCTTTCGGTCCGTCGGCGCCGGGAACCGAGCTGCGGGTGCGCCAGGGCACCTGGCTGCGGGTGCGCTTCATCAACCGCCTGCCGGTGGAAACGACCATTCATTGGCACGGCATCCGCTTGCCGCTGGAAATGGACGGCGTGCCTTACGTGTCGCAGTTGCCGGTAAAGCCCGGCGAATACTTCGACTACAAGTTCCGTGTACCGGATGCAGGCAGCTATTGGTACCACCCGCATGTCAGCAGCTCCGAGGAGTTGGGGCGCGGCCTGGTTGGCCCGCTGATCGTCGAGGAGCGCGAACCCACGGGCTTTGAGCATGAGCGCACCCTGAGCCTGAAGAACTGGCATGTGGACGAGCAGGGCGCCTGGTTGCCATTCAGCATTCCCCGGGAAGCTGCGCGCAATGGCACGGCCGGCCGTTTGATCACCATCAATGGCCAGGCCGGCTCGGTCACCGAATTGCCTGCTGGCCAGGTGGTGCGGGTGCGCCTGCTGAACCTGGACAACACCTGGACCTACCGCATCAACCTCAAGGGCAACTGCGAAGCCAGGATCTACGCGCTCGATGGCAACCCGGTCACCCCACGGCCCCTGGACGAAGATTACTGGCTCGGCCCGGGCATGCGCATCTGCCTGGCTATTCGCATTCCACAGGCAGGCGAGGAAATCTCCCTGCGCGACGGCTTCGTGCGCCTGGGCACCCTGCGTTCGGTAGCCAGTAGCGAGGCACCCGGCGATTGGCCCGAGGCACTGCCGCCCAACCCCATCGCCGAGCCGGACCTGGAGAACGCCGAGAAACTCAACTTCAATTTCGAGTGGGCCGGCAAGGTTTCGGTGGGGACCGAGAGCGGTCGGCCGCCAAGCCTCTGGCAGATCAACGGCCAGGCCTGGGACATCACCGACAAGACCTGTGCGGACCGTCCGATCGCCACGCTGACCAAGGGCAAGAGCTACATTCTCGAACTGAAGAACATGACCCAGTACCAACACCCCATCCACTTGCATGGCATGAGCTTCAAGGTGATCGCCTCCAATCGACGCAAGATCGTCGAACCGTGGTTCACCGACACCTACCTGCTGGGCAAGAACGAACGGGCCCAGGTCGCGCTGGTGGCGGATAACCCCGGCACCTGGATGTTCCACTGCCACGTGATCGACCACATGGAAACCGGCCTGATGGCCGCGATCGCGGTGGTTTGATGCGCCCGCAGATCATCGACCGCAGCCGCGACCAGGAATTCATGCGCCTGGCCCTGGAGCTGGCTGCCCAGGGCGCGGCCATGGGCGAAGTACCGGTGGGGGCAGTGCTGGTGCAGCATGGCCAGGTGATCGGCCAGGGCTTCAATCGCCCGATCACCGACAGCGACCCCAGCGCTCATGCCGAAATGGTGGCTATCCGCGCTGCAGCCAAGGCTGCCAGCAACTACCGGCTGCCGGGCAGCACCCTCTACGTGACCCTGGAGCCGTGCAGCATGTGCGCGGGGTTGATCGTGCATTCGCGTATAGGCCGGGTGGTCTATGGTGCCTTGGAACCCAAGGCCGGCATCGTGCAGAGCCAGGGGCAGTTCTTTACCCAGAGCTTCCTGAACCATCGGGTGATGTTCGAGGGTGGGGTGTTGGCTGAAGAATGCGGGCAGATTCTCAGCGATTTCTTCAAGGCTCGGCGGGCCAAGGGGTAGGCCTGTTCTGGCCTCATCGCCGGCAAGCCGGCTCCTACAGGGTTAGCGCTAGTCGTAAGGATCGCGCCGCGCCTGTGGGAGATTCTATGGTTGTGGGCAAGCCGGCTCCCACTGGTGCAGCGCCAACCACACCCTGTGGGAGCGGGCTTGTCCCGCGATCAAGGGCGAAACCCTTGCTTGGCGGCGGTGATAGCGGGCCCGGCCCAATCGCGGGGCAAGCCCGCTCCCACAGGTTCCGTGTACGCTTGTTGCCATGGGATCCCTGTAAAAGATCACCCGGCCGTTTGGGCTGCGCTGTCGCGCAAAGCACAAACGGCCAGTGCTGACCCTCTGTGGGAGCCGGCTTGCCGGCGATAGGGCCGCAAAGGTTCACATCGGTGGCGACTGTTCTGCCGGTTTGTCCTTGTTGACCCCCGGCACATGCAGGTTGCCCTCGGCTACTTGGCCTTCGAGCTGCGGCTGGGTCACCCAGGTGAGGATGTCGTAGTAGCGGCGGATGTTGGCCACGAAGTGCACCGGCTCGCCGCCGCGGGCATAGCCGTAGCGGGTCTTGCGGTACCACTGTTTCTGCGACAGGCGCGGCAGCATTTTCTTCACGTCCAGCCACTTGTTCGGGTTCAGCCCTTCGCGCTTGGCCAGCATGCGGGCGTCCTCCAGGTGGCCACTGCCGACGTTGTAGGCGGCCAGGGCGAACCAGGTGCGGTCCGGCTCCTTGATGCTGTCGTCGAGCTGGCTCTTGACCAGCACGAAGTACTTGGCGCCGCCCTGGATGCTCTGCTTGGGGTCCAGTCGGTTGGACACTCCCATGGCCTGGGCGGTGCGCTGGGTCAGCATCATCAGGCCGCGCACGCCGGTCTTGGAGGTGACTTCCGGCTGCCACATCGATTCCTGGTAGCCGATCGCCGCCAGCAGGCGCCAGTCCACCTGTTCGACCTTGCTGGAGGCGCGGAAGTGCTTTTCATATTTGGGCAGGCGTTGCTGCAGGTGCTGGGCGAAGGTATACGCGCCAACGTAGCCGAGCACGTCGACATGGCCGTAGTAGCGCTCCTTCAGGCGTTGCAGGGTGCCGTTCTTCTGCGCCTTGTCGAGGAACTCGTTGACCTCGTTGAGCAGGCTGTTGTCCTCGCCGGGCGCCAGTGCCCAGCGCTGGTCACGGGAGTCGCCCAGGTCGAATGCCACGCGCACGTTGGGGAAGTAGACCTGGTTCATGGCCAGTTCGTTGGAGTCCACTAGGGTCAGGTCGATTTGCCCTTCATCGACCATGCGCAGGAGGTCGACGACCTCAACCGCGTCAGATTCTTCGTATTCGAGCGTAGGATTTTGCTTTTTCAGCTCGGCCAGCTGATCGGCATGGCTGCTGCCCTTGAGCACCATGATTTTTTTGCCGATGAGCCCCTTGACGTTGGTGGGGCGGGAACGGCCGTTACGGTAGATGACCTGCGGGGTGACTTCGAGGTACGGATGGGAGAACTTCGCCTGGGCGGTGCGCTTCTCGCTGCTGACAAGGCCTGCGGCGGCCAGCACCGGGCCTGAGGGCTTGCCCAGTTGGTCGAACAGTTCGTCGAGGCTGTCGGCCGTTTCGATTTCCAGCTTTACGCCGAGATCGTCGGCGAAACGCTTGACAAGTTCGTACTCGAAGCCAGTTTCGCCGTTGCGGTCCTGGAAGTAGGTGGCCGGGCTGTTGCGGGTAATTACGCGCAACACGCCATCCTCCTTGACGCGTTCTAGGGTGCTGGGTTTTTCAACACAGGCACCGAGCATCAGGAAGAGTCCGGTTGCGAAGAGCCATCTGGCGCAGCGCTGGCGCAAAGCAGTGTGGGCGAACATAGGTTGCAGTATACGCAAAGGACTGGTCCCGCCATATCTCGACAACGGTTAGCTTGTCTGGTAGCGCGTTCTGTGCTGCATGCGGCAGGGCGTTGAATGGCGGTAGGGCCGGCAGGGGTATGCCTTGGGGCTGTAGGGCGCCTGTGAGATCGAGCGCCGCCCGCGCGGCGCGATCTCACAGGCGCCACAGCCCCAAGGCATACCCTCGCCAACCTCTCGAATTTTTGACCCGAAAGTCCGGTTCCGCCGCCCGGCAGCCGTGGCTTAGAGCGGGTGCCGAAAGCGTACGAATTAGGCTAGAATGCACGGCCTCTAAGCACACCCCTTCCTGAGGCTGTCCCGACGATGTTGATCCTGCGCGGCGCTCCTGCCCTTTCTGCCTTCCGCCACGGTAAGTTACTCGAGCAACTGAGCCAGAAAGTCCCCGCTGTTACTGGTTTGTATGCCGAATTCGCCCACTTCGCCGATGTCGATGGCGAGCTGACCGCCGACCAGCAGCAGGTGCTGGGCCGTCTGCTCAAGTACGGCCCGAGCGTCCCGGTCCAGGAGCCGAGCGGCCGCCTGTTCCTGGTCGTGCCGCGCCTGGGCACCATTTCGCCCTGGGCCAGCAAGGCCAGCGATATCGCCCATAACTGCGGCCTGCAGAGCATCCAGCGCCTGGAGCGCGGCATCGCCTACTACGTCGCTGGCGAGTTGTCCGATGCCGATGCGGCCGCCATCGCCGCCGAGCTGCACGACCGCATGACCCAGCGTGTCCTGGGCCGCCTCGAAGATGCCGCCGACCTGTTCAGCCATGCCCAGCCCAAGCCGATGACCTCCGTGGACATCCTCGGCGGTGGCCGCGCCGCGCTGGCCCAGGCCAACATCGACCTGGGCCTGGCCCTGGCCGAAGATGAGATCGACTACCTGGTCAACGCCTTCCAGGGCCTTGCCCGCAACCCGAACGACATCGAACTGATGATGTTCGCCCAGGCCAACTCCGAGCACTGCCGCCACAAGATCTTCAACGCCAGTTGGGATATCGACGGCCAGGCTCAGGAAAAAAGCCTGTTCGGGATGATCAAGAACACCTACCAGATGCACAGCGAAGGCGTGCTGTCGGCTTACAAGGACAACGCCTCGGTCATCGTCGGCAACGTCGCCGGCCGCTTCTTCCCGAACCCTGAGACCCGCCAGTACGGCGCGGTGCAGGAGCCGGTGCACATCCTGATGAAGGTCGAGACCCACAACCACCCGACCGCCATCGCCCCGTTCTCCGGCGCCTCCACCGGCTCCGGCGGCGAGATCCGCGACGAAGGCGCCACCGGCCGTGGCGCCAAGCCCAAGGCCGGCCTCACCGGCTTCACCGTCTCCAACCTGCGCATCCCGGGCTTCGAACAGCCTTGGGAGCAGGCCTACGGCAAGCCGGGCCGCATCGTCGACGCCCTCGACATCATGGTCGAAGGCCCCCTGGGTGGCGCTGCGTTCAACAACGAATTCGGCCGCCCGGCCCTGACCGGCTACTTCCGTACCTTCGAACAGGCGATCAACACCCCGCGTGGCGAAGAAGTGCGCGGCTACCACAAGCCGATCATGCTCGCCGGCGGCATGGGCAACATCCGTGAAGACCATGTGCAGAAGGGCGAGATCACCGTCGGCGCCAAGCTGATCGTGCTCGGCGGCCCGGCCATGCTGATCGGCCTGGGCGGCGGCGCCGCCTCGTCGGTGGCCACTGGTGCCAGCTCCGCCGACCTGGACTTCGCCTCGGTGCAGCGCGAGAACCCGGAAATGGAGCGCCGTTGCCAGGAGGTCATCGACCGTTGCTGGCAGCTGGGCGACAAGAACCCGATCGCCTTCATCCATGACGTGGGTGCCGGTGGTATCTCCAACGCCTTCCCCGAACTGGTCAACGACGGTGGCCGCGGTGGCCGCTTCGAGCTGCGCAACGTGCCCAACGACGAGCCGGGCATGGCCCCGCACGAGATCTGGAGCAACGAGTCGCAGGAGCGCTACGTGCTGGCGGTCAGTGCCGAGGACTTCGAGCGCTTCAAGGCCATCTGCGAGCGCGAGCGTTGCCCGTTCGCCGTGGTCGGCGAAGCCACCGAGGAAAAACACCTCACCGTCACCGACAGCCACTTCGACAACACCCCGGTCGACATGCCGCTGGACGTGCTGCTGGGCAAGCCGCCGCGCATGCACCGCTCGGTCACCCGCGAAGCCGAGCTGGGCGATGACTTCGACCCGAGCGCGCTGGACCTGGACCAGGCCGTCGAACGCGTCCTGCGTCACCCGGCCGTGGCCAGCAAGAGCTTCCTGATCACCATCGGCGACCGCACCATCACCGGCCTGGTCGCCCGCGACCAGATGGTCGGCCCGTGGCAGGTACCGGTGGCCGACTGCGCCGTCACCGCCACCAGCTTCGACGTCTACACCGGCGAAGCCATGGCCATGGGTGAGCGCACCCCGCTGGCCTTGCTCGACGCCCCGGCCTCCGGGCGCATGGCCATCGGCGAGGTACTCACCAACCTTGCCGGCGCCCGCATCGAGAAGCTCTCCGACATCAAGCTGTCGGCCAACTGGATGTCCGCTGCCGGCCACCCGGGTGAAGACGCTCGCCTGTACGACACCGTCAAGGCCGTCGGCATGGAGCTGTGCCCGGAACTGGGCCTGACCATTCCGGTGGGCAAGGACTCCATGTCGATGAAGACCCAGTGGAGCGAGGAGGGTGTGCAGAAGAGCGTCACCGCACCGATGTCGCTGATCGTCAGCGGCTTCGCCCCGGTGGTCGACATTCGCGGCACTCTGACCCCGCAGCTGCGCATGGACAAGGGCGAGACCGACTTGATCCTGGTCGACCTGGGCCGTGGCCAGAACCGCATGGGCGCCTCGATCCTGGCCCAGACCTACGGCAAGATCGGTGCCCAGGCGCCGGACGTCGACGACGCCGAAGACCTCAAGGCCTTCTTCGCCGTGATCCAGGGCCTGAACGCCGATGGCCACCTGCTGGCCTACCACGACCGTTCCGACGGCGGCCTGCTGACCACCGTGCTGGAAATGGCCTTCGCCGGCCACTGTGGCCTCGACCTGCACCTTGACCCGCTGACCGACAGCCGTGCCGACGTGCCGGCCATCCTGTTCAACGAAGAACTGGGTGCTGTCATCCAGGTGCGCCAGGACGCCACTCCGGACGTGCTGGCGCAATTCAGCGCCGCCGGCCTCGGCGAGGAATGCGTCGCGGTGATTGGCAAGCCGGTCAACAACGGCGAAGTGTCCATCAGCCTGAACGGCGACGTGCTGTTCGACGATCAGCGCCGTCTGCTGCAGCGCCAGTGGGCCGAGACCAGCTACCAGATCCAGCGCCTGCGTGACAACGCTGACTGCGCCGACCAGGAGTTCGACGTCCTGCTGGAGGAAGAGAACCCAGGCCTGTCGGTCAAGCTGGGCTTCGACGTCAACGACGACATCGCCGCGCCGTACATCAAGAAGGGCGTGCGCCCGCAAGTGGCGATCCTGCGCGAGCAGGGCGTCAACGGCCAGGTCGAGATGGCGGCTGCCTTCGACCGCGCAGGCTTTGCTGCCATTGACGTGCACATGAGCGATATCCTCGCCGGCCGTGTCGACTTCGAAGCGTTCAAAGGCCTGGTGGCCTGCGGTGGCTTCTCCTACGGTGACGTGCTGGGTGCCGGTGAGGGCTGGGCCAAGTCGGCACTGTTCAACACTCGTGCCCGCGACACCTTCCAGGCATTCTTCGAGCGCAACGACAGCTTCGCCCTGGGCGTGTGCAACGGTTGCCAGATGATGTCCAACCTGCACGAGCTGATCCCTGGCACCGAGTACTGGCCGCACTTCGTGCGCAACCGCTCGGAGCAGTTCGAGGCGCGCGTGGCCATGGTCGAGGTGCAGAAGTCCAACTCGATCTTCCTGCAGGGCATGGCCGGTTCGCACATGCCGATCGCCATCGCCCACGGTGAAGGCCATGCCGAATTCGCCAGCGAAGAGGCACTGCTGGAAGCCGACCTGTCCGGTTGCGTGGCCCTGCGCTTCGTCGACAACCATGGCAAGGTCACCGAGGCCTACCCGGCCAACCCGAACGGCTCGCCGCGTGGTATCACCGGCCTGACCAGCCGCGACGGCCGCGTGACCATCATGATGCCGCACCCTGAGCGTGTGTTCCGTGCCGTGCAGAACTCCTGGCGCCCGGATGAGTGGCAGGAAGACGGCGCCTGGATGCGCATGTTCCGCAATGCGCGGGTCTGGGTGAACTAAGGGGTGTACAAGCTCGCCTTCTTCGTGCCGCCGAGCCACGTGGACGTGGTCAAGGCCGCCGTGTTCGCCGCCGGTGGCGGCCGCATCGGCGACTATGACCACTGCGCCTGGCAAACACTCGGCCAGGGCCAGTTCCGCCCGTTGGACGGCAGCCAGCCGTTCCTCGGGCAGGCCGGTCAGGTCGAGCAGGTGCAAGAGTGGAAGGTGGAGCTGGTGGTGGCCGACGATCTGATCGCTCAGGTCGTCGCCGCACTCAAGCAGAGCCACCCGTACGAGACGCCGGCCTACGAGGTCTGGCGCCTCGCCGAGTTCTAGACCACATCGGTCCCTGTAGGAGCGGGCTTGTCCCGCGATCGGCAGCGCAGCAGCCGCTCACCGAGCCCTGTCTGTGTCCTGTGGCCGATTCTACGACTGCTGCGCAGCCAGCCCGCGTCTATAGACGCAGGTCTTGCACTGCTGGATCGTGCCCACCCTCAGGCCGCCGCAACCCCGCACAGGCCAGCAACCCCACCTCGAACAGCAGCCACATCGGCACCGCCAGCATGGTCTGTGAAAACACGTCCGGCGGCGTCAGGATCATCCCCACCACGAAGCACCCGACGATCACGTAGGGCCGGCTGCGGCGCAGAGTGGCCACATCGGCAAGCCCTGCCCAGACCACGATGAAGGTCGCCACCGGGATCTCGAACGCCAGGCCGAACGCCAGGAACAGCGCCATGATGAAATCCAGGTACTGGCTGATGTCGGTCATCATCGCCACCCCTTCCGGGGTAACGCTGGCAAAGAACCCGAACATCATCGGAAACACCAGGAAGAATGCGAATGCCATGCCGGCATAGAACAGCAGAATGCTCGACGCCAGCAAGGGTAGGGCGATGCGCCGCTCCCGGCGGTACAGGCCCGGCGCGATGAACCCCCAGGCCTGGTGCAGCAGCACCGGCATGGCGACGAACAGCGCGCACATGGCCGTCAGCTTGAACGGTGTCAGGAACGGCGAGGTGACGCTGGTGGCGATCATGCTGGCGCCTTGCGGCAGGAAGCGGCGCAAGGGTTCGGAGATCAAGGTGTAGAGCGTCTGGGCGAAGGGAAACAGGGCGGCGAACACCACGGCCACCACCAGCAGGCTGCGCACCAGGCGCTTGCGCACCTCGCGCAGGTGCTCGGTCAAAGGCATGCGCGCCTCGTGTTCCATGGCAGTGCTCATGCGCCGTGCTCCTTGGCTGGGGTGGTGGCCGCGGGCTGGGCCTCGAGGCTCACGCCCTGGCGGATCTGCTGTTCCAGACGCTGCAGGGGCTGGCTGTCCAGTGCCGGCAGGTCGATTTCCCGTTCCACCTGCGCCCGTAGTGCCTGCATGGCCCGTCGCGCCTGGCCGAGCCCGCGCCCGACGGTACGCGCCGCCACGGGCAGGCGCTCTGGGCCGAGAACCAGCAGGGCGACGATGCCCACCAGCAGCAGTTCGGTGAAGCCTACCTCGAACATCAGGCCTGACGGTCCGCTTGAGGCTGCTGGGCGGCCTGGCCGGTCAGCGGGGCCTGTTGCTGTACCTGGGCGTTGGCCGGGTCTGTTTCCGGGCTGGTGCCCATGGACTTGCGAAAGCCCTGGATCGCGTCGCCCACATCGCTGCCCAGGCCCTTGAGCCGCTTGGTGCCGAACAGCAGGAATACGATCAACAGCACGATCACCAACTGCCAGATTCCGATGCCACCCATGGCGACCACTCCTGTAAGGTCATGAAAAGGAACGACAATCCTGCCTGCCTTAGATGACGAGCACATGAACGTTGGCGCTGCCATCTGCGTGAAACACGCGCCGTGTTGACTGGCGCTTTTGGCAGGCGCAGGGATGGGCAGGATGGGCGGTAGGCAACAGCGCGGGGCAGCATTGCTGATGGTATTGGTGGCGCTGGCGATGCTCGCCGGTGGCCTGGCCTGGCTGGTGGAAGACGGCCGTCACCAAGTGGAAGACGTGCGGCTGTTGCAACAGCGGGTGCAAGTGCGGGCGATGGAGCAGGCCGGCCTGGCCTATGCCAGCCAGGCCCTGCGCGACCCGGCATGGCGGGCCAGCCCGTTGTTCTGGCAGGCCTTGCGCGGGCAGCCGCTGGACTACGACTTCGGTGCCGGCACGGCACGCTTGCGGGTGCGCGACCAGCACACCTGCTTCAACGTCAACGCCCTGCTCGGCGAGGATGGCGAACGTGCCGAGCGCCAGCTGCGCTACCTGCTGGGCGATGACATGGCGGCCGAGCGGCTGGTGCAGGCTTTGGCCGACTGGCTCGATGCCGACAGCGATGCTCGCCTGCAGGGGGCCGAAAGCGCCCAGTACCTACGTCAACGGCCACCACGGCTGGCAGCCAACCAGCCGATGCTGGACATGAGCGAGCTGAACCTGTTGCTCGAGCCGGACGCCGGCCGCCAGGCGCGCTACCCGATGCTCTGCGCCTTGCCCGAGACCCGTGGTTGGCGCTTGAACGCCAACGCCCTGGGGTTGGAGCACCTGCCATTGCTCGATGCCATCTATGAGGGCCGTTTTCCCCGTTCGCTGCTCAGCCGTATTGTCAGCGGCAGGCCGGCGTCGGGTTATGTGGATGCCACGGCGCTGCGCCAGGCGTTGGGGGCGGTGGACGACGAGACCTTCGAACGGCTGAGCGAGGGGTTGCTGCTCAACAGTGGGTACTTCCTGTTGCAGCTGTCATTCGAACAGGACGGGCGCACCCTGCGCAGCGAGTTCCAGGTGCAGGCACAGGGGGTGGTGCAATGGCATGCGAGGGTGCCGGCGCAGCAGGTGCGGGTGAGCAGTCGCGAGCCGGTGCCCTGGTAGGGGGATTGGGGTTTTACTGACGGGCGCTATCGCGGGACAAGCCCGCTCCCACAGGATGGCGTAGAGCCTGTGGGAGCGGGCTTGTCCCGCGATTGGGGCGGCGCAGGTCGGTCAGACCGTACCGATCTCCCCGCCATCGTTCCGCTGGATCACCACCGTCGAAGCCCGTGGCCGCACCGTGGTGCCTGCCGGGGTCACGTCGGTCGCCTTGTCGGTCGACGGCCAGTTCTCCGGGTGCTGGATGTTGACGAACAATGTCTTGTTGTCCGGCGTGAAAGCGATACCGGTCACCTCGCACCCGTTCGGGCCGACGAAGAAGCGGCGCAGGTCCACTTGGTTCTTGGCATTGACCGGTACCTGCTTGCCGTTGGCGTCCACCAGGTCGGTCGGGATGACCGCCAGCAACTGGTCGTTGGTATAGCTGGTCACGCTCTTTTCGCCGTTGTCGGTCTCGAACCACAGCACGCCCCGGCTATCGAAGCTCATACCGTCGGGGCTGGCGAACTGGTTCAATTCGGTGAGGCCGGAGCGGTTGATGTCCGCAGTGCCGTCGGCATTGGCGCCGAACACGAAGATGTCCCAGGTGAAGCTCAGGTGATCGTCGCTGTCGTGCCAGCGGATGATGTGGCCATGACGGTTCGGCCCGCGTGGGTTGGCGGCATCCACCTTGTCCGGTGTGCGTGCGCTGTTGTTGGTCAGGGTCAGGTAGACATCGCCGTTGAGTGGGTTGACCGCAGTCCACTCCGGGCGGTCCATCGGCGTGGCGCCGACGGCGTCACCGGCACCGCGGGTGTTGAGGATGATGCCGGGCAGGTCGCCGTACAGCGCACCCAGGGTGCTGCCGCCGGTGGTTGGGGTGGCCACGTCGAGCAGCAGCCACTTGCCGGTGCCGTCGGCATTGAAGCGCGCCACGTAGAGCTTGCCCTTGTCCATGTACTTGGCACCGGTCGCCAGGCGGTCGGACGGGTTGGCATCGGCTTCGCTCCATACGGTGTCGGAGACGAACTTGTACAGGTACTCGTTGTTCGAGTCGTCGCCCATGTACCAGACCAGGGGCTTGCCGGCCACCGGCAGGCCCGGGCAGCAGCCTTCGTGACGGAAGCGCCCCAGGGCGGTGCGCTTGGTCGCGAGGGTCGCGCTGTTGTATGGGTCGATCTCGACGATATAGCCGTAGGTGCTGGCTTCGTTACGGTAGTCGTCAGTGGCGCTGGCGCCGCTCGGGGTGATGTCGAAGCGGGCGAATTCGCCGTTCACCTCGGTGCTGTCACCGGCCGCGCTTTCCCACTTGTACTGGCCGTTGGCGGTAGCGACGCCGATACGCACCTGGTCCTCTGGCCGGGTGGCCTTGTTCACGAAGATGCCTGGCCAGTTCTCTTCGCAGGTCAGGTAGGTGCCCCACGGGGTGTAGCCGTTGCCGCAGTTGTTGTTGGTGCCGCGGCACTGGGTACCGGTGGGCGAGAACTTGGTCTTGACGTGGTCGGTGCCACGCAACGGGCCTGCGATGTCCATCAGCGAGGCGGTGGTGAAGCGGCGGTTGAGCGGGTCGTTGTCCACCACCTGCCAGCGGCCGTTGACCTTGCTCAGGCGCACCACGCCGGCGCCGTGAGCGTTGATTTCCTTGCGTACTTCCTCGACCGGGCGCTTGCCGTCCAGGTCGGTGGTCGGGCCGCTGGGGTGCAGGGCTGCGGCGTCGATGTACTCGAAGTTGATCGCCAGCAAGCCATCGTCGGAGCGGCCGTCGATGGGGAAGAAATGCATGCCGTCATGGTGCATGCCCATGGCATTGGCCTGGTCGGTCGAGGTGTTGCTGCCGTCGGCCTTCCACGGGTTGGCGTTGCGGTTCAGCGGCGTGCCCCAGGGTGCCAGGACATAGGCGCTGTAGCCTGCGGCGACCACGCAGGCGTCGGTGCGCGAGCCTGGAATGGACTGGAAGCCCAACTTGAGTTTCGGCTTTTCCGGCTCGGGCGGGGTGGCATCGTCGTGGTCGGAGCCGCCGCCGTCGAAGCAGCCTGTCAGACCGGTACCGGCGATCATGGCGATCGCTGCGCCAAGGCTGCCGCGCATCACGCTGCGACGGCTCAGGTAGGCGTCCATGACGCTGGCCATTGGCAGGTTGCCGCTTGGGTTGCGGTCCAGGTTGTCGCCGGTATCTCGACTCATCAGGGTGTCCTTAGGTTGGCTGAGTTGAAGGAAACCGCGACTGTAGAGCGCAAAGATGATGATTGGTTGGCAGAAATGTTAACGACTTTTTAAAACAAGCCGTTCTTAACGACGCGTTACAAAGATTTTTTTGGAATCGTTGTCGGATATCTGCCATCAAACTGTCATCCAGGCGCCGCAATATCCGGGACCCAACAAGGGAGGCGGGCGAGGATGGCGGGGTCGATGGCAAGCAGTGTAGGCAGACGGGAAGTCATCAGCTGGATGGGCGTCGGCGCGCTGGCACCCTTGCTTGGCGCCTGTTCCACATTCCCGGGGCGGGGCAGTGACACCCCAGCGGTGGACCTGCTTTACCTCGCCGATACCCTCGATACACGTCAGCCCGGCCAGCCCGTGGTGCCGGCGACCCGGTTGGGGCCGGTCAGCCACCTGGGGCGTGCGCCCTGGATGACCGGAGCCAGTGCCCTGGCGTTCGACCCCGCGCTTGCCCCCTTGCTCGATGCCACCCAGGCCGGCAATGCCCGCCTGGGTGGCTATGCAGTACTGGCGGCCTTGTTGGAAGACCTGCGTGGCGAGGCGGGGGTCAACAACAGCCTGACCCTGGAGAACGGCCAGTGCTGGAATGGCAGCGGCCTGGCCTACCTGACCCAGGGCGACAGCGGTGTGCAGGGCAGCCAGTTGCTGGGCAGCGAAGTGCGGGTCAGCAGCGATGAGCGGGTGCTCTGGCCGCAGCGTTGCGCCGGCCTGTATCGTCAGGCACTGGCCACCACCCTCGGGGCCGGCCTTGCAGACAGCCAGGCCAAGGCACTCGGCCTCGACGGCATGCGAGTGTTCCAACGGGGCGGGGCGCGCATTGCCGTGGTCGGGGTGACCGACCCCTATGCCCAGGACCAGAAAGCCTCCCTTAAACAGTGGTACCAATCACTGTTGCCAATCTTCCAGCAGGCACGCCGTGAAGCCGACCTGGTGGTGGCCTTGGCGGATGTCGGCACCGGCCCTGGCCTGTGGCTGGCCGAGCGGGTGCCTGAACTCGATGTGCTGCTCTGCGCCCGGGGCCAGGACTTTTGGCCCGCGCCGGTAGATGTCACCCAAGCCAGCGGGCGGCGCGTGCCGGTGCTGTTCGCCGGCTGCCGCGCCAGTGGCGCATTCCGCTTGCGTTGCCAGTATGTGGGCGGCCAGTGGCGATTCTCGGCGCAATTCTTCCCCGCGTTCGAGCACCAGCTTGGCCCGGTTGCCCAGGGCCGTGCCCACCAGTTGCGTACGCAGTTGCACTTGCAGCGCGCCGGGCATGCCGCCTGGCTCGACCAGCCCTTGGCCAGGGCCCCGGAAGCCCTTTGGCGCCGCGACACCCTCGGCGGCAGCTGGGACCGCTTGCTGCACCAGGCATTGGCCGACGGCAGCAGTGTCCCGGTGCTGCTGCCAGGGCTGCGCTACGACGCACCGCTGGGCGCCGGTGAGTTCATCACCCGTGAGCAGCTGATCGCATTGTCTGGCGGCTACCCAGCGCCGGTGGTCGAGGCCCCGGCGCGACAGGTCGAGCAGGTACTGGAGAACGCCGCCGAACAATTGTTCGGCGACCCACTGCTGCTGGACAACAGCCAGGACCTGCCCCGGTGGCAGGGCCAGGCCTGGCGCCTGAGCTACAGCCCCCAGGGCAAGCGGGTCGCTGGCCTCGAGCCCGTCGAAGGGCTGTGCCGCACCTTTGGCCTGCAGTTCGACGCCAAGGCCGGCGAGCCGTTGTGGCAGAAAATCGAGGCCTGGCTGCTGCGCCAGCGCCCCGACTGGCAGCTGGACAGGCTGCAACGGCCGGACGTGCGCTATGTGCAGGGCCACCCTGGCTGGCATCCCCGACAGGTGGCGTCGTGACCTCGCGCGGCCGCCTGTTCGGCGCAGCGCTGCTCACCCTGGCCGGCTGGCTCGCTGCCCAGTGCGTGCTGCAGCTCAGCCAACCCTTGCAACCGGCCCATGCACCCGACCGCCGCGACGCGCTGTTGCCCGGCTTGATGGTCGGCCACTGGCAGCCCGCGCTCGATGACGGCGCCATTCCCTTGACCCGCTTGCCCCTGCGCTACCTGGGTGGCCTCAAGGCGCAGCCGCTGTCGGCCACGGTGGTGGTGCTGCGTTTCGGCGAACAGGTACGCACGCTCGGTCGTGGCCAGCGGCTGGCGCCAGGCATCGTGCTGCAGGACATCGATGCCGATGGCCTGATTTTCGACAACCAGGGGCGGCGCGAACGCCTGCCCTGGCCGCCACGGCCCGCCGTGACCGGCTTCAAGCGGCAAGGATGAGCGATGTTTGCAAGATACTGTGTGGCCGTGATGCTGAGCCTGGGCCTTGCGCTGGCCTGGGCCGAGGAGCCCGAGGAGATCGATGAGAACGGCACGCCGTTGTACGAAGTGAACTTCGTCGACACCGACCTTGGCGAGTTCATCGACAGCGTGTCGCGCATCACCGGCACCAGCTTCATCGTCGACCCGCGGGTCAAGGGCAAGGTCACCGTGCGTACCGTCGATCGCCATGATGCCGAGGCCATCTACGACATCTTCCTGGCCCAGTTGCGTGCCCAGGGCTTTGCTGCCGTCGACCTGCCCAATGGCAGCGTGAAGATTGTCCCCGACCAGGCCGCGCGCCTGGAACCGGTGCCGGTGGAGGCCGCGGGCAGGCAGAGCGAAGGCAGTGATGGCGTGGCCACCCGGGTGTTCAATGTGCGCAATGCCGCCAGCGAACAGATGCTCGGTATCCTCAAGCCGCTGATCGACCCTCGGGTCGGCGTCATCACCCCGTACCCGGCCGCCAACCTGCTGGTGGTGACCGACTGGCGCAGCAACCTCGAGCGCATCGACAGCCTGCTGCGCCAGCTTGACCAAGTCAGCGAAGAGCCCCTGCAGATGATGCCCCTGCGCCATGCCAGCGCCGCTGATACCGCCCAGCTGGTAACCCGCCTGCTGGCTCGCGAGCAGGGTGCCGACGGCGCCCAGGTGGTGGCCGACCCGCGCAGCAATGCATTGTTGGTGCGCGGCAGTGCCGACAGCCGTGAGCGCGTGCGCGCCCTGCTGGCCCAGCTCGACCGGCCCAGCGACAGCCTGCACAGCAGCAACACCCAGGTGATCTACCTGCGCCACGCCAACGCCAGCGAGGTGGTCAAGGTTTTGCGCGGCCTCAGCCAGAGCGGCGCAGTACCCGCCGAAGGCGAAGGGCAGGGCAAGGAGACGCCAGTGGCGATGGCCAGCGACTCGGGTATTCGCCTGGAATATGAAGAAGGCACCAACGCCGTGGTGATGGTCGGGCCGGACAGCGAGTTGGCCGCCTACCGTAATATCGTCGAGCAGTTGGACATCCGCCGCGCCCAGGTGGTGGTCGAGGCGATCATCGCCGAGGTCAGCGACAGCCAGGCCCAGGAGTTGGGCGTGCAATGGCTGTTCGCTGACGAGAAGTTCGGTGCCGGTATCGTCAACTTCGGCAGCAACGGGGTGAACATTGCCAATGTCGCCGGGGCGGCCGCCAGTGGCGACAACGAGAAACTCGGCAAGCTACTCTCAGCCACCACCGGTGCCACCGTCGGCATCGGCCATATCGGCGGCGGCTTCAACTTCGCCATGCTGATCAATGCGCTTAAGGGCAAGAGCGGCTTCAACCTGTTGTCGACGCCCACCCTGCTGACCCTGGACAACGCCGAGGCGTCGATCCTGGTCGGCCAGGAGGTGCCCTTCGTCACAGGCTCCGTGACTCAGAACAACGCCAACCCCTACCAGACCATCGAGCGCAAGGAAGTGGGGGTCAAGCTGCGCATCAAGCCGCAGGTGAACATCGACAACAGCGTGCGCCTGGACATTGTCCAGGAGGTCTCGTCGATCGCCGATTCCAGTGCCGCCAGCGACGTCATCACCAACAAGCGCGAGATCAAGACCAAGGTGATGGTGGAGGACAACGGCCTGGTGATCCTCGGTGGCCTGATCAGCGACGAGCTGAGCACCAGCGACCAGCGTGTCCCGTTGCTGGGCGACATCCCGGGGCTGGGCCGGCTGTTCCGCTCGGACACCAGCAAGAACACCAAGCAGAACCTGATGGTGTTCATCCGTCCACGCATTCTGCGCGATGGCCAGAGCCTGGCGGGCCTGAGCCAGGAAAAATACCGCAGCCTGCAGCAGGGCACGCCGCTGCAACTGCCGGAGCTGGCCGAGGGCTCGCAGTTGCTGAAGGCATTCCCCTCCAGCCGTGCCCGCCTGGAAGGCGGGGACTGGTGATGCTGCCGTATCGCCTGGCCCGCCAGGCCGGCCTGGCCATGGCGCCCAGCGCCGAGGGCTGGCAGCTGTGGCTGCGCGAGGATGCCGACAGCGACCAACTGCAGGAGCTGCTGCGCGTGCATGGCCGGCCGGAGACCTGCCAATGCCTGGACCGGGCTGCCTTCGACGAGCGCCTTGGCCTGTTGTACCAAGCGGGCGAATCGGCCACCGAGGCGTTGATCGAAGGGATCGGTGAACAGGTCGACCTGGCCGGGCTGATGAGCGAGATGCCACGCATCGAGGATTTGCTCGAAAGCGATGACGAAGCGCCGGTGATTCGTCTGATCAACGGCCTGTTCGGCCAGGCCTTGCGCCAGCGCGCCTCGGATATCCATATCGAGACTTTCGAGCAGACCCTGGTGGTGCGCCTGCGCATCGATGGCCACCTGCGCGAGGTGCTGCGTCCGCCACGGGCGCTGTCGGCCATGCTGGTATCGCGGATCAAGGTCATGGCACGTCTGGACATCGCCGAGAAGCGCCAGCCCCAGGATGGGCGCATCACCCTGCGCGCCGCCGGGCGCGAGGTGGACGTACGGGTCTCGACGTTGCCGGGCATCCATGGCGAGCGGGTGGTGATGCGTGTGCTGGACAAGCAGACCAGCCTGCTGGCACTGGACAACCTGGGCATGACCGAGGCCGTGCTGCACGGCTTGCGCAGTTGCCTGGCCCGCCCCAATGGCATCGTGCTCTCCACCGGCCCTACCGGCTCGGGCAAGACCACCACGCTCTACGCCTGCCTGAACAGCCTCAACGACGGCAGCCGCAACATCCTCACCGTCGAAGACCCAGTGGAATACGCCATCGCCGGCATCGGCCAGACGGCCATCAACCCACGTGCGGGGTTGACCTTCGCCAGCGGCCTGCGCGCCATCCTGCGCCAGGACCCGGACGTGATCATGCTCGGCGAGATTCGCGACCGGGAAACCGCACAGATTGCCGTGCAGGCCAGCCTCACCGGGCACCTGGTGCTCTCGACCCTGCACACCAACAGCGCCGTGGGCGCGGTGACGCGCCTGCGCGACATGGGCGTCGAGCCGTTCCTCATCGCCTCCAGCCTGCGCGGGGTGCTGGCCCAGCGCCTGGTGCGGCGGCTGTGCGCGTGTGCCGTGGCGCACCCGCTGCAGGCGGCCGAGCGGCGCTTGTGGCCGGAGCTTGCGAACTTGGCCGAGACCTATCACCCGGTCGGTTGCGAGCACTGCCAGGGCACTGGCTATGTGGGGCGTCTGGGCCTGTATGAGTTCATCGAGCTGGACGCGGGCTTGGTGGCGCTGCTGTATGACGGTGCCAGCGAGGTGACCATGCAGGGCTACCTCGCCGACCGGCGACAGAGCCTGGTGGGCATGGCCAGCGACTGCCTGGCCCGCGGCCAGACCAGCCTGGCCGAGGTGTTGCGCGTGGTGCAGGGCTGAGCATGCCGACTTACCGATACCAGGCGGTCGACATGGCCGGGCGGACCCACAAGGCCAGCGTGCAGGCCGACACCGAGCGCCACGCCCGGCAACTGTTGCGCGAGCAGGGCCTGTTCGCCCGCCAGTTGCAACGCCAGGACCCAGGTGAGGCCCAGCCCCGCCGCCAACGCCTGAGCCGCTCGCAACTGTGCGAGCTGACCCGTCAGCTGGCCACCTTGACCGGTGCCGGTATTCCCCTGGTCGATGCCCTGGCGACTCTGGAGCGGCAACTGCGCCAGCCTGCGTTGCACGCGGTGCTGGTCGCTGTGCGCGGCTCGTTGGCCGAGGGCCTGGGGCTGGCGCGCAGCCTGGCCCGCCAGGGTGCTCCCTTTACCGGCCTGTACTGCGCCCTGGTCGAAGCCGGTGAGCGCTCCGGGCGCCTGGCCCAGGTGCTGGCGCGCCTGGCCGATCACCTGGAGCAGGTACAGCGCCAACAGCACAAGGCCCGCACGGCGCTGATCTATCCCAGCGTACTGATGGGTGTGTCGCTGGCGGTGGTGATTGGCCTGATGACGTTCGTGGTCCCCAAGCTCACCGAGCAGTTCGCCCATTCCGGGCAGAGCCTGCCCCTGGTCACCTCGCTGCTGATCGGCCTCAGCCAGGGGCTGGTCACGGCAGGCCCGTGGTTGTTGGGCTTGGCGATCCTGTCGACGTTGCTGTGCAGTTGGCTGCTGCGCAAAGCCCACTGGCGTTTGCGTCGCGACGACCTGCTGCTGCGCCTGCCGCGTATCGGCGCGCTGCTGCAGGTACTGGAAAGCGCACGTCTGGCGCGCAGCCTGGCGATCCTCTGCGGCAGCGGCGTGGCCTTGCTCGAAGCCTTGCAGGTGGCCACCGAGACGGTCGGCAACCGGCGCATCCGCCAGGCCATGGAACAGGTGCGCACCCAGGTCGAAGGCGGCACCAGCCTGCATCGGGCCCTGGATGCCAGCGGCCAGTTCCCGCCCCTGTTGGTGAACATGGTCGGCAGCGGCGAGGCCAGCGGCACCCTGGCCGACATGCTCGAGCGCGTGGCCGATGACCAGGAGCGCGGCTTCGCCCGCCAGGTGGACACGGCCATGGCGCTCTTCGAACCCCTGATGATCCTGGTGATGGGCGGCGTGGTGCTGTTCATCGTGCTGGCGGTGCTGTTGCCGATCATGCAGCTCAACCAGGGCCTGCAACTATGAAAACCTGCAATGTGAAAAGGAGCAGCGACATGCAGTATCGACGCCCCCGCCAGCGTGGCTTCACCCTCATGGAAATCATGGTGGTCATCTTCATCATCGGCCTGCTCATCGCCGTGGTCGCCCCCAGCGTGCTGGGTAACCAGGACAAGGCCATGCGGCAGAAGGTCATGGCCGACTTGGCGACTCTGGAGCAGGCCCTGGACATGTACCGCCTGGACAACCTGCGCTTCCCCAGCAGCGAACAGGGCCTGGCGGCGCTGGTGAAAAAACCGTCCCAGGAGCCGTTGCCCCGCGCTTGGCGCAGCGACGGTTATATCCGCCGCCTGCCGGAAGACCCTTGGGGTACGCCCTACCAGTATCGCCTGCCCGGTGAACACGGCCGGGTCGATGTCTATTCCCTGGGCGCCGATGGCGTGCCGGGCGGCGAGGGCCTGGATGCCGACCTGGGCAACTGGGAACTCTGACCTGTGACCGGCCAACGCGGCTTCAGCCTGCTCGAGTTGCTGGTGGTGTTGGCCATCGCCGGGCTGATGACCGGGCTCGGCGTGGCCTGGCTCGACAGCGGCAAGGCCGGTGCCGACCAAGCGTTGGCGCGTCTGGCCGCGGAAATCCGCAGCCAGTCCGCCCTGGCTCGGCACGCGGGCCAGTTACGCGGCCTGCGTTGGAACGGCCAGCGCCCGGAGTTCGTTCGGCGGGAGCCGACAGGCTGGGTGGCCGAGCCAACCCGCCTGGGCGACTGGCCCACCGCGCTGCGCCCGGACTGGCCCGCGAGCCAGGCGCCGCAGCTGGTGTTCACCCCGGAGGGGTGGGCCCGGCCGGGCAGCCTGACCTGGCGCTGGGCCGAAGGCCGCGAGCGTTGGGAGTGGGGGCGTGATGGCCGGCTGCGCAGGGGCCAGGGCTCATGAAAGTACACCAGCGCGGGTTCACCTTGCTCGAAGTGTGTGTCGCCCTGGCGATCGCCGCGGTGCTGGCGGTGATCACCAGCCAGGTATTGCGTCAGCGCCTGGCCGTGCAGGAAGGCGTGCAACAGCACCGCCTCGGCCTGCTCTGCGCGCGCGAGCTGCAGGCGCGTTTTACCGTGGAGCGCTACTGGCCACCGTCCAACCAGAACAGCGGCGTGCTGCACCAGGGCGGGCAGGCCTGTCACTGGCAGTTGCAACTGCGTGGTACAGGCGTGCGCGACTTGCGTCGTGGCGAGTTGCGCCTGTTCGCCGACGTCGACCAACGCCTGCCGCTGGGGCAGTACAGTCTTTTCCTGGAGCGCCCGTGAAAGCTCGCCAGGTGGGCATGACCCTGATCGAACTGATGGTGGCGCTGGCCTTGACCGCCGTACTCGGCGTCATGCTCGCGGCGCTGGTGAATGGCTGGCTCAAGGTGCGCGAACGCCTCGGCACCTCTGTCGAAGCAGACCGCGTCCTGGAGTTCTGCCTGGCCCTGGAGCGGCGCTTCGACAGCCCAGTGCTGCGCCGGGTGTATGAACAACGCCTGCCCCTGGCAACGCGCTGGCTCGATTGGCAGCCGCAGCGCAACACGTTGCTCTGGGTGGCTGCAACCGGCTGGCCGCAGGCCGAGGGCGGGTCGCGCCTGCAGCGCCAGCGGCTGCGCTTCGATGCCCAGGGCCAGCGCTTGCTGCTGGAAAGCTCGGCAGACCTGTACGCCGTGGGCGAGCCGCAATGGGTGCTGCGTGAACAACTGCAGCGGGTGAACGCCATGCACATTCTCTATTACCAGGAGGGCCGTTGGCTGGCCTGGCCGTCCGATCAACCGGTGCACCCTGGCCGTGGCGTGCGCCTGCATCTGCAGCGTGATGGAGCACCGTATGCCTGCACCTTCGTATTGCCCTGGGGGCGTTCATGAAGCTTGAGTGGCGACGAGCCGCGCCGGCCCGACCCTGGCTTCTGCTGCGCCCCGGCCAGGGCGACGCCCCTTGGGAGTGGTTGCGGGTGGGCGGCGACGCGCTGCTGCGCCAGGGCCAGGGCGAGCCCCCGGCCGAGGCGCACACCCGGGTGGCCCTCGTGCTGCCGGGGGAGGCGTGCAGTCATTTCCAGGTGCCTGCCCCTGTTGGGCTCAAGCGCGAGGAGTGGCCGCTGCTGCTGGAAGACCAGTTGCTGCAGGAGAGCGAAGCGTTGGCTTGCGCCAGCCTTGCCCGGCAGGCGGGGCAGGTACGTCTGGTGGCCGTGGCGCGCCGGCAGCTCGAGGCTTGGCACGCTCAATGTGCAGCCTGGGGATTGCAGGTCGAGCGTTGTTGGGCGGAGTTCCAACTGTTGCCGGCGCCACCGACGGGCACTGCCTGGCAATGGTGCAAGCCGACGGACGTCAGTCTGCTCAGGGGCCTGGCCGAGGATGGCCGGGAGCATTGGTTGGCTTGGCCGCACGTCTTGGGCGAGGCCCCGCGTTCGCCTTGGGCTGGCCTGCAGGTGCACGCCATGGAGGGCCCCTGGCCGACGCAAGTTGCCGACCTCGACGTGCTGCCCGGGCTGTTCGCCCAACGGCGTACGTCAAACTGGAGCAAGCCCCAATTGCCACGCCTGCACCTACGCCTGATGGCAGCCTGCCTGCTGTTGTGCTCGCTGTGGGCTGGGCTATGGGGGCATCAGCAATGGCGCCAGGCGCAGCTTTGGCAGGCGCAAGTGCAAGCCGTCGTGGGCCGCCAGGCTTCGCCACGCCAGGCCGCCCAGGCGCTCAAGCGCCTGCAGGGGGCCGACACGGAACGGCAGTTGCGCCTGCGCCAGCTCGAGGATCTGCAAACCCGCCTGCAGGCTTGGCTGCGCGAGCAACCCCGCTGGCACCTTCAGGCTGTGCGCTTCGATGGCCGGCGCTGGCACCTGCGGCTGGACGGCGACGGCGCCGCGCCACCCTGGGACGCGATGGCCGCGGCCGCAGGTGCGCGCGTCGAGGTGCAGGGCGATGGGCAGGCGGGGCAATGGCAAGTGGTATTCGACCTAGGGGGCGCAACATGAACCTGGATGGCGTGCAACGCTACCGCATGGTCCTGGCCTGGAGCCTGATTGCATCGTTGCTGGCCTTCCTGGCCGTGCGCGAAGGCTTGGTCCTGTGGCGCGAGACGAGCCAGTGGCAAGCCTTGGCTGTCACGGCAGCAGAGCTGCGCAACGGACCGACGCTGAGCCTGGAGCGCCTGCGTCAGTCGGCTCAGGCACGGGGGATCGACCTTCAGGATGTGCAAGCCGACGACGAGGCCTGGCGGCTGCATGGCCTGGTCGCTGACGAGCAGGTGCTGCAAGGGTGGCTGCAGGCCGTGCAGATCGATGGCGCCCAGCCCTTGCAATGGGGCCTGGAGCGGGAGCCCAAGGGCCTGCGCTTCGAACTGTGGTTGCGGCCATGACACGGCGTGGCTGGGTATGGCTGGTGGGGGTGTTTTGCCTGACAGTGCTGGTCGAGTTACCTGCCGGTTGGGTCCTGCGAGGCCTGGCCCTGCCGGTGGCCGGTGTGTCTGGCAGCCTGTGGCGGGGTGAGGCCCGGCAGCTGGGCGAGGTCGGCCCGGTGCGCTGGCATTGGCGGCCCTGGCATCGCGAGATCGAGGCAGGCCTGGCGTTCCAGGGGCAAGGCTGGCGCGTTCGCCTGGCCGGTTGGCCATGGCAATGGCAGGCCGAGCTTGAGGCGCTGGGCCCGCAGGCCAGTGTTGCGTCGGCTTATCGTTTGGCGGGGCAATGGCAAGGCCTGGTACGCCTGCAGGGTAATGGCTCGCGATGCCACCAAGCCCAGGGGCGCCTTGCGGTTGAGGACCTGGCCCTGGCTGCGCCTTGGTCGCTGGGGCTGGGGCAGGGTAGTTTGGAAGTGGAGTGTGATCAGGGTTGGCGGGTGCTTGGGCGCTTGGCGCTGGCTGGGCAGCACAGCGCTGAACTGAAGGCAGACCTGCTGGGGCGCCAGGCCCAGGTCGATCTGCACGTGCAGCAGGGCGCTGCCGTGACGCCGCTGCTGCGCGGTGCCCGCTGGCTGGGGCCTGAGGCGACTCGGGTGCAGCGGTTGGTCAAGTGGTAATTGGGACGCCGCGCGCGGCGGTGTCTTTGAAAACAGCGCAGGGCAGGTGGGAGTCGGCTTGCCGGCGATGGGGCAATCGCGGGACAAGCCCGCTCTCATAGAACAACGCATAACTATTTGAGTTTGCAGGTCCTTTGTGGGAGCGGGCTTGTCCCGCGATCAAGGGCGAAGCCCTTGCCAGGCGACGATGATATCGGGCCCGACCCAGTCCCAGGCGGCGCCCATCTCGAACACGCCCTCAACGATCCCCGTTCTGCCGAACCTCCGAAACCCACTGTTCGCTGCGGCTATATCCACTGGTACGCAACAGCCCCAGGTCCAACGGGTTCTCGCCGTCGGCCGCCCCCTTGCCCTTGGCCAGTTCGGCGATTGCGGTGCCGAGGTCGACGGGTGAATTCGACGCATCGACCGATACATCCCGTCGATAATCGGTACCGGTCAGCGTTTCGCGCGTGATTGACGCCGCCTGCAGGTCGACCGGGCCGTTGGCTGACTGCAGGCGGGCGCCCACCAGGTGCGCATCGCCACCCACTTTCACGCCGATGCCCTCGCGACCTTTGAGGGTGGCCTGATGAGCCACGGTGTCTCGTTGCTGGTGGGACACCTCGAGCTTGAACGTCGGCGACAGGCCCGGCTCGGCCTTGCCCAGCGCCGCGCTGGTCTTCTCGCCGATCTTGCCGCTCGCAGGCCCAGCCAGGGCCTTGGCGGCGTTGGTATAGCCCTGGGGATTCTTCTCCTGGCTAAGGCGCGCATCGCCCGTCACGGTCAGGGTATCGACCCGGTCCTTGCGGCTGGCTACCAGCAGGTCGCCGCCGATATCACCCTGGATGCGTTGGGCCTCCAGGCTGGTGCCTTCGAGACGGGCATCACCCTGGCTCAGCAGGTTGATGCGGTCGGCACGCCAGGTATTGGCATTCCAGGTCTGGTTGTCTCGTTTGTCGAGGTCGACTCGGACCCTGCCGTGCAGGGCGCGGCTGTCGAGTTCGCCCTGGCTCAGGCTTATGCCGGCCCCTGCGGTGATGTCGAGGTTGTTGCGGTAGTCACGGTTGCCGGATCCCTCGAGCAACAGGCCGCCATTGAACGTCTGCACGTCGATCCGTGCCGCAGATGCCTGAAGGCCTTGAGCACGCAGGGCTATTGCTTCTCGTGCGCGGCTGCTCAAGGAGAGGGTGCCGGCACTGGTGATACGCGCATCAACGGCTTGGTCGCTGCGTTCGTCCAGCGAGCCATGGGTGAAATGACCGCCGATGCCGCCACCCTTGCTGGTACCGGTCTTGGCCGCCAGCTCCAGCCCGCCGCCGAGCCTCGCACCGCTGGCCTGGTGGGTATCACGCGCGGCCTCGATCTGCAGCAAGCCACCACTGTCCAGGCGCACATTGGCCACGGGCGTCTCGCGGCTGCCGATGCGGGTGCCTTCGATCAGCAGGTCGCCGCCGCTGCTGAGGCTGACATCGCCCTTGGCGTCGACCTGTGCGACTTGGGCCTTGGTGTCCAGGCGTTGCTGTCGGTCCTTGTCCAGGTAGCCACGGCCGTCGATGCCGGTGCTGCCAGGACGGTTGCCGCCTTTGGCCCAACCATTGCCGGCCAGGCTCTCGGTCATTTGGCTGGTGCTGTCGGTGGCCTGGGCCAGGGTCAAGGTGCCGTCGCTGTGCAGCGATACATCGCCTTCCCCGCCGTCGATATGCGTGCCTTCGTAGCGCCCATCGCTGCCGAGTTGCACCTGGATGCCACGTTGGCCGTAGAGCGTGCCGGGGCGGGCAGTGGTGGCCCTGTCTTGTGTTTCCAGCGAGCCACCCTTGCCCGCGACCCGGGCGTTGATGTCCTGGCCGGTGCTGGTATCGACACGCACGTCGCCGCCTACGTCCCGGCGTTTTATATCGGTTTGCGTGGTATCGGTGGCGGCGAGCATCTGGTGGCGCTCGGCCTGCAGCGTCAAAGTGCCTTCATCGGCGCGCCATTGGGTACCCTGGTCATTGATGTCCTTGGCCCTGACCGTGACCGAGGCGCCGGATAGCTCACTGGCCTGGGCATAGCCCCGGCGCTGGTTTTCCAGGCGTAGGAGATGGTCCACGGTCACATCGGCGCCGAGGCTGGGTGCGGTCAGGGCGTCTTCCACCGATGCCTGCTGGAAACGAGCGGCTTCCTCACCCTCGACCAAGCGCTCGATCGGTCGGCTGATGTCGCGGTATTCCAGGCTGGCCCCTAGGCTGGCGCGCCAGTTGCGTGTGCCCTGCTCGCGTTCTCCGACGTTCTCGACGGCCTGGTTGTCGATTCGTTCGGCTTGCACACCCAGGGCGCCGCCGGCCTGCACGCGAGCGGCCTGGGTAAGGAGGTTGCCGGTGGCGAGCTGGATATCACCCGTGGCCAACAGTTCGCTGCGCACCGCGTTGCGGGTGGCTTCGCGGGCGGTGCTCTGCTGGTGCTGGCCGGTGAAGGCACTGCCGAGCCTGTCGATCCCGCCCGTCACCGCCAGTGCGCCTTCGATGCGGGTTTGCTCGCTGTCTGATTCACGGCTGTCGTGGGTCGCCCCCAGGGTGGTTCGCGCAGCCTGCACAGTGAGGTCGCCAGCGCTGGCCTGGACCTTGGAGCCGTTGACCTGCAGATGCCCGCCACTGGTGAGCTCGACCGTGGTGCCCTTGAGTTCGCTGGACACTTGGGTGGTTTCTCGCTCCTTCCGCCGGCTGTTGCTTACCCGGTATCCCAGGCTGGCCTCGAACTGGCGCGAGTCCGGCTTGCCGTCCTGGGCTTGCTGGGTCTGCCTGGCGCTGGCGCTGAGCCCGCGCGTCTGGCGCAGGGTCTCGGTCTGCTTGTCGGCCTGTGCGCTGTCGACCAGCAGGTCGCCCTTGGCCTCGACCTGCAACTTCCCGCCTGCGCCGAGCTTGGCGCCCTGGATACGCATCTCTTCGGCGCTGGCCAGGCGCAGGTCGCTGCTGGCGGTCACGTCGCTGACCAACAACTGCTCCTGGCGGCTGTTGCGTGTCTGCTGGGTGCCGATCAGGCCGAAAAGCTTGCTGTCGCTTTCATGCTCGGCAGTGGACAGGGTGCTGCGATCGGCCTCGATGCTCAGCAGGCCTTTCTCGCTATACAGCACCGAGTCACCCTGGCTGGCCAGGTTGCTGCCCTTGATCGTGACCTGTTCGGCGATCACGCTCAGGTTGCCCTTGGCATCGAGATCGCTGCCGGCCACGGCCTGGCCCTGGCGATCATTGCCGTCGCGATTGCCGAAGAAGGTGCCGGAGACCAGGTCGCCGCGATAGTCGCGCTGGTTGCCGATCTCCTCGAGAGTGGTTGTCGTCACGGTTACCTGCTTGCCTTTCAATTGCATGTCGCCAGTGCTTTCCAGGCGGCTGCCCGTGACCGTGAGGTCGCCACCGGCATTGACCACCAGGCGCTGGCCTCGGAGCACGCTGGCCTGCGCTGTTTCCTTGGTCTGGTCGGAGTCGCGGTCGCCACGCCAGAGGTTCTTGCGATGGCGGATCTGTTCCTCGACCCGCAGGCTATCGATACCCGCTTCGATACCCAGCGCACCAGCGCTGTCGAGCCTGAGCTCGCCGGCACTGTCCAGCTCGGCGGCGCGCAGACGCATGTCGCCGCCGGCGCTCAGCGCAATGTCGCCGGCCTGCAGTTGCGTGCCTTGTTGCTTGTGGGTGGTGGTGGTCCGGGTGCGGTCGTAAGTCTCGGTGGTGACGAACCAGGCCTTGCTGTTCCATTGCTCACGGTCACGCTGGATGTCCTGCCGGGCTTGAGCGTCGAGAGTGAGCGTGTTGCCGGCCTTGATGTCGATTCGCCTGGCCTTGCCTTCGACGGCGGTCAAGGTCAGGTCATCGGCCGCCGCCAGCGACAGCTCGCCCTGGGCGCTCTGCAGGCTGGCTCGCTCGCTGCCGGTGCCGCTGATGGCCAGGTCACCGGCCGACCGGATACTGATGCCGCGCTGTGCCGAAACCTGCGTCGGCCCCATGCGCACGCCGGCGCCTTCGGCGGTGCTGACCACACGGATGCGCCCGGCACGCATGGCGCCGAATAGGTTGGCATCGATGCTGGCCGGGACGCCCGGCTGGTGCTCGAGTACATCGCCTGTACCGGCATCGATGCGGTTGCGCCCGGCAATGAGCGTGAGGTCGCCTGCAGCGGTCAGCGGGCCCTGGCTGTCGATGCGTGGGGCGACCAGGTCTAGTGCCCCTTCGCTGTTGGCCTGCCCGCCGGCGGCAACCTGCAAGCTACCACTGGCCTGCAAGGTGTCGATCAGGCGCAGTTGCTGTTCCTCGACCAGCGGGGTGCCGACCACGAACCCGGCGCGGGTCGTGTTGATGAAGCTGCCGCCATTGAGGGTAATGCCATTGGGGTTGGCCAGGATGTAGTCGGCCGGGCGACCGAAGATCTCCTGTGGGCCTTCGATCACCGATGCGTTGCGGCTGATCACTTCGTTGAGGATGGTCGAGGCGGCTTGGCCCTGGAACTGCGGGTTCGCGGCCAGGGCGCCGGCCAGTTGCGACTGGCCGGGTTGCAAGGCGTTGTTCAGCACGACACCGGGCTTGCCGACGTTGTAGTCGAGGAATTGGTTGTGCGACAGGCCCTTGGCATTCGGGGCGACGATGTCGATCACCGGCACGCCATGGCCATTGTTGACCACAGGAGTGCCGCCAGGCCCTGCGGCCGGTTGCAGAGCAGGCCCCGCCAGAGCGGCCGACGAGGTCAGCAGGGCGATGAAGATAGCCCAGCGCAAGGTATCCGGGCGTTTGGATCTAACTTGGATGCAAGTCGTCACGTTTTGTTCTCTTTGTTGTGGGTGATCAGATGCTCAGGGCCCATTCCAGGACCCAGATGCCGGGCTCCAGCGACTGCCGGTTGCGGTCGCTGGCATACAGGGCGCGTTGGTAGTCGAGGCGCAGGCGGTTGCCTGGGCGCACCAGTTCGAGGCCCAGGGAGGCCCCTGCGATGCGTTGGGACGGTGCGTTGCGGTTGAAGCGCGCCCAGCCCAGATCCAGGCCAAGCTGTGGTCGGACTTCCAGAGGCGCGGAGATGGGCAGGGGTTGGCTGAAGGTATTGCGCCATACCGCACCGCTGGTGCCGGCTACGGTGCCTTGGCGCCAACCGCGCACGGCGGAGTCGTCGCTGAGTAACAGTTGTTCGACGGCCGGCAACGCTTCGCGGCTATATTGCAGGTTCAGCTCGCCTTGCCAGCGCCAGGGCCACTGCGCAGGGCCCTGGCGCAGGTGCAGGACGTTGGCGCGGTACTTGCGAAAATGTGCCCGTGCAGGCAGCCCAGGGACCTGGACAGGGTGTTCGGCACCGAACCAGTCCAGGCTCTGGGCGACGCCCAGGTAGGCGTTCCACAGGCCGCCGTCGAGCCATAGCAGGTTGAGCCCGGCTTCCAGGGTGGCGAGTGTCGGACTTTGCTGGAGGGTCGTGGCGCCGTCGATGCGATTGACCAGGGCCTTTCTGTCCAGGCGGGCAACCGTGCTCAGCAGGCCTTGCTGGTTGCGCCACAGCAGGCGCTCCAAGCTCACGCCCTGGAGACTGCTGGTGCCGCTGCTGACCTGCCGCCCGTTGGGCAGCGGGGCCTTGTAGCGCATCCAGCTGGCGTTCAGGGCCAATGTCCATGGGCCATAGGGCAGGGCGTAGTACAGGCTGGCGCCCTGGCTCTGCCCCGGGGCGTCGAAAACGGCCGAGACCAGGGCCAGGCGCAGGTCATCGTTCAGGCCCAGCGGGCTGTCCAGCCCCACGCCCAGGTTCAGACGGTGGCGGCCGGTCAGCTCGCTGCCGCGATTGTCCAGGCGGCTGTCCAAATGCCAGCGCGAGCCGACCTGGCGCGGCTGGATGATCACCCGCGTGCCGCCCTGCAGTTCCCCAGGCAGCAGGTCGGCGCCCAGGTCATAGGCACGCAGGCGGTTGAGTTGGTCCAGCCCCTGTTCCAGGTCAGGCAGGTACAAGGGTTTGCCGAGCAAGCCGGGAAAGGCGCCTTGCAGGGAAAGCGGCAGGTCGGCATCGGGCAGTTCGATCGACTCGACGAAGCCTTCGACGATGACGATATCCAGAGGCTGGCCGGCCTGGGGCTGCAGGGCCAGGTAGGGGCGGCTGGCGGGGTAGCCAGCCTCTATGTAGCGTTCGGTGATGGCCTTGAGCAGCCGATTGATGCCGGCCACATCCAGGCAGGGCGCCAGCAGGGGTCGCAAGGCCCGGTCCAATGCCGCGGTCGGCACCTGCCGGTTGCCGCGCAGGCGCAGGCCGGGAATTGCCCAGCAGCGACCGGCGGGGCGTTCATCGAGGGTCGGTTCCCTAGCCGTTCTGGGCGCTGGACGACGCTGCCATTGCTCCAGGCGTTGTTGTTGTTCCAACTGGCGCAGCGTGCGCTGCTGGTCGCGTAGCTGCTCGCTGGCTGGGTCGGTTGCCTGGGCGGGCAGCGCGGCCAGGCAGGCCAGGGGCAGCCCGACGGATAACCAGCTGGCAATACGCAACAGGAGGGTCGGCATGGGGGAATTCCGCAAGGTGGGTACGGGAGGTACCCGATTGCGTGAATTCTAAAAATGCACCCCATTGCTTGGATGCGGTCCCGTGCCCATAGGCCTGTCGGCTGGGAGCGGATCGAATGTACGAAGCGTCTTACAGAAACGATGTCGTGTAGGAATCAGGGACGAATCTCGATCAAGGTCCCGTCCTTCACCATGCTCCAGACTTCCTGCATGTCCGCGTTGCGCATGGCGATACAGCCTTCGGTCCAGTCCAGGGTGTGGAAGTACCACTCCGGGTAGTTCTCGTCGATGGGCGTCCCGTGGATCATGATCATGCCGCCAGGGTTGACGCCTTCCCGGCGGGCGCGGGCAGCATCGCTGATATTGGGGTAGGAGATATGTATGGCCAGGTTGAAACGGTCGCTGACCTTGCGCCAGTCCAGCCAGTAGAGGCCTTCGGGGGTGCGATTGTCGCCCTCGCGTTCCTTGGTGCCCTTGGGTTGTTTGCCCAGGGAGATACGGTAGGTCTTGAGCGGCTCGCCGCGGCTGATCAGTTGCAGGCGGCGTTCGGACTTGAGCACCAGTACCTTGTCGACCAACGGTTGGCTGGCGACCGGGGACTGCGCGGTGTCCTGCGGCTTGCGGATGATGGTCTCGGTGAAGGCCGCCTGGGACACCGACGTAACGCAAAGGCAGAAAAGGGCGAGCAACCAGCGCATGAAACCGTATCCCTGAAAACTAGGTGATGGACGACGAGACATTCATCGGGGGCAGGTACTCATGGCCTACCGGGTAGGACTGCCCGATGCGGTCGCGATAATAGCATTCTAGTGTGCGTGTCACGGTGCGGAAAGCCAGCTCGTCCCAAGGAATTTCATGTTCTTCGAACAAGCGCACTTCCAGGCTCTCGATACCGACGGCGAAATCCAGGTCGGCCAGCTCGGCGCGGAAGAACACATGCACCTGGTCGATGTGCGGCAGGTCGAACAATTGGTACAGGCTCATGTGCCCGACCCGGGCGCAGGCTTCCTCCACGGTTTCGCGACGGGCGGCTTGCTCGAGGGTCTCGCCGTTCTCCATGAAACCGGCGGGCAGGGTCCAGAAGCCACGGCGCGGCTCGATCGCACGGCGACACAGCAGCACCTGGGTGCCATGGGTGGGCAGTACGCCGGCAACGATATTGGGGTTCTGGTAATGGATGGTCTGGCAATGGTCGCAGACATAGCGGGGGCGGCTGTCGCCCTCGGGAATGCGCTGTATCACTGGCTGGCCGCACGCGCTGCAGAATTTCATGCTTTTCTTCCTTTGAGGTACGGCTATCTTGGCGTGCCCACCACCGTGACCGCAAGCCGCCATCGGGCAGGGCTTGGGTGCGTTGCGGCTTTGGTGCATCATGCAGGGCAGGCCTTGCAATCGAGAGTGTGTAATGCTGGATGAGCTTCTTCGCCGCATGAGCAACCATACCCCCGCATCACTGGAAACGGACCGACGTTTCCCCGAGGCGGCGGTCCTCTTGCCCATCACCCGTAGCGAAGAGCCCGAACTGGTGCTGACCCTGCGGGCCAAGGGCCTTTCCACCCACGGTGGCGAAGTGGCCTTCCCCGGCGGGCGGCGCGACCCGGAAGACCCGGACCTGGTGTTCACCGCGCTGCGCGAGGCCGAGGAGGAAATCGGCCTGCCGCCTGGTCTGGTGGAGGTGGTCGGCCCCCTCAGCCCGCTGATCTCCCTGCATGGCCTGAAGGTGACGCCGTTCGTCGGCGTGGTTCCGGATTTCGTCGAGTACCGCGCCAACGACGCGGAGATCGCGGCCGTGTTCACGGTGCCGCTGGCGTTTTTCCGCCAGGACCCGCGCGATCACACCCACCGCATCGATTACCAGGGCCGCAGCTGGTATGTACCGGCCTACCGTTATGGCGAATACAAGATCTGGGGGCTGTCGGCAATCATGATCGTCGAGTTGGTCAACGTGCTGTTCGATGCCGGCATCGACCTGCATCATCCCCCAGAGCGCTATACCCCGATCTGAGTGGGCATCCCCCGACAGCTTCAACCGTGAGGAGCGAGACATGAAATACCGCCTGGGCGACCTGCGGGTCGAGACCCATCCCAGCAGCTGGGCAGCGCCCAATGCCACGCTGATCGGCAAGGTGCGCCTGCAGGCCGGGGCCAGCGTCTGGTTCGGTGCGGTGCTGCGCGGCGACAACGAGCTGATCGACATCGGCGAAGGCAGCAATGTCCAGGATGGCACAGTGATGCATACCGACATGGGCTCGCCGCTGACGCTCGGCAAGGGCGTGACCATCGGCCATAACGCCATGCTCCATGGCTGCACGGTGGGCGACCACAGCCTGGTCGGCATCAACGCGGTGATCCTCAACGGGGCGCGCATTGGCAAGCACTGCATCATTGGCGCCAACGCGCTGATCCCGGAGGGCAAGGAGATCCCTGACGGCTCGCTGGTGATGGGTTCGCCGGGCAAGGTGGTACGCGAGCTGACCGAGGCGCAAAAGCGCATGCTAGAAGCCAGCGCCGCGCACTACGTGCAGAACGCCGAACGCTATGCCCGTGACTTGGCGCCGCAGGATGACTGACGTGGCTGATCGTGAACGGCCGGTCGCCTCGCCCTGCGTGAATGTCTGCGCCCTGGATGAACAGGATATCTGTGTAGGGTGCCAGCGTACGGTGGCCGAGATCACCCGCTGGTCGCGCATGGACAACCAGGAGCGCCGGCAGGTGCTGGTGCTGTGCCATGAGCGGGCGGTGGCGGCTGGGTTGGTCATCTGAGGGCCGTGGTGTTCATGCGGTCCAATCGCGGGACAAGCCCGCTCCCACAGGGGAACCAGCGCTAGCCGCTTGTTCTTTGCGCGACAGCGCAGCCCGGAAGGGCTGGGTGATCTCCCACAGGTACGATGCATGCCACGAGGTCGTTCGGGACCTGTGGGAGCGGGCTTGTCCCGCGATGGGGCGGGCGCAGGCAGGGGCTGCAGTTGACCTTGAAATCAAGTATTCTGTGCCGCTTGTCCAACGCGTGATCCCATGTTCTATCTCATCGCTTACATCAGCAGCGTAGTGCTGATCAACTACGCCTTCTCCAGTGCGCCGCACCTGGATGTCATCTGGTCCGCCTGGGGCGGGCTGGTGTTCATCCTGCGTGACATGGTGCAGACCCGCTATGGGCATGGCGCGCTACTGGCCATGCTGGCGGCCCTGGTGCTGTCCTACGTCACCTCGGAACCGGCCATCGCCCTGGCCAGCGCCACCGCGTTCTTCATTTCCGAGCTGATCGACTGGCTGGTGTTCAGCGTTACCCGCCGGCCGCTGCGCGACCGCCTGTGGCTGAGCTCGGCGCTGAGCATCCCGGTGGACACTTTCATTTTCTTCGGCATGATCGGCGCCCTGACACCTGCGGTGATCGGTACGGCGCTGGCTTCGAAGTTCGCCGGCGTCACTGCGGTGTGGCTGGCCATGGCCTGGCGGGCACGCCGCACGGCCGTCGCGGGCTGAGGCAGGGAGCGCTGCGCGCTTCTCTGGCGACACAAGGCCGCTCCTGCAACGGCCCCAACGCGCGTTGCCAGGTGTAGAATACCGGTCCTTTTTCAGCGGGCGGCAGCCAGCGTGGCGCGGCCCCGACGCCTTCGAGGACCTGAAATGACCCGTATCGGAACCCCATTGTCGCCCACCGCGACCCGTGTACTGCTGTGTGGCTGCGGCGAGCTGGGCAAGGAAGTGGTGATCGAGCTGCAGCGCCTGGGTGTCGAAGTGATTGCCGTGGACCGCTACGCCAATGCCCCGGCCATGCAGGTTGCGCACCGCAGCCATGTCATCAACATGCTCGATGGCGTTGCCCTGCGTGCGGTGATCGAGGCTGAAAAACCGCACTACATCGTGCCGGAAATCGAGGCCATCGCCACCGCGACCCTGGTGGAGCTGGAGAATGAAGGCTTCAACGTGGTCCCCACCGCCCGCGCCACGCAACTGACCATGAACCGTGAGGGCATCCGCCGCCTGGCGGCCGAGGAACTGGACCTGCCGACCTCGCCCTACCACTTTGCCGATACCTTCGAAGACTACGCCAAGGCAGTCGCCGACCTGGGCTACCCGTGCGTAGTCAAGCCGGTGATGAGCTCCTCGGGCAAGGGGCAGAGCCTGCTGCGCAGCGAGGCCGACCTGCAGAAGGCTTGGGACTATGCCCAGGAGGGTGGCCGTGCTGGCAAGGGCCGGGTGATCATCGAAGGCTTCATCGATTTCGAGTACGAAATCACCTTGCTCACCGTGCGCCACGTGGGCGGCACCACCTTCCTGGCGCCGGTAGGGCACCGCCAGGAGAAGGGCGACTACCAGGAGTCCTGGCAGCCCCAGGCCATGAGCCCGAAGGCTCTGGCCGAATCCCAGCGGGTCGCCCAGGCGGTCACCGATGCCTTGGGCGGGCGCGGCCTGTTCGGCGTGGAATTGTTCGTCAAGGGCGATCAGGTGTGGTTCAGCGAGGTCTCGCCGCGCCCGCACGACACGGGCCTGGTGACTCTGATATCCCAGGACCTGTCGCAGTTCGCCCTGCATGCTCGCGCCATCCTCGGTTTGCCGATTCCGGTGGTACGCCAGTTCGGCCCGTCGGCCTCGGCGGTGATCCTGCCGCAAGGCAAATCGCAGCAGACCTCGTTCGCCAACCTGGGCGCAGCGTTGAGCGAGCCGGATACCGCGATCCGTCTGTTCGGCAAACCGGAAATCGACGGCCAGCGTCGCATGGGCGTGTGCCTGGCTCGTGACGAGTCGATCGAGGCGGCCCGGGCCAAGGCCACCCGCGCGTCGCAGGCGGTCAAGGTCGAGTTCTGATGGCCAAGGTCTGTGCGGTAGTGCAGCCCGAAGGGCTGGGTGATCTCCCACAACCTTTGTAGGAGCGGCCTTGCGCCGCGAAGGGGCCGCAACGCGGCCCCCGCCTTTCAAAGTTTTGCGTTGCGGGTCTCTTTCAAACACAACACGGCAATCAGGCTGATCACGGCCGCTGCCGACACATAGCCGCCCACCCAGCTCAACCCACCCAGGGTCACCAGCTTCTGGGCGAAGAACGGTGCCGCCGAGGCGCCGACGATGCCGCCCAGGTTGTAGGCCGCCGAAGCGCCGGTATAGCGCACATGGGTCGGGAACAGTTCAGGCAGCAAGGCACCCATCGGGGCGAAGGTCACGCCCATCAGGAACAGCTCGATGGCCAGGAACAGTGCCACGCCCGTGGTCGAGCCGGAGGTCAGCAGCGGCTCCATGGTGAACCCAGACGCCACGGCCAGCAGGGCGCCGACGATCAGCACCGGCTTGCGCCCGTAGCGGTCGCTCAACCAGGCCGACAATGGCGTGGCCAGGGCCATGAAGACCACGGCGAAGCACAGCATGCCCAGGAAGCTCTGGCGGGTGTAGCCCAGGGTCGAGACCCCGTAGCTCAGGGAAAACACCGTGGAGATATAGAACAGCGCATAGCACACCACCATCGCCAGGGCACCCAGCAAGGTCGGCAGCCAGTACTTGGCGAACAGGTCGACCACCGGCAGTTTCACCCGCTCATGGCGTGCCACGGCTTTGGCGAACACCGGGCTCTCCTCGAGCTTCAGGCGCACATACAGGCCCACCACCACCAGCGCGGCGCTGAGCAGGAACGGAATGCGCCAGCCCCACTCGCGGAACTGCTCGTCGCTCAGTACCAAGGCCAAGCCCAGGAACAGGCCGTTGGCGGCCAGGAAGCCGATCGAAGGGCCCAATTGCGGGAACATGCCGAACCAGGCCCGCTTGCCTTCGGGCGCATTCTCGGTGGCCAGCAGCGCCGCGCCACCCCATTCGCCGCCCAGCCCCAGGCCTTGGCCGAAGCGCAGCAGGCAGAGCAGTACCGGTGCCCAGATACCGATGCTGTCATAGCCTGGCAATACGCCGATCAGCGTGGTGGAGACGCCCATCAGCAACAGCGAGGCGACCAGGGTCGACTTGCGCCCGATACGGTCGCCGAAGTGGCCGAACAGCGCCGAGCCCAGCGGGCGCGCTAGGAAGGCGATGCCGAAGGTGATGAAGGCCGCGAGCATCTGCGCGGTGCCCGAGCCCGACGGGAAAAACACCGGGCCGATCACCAGGGCGGCGGCGGTGGCATAGACGTAGAAATCGTAGAATTCGATGGCGGTGCCGATGAAGCTGGCTGTTGCCACCCGCGCAGGCGAGTTGACCGGGGCTGCCGGGGTGTCGGCATAGGTGCTGCTGGTTGTCATTATGTAGGTCCCTGACAGTCGAGTGCTCCTTCGTGGGCAGCCCGAACCCTTGCCAGGCAGGCAGGGGCGCGTGGGCGCCGGAGCGAACAGTAGTGAGTCGCCCAACTGACGATAGCCCAAGGGATAGGAGGGGAGCGGGCTGTTCTGGGTGGTGAAGCAGGACCGCGGGGCGTGTCAGTGAGGCGGACTGGCCGTCGGACGCCGGGTGCGGGTAGCGGGCGGGACGGCAGGGCTGGGTAAGCGTGACCCGAGTATAGCTACCGGGTCACGGTCCATACCAGTACCTTGCTGGCGCAATTGTCCTCTGTTTCGAGGATTTCCAGGCGATAGCGACCGATCTTCAGGCAAACGGCGCTTTCCGGAATGCTTTCCAGGGCTTCGGTGACCAGACCGTTGAGGGTCTTCGGCCCGCCGTCGCAGGGCAGGTGCCAGCCGAGGCTGCGGTTGATCTCGCGCAGCGAAGCGGTGCCTTCGATCACGTAGCGGCCATCGTCCAGCGGGTGGACGTGGGGGTTGTCGAGGGACTGTTCATCTTCGAACTCGCCGACGATTTCCTCGAGGATGTCCTCCAAGGTGACGATCCCCAGCACTTCGCCATATTCGTCGACCACCACGCCCAGGCGCCGTTGCTGTTTGTGGAAGTTCAGCAGCTGCATCTGCAGCGGCGTGCTTTCGGGAACGAAATAGGGTTCGTAGCAGGCGGCCCGCAACGCCTCGCGGGTCAGTTCGGCACGGGGCAGCAGGTGGCTGATCTGCTTAGTGTTGAGGATGGCTTCGACCTGGTTGATGTCGCTGTGGTAGACCGGCAGGCGGGTATGGCGGCTGACGATCAGCTGCTCGATGATCTGCTCGATCGGCTCGTCCAGGTTGATGCCGTCCACTTCGTTGCGCGGCACCAGAATGTCGTTGACGGTGATCTTGTCCAGCGATTGCAGGCCGTCCAGCAGGCCCGCGCGTGGTGCCTCGAAGGGTTCGGCGTCGTCGAAGTCGTCGTGTTCCTCCGGGTGCAGGGCCAGCGCCGTGGGCTGGATGCGAAACGGCCGCAGGAGCAGCTTGGCGCAGCCATCGAGCAGGCAGGCCAGCGGTTGCAATACCACCAGCGGCCAGCGCAGCAAGGCGCCGAGGGTGACGAAGGCCTGCGGGTTGCGCCTGGCCATACGCCGCGGCAGGTATTCGGCCAGGATCAGCAAGGTGAAGGTGGCTGCCAGGCCTGCCAGCCAGAAGCCGTGCTCACCGTTGTAGCGTTGGCCAGCCAGGCAGGCCAGGCCTAGCACCAGCAACTTGCCCAGGCTCGCGCACAGCACCACGGCTTGGGCGGGCAGGGCCGGTTCGGCAGTTTCAGCGGGGCGCTGGTGGCCATTGAGCAGTTGGCGGGCTGCGTCTACCGCGGTGAACAGCGCCGCCCAGAGCAGCGCCAGTGCCAAGGTGCCGAGTAGCGGAGCGTACGGCAGGGTGTCCATGGGCGGCCGTCAGATATGCAGGATGAATTCACGTACCAGCTTGCTGCCGAAATAGGCCAGCATCAGCAGGCAGAAACCGGCGAGCGTCCAGCGGATCGCCTTGTGGCCGCGCCAGCCCAGGCGGGTGCGCCCCCACAGCAACAAGCCGAACACCACCCAGGCGATGCAGGACAGCAAGGTCTTGTGCACCAGGTGCTGGGCGAACAGGTTCTCCAGGAACAGCCAGCCGGAAAGCAGCGACAGCGAGAGCAGGCCCCAGCCCGCCCAGAGGAAGCCGAACAGCAGGCTCTCCATGGTTTGCAGGGGCGGGAAGTTGCGGATCAGCCCTGAGGGGTGCTTGTGCTTGAGCTGGTGGTCCTGCAGCAACAGCAACAGGGCCTGGAACACGGCGATGGTGAACAGGCCATAGGCCAGGATCGACAGCAGTATATGCGCCAGGATCCCGGGTTCCTCGTTGACCAGCGGTACGGTGCCGGGCGGTGCGAACTGGGCCAGCAGGGCAGTGATGGCGCCGAGCGGGAACAACAGCATCAGCAGGTTTTCCACCGGAATGCGCAGACAGGCCAGCAGGGTCAGGCCGATCACTGCCACGGCGATCAGGCTGGCGGCGCTGAAGAAGTCCAGGCTCAGGCCCAGGGGGGTGATCAACTGGAAGAACAGGGCGCCGCCCTGGGCAAGCACGGCAAAGGCGCCGAGCAGGCCGAGCAGGCGTTTGTCGACCTTGCGGCCCTGGGCGAGGTAGGCACCCTGGTAGATCGCTGCAGCTATATAAAGGCCGGCGGCGATCAGGTTGGGGATGAGGCTGGGAGAGGAGACCATAAGTCCTGGTTGGCGAGCCTTAAAGAGACGGAGTGTGGCATAGATCGCCGCTGCCAAGGAAGACCGGCAGGCCCCATCGCCGGTGAGCCGGCGTCCACCTGTCCTGCGCTGTTTTCAGAGACACCGCCATACCTGTGGGAGATTCTATGGTTGTGGGCAAGCCGACTCCCACTGGTGCAGCGCCAACCACACCCTGTGGGAGCCGGCTTGCCGGCGATGGGGGCGCCGACCATCCAGATCCGGTGGCGCCAAGGTGTGCGCCGTCGCCGCTCTTCGCTATAATCGCCGCCTTGCTGTGCCCAGCGCGTGTACATGTTCACCTGGGCGCCTGAAAAACCTCGGCTTCACTAGGGCCTGAAAGGATCACCATGTTCGAAAACCTGACCGACCGCCTGTCACAGACGCTGCGCCATGTCACCGGCAAGGCCAAGCTGACCGAAGACAACATCAAGGACACGCTGCGCGAAGTGCGCATGGCCCTGCTTGAGGCCGACGTCGCCCTGCCGGTGGTCAAGGATTTCGTCAACAGCGTCAAGGAGCGTGCGGTCGGCACCGAGGTGTCGCGCAGCCTGACCCCAGGCCAGGCATTCGTGAAGATCGTCCAGGCCGAACTCGAAGGCCTGATGGGCGCCGCCAACGAAGACCTGGCGCTCAATGCCGCTCCGCCCGCGGTGGTGCTGATGGCCGGCCTGCAGGGCGCGGGCAAGACCACCACCGCCGGCAAGCTGGCGCGCTTCCTTAAAGAGCGCAAGAAGAAGAGCGTGATGGTGGTGTCGGCCGACGTCTACCGTCCGGCGGCGATCAAGCAGCTGGAAACCCTGGCCAACGACATCGGCGTGACCTTCTTCCCGTCCGATATCAGCCAGAAGCCCGTGGCCATCGCCGAGGCGGCGATCCGCGAGGCCAAGCTCAAGTACATCGACGTGGTCATCGTCGACACCGCCGGCCGTCTGCACATCGACGCCGACATGATGGACGAGATCAAGGCCCTGCACGCCGCGGTCAAGCCGGTCGAGACCCTGTTCGTGGTCGATGCCATGACCGGCCAGGACGCCGCCAACACCGCCAAGGCCTTCGGCGACGCGCTGCCGTTGACTGGCGTGGTGCTGACCAAGGTCGACGGCGACGCCCGTGGCGGTGCCGCACTGTCGGTGCGCGCCATCACCGGCAAGCCGATCAAGTTCATCGGCATGGGCGAGAAGACCGAGGCCCTGGAGCCGTTCCACCCGGACCGTATCGCCTCGCGCATCCTCGGCATGGGCGACGTGCTCAGCCTGATCGAGCAGGCCGAGCAGAACATCGACAAGGCCAAGGCCGACAAGCTCGCCAAGAAGCTCAAGAAGGGCAAGGGCTTCGACCTCGAAGACTTCCGCGACCAGCTGCAGCAGATGAAGAACATGGGCGGCCTGGGCGGCCTGATGGACAAGCTGCCGAGCATCGGCGGGGTCAACCTGTCGCAGATGGGCAATGCCCAGGGCGCGGCTGAGAAGCAGTTCAAGCAGATGGAGGCGATCATCGACTCCATGACCCCGGCTGAGCGTCGCGACCCGGAAATCATCAGCGGCTCGCGCAAACGCCGCATCGCCCTCGGCTCCGGCACCCAGGTGCAGGATGTCGGCCGGCTGATCAAGCAGCACAAGCAGATGCAGAAGATGATGAAGAAATTCTCCGCCAAGGGCGGCATGGCCAAGATGATGCGTGGCCTGGGCGGGATGCTGCCGGGTGGCGGCATGCCGAAGCTGTAACGTCATTCAGGGTGGCTGCCTTTAATAGGGCAGCCACCCGGAACCCCCCGCCTTGGCGGGAACTGATGTCGCGAAATTCGCGGCTTAACTGGCAGATCTGAACGGCGCGGCAGGCCCTCGCCGAAAAAGGCATTTGCAAATGTCCGTGTATTCCCCGAGAATATGCGGCCTTTTGGGCACCCTGTGCCCATTTGGGCATTCAGATTTGCAGCACCGACTATAGGAACGATGTTCACATGGTAACCATCCGTCTTGCCCGTGGCGGCTCGAAAAAGCGCCCATTCTACCACCTGACCGTGACCAACTCGCGTAACGCCCGTGACGGCCGTTTCGTTGAGCGCGTTGGCTTCTTCAACCCGATCGCATCGGGCGCCGAAGTCAAGCTGTCGGTCAACCAGGAACGCGTCAACTACTGGCTGAGCCAGGGCGCGCAGCCGTCTGAGCGTGTTGCTCAGCTGCTGAAGGACGCTGCCAAGGCCGCTGCCTGAGCAGTATGAACGCGACGCCAGAAAACGCTGACGCCCTCATTGTCGTCGGCAAGATTTTTTCGGTTCACGGCGTTCGCGGCGAGGTGAAGGTGTACTCCTTTACCGATCCGATTGAAAACCTGTTGGATTATCCGCGCTGGACGCTTCGGCATGAAGGCAAGGTAAAGCAGGTCGAGCTGGTCAACGGTCGTGGCTCCCAGAAGGGCCTGGTCGTGAAATTGAAAGGCCTCGACGATCGTGACGAAGCACGTCTTTTGAGCGGTTACGAAATCTGCATCCCGCGGAGCCTTTTGCCCAACCTGGCAGCTGACGAGTACTACTGGTACCAGTTGGTGGGCCTGAAGGTCATCAATCAGGACGAACAGCTGTTCGGCAAGATCGATCACCTGTTGGAGACCGGTGCGAACGATGTAATGGTGGTCAAGCCTTGCGCAGGCAGCCTGGATGATCGCGAGCGTCTGTTGCCCTATACGGAGCAATGCGTGCTGGCAGTCGACCTGGAAGCAGGCGTGATGCGAGTCGAATGGGACGCGGATTTCTAGACGATGGGTAACCTTCGCGTAGAGGTCGTCACCCTGTTCCCCGAGATGTTCTCGGCCATCACGGAGTACGGCATTACCAGCCGCGCGGTGAAACAGGGGTTGCTGCAAGTGACCTGCTGGAACCCGCGGGACTACACCACGGATCGCCACCACACGGTGGATGATCGGCCTTTTGGCGGTGGTCCTGGCATGGTGATGAAGATCAAGCCTCTGGAAGATGCCCTGGCCAGCGCCAGGCAGGCGACCGGAGCATCGGCGAAGGTGATCTACCTCTCGCCACAAGGCCGCAAGCTGACCCAGCAGGCGGTCGAAGGCTTGGCACAACAGGAATCGTTGATCCTGATTGCCGGCCGTTATGAAGGCATCGACGAGCGTTTTATCGAGGCTCATGTCGATGAAGAGTGGTCGATTGGCGACTATGTGCTTTCCGGTGGCGAGCTGCCGGCCATGGTACTGATCGATGCGGTTACGCGACTGCTGCCCGGAGCTTTAGGGCATGTGGACTCGGCGCAGGAAGATTCCTTCACCGATGGTCTGCTCGATTGCCCGCACTACACCCGACCGGAGGTGTATGCGGATCAGCGCGTTCCCGACGTGTTGCTTAGCGGCAACCATGCACACATCCGGCGTTGGCGGTTGAAGCAGTCCCTTGGTAGGACCTTCGAACGACGCGCCGATCTTCTGGAAAGTCGCTCGCTTTCTGGAGAAGAGAAGAAGCTGCTCGAGGAATACCTCCGCGAGCGGGACGATAGTTAACGTATCGATGGTGGATCGAGTTATCCGCCTTAGGAGCACAGCATGACCAACAAGATCATCCAGCAGCTCGAAGCCGAGCAGATGAACAAGGAAATCCCTGCCTTCGCACCAGGCGACACCGTTGTCGTCCAGGTCAAAGTGAAGGAAGGTGACCGTTCCCGTCTGCAGGCATTCGAAGGTGTCGTTATCGCCAAGCGTAACCGCGGCCTGAACAGCGCTTTCACCGTGCGCAAGATCTCCAGCGGCGTTGGCGTAGAGCGTACCTTCCAGACCTACAGCCCGCAGATCGACAGCCTGTCCGTGAAACGTCGTGGTGACGTGCGTAAGGCCAAGCTGTACTACCTGCGCGACCTGTCCGGCAAAGCCGCTCGCATCAAGGAAAAACTGTCCTGAGTGCAGTTTGACCGGTGGCCGAGGCCACCTTGCGAGAAAAAAAGCAGCCTTCGGGCTGCTTTTTTGCTTTCTCAATGATTGGCCATGTCCGCCTCGACGACCGCTTTGGCCTCCCGGTCGGCTTCCACCAGCGCTACCAGTGTCCAGCCCGGTTGGGGCTTGAGGGATGAATCCGGGCTGGCCACATGCACCCAGCCATTGGCATCGCGGGCGAACAGTACGGTGGCCCGATCACCATGTAGCGCCTGGTAGTCCTGCCAGGAAAAGCCCTCGGTCAGGTGGGTACTGTACAGCTCGGCCCCCTGGTGCAGGCGGTTGGCCAGTTGCCCATAGGTCATAGGGCTCGTTCCCAGCAGTTGGCCGCGATGTTCCTCGCTGGCGCGGTGCTTGTCGCTGCGCTGTTTGTCCAGGCCGCTGGCCAGCACGAACAGGCGGTTGTGGCCGAAGTCGTGGCGAAAGCGCGCGCAGGCCAGGGCATTGAGCTCGCCTGCCGGCGACAGGCCGAGCAGGTGGCCAAGGCCGACCAGGTCAAGGTGGGCATCGGCATGCTGGGAGGCGGGGTTGCCGAAATAGGTCGGCAGCCCGTCCATGCGCGCGGCGCGGATGTTTTCCCAGCTGGAATCGGTCAGCAGCACTCTACTACCCAATTGTTGCAGGGCTTTGGCGACGGCGCGCGCCGGCGGGTTGGCGCCGACGATGAGAAAGCCGCTGGGCGCAGGTTCGGCGACCTTGAGCAGGCGGGCCAGGGGCCTGGCGGTGGCGCTCTGCAGCACCACGGTGCCGATGATCACGGCGAAGGTCAGCGGCACCAGCAGCAGGGCGCCCTCATGACCTGCCTCATCCAGGCGGATGGCGAAGATGGCCGAGACCGCTGCGGCGACGATACCCCGCGGGGCGATCCAGGCCAGCAGCAGGCGTTCGCGCCAGCCCAGGCTCGAGCCCCAGGTGGAGAGCAGCACATTGAGCGGGCGGGCCAGCAACTGGATCACCAGCAGCAATGCCAGTACCGCCGGGCCCAGGGCCAACAGTGCATGCAGGTCGAGGCGGGCGGCCAGGAGGATGAACAGGCCGGAAATCAACAGCACGCTGAGGTTTTCCTTGAAGTGCAGGATCTGCCGCACATCCACCCCTGGCATGTTCGCCAGCCACATGCCCATCACTGTCACCGCCAGCAGTCCGGACTCATGGACGATCTGGTTGGCGGCGATGAAGATGCCCAGCACCGCGGCCAACGATGCCAGGTTGTGCAGGTACTCCGGCAGCCACTGGGCGCGCATCACCTGCCCCAGCAGCCAGCCGCCGGCGGCGCCCAGCGCACTGCCGCAGAAAATCACCCCGCCGAAGGTCACAAGACTCTGGCTCAGCCCCTCGCCATCGGTGCGGGCGATGATGAAGCTGTAGACCACCACCGCCAGCAAGGCACCGATCGGGTCGATGACGATGCCCTCCCAGCGCAGGATGTTGGCGATCGCTGCCTTGGGCCGCACCACGCGGAGCATGGGCACGATCACTGTCGGGCCGGTCACCAGGGTCAAGGTGCCGAACAGGATCGCCAGCGGCCAGTCGAAGCCCAGCAGCCAATGGGTGGCCACGGCGATCACCACCCAGGTGCTCAGCGCGCCCAGGGTCACCAGTCGATGCACCACGCTGCCGATCTCGTGCCATTGGGACAGGTGCAGGGTCAGGCTGCCTTCGAACAGGATCAGGGCCACCGCAAGGGACACCAGGGGCATCAAAAGCGGGCCGAACAAGTCTTGCGGCGACAGCCAGCCGAGCACGGGGCCGGCGAGGATCCCGGACAGCAGCAGGAACAGGATGGCAGGCAGTTTCAGGCGCCAGGCCAGCCATTGGCAGGCCAGTGCGGCGGCGCCGATGCCACCGAAACTCAAGAGAATCTGCTGTTCGCTCATGCGGGCTCCCTATGCCGACGTTGTTATGAAAGACTAAGCGCCAATTCGTCGTTTGCCACCGAGTTTTCATGTCCGCCCTCGACCACCCCCTGATCGACCAGTTCCTTGATGCCCTATGGCTTGAAAAAGGCCTGTCCGACAACACCCGCGCCTCCTACCGAAGCGACCTGGCCCTGTTCAACGGCTGGTTGCAGGCGCGCGGCGTGGCGCTACCGGACGTGGGGCGCGAACTGATCTTCGATCACCTGGCCTGGCGCGTCGACCAAGGCTACAAACCACGCTCCACGGCGCGCTTTCTTTCCGGGCTACGCGGCTTCTTCCGTTACCTGCTGCGCGAGCGGCTGGTCAGCGTCGACCCGACCTTGCAGGTCGACATGCCGCAGTTGGGCCGACCCTTGCCCAAATCCCTCTCCGAGGCCGATGTCGAGGCGCTGCTCAAGGCGCCGGATCTGGGCGAGGCCATCGGCCAGCGCGACCGGGCCATGCTCGAGGTGCTCTATGCCTGTGGGCTGCGGGTCACCGAGCTGGTCAGCCTGACCCTCGACCAGGTCAACCTGCGCCAAGGGGTGCTGCGGGTCATGGGCAAAGGCAGCAAGGAGCGCCTGGTGCCGATGGGGGAGGAGGCGGTGGTGTGGCTGGAGCGCTACCTGCGCGATGGTCGCAACGAACTGCTCAACGGCCGCCCCAGCGATGTGCTGTTCCCCAGCCAGCGGGGCGAGCAGATGACTCGGCAGACCTTTTGGCACCGCATCAAGCACCAGGCGCGGGTGGCCGGGATCGACAAGCCGCTGTCGCCTCATACCCTGCGCCATGCCTTCGCCACCCACCTGCTCAACCATGGCGCTGACCTGCGCGTGGTGCAGATGCTGCTGGGACACAGCGACCTGTCCACCACGCAGATCTACACCCACGTGGCCAAGGCGCGCCTGCAACAGTTGCATGCCCAGCACCATCCGCGTGGATGAATGATTTTCATGTTCCGACCTGTGGCCTGTGAGGGCTGATTTAGCGCCTACCGGTTGTGGTAGGCTTGGACGGTTTCCAAGGGCCGCACGGTCGACGCCCGCTTGCCGCATGTCGACGCCCTCCGGCCCCGTCCGCCTTCAGGAGTACCCCATGCGCGTGACCCATCTTTTCGCCGCCGCCGCCCTGGCGCTGGCCAGCACCTTTGCCGTGGCTGCGGCCAGCGACGCCAGTGCCGGCGCCGAGCAGGCGATCCGCAACACCCTCAAGACGCTTGAGCTGGAAGTCCCGATCGAAAGCGTGGCCAGCAGCCCGGTCAATGGCCTCTATGAAGTCAAGCTTCAGGGTGGTCGCGTGCTGTATGCCAGCGCCGACGGCCAGTTCGTGATGCAGGGCTACCTGTACCAGATCCAGGACGGCAAGCCGGTCAACCTTACCGAGAAGACCGAGCGCCAGGGCATCGCCAAGCTCATCAACGGCATTCCGACTGCCGAGATGGTGGTTTATCCTGCCAAGGGCCAGACCAAGTCGCACATCACCGTCTTCACCGACACCACCTGCCCGTATTGCCACAAGCTGCACGCCGAAGTGCCCGAGCTCAACCGTCGCGGTATCGAAGTGCGCTATGTCGCCTTCCCGCGCCAGGGCCTGGGCTCGCCGGGTGACGAGCAGTTGCAGGCGGTCTGGTGTTCCAGCGACCGTCGCGCGGCACTGGACAAGATGATCGATGGCAAAGAAATCAAGGCCGCCAAGTGCGCCAACCCGGTCGGCAAGCAATTCCAGCTGGGCCAGTCGATCGGCGTCAACGGCACGCCTGCGATCGTCCTGGAAAGTGGCCAGGTGATTCCGGGCTACCAGCCGGCCCCTCAGGTGGCCAAGCTGGCTCTGGCGCAAGGCAAGTAATTCAAACAGTACGCCGTCTTCATGGGGAGACGGCACGTTTCACGGTCGGCGCAGGTGCCGGCCGTTCAATGGGGAGTTCACAGTGAAACCGGTCAAAGTAGGCATCTGTGGGTTGGGGACCGTCGGTGGCGGAACCTTCAATGTACTTCAGCGCAACGCCGAGGAGATCGCCCGCCGTGCCGGGCGCGGTATTGAAGTGGCACAGATCGCCATGCGCTCGCAGAACCCGAACTGCCAGATTACCGGTACCCCCATTACCGCTGATGTGTTCGAGGTCGCGAGCAACCCGGAGATCGACATCGTCATCGAGCTGATCGGCGGCTACACCATCGCCCGCGACCTGGTGCTCAAGGCCATCGAGAACGGCAAGCACGTGGTCACTGCCAACAAGGCGCTGATCGCCGTGCATGGCAACGAGATTTTCGCCAAGGCCCGCGAGCAGGGCGTCATCGTCGCCTTCGAAGCCGCGGTGGCTGGCGGCATCCCGGTGATCAAGGCGATCCGCGAAGGGTTGTCGGCCAACCGTATCAACTGGCTGGCGGGCATCATCAACGGCACCGGCAACTTCATCCTCACCGAAATGCGCGACAAGGGCCGTGCCTTCCCCGAAGTGCTGGCCGAAGCCCAGGCCCTGGGCTACGCCGAAGCCGACCCGACCTTCGACGTCGAAGGTATCGATGCGGCCCACAAGCTGACCATCCTGGCGTCCATCGCCTTCGGTATCCCGCTGCAGTTCGACAAAGCCTACACCGAAGGCATCACCCAGCTGACCACCGCGGACGTCAACTACGCCGAGGCCCTGGGTTACCGCATCAAGCACCTGGGCGTGGCCCGCAGCACCGACGCCGGTATCGAGCTGCGTGTCCACCCGACGCTGATCCCCAACGACCGCCTGATCGCCAACGTCAACGGTGTGATGAACGCCGTGATGGTCAATGGTGATGCCGCCGGCTCCACCTTGTACTACGGCGCCGGTGCCGGCATGGAACCGACCGCTTCCTCGGTCGTTGCCGACCTGGTGGACGTGGTACGCGCCATGACCTCCGACCCCGAGAACCGCGTGCCGCACCTGGCCTTCCAGCCAGACTCGCTGTCGGCCCACCCGATCCTGCCGATCGAGGCCTGCGAGAGCGCCTACTACCTGCGCATCCAGGCCAAGGACCACCCAGGCGTGCTGGCCCAGGTGGCGAGCATCCTGTCCGAGCGCGGCATCAACATCGAGTCGATCATGCAGAAGGAAGCCGAGGAACAGGATGGCCTGGTGCCGATGATCCTCCTGACCCACCGTGTGGTAGAACAACGCATCAACGACGCCATCGTCGCCCTGGAAGCCTTGCAGGACGTGGTCGGCAAGGTCGTGCGCATCCGCGTCGAACAGCTCAATTAATGTCAGAGGCGGGCCGCGACCGCGGCCCCCACCCAGAACCGAAGGTTTGCTCCCATGCGCTATATCAGTACCCGCGGCCAGGCACCGGCCCTGAACTTCGAAGATGTCCTGCTGGCCGGCCTTGCCAGCGATGGCGGCCTGTACGTGCCGGAAAACCTGCCACGCTTCACCCAGGAAGAGATCGCCTCCTGGGCCGGCCTGCCGTACCACGAGTTGGCCTTCCGGGTGATGCGCCCGTTCGTCGACGGCAGCATCGCCGATGCCGACTTCAAGAAGATCCTGGAAGAAACCTACGGCGCCTTCGCCCACGCCGCCGTTGCGCCGCTGCGCCAGCTGGGCGGCAACGAATGGGTCATGGAGCTGTTCCACGGCCCGACCCTGGCCTTCAAGGATTTCGCCCTGCAGCTGCTCGGCCGGCTGCTCGACCATGTACTGGCCAAGCGCGGCGAGCGCGTGGTGATCGTCGGCGCCACCAGCGGTGACACCGGTTCCGCGGCCATCGAAGGCTGCCGCCGTTGCGACAACGTCGACATCTTCATCCTGCACCCGCATCAGCGCGTGTCGGAGGTGCAGCGTCGCCAGATGACCACCATTCTCGGCGACAACATCCACAACATCGCCATCGAAGGCAACTTCGACGATTGCCAGGAAATGGTCAAGGCCAGCTTCGCCGACCAGTCGTTCCTCAAGGGCACGCGCCTGGTGGCGGTGAACTCGATCAACTGGGCACGGATCATGGCCCAGATCGTCTACTACTTCCATGCAGCGCTGCAGCTGGGCGGCCCGGCCCGCTCGGTGGCCTTCTCGGTGCCGACCGGCAACTTCGGCGACATCTTCGCTGGCTACCTGGCGCGCAACATGGGCCTGCCGATCAGCCAGCTGATCGTGGCGACCAACCGCAACGACATCCTGCACCGCTTCATGAGCGGTAACCAGTACGTCAAGGATGCCCTGCACCCGACCCTGTCGCCGTCGATGGACATCATGGTGTCGTCGAACTTCGAGCGCCTGCTGTTCGACCTGCATGGTCGCAACGGCGCGGCCATCGCCGAGCTGATGGAGCGCTTCAAGCAGGGTGGCGGCTTCAGCGTCGAGCAAGACCGCTGGACCGAGGCCCGCAAGCTGTTCGATTCTCTGGCAGTGACCGACGAACAGACCTGCGAGACCATCGCCGAGGTATTCGCCAGCACCGGTGAAGTGCTCGACCCGCACACCGCAATCGGCGTCAAGGCCGCCCGCGAATGCCGCCGCAGCCTGGACACGCCGATGGTGGTGCTGGGCACGGCGCACCCGGTCAAGTTCCCCGAGGCGGTGGAAAAGGCGGGCGTGGGCAAAGCCCTGGAACTGCCGGCGCACCTGAGCGACCTGTTCAGCCGCGAAGAGCGCTGTACGGTCCTGGCCAACGACCTGAAGACCGTCCAGGCCTTCGTCAGCCAGCACGGCAACCGCGGCAAGCCGCTCTGAGGTCATCGCGGGACAAGTCGGAGCGCCGCACCGCCGTTCCCACAGGGCCCCGCTCTTCGGTAGGAGCGGGTTTGTTGTGGGGGCGGCGGTTCGACTTGTCCCGCGATCACCAGCAACGCCGGTGCCATATGCCTTGGGGCATGTTTCGCCTGTAGACCCGTTCTTATTTGAGGTCGCCGCTCGGACGTTTCTGTACTAGCTTCAGATTTTTCTTACATAGCTTTCAGCATGACGCCATTAGAGTGACCTGCCCATTCACCCCGGGCGGGACATCTCAGGAGCAGTTCATGCAATGGCTCAACGTGCTGATTCACGCACGACCTTCCCACGACATTTCTCTGCACCAGGCATGCAATGCCCACGGCGTCTTCAACGTACGGGTCGCCCAGGACCTGCTCGAGGCCAAGTCCTGCCTGGCGCAACGTGGCACGGTCGACCTGCTGATCCTGGACAATGCCATGCCCGTACGGGACGGGCGGGTCCTGCTCAGGCAGGTGGATCGCGCGCAGCGTCCCTGTGCGTTGCTGTTCGTCGGCGAGCCGGCGAGGCAGGGCGAGAGCCTGGCCCGTGAAGCCCGGCGACAGGACCTGAAGGTCGTCGGTGAGTTGTCCTGGCCGTTGTCGATGCCAACCTTGCAAAGAGCGCTGGAGTGCCTGGCGCTGCCGGCCGGCCTATCCCTCTGAGGCCGTGGTCAAACTGTCATGTCCGCCGCGCATGCTCAAGGTGACCGGCGCTGTGTGACGAACTTTCCACTGCGCCTGGTGGTCAGTTCCGATAGGTTCCACGAACAGCGAGTAAGCCGGATGGAAAGAATCTGCAAACTGCTCAACCATGCCCTGACCCCTTACCAGGCCCAGCTTGGCGAAACCGACGCCAGCGGCAACCGCCAACTCACCGTGGTCGACCAGCAAGGGGAAGTGACCCTCAAACGTTCCGTGAGCCAACGCCAGTTGCAGGACCAGCGGCTGCTGGTCGACCTGGTCGATGGTCTGCACCGGGACCTGCAGATCGCCGAAGGCCGCCTGCAACCTTGCGTGATCGCGGCTTTGCAGCACCAGCGAACATTCCAGGGAACCTTCGCCTGAACGGTTCATCAGAACCAGTAGGGGTGGTGTGACAGCGCTTTGCTCCGGTGCTGTGGGCTGCTCCTGGAGGTCCCATTGGACTTCGCTTGACCCCGGACGATTCTTCCCCAGCGTTCGGGGTTTCTTTTTTATACCGTCAGCCTTGAGAAGTATTTGTCGTGAAAGATTCGGCGCCTGTTCGATCGCGCTAGTCTTGGCGATCTTCGAAAAAGTGCCTGCTGTGTTCCAGATAGTCCCGTTGTTGCTCCGGGTCCAGCCATCGGGCATACAGCGCAGGGAGGACGTCCCGGCGCAGGTGCGGCAGTAGTTGGTCGATATGGCGGATGGCTTCGCGCCCAAGCGGTGTGTCGGTGCAGCCGACATGCAGGAACTGGTAGCGGGTCACACCCTGGATGGGATGGAACGCATAATCGTCCAGCGGCCAACCCTGCGCCTGGATCAGGTAGCGGATTTCCGGCCAGTACCCCAGCACCAGTTGCAGGCGCCCGAGCTGCTGCATCTGCAACAGGTTGGTGGTGGCTTCGTTACCGTAATGGCGGCTCACGGCGGTGTCGGGCAACTGGCGTAGCATATCGTCGACCTGGGGGCTGTAGCTGCGTTCGGCGACGATGCCAAGCTTGAGGCGGGGTTCGGCGAGCAAGCGCTTGAGGTCGACTTGCTGGCCATCGAGAAGGGGCGCCAGCATGGCCTGGTCCTGCTTGCGCACCACAACGCCGCTGCTCAGCACGCCCAGAGAAGGCGTTGAAAAATGCACGAACTTGGCCCGTTCAGGCGTCCACAGCAATGTCGGGTCGCAGGTGAAGCTGGGCTCCTGGAGCATCTGGATGCCCCGGGCACGATTGACCCGGATGATGCTGTGGTCGTATTCGGGCATCTGCGCGATCAACTGAGGCAGCAAGCGGTCGATAACGCCCTGGCCTTGGGCCACACCATCGAAGATGGTGAAAGGCGGCAGGTCGCGTATCAGCCACATCAGGCGTTCCTTGGCGTTGGCCATGGCGGGCAGCAGTCCGCACAACAGGACCAGCAGGCCAAGTGCATGTCGGACGGCCTTGGGCATCGGCGTGCCGTCAGACCGCACCGGCTTCGCGCAACCGGCGGATGGCTGGCGTGTCGTAGCCCAGGCGGCCGAGCACCGCCTCGGTATGTTCGCCCAGGGCCGGGCCGACCCATTCGGCGGAGCCGGGGGTGTCCGAGAGCTTGGGAACGATGCCAGGCATCTTGAACGGCTTGCCATCGGGCAGCTTGGCCTGGAGGAACATTTCGCGAGCCAGGTACTGCGGGTCGTTGAACATGTCTTCGGCCGAATAGATCCGGCTCGCCGGTACCTCGGCCTCGGTCAGCACCTGCATCACCTGCGCCAGCGGCAGGCTGTTGACCCAGCGGTCGATGACACCGTAGAGCTCGTCGCGGCGCAGGTCCCGGCCGTCATTGGTGGCCAGGGCCGGGTCGATGGCCAGGTCATCGCGGCCGATGGCCTGCATGAAGCGCTTGAAGATGGCATCGCCATTGGCACCGATCTGTACGTGCTTGCCATCGGCGCTGGTGTGGATGGAAGAGGGGGTGATGCCCGGCATGATGTTGCCGGTGCGCTCGCGGATGAAGCCGAACACATCGAACTCCGGCACCATGCTTTCCATCATGGCGAAGATGGCTTCGTACAAGGCCACGTCCACCACCTGCCCCTGGCCACCGTTGACCTCTCGGTGACGCAGGGCCATGAGCGCGCCGATCACGCCCCACAGGGCGGCGATCGAGTCGCCGATGGAGATCCCGGTACGCACTGGCGGGCGGTCCTCGAAACCTGTGATGTAGCGCAGGCCGCCCATGGACTCGCCCACAGCGCCGAAACCGGGCTGGTCTTTCATCGGGCCGGTCTGCCCGAAGCCCGACAGGCGCACCATGACCAGGCGTGGGTTGAGCGCATGCAGCACATCCCAGCCCAGGCCGAGCTTCTCCAGCACGCCGGGCCGGAAGTTCTCGATCAGGATGTCGGCCTCGGCCAGCAGCCGCTTGAGGATCTCACGGCCATCGGGGTGCTTGAGGTTGAGCGTCAATGACTGCTTGTTGCGTGCCTGGACGAACCACCACAGCGAAGTGCCCTCGTACAGCTTGCGCCATTTGCGCAAGGGGTCGCCGCCATCGGGGGATTCCACCTTGATGACCTCGGCGCCGAATTCGGCACAGATGCGCGAGGCGAAGGGGCCGGCGATCAGAGTGCCGAGCTCGATCACTTTCAGGCCGGCGAGGGGTTTGCTGGACGTGGGCATGGGGCATCCGTGGCGACTGGGTTGATGCGTGGTTTTATCATAGGTCATCGGTTGCAGGTACTGTCGCGGCACAACGAAGGGCGGGATCGGTTAGACTGTGTGACTTTTATTTCGCAAGAAGCCCCCGCCCATGGCCCAGCCGTCCACCACCTACAAGTTCGAACTGAATCTGACCGACCTCGACCGCGGCGTGTACGAGAACGTCCGCCAGACCATCGCCCGCCATCCTTCGGAAACCGAGGAACGCATGGCCGTACGCCTGCTGGCCTATGCCCTGTGGTACAACGAGAACCTGTCGTTCGGCCGTGGCCTGTCGGACGTGGATGAGGCCGCCCTGTGGGAAAAGAGCCTGGATGACCGCGTCTTGCATTGGATCGAAGTCGGCCAGCCGGATGCCGAGCGCCTGACCTGGTGCTCACGCCGTACCGAGCGCACCAGTCTGCTGGCCTATGGCAGCCTGCGGGTATGGCAGAACAAGGTGGTCGATGCGGTCAAGGGCCTGAAGAACCTGAGCATCGCCGCGGTGCCCCAGGACGTGCTGGAAACCCTGGCCACCGACATGCCCCGTTCGATCAAGTGGGACGTGATGATCAGCGAGGGCACGCTGTTCGTGACCGACGACCGTGGCCAGCACGAAGTGCAGCTGGAGTGGCTGCTCGGTGAGCGTGGCTGACCTGTTCCCAACCTGACTGCCGAAGCCTCCATGCGTATCGAACCTCGTCCCCTGCCACCGAGCCTGCCTTTTCTCGGTAACCTCCCGCCCTTGCTGACCCGCCTGTACGCCGCCCGAGGCGTGCAGTCGGAGGCCGAACTGGACAAAAGCCTGGCGCGGCTGTTGCCCTACCAACAGCTCAAGGGCATCGACGCGGCGGTGGACCTGCTGGTCGAGGCGCTCGACCAGCGCCAGCGCATCCTCATCGTCGGTGACTTCGACGCCGATGGTGCGACGGCCAGTACCGTCGGTGTACTTGGCCTGCGTCTGCTGGGCGCGGCCCATGTCGACTACCTTGTGCCGAACCGTTTCGAATACGGCTATGGCTTGACCCCCGAAATCGTCCAGGTGGCCCTGCAGCGCGAGCCGCAGCTGCTGATCACGGTGGACAACGGCATCTCCAGTGTCGAGGGTGTCGCCGCCGCCAAGGCGGCCGGCCTGAAGGTGCTGGTCACCGATCACCACCTGCCGGGCGAACACCTGCCGGACGCCGATGCGATCGTCAACCCGAACCAGCCCGGCTGCGATTTTCCCAGCAAGGCCCTGGCCGGCGTGGGGGTGATCTTCTATGTATTGATGGCCCTGCGCGCGCGCCTGCGCAGCCTGGGCCGCTATGACAGCCAAGCGCAGCCGAACATCGGCGAGCTGCTCGACCTGGTGGCCCTGGGCAGTGTCGCCGACGTGGTGCCCTTGGACGCCAACAACCGCATCCTGGTGCACCAGGGGCTGGAGCGTATCCGTGCCGGCCGGGCCCGGCCAGGGCTCAAAGCCATCCTCGAGGTGGCCCGACGCGACCACCGGCGCATCACCTCCACCGACCTTGGCTTCATTCTCGGCCCGCGCCTGAATGCGGCCGGCCGCCTGGACGACATGAGCCTGGGGATCGAATGCCTGCTCTGCGATGACGCGGCGCTGGCGCTGGACATGGCCCAGCAGCTCGATGGGCTGAACCAGGACCGCAAGTCCATCGAGCAGGGCATGCAGCGCGAGGCGTTGGCCCAGCTCAAGGACCTGCCGGTCGAGTCCATGCCCTATGGCCTGTGCCTGTTCGAAGCCGACTGGCACCAGGGGGTGATCGGCATCCTTGCGTCGCGGCTGAAGGAGCGTTACCACCGACCGACGATTGCCTTTGCCGACGCCGGCGAGGGGATGCTCAAGGGCTCGGCGCGCTCGGTGCCTGGGTTTCATATTCGCGACGCGCTGGATGCGGTGGCGGCGCGCCATCCGCATTTGATCAGCAAGTTTGGCGGGCATGCCATGGCGGCCGGCCTGTCGTTGCCGGCGGAGCACTTCCCGGCGTTTGCCGCGGCCTTCGACGAGGAGGTTCGCCGGCACCTTGGGGAAGAGGACCTGACCGGGCGCTTGCTGTCCGACGGCACGCTGGCGGTCGAGGAGTTCCACCTGGACCTGGCGCGCGCGTTGCGTCACGCAGGGCCTTGGGGGCAGCACTTCCCCGAGCCGCTGTTCCATGGGGTTTTCCAGTTGGTCGAGCAGCGGGTGGTGGGGGAGCGGCACCTGAAGGTGGTGCTCAAGAGCGAGTGCGGGTCGGTCAGGCTGGATGGGATTGCCTTCGGGATCGACCGGGAGGTCTGGCCGAACCCTACGGTGCGCTGGGTGGAGCTGGCCTACAAGCTGGATGTGAACGAGTTTCGTGGGCAGGAGAGTGTGCAATTGATGATTGCGCACATGGAGGCGCGGTAGTCCGGTCTGTTGGGTCAATCTCGACGCAAGTCGGACCACCGCTTCTTCGGATTTTCGAGCTCAGCGCTACCCCTGTAGGAGCGGGCTTGTCCCGCGATCGGGCCAGAACAGGCAACCAAGCACCCGGACGGCATCGGCCGTTCGACAGCAAACCAACATCCCTCACCCTCCCTATCTGGTCTAGTCTGAACACTACCGATACCGGACCAAGGCCTCACACAAGTGCCCGGACCGGCCAACCATTGGAGTCCCTGGGAGGTCCCCTCATGAGCCTGCTGCTTGAGCCCTACACCCTGCGTCAGCTGACCCTACCCAACCGCATCGCCGTCTCCCCCATGTGCCAGTACTCCGCCGCGGACGGCCTGGCCAACGATTGGCACCTGGTGCACCTGGGCAGCCGTGCCGTCGGCGGCGCTGGCCTGGTGATCACCGAAGCCACGGCTGTCACTCCCGACGGTCGCATCAGTGCCGAGGACCTGGGCCTGTGGAACGACGCCCAAATCCCCCCGCTGCAACGCATCACGCGCTTCATCACCGCCCAGGGCGCCGTGCCCGGCATCCAGCTCGCCCATGCCGGGCGCAAGGCCAGCACCCATCGCCCGTGGCTTGGCAAGCATGGCAGCGTCAAGGTCGAAGACGGCGGCTGGCAGCCGGTAGGCCCGTCGAAGATCGCCTTCGATCCGGAGCATACGGTGCCCCATGAGTTGTCCGAAGATGAAATCGCCGGCATCGTCCAGGCCTTCGCCGATGCTGCGCGCCGTGCGCTGCAGGCAGGTTTCAAGGTGGTCGAGGTGCATGCTGCCCATGGCTACCTGCTGCACCAGTTCCTGTCGCCGCTGAGCAACCAGCGCCGCGACCGCTATGGCAGCTGCTTCGAAAACCGTATTCGCCTGACCCTGGAAGTCACCGAGGCGGTGCGCAAGGTCTGGCCTCAGGAGTTGCCCCTGTTCGTACGGGTCTCGGCCACCGACTGGGTCGAAGACGGTTGGAACCCGGACGAAACCGTCGAGCTGGCCCGGCGCCTGAGAGCCATTGGCGTGGATCTGATCGATGTGTCCTCCGGCGGCACCTCGGTCAACGCCGAGATTCCCACCGGCCCGGGGTACCAGACTCGCTTCGCTGAACGGGTGCGCAAGGAGTCGGAGATCGCCACCGGCACCGTGGGCATGATCACCGAACCGGCCCAGGCCGAGCACATCCTGCGCACCGGGCAGGCCGACATCATCTTCCTCGCCCGCGAGTTGCTGCGCGACCCGTACTGGCCTCTGCATGCCGATGACGACCTGGGCGGCAACAAGGCCACCTGGCCGGCCCAGTACCAGCGGGCTACCAGCCGGGCCAACCCGATCCATGAGTCGGATTTGAGGGAGTAGCCCCGGTCAATCGCACCAATCCTAATCGCGGGACAAGCCCGCTCCCACAAGGGCCTGATGGGAGACGGTTTGCCCGCGATTGGACGGGTGTAAGCACCGGCCGGCTACTTTCAATGCTTGATCATCACATGCCGCACGCAGGTGTAGTCCTCCAGGCCATACATCGACATGTCCTTGCCATACCCCGAATGCTTCTGCCCGCCATGGGGCATTTCGCTCACCAGCATGAAATGGGTGTTGACCCAGGTGCAGCCATACTGCAAGCGCGCCGCCAGGCGATGGGCGCGGCCGGTGTCGCGGGTCCACACCGACGAGGCCAGGCCGTAGTCGGAGTCGTTGGCCCAGGCCAGGGCCTGGGCTTCGTCGCTGAAGCGCGTCACCGACACCACCGGGCCGAACACTTCGTGGCGCACGATCTCGTCGTCCTGCTGGGCATCGGCCAGCACCGTGGGTTCGAAGAAGAAGCCATCGCCTGGTAGCACCTTGCCGCCCGTGACCAGGCGGATGTGTGGCTGGGCGATAGCCCGCTGCACGAGGCCCGCGACCTTGTCGCGATGCTGGGCGCTGATCAGGGGGCCCAGCTCGGTATCGGCGGCGTCCTGCAGGCCTGGCTTGATACTGGCCACTGCCTGGCCCAGGCGCTCGACGAAGCGTTCGTAGATGCCGTCCTGCACATAGAGGCGGCAGGCGGCGGTGCAGTCCTGGCCTGCGTTGTAGAAACCGAACGTGCGGATGCCCTCGATGGCGGCATCCAGGTCGGCGTCGTCGAACACCAGCACCGGCGCCTTACCGCCCAGTTCCATGTGCATGCGCTTCACGCTTTCGGCGGTAGCACCGATGATGCGGGCGCCGGTGGGGATGGAGCCGGTCAGCGAGACCATGCGTACCTTGGGGTGGGTGACCAGTGGTGTGCCGACCGTCTGGCCACGGCCGAAGATGATGTTCAGCACCCCGGCGGGCAACAGGTCCTGGGCCAGTTCGGCCAGGCGCAGGGCGGTCAGCGGCGTCATCTCCGAAGGCTTGAGCACCACTGTGTTGCCTGCCGCCAGGGCTGGCGCGATCTTCCAGGCCAGCATCATCAGCGGGTAGTTCCAGGGCGCGATGGAGGCGACCACGCCCAATGGGTCGCGGCGGATCATCGACGTGTGCCCCGGCAGGTATTCGCCGGCCGCCGAGCCGCCCAGGCAACGGGCGGCACCGGCGAAGTAGCGGAATACGTCGGCGATGGCCGGGATCTCGTCACCCAGCGCCGCGGCGAACGGTTTGCCGCAGTTCTGCGACTCCAGCCGGGCCAGCTCCTCGCCATGGCGCTCGACCGTGTCGGCCAAGGCCAGCAAGGCCTGGGCACGGTCCTTGGGCGTGGTCTGCGACCAGGCGTCGAAGGCCTGGTCGGCGGCGCGCACCGCGGCGTCCACTTGGGCCTCGCTGGCTTCGTTGATCTGCGCCAGGGCGCTGCCCAGGGCCGGGTTGAGCACGGTCCAGGCCGGGCCTTCGCCGTTCACCAGGCGGCCATTGATCAGCATTCGGGTTTGCATGGGAGTCCTCCTAGGTCATTTGCCGCTGCCCGCAACGCTTTCGCCGCCACGGGTCAGGTAATAGGCGCCGAGAATCGGCAACATGGTCAACAGCATCACCAGCATGGCGACCACGTTGGTCACAGGTACGTCGCGTGGGCGGCTGAGCTGGTTGAGCAACCAGATCGGCAGCGTGCGTTCGTGTCCGGCGGTGAACGTGGTGACGATGATTTCGTCGAACGACAAGGCAAAGGCCAGCATACCGCCGGCCAGCAGGGCCGAGCCGAGGTTGGGCAGGATGATGTAGCGAAAGGTCTGCCAGCCGTCCGCGCCCAGGTCCATCGAGGCTTCGATCAAGCTCTGGGAGGTGCGCCGCAGGCGCGCGATGACGTTGTTGTAGACGATCACCACGCAGAATGTGGCGTGGCCGACCACGATGGTGAAAATGCCCGGTTCGATGCCCAGTTGCTTGAAGGCCGCCAGCAAAGCGATGCCGGTGATGATGCCGGGCAGGGCGATGGGCAGGATCAGCATCAGCGAGATGCTTTCCTTGCCGAAGAAGCTACGCCGGTACAGGGCCGCTGCCGCCAGGGTGCCCAGCAGCAGGGCGATCAGGGTGGCCAGGCAAGCCACCTGCAGCGACAGCTTGATCGCCTCCAGCACGTCCGGGCGCGAGAAGGCGACGCTGAACCACTTCAGGGTGAACCCCTTGGGCGGGAAGCTGAATGCGGCGTCTTCGGTATTGAAGGCGTAGAGCAGGATGATCAGGATCGGAAAGTGCAGGAACAGCAGCCCACCCCAGGCCGCTAGGCGCAGGCCCAGCGAGGCTTTTTCAGAGTGCATCGAAGGCCCCCAGGCGTTTGACGATCGACAGATACACGGCAATCAGCACGATGGGCACCAGGGTGAAGGCGGCGGCCATGGGCATGTTGCCGATCGCGCCCTGTTGGGCATAGACCATGCTGCCGATGAAGTAGCCCGGCGGCCCGATCAACTGGGGCACGATGAAGTCGCCCAGGGTCAGGGAAAAGGTGAAGATCGAACCCGCGGCAATGCCCGGTACCGCCAGTGGCAGTATCACCAGGCGGAAGGTCTGCCCAGGCCGGGCGCCCAGGTCGGCGGAGGCTTGCAGCAGCGACGGGGGCAGGCGCTCCAGCGCGGCCTGGATCGGCAGGATCATGAACGGCAGCCAGATGTACACGAACACCAGGAAACGCCCCAGGTGGGAGGTCGACAACGTACTGCCGCCCACACCGGGAACGTTCAGGGCCGCCTGCAGCAGTGGCTCCAGGTGCAACTGTTGGATGAACCACTGGGCCACGCCGCCCTTGGCCAGCAGCAAGGTCCAGGCATAGGTCTTGACGATGTAGCTGGCCCACATCGGCATCATCACCGCGATGTAGAAGAACGCCTTGGTCCGGCCACGGGTATGGCAGGCCATGTAGTAGGCGATGGGAAAGGCCAGTACCGCGCTGGCCAGGGTAACGGCGATGGCCATCACCAAGGTGCGCAGGATGATGTCGAAGTTCGAGGGGGCGAACAGTGCGGCGAAGTTGGCCAGGGTCAGGTCCGGCGTCACCGCCATGGTGAAGTCGTCGAAGGTGTAGAAGCCCTGCCAGAGCAGGCCCAGCAGCGAGCCGAGGTAGATCGCGCCGAACCAGGTCAGGGGGGGAGCCAGCAGCAACGCGAGGTACAGGTTGGGGCGCCGGTAGAGCAGGGTGCTGAGGCGGCGCGAAGGCCGGGTGTCGCGCTCCAGGGCCAGGCTCACTTTACTGCACCTCGCCAGGCAAGGTTTCCCGCAGTCCGGTCATCGCTGCCCGTGGCCAATGGGCCTGCACGCGCTGGCCGGGTTGCCAGGGAAACGGGTGCGCCTGCCATTGGTCATTGGCTTGGCTCACGGTCAGCAGCAGGCCATCGTCCAGCTGCACGTCATAGCGTGTGGCGCTGCCCTGGTATTGGATGTCATGCAGCAGGCCGCTGACCTGGATGTCTTGGCTGGCATCGGCCTGGCCGCCGAGGCGGATATGCTCGGGGCGGATGGAGAACGGCGATGCATCCCCCGTGAGTCGCCTGGCCAGGTCGCCGCGGATCACGTTGGAGGTGCCGACGAACTGAGCGACGAAGGTGGTCGCCGGTTTCATGTAGAGGTTGCGCGGCGTGTCGACCTGCTCGATACGCCCGCGGTTGAAGACCGCGACCCGGTCGGACATGGACAAGGCCTCGGACTGGTCATGGGTGACGAAGATGAATGTAATGCCCAGTTGGCGCTGGAGCTTCTTGAGCTCGCCCTGCATTTGCTCGCGCAGCTTGAGGTCCAGGGCACCGAGGGGCTCGTCGAGCAGCAGCACCCGTGGGCGGTTGACCAACGCGCGGGCCAGGGCCACACGTTGGCGCTGGCCGCCGGAGAGTTGTGCCGGCCGGCGTTCGGCGTAGCCGGCCAGGGCCACCATGGCCAGGGCTTCGTCAGCCCGTGCGTAGCGTTCGGGCTTGGCTACGCCCTTGACCTTCAGGCCATAGGCGATGTTGTCGCGTACATTCATGTGCGGGAACAACGCGTAGTCCTGGAACACCGTGTTGACGTCGCGTTGGTAGGGCGGCAGGCCGGCAGCTTCCACGCCGTGCAGGCGGATCGAGCCGCTGCCGGGCTGCTCGAAGCCGGCGATCAGGCGCAGGCAGGTGGTCTTGCCCGACCCGGAAGGGCCGAGCATGGAGAAGAACTCGCCTTCTTGGATGTCGATGCTGACCCGGTCGACGGCCATGACCTCGCCGAATGCGCGGGTGACCTCGGTGAGCTGGACGGCTAGGGGCATTGCGTTGGCTCCGTGCAATCGTTGTCTTCTGCCTGACCGGGCTTGCCCTTGCGATGCAACGGCGATGGCAGCGCCGGCCCAATCGCGGGACGAGCCCGCTCCCACAGGATTACCGCAATCGTGAAATAACGCTGTCCCTGTGGGAGCGGGTTTGCCCCGCGATCAAGGGCTAGCCCTTGCCAGCAGCGGCGATGGCAGTGCCAGCCCAATCGCGGGACGAGCCCGCTCCCACAGGATTACCGCAATCCTGAAATACCGCTGTCCCTGTGGGAGCGGGCTTGCCCCGCGAACAAGGGCGAAGCCCTTGCCAGGCAACGGCGGAGGCAGTGCCGGCCCATCGCGGGACGAGCCCGCTCCTACAGGATTACCGCAATCCTGAAATACCGCTGTCCCTGTGGGAGCGGGCTTGCCCCGCGAACAAGGGCGAAGCCCTTGCCAGCAGCGGCGATGGCAGTGCCAGCCCAATCGCGGGACGAGCCCGCTCCTACAGGATTACCGCGATCCTCAGATTGGGAAATGCGTCAATCGCTCTCAACGCCCTCCCATGATCGCGATGTAGTCCTGGGTCCAGCGGCTATAAGGTACGAACTTGCCGCCCGAGGCCTGTGGGGTCTTCCAGAAGGCGATTTTGTCGAAGTTGTCGAAACCGTTGGTCTTGCAACCCTCGGCACCGAGCAGTTCGCTGCCGGTGCACGCAGCAGGAACTGCCGGCAGCGAACCGAACCAGGCTGCCACGTCACCTTGCACCTTCGGCTGCAGGGACCAGTCCATCCACTTGTACGCGCAGTTCGGATGCTTGGCCTGGCTGTGCAACATGGTGGTGTCCGCCCAGCCGGTGGCACCCTCCTTCGGTATGGTGGAGGCCACCGGCTGGTTGTCGGCCTTGAGGCTGTTGACCATGTAGCCCCAGGAGCTCGAGGCGACGACGCCTTCGTTCTTCACGTCGCTCATCTGTACCGTGGCGTCATGCCAGTAGCGATGGACCAGCGGCTGTTGCTGGCGTAGCAGGTCGAGCACGGCCTTGTACTGGGCCTCGTTCAGTTCATAAGGGTCCTGGATGCCCAGTTCCGGTTTGGCCGACTTCAGGTACAGCGCAGCATCGGCGATGTAGATCGGCCCGTCGTAGGCTTGCACTCGCCCCTTGTTGGGCTTGCCGTCCGGCAGGTCCTGGGGCTCGAAGACCACGCTCCAGCTGCTCGGTGGTTGCTTGAATACCGTGGTGTTGTACAGCAGCACGTTCGGGCCCCATTGGTACGGCGTGCCGTAGACCTGCTTGTCGACCACGTACCAGCCGCCGTCGCGCAGGCGCGGGTCGATGTTCTTCCAGTTGGGGATCAGCGCGGTATTGATCGGTTGCACCCGCTTGCCAGCGATCAGGCGCAGCGAGGCATCGCCCGAGGCGGTCACCAGGTCGTAGCCACCCTTGGTCATCAGGCTGACCATCTCGTCGGAGGTCGCGGCGGTCTTCACGCTCACCTTGCAGCCGGTGGCCTTCTCGAACCCGGTGACCCAATCATAGGCCTTGTCGCTCTCGCCGCGTTCGATGTAGCCGGGCCAGGCCACGATATCCAGGCGCCCTTCGCCGTCGCCGAGACTCTGGGGCAGGCCGGCGGCCTGCAGGTGGGCGCTGGCCAGCAGGGCGCAGGTCACGGCGCTGGACAATGCGGTCTTGTGCACTGGCATGGTGTTCCCTCTTTTTAACGTTCTAGTCGGGGCAGTCGTCAAGAAAGCAGTGAAGCGATGGGATAAGCGTAGTGCGGTTGGCGCGGGCCGCAGTCGAGTCTAGTTCGTTTTTATCGAGTAGCCGCGCAACATCCGGAAGCAAATGCATTAAGCGTGAATTCAGTGTGCGGGCCTACTCTGGGACTTTCCTTTCCAGCGAAGAGGTAATGCCAGATGAATACCCGTGGCTTGCTCGACCAACTGCTCAAGTCCGGCCAACAGTTGCTGCAGGATTCGCCAGGCAAGGGCGGCGCAGGCAAGGCTTCCGGCCTTGGCGACCTGCTCGGCGGCCAGGCGGGCAAGGGCGGTCTGGGCAGCCTGCTCTCCGGAGCCGGCGGCGGCGCGCTGGCGGCAGGTGCCATGGGCTTGCTGCTGGGCAACAAGAAGGCCCGCAAGTACGGTGGCAAGGCCCTGACCTATGGCGGCCTGGCCGCCCTCGGCGTGCTGGCCTACAAGGCGTACGGCAACTGGCAGGCGCGCCAGGGCACGGCCCAGCCGCAGGAGCCGCAGACCCTCGACCGCCTGCCTGCAGCCCAGGCCGAGCAGCACAGCCAGGCCGTGCTGCGCGCCCTGGTGGCGGCCGCCAAGTCCGATGGCCATATCGACGAACGTGAGCGGGCATTGATCGAAGGCGAGTTCGTCAGGCTCGACAACGACCGCGAGCTGCAGCACTGGCTGCATGCCGAACTGAACAAGCCGCTGGACCCGGCCGAAGTCGCCAGTGCCGCGCAGACACCGGAAATGGCCGCCGAGATGTACCTGGCCAGCGTGATGATGGTCGACCAGGAGAACTTCATGGAGCGCGCCTACCTGGATGAACTGGCGCGCCAGCTGCGTCTGGACGCGACCTTGCGCCAGGAGCTGGAAGCACAGGTCAGGCTCGCCGCGGGGCAATGACCGGCATGGGCAGGGATGCCCCCTTCACCCTTTGATTGAGCTGCGATTGCGCTGGTCGCCTACGCTATACTCTGGCGATTTTCCCCGCTCGTATCGAATTCCTGAGGGCTGAATGTGAAGAACTGGACCTTGCGCCAACGGATCCTGGCAAGTTTCGCCGTGATCATCGCCATCATGCTGCTGATGATCGTGGCCGCCTACTCACGGCTGGTGGCGATCGAGGCAAGCGAGGAGTCGGTGGGGTCCGACAGCATTCCAGGTTTCTACTACAGCTCGATGCTGCGCAGTGCCTGGGTCGACAGCTACGTGACCAGCCAGCAACTGGTGGGGCTGTCCAGCCGTCGCGAGCTGACAGCGGCTGACCTGGCGCAGTTCAAGTCGTTCGAAGAGCACCTCAAGCAATACATGGCCAGCTACCAGAATACGATCAACGACCCGGACGACCAGACCGCCCTCGATACCTTCAGGCGCCTGGAAGAGGACTACATCAAGATCCTCGACCAAGTCCTTGAAGCCTATCGGCAGAAGAACTATGACGAGGCCGAGCGCCTGGTCAACGATGTACTGACGCCAGCCTGGGTCAACGGTCGCCTGCACCTGAACGGGGTGATCGAGCGCAACCGGGAATCGGCCGAGTCGGCGACCAACGATATCGTCACTGCGGTGGCGACCGCCAAGGGCAGCATGGTCGTTTCGTTGCTGCTGGCGATCGTCGCCGCCGGCATCTGCGGCCTGTTGCTGCTGCGCGCGATCACAGCGCCCGTGCAGCGCGTCGTGCATGCACTGGACAAACTGCGCTCGGGCGACCTGAGCATGCGCCTGAGCCTGGATCGCAAGGACGAGTTCGGCAGCATCGAGACCGGCTTCAACGAAATGGCCGAGGCCTTGGCCAATCTGGTGGCCCAGGCCCAGCGCTCCTCGGTGCAGGTGACCACCTCGGTTACCGAGATCGCCGCCACGTCCAAGCAACAGCAGGCCACCGCCACCGAGACCGCCGCCACCACCACGGAAATTGGCGCCACCTCGCGTGAGATCGCCGCCACCTCCCGTGACCTGGTGCGAACCATGACCGAGGTCACCTCCGCCGCCGACCAGGCCTCTGTGCTCGCCGGCTCCGGCCAGCAGGGCCTGGCGCGCATGGAAGAAACCATGCACCAGGTGATGGGCGCTGCCGACCTGGTCAACGCCAAGCTGGCGATCCTCAATGAGAAGGCCAGCAACATCAACCAGATGGTGGTGACCATCGTCAAGGTGGCCGACCAGACCAACCTGTTGTCGCTCAATGCCGCCATCGAGGCGGAGAAGGCCGGCGAGTACGGCCGTGGTTTCGCCGTGGTCGCCACCGAGGTACGCCGCCTGGCCGACCAGACGGCCGTGGCTACCTACGACATCGAGCAGATGGTGCGCGAGATTCAGTCCGCCGTGTCGGCCGGGGTCATGGGCATGGACAAGTTCTCCGAGGAAGTGCGGCGGGGCATGTTCGAAGTCCAGCAGGTGGGCGAGCAGTTGAGCCAGATCATCCACCAGGTACAGGCCTTGGCGCCGCGGGTGCTGATGGTCAACGAGGGCATGCAGGCCCAGGCCACCGGTGCCGAGCAGATCAACCAGGCCTTGGCCCAGCTCAGCGATGCCAGCACCCAGACCGTGGAGTCGTTGCGCCAGGCCAGCTTCGCCATCGATGAACTGAGCCAGGTGGCTGCCGGACTGCGCGGCGGCGTGTCGCGCTTCAAAGTCTGACCGCGATGAACGACGTGCAGCTCCAGGAGGAGCAGGCAGGGGATAGCAAGGGTACGTTGTACCTGCAATTTCGCATTGGTGACCAGCGTTTTGCGCTGGATGTGCGCGAGGTGATCGAGGTATTGCCGCGCCGTACGCTCAAGCCCATCGCTCAAGCCCCTGCGTGGGTGGCGGGTATCCTGGCCCACCGCGGTGCGCTGGTGCCAGTACTGGACCTGTCGGCGCTGAGCTTCGGTACCCCGGCCCCCATGCGTACCAGCACCCGGTTGGTGCTGGTGCACTATCTTGGCGACCAGCAATTGGGCCTGGTCCTCGAGCAAGCCACCGATACCCTGCGTTGCCGCCCCGACGAATTCCAGCCCTATGGCGTGGACAATACCGATGCGCCGTACCTGGGGCCGGTACGCCAGGACGCCAGCGGGCTGATGCAGCGTATCGAGGTGGGCGACCTGCTGCCGGACGATGTGCGCCGGTTGCTGTTTCCTGAGCTACCCGGGCAGGTGACGGCATGAGCCAGCAGCATTTCTTCCGCTTCCTGCAGGAGCGTATCGGCCTGGACGTGGACTCGGTCGGTGCGCCCATGGTCGAGCGGGCGTTGCAGCAGCGTTGCGCCGCTTGCCAGGCAAGCGACCTGGACGACTACTGGCTGCGCCTGCAACAGTCGGCAGACGAGCAACAGGCGCTGATCGAGGCGGTGATCGTCCCGGAAACCTGGTTCTTCCGCTACCCGGAGTCGTTCACTGCCCTGGTGGGCCTGGCCCATAAGCGCCTGGCCGAGCTGGCTGGCGCCCGCCCGCTGCGCATTCTCAGCCTGCCCTGTTCGACGGGCGAGGAGCCTTATTCGATCGCCATGGCGCTGCTCGATGGCGGCATGGACCCGGCGATGTTCCGCATCGATGGCATCGACATCAGCCCCAGTTCCATCGCCCGCGGCGAGCAGGCGGTATATGGGCGCAACTCCTTCCGTGGCATCGACCTGGCCTTCCGTGACCGGCACTTCAGTGAAACCGACGAAGGCCATCAACTGGCCGAGCGGGTGCGCGACCAGGTCAACCTGCAGGTGGGCAATGTGCTCGACCCCCTGCTCAAGAGCCGCGAAGGGCTCTACGACTTCGTGTTCTGTCGCAACCTGCTGATCTATTTCGACGTGCCGACCCAGCGGCGGGTCTTCGAAGTGCTCAAGCACCTGACACATGCCCAGGGCGTGCTGTTCATCGGCCCGGCCGAGGGCAGCCTGCTGGCGCGCCTGGGCATGCGCCCGCTGGGCATCGCCCAGTCGTTCGCCTACGTTCGTCAGCAAGACCCACCGCCCCCGGCCAGCCGCCCGGTACCTGCCGTTCGCCCAGTGACGATGCCGCCCTTGGCGCCGCGTCCGGTGGTTCGGCCCGCCCGTATGCCTCGTCCGCTGCCTGCGGTTTCCCACGCACCGGCCCAAGGCGAAGGCGAGCGGCAGTTGCTCGAGCGCATCGCGCGCCAGGCCAATGCCGGCGACAGCGAACAGGCTCGGGCCAGCTGCCAGCAGTATCTGCAACAGTTCCCGCCCAAGGCCCAGGTCTATTATTGGCTGGGCCTGCTCAGCGACACCGAAGGCGATATCCAGGCCGCACTCAGCCATTATCGCAAGGCGCTGTACCTGGAGCCGCAGCACCCTGAGGCGCTGGTGCACCTGGCAGCCTTGCTCGCTTCCCTGGGCGACGAGGCAGGGGCCCGTCGGCTGCAGGCGCGGGCTGCGCGTGCGGGGCGGGAGTCTGAACGATGAGTGACGTACAAGGGATGCACCTGATCGCTCGGGATGACGAGCTCATCGACGACTGTTGGAACCGCATCGGTGTGCACGGCGACAAGCAGTGCCCGTTGCTCGAACGTCATGTCCATTGCCGTAACTGCCAGGTCTATGCCGCGGCGGCCACCCGTCTGCTGGACCGCTATGCCCTGCTGCAGGACGAGCAGGACGTGGTGCTGCCGCCGGAGGAAGACAGCGCCGGGCGCTCCATGCTGCTGTTCCGCCTGGGCGAGGAGTGGCTGGCCCTGGCCTGCGCGTGCCTTGCGGAAATCGCGCCGCTGCAGGCCGTGCATTCATTGCCGCACCAGCGTTCACGGGTGTTGCAAGGCGTAGCCAACGTGCGCGGTGCGTTGGTGCCGTGCCTGTCGCTGGCCGACCTGCTGGGCATGGAACTACTGCCGGCCCAGGATCGCAATGGCCGGGTCATGCCACGCATGCTGATTCTTGCGGCCGAAGGTGGCCCGGTGGTCATCGCGGTGGACGAGATCGATGGTATCCACCGGCTGGACCCAGCGCGCCTGGTCGATGGCCAGGACGCCGCGCATTTCACCGCGGCGGTACTGCAATGGCGTGGCCGCAGCGTGCGGGTGCTGGATGAACGACACGTACTGTCTGCCGTGAAGCGGAGCCTGTCATGACCCCTGAACAAATGCGCGACGCATCGCTGCTCGAGCTGTTCAGCCTGGAAGCCGAGGCCCAGACCCAGGTGCTCAGTGCCGGCCTGATGGCGCTGGAACGCAACCCGACCCAGGCCGACCAGCTGGAAGCCTGCATGCGCGCGGCCCACTCTCTCAAGGGCGCCGCTCGCATCGTCGGCATCGATGCCGGGGTCAACGTGGCCCATGTCATGGAGGACTGCCTGGTGGCCGCCCAGGAGGGGCGCTTGCTGCTGCGTGCCGAGCATATCGATGCCCTGCTGCAGGGTACCGACCTGCTGATGCGTATCGCCACGCCGGGCGATGAGGGCAGCGAAGCGGCGGTGCCGGCCTTCCTGGCGCAGCTGGCCAGCCTGCTCGACCCCAACGCACCGGTTGCCGCCGAATCGAGCGTGCCTGCCAATCCGGCGTCGTCTGCGACCGTGGAACCGGACGCGGCAGTGGTCGTGAGCGAGCCGCAGGCCGAGCCCGGCCCGTCGCGCAAAGCCGCCAAGCGCGGCGGGGAAGGGGCTGAGCGGGTGCTCAGGGTGACGGCCGACCGCCTCAACAGCCTGCTGGACCTGTCGAGCAAGTCGCTGGTGGAAACCCAGCGCCTGAAGCCTTACCTGGCCAGCCTGCAGCGCCTCAAGCGCATGCACGGCCAGGGCATGCGCGCCCTCGATGGGCTCAAGCAGCAGCTCGAAGGCAGCGGTCAGAGCCAGGAGGTGCTCGAAGCCCTGGCCCAGACCCAACGCCTGTTGGGCGAAACCCAGCAGATCCTGCAACAGCAGGCTGCTGAAATCGACGAGTTCGGCTGGCAGGCCAGCCAGCGTGCACAAAACCTCTACGACACGGCGCTGGCCTGCCGCATGCGTCCCTTCGCCGATGTCCTGGCCGGGCAGAGCCGCATGGTCCGCGACCTGGGGCGCTCCCTGGGCAAGCAGGTGCAATTGCAGGTCGAGGGCGAAAAGACCCAGGTCGACCGCGACGTGCTGGAGAAGCTCGAAGCCCCCTTGACCCATCTGCTGCGCAATGCTGTCGACCATGGCATCGAGCTGCCCGAGCGGCGCCTGCTGGCGGGCAAGTCGGTCGATGGCACGTTGCGCCTGCGTGCGTCCCACCAGGCTGGGCTGCTGATTCTCGAACTGAGCGACGACGGCGCCGGCATCGACCTTGAACGCCTGCGCCGCAGCATCGTCGAGCGTGCGCTGTCGCCGGCCGAGACCGTGGCGCAGATGAGCGAGGCGGAGCTGCTGACTTTCCTGTTCCTACCGGGCTTCAGCCTGCGTGAGCAGGTCACCGAGGTGTCCGGGCGAGGCGTTGGCCTGGATGCGGTGCAGCACATGGTGCGCGAACTGCGCGGCTCGATCGAGCTGACCCAGGTGTCCGGCCAGGGGTGCACCTTCCATCTGGAAGTGCCGCTGACTTTGTCGGTGGTGCGCAGCCTGGTGGTGGAGGTGGGCGGCGAAGCCTACGCTTTCCCGCTGGCGCACATCGAACGCACCCTGGAGGTGTCCGCCGAACAGATCGTGCAGATCGAAGGGCGCCAGCACTTCTGGCACGAGGGCCGTCACATCGGCCTGGTGGCCGCGAGCCAGTTGCTCAACCGCCCGGCAGGGCAGGACGACGAACGCAGCTTGCGGGTCGTGGTGATCCGCGAGCGCGACCAGCTCTACGGCGTGGCGGTGGAGCGCCTGGTCGGCGAGCGGGTACTGGTGGTGATGCCGCTGGATGCGCGCCTGGGCAAGGTCCAGGACATTTCCGCCGGTGCCTTGCTCGACGATGGCTCGGTGGTGCTGATCATCGACGTCGAAGACCTGCTGCGCTCGGTCGAGAAGCTGCTCAGCACCGGGCGCCTGGAGCGTATCGAGCGTGGTGCCCGGGGCGGGCGCGGCCTGGTGCGCAAGCGCATCCTGGTGGTGGACGACTCGCTCACCGTGCGCGAGCTGCAGCGCAAGCTGCTGGGCAACCGTGGCTACGATGTGGCCGTGGCGGTGGACGGCATGGACGGCTGGAACGCCTTGCGCAGCGATGATTTCGACCTGCTGATCACCGATATCGACATGCCGCGCATGGACGGCATCGAACTGGTCACCTTGGTACGTCGAGACCAACGGCTGCAATCGCTACCGGTAATGGTGGTGTCCTACAAGGATCGTGAAGAAGACCGGCGACGTGGACTGGACGCCGGTGCCGACTACTATTTGGCTAAGGCCAGCTTCCACGACGACGCGCTGCTGGACGCGGTGGTGGAGCTGATCGGAGGGGCCCAGGGATGAAGATCGCCATCGTCAACGACATGCCCATGGCCGTGGAGGCCCTGCGCCGCGCCCTGGCCTTGGAGCCCGAGCACCAGGTGCTCTGGGTGGCGGCCAATGGCGCCGAGGCGGTGAGGCTGTGCGCCGAACAAACCCCGGACCTGATCCTCATGGACCTGATCATGCCGGTGATGGACGGCGTCGAGGCCACTCGCAGGATCATGGCCGAGACCCCGTGCGCTATCGTCATCGTCACGGTCGACCGCAAGCAGAACGTGCACCGGGTGTTCGAAGCCATGGGCCATGGTGCCCTGGATGTGGTCGACACGCCGTCGCTGGGGGCCGGGGATGCCCGGGAAGCGGCCGCGCCGCTGTTACGCAAGATCCTCAATATCGGCTGGCTGATCGGCCAGCAACGGCCCGCGACGACCCGGGCTGTGTCGGCGCCGCTGCCTGAAGCGTCCCAGCGTCGTGGCCTGGTGGCCATCGGTTCCTCGGCAGGCGGGCCGGCGGCCCTGGAAGTACTGCTCAAGGGGCTGCCACGCGAGTTCCCGGCGTCCATCGTGCTGGTCCAGCATGTCGACCAGGTATTCGCCGCCGGCATGGCCGAATGGCTCAGCGGGGTGTCCGGCCTGCCGGTACGCCTGGCCTGCGAAGGCGAGCCGCCGCAGCCGGGGCAGGTCCTGCTGGCGGGCACCAACCACCATATTCGCCTGATGCAAGGCGGCCAGCTGGCGTATACCGCCGAGCCGGTCAACGAGATCTACCGCCCCTCGATCAACGTGTTCTTCGAGAGCGTGGCGCGCTATTGGACCGGCGATGCCGTCGGCGTGCTGCTCACCGGCATGGGCCGCGACGGCGCCCAGGGCCTCAAGCAGATGCGCCAGCGAGGGTTCCTGACCATCGCCCAGGACTAGCAGAGTTCCGCCGTCTATGGTATGCCCAAGGCCGCCGCGGCGATCGACGCAGCTGTGGAGATCCGGCCGCTGGAGCGTATCGCCGGGCGGTTGATGGAGATCTATCCAAAATGAAGTTATGTATTGAGTCACGCCGCCTGGCCGGCCGTGACCAGGTGAACAGGCATGAATGATCTACCGATCGAAGGTTTCACGACCATCAACGAAAGTGCGGCGATGGTCCTGCTGGTCGACGACCAGGCGATGATCGGCGAAGCGGTGCGCCGTGGGCTGGCCCACGAGGAGAACATCGACTTCCATTTCTGCGCCGACCCGCACCAGGCGGTGGCCCAGGCCATGCGCATCAAGCCCACGGTCATCCTCCAGGACCTGATCATGCCGGGGCTGGACGGCCTGACCCTGGTGCGCGAATACCGCAATAACCCGGTCACCCAGGACATCCCGATCATCGTCTTGTCGACCAAGGAAGACCCGCTGGTCAAGAGTGCCGCCTTCGCTGCCGGCGCCAACGACTACTTGGTCAAGCTGCCGGACAACATCGAGCTGGTGGCGCGGATTCGCTATCACTCGCGCTCCTACCTGACCCTGCTGCAGCGCGACGAAGCCTACCGCGCCCTGCGAGTCAGCCAGCAGCAGTTGCTCGATACCAACCTGATGCTACAGCGGCTGATGAACTCCGACGGCTTGACCGGGTTGTCCAACCGCCGCCACTTCGATGAGTACTTGGAGCTGGAATGGCGTCGGGCCATGCGTGAGCAGCAGCAACTGTCGCTGTTGATGATCGACGTGGATTATTTCAAGGCCTACAACGACAGCTTCGGCCACCTGGCGGGCGACGAGGCCCTGCGTCAGGTGGCCGAAGCCATCCGTGGTTCCTGCTCGCGCCCCACCGACCTGCCGGCGCGCTATGGTGGCGAGGAGTTCGCCCTGGTGCTGCCCAATACCTCGCCCGGCGGGGCGCGGTTGATCGCCGAGAAGCTGCGCCAGACGGTGCTGGCGCTGAACATTCCGCACATCGCGCCCCAGCCTGATGCGCACCTGAGCGTGAGCATCGGCTTGGCGACCCTCACGCCCGGCATCGGCAGCCATAGCCGGCAGCTGATCTCGGCGGCCGACAAGGGGCTGTACCTGGCCAAGAACAACGGGCGCAACCAGGTGGGTGTGGCCTGATCCGGAAGCGCTTCGGCCCGAATCGCCGGCAAGCCGGCTTCCACCCTGAGCGTGCACACGAACCCTGTGGGAGCCAACTGTCTTGATTTGCTTGCCCCGGTCCTATCGCTGGCAAACCAGCTCCCACAGGTACGGCGGTGTCTCTGGAAACAGCGCAGGCCGGGTGGCGGGCTTGTCCCGCGATTGGGCCGGGCCCGATATCACCGTCGCCTGACAAGGGCTGCACCCTTGATCGCGGGACAAGCCCGCTCCTACAAAGACGCATGTTTCCACCGCCCGGCGGGTCTGCCGCCCTGGCACGGACTGCGTTATACTCGCTGGCTTTTCACCGAATTCGCGCGAGTAGCCAGCCCATGGAAATCCAACCAATCCTGAACACCATCAAGGACCTCACCGAACGTTCCCAGTCCATTCGGGGGTATCTTTGACTACGATCACAAAGCTGATCGCCTGATCGAAGTCAACCGCGAACTGGAAGACCCTGCCGTCTGGAACAAGCCCGAGTACGCCCAGGGGCTGGGTCGCGAGCGTGCCATGCTGGCACAGGTCGTCGAGACCCTGGACAAAATGTCCAACGGTTTGTCCGACTGCAAGGACCTGCTCGACATGGCCGTCGAGGAGAACGACGAAGGCGCCGTCAGCGATGTCGTGACCGAGCTGGAAGGTCTGGAGGAAGTCCTGGCCCAGCTTGAGTTCCGTCGCATGTTCAGCGGCGAGATGGACATGAACAACGCCTACCTGGACATCCAGGCCGGCTCCGGTGGTACCGAGGCGCAGGATTGGGCCAACATCCTGCTGCGCATGTACCTGCGCTGGGCCGACAAGCGTGGTTTCGATGCCACCATCATCGAGCTGTCCGAAGGCGAGGTCGCTGGCATCAAGGGTGCCACCGTGCACATCAAGGGCGAGTACGCCTTCGGCTGGCTACGCACCGAGATCGGCGTGCACCGCCTGGTGCGCAAGAGCCCGTTCGACTCCGGCGCCCGTCGCCACACCTCGTTCTCGGCGGTGTTCGTCTCCCCCGAGATCGACGACAAGGTCGAGATCGAGATCAACCCGTCGGACCTGCGCATCGACACCTACCGCTCCTCCGGTGCCGGTGGTCAGCACGTGAACACCACCGACTCGGCGGTACGTATCACCCACGTTCCGACCAACACCGTGGTGGCCTGTCAGAACGAACGTTCCCAGCACGCCAACAAGGACACCGCCATGAAGATGCTGCGGGCCAAGTTGTACGAGCTGGAGATGCAAAAGCGCAATGCCGCCTCGCAGGCGCTGGAAGACAGCAAGTCGGACATCGGCTGGGGCCACCAGATCCGCTCCTACGTGCTGGATGACTCGCGTATCAAGGACCTGCGCACCGGCGTCGAGCGCAGCGACTGCCAGAAGGTCCTGGACGGCGACCTCGACCAGTACCTGGAAGCGAGCCTCAAGCAGGGGCTGTAAACCGCATACCACCGCCGCGATACCTGGCTCTGGGCCGGTATCGCGTGCCCTGCCCGACAGGGGCAACGAACACCTGATGGAAACAATGACGACATGAGCGACCTCAAGACCGAATCGCAAGACCTGCAACAGGAAGAAAATGCCCTGATCGCCCTGCGCAAGGAAAAACTTGCCGCCGAGCGTGCCAAGGGTAACGCCTTCCCCAACGACTTCCGTCGCGACAGCTACTGCAACGACCTGCAGAAACAGTACGCGGACAAGACCAAGGAAGAGCTGGAAGCAGCCGCGATCCCGGTCAAGGTTGCCGGCCGCATCATGCTCAACCGTGGCTCGTTCATGGTCATCCAGGACATGACTGGGCGCATCCAGGTCTACGTCAACCGCAAGACGCTGCCGGAAGAAACCCTGGCCGCGGTCAAGACCTGGGACCTGGGCGACATCATCAGCGCCGAAGGCACCCTGGCCCGTTCCGGCAAGGGCGACCTGTACGTCGAGATGACCGACGTGCGCCTGCTGACCAAGTCGCTGCGCCCGCTGCCGGACAAACACCACGGCCTGACCGACACCGAGCAGCGCTACCGCCAGCGCTACGTCGACCTGATGGTCAACGAGGAAACCCGCCACACTTTCCGTGTGCGTTCCCAGGTGATCTCGCACATCCGCAAGTTCCTCATCGAGCGCGACTTCCTCGAAGTCGAGACGCCGATGCTGCAGACCATTCCCGGTGGCGCCGCGGCCAAGCCGTTCGAAACCCATCACAACGCCCTGGACATGGCCATGTTCCTGCGCATCGCGCCGGAGCTGTACCTCAAGCGTCTGGTTGTGGGGGGCTTTGAAAAAGTCTTCGAGATCAACCGCAACTTCCGTAACGAAGGCGTCTCGACCCGGCACAACCCCGAGTTCACCATGCTCGAGTTCTACCAGGCCTACGCCGACTACCGCGACAACATGGACCTCACCGAGGAACTGTTCCGCGAGCTTGCGCAGCTGGTACTGGGCACTACCGACGTGCCGTACGGCGACAAGGTGTTCCACTTCGGCGAGCCGTTCGCCCGTCTGTCGGTGTTCGACTCGATCCTCAAGTACAACCCCGAACTCACCGCCGCCGACCTGCAGGACGTCGACCGTGCCCGCGAGATCGCCAAGAAAGCCGGCGCCAAGGTGTTGGGCCACGAAGGCCTGGGCAAGCTGCAGGTGATGATTTTCGAAGAGCTGGTCGAGCACAAGCTGGAGCAGCCGCACTTCATCACCGAGTACCCGTTCGAAGTCTCGCCGCTGGCCCGTCGCAACGACCAGAACCCGGCCGTTACCGACCGCTTCGAGCTGTTCATCGGTGGCCGCGAGATCGCCAACGCCTACTCCGAGCTCAACGATGCAGAAGACCAGGCCGAGCGCTTCCTGGCCCAGGTGGCCGAGAAGGACGCAGGTGACGACGAGGCCATGCATTACGACGCCGACTTCGTCCGTGCCCTGGAGTACGGCATGCCGCCGACTGCCGGTGAAGGTATCGGTATCGACCGCCTGGTGATGCTGCTGACCAACTCGCCGTCGATCCGCGACGTGATCCTGTTCCCGCACATGCGTCCGCAGGCCTGAGCAAACGGTCTACAGGGCTGCTGTGCAGCCCTTTCGCGGCACGAGGCCGCTCCTACGGGCTATATGCAGCTCCTGTAGGAGCGGCCTTGTGCCGCGAAAGGACCGCATAGCGGTCCGCGGATATGGCCATGCATGTCATCCGCCTTCGAGGCGGTTTTTTCTTGCCTGCAATCTATTCGTGACTGGTCGGTCATAAATTACGAACCTTTACTGCAAAAGAGGGATTTACCCTCGCCGAGACTCAACGAGGTACTCATCGTGACTCCCGCAATGGCCCAACAAGGCGCAGCAGGCGTGGCCAGCGCCGTCGCCGAAAGCGTGCAATACCAGGGGCGCAAGACCGCCCGCCAGGGCAGCGAGCAGCGCCGCCAGCAGATCCTCGACGCGGCCATGCGCATCGTCGTGCGCGATGGCGTAAGGGGTGTGCGGCACCGGGCGGTGGCCGCCGAGGCAGGTGTGCCCTTGTCGGCCACCACTTACTACTTCAAGGACATCGAAGACCTGCTCACCGACACCTTCGCCCAGTATGTCGAGCGCAGTGCCGCCTACATGGCCAAGCTGTGGGCCAGTTCCGAAGTGCTGCTGCGCCAGTTGCTCGCCCAGGGCGATGGCAGCCCTGCGTCCCGGGCGCGCCTGGCTGATGACGTGGCGCGCATGATGGCCGACTATGTCAGCCGCCAGCTGCACACCCGGCGCGATTTCATCATGGCCGAACAGGCCTTCCGCCAGGAGGCGCTGTTGTGCCCGCGCCTGGCCGAACTGGTCACCGCCCACGAACAGATTCTGCTGCATGGCGCACGCCAGATGCTGCAGGTGGTCGGGTCGCGCCAGCCCGAGCAAGACGCCCAGATGTTGACGGCGATAATCGAGCAGATGGAATATCAGGGCCTGCTCAAGGATGTGAATGCGCAAGCCGATGGGCAGATGCTCGCTATCCTTACCCGGTACCTGCACCTGGTGCTGGCATCGGCCTAGGCTGGGACCGACCCCAGGGGCGACCGACTTTTTCAAGGAGAACCTGATGAAAGCCTGGCGTGTGGTGTTGTTGACGCTGTCATTCCTGATGCTCGGTGGCTGTCTGGTGACCTTCCATGAACCCTTGCCCAGCAACCAGGCCGCGCCCAAGGCGCTGCTTGGCAAATGGAGCAGCAAGGACGCCTGGGGCGAGCCGCTCAAGCTCGCCATCAGCCGCGTCGGCGGCGATGCCTACCGGGCGGTGGCCACCGCCAAGGGCAAGGCGCCCGAGGAGTACGTCTTTACCGTGTCGCGCCATGGCAACCGCTGGTACCTGTCGGCGGGGGTGCCCAAGCGCCTGGGCGGCAACTTCCTGATCGGTGGCTTCGATATCGTCGACGACAAGGAACTGGTGCTCTATAACCTCGATGTCGACCAGGTCCAGCAGGCGCTGGAGAACAAGGAGCTCAACGGGCGCAGCACCGAGGGGCTGGAGGACAACGGGCCGGGGGTGTTGATCGACAGCCCGGCGGAGCGGGTCCTGGCCTACCTGGACGACCCAGCCAATTCCGACTTGTTCGTCGAGGTGGCACGCTTCCAGCGTTCCGGCAAATGACTGTGTGGCCTCTTCGCCGGCAAGCCGGCTCCCACAGGTATATCACCGCCCTTGGGCATTGCGTGTGTACCGGTGGGAGCCGGTTTGCCGGCGATAGGGCCGCTACAGGTATCCTGTTCTGAAAGGAGTCCCCGGTGGACGAGTACCAGCAAACCATCCGCGCCCTGTCCGACCGCATCGTCGCGGCGCAGACCCCGATCCGGGTCTTGGACGCGGTGAAGTGGGATGACAACATCCGCCAGGGCTTCCTCAAGGCCAAGGGCAAGGAGCCTCCGGCGGTCGACCGCGCCTACTATCAGGGCCGCCCCCTGTCGTTCGACTCCAGCGCAGTGAAGGCCGAGTTCCAGAGCATCGAGCGCGACATCACCCGCCAGCTCGGCCAGTTCAACCCGGTCGGCCAGATCATGCGGCGCATGTGCAAGGAGTACCGCATGGTGGTGCGCATGCTCGAGGCCCGTGGTACCGAGGACTTCGGCCTGATTTCCCAAGAGCTCTATGGCGCGGCCTCCGACGCCTTCCATGCCGGCGACCCGACCCTGGCCGACCTGGGCCTGATGCTCTCTGACTACCTGAACAACATCGATGGCCGGGGGGACCTGAAGGACGAACCGAAGAACCTCACTGCCAAGGAAGCCGTGGCGATTCTCCAGCACCGCCTGAACAAGGTGTTCGGCGAAGCCGAGGAGACCATCCGGGTGTTCGAGTCCGATGGTATCGTCGCCGACGCCGCCGCCGGTGCCGACTACATCAAGGTGCGCGCCGACGCGATGTTCAACAGCCGTGACGTACGCGCCCTGGAGGTTCACGAGGGGCTGGTGCACGTGGGCACCACGCTCAATGGGCTCAACCAGCCGATCTGCACTTTCCTGGCCAAGGGGCCGCCCTCGTCGACCGTGACTCAGGAAGGCCTGGCCATCCTCATGGAAGTGATCGCCTTCGCCTCCTACCCCAGCCGTCTGCGCAAGCTCACCAACCGCACGCGGGCGATCCACATGGTGGAGGAGGGTGCGGACTTTTTGCAGGTCTATGAATTCTTCCGCGGCCAGGGCTTCGAGATGGCCCAGAGCTACAGCAATGCCAGCCGGGTATTCCGCGGTTCGGTGCCCAATGGCCTGCCATTCACCAAGGACTTGTCCTACCTCAAGGGTTTCATCATGGTTTACAACTATATTCAGTTGGCCGTGAAGAAAGGCAAGCTCGAGCAGATCCCGCTGTTGTTCTGCGGCAAGACCACTCTGGAAGACATGCGTACCTTGCGCCAGCTGGTCGAGGAGGGCCTGGTGGAGCCACCCAAGTACCTGCCGGAGCAGTTCCGCGACCTCAACGCCCTGTCGGCCTGGATGTGCTTCTCCAACTTCCTCAACCACCTGAGCCTGGATCGCATTGAAGCCGACTACGCGAACATTCTCTGACGCCTGTCGCCTGCTGATCCTGGGCCTGCTTCTGCTGGGGCTCGGGGGCTGCAGCAGCTTGCTGTTCTTCCCGGAGCCGGGCCTTGCGTTCACGCCGGAAAAGGCCAGGCTCGCGTATCGCGACCTGACCCTCACCGCGGCCGACGGCACGCGTCTGCACGGGTGGTGGCTGCCGGCCAAGCCTGGGGTCAAGGTCAAGGGCACGGTGCTGCACCTGCACGGCAACGGCGGCAACCTGGCTTGGCACCTGGGCGGTAGCTACTGGCTGCCCGAGCAGGGCTACCAGGTACTGTTGATCGACTACCGTGGCTATGGCCTGTCCCGGGGCAAACCCAGCCTGCCCGAGGTCTACCAGGACATCGCCGCAGCCATGGCCTGGCTGGACCAGGCCCCGCAAGCCCAGGGCAAGCCGCTGGTGCTGCTGGGGCAGAGCCTGGGCGGTGCCATGGCCATCCACTACCTGGCTGCCCATCCCGAGCAACGCCAGCGTTTCAGCGCCCTGGTCTTCGACGGGGTACCGGCCAGCTATCGGGAAGTGGGGCGTTTCGCCCTGAGCACGTCCTGGCTGACTTGGCCGTTGCAAGTGCCGCTGTCATGGCTGGTACCGGACGGCGATAGCGCGATCCGCTCCATCGAGCGCCTGGACAGCCCGCCGAAGCTGTTCTTCCACAGCATCGACGACAACCTGGTGCCGATGGACAGCGGTATCCGCCTGTACCAGCACGCACCGCCGCCGCGGGTGCTGCAACTGACCCGGGGTGGCCATGTGCAGACCTTCGCCGACCCGACCTGGCGTCAGGTGATGCTGCGCTTTCTTGATGACCCCAGCCACTTCAATGGCCTTCGGCGCTTGGCCGAAGTGCCCAACTACCCAGACGAGAAGAACAAGCAATGAGTGAAGAACGCAACGCCATCCCGCTGATCCTGACCGCCGTCGGCAGCATCATCGTGACGGTCGGCACCCTCTGGTACTACGGCTACGTGCATTTCGCCAAGCCCGAGGACGCCCTGTTGCTGCAGGATTTCACCATGCTCAAGACCCTCCCCGGCGAAGACTACAAGGTCTCCCTGGACCCTGCGCCCCAGGTGGCCCAGTGCATCGATGGTGTGCTGGTGCTGTTCGATACTCAGCAGAAAGGCCTGACCGGCGTGCTGGTGGACAACCGCAAGCGCGCGATCCGTTGCCTGGGGCAGGAGACGCCGCAGCAGGTGCAGTGATGCGTTGCACGGGCCCACAGCGGAACAAGCCCGCTCCGACAAGGGTGGTGCACACCCTGTAGGAGCGGGCTCGTCCCGCGATGGGGCTGCAAAGCAGCCCCTGTCTTTCAAGACCCAGGCGTTATTGCACCTGGCTCACCGAACGCGGCTGCACCGGCTGGTTGTCATTGGAGATGGTCACCTCCACGCGGCGGTTCTGGGCGCGGCCGGAGTTGCTGCTGTTGTCGGCCACCGGGTATTCCTTGCCATAGCCTTGGGCGACGATACGGGTCGGGTCTACGCCGGCACGCACCAGGGCCATGCGCACGCTGTTGGCGCGGCGTTCGGACAAGGCCTGGTTGTAGGTGGCCGAACCGACGCTGTCGGTATAACCCTCGACGATCACCTTGCGCTCAGGGTTTTCCTGAAGGAACTGGGCGAGCTTGGTGATGTTGGGGAAGGCGCTGCTTTTGAGCTCGGACTTGTTGAAGTCGAACAGCACGTCGCCGAAGGTCACCAGGGTGCCTCGGTCGGTCTGCTTGGCGTTGAGGCTCTCCTGCAGCTTGCGGATCTGTGCGTCGCGGGCATCCAGGCGGGCCTGGGCGCGCTGGGCGGAGGCGTTCTTCAGTTCGTTCTCGGCCGAGCGCAGGGCGATGGTCTGCTTGGCCACCTCGACGCGCTGGTTGGTCAGGTAGGCCAGCTGGTCGACCTTCTTCTCGTCCTCGCGGTCCATGAACGCCTTGTCGGCTTTGTTCAGCCAGTCCTGGGCGTCCTTGGTCTCGAGGGCCGCCAGCTTGCTGGCCTGCGGGTCGCTCTGCAGGGCCGAGAAATTGGTGCGTGCCGACTCAAGGTTCGGGTTCGGGTCGTGGGAGCAGGCGGCCAGGCCTACGCTCAGGGCCAGCAGGGCGGGGATCATGACGTAATTGCGCATAGTGTTCATCCTTTGAAAAATGGCGAAGGCTCAAGAAAAGGCTGGGCTGTGCTCATTCGGCGCTGCGCATGCCTTCCTCACGCAGGTCCTGGACACCCTGGCGAGCGTCCTGCACGGCCTTTTGCGCCTTGGCGGCCTGCGCCTTGCGCTCGGCCACGCGCGCGTCCCACTCGGCCTGTTCGGCCAAGCGCTTGGCTTCGTCGTATTTCTTGTCATGCATGGCGATTTCGGCCTGCTTGAACTTGTCCTGGGCGGCCTTCATTTCCACGGCGGCGAATTCGGTGCCGCCGGCACTGACTGCGGAGTTCACCGCGGATTGGGTAACGGCGTACTGCTCGGTGGGCGGGTTGCCAGCGCAACCGGCCAGGACCAGGCTGCTGCCCAGGGCCAGTGCGGCCAGCTTGAGCCCGCGCCCAGTCTTGGATGATTCATGCGATGTGCGGGTCTTCATGGTGGTCAGCTCCATTGGTTCACTCCTGTTAACGACAATGTCCGTAGCAGTCCATCGCTTCTCCCTGGCAGATGCGCGCACTTCGGCTGAACAGTGCACAACGGCATGTGTGCAGGGTTTTAGCGTGATGGCTATTGGCTGTGACTGAGGCGTTTTTCAGATAGTTCAGAAAAAAATGCCCTCGAGGCGCAATTTTTTCTGACTGGTCGGTCAGCGGCTTTGGCCGGTAGCGCAGGTGCCTGGGCAATGGCGAGCGCCCTGGTGGCGCTCGCCCGGGCTCACTTGGAGGTGTCGTCGCCGGTGCTGCCGAGGGTATGCAGGTGGCGGCGGGAAAGGGCCAGGAAACGTGGGGTAGGGCCGATATCTTCGTACAGCGGGTCACCTTCTTCGTCGGTGGCGATCACCTGTTGACCCTGGACATAGGGAAAGCTGGCCTCCAGCTCTTCGAGGGCTGCGCCGACCAGCTCGCCGAGCAGTTCTTCGGCGGTGCGCTTGGGGTACATGTCGATCAAAGCAGCCAGGCGCGCCTCGGACTCCAGGTCCAGGTGCAGCACATGGCCGGTGGGGCTCAGGCGCCCCTTGGCGTTCTGTTCCCACTGTTGGGCAAGCTCGCGGATTTTCATGATGACCTCTGGCCACGGATGACTTCTTTCACTTTAGTCGCTTTGCCAGGTTGCGGCTTGCCATGCCGGGCCGGCTGTGCCAGTACTGTTCCCTTCCTGAACGGGTGCGCGGGCGAGCCGCGCCGGAGAGAGGGCCGATGACCGATATCGATGTACGCTTGCGTGAGGATGTCCATCTGTTGGGAGAGTTGCTGGGCGAGACCATACGCCAGCAGCATGGCGAGGCGTTCCTGCAAAAGATCGAGGATATTCGCCACAGCGCCAAGGCCGACCGCCGTGGCGCCGCCGAGCAACTGAGCTCGACCCTGGGCGACCTGGCCGACGATGACCTGTTGCCGGTGGCGCGGGCGTTCAACCAGTTCCTCAACCTGGCCAATATCGCTGAGCAGTACCAGTTGATTCGCCGCCGCGACGCCGGCCAGCCCGAGCCCTTCGAGGCGCGGGTGCTACCGGAACTGCTGGCGCGCCTGAAGCAGGCCGGGCACAGCGATGATGCCCTGGCCAGGCAGTTGGCCAAGCTGGATATCCAGCTGGTACTCACGGCCCACCCCACCGAGGTGACGCGCCGCACCCTGATCCAGAAATACGACGCCATTGCCGGGCAACTGGCGGCGCAGGACCACCGTGACCTGACCCCCGCCGAACGCCGGCAGGTTCGCGAGCGCCTGCGTCGGTTGATCGCCGAGGCCTGGCACACCGAGGAGATCCGCCGCACCCGGCCGACACCTGTGGACGAAGCCAAGTGGGGCTTCGCGGTGATCGAGCATTCCCTGTGGCAGGCGATCCCCAACCACCTGCGCAAGGTCGACACGGCCCTGTTCGAGGCCACTGGCCTGCGCCTGCCGCTGGAGGCGGCACCGATCCGCTTCGCCTCTTGGATGGGCGGCGACCGCGACGGCAACCCCAACGTGACTGCGGCGGTGACCCGTGAGGTCCTGCTGCTGGCACGTTGGATGGCCGCCGACCTGTTCCTGCGCGACATCGACTACCTGGCCGCCGAACTGTCCATGCAACAGGCCAGTGCGGCGCTGCGCGAGCAGGTTGGCGACAGCGCCGAACCCTACCGTGCGCTGCTCAAGCAATTGCGCGATCGCCTGCGCGCCACGCGCGCCTGGGCCCATGCCGCGCTGACCGCCACGCTGGCGCCCGGGGCCGAGGTCCTGGCCAGCAACCGCGAGCTGATCGAGCCCCTGGAGTTGTGCTACCAGTCGCTGCATGACTGCGGCATGGGCGTGATCGCCGACGGCCCATTGCTCGACTGCCTGCGCCGGGCGGTGACCTTCGGCCTGTTCCTGGTGCGCCTGGACGTGCGCCAGGATGCTGCCCGACATCGCGATGCGCTGACCGAGATCACCGACTACCTGGGCCTGGGGCGTTACGCCGACTGGGATGAAGAGCAGCGCATCGCCTTCCTTCAGGCCGAACTGAAGAACCGGCGGCCTTTGCTGCCTGCGCATTTCCAGCCTGGGGCGGAAACCGCCGAAGTCCTTGCCACCTGCCGCGAGATCGCCGCGGCGCCGGCGGCTTCGCTGGGCTCGTATGTCATCTCCATGGCCGGGGCCGCCTCGGACGTGCTGGCGGTACAACTGTTGCTCAAGGAAGCCGGCCTGACCCGGCCGATGCGCGTGGTGCCGCTGTTCGAGACCTTGGCCGACCTGGACAACGCCGGGCCTGTGATGGAGCGTCTGCTCGGCCTGCCGGGCTATCGTGCTGGGCTGCACGGGCCGCAGGAAGTGATGATCGGCTATTCCGACTCTGCCAAGGACGCCGGGACCACGGCAGCCGCCTGGGCCCAGTATCGGGCCCAGGAAAACCTCGTGCGTATCTGTCGCGACCATCAAGTGGAGCTGCTGCTGTTCCATGGCCGTGGCGGTACGGTCGGCCGAGGCGGCGGGCCGGCCCACGCGGCGATCTTGTCGCAGCCGCCTGGCTCGGTGGGCGGGCGCTTCCGGACCACGGAGCAAGGCGAGATGATCCGCTTCAAGTTCGGCCTGCCGGGTATCGCCGAGCAGAACCTCAACCTGTACCTTGCCGCGGTGCTCGAGGCGACCCTGCTGCCGCCGCCGCCCCCCCAGCCGGCCTGGCGCGCATTGATGGACCAGCTGGCTGCCGATGGCGTCAAGGCGTACCGCGACGTGGTGCGCGAGAACCCCGATTTCGTCGAATACTTCCGCCAATCCACCCCCGAGCAGGAGCTGGGTCGCCTGCCTCTGGGCAGCCGCCCGGCCAAGCGGCGTGCCGGCGGCATCGAGAGCCTGCGTGCGATTCCGTGGATCTTCGGCTGGACCCAGACCCGCCTGATGCTGCCGGCCTGGCTGGGCTGGGAAACGGCCCTGGGCAATGCCCTGGCCCGGGGCCAGGGCGAACTGCTGGCGCAGATGCGCGAACAATGGCCTTTCTTCCGGACTCGCATCGACATGTTGGAGATGGTCCTGGCCAAGGCCGATGCGGAAATCGCCAAGGCCTACGACGAACGTCTGGTGCAACCGGACCTGCTGCCGTTGGGTGCGCAACTGCGCGACCTATTGTCGCAGTCGTGCCAGGTGGTGCTGGGGCTGACCGGGCAATCGGTGCTACTGGCGCACAGCCCCGAGACCCTGGAGTTCATCAGCCTGCGCAATACCTACCTGGACCCGCTGCACCGCCTGCAGGCCGAGTTGCTGGCCCGTTCGCGCAGCCGCGAAGCCGCTCTGGACAGCCCGCTGGAGCAGGCCCTGCTGGTGACCGTGGCGGGTATCGCCGCAGGCCTTCGCAACACCGGCTGAGGCAGTAGAGGGAGGGCCTTGGCCGGGTGGCATGCGCCGTTCGGTCGGGGCTGGCCAAGCCGGTTGCGCTGGGCGCAACCAGGCCGCCAAAGGCCCCCGCATGGCGATTTCCTGCAACTTTGGGACGCTTGTCTGGTTGCCGGGCGCTGTGTATCTTGAGCAGCCTTTTGACCGATTTTCGGTCTCACCCGATTTTTCGGAGTTGGCCTTCTGTGCCGAATCCGTTGATTTACATAGAAAAATATGAGGAGCACAAGATGCGCGTAATTCTGCTGGGAGCTCCCGGGGCCGGTAAAGGTACTCAGGCAAAGTTCATCACCGAGAAGTTCGGTATTCCACAGATCTCCACCGGTGACATGTTGCGTGCTGCCGTCAAGGCCGGCACCCCGCTGGGCCTGGAGCTCAAGAAAGTCATGGATGCCGGCCAGCTGGTTTCCGACGAGCTGATCATCAGCCTGGTCAAGGAGCGCATCGCCCAGCCGGATTGCGCCAACGGCTGCCTGTTCGACGGCTTCCCGCGCACCATTCCCCAGGCTGAAGCCATGGTCGCTGCCGGCGTCGATATCGATGCCGTGGTCGAAATCGCCGTGGACGACGAAGAGATCGTCGGTCGCATGGCCGGCCGTCGCGTACACCTGGCTTCGGGCCGTACCTACCACATCCAGCACAACCCGCCGAAAGTGGAAGGCAAGGACGACGTCACCGGCGAAGAGCTGATCCAGCGTGACGACGACAAGGAAGAGACCGTGCGCCACCGCCTGTCGGTGTACCACAGCCAGACCAAGCCGCTGGTGGACTTCTACCAGAAGCTGTCGGCCGCCAACAATGGCAAGCCGAAGTACGCCCACATCGAAGGTGTCGGCTCGGTCGAGTCGATCACCGCCAAGGTACTGGCAGCCCTGAGCTGATCCATCACCGTGCGTCACGACGGCCCGCTTGCGGGCCGTTGTCGTTTATACTGCCGCTCTTTTTACCTCTGCCCTGGAATACCGTTCGATGACCACGTTGCTGGCCCTGGATACCGCCACTGAAGCCTGTTCCGTCGCCTTGCTGCATGACGGCAAGGTGACCAGCCACTACGAGGTGATCCCACGCATGCACGCCCAGAAACTGCTGCCGATGATCAAGCAGCTGCTGGGCGACTCCGGTGTGGCGCTCAATACCATCGACGCCATCGCCTTTGGCCGTGGCCCGGGCGCGTTCACTGGCGTGCGTATCGCCATTGGCGTGGTTCAGGGGTTGGCCTTCGCCCTGGAGCGCCCGGTGCTGCCGGTGTCCAACCTGGCGGCCTTGGCTCAGGGTGCCTTGCGCGAGCGGGGCGTGCAGCAGGTGGCTGCGGCCATCGACGCACGCATGGACGAGGTGTACTGGGGCTGCTACCAGGCCTGCGAGGGCGAGATGCGCCTGCTCGGGCGCGAGGCGGTACTGCCGCCGGAGCGGGTGCAGTTGCCCGAAGGCGCCAGCGGTGATTGGTTCGGTGCCGGCACCGGTTGGGGCTATGCCGGGCGCCTGGCGGTGCCGGTGAGCGAGAGCGATGCCTCGGCGCTGCCCAGCGCCCTGGACATCCTCAGCCTGGCCACCTTCGCCTGGGGCCGCGGTGAGGCCATCGCTGCCGAGCAGGCACAACCTGTGTACCTGCGCGACAACGTCGCCACACCCAAGGCGCGCTGAACGAGCCTTTGTGGCAAAAACAGACCTATAGCGCAGATCTTGTAGGAGCGGGCTTGTCCCGCGATCAAGGGCGAAGGTGATAGCGGGCCCGGCCCAATCGCGGGGCAAACCCCCGCCCCCACGGGCCGGCCAAAAAAATAGTTATGCGTTGACTGTATTGGGCAGAGAAAAAGCGGCTAGCGCTGATCCCTTGTAGGAGCGGGCTTGTCCCGCGACCAAGGGCGAAGCCCTTGCCAGGCGACAGTGATAGCGGGACCGGCCCAATGGATTAACTGACCGGCATTAGCCCAACCCCGAACCTTTTGTCTAAACTGTGGTCCAGTTAACAAATCGGGCATTAGCGACGGATCCCTGGTGCTGCTAAATTGCCATCACTGATCCTGAGTGCCCTGTCCATGCGTATCGATGGTTTCTCCCCGCAGTCCTATCCGATCAAGCGCCCTGCGCGCAAGGCACCGGTGCGCGACGAAACAATCGAGGACGCCGAAGTGGTCGACGAGGTGCAGGTGCCTCAGGACCCGGGAACCCGGCGCCATACGGCCGGGGTTCCAGCCCGGCAACAGGACATGGTCTTCCCTCGGGCCCGCGACCGACGTACCGCCACCGCTCTGGCCAGCTACCTGGCCACGGCCGGCTTCACCGACTGGGAGATGGAAGTGCTGGGGCTGGACCTGTACATTTGATGGATGAATCCATCGCCTCTTCCTTATTTTCTCGGTTGTCCGTCCTGGAGTGACAACGCCTGGCGCGACTACCTCTATCCTGCCGACGCCCGTCCTGCCGAATACCTTGGGCTGTACAGCCAGGTGTTCAACGCCGTTGAGGGCAATACCACGTTCTACGCCCGCCCGGCACCGGCCACGGTGGAGCGCTGGGCGCAGGTGATGCCCAAGCATTTCCGTTTCACTGCCAAGTTTCCTGGCGACGTCAGCCACGCGAGCCACCTAGGCGAACAATTGGCCTCGGCGCTCGATTTCACGCGGCTGCTGGCACCACTGGGCCCACGGGTTTCGCCCTATTGGCTGCAGTTGCCCGCGCAGTTCGGCCCTACGCGCCTGGGGGAGTTGTGCCATTTTCTCGATGAGATCGGCGTGCCGGTGGCGGTCGAGGTGCGTAATGACGCATTTTTCGCCCGTGGCGAAGAGGAGCGCCTGCTCAATCGGCTGCTGCGCGAGCGTGGCGTCGAGCGTATCTGCCTGGACCCGCGTGCATTGTTCAGTTGCACCCTGCGTGACCCCGGCGTTTTGGACGCACAGGCCAAGAAACCACGGGTGCCTCCACGTCCGGCCGCCTTCAGCCAGCATCCCCAAGTGCGTTTCATCGGGCATCCGCAATTGGACGCCAACGAACCTTTCCTCACACCCTGGGTAGACAAGGTTGCCACTTGGATCGAGGAAGGCCGCAGCCCCTATGTCTTCCTGCACACGGCCGACAACCGCCTGGCCGCTGCCCTGGCCCAGCGCTTTCACCAGCGCCTGATGGCGCGTCTGCCCGGCCTTGCGCCGCTGCCGGAATTGCCCCGCGCGCCTGAGGTCGAACAACTGGGGCTACTCTGAGCAATCCTCAACACGCTGCTGGAGGTCATGACCATGGATGTGCAAACCCTGCGAGCCGAAGCCTTCAAGGCGTTGCATGAACGCGAGGGCGCGTTCGTCATTCCCAACCCGTGGGATGCTGGGTCTGCCAAGTTTCTGGCCAGCCTTGGGTTCGAGGCGCTGGCGACCACCAGTGCCGGCCTTGCCTTCAGCCTGGGGCGGCCTGATGCGCAGGCGGCCTTGGACCTCGAACAAACGCTGAGCAATGCCCGGGCGATTGTCGATGCTACGCCCTTGCCCGTGGCGGCCGACCTGGAAAACGGTTTTGGCGACTTGCCGCAGGACTGTGCCGAGGCGATCCGGCAGGCCGCCGGGGTAGGGTTGGTAGGCGGCTCGATCGAAGATGCCAGCGGCCATGCCGATGCACCGATCTACGACTTCGGCCTGTCGGTGGAGCGTGTACGTGCTGCGGTGCAGGCTGCTCGTGAACTGCCATTTCCCTTCACCCTCTGCGCCAGGGCCGAGAACCTGCTGCACGGTCGCCTGGACCTGGATGACACCATCCGCCGCCTGCAGGCCTATGCCGAAGCCGGTGCCGATGTGCTGTATGCCCCCGGCTTGCGCAGTGTCGACGAGATCCGTGCCGTGGTGCAGGCCGTGGCACCCAAGCCGGTCAATGTGCTGATGGGGATGGCTGGGGTGGCATTGAGCGTCAACCAGTTGCAGGATCTGGGCGTGAAACGCATCAGCGTCGGTTCGTCCCTGGCCCGGGCGGCCTTGGGGGCGTTCCGGCGCGCGGCGCTGGAGATTCGCGACGAGGGCACGTTCGGCTATGGCGAACAGGCCATGCCGTTCACCGAACTCAACGAGCTGTTCCGGCGCTGAATGCGCCTGTTGTCGGTGCTGGCCGTCGGCCTGCTGCTGCTGCTGGCGGCCCTTGCCTGGCAGCTGGGCTGGCGACTGCCGTCGACCTGGAACCCTTGGGCAGTGCTGGATGTACGCCAGCCACCGAACCTGCTCACCCCCTACAAGCTGTCGCGCCTGCGCACCGATGCCGACCTGTGCCGCCAGGCGCTGCAGACCTCATCCCTGCGCTATCGGGCGCAGGCCGACAGCCCGCCGACGGCAACGTGTCCGCTGCAAAACGTTTGGCGCATCGAAGGTGGCCAGGCACGGCTGGGCAGTAGCTTCCTGGCGTCGTGCCCGCTGGCGGTGGCCTACGCGTTGTTCGAAACCCATGGCGTGCAACCGGCGGCACGACGTGTATTCGGCCAACCGGTGGCGCAGGTCGAGCACCTGGGCAGCTTTGCCTGTCGTAACGTCTATCACCGCAAGCAGGGGCGCCTGAGCCAGCATGCCACCGCCAATGCCCTGGATATCAGCGGTTTTCGCCTCCAGGACGGCCGGCGTATCGTGCTGGCGCGGGACTGGCAGAGGCAGGGGCGGGAGGCCGAATTCTTGCGGCGGGTGCATGAGGCGGCGTGCGCCAGTTTCAGCACAGTACTGGGGCCGGACTACAACGCTGCTCACCACAACCATTTTCATCTGGATATGGGCTTCTGGCAGGTCTGTCGCTGATCAGGCGTGTACGCGCACGTTGTTCAGCACCACTGGGCGGGCCCAATGGATGTCGAATTCCAGGTCGTTCCGTTGCTGGGCCAGGGTGGGCTCATCGTAGGGTTCGGGGGCTTTGTCCAGCAGGTCCATCTCGAACTCGGCGATCGGCAGGAACAGTGGGCGCGGCGAAGGTGCCGGGCCTGGCTCGGGTAGCGGTTGGCCCTGGCTCATGACCACCGGACGCAACCAGCTGTTGTTCAGGTCGAGCTGACGTTGCTGCTCGATGAGCTCGGCGGCGCTGAAGGGCTCGGGGGCGCTTTCCAGCAGCTCCCTCTCGAGCTCGGCCTTGGGCAGGAACAAGGGTTCGGGTGGGATGATTTCGCTGTCATGGAGGTCGCAGGCGCGCTGCAGGCGAATCTGCGCCAGAGCGTGTGCACCGCCCACTGGTTCGCCGCTGTGCTGATCGACCTGCTTCTCGATGGCCTGGCTGACTGGGTCGGGCTCCGGCGCCTGCTGTTCGGCCAATGCGCGGGCGAAGAAATCCTGCCACAGGTGGCTGACGCCCCCGAGTGCCTGGGTGTTCTGCCGACCGAAGTGGTCGACAGGCGACAGGTAGGTCAAGCCGATGGGAAGAGTATCTGACATGGCAGTCGCGCGCGTTGTGCTCTGGCAGAATAGCGGATACTGCGTGTATCGGCGGTGGCCGGGATTTCATTAATTTTTCGAGTGCGGGAACGGATGGCAGAGCTAGAGCAGGGCGCGGGTATCAGGGTCGAGGCCTTGTCGATCGAATTTCAGGCCCAGGCGGTGGCATGGGCCGAGCGTCTGGGTTTGCCGCTGGTGGACGACGCTGCCGGCTTCGCCGTACAGGTGGGGGCCGAGGGCTTGCAGATCCAGCAGTTGGGGCCGCAGGCACCGGGGCCGGTGCGGGTGGATTTCGTCGAAGGGCAGGCGGCTCATCGGCGGCTCTATGGCGGTGGCAATGGGCAGATGATCGCCAAGGCGGTCGGCATCGCCCAGGGCGTACGGCCCCAGGTGCTCGATGCCACGGCGGGACTGGGCAAGGACGCGTTCGTCCTGGCCAGCCTTGGCTGCCAGATGACCTTGATCGAGCGCCAGCCGTTGATCGCGGCCTTGCTCGAAGATGGCCTGGCACGGGCGCGCGGTGATGAGGAGGTTGGCGCGATCGTGGCGCGCATGCGCTTGCTGACGGGCAATGCGATCGAACGCATGCGCGGCTGGGAGGGCGAGGCGCCGCAGGTGATCTACCTTGATCCGATGTTTCCGCATCGGGACAAGAGTGCGTTGGTGAAGAAGGAGATGCGGGTGTTTCGGCCCTTGGTGGGTGATGACCTGGATGCGCCGGCGTTGCTCGAGGCGGCCCTGGCGTTGGCTTCGCACCGGGTGGTGGTCAAGCGGCCGCGCAAGGCGCCGATTATCGAGGGGCCCAAGCCGAGTCACAGCCTGGAGGGGAAGTCGAGTCGGTATGACATTTATCCCAAGAAGGCGCTCAAGGCTGGGGGGTGAGTGGCACCGCCACCGCCGTTTACGCAACAGCCCAGGCGCCGCCAATTGCGACGTCAGGAGGCCGGATGCAGGAGCCAGCGTTTTTGGGTTCCTGTCTTGGGGTTGAAGTGATGCGTAGATCGCGCGCCGCCCGCGCGGCGCGCGGTCTCACAAGCGCTGCATATTTCACGACAAACACGTCGCAAGGCAGGCGGCACAAAAAAAGCGCCTAAACCCGATACGCCCGCATGAACAACCCAACCACCTCCCGCACATGCGCCTCGGCCTCATCCCCCACCAACGCCGGCGCACACCCCAGCAACAACCGATAATCCGGCGCCCCCTTCACCAGGCAGAAGAAATGCTCCGCCGCCCGCAGCGGATTGTCGATCGCCAGCAGCCCCCGCTGCGCAACACAGCGCAGCAGCGCCTCCATCCCCCCGAGCACCCGTTTTGGCCCCGCCTCCCAGAAATACTCCCCGAAGCCAGGGTCCTGGTTCCCCAGGGCAATGATCAATCGGCTCAACCTCACCGACTCTTCACTGCTGATCAACGCATGGAACCCGCGAGCGATGTTCAGCAACACCTGCTCCAGCGGCACCCCCTCGGGCAGTTCGAAGATCAAATCCGGCAATTGCGCCTGGCAAGTCGCCATGACCGCCGAACCGAACAGCGTCTGTTTATCGGTGAAATGGCTGTAGACCGTGAGTTTTGAAACACCTGCCGCCGCAGCGACCGCATCCATGCTGGTGTTGGCATAGCCAAGGCTGAGAAACAGTGTCTTGGCGGCTTCGAGGATGGCCTCGCGTTTGGCCAGGTCCTTGGGCCGGCCCGGGCCTATGGGTGCGTCGTGGGACATGAGGATCCGAATCTGGTTGAAAAAGGCTTCCATCTTACCGGGTCTGGCGGCGATGGGCGTGCGTTGGGGGAACGTTTTCTCGCATCTACCCGCTTCCCCGGCCCGATCAGCTGATTTAATATACTCGCCAGTATAAATATTCCAGGCGCTGCCCTCGAAAGGATTTCCATCATGTTGCGTCATGCCTTGCCCATCGTTTTGCCTGCCGCCTTGGCCCTGCTGCTGTCCGCTTGCGGGCAGGAAACCGCGGCACCCGCGGCGCCTCGCCCGGCGCTGGTGGTCCAGCCCCAGCCGGCCGGAGCGTCGGCCGACAGTTACCCTGGCGAGGTGCGGGCTCGCTTCGAACCGGAGCTGGCGTTCCGGATCGGCGGCAAGGTCACCAAGCGCCTGGTAGAGGAAGGGCAGCGGGTCAAGGCGGACCAGCCTCTGGCCGAACTCGACCCGCAGGATGTGCGCCTGCAACTGGAGGCCAACCGTGCCCAGCTTGCTGCCGCCCAGGCCAACCTGGCCCTGGTGCGGACCGAGCGCGACCGCTACCAGAGGCTGCTCGACAAGCAGATGGTCAGCCATTCCCAGTTCGACAACGCCGAGAATCTTTACCGCGCCGGTCTGGCCCGGCTCAAACAGGCCCAGGCCGAATTCGACGTGGCCGGCAACCAGGCCGAGTACGCGGTGTTGCGCGCGCCCCAGGCTGGCGTGATCGCCAAGCGCCAAGTCGAGGTGGGCCAGGTGGTGGCCGCCGGGCAAACCGTTTTCACCCTGGCCGCCGACGGCGAGCGTGAAGTGCTCATCGGCCTGCCGGAGCAGCAGTTCGCCCGTTTTGCCGTGGGGCAAACGGTCAGCGTGGAGCTGTGGTCGCATCCCAATGCGCGCTACGAAGGGCGTATTCGCGAGTTGTCTCCGGCGGCCGATCCGCGTTCGCGTACCTTCGCCGCGCGCATTGCCTTCACCTCGGCCAGCGCGCCGGCAGAGTTGGGCCAAAGTGCAAGGGTGTTCATTGCCCATGCCGAGCAGGCGCCGCTGTCGGTGCCGCTGTCGGCCGTCACCGCCGAGCAGGGCCAGGCTTACGTCTGGCGGGTCGGCAAGGACAACCGGCTGGAGCGCGCCGTGGTGCGCTTGGGCCCCTATGGCGCCGACAGCGTGCCGGTACTCGAAGGCCTCAAGGCCGACGACTGGGTGGTGGCCGCCGGTGGCCATGTATTGCGCGAGGGCCAGCAAGTCCGGCCCGTGGACCGCACCAACCGTGACGTGAACCTGGCGGCCAAGGAGTAGTCCCGATGGGTTTCAATCTTTCCGCCTGGGCCCTGCGCAACCGGCAGATCGTGCTGTTCCTGATGATTCTCCTGGCAGCGGTTGGCGCCATGTCCTACACCAAGCTGGGGCAGAGCGAGGACCCTCCGTTCACCTTCAAAGCCATGGTCATTCGCACGATCTGGCCGGGTGCCACTGCCGAAGAAGTCTCCCGGCAGGTCTCCGAACGCATCGAAAAGAAGCTGATGGAAACCGGCGAGTACGAGCGCATCGTTTCGTTCTCGCGCCCGGGTGAATCCCAGGTCACTTTCATGGCCCGCGACTCCATGCATTCGCAAGCCATCCCAGAACTCTGGTATCAGATTCGCAAGAAAGTCGCGGATATCCGCCATACCCTGCCGCCGGAAATCCAGGGCCCGTTCTTCAACGACGAGTTCGGCACCACCTTCGGCAATATCTATGCCCTGACCGGCGCAGGCTTCGACTACGCAGTGCTCAAGGACTATGCAGACCGCATCCAGATCCAGCTGCAGCGGGTCAAGGACGTGGGCAAGGTGGAGCTGCTCGGCCTGCAGGACGAAAAGATCTGGATCGAGCTGTCCAACGTCAAGCTGGCGACCCTGGGCGTGCCTTTACAGGCCGTGCAGCAAGCCTTGCAGGAGCAGAATGCGGTAAGCACCGCCGGCTTCTTCGAAACCCCCAGCGAACGCCTGCAACTGCGGGTGAGCGGGCAATTCGACACGGTCGAGCAGATCCGCCAGTTCCCCATCCGAGTGGGCGATCGGACCTTCCGTATCGGCGACGTGGCCGATGTGCACCGTGGTTTCAACGACCCACCCGCGCCGCGCATGCGCTTCATGGGGGAAGATGCCATTGGTCTTGCAGTGTCGATGAAGGAGGGCGGCGACATTCTGGTCCTGGGCAAGGCCCTGGAGGGTGAGTTCGCCCGTCTGGCCCGCAACCTGCCCGCCGGCATGGAACTGCGCAAGGTCTCCGACCAGCCGGCGGCGGTGAAGGCCGGGGTCGGCGAGTTCGTCCAGGTATTGGTCGAGGCCCTGGCCATCGTACTGCTGGTGAGCTTCTTCTCCCTGGGCCTGCGCACCGGCCTGGTAGTGGCCTTGGCCATTCCGTTGGTGCTGGCCATGACCTTCGCCGCCATGCACTACTTCGGCATCGGCCTGCACAAGATTTCCCTGGGGGCGCTGGTACTGGCCCTGGGGCTACTGGTGGACGATGCGATCATTGCCGTGGAGATGATGGCGATCAAGATGGAGCAGGGCTTCGACCGGCTCAAGGCGGCCAGCTATGCCTGGTCGAGCACGGCCTTTCCGATGCTCACCGGTACCCTGATCACTGCGGCGGGCTTCCTGCCGATCGCCACCGCCGCCTCGAGTACCGGCGAATACACCCGTTCGATCTTCCAGGTGGTGACCATCGCCTTGCTGACCTCCTGGGTCGCCGCGGTGGTGTTCGTGCCCTACCTGGGCGACCGGCTGCTGCCGGACCTGGCCAAGCGCCACGCGGCGCGCCATGGCGAGGCTGGCCATGACCCGTACGGTACGCCGTTCTACCAGCGGGTGCGCCGCGTGGTGGGGTGGTGCGTGCGGCGGCGCAAGACGGTGATCGTGCTGACCCTCGCTGCGTTCGTCGGCAGCCTGCTGTTGTTCCGCTTCGTGCCCCAGCAGTTCTTCCCGGCGTCGGGCCGGCCTGAGCTGATGGTCGACCTCAAGCTCGCCGAGGGCGCGTCGCTGGCCAACACCGCCGAGCAGGTCAAGCGCCTGGAGGCCTTGCTCAAGCAACAGGACGGCATCGAGAACTACGTTGCTTATGTCGGCACCGGTTCGCCGCGTTTCTACCTGCCTTTGGACCAGCAATTGCCGGCGGCGAGCTTTGCTCAGTTCGTGGTGCTGGCCAAGAGCCTGGAAGATCGCGAGGCGTTACGCAGTTGGCTGATCGCCACGCTGGACGAACAGTTCCCCGAGCTGCGCTCGCGGGTCACACGCCTGGAAAACGGCCCTCCCGTGGGCTACCCGGTGCAGTTCCGCGTGACGGGCGAGCATATCGAGAAGGTCCGCGCCCTGGCGCGTCAGGTCGCCGACAAGGTACGCGAGAACCCCCACGTGGTGAACGTGCACCTGGACTGGGAGGAGCCGAGCAAGGCTGTATTCCTGGAGATCGACCAGGATCGCGCACGTGCCTTGGGCGTGAGCACTGCGCACCTGTCGAGCTTCCTGCAAAGCTCGCTCACCGGCACCACCGTCAGCCAGTATCGTGAAGACAATGAACTGATCGAGATCCTGCTGCGCGGTACCGACCAGGAGCGCCATGAGCTGGGTAATCTGGGCAGCCTGGCATTGCCCACCGATAACGGCCAGAGCGTGGCGCTGTCGCAGGTGGCGACGCTGGAATATGGCTTCGAGGAAGGGGTCATCTGGCACCGTAACCGCCTGCCGACGGTGACCGTGCGCGCCGATATCTACGGCAAGGAGCAGCCGGTGACGCTGGTCAAGCAAATCCTCCCGACCCTGCAGCAGGTGCGCGACCAGTTGCCGGACGGTTACTTGCTGGAGGTGGGCGGTACGGTGGAGGACTCCGAACGCGGGCAGAAATCGGTGAATGCCGGCATGCCGCTGTTCATCGTGGTGGTGCTGACGTTGCTGATGATCCAGCTGCGCAGTTTCTCGCGCACGGTGATGGTATTTCTCACCGCCCCCCTGGGGCTGATCGGCGTGACGTTGTTCCTGCTGGTGTTCCGCCAGCCGTTCGGCTTCGTCGCCATGCTCGGCACCATCGCCTTGGCGGGGATGATCATGCGCAACTCGGTGATCCTGGTCGACCAGATCGAGCAGGATATCGCCGCTGGGCTGGACCGTTGGCAGGCGATCATCGAAGCCACGGTACGGCGCTTCCGGCCCATCGTGCTCACCGCGCTGGCGGCGGTGCTGGCGATGATCCCCCTGTCGCGCAGCGTGTTCTACGGGCCGATGGCGGTGGCGATCATGGGTGGGTTGATCGTGGCGACGGTGCTGACCCTGTTGTTCCTGCCGGCGCTGTATGCGGCATGGTTCAGGGTGAAGAAGGGGTGAAGCACGAAGGCTGAGCGCTGCGGCAAGCCGGACACGTGCTCCGGCTTGCCGACCCTGTAGGAACGGGCTCGCCCCGCAATGGCTGCGCCTGCGGATGGACAAGGTCCGCCAGGTCATGTGAATAACAGCCCCGATGCTGCGCCGAAATCGCAAAAAGCGAAGCTTCCTACAAACCCTTGGGACGCATGAATTACCTCTGAGAAGTCCTTCTCCCTTAGCGTTAACCGCTGGATTCGATAACAGGTGATCCAGGGACGTCGAGGCTGTCGCCTACCAGGCCAGCTCGACGGTCGCTTTGTAGACAAGGAATTCACATGCCCAGCCAATGCGATCTGAGGCTTTGATATGAACCTCAGCCAGAACATCGCCCATGTCATCGCCGAATCGGCACTCCCTCCCGGCCAATGCCAGGCCTGCGAACGCCAGGGGTTGCCTGTCCTGGTGTTGCGCCAGGCCTTGGTCCCAGACCTGCTCTCCACCGCCGCAGCACCGCCGCTGGAGGGCCGTCGCGTCGACACCAAGATGGGCTTGCGCACCCTGCGCATGGGCTACCTGTACGTCCTGCTCGATCGCCGGATCTGGCACGCCTACGAGGTCACCGAACAAGGCTATCTGCGTCGCTTCAACCCCATCGAGCCGCCGCTCGGGCCGCCTCGTCCACTGCCCGACTGGTGCTCCGGCAAAGACCACGATATCCCCTCGGCCTTTCTGACCTTCGACACCAAGACCTACAGCACCGCCTGGATCGCCTTCGCCAGCGATCCATGGCCGCTCAGCGTGTTGAACGCCTACAGGGATGGCACATTCCCCTCGGATCGCTTTCATGAACTGGACCTGACCCAGCTCCGGACGAACCCAGGCAGGTTCGGCATGCTCATGACACCGGACAACCTGCAAGTCGACCGCCAGGTGTTCGAGTATGCCAAGCAGCTACCGGGGCCCTTCGACAGCGCACACGGCTTCCACAGCCGTTACCTGCGCCATACCGCCTTGCGCAACTACGTGACCCATGCCATGGCCAAGCACCAGCTCGAGCAGGGCGTGCTGGCCGTGGTCATCGATGACACCGTCGGCCTGATCCAGGAATACAACCATGCGCGTCTCGGTTGGCTGGTGGCTCGCCAGCAATGGCGTGAAGAACCGCTGCGGGCGTACAAGCTGCAAACCTCGCATATCCTGCAGATCATTCGCGCCCAGCACCGCGCCTGGGCCGAAGAGGCCGTATCCAGCTTCGAGCCGCAGTCTGGCGATGGACCTCCGGTCTTCGTCGACCCGCGTATCGAACGCCAACGCGTGGTGGATCAGCGCGGCGATGAAAGCGATGCCCGACTCGAAGAGCGCTATGACGAGCCGGCCCGGGCCGCCTTCCAGGCCGAGTACGAACGTCAGGACGCCCAATACCAGCATTACATCGACCTGAACGCCCAGGCCTATGCGGCGCTTTGCGACAGCTCCGCCTTCAAGCTCATCGAGCAATACGATTACGATGGCCAGGACTCTGATTCCGCCGTCGCCTACAGCATGACCCTGGCTTCATGCCTGGCGGGCGGAATCACCGAAGCGTTGAGGTCGGAGGCGCAAGCACCGCCAGGTCCCAGTGAAGCACTCTGGCTGCGATGGCTGCAGGACCCTGCCAGTCCAGCCTACCGCGCCCTGCTGATGCGCAATGAATCGTTGTTAGACGCGCTGTTGCCCAGCTTCTCGACCAACGAAGTCGACTGGAACGACAGCGAGAAGCTTTATTCGGTGCTCAACAAGTTCATCACCAGCGATGACCTTGGCCTGGCATTTCGTGACGGCCTCAAGCAGGCGGTGGCCGACCTCCAAGGAGCCGTCAATGCCGCCAGCAAACGCCTGGAGCCGAGTCTGGCCCCTGAAGTCCCGAACGCGGTGAGGCGCCTGAACGCCGCCACGCAGTGGTTGCACAACGGCGTCCAGTTGATCGAGCTGCAGGTGCAGATGAAGCTCGGTGAATACTACGCCCTGCAAAGCGCCCACCTGCGCCAGCTGCAGAAACAGGCCAACCAGGCGGTCGCCAAGGCCCGCGAACAGAGGCTGCGCAGTATGAGAGCCTTCGAAGCGCAATCCCTCAGCAACCTGCGCAATGTCCGCCCCATCCTCCAGGACGGGCTATTGAGCCTCGCCGTGCTCGACCCGAAGCTGGCCGACAGCACGATCTCCGTCAGCCTGTGGGTCGAAGGCCGTGCGCAGGAGGTGCATGAGCGGCTAGTCAATGGAGCACGCCATGGCGTGGGCGCGCTGGATCATACCGCCCCGGC
>NZ_JADLJL010000009.1 GCF_015680235.1 Pseudomonas guariconensis
CCCCCTGTGCCCCCCCCCCCCCCCCCACAACACACCGTTCCCGGGGGGCGTGGCCCCGCGAAAGGGCTGCATACCCATCAATGGTAGCCACGCTCCAGCTCGTCCAGCTGATGGTCAAAGCTGCGCAGGCGCGCCGACCAGGTGTACACCAGCACTTCCAAGTCGCGGTTGAGCACGGCCGTGTTGCCCCCCTCGCGCCCTTGCGAGTCACACAAGTCCAGCTGATAACGCTCGCGGGCCATGGCCGTGGCCACGCTGGAGAGGTCACGGGCGTTGGCCAGCCAGCGGTGCTGGTGGTCGTGGACTTCCCGGTCCAGCTCCCGGCATTGGCGCTTGAGCGCATCCAGGCTTTGCTCCAGCGGCGTGCCCTTGAGCTCGCCCATGACCTCCTCGAAGGTCCGCCCGGAATGCCAGTAGCTGCCCCAGAAATAGCGATCGAACACGGTTTCGACCCGCCGCAGGGCGACCTTGGTGTTCCAGATAGTCAACAGCGTATGCCCCTGGCTCACCTCGCGCTTGTTCAAGCGCAACTGTTGCCAGGCGATCCAGGCCAGCACGCAAAGCACCGCTGCCGCCGTGACCGCGGCAGCGGCATACATGAACTGTAGCGCGTGGCCCATGGAGTGGACATGGCGAATACCGTAGAAGTAACCGGCCGTCAGGATGCCCAGGATCGTCACGGAGCACCAGAAACCTGATGCGTAGGGATCTTTCATCACGCTATCCCCTGTTGTTTTACCTGAGCATAGCAACGGCCCTCTCACCCATCAGGTGCCACTCGGCGTTTTATTTCCTGGGTCGGCGCAAGGCCTCGTTGAGTTGATCGAACGGCACCGCCCAATCGGCGTCGTCTATCACGCTCTCTTTGAGAAAGGCCCGCTGGGCCTCGGTCCAGAACGGCGCATCCACCAGCTTGATCTCGTTCTTGAGCGGTGAATGGGTGGTGATGAACTTGTCGATGCTCTCGGCATCGTCCGCCAGCCCCAGTTGCTTGAACAGTTCGGCGAACGGATGGATCGGTGCTTCCATGATTCCTCCTGCGGCCGGGCGGGTCGTCCACGACGCCAGCCCGGCAATGGGTTGAGGGACATCAGCACAGTTCGCGCACTTCGGCATGCGGAACCAGCTTCAGGTACTGTTCCATGCTCATGTGGATCAAGTGATCGTGGTCACCCGCCTCCAGGTAGACATCGCCCTGGCGGGTAAGGCTCGGGTCGAGCAGCATTTTTATGTCATAGGCATCGCCAAGCGCTGGCACGGCGCCACGCTCGCAGTCGCCGAACAGGGTCGGCAGGCCGCTTTCGCGGGTCAGTTGCCAGGCGCCGGACATGCGGATCTTGCTCATGTCCAGATGCCGGTTGGCCGGTAGCACGGCCATGATGTAGTTGCCATGGCGGTCGTCGAGCATCACCGACTTGGCGACCCGCTCTGCGGGAACGCCGGCCGTGCGTGCCGACTCCAGGCTCGTGGCCGAGTGAGGATGGGGAATGATGTCGTAATCGCAGTTGGCCTTGTCCAGGCGCTGCTGCAGGGTCTTGGCCATACGCATGATGCACCTCCGGTTTACCCCCATCTGCAAGTTTAGGCCGTGGTCCGGCAGGCACGACTAAACTTCGGTAACAGGTCCGGACAAGGTGACGACAGGTGATCGCTCGCTGCTGGCGCTGGCTGCTGCTCGTGCTGTTGCTCGGCATCGTCCCGGGCGGCCAGGCGGTGCCCGGCGCCAGCGTCTGGGTGCTGAGCGTGGACGACGCCATCGGCCCGGCCAGTGCCGATTACCTGGTGCGCGGCCTGGAGCAGGCCCAGGAGCAAGGTGCGCAGCTGGTGGTGATCCGCCTGGACACGCCCGGCGGGCTGGACACCGCCATGCGCCAGATCATCAAGGCCATTCTCGCCAGCCCCGTGCCGGTGGCCAGCTTCGTCGCCCCCGGCGGCGCCCGCGCAGCCAGCGCCGGGACGTACATCCTGTACGCCAGCCACGTAGCGGCCATGGCCCCGGGCACCAACCTGGGCGCAGCCACGCCGGTGCAGGTAGGCGCGCCGTCGCCTGGCAAACCGGCGCCCGACGAGTCCCGTGAGGACGATGCCCTGGCCCGCAAGCAGGTCAACGACGCCGCGGCCTATATCCGCGGCCTGGCTCAACTGCGCGGGCGCAATGCCGACTGGGCGGAACAGGCGGTGCGCGAGGCGGTGAGCCTGTCGGCCAGCGAGGCGCTGCGCATCAAGGTCATCGACCAGGTGGCCCGCGACCTGCCCGAGCTGCTCGCACAACTGGACGGCAGGACCCTGGTCGCCGCCGACCAGCCCCGCCAGTTGCACACCGCAGGCGCGGCCATCGTCGAACACCTGCCCGACTGGCGCACTCGCCTGCTGGCGGTGATCACCAACCCGAGCGTGGCGCTGATCCTGATCATGATCGGCATCTACGGCCTGCTGTTCGAATTCATCAACCCAGGCTCCGGTGTCGGCGGCGTGGTAGGTGGGATCTGCCTGCTGCTGGCCTTGTACGCCCTGCAATTGTTGCCGGTGAGCTACGCCGGGGTGGCATTGGTGCTGCTCGGCGTGGCGTTCATGGTCGCCGAGGCGTTTTTGCCCAGCTTCGGCGTGGTCGGCTTCGGCGGCGTGGTCGCCTTCGTGGTGGGCGCGGTGATCCTGATCGACACCGACGCCCCTGGCTTCGGCATCCCGCTGGCGTTGATCGTCGCCCTGGCGGCGGTCTCGGCCCTGCTGCTCGGCGGTGTGCTGGGCATGGCCATCAAGGCACGGCAACGCGCCCTGGTCAGCGGCGATGCCGGCCTGGTCGGTAGCCTGGTCACGGTGACCCAGGTGATGGCGGACAACCCGTTCTGCGGCTCGGTGCAGGCCCAGGGCGAACAATGGCAAGCCCGGTGCGCGACCCCGTTGCAAGCTGGGCAACACGTGCGCGTGACAGCCCGCCGGGGCGTGATGCTGGAGGTCAGCGCCACCGCGCCCAGCGCGCAAGGAGAGTGACGATGTTCGTTCAATTCGGTTTCGGTGCGGTACTAGCGGTCCTGGGCCTGCTGTTGCTGTCGGCCCTGCGCATCCTGCGCGAGTACGAGCGAGGCGTAGTGTTCCAGCTGGGGCGCTTCTGGCAGGTCAAGGGGCCTGGCCTGATCCTGCTGATCCCGGGTATCCAGCAGATGGTGCGGGTCGACCTGCGTACGGTGGTGCTCGACGTGCCGACCCAGGACGTGATCACCCGCGACAACGTCTCGGTCAAGGTCAATGCCGTGGTGTATTTCCGTGTGCTCGACCCACAGAAGGCAATCATCCAGGTGGAGGATTTCTTCAGCGCCACCAGCCAGCTGGCCCAGACCACCCTGCGTGCGGTACTGGGCAAGCATGAGCTCGACGAGTTGTTGGCCGAGCGCGAGCAACTGAACTCAGACATCCGCCAGGTGCTGGACGCCCAGACCGACGCCTGGGGCATCAAGGTGGCCAATGTCGAGATCAAGCACGTCGACCTCAACGAGTCGATGGTGCGCGCCATCGCCCGCCAGGCTGAAGCCGAACGCGAGCGACGGGCCAAGGTGATCCACGCCGAAGGGGAATTGCAGGCCTCGGAGAAATTGATGCAGGCCGCGCAGATGCTCGGCAAGGAACCTGGGGCGATGCAGCTGCGCTACATGCAAACCCTGGGAACGATTGCCGGAGACAAGAGCTCGACCATCGTCTTTCCGCTGCCGGTGGACCTGCTCAAGGGGTTGGTCGACAAACAGCCGTGACATCGGGCCCGGCCCAATCGCGGGACAAGCCCGCTCCCACAGAGAGACCAGCGCTAGCCACCTGTTCTTTGGGCGACAGCCCAGCGGGTGATCTCCTAAGCAAGGCCGGTCAGACCGGTGCGCGACGCAAGGTGGCCAGGAAGGTCGCTGCACCGATGAACAGCCCGGCGAAGGTGCGGTTCAAGCGCTTCTGCTGCTTGGGCGTGCGCAGCAGCCGCAGCACGCGTGCGGCCAGCCCCGTATAGCCTGCCATCACCAGCATGTCGACGGTGATCATGGTCGCGGTGATGGCCAGGTACTGTGGCAGCAGCGGCTCATGGGGGTTGATGAACTGCGGCAGCACGGCCAGCATGAACACCAGGGCCTTGGGGTTGCTGACGTTGACCAGGAAACCTCGGAACACCAGGCTCAATGGCTTGCCGATCGGCCGCACGGCGGACGAATCGCTCATGTCCATGGGCAAGGCACGCCATTGCTTGTAGGCCAGGTACACCAGGTAGCCGACGCCGAACCATTTGATGAGCTGGAAGGCAGTCGCCGACGCCGCGAGGATGGCACCCACACCGGCGGCGATGACGGCGATCTGCACGATCAGGCCCAGTTGCAGGCCCAGGGCGTTCCAGTATCCACGCCAAAAGCCGTACTGCAGCCCGCTGGACATCGAGGCAATGGCCCCGGCACCCGGCGACAGGCTGATCACCCAGCATGCGGCAAAAAAGGCCAACCAGGTTTCCATCGACATCGCACACCTCGCTCGAACAAATGTTGCAAAACGTTAAGCTAAGGTTTTGGCGAAAAAATGACCAGAAGAATTTATAGCGTCGATGCAGATTGGGGGCGCTGCGAGCCCTTTTCCCGGGCACAAGGCCGCTTCTGTAGGCGCGGCCTTGTGCCGCGAGAGGGCTGCAAAGCAGCCCCAACACGTGAGCGCACCGCCGATACCAACAGGTAGCGCCTCAGTCGGCTCCCGTGGACTCCGGCTTGACGACGACCGGCACCTCGGTCCCACGCCAGCGGCGCACGGCCTTCTGGAAGAACTGGCTGTTCGGCACCTGCACCAGCGCCCCGCCCGCCTCGGGCGTTTCCATCAACGTGGTGTACAACAGGTTGATGGCGATCACCCGGCCCTTGACCCCGGGCTTGTCCAGGGTGTCGACCAGTTCCACCACATCGCCGATACGAAACGGGCCAACCGTGAAGATCAGCACCGCGCAGAGCAGGTTGGACAACACGCTCCAGATAGCGAAGAACGCCACCGCCGCCACGGCCACGAAGCCCGACAGCGCCGTCCACAGTACCGTTGCCGAAACGCCTAGGCGCTCCAGCACGAACAACAGCGCACTGCCCATGATCAGCCAGCGCAGGCCACCACGCACCGGCACCAGCAGTTCCGGCGGCAGCGGGTAGCGCTCGCCCAGGCTCTTCAGGCCCCGGGCGACCACCCGCTGCAGGATGAACGCGGCGATCAGGATCAGCAGGATCTGCAACCCCAGCCAGAACGCATCCATCCATTGCCCCGGCAGCAGCGAACGCAGTTCCTCCATCAGGACAGCGCCTCGAGTTCGGCCTGCATGCTCTCGAGCGTCTCCAGGGCTTCCATCCAGGCTTCCTCAAGCTCGCCTTCGCGCTGCTTGAGCTGGGTCTGGCGGGCCAGCAGGTCACGCAGTTCATCCTTGCGGGCCGCTTCGTAGAGGCTGGCCTCGCCCAGGGCGGCTTCGATCTCGGCCAGTTGCCCATGCACCTGGTTCAGCTCGGTTTCCAGCTTCTCGGCAGCGCGCTTGTGCGGCGCCAATTGCTGACGCAAGGCGGCGGCGGCCTGGCGCTGGGCCTTCTTGTCGGTCTTGTCCGGGTTGGCCGGGGCATTGCTGGCAGGGGCGCTGCGCTGGCGGTAGTCGATCAGCCAGCGGCTGTAGTCGTCCAGGTCGCCATCGAAGGCTTCGACCTTGCCATCGGCCACCAGCAGGAAGTCGTTGGTGGTGCTCTTGAGCAGGTGGCGGTCGTGGGAAACCACCACCACCGCGCCGCTGAATTCCTGCAGGGCCATGGTCAAGGCCAGGCGCATTTCCAGGTCCAGGTGGTTGGTCGGTTCGTCGAGCAGCAGCAGGTTGGGCCGCTCCCAGGCGATCAAGGCCAGGGCCAGGCGCGCCTTCTCGCCACCGGAGAAATTCACCACCGGCTCGTCGACCCGGTCACCGTGGAAGTCGAAGCCACCGAGGAAGTCACGCAGGGTCTGCTCGCGCTCGGCAGGCGCGATGCGTTGCAGGTGCAGCAACGGGCTGGCCTTGTCGTCCAGCGAGTCGAGCTGGTGCTGGGCGAAGTAGCCCACAGCCAGGTTCTCGCCACGCACCAGGCGCCCGGCGAGCGGTTGCAGTTCACCGGCCAGATTCTTGATCAGGGTCGACTTGCCGGCGCCGTTGGGGCCGAGCAGGCCAATGCGGGCCCCGGGCGCCAGCTGCAGCTTGACCTTCTCCAGGACGGCCTTGTCGCCATAGCCGAGCCGACCTTCGGAGAGGTCGAGCAAGGGGTTGGAGATCTTCTCCGACTCGCGGAACACGAAATCGAACGGCGAATCCACGTGGGCCGCCGACAGCTCTTCCATCCGCTCCAGCGCCTTGATCCGGCTCTGCGCCTGGCGGGCCTTGGTGGCCTGGGCGCGGAAGCGGGCGATGTACTTCTCCATGTGCGCACGGCGGGCCTGCTGCTTCTCGTAGGCCTGTTGCTGCTGCGCCAGGCGCTCGGCCCGGGTGCGCTCGAAGGCGGTGTAGCCACCCTTGTACAGGTTGAGCTTGCGCTGTTCGACATGCACCACATGGTCGACCACCGCATCGAGGAAGTCACGGTCGTGGGAGATCAGCAACAACGTGCCGGGGTAGCCCTTGAGCCAGTCTTCCAGCCAGAGGATGGCGTCCAGGTCCAGGTGGTTGGTGGGTTCGTCGAGCAGCAGCAGGTCGGACGGGCACATCAATGCCTGGGCCAGGTTCAGACGCATCCGCCAGCCACCGGAGAAGTCGCCGACGCGACGATCCATCTGTTCGGCAGTGAACCCGAGGCCCGCCAACAGCTTGCGCGCGCGAGCGTCGGCGGTATAGCCGTCGGCGCTGTCCAGCTCACTGTGCAGGCGTGCCAGGGCGGTGCCGTCATGGGCAGCCTCGGCGACGACCAGGTCGGCCTGGACCTTGCGCAGGCGCACGTCACCGTCGAGCACATAGTCCACCGCCAGGCGGTCGAGGGTATCGACTTCCTGGCGCATGTGGGCGATGCGCCAGTCGGCCGGCAAGTGGCAGTCGCCGCCATCGGGCGACAGCTCGCCGCGCAGCAAGGCGAACAGGCTGGATTTTCCGGCGCCGTTGGCGCCGATCAGGCCGGCCTTGTGACCGGCGTGCAGGGTCATCTCGGCGCCTTCTAGCAAGCGCTGTGGACCACGCTGTAAAGTGAGGTTGGATAGTCTGATCATGATGGTCGCGGAGTCTATCAGCTTCCCACTGGAGCACACAGGCCACCTTGACCACTGGCGAGCCCGAACATGCACAACGATTTGTGGAACCACGCTCTGGCCCTGTACGCCCGGCCAGGAGTTGAAAGCGCCTGCCTGACCTTGCAGGCACTGGGCGCTGATGTCTGCCTGCTGCTGTGCGGCACCTGGCTGCGAGCGCGCGGTGTGGCACCTGAGGCCGAGCGGGTGCGGGCATTGCAGAACCTTGCCGCGCCCTGGCAACGACAGGTCGTGGCGCCATTACGCGAGCTACGCCAACAGTGGCGTGCCGGCGCGCAGGACGACCCACAGTTGGCAATGCTGCGTGAACAGGTAAAAGGGCTGGAACTGGAAGCCGAGCGCACCTTGCTGGCACGCCTGGAGCAGCGGGCACAGGCGTGGCCCACGACGCAGGGCCACCCTGTAGAAGACTGGTTGCCCTGGCTCGCGCCGGAGCAAGCCCGCGACCACGACGCGCTGCATCAGCTGCGCGTCATGGCCGAAGGGCGTCAGGACGCCGACGAAGGCGACTGAACCGGGCTGCTGGCCGGTGCTGGCGAAGCGGCGGCCGGCGCTGCCGAGTTGGTCGCAGGCGCTGGGCTGCTGGCCGCCGGTACGGCTGGCTTGGCTTCGGCGGGCTTGCTGGCGGCCGGCTTGGCTGCAGCTGGCTTGGCCGGGGCTTTTGCCGCAGCGGGTTTGGCTGCTGGCTTGCTCGCAGTGGCCTTGGCGGCAGCAGGTTTGGCAGCCGGCTTGGCTGCGACCTTCTTGGCCGCGGTCGGTTTGGCGGCAGGCTTGGCAGCAGCAGCCTTGGTGGCGGCCGATTTGGCTGCAGGCTTCGCGGCGGCGGCCTTGGCGGCAGCTGGCTTGGCGGCCGTGGCTTTGGCAGCAGGTTTGGCAGCGGCAGCTTTAGCCGCAACTGGCTTGGCAGCAGCGGTACGCGCGGCAGGCTTGGCGGCAGCGGCCTTCGCAGCAGCAGGTTTGGCTGCAGGCTTCGCGGCGGCGCGGGTAGCCGGCTTGGCGGTAGCGGCTTTGGCGGCGGCCGGTTTTGCAGCAGGCTTGGCAGCGGCAGCGCGAGCGGTAGCCGGTTTAGCGGAAGCCTTGGCTGGGGCCTTGGCTGCAGCCGCTTTGGCGGCCGGCTTGGCCGCGGCTTTCACCGGAGTCTTGGCTGCAGGTTTGGCGACCACCCGGGCCGGGGCCTTGGCCGCGGCAGCACGTTGGTCAAGCGCCTTGCCGGCGGCTTCGCGTACTTTGCCGACACCCTGCGCCAGCTTCAGGCTTTCCTGGGCATCACGCTTGAGCTGTTGAATATAAGTGCGAGTTTGTGCCTGACGCTCTTTGAGCGAATCGAGCAACGCTTCAAGTTCGCCGGCTGCTTTCTGGGCCTTGCCCTGGGCCTTGGCTTTGCCGGCCTTGGCAGCGTCCTGCAACTTCAGGCGCGCATTGTGGAGTTTCTCCTGCGCCTTGCCACGTTGCTTTTCCAACTTGGCCAGCAGTTTCTCGGCGTCAGCCAGCGCTTGCGAGCAGGCATCTTCCAAATGTTCGAGCAGGCTGCCCGAAAGTTGTTGGAGCAGGTGCAACGGCGTACTGACTGGCTTCTTCTTGGCCGACATGGCTTACCTCCTGGCTGACGAGAGTGCGGCTCATACTATGCTTCTGCTGCTTACGCCGCTAGGGCATGTTGACAGTAATATTGATGCCGCGTTGCATGCCTGGGCTAAGTTGTTATCTTGCAGCTCGGTGCAAGTGTAGTTGGTCAATAAAGTGTTGCTGATATTTACATCTCTTTTGGCAACAAGGCTGGCATACTTTTCCTTCCTCCCAGCCGGAGTTGAACGTGCCTCGTTATCTTGTTCTGTGCCTGTGCCTGGCGGCACCTTTTGCCCTGGCCAATCCTGATACCCCTGCCAATGACCATGATCTGGCCTACAGCCTGGGCGCGAGCCTCGGTGAACGGTTGCGCGCCGAAGTCCCTGGCCTGCAGCTCGATGCGCTGGTCGAAGGGTTGCGCCAGGCCTATCAAGGCCAGCCATTGAAACTGGAAAAGCCGCGCATGCAGGCCATCCTCCAGCAACACGAAGAGCAGGCCAACACAGCGGCAGCGCAGGCGGAGGTCGAGCGGCTAGAGGCGGCCGAGAAACGCTTCATGGCCAGCGAGAGGGCCCGCGCCGGCGTGCATGAGCTGGCCGGGGGCATCCTCTATACCGAACTGGCGCGTGGCAATGGCAACACCCCCAGGGCCGGGGGCAAGGTGCAGGTACGCTACGTAGGGAAACTGCCGGATGGCTCGGTATTCGACCAGAACCTGCAACCGCAGTGGTTCAGCCTGGATTCGGTGATCGCGGGGTGGCAAGCAGCCTTGCCGCACATGAAAGCAGGGGCGAAATGGCGCCTGGTGATCCCATCGGCGCAGGCCTATGGCGCCGAAGGCGCGGGCGACCTGATCGCGCCCTACACGCCCCTGGTATTCGAGATCGAATTGCTGGCGGTCGCCGACTGACGCAGGCCGTCAGGCCTGCACCGCGCCCTCTTCCTTGTGCGCGTTGTGCAACACTTCGATCAGGCAGTCTTCCAATTCGAAACGCTCATGCAGCAAGCTGCCGAGCTTGCCCAGTTTTTCGGCGAAGCGCTCGGTGTCCTTGCACTCCCCCTTTTCGCAGTGGTCGTTGAAGGCCAGGGCGATCTGGGTGATGTCGTTGATTCGCGGGTTGATCTCTTCCGCCAGTTTCAGGGCCTTGTCGTCACCGAACGCCTTGGCTTCCGTGACCAGTTGTTCGCTGACTTCGAAATGCCAGGCCGACACGTAGTCGACCAGCACCGCACAGAAGTCGCGGTTCTTGTCCTTGTCGGCGAAGGCTGGCTTGGCATCGCGCAAGGTGCGGAAAGCCTGGACCAGCTCCTCCCGTTCCTTGAGCCAACGATCGATCAGCTTGTGAACCCCACCCCAGCGTTCCTGAGCGTTCTGACAACTATCGAGCATGGCTATCTCATCCCTTCTGGGTTGATGCCGCTGCACCTCGCGCATAAACACCGCAGCACAAAGGTGACATCAGCAGGACGGCATCGAGCAGTTGTGTTTTCGGTATGCGTGCTGGGAGATTATTCCCGCGCGTGCTGGCCTTCAAGGTACGCAGCGGACAAAGTTCATACAAGCGTTTAATCCCCTTCGAAGGCACCGCTGGTCGAACAATCCCGCCGCGCTTGCCCTGGGTCAACCTTTGCCGAGCACGTGCAACCGATACGCTACCAGCCACCCCAGGGGCAGCGCCGATAACAGCAGGAAAGCCAGCAGGCTCCATTCGGGCAGGGTCAGGTCGATGAAGCTCCAGGTCAGCGACGTGCAGTCCGGGCCGCCGAACACAAGCTGCCTGAAAGCCTCACGCCAGGACTGCTCCAACACCCGTCCAAACGGCATCTGGCAGGTCTCGACCACCACCCCCGCCCCCTGCAACCAGACATGCCGCGCCGCCAGCAGCGCGCCACCCAGCGAACTGGCCAATGCCAGCCCGGCATAGTTGCGCCTGCCACGCAGCTGAGGCCTGTGGATGATGGCGCACAGGCATACCAACGAATACACCCCCAACAACAGTCGCTGGCTGAAACACAGCGGACATGGCATCAAGTTCAACACATGCTCGAGATGGAAAGAGGCGATCAGGACCGCCATCGAGGCGAGCCAGCCTGGTAGGAAGAAAATGCGCAAACGGGCCGGCAGCATGGGCGAAGAAAGTCCCGGGTTGGATGAAGTACCCCGGAACGGTAGAGGAAAGACACGCTTTGTTTCAAGGCACTACTGGGGAGACAAGTCCCTGATTGGAAAAGGAAAGTATTCAATTTTCCGTAGGAAGTTTCTGAAGCAGGTTGTCGCAAACCCTGTCACTGGTACCGGAGAAGTTACTGGCATAAGTGCCCACGGGGTAGCGTGGGCACTTGGGTCAGGTCAGGCGCGCACGCCTTCGGGCAGAGGCAGGGCCAGCAGGCGTTCGTCCAGCAGGCCCAAGCCTTCCTGGAACAACTGGTTGCTGCGCTCGGTTTCTCCGAGCCCGGCCAGCAGGCGGGCCAATTCGGCACAGGTTTCCGGGTTGCGCTCCATGCGCAAGCTGCTCTCCAGGTAGTCGCGGGCCTTGCCCCACAGGCGGTTCTGCAGGCTCAGGCGCCCCAGGGTCAACAGCAGGCTCGGGTCTTGTGGATGCTCCTTGAGCCAGCCCTCGGCGGTTTGCAGCTGGCGTGCGGTATCGTCACCGCGCACCAGGCCATACAACCGCGCCAGGTGGCTTTCATATTGGCGCTTGAGCGCAGCCCGCAACACTTGCTCGGCCTCGCCCTGGGCACCGACGCGGCGCAATTGCTCGGCATAGGCCGACACCAGCTGCGGCTCCTGGCGCTGAGCGGCGGTAAGTTGCTGCCAGGCCCGTTCCAGCGCCTGACGGGCCGCCTGCGGGTCTTCGCCGCGGGTCGCGGCCAACCCCAGGTTCTGGCCCCAGGCACGCTGTTCCAATTCGGCCAGTTCCTTGGCTGGCAGCACCTTGCCCTTGCGCAACTCGGGCAGCAGGCGAATCAGGGCCGACCAGTCCCCGGTTTCCAGGTGCAGGCGATGCAGCAGGCGCAGCACCTGCGGGTTGTGCGGGTGGCGCTCCTGCATGGCCAGCAGGGTTTCGTGGGCACCGCCGATATCGCCACGGTCCATCTGCAATTGCGCGTGAGTCAGGGCAATGGCCAATTCGGCCTGTGGCTGGCGTTCGAGGGCACGCTCGAGCAGGTTGTCGCTTTCCTCGGCCCGGCCCAGCTCGTTGGCGGCACGCGCCGCACCAAGGTAATAGAGCAACGGCTGGCGCTCGGCCTCGGCCGCCCGGTGCAGATGGCGCTGGGCACTGGCCCAGCGGCCTTCGGCCAGATCCAGCTGGCCTTGCTCGATGGCGATACGGGTGCGCCGGCTGCGGTTGCGGCGCGACCAGGGGTTGACCACACCGGTAGAGGTCAGCACCAGGCCCACCAGGTAACGCACCAGCCAGAGCGCCACGACGATGGCAACCAGCGCCGCCAAGGCCGCCCACAGCCCGGATTGGTAACGGAACCCGCCATAGGCGATCAATACGTAGCCACTGTGCTTGGCGACCGCGATGCCCAATGCCGCGGCCAGCACGATCGCCAGCACCGCCAGCAGGTAGACACGCTTCATGGCTTGCCCCCTTCGGCTTCGGCCGGCAGGTGGCTGCGCTGGATATAGGCCTGCACCGCCGCCAGGCTCTCGCTCAGGTCAGGGGTGACCACCGAGACCGGTTGCTCGGCCAGCTCGTTGAGGCTGGCAAGCATGGCCTTGCTCTGCGGGTTGTCGGCGTTGAAGTTGGCCAGCAGCACGCTGCGCGCATCATCCAGAGCCTGCGTATAGACCTTGGCGTCGCCATTGAGCGCGGCCCACTGGGCCTGCTCGATGGTCAGGCTCAGGGCCAGGCGCAACTGGTTCAGCGACTGCCCGGACAGCAGCGGCCGCACGTTCTCCTCGGCATTGAACTCAATCTGGAAATACTTGGAGATCTCGGCCCACCACTGGGACAGGCGGCTGGCACCGTCGCCGTCGGCGGTCAGCGCACCCAGGGCGTCGGCCTTGGTATCGAATTCCGGCGACTGGGCGCTGAGCTGCTGAACCTGCTCGCGCTGGGCGGCAAGTTTGAGGAACAGCCCAGTGCGGTCCGGCTGCTCGGTGCTGTTGAGGGTCGCCAGGCTGCGGGCCAGTTGCTCGCGGGCAGCGAAGGCACCCGGGTCGCTCTGCTCGCGCAGGATCTCGTCGGCGCCTTCGACCAGTGCCTTGGCGCTGGTGATGTCCTGTAGGGCCGACAGGCGCAGGGTCGCCAGGCGCAGCAGGTGCTCGGCCTCGGCCAGGCGCCATTCCTTGCGGCTTTCACCGAGCACCGTTTCCAGGCGCTGGCTCAGGCGTTGCTGGTCGCCTTGCAACTGGGCCACCAGGCGCCGGCGATCTTCCAGCTCACTGGCCGCCGGCAGGCTGGCCAGCTGGGCGCTGATCTGCTGCTCGCGCTGCTGCAAGGAGGCCGTGCGCTCGTTGAGGGTTTGCAGGTGCTGGCCCTGGCCCTGCTCGCTGCCTTGCAGTTGGCGGACTTGCCAGACACCCCAGCCACCGACCGCGACCCCGGCTGCACCCAGCAGCAGGGCCAACAGGGCCAGGCCATTGCCAGAGCGCTTGGCAGGCGTGGCGGAGGTGGGTTCCGGCGCCTCGGACGCCGCAGGTTGTTCGTTGTTGGACAAGACAGTTTCGCTCACGTATCCATCCTTTGCATGGGGGCGCGTCGCATACAGCTTAGCGCCTTAGTCGGCAGGTGCAGCACTTCGCTGCACCGCAGCAATCAAGGCCGTGGCACTGGCGCCACGGCAATCCACAATCTGTTGGGCGCCCGCCGCCCTGGCCTGCTCGGCGACCCTGGGGCTCGGCACGAACAACGGCAGGGGCGCAAGACGCGGCCAATCGGCACCCGCCAGTTGCACCAGGTGCTCGAGCCCCTGCCCACTGCTGACCACCAGGCCATTGAGGCGTTCCGTCTCGACGCGGCGCAGCAGGGTACCGGCCGGGTACTCCGGCAGGTTGCGGCGATACAGTTCCAGATAATCGACACTAGCACCTTGCTCTCCAAGACGCCCGGCCAACAGTTCGCGACCTCCCACGCCACGGACGATCAAAACCCGCGGCCTGGCGACGTCGGCGATAGCCTCGCGCAGCTGGGGCAGCGCGAGCAAGGCCTCGCTGTCGTCGCCTTGTGCAGGGAAGCTGACATGCAGGCCATGGCCCTTGAGCACCTCGGCCGTGGCCGCGCCCACCGTGAACCAGCCCCGGCCTGGCGGCTGCAGGCCTGCCTTGGCCAGGTGTTCGAGCAGCAGGCGTGCCGCCGGCTTGCTGACCACGATGATCGCCTGGTACGCCTGCAGTTGCGCAAGCACCAAGGCCTGCGCCGTCTCGAGCACCACGGGTGCGATGGCCATCAAGGGCAGGCTGCTGCTGGCGATACCCACCTGCACGAGGCTTTGCGCCAGTGCCTGGCACTCCTCTTCAGGGCGGGTCAGCAACAGGCGCCAGGGGCTCACGGGTGGCCGGCCTCGCCATAGACTTCCTTGAGGATCGCTTCGGCGCCTTGTGCCAGCAGGTCTTCGGCAACCTGCACGCCTAGCGCCTCGGCCTCACCGCGCGGCGCCCGGGCATCGGCCACCAGCAAGGTGCCGCCGCTGGGCTGGCCGACCAGGCCACGCAGCCACAGCTGTTCGCCCTCGAGCACCGCATAGCAGGCGATCGGCACCTGGCAGCCGCCGTTCAGGCGCTTGTTCAGGGCCCGCTCGGCCACCACCCGGGCGGCCGTGTCGGCGTGGTGCAAGGGTGCCAGCAAGGCATGGATCGCCTGATCGGCGCTGCGGCACTCGATCCCCACCGCACCCTGCCCGCCCGCCGGCAGGCTGTCGTCGACACTGATGCTGGAGCGGATGCGGTCTTCGAAGCCCAGGCGGATCAGGCCGGCCGCGGCGAGGATGATGGCGTCGTATTCACCGGCATCGAGCTTGGCCAGGCGGGTGTTGACGTTGCCGCGCAGGAAGCGGATCTGCAGGTCTGGGCGGCGTGCCAGCAACTGTGCCTGGCGGCGCAGGCTGGACGTGCCGACGATGCTGCCGGCCGGCAATTCGTCGAGGCTGGCGAAACGGTTGGAAACGAAGGCATCGCGGGGGTCTTCACGCTCGCAGATGCAATAAAGGCCCAGGCCCTCGGGGAAGTCCATGGGCACGTCCTTCATCGAGTGCACGGCGATGTCGGCTTCATTGTCCAGCAGGGCAGTTTCCAGCTCCTTGACGAACAGGCCCTTGCCGCCGATCTTCGCCAGCGGCGCGTCGAGCAGCTTGTCGCCGCGGCTGACCATGGGCACCAAGGTCACGACCAGGCCGGGATGGGCCTGTTCCAGACGCGCCTTGACATATTCGGCCTGCCACAAGGCCAAGGCACTTTTACGGGTGGCAATGCGGATTTCGCGAGTGGACATGGAGCGCCCCGATCCAGAGAAATGCTGTCGATGATAACAGCATCGTCGGGGTCGCTTGCAGATAGTAGGGCTGGGTGCGCTGTTGCCTGCACCGAGCCAATCGCCGGCAAGCCGGCTCCCACAGGGATGGAGCAATAGTCGAGCCTGGCGGTAGCCTGTGGGAGCCGGCAAGCCGGCGATGGAGCCGCAACAGCCTCAGAGGGACTGCATCATCTTGCGCACGCCGGCCACATGGCGGCGGCTGACGGTCAGGGCATCGCCGTCCAGGCCTTTGAGGTACAGCTGGAAATGCCCCAGCGGCGTACGCTGCAGGCGTTCGATACGTTCACGGGCGACCAGCGCGTTGCGGTGGATGCGCACGAAGCGCTCGCCGAATTCGTCTTCCAGGGCCTTGAGCGGCTCGTCCAGCAGAACTTCGCCGGCTTCGTGGCGCAAAGTCACGTACTTGTGGTCGGCAATGAAATAGATGACCTGGGGCAACGGGATCAGCTCGATGCCTTTGCGCGTTCTTGCACTGATATGGCTGCGCGGCCCGCCGCCTTCATTGGCAGGCCGGGTGAGGGCGGCGAGCTGGGCACGGTTGGGTTTGTCGGCCTTGCGCAGGGCATCGCGCAGTGCCTGGGGCTGGATGGGTTTGGTCACATGGCTGAGGGTGCTGTCCTTGAAGGCCTGGCTCCCGTACTCATCATCACCGGTACAGAACACCACCGCTGGCGGGGCCTCGCGTTCGCACAGGCGGGCGGCGACCTGCAGGCCATCCACGCCGGGCATGCCGATGTCCAACAGGACCACATCGGGCTTGAGGCTTTCGATCAAGGCCAGGGCCTCCTCGCCGTTGGTGGCGCTGGGCTCCAGCACGGTGTAGCCCTCCAGCTCGCCAAGCAGTCTGCCAAGGCGTTCGCGGGCCAGAGGTTCGTCATCAACGATCAGGACATTCATGATTACGCTGGATTCCTGAGTGAGTCTCGCATGGGTATAGCGTAGACAGATGTAGGGTGACCGACAGCGCGGTCACGCTCTAGACCGATGCGATGGCCAAAGATTCACTGACCTGACAGATTCGCTGCCAGTCCTTTGTCCAACTGTAGACGTTCCGTGGAACACTGCCGTTCAATCGGTGAATATCCCTACCGCCCGCCCTGGCTCGTGTTTTCGGCGGATTCTCTCGACCAGCGCCCTGCGGCACACGTCCCAACCCTGCTATGATCGGCGCCACTTTTTTCGTTCACGCCTCCAACGAGTGAATCCATGAGCACCGACAAGACCAATCAGTCCTGGGGCGGCCGCTTCAGTGAGCCCGTCGACGCCTTCGTCGCCCGTTTCACCGCCTCGGTCGATTTCGACAAGCGCCTGTACCGTCACGACATCATGGGTTCGATCGCCCACGCCACGATGTTGGCGCAGGTCGGCGTGCTCACCGATGCCGAACGCGATGCCATCATCGATGGCCTGAAGACCATCCAGGGCGAGATCGAGGCCGGCAGCTTCGACTGGCGCGTGGACCTCGAAGACGTGCACATGAACATCGAGGCACGCCTGACCGACCGCATCGGCATCACCGGCAAGAAGCTGCACACCGGCCGCAGCCGCAACGACCAGGTGGCCACCGACATCCGCCTGTGGCTGCGCGACGAAATCGACCTGATCCTGGCCGAGATCACCCGCCTGCAGCAGGGCCTGCTGGAGCAGGCCGAGCGCGAAGCCGAAACCATCATGCCTGGCTTCACCCACCTGCAAACCGCCCAGCCGGTCACCTTCGGCCACCACCTGCTGGCCTGGTTCGAAATGCTCAGCCGTGACTACGAGCGCCTGGTCGACTGCCGCAAGCGCACCAACCGCATGCCCCTGGGCAGCGCCGCGCTGGCGGGCACCACCTACCCGATCGACCGCGAGCTGACCTGCAAGCTGCTGGGCTTCGAGGCCGTGGCCGGCAACTCGCTGGACGGCGTTTCGGACCGCGACTTCGCCATCGAATTCTGCGCCGCGGCAAGCCTGGCGATGATGCACCTGTCGCGCTTCTCCGAAGAGCTGGTGCTGTGGACCAGCGCCCAGTTCCAGTTCATCGACCTGCCCGACCGCTTCTGCACCGGCAGCTCGATCATGCCGCAGAAGAAGAACCCGGACGTTCCAGAACTGGTGCGCGGCAAGAGCGGCCGCGTGTTCGGCGCCCTGACCGGCCTGCTGACCCTGATGAAAGGCCAGCCGCTGGCCTACAACAAGGACAACCAGGAAGACAAGGAGCCGCTGTTCGACGCCGCCGACACTCTGCGTGATTCGCTGCGCGCCTTCGCCGACATGATCCCGGCGATCAAGCCCAAGCACGCAATCATGCGTGAAGCGGCCCTGCGCGGCTTCTCCACCGCCACCGACCTGGCCGACTACCTGGTACGCCGTGGCCTGCCGTTCCGCGATTGCCACGAGATCGTCGGCCATGCGGTTAAATACGGCGTGGATACCGGCAAGGACCTGGCCGAGATGAGCCTGGACGAGCTGCGCCAGTTCAGCGACCAGATCGAGCAGGATGTGTTCGCCGTGCTGACGCTGGAAGGCTCGGTCAATGCGCGCAACCATATCGGCGGCACCGCGCCGGCCCAGGTACGTGCAGCCGTGGCGCGCGGCAAGGCGCTGCTGGCCTCGCGCTAAGTCACCCTATGGGGCCGCCTGGCGGCCCAATCGCCGGCAAGCCGGCTCCCACAGGCCTCGCGCTGTTTTCAGAGACACCGCCATACCTGTGGGAGATCACCCATCCCTCCCGGGCTGCGCTGTCGCACAAAGAACAAGCGGCTAGCGCAGCCTACCCCTGTGGGAGCCGGCTTGCCGGCGATTGGGCTGCACAGCAGCCCCTTTCTCATCTCAACGCTTGCCGCGCACCATCTCCAGGAACGCCGGCATCGCCGCGTCCTTGTCCGCCACGATCCCCGCCATGTGCGGGTTCTGCGCCAATCTCTCCAACAACGCCTTGGCCTCGGGGAACTCCGCCAGGAAATCGATGTTCAGCACCTTCTTGCCCACCACGCAGGCCAGGTCCACCGAGAAGCAGAACATCAAATCGGCCAAAGTCATCTGCTCGCCTGCCACGTAGGGGGCGAAACGGCCATTGCGCTTGAGCGTGGCGAACCCTGCCAGCAGCTCGGTGCGGGCACGCTCCTTGACCACCGGTTCCACCGCCATGCCGAAGAAAGCTTCCGGGTAGCAGGTTCGCGCCGGCAGCTCGATGTACAACTCGATTTCCTTGACCAGCTCACGCACCTTGGCCTGGGCGAAGGCGTCTGCCGGCAGCAGCGGCTTGCCGCCTTGGGTCTGCTCGATGTAGTCGAGGATCACGCTGGTTTCGCTGAGAAAGCCATGCTCGGTCTCCAGCACCGGGATCTTGCCGCGCGGGCTGATGGCCAGGGACTGCGGGGTCTGGCCGGGGAAGAACAGGATTTCTTCGAAGGGCAGGCCTTTTTCCAGCAGCGCCAGCTTGACCATGTTGTAGTAGTTGCTGACCGCGAATCCATGAAGCTTGAGCATTGATTACAGCCTCCAGGCCGTGTGGGGTTGGCCCGGCTGTTATAGCCCCATCGTCTGCGCCTGACCAGCATCATCCGCCGGGTCGATGACCAGGCATCGCCAGCGCGGGCATGGCACACTAGGCGTCCCACTCTAGGAGAACAGCCATGAGCGAGCCCAGCGACATCGACAACAATGAAGAGGAAGCCTTCGTCGAGGCGACCCTGACCCAGGCCATCGAGAACCAGATCGAAAGCGGCGAGCCACCTGCAGCCAAGGCCACGTTCAACAAGCTGACCCTGGTTGGCTACGAGCGCGAAGATATCCTCAATCTGATGGCCCACGTGCTGGCCATCGAGATCGATGCCATGCTCGACGAAGACCGGCCGTTCAACGGCGAATGGTACGAGAACGCTCTACGCGCCCTGCCCGAGCTGCCACCTGAAGCAGATCAAGGCGACAACGACGAAGCCTGACTACACTCCAGGATCAGGCACCGAGCGCGGTGCCTCCGTCCTCGTCTGGAAGTCAGGAGTCGCCATGTCCTTCACCCCCGAACTGATCGCCGAACTGGAAGTCCTCGCCCTGTTCAACCTGGATTCGCACCAGGAAGGCATCAAGGTCCATAGCAATGCCTCCCCTGCCCTGGTGGCTGCCGCCCGGCGCCTGTACGAAAAGCAACTCACCGACCAGCCCGACGGCGGCTACCTGACCAGCCTGGGGCTCGATGCAGCCCAGAGCGTCCAGCAGGTGCTGACCATCCTCAAGGCAGCACAACCGGCCTGAGCCAGACCCGCTCCTCAGGAATACCGACACCCCCTGTAGGAGCGGGCTTGCCCCGCGATCAAGGGCGCAGCCCTTGCCACGCACAAGAAAATGACGTCAAAAAGCCACTTATCGCTTATCCGACTGCAATGCTCAGGCTAAACTCGGCGCAGCGCCTGGAAGCCCTGAGTACGCAATGAACCACCTCCACGAAATCCGCCCCGACCTCGACCAAGGCATCGACCGCAAGGAACTGGCGAAACTGCGTGCGCGCTTCCTGCAGGTCAATCAGGGGCGCCTGGAACGGGCGCGGGAAGGTCTTTCCACACGCCAGCAGTACGTATTGACCCTGCTGCCGTTGTTGTTCCACGTCAATCACCCGCTGCTGCCAGGCTACGTCTCGGGCAATACCCCCGCCGGCCTTTCTGGTTTCGAGCCCGACCCGCAGTTGCTGGCCGAGGCCCAGCGCATGGCACGTTCCTTCACCCACAAGGCCCGCCGGGGCAATACCGCGCAGCCCATCCACGGCCTGTTCCTGATGGGCAGCCTCGGCACCCTGGCCCAGGCCGAGCAAAGCGACATGGACGTATGGGTATGCCATGCCCCCGGGCTCGGCGAAGCTGAGCTGGCCGAGCTGCGGCGCAAATGCCAGCTGCTCGTGGCCTGGGCGGCCAGCCAGGGTGCCGAGGCGCACTTCTTTCTCATAGAGCCCAAGGGGTTCGTCGAAGGCGAGCGCAATGGCCAGCTCAGCTCAGACGACTGCGGCACCACCCAGCACTATCTGCTGCTGGACGAGTTCTACCGCACCGCCATCTGGCTGGGCGGGCGTACCCCGCTATGGTGGCTGGTGCCGGTGTATGAAGAACACAATTACCTGGCCTACACCCAGACGCTGCTGTCAAAGCGCTTCATCCGCGCGGAAGATGACGTTGACCTCGGCCACTTGGCGCACATACCGCCTGGCGAATTCGTCGGGGCCGGCCTATGGCAGCTGTTCAAGGGCATCGACTCACCCTACAAATCGTTGCTCAAGCTGTTGTTGACCGAAGCCTACGCCAACGAACACCCTGGCGTGCGCTGCCTGAGCCTGGACTACAAGCAGGCGGTATTCGCCAATCACCTGGACCTAGACGCCCTGGATCCGTACGTGATGGTCTACCGGCGCATCGAACAATATCTGCAGAGCCGCGGCGAAACCGCACGCCTCGAACTGGTGCGGCGCAGCCTGTATCTGAAGGTCAACAAGAAGCTCAGCGAACTCGGCCGCGCCCGTGCCGGTGGCTGGCAACGCCGCTTGCTGCAACGCCTGACAGAGGAGTGGGGCTGGGGCGAACGCCAACTGGCGATGCTCGACAGCCGCGCCCAGTGGAAGGTACGCCAGGTTGCCGCCGAACGCCGCGAGCTGGTGGCCGAGCTGAACCACAGCTACCGCTTCCTCACCCAGTTCGCCCGCGCCCAGAATGCCAGTTCCCGGGCTGACCAGCGCGACCTCAATGTCCTGGGTCGGCGCCTGTATGCGGCCTTCGAGCGCCGCGCGGGCAAGATCGAAGTGATCAACCCAGGCATCGCGCCGGACCTGGCCGAGGACACCCTGACCCTGGTGCAATCGCCCAATCGCAAGGAGCCCGGCACCTATCACTGGGGCTTGTACAACGGCAACCTGGGTGTGCACGAATGGGAGCATTTCAGCCCGATCAAGCGCTGCCGCGAGCTGCTCGAACTGCTCACCTGGGCCCATCGCAACGGCGTGATCGACAGCAGCACGCGCCTGGCGCTGCACCCAGGGAGCAGCGACCTGACCGAGTTCGAGCTGTTCAACCTGCTGGGCAGCCTGCAGCAGACGATCACACTGCCGCTGGAGACGGTCAGCGAGATCCGCCTGCTGCAACCGAGCGTGGCCGAAGAGATCCTGCTGCTGGTCAACGTCGGCATCGACCCATTGCGCCAGCATCGTGACCTGAACATCCTGATGACCACCGAGCGCACCGATTCACTGAGCTACGCAGGCGTGCGCGAGAACCTGGTGCTGACCCTGGACCAAGTCACCCTCAACAGCTGGAACGAAGTGCTGGTGCACCGCTACGACGGCGAACACGCCCTGGTGCGCTGCCTGCGCGACTACCTCAATAGCCTCGGCCAGCACCGCCATCGCCCACGCCTGCGAGTGCGCTGCTTCTGCCACAGCCGCGCCCAGGCCATCACCCAGCGGGTCGAGGAGGTCTTCGCGACCGTACAACAGCTTCTCGACCAGGGCCTGAACCACCGCTACCTGTTGCAGGTGGCGCAGCATACCCATGTGCTGGAACTCGAACCCGGCCAGGTCACCCTCGCCACGCTCCCCGACCACGACGCAGTGCTGGCGTGCCTGAGCGAAGAGCGTGGCGCGTACAGCCCCCTGCACCTGGACGCCAACGCGCTGCAGGACCATGACCTGCCACTGGTCCTGGAACAGGGGCGGCCCCATTGCATCCAGGTGTTCTACCGCCTGTTCGAGGGCTGGGCCGAGCTGTATGTGCTGGATGAATACAACGCCCTGTGGCAACAGCGCCTGCCCTTGCAGGACGAAACGCACCTGCTGCTGCCGTTGCAACGCTTCCTGCGCTCGGTAGTGGTGCGCCGCGATGCTCAGCTGCCGTTGGACAGCCTGCAGCAGGCATCGCTGGAGACCCTCTACTACCAGCTGCTGCCGTCGGGCAACGGCAAGGCGCGCAGCCTGGAGCCCCGGCCAGTACCGAGCGAAGGGGCCGACCGGGGTGGTTATGATGTGCAGGCGATCCTGCAGGCAGGCGCAGGAGGTGAGGTGCACGTCACGCTCTACTGCGACCAGCTGGAGTTCTCCGAGCTGGAACATGGAGACCAGCTCTATGCCGTGGTCGCTCGCCAGATCCTCGGCCGGCGCCGCAGTGCAGGCAGCTACAGGTGCTACATCACCGACCTGGATCTGTCCGAGCTGCTGGGTGAAGAATCGGGCTCGACCGCGCTGTACCTGCGCTACAAGACCGAGCTGGAGAAGGCGTTGAATGAAGGGCTGGAGCAGTTGCAGGCGATGCGGGAGCCTTGAGATCGGGCCGCAAAGCGGCCCCTACCCGAATGCCTGTCAGTTAAGCCTTATCGGCTGCATTTGGGGCTGCTTCGCAGCCCATCGCCGGCAGGCCGGCGCCCACAGGTTCCGCGGTGTCTACAACAGCAGCGCAAGATAGGTGAGAGCCGGCTTGCCGGCGATGGGGCCTTAACTGACAGGCATTACCCCATTCCCAGCGTTTTCAGAGATCGAAATCACCCGCCGCTTCCGGCTGGTACTCGACCTCCAGCAACGTCAGCTTGAGGGTCTTGCCGCCTGGGGCCGGCCAGTCGATCTGCTCGCCTACCGACAACCCCAGCAGCGCACAGCCGATCGGCGCGAGGATCGAAACCTTGCCTTCGCCGCCGGCATCCTTCGGGTATACCAGGGTCAGGTGGTAGTCCTTGCCGCTGGCTTCCTCGCGGCAGTGCACGCGCGAGTTCATGGTCACCACGCCGGCCGGGACCTCCTCGTGACCCACCACCTGTTCGGCGCGGTCCAGCTCGTCCTGCAGGGCGAGCACACCCGGCGTACTTTCGTCGAGGCTGTCGATCAGACGCTCCAGACGTTGTACGTCCAATCGGGTGAGGATGAGGGAAGGCTTGGTGCTCATGATCCAGTCAGACTCCTTTTTAACAGGCAGATAAAGCAAAACCCCGCCCAAGGGCGGGGTTTGTGAATGCTTTTGGCGTCATCGACGCAAACCCGACACTACCACAGCCGGGTAAATACTCAAGCCCAAGGCATCGCTAGGCGCTGTGCTGTTCCCGCAACGCCTGGGCTTCGCGGCAGATCTGGCGGCGCCGTTCGTCGTCGGCCGACCGCCACTCGCGGATATGCTCCACATGACGGAAACAGCCGGTGCAGACCCTACGCTCGTCGAGCCGGCAAACGCTGACACACGGCGAAGGTACCGCCGGGCTTACGTTGCTGTACAGCGGCTTGGGCGGTCGGGGTTGCTCGCTCATCTCAGATCTCGTCGAAGTCCAGCTTCTCGCCGGCCCGCTCCCAGACGATGCGCTCGAGCATCTCGCCCAGCAGCTCCTCGCTCTTCTCGCACACCCACTTGCCGCTCTCTTCGTCGTAGTCGAAGTGGAAGCCCCCCGAGCGGTCGGCCAGCCACAGCTGGCGCAGCGGCTCCTGGCGGCTAAAGATCAGCTGGCTGCCGCTGTCGAACTTGATGGTGAGCACCCCGGCGGAGTTCTCCATGTCCACATCCAGCCCGCTCTCATCGAACAGGTCTTCCAGGGCCTGTTGGGTCGCGTCGACCAGGTCGTGGAAACGCGCTTCGCTCAAACTCATTGCAGGAACCTCGAAATTGGCTGCTTACGGCAAGCCGGGCAAGATACGGGCGCTTGCCGGCGAATGCAAAGGTTAGCATCTGTGTCGGCGGCGCTCTGTTGCCGGGTAGCCCCGCCAACAGCATGCACGCTGTACGTCCGCCAGGCGGACCGGTCCTTGCATAGGCAAGCCCGCAGGCGCTCGGTATACTCGGGCGTAATACTGCATATTTCAAAGGATTCGCCAATGAAGCGCCTGATTTCCTCCCTCGCGGCGCTGGTCGCGGTTGCCTGCCTCGTTTCGGCCTGCGGTCAGAAGGGCCCTCTGTACCTGCCTGAAGAAGGCAAGGACGGCAAGGACAGCCACAAGTCGCACCAGCATCAAGCTGCCGAGCCGGCTGCGCCGGTCGATGCCGCCGAACCCGCCCAGCAAGAGCCGCAGCCCGCGCAGTAAGGAAATCCAATGGACGCTTTCAACTACCGCGACGGCGAGCTGTTCGCGGAAGGCGTGGCCCTGTCGGCCATTGCCGAACGTTTCGGTACCCCCACCTACGTCTACTCGCGCGCTCACATCGAAGCCCAGTACCGCAGCTACGCCGACGCCCTGCACGGCGTCGAGCACCTGGTGTGCTTCGCGGTCAAGGCCAACTCCAACCTGGGCGTGCTGAACGTCCTGGCACGCCTGGGCGCGGGCTTCGACATCGTCTCCGGCGGTGAGCTGGAGCGTGTACTGGCCGCTGGCGGGCGCGCCGATCGCGTGGTGTTCTCCGGCGTCGGCAAGACCCGCGATGACATGCGCCGTGCCCTGGAAGTGGGCGTGCACTGCTTCAACGTCGAATCCACCGACGAGCTCGAGCGCCTGCAGGTCGTGGCGGCCGAGATGGGCAAGGTCGCACCGGTGTCGCTGCGCGTGAACCCGGACGTCGATGCAGGTACCCACCCGTACATCTCCACCGGCCTCAAGGAAAACAAGTTCGGCATCGCCATCGCCGATGCCGAGGCCATCTACGTGCGCGCCGCGCAGTTGCCCAACCTGGAGGTGGTCGGTGTCGACTGCCATATCGGTTCGCAGCTGACCACCGTCGAACCCTTCCTCGATGCCCTCGACCGCCTGCTGGTGCTGGTCGACCGCCTGGCCGAATGCGGTATCCACCTGCGCCACCTGGATCTGGGTGGCGGCGTCGGCGTGCGCTACCGCGACGAACAGCCGCCGCAGGTGGCCGACTACATCAAGGCGATCCGCGAGCGCGTAGGCGAACGCGACCTGGCCCTGGTGTTCGAGCCTGGCCGCTACATCGTGGCCAATGCCGGCGTACTGCTGACCCAGGTCGAGTACCTCAAGCACACCGAGCACAAGGACTTCGCCATCATCGATGCGGCGATGAACGACCTGATCCGCCCGGCCCTTTACCAGGCCTGGATGGGCGTCAGCGCGGTCAAGCCACGCCAGGGCGAAGGCCGCAGCTACGACCTGGTCGGCCCGATCTGCGAGACCGGTGACTTCCTGGCCAAGGAGCGTGTGCTGGACCTGGCCGAAGGTGATTTGCTGGCCGTGCAGTCCGCGGGCGCCTATGGTTTTGTCATGAGCTCGAATTACAACACCCGTGGCCGCTGTGCCGAAGTGCTGGTCGACGGCGACCAGGCCTTCGAGGTCCGTCGCCGGGAAACCATCGCCGAACTGTTCGCCGGCGAAAGCCTGCTCCCGGAGTGACCCCATGCTGCTGCGTTTCACCAAGATGCATGGGCTGGGCAATGACTTCATGGTCCTGGACCTGGTCAGCCAGCACGCGCACATCCAGCCCAAGCACGCCAAGCAATGGGGCGACCGCCACACCGGCGTGGGCTTCGACCAGCTGCTGATCGTCGAGGCTCCCAGCAACCCGGACGTGGATTTCCGCTACCGGATCTTCAACGCCGATGGCTCCGAGGTCGAACAGTGCGGCAACGGCGCGCGCTGCTTCGCCCGTTTCGTGCTGGACAAGCGCCTGACCGCCAAGAAGCGCATCCGCGTGGAAACCAAGGGCGGCATCATCGAGCTGGACGTGCGCAACGATGGCCAGGTGTGCGTCGACATGGGCCCACCGCGCTTCGCCCCGGCCGAAATCCCCTTCGTCGCCGATGCACAGGCCCTGAGCTACCCCCTGGAAGTCGACGGCCAGGTCCATTCGATCGCCGCCGTTTCCATGGGCAACCCGCATTCGGTGTTACGCGTCGACGACGTGCGCACCGCGCCGGTGCATGAACTGGGGCCGAAGATCGAACACCACCCGCGCTTCCCGCAGCGGGTCAATGCCGGCTTCATCCAGGTCATCGATCGCCATCGCGCCAACCTGCGTGTATGGGAGCGTGGTGCCGGCGAGACCCAGGCCTGCGGTACCGGCGCCTGCGCCGCTGCCGTGGCAGCCATCAGCCAAGGCTGGATGGATTCGCCGGTGACCATCGACCTGCCGGGCGGGCGTCTGAACATCGAATGGGCCGGCCCCGGCAAGCCCGTACTGATGACCGGCCCCGCCGTGCGTGTCTACGAAGGACAGGTTCGTCTTTAAGCGAGTAACCGCCATGACCGATCAGCCCCAGGCTGCACCCAAGCAGGCCCAGGACCTCGATGCCGAGGCCGTGGTCGCCTACCTGCGCGCCCACCCGACCTTCTTCGCCGAACACGACGAGTTGCTGGTCGAACAGCGCATTCCGCACCAACGCGGCGACAGCGTGTCGCTGGTGGAGCGCCAGCTCAAGCTGCTGCGTGATCGCAACATCGAGATGCGCCACCGCCTGTCGCAACTGATGGACGTGGCCCGGGACAACGACCGGCTGTTCGACAAGACCCGCCGGCTGATTCTCGACCTGCTCGACGCCGGCAGCCTGGAAGAAGTGGTGATGGCGGTCGAGGACAGCCTGCGCCAGGAATTCCAGGTGCCCTTCGTCAGCCTGATCCTGTTCGGCGAAACGGCCGCGCCGGTCGGTCGCTGGGCCAGCAATGGCGAGGCCCAGCAGGCCATCGGCGCACTCCTGGGCAGTGGCAAGACGGTCAGCGGCAACCTGCGCGAGCACGAGCTGGCCTTCCTGTTCGGCGAGGAGCAGCGCAAGGAAGTCGGCTCCAGTGCCGTGGCCGCCCTGGAATACCAGGGTCTGCATGGCGTGCTGGCGATTGGCAGCCGCGACCCGCAACACTACAAGAGCAGCGTCGGTACCCTGTTCCTCGGCTACATCGCCGAAGTGCTCGGCCGCGTCGTCCCACGCTTCACCCAGACCCTGCGACCGGTGCGCTGATGGAACGCCAGCTGGAGGCTTATTGCGCACACCTGCGCAACGAGCGCCAGGTGTCCGACCACACCCTGCTGGCCTACCGTCGCGACCTGCAGAAGGTCATCGAATACTGCAACAGCCAAGGCATCGCCGGCTGGGAGGCGCTGCAGGTCCAGCAACTGCGCCAGTTGGTGGCGCGCCAACACCACCACGGCCAGTCGTCCCGCAGCCTGGCGCGCATGCTCTCGGCGGTGCGCGGCCTGTACCGCTACCTCAACCGCGAAGGCCTGTGCCAGCACGACCCGGCCAACGGCTTGTCGCCGCCCAAAGGCGAGCGGCGCCTGCCCAAGACCCTCGATACCGACCGCGCCCTGCAATTGCTCGATGGCGGCGTCGATGACGACTTCATCGCCCAGCGCGACCAGGCCATCCTCGAACTGTTCTATTCGTCGGGGCTGCGTCTGTCGGAACTGACCAACCTCGACATGGACCACCTCGACCTGGCTGGCGGGTTGGTCCAGGTCCTGGGCAAGGGCGGCAAGGCCCGTGTCCTGCCGGTCGGCCGCAAGGCCCGCGAGGCGTTGCAGGCGTGGTTCAGGCTGCGGGGTATCAGCGCACCGCGCGACAATGCCGTGTTCGTCACCCGCCAGGGCAAGCGCCTTGGGCCACGCGCCATCCAAATGCGGGTCAAGACGGCGGGCGAGCGCGAACTCGGCCAGCACCTGCACCCACACATGCTTCGACATTCCTTCGCCAGCCATCTGCTCGAATCGTCCCAGGACCTGCGCGCCGTGCAGGAGATGCTCGGCCATGCCGACATCAGCACCACGCAGATCTATACCCACCTGGACTTCCAGCACCTGGCCGCGGTGTACGACAGCGCCCACCCTCGGGCCAAACGCAGCAAAGGCACAGACTCATGAGCATCAAGCTGATCACCTTCGACCTGGACGATACCCTGTGGGACACCGCACCGGTGATCGCCAGTGCCGAGATCGTCCTGCGCGACTGGCTCGAGGCCAACGCCCCGAGCCTGGGGCCGATTCCGGTCGAACACCTGTTCGCCATCCGCGAACGCCTGGTACAAGCCGAACCTGGCCTCAAACACCGGATCAGCGCCCTGCGCCGCCGGGTACTGTTCCATGCCCTGGAGGAAGTCGGCTACAGCGAAAAACACGCGCAGGAACTGGCCAACGAAGGGTTCGAGGTATTCCTCCACGCTCGCCACCAGGTCGAGGTGTTCCCCGAGGTGCAACCGGTGCTGGAGATCCTGCGCCACCAGTACATCCTTGGCGTGGTCACCAATGGCAACGCCGATGTGCGTCGCCTGGGGCTGGCGGACTATTTCCGCTTTGCGCTGTGCGCCGAAGACCTGGGCATCGGCAAGCCGGACCCGGCACCCTTCCTGGAGGCCCTGCGCCGGGGCGACGTGCAGGCTGATGCCGCCGTGCACATCGGCGACCACCCCGGCGACGACATCGCCGGCGCCCAACGCGCCGGGCTGCGGGCGGTGTGGTTCAACCCCCAGGGCAAGGCCTGGACGGGCGAGCAGGCGCCGGATGCCGAGATCCAGCGGCTTTCCCAGTTGCCGGACGTCCTGACCCGCTGGCGTTGACTGGGGGCGCGTTGCGCCCCAATCGCGGGGCAAGCCCGCTCTCTCATAGAACAACGCATAACTATTTGATTTTGCGGGCCTTGTGGGAGCGGGCTTGTCCCGTGATTGAGACTGAACCGACTTTGCAAAAACGCCGCCCACAAAAAAGCCCGCAGCGACGGCGGGCTTTTTTGTATTCAGCCACTCAGATAGGGCGGCTGCCGTACTTGTTGTCCGGCTTCTTGGGCGGATCGGCGACCACGTTGGCTTCGACCTCTTGAACCTTGCCACCACGAGCAAGGAACTCTTCCATAGCCTTGGCCAGCGCATCGCGCTCCTTCTGCTTGGCTTCCATGCTCGGCATCTCGTCTACCGAGACCGCTGCCTTGGCTTTACCCTTGGCAACCGGTGCTGGGCTGTCGTCATCGCCGGCGTCTTCCGCGCCGTCGTCGGCCGCAGCTTCAAGGCCCTCATCGGCCTCGTCTTCGTCGCCTACTTCGAGGTCGTCATTTTCCAGATCGTCGTCGCTCATGTTCTACCTCATGACTTGCGAAAAGCAGGTTAGTTATAGACCAGTGGAGCCGTAGACCGGCGTCCACTAGTGAAAATTCAACTGGCCGTGGGTTGGCCACTGCCCGGGCATCCATCTCCTGATGGGAAACTGCCGCCCTACAGGCCCTGCTCCTGGCAGCGCCTGAGAAATCATCGAGCCATCAGCCGGGAAAAAGCGCCGGCAATTACCTGCTGGCCATGCGCTATTGCAAGCCTAGCAAAGGGTTTGGAAGTGTGTGGACAGCTCATCGAACACCCTTCGGCGCGCATTCTAGCGCGCTCGTGGAAAAAGCAAAGCTCCCTGAACGCCTGGCAACCTGTAAGTTTTTTACGAATGTCACGAACGTGCCCGGTAAACCGTTTGCCCTACGCCAAACAGCGAATTCCAGGCAAAAAAAAGCCCGGCGAACCGGGCGATTTCTACTGCGTCGCAGCTAGAGGTTGTAGCCGCGTTCGTTGTGCTGGGCCAGGTCGAGGCCGACCGATTCTTCTTCGTCATTGACCCGCAGCCCCATCAGGCCATCGAGCACCTTGAGGATCACGTAGGTTGCGATAGCGGTGTAGACCACGGTGAACAGCACACCCTTGGTCTGTACCCAGACCTGCGCGCCGATGTCCTCGACCGCACCAAACCCGCCCAGGGCCGGCGCTGCGAATACACCGGTGAGAATGGCTCCGACGATACCGCCGACACCATGCACGCCGAAGGCATCCAGGGAGTCGTCGTAGCCGAGCTTGCGCTTGAGGCTGGTGGCGCAGAAATAGCAGATCACGCCCGAGGCCAGGCCGATCACCAGCGCGCCCATCGGGCCGACGGTACCGGCAGCCGGAGTGATGGCCACAAGGCCCGCGACCACACCCGAGGCGATGCCCAGGGCGCTCGGTTTGCCGTGGCCGATCCACTCGGCGAACATCCAACCCAGTGCGGCAGCGGCGGTGGCGATCTGGGTGACCAGCATGGCCATGCCGGCCGTGCCATTGGCGGCGGCGGCGGAACCTGCGTTGAAGCCGAACCAGCCGATCCACAGCATCGCTGCGCCCATCAAGGTATAGCCCAGGTTGTGCGGGGCCATCGGCGTGGTCGGGTAGCCCTTGCGCTTGCCCAGGACCAGGCAGCAGACCAGGCCCGCGATACCGGCGTTGATGTGCACCACGGTACCGCCAGCGAAGTCCAGCACGCCCCAGTCCCACATCAGTGCGCCGTCACCGCTCCAGACCATATGGGCGATTGGCGCATACACCAGGGTGAACCACACACCCATGAACACCAGCATGGCGGAGAACTTCATGCGCTCGGCGAAGGCACCGACGATCAGGGCCGGGGTGATGATGGCGAAGGTCATCTGGAAGGTGATGAACACCGCTTCGGGGAACAGCGCGGCGGCGGAGGTCAGGCTCTGGGGCGTGACACCGCTGAGGAATGCCTTGGAAAAGCCGCCGACGAAGGAATTGAGGTTGACCACGCCCTTTTCCATACCGGTGGTATCGAATGCCAGGCTGTAGCCATAGATGACCCAGAGAATGCTCATCAGGCCGGTGATGGCGAAGCATTGCATCATCACCGACAGCACGTTCTTCGAGCGCACCATGCCACCGTAGAACAATGCCAGGCCCGGAATGGTCATGAACAGCACCAGCGCCGTGGCGGTGAGCATCCAGGCGGTGTCACCGGAGTTCAGCGCCGGGGCAGCTTCCTCTGCCAGGGCCAGGCCTGGCATTACGAGGGACAATAGGGCTCCTAGCCCTGCGATCTTACGCAGAGTCATGTTGTTTTCTCCTGGGGCGTTGGGTTTGGTGAGGCGGTGTTGCTTAGATCGCGTCGGTATCGGTTTCGCCGGTACGGATGCGGATGGCCTGCTCCAGATTGACCACGAAGATCTTGCCGTCACCGATCTTGCCGGTGTTGGCCGCCTTGGTGATGGCTTCGATTACCCGGTCAAGGTCCTTGTCGTCGATGGCGACGTCGATCTTCACCTTGGGCAGGAAATCGACCACGTACTCGGCACCGCGGTACAGCTCGGTATGGCCTTTCTGCCGACCGAAGCCTTTGACTTCGGTCACGGTGATGCCCTGCACGCCGATTTCCGACAGCGACTCGCGCACGTCGTCCAGCTTGAACGGCTTGATGATGGCAGTGACTAGCTTCATGAAACTTCTCCCGATTTGGTGGACTTGCCCCAGGAAAACAAACCCGTCTCAAGTCTAAGCGCAGCGCCTGGCTTTGTAACGCGTCGTCGGCGGCATCCAGCTGCGCATGCGCGCTGTCTGGTTTCAGGTACAGCATCAGTGCATGGCTCGCAGAGGTCTTAGCAGAAACCTTGCCAGTTCGTATAAATTCAATAAAAACAATGAGTTGTGTTAATCGCAGAAACTTGGCCAGTCGCCATCAAAGCCAAGGCGCACAATTACGGTGCATTCGGACGGGCCACATTGCGCAAAAAATGGGCAGCACGAGCCCCACCGAGGCGCGTGTTACACTGCCTTCCTTTCAATGATTCAGCGGACAGCCCAACATGCTCGCGCCAAAAGCCTTTCTCGACGCCCTGAGCGACCAGGCCTCTCGCCTGTTCAGCGGCGATACCGCCCAACCTCGCGCCGAACTGGAAAGCCAGTTCAAGGTCCTCATGCAAGGCGCCTTCAGCAAGCTGGACCTGGTCAGCCGGGACGAATTCGACAGCCAGATGGTGGTCCTGGCCCGTACCCGCGCCCGTCTGGAAGCCCTTGAGAAACAGCTGGCCGAGCTGGAAGCCCGGATCGCGCCGCCAGCCCAGCAATGACGACCGCTATTGCCCTTCTTCGCGGGTAAACCCGCGAAGGGCCTTGGCCCGGTTCGCTGTAAAACCCCGACGCACTCTTTCGCAACCGCCCCTTCCCTGGCGCTCTATGCTTGCCCAACCGCAGGAAGCGGTTCCCACAAGCGATCACGGAGTGTCCATGTCCCTCGCCCTCGTCCATAGCCGCGCCCAGGTCGGTGTGCTGGCGCCTGCTGTCAGTGTCGAAACCCACCTGGCCAACGGCCTGCCTACCTTGACCCTGGTCGGGCTGCCCGAAGCCACGGTCAAGGAAAGCAAGGACCGGGTGCGCAGTGCCATCGTCAACTCCGGCCTGGACTACCCAGCCCGGCGCATCACCCAGAACCTCGCCCCCGCCGACCTGCCCAAGGATGGCGGCCGTTATGACCTGGCCATCGCCCTGGGCATCCTGGCGGCCAACGGCCAGGTTCCGGTGGCGACGCTGGGTGAAATCGAATGCATCGGTGAACTGGCGTTGTCGGGCGGCCTACGGCCAGTGCAAGGCGTACTGCCTGCCGCGCTTGCCGCCCGAGAGGCCGGGCGGGCATTGGTAGTGCCCAAGGAAAATGCCGAGGAGGCCAGCCTGGCGAGCGGCCTGGCGGTGTATGCCGTGGGCCATCTTCTGGAGCTGGTCGCCCATCTCAATGGCCAGGTGCCGCTGGCGCCCTATGCCGCCAATGGTTTGTTGCTGCGCAGCCGGCCCTACCCTGACCTGAGCGAAGTGCAAGGCCAGGCGGCAGCCAAGCGTGCCCTGCTGGTGGCTGCCGCAGGTGCGCACAATTTGCTGTTCACCGGCCCGCCAGGTACAGGCAAGACGCTGCTGGCCAGCCGTTTGCCGGGGCTGCTCCCCCCGCTGGATGAACGCGAAGCCCTGGAAGTGGCGGCAATCCAGTCGGTCAGCGGCCACAAGCCACTGGACTGCTGGCCGCAGCGCCCGTTTCGCCATCCGCACCACTCGGCGTCCGGGCCGGCATTGGTCGGCGGAGGCAGCAGGCCGCAACCGGGGGAGATCACCCTGGCGCACCATGGCGTGCTGTTTCTGGATGAGCTGCCGGAATTCGAGCGGCGCGTGCTGGAGGTGCTTCGCGAACCCTTGGAGTCTGGCGAGATCGTGGTGGCGCGGGCCAGAGATCGAGTGCGTTTCCCGGCGCGCTTTCAGTTGGTGGCGGCAATGAACCCTTGCCCGTGTGGCTACCTGGGCGACCCTACCGGGCGCTGTCGCTGCAGCACCGAGCAGATCCAGCGCTATCGCAACAAGCTTTCCGGCCCCCTGCTCGACCGTATCGACCTGCACCTGACCGTGGCGCGGGAAAGCACGGTGCTGACCAACGAGCCCAGCGGCGATTCAAGCGCCAGCGTCGCCCGCCTGGTGGCAGAGGCGCGCGAGCTGCAGCAGCGCCGCCAAGGGTGCGCCAATGCCTTTCTCGACCTCAATGGCCTGCGCCGCCACTGCGTGCTGGCACCTGCCGACCAGGCCTGGCTGGAAAATGCCTGCGAGCGTTTGACCTTGTCGCTGCGGGCGGCCCATCGATTGCTCAAGGTGGCCCGCACGCTGGCCGATCTCGAACAGGTGGCGGACATTGGCCGGGCGCACCTGGCTGAAGCGCTGCAGTATCGGCCTGGCTCTTGATCGGCACGGTTCTGCGGTCAAGGACAAGCCACACCGCCCCAGCCCACAGAAGATCAGCACTGGCCGTTTGTGCTTTGCGCGACAGTGCAGCCCAAAGGGCTGGGTGACCTCCCGCAACAAGCGTACACAGGGCCTGTGGGAGCGGGCTTGCCCCGCGATTGGGCCGGGCCCGCTATCACCGCCGCCAAGCAAGGGCTTCGCCCTTGATCGCGGGACAAGCCCGCTCCCACAGGGTGTGGTTGGCGAAGTACCGGTGGGAGCCGGCTTGCCCACAACCATAGAATCTCCCACAGAGGTACATTGTTCTCTGCGCGACAGCGCAACCCGGAAGGGCTGGGTGATCTCCCACAGGGGTCGCAAAGGTATCGCCAACAGAACGATTCTTCCCGAAACAACCGGATTGTCCTGCCCACTCACCAAGACGAAAATGCTCGCCTCTGCTAACCCTTGCGTAACCCTTACGCAGCTCAAGGAGCCCGAGCAATGCCCCACGAAGGCAGCCTTCTACAAACCGCGGTGATCTTCCTGCTTGCCGCCGTACTTGCCGTCCCCCTGGCCAAGCGTCTGCAACTGGGTGCAGTGATCGGCTACCTGCTCGCTGGCGTGGCCATCGGCCCCCAGGCTCTGGGCCTGATTCGCGATACCGAAAGCGTCGCGCACATTTCCGAGTTGGGCGTGGTATTGCTGCTGTTCATCATCGGCCTGGAGCTGTCGCCAAAACGCCTGTGGCTGATGCGCAAATCGGTGTTCGGTGTCGGCACCGCCCAGGTGTTGCTGACCGGCACCGCCATCGGCGCCATCGCCCTGTTCGGCTTCGGCCAGTCGCTGCCGGCAGCGGTCGTGCTCGGCCTGGGCCTGGCGTTGTCGTCCACCGCCCTGGGCTTGCAGAGCCTGGCTGAAACCAAGCAGCTCAATGCCCCGCACGGTCGTCTGGCGTTCGCCATCCTGCTGATGCAGGACATCGCGGCGATCCCGCTCATCGCCCTCGTCCCCCTGCTGGCCGCCAGCGGCCCGGACACCAGCCAGGGCGATAGCCTGGAGCATGGCCTGAAGGTGTTCGCCAGCATCGCCATCGTCATCGTCGGTGGCCGTTACCTGCTACGCCCGGTGTTCCGCACCGTAGCCCGCACAGGCATCCCTGAGGTTTCCACCGCCACCGCCCTGCTGGTAGTGATCGGCACCGCCTGGCTGATGGAGCAGGCGGGCATTTCCATGGCCCTGGGCGCCTTCCTTGCCGGCCTGCTGCTGGCGGACTCCGAATACCGCCACGAGCTGGAGTCGCAGATCGAGCCTTTCAAAGGGCTGCTGTTGGGGCTGTTCTTCATCAGCGTAGGCATGGGCGCCAACCTGAGCTTGCTGCTGGAGATGCCCTTCGTGCTGCTGGGCCTGACCCTGCTCCTGATCGCAGTGAAGTTGGCGCTGCTGATCGGCGTCGGCCGCGTCGCCGGCCTGAGCAGCACCAGCGCCCTGCGCCTGGGCATGGTGCTGGCAGCGGGGGGCGAGTTCGCCTTCGTGGTCTTCAAGCTAGGCAAGGACCAGGGCCTGTTCGACACCCAGACCTACGACCTGCTGCTGATGACCATCACCCTGTCGATGGCCATAACGCCCTTGCTGATGCTCGGTTGCGCCCGCGCCCTCAAGCGCCCGCACGCCACGCGTGAGGTGCCCGAGCAGTACAAGCAGATCCAGACCGACACGCCACGGGTGGTGATCGTCGGCATGGGCCGCATGGGTCAGATCGTTTCGCGCATCCTGCGTGCCCAGAAAATCCCTTTTATCGCCCTGGAAACGTCAGTGGACGCCATCGAGATGACCCGCATGTTCGAGCAGGCCCCGGTGTTCTACGGCGACCCGCTGCGCCCTGAAGTGCTGCATGCGGCCAAGGTCGGCGAGGCGGAGTATTTCGTCATCACCACCGACGACCCTGAGGTCACCACCCGCACGGCAGAACGGGTCAAGCGCTTGTACCCACACCTGAAAGTGCTGGCCCGCGCGCGTAACCGCCAGCATGTGCACAAGCTCGTGGACGCGGGTGCCGAGCCGATCCGCGAGACGTTCTACTCCAGCCTGGAGATGAGCCGTCGGGCATTAGTGGGGCTGGGCTTGAGCGACGAGCAGGCGGCCGACCGGATCGAACGGTTTACCCAGCACGACGAAGAAGTGCTAGTGGCCCAAGGGCAGGTACGCGATGACCGAGCCAAGGTGATGCAGACGGCCAAGGAGGCGCGGGTGGAGTTGGAGCGGTTGTTTGAGTCGGATGCCGATTGAGGCCTTGTAGCGTATGCCTTGAGAGTTGTAGCGATTTCGAGGTCGAGCGCCGTGCGGGCGGCGCTCGATCTTATAAGCGCTACCTCCTTCAAGGTGGTCACCTGATTGCTGAACAAGCATCGCCACGGGGCGCTGCTCTACAAGCGATACACTTTTCTGCCGAGCAAAGAAAAGGGCCACTGTCACCAGTAGCCCTGTGTTCGTGCTTGATATTTCATATACACACCCTCAAGCCGGGGTGTGGAGGTCTCACCCGACGCTGATGATTCAGCCATCGACGGGGTTCCTACGCCAGCTAAAGCCGCTGAATGGCAACTGGTTTCGCGCTCGTGTGAAACGCTAGCAGCTGCCCTGCTCAAGTCGTCCATCAAGGTTACTTGATATGACTTACCCTGCAGTCAACGCGTTATAGCCGACCGCTCTGTTTATGACGGATTGTTTTGTACTATCTGTGCCGACCCTTTCGCGACCGCGAAGGGGCCAACCCAGGCAGCCAAGCATCCGGAGACCGATCATTGGAAGACCTCAATTCCCTCTACTACTTCACCCAGGTAGTCGAGCACGGCGGCTTCGCCCCGGCGGGCCGGGCGCTGGACATTCCCAAGTCCAAGCTCAGCCGGCGCATCGCCGACCTGGAAGAGCGTCTGGGCGTGCGGCTGCTGCATCGCACCAGCCGCCACTGCTCGCTCACCGAGATCGGCCAGGCCTACTACAACCGTTGCCTGGCCATGCGCGTGGAGGCCGAAGGGGCGGCGGAGATCATCGAGCGCAACCGCAGCGAACCGCGCGGGCTGGTGCGCATCAGTTGCCCGACCACCCTGCTCAATTCCTGGGTCGGGCCGATGCTGACCCGCTACATGATCAAGTATCCGCAGGTGGAACTGTTCATCGAGAGCACCAATCGCCGTGTCGACCTATTGCACGAGGGCTTCGACATCGCCTTGCGGGTGCGCTTCCCGCCGCTGGAAAACACCGACATGGTGATGAAGGTGCTGAGCAACAGCACCCAGTGCCTGGTCGGCCAACCGCAGTTCCTGGACGGGCTGCCCAAAGGCTTCGACCCACTGATGCTCGGCCAGCTGCCGAGCCTGCATTGGGGCAGCGCCCAGCGTGAATACCGCTGGGAGCTGTTCCACGGCGAGGACACTAGTCGCAGCCTCGTCATCCCCCATACGCCCCGCGTGGTCACCGACGACCTGTTCGCCCTGCGCCATTTCGTGGTGGCCGGGGTAGGTATCGCGCACTTGCCCCGGGTGGCGGTGCGCGACGATCTGGCCGCGGGCCGGTTGGTGGAGTTGGTCCCAGGTTGGCACCCGCGTTGCGGTATCGTGCATGCGATCTTCCCTTCGCGACGGGGGTTGCTGCCGTCGGTACGGGCGTTGATCGATCATTTGGCCGAGGAGTTCGCCATCAGCGACATGGCTTGATAGCGAGAGAGCGAAGCCGCCTCGGCCGGTGTGCGGTGTCGTCCTGGGGCTGCGTTGCAGCCCCTTCGCGGCGCCGCTCCTACGGAGGAGTGTGCGCACTCAGAACGCGAAGCATGAGCAACCCAGTGCGCCCCAGAAGCCTTGGAAGTCGTTCACCGGTACATTCGAATGACGCGCCTTCTCATGGCTGTGTGCATGCACCCCGCAAGGGCCGACGCACTGGTGGGCCACCGCCGCCAACGATGGCGTACCGACTCGCCAATGCCCCGGCACCTTGGTCACCGGCGACCACTCCGGCAACACCGGCACTTGTGGCGGGCCGAGCCTGTCGAATTCCGCCGCGCCATACACCACCTTGCCATCGACGATGGTCAGCACCGACTCGATCCCCTTGATCGCTTCTTCCTCGACGCTGAAGAAGTCCAGCGACAGCGCCGCCAGGTCGGCCAGCTGGCCCACTTTGATCTGGCCTTTCTTGCCCTGCTCGCTGGAGAACCAGGCACTGCCCTGGGTGAACAGCTGCAGCGCGGTATCGCGGCTCAGGCCTTGCGGGTATAGCGCCATGCCGCCGACCGTCTTGCCGCTGACCAGCCAGTACAGCGAGGTCCACGGGTTGTAGCTTGACACGCGGGTGGCGTCGGTACCGGCGCCCACCGGTACGCCCATGTCGAGCATGCGCTTGATCGGCGGAGTCTGTTCGGCGGCCTTCGCACCGTAGCGGTCGACGAAATACTCACCCTGGAAGGCCATGCGGTCCTGGATGGCGATACCTCCGCCGAGTGCCCGCACACGCTCGATATTCTGTGGGGTGATGGTCTCGGCGTGGTCGAAGAACCACGGCAGCCCATTGAACGGAATGTCGCGGTTGACCTTCTCGAAGACGTCGAGCATGCGCGAGATCGACTCGTTGTAGGTGGCATGCAGGCGGAACGGCCAGCGCTGCTCCACCAGATGGCGCACCACCGGTTCGAGCTCTTGTTCCATGGTTTGCGGCAGGTCAGGACGCGGCTCGAGGAAGTCTTCGAAGTCAGCAGCCGAGAACACCAACATTTCGCCGGCGCCGTTGTGGCGTAGGAAGTCGTTGCCGCCATGGAGCTTGACGCTTGAGGTCCAGCTCTTGAAGTCGGCCAGTTCCTGCTTGGGCTTCTGGGTAAACAGGTTGTAGGCGATGCGCACGGTCAGCTGGTCGTTGTCGGCCAGCTCCTGGATCACCTGGTAGTCGTCCGGGTAGTTCTGGTAGCCGCCGCCGGCATCGATGGCGCTGGTCAAGCCCAGGCGGTTGAGCTCGCGCATGAATTGGCGGGTGGAGTTGACCTGGTATTCCAGCGGCAGCTTCGGCCCCTTGGCCAGGGTGGCGTAGAGAATCATGGCGTTCGGGCGGGCGATGAGCATGCCGGTCGGGTTGCCGAACTTGTCGCGCTGGATCTCGCCACCCGGCGGATTGGGGGTGTCCTTGGTGTAGCCCACAGCCTTGAGGGCGGCACGGTTGAGTAGCGCGCGGTCGTAGAGGTGCAGCAGGAACACCGGAGTGTCGGGCGCAGCCTGGTTGATTTCGTCCAGGGTCGGCATGCGTTTTTCGGCGAACTGGAATTCGTTCCAGCCACCGACCACACGCACCCATTGTGGAGTGGGTGTGCGCGCGGCCTGGTCCTTGAGCATGCGCAGGGCATCGGCTACCGACGGCACGCCTTCCCAGCGCAGCTCCAGGTTGTAGTTCAGGCCACCGCGGATCAGGTGCAGGTGCGAGTCGTTCAAGCCAGGGATCACCGTGCGCTGCCTGAGGTCGATAAGCTGGGTGGTGGCGCCCTTGTGGGCCATGGCCTCGGCGTCGCTGCCCACGGCGATGAAACGGCCGTCCTTGATGGCGACGGCGGTCGCGGTCGGCTTCTCGCGGTCAACGGTATGCAGTTTGCCGTTGAACAGAACCAGGTCGGCCGTCATGGCGCCTCCTTGGGTAGATGCGTGAGCGGAACCGGCGGCGCCGGTGAAGGGCAATGCGGACCAGAGCGCGCCCGCGGCACCGAGTACGGTGCTGGCGGCGATGAACTGGCGACGGGTCGTGTCGTTGCGGTCCTTGGACATGGGCTTCTCCGTCTGGGTGGCAGGCACAACTGGGGCGCATGCCGGTTGGGGCTGATCAGGGCCTGGGTAGACGTGCGGTGGGCTGTGAAAGGTTAGCCCTGTTGGAGGTTCGTGCTGCCTGCCATGGCCTTCGCCCTTGATCGCGGGGCAAGCCCGCTCCCACAGATACGGCGGTGGTCGAAGGCCATGGCGCCGGTATCCGGCGCCATGGCGAGGAGGTTTACTTACCGGCAGTCAGGGTGCTGTAGCTGGTCATCAGGTTGCGGTAGTCCGGGATGTGGTTGGAGAACAGGGTACCCAGGCCTTCGATGTCGTTGCGCCAGTCGCGGTGCAGCTCACAGGCCACGCCGAACCAGGTCATCAGCTGCGCACCGGCCGCTTCCATCCGGCGCCAGGCGGCGTCGCGGGTCATTTCGTTGAAGGTGCCGGAGGCATCGGTGACCACGAACACTTCGAACTCCTCCTCCAGGGCCGACAACGCTGGGAAGGCCACGCACACTTCGGTCACGACACCGGCGATGATCAGCTGCTTCTTGCCGGTGGCTTTCACCGCCTTGACGAAATCTTCGTTATCCCAGGCGTTGATCTGGCCTGGGCGGGCGATGTAAGGGGCATCGGGGAACTGCGCCTTGAGCTCGGGCACCAGCGGGCCGTTGGGGCCTTGCTCGAAGCTGGTGGTGAGGATGGTCGGCAGGTTGAAGTACTTGGCCAGGTCAGCCAGGGCGAGCACGTTGTTCTTGAAGCGGTCCGGCTCGATGTCACGTACCAGCGAGAGCAGGCCAGCCTGGTGGTCGACCAGCAGAACGGCGGCGTTGTTCTTGTCCAGACGGTTGTAGGTGAATTTGCTCATGGTCTGTGTTCCTTCAAGTAGTGAGTAGGGGTGTTGCCTTGACTGCATGGACACAGATTAAAAGCACCACCTTTGCAGCACTAGATGGCGAAAATTGGCTCATGCGTTCTATTTTTAGAACGCTATCTCGGGGCGAGCCCGCTCCCACGGAGCTACCGCCTCCTACCCTCTAGATCCTGGTTGCCGGCGCCAGCGCCCTGCTCTTTACTACCTTTCGATCCTTTTCCTCACCGAGACCAAAATGCTGGCCTTCATCCAGTCCTCACCGTTGCTGCTCGGCGCCTGTCTTGTCTTTCTGGACCTGCTGCTGTGGCAGTTGATCCCGACCGAGCGCCGGGTCGGTCGTATCACCGTCCGGCTGATGATCTTCCTGCTGTTCAGTTGGGTTCTGCTGACGGCAGGCTTGAGTCCCTTGCAACCGCCGCCCTGGGCAGAGGACGTGCCTCGCAACCTGATAGCCACCGCGCTGGAGATCGCCTGGTGGCTGTTCTTCGCGCGCACGGTGGCGGTGGTGTTCGGCCTGCTGTTGATCGCCCGCGGCGGCCACGGCGGGCGCTTGCTGCAGGACGTGCTTGGGGCGCTGATCTTCGTGGCAGCGGTGATCGCAGCGGCGGCCTATGTGTTGCAACTGCCGGTCAAAGGCCTGCTGGCGACGTCAGGGGTCATGGCCATCGTCATCGGCCTGGCGTTGCAGAGCACCTTGGCGGACGTGTTCTCCGGCATCGTGCTCAACACAACGCGGCCCTATCAGATCGGTGATGCGATCTCCATCGATGGCACCGAGGGCAAGGTGCTGGACATCGACTGGCGAGCCACACGCCTGCTCACCGGCAACGGCAGCCTGGCCGTGGTGCCGAACTCGGTGGTGGCCAAGGCCAAGCTGCTCAACTTCAGTCGTCCAGCGGACGTGCATGGGGTATCGATCAGTGTGGTGGTGCCGGCCAAAGTGCGTCCCAAGCGGGTATTCGATGCCCTGGAGAAGGCCCTGCAAGGCACCAGTGCGTTGCTCAGCAGCCCCTCGCCCAAGGTGACGGTCAAGACCTCGACCCTGGAATCGGTGGAATACGAAGCCAGCGGCTTCGTCGCCAGCATGGCGCGCAAGACCGAGGTGCGTAACCAGCTGTTCGACCTGGCCCACCGCCACCTGGAGGCCAGCGGCGTGATGTGGAACGTCGACCTTGCCCTGCCACCGCGTAGCCGCCAGCGCGACCTGCTGGACGAGGTGCGAGTGTTCCGCTCGTTGACCAGTGATGAGCGCGATGCCCTGAGCCAGCGCATGACCGCCGTGGAATACCTGGCTGACCAGGTGATCCTCGGCGTGGGCGAGCAGTCCGACCATTTACTGGTGATTGGCAGCGGCGTGGTCTCGGCGTCGATCCGCGATGGCGAACGGCTGGTCGAAGCCGGGCGCATGGGGCCAGGCGAGGTGCTGGGGATCGAGGGGCTTATCGACGATGAGGACTCCTTCGCCGAGTTCCGCACGCTCACCGGTTGCCTGCTCTATCGCATCGACAAGGAACAGGTACGCAGCTGCCTGGTCCAGCGTGGCGAGGTGCAATCGGCGCTGACCAAGCTGCAGCGGTTCCGCCGCCAGAGCCGAGAGTCTCTGTTGCTGCAGAAGCCGCCGCAGGTCAAGAAAGGCGGGTTCCTCAGCTGGTTGCACAAGTAAGCCTCGACGCGCCCGTTGTAGGAGCGGCCTGCCTGCATCGGTAGTTAGAGGACTACCCGCAAGCACTGGCCTGCGTGGTACAGCGAGAACCCGGACTCATAGAACGCGGTACGCAACGAAGGCGCTTTTACCGGCTTCATGGGCGAGAACGGGATCGGCAGGCTGTCCGGGTCGTCCTTGAGCAGGAATTCGGCGAAGGCCCGGCCGATCACCGTGCCGGTGGTGTTGCCGCGACCGTTGTAGCCGGTCACCGCCACCAGCCCAGGGGCCGGCTCGAACAGGCGCATCAAATGGTCGGGGGTGAAGTCGATGCAACCGGTCCAATGCATCTCCCATTCGACCTTGCCCAGCTCCGGGTAGTAATGGCTTTGGATGCGGTCGGCCCAACTGCGCACGAACCAGGTTGGCTTGTTGTCGACCCGCCCCAGGCTGCCCAGCAACAGGCGGCCCTGGTCGTCGCGACGGATGCTGCTGAGTACGGTGCGGGTATCCCAGGAGCCCTGGCCGTGAGGCAGGACCTTGTCCGCCGCAGCGCCTTGCAAGGGCTTGGACGCGACCTGGTAGTAGTAGCCGCGGAAGAAGTGCTTCTGCAGGTTGCTCCACTCGCCTTCGGTGTATGCGCCGGTGGAAATCACCACCTTGTCGGCACGCACCGAGCCGCGGGCGGTGTTCACCCGCCAGTCATCACCGTCACGCTCCAGGCCCTGGACGGAGGACTGTTGGAACAATCGGCCGCCCAAGCGCACCACGGCGGCGGCCAGGCCTTGGGTGTACCCCATGGGGTTGATGGTGCCGGCGCGGCGGTCGAGCAGCGCGGCGGAAATTTTGTCGGTGCCGCAATATTCCTGGCAACGCGCGCCGGTCAACAGCTCGACGTCGGCGCCGCGCCGGCTCCACTGGGCATGGCGGGCCTCCAGGTCAGCGATGCCGGTGGCGTTGTGCGCCATGTGCAGGGTGCCCTTGTGCTGGGCCTGGCAGTCGATGCCCAGGCGCTCGATCATGGCGAACACCTCCGCCGGGGCCTCGCCGAGCACCTTGTTCAGGCGGCTGCCCTGTTGCAGGCCGAGGGTCGCCTCGACGTCGTCGGGGCGGATCCAGGTGCCGGCGTTGACCAGGCCGACGTTGCGCCCGGAGCCACCGTGGCCGATCTTCCAGGCCTCGAGCAGGATCACCGACTTGCCTTGCTCGAGCAGGTGGATCGCCGCCGACAGGCCCGTGATGCCACCGCCGATCACGCAGACATCGGCCTTGTGCTCACCGGCCAGGGCCTGGGTGGCGACGGTTGGTTTGGTGGCGAACTCCCACAGACATTCTTGACGCAGTTCGGACATGGCCCGGCTCCAGCAATGTTGTTCTTGTTGGGGCCGCGTTGCGACCCATCACGGCACAAGCCCGCTCCTACGTGGATCGCGCCGCCAATGGCCCGCAGCGCAATCCCTGTAGAAGCGGCCTTGTGCCGCGAACCGGGGGCAAAGCCCCCGCCTGCGATCGTCAGTCGAACACGATCCCCTGCGCCAGCGGCAGCTCGCGCGAGTAGTTCACGGTGTTGGTCTGGCGACGCATATAACCCTTCCAGGCATCGGAGCCGGACTCACGGCCACCGCCGGTTTCCTTCTCGCCGCCGAACGCACCGCCGATCTCCGCACCGCTGGTGCCGATGTTGACGTTGGCGATGCCGCAGTCGCTGCCCGAGGCGCTCTGGAAGCGTTCGGCCTCGCGAATGTCGGTGGTGAAAATGCACGAGGACAGGCCTTGCGGCACTTCGTTGTTCAGGCGCAGGGCCTCTTCGAAGTCGTCATAGGCCAGCACGTAGAGGATCGGGGCGAAGGTCTCGTGGCGCACCACGTCGCTCTGGCCCGGCATCTCGGCGATGGCCGGCGAAACGTAGTAGGCGTTCGGGTATTCGCTGGCCAGCTGGCGCTCGCCGCCGAACACCTGGCCGCCTTCGTCACGGGCCTTGGCCAGTGCGCCTTGCATGGCATCGAAGGACTGCTTGTCGATCAGCGGGCCGACCAGGTTGTCCTTGCGTGGGTCACCGATGCGAACCTTGCCGTACGCGGCTTTGACGCGAGCGACCACTTCGTCCTTGATGGAGCGGTGCACGATCAGGCGGCGCAGGGTGGTGCAGCGCTGGCCGGCGGTACCGACTGCCGAGAACAGGATGCCGCGCACGGCCAGGTCCAGGTCGGCGCTCGGGGCCAGGATCATGGCGTTGTTGCCACCCAGCTCGAGGATGCTGCGCCCGAAGCGGGCCGCGACGCGCGGGCCGACTTCACGACCCATGCGGGTGCTGCCTGTGGCGCTCACCAGCGGTACGCGCGGGTCGTCCACCAGGGCTTCGCCGGCTTCACGGCCGCCGATCACCAGCTGGCTCAGGCCTTGCGGTGCATCGCCGAAGGCGTTCAGGGCTTTTTCGAACAGTGCCTGGCAAGCCAGGGCGGTCAGCGGCGTCTTCTCGGACGGCTTCCATACCACGGCGTTGCCGCACACCAGCGCCAGCGCGGTGTTCCAGGCCCAAACGGCAACCGGGAAGTTGAAGGCGCTGATGACGCCCACCACACCCAGCGGGTGCCAGGATTCACGCATGTGGTGGCCCGGGCGCTCGGAGGCGATAGTCAGGCCGTACAGTTGGCGCGACAGGCCAACGGCGAAGTCGCAGATGTCGATCATTTCCTGGACTTCGCCCAGGCCTTCCTGGGTGATCTTGCCGGCCTCGATGGACACCAGCTCACCCAGCTCAGCTTTGTGCGCTCGCAGCACTTCGCCAAACAGGCGCACCAGCTCGCCGCGACGCGGGGCTGGCACGTTGCGCCAGGCCTCGAAGGCTTTTTGCGCCTGGTCGATGCGTGCGGTGGTCTCGGCCTTGCCGAGCAGCTTCACCGAGGCGATCTGGCTGCCATCGATCGGCGTGTGAACAGGGTAGTCACCCTGGGTATAAGCCTCGGCGGCAACGCCGAGGCGCTCGAGCAATCCAGCGACCATGTGCTTCTCCTACAGAAGGTGGAGGTTGAAAACCTGATGTGGATCAGTATTAATCCGATGACACTGGCGCAACAAACGACCTTTATTCCGCATATCATTCCGTCAGGTAATGACCAAACCGCCGTAGAGACCGCTATGTCCAAACGCCTGGTGCCATCGATGACTGCCCTGCAGTGCTTCGAGGCCGCTGCCCGTCACCTGAGCTTCACCCGTGCCGCCGAGGAACTGCACCTGACCCAGAGCGCAGTCAGCAAGCAGGTCGCGCAGCTCGAGGAAATGCTCCGCCACCACCTGTTCCTGCGCATTCGCCGGCGCCTGCAACTGACGCCCGCGGGCTCGCTGTACTTGGCCGAGGTCAACAAGATCCTCACCCAGGTGGACATGTCCAGCCGCTACGTCCTGACCTACGGCGAGCAGACCGAAGTCTTGAAGGTAGCCACCCAGCCGAGTTTCGGCGTGCGTTGGTTGATCCCGCACTTGAAGGGGTTCGGCAAGCGCCACCCTAACATCCACCTCGACATCCGCAATGAGATGGAGCCGTTCGCCCTGCTCCAGGGCTCGGCCGATGCGGTGTTCTTCTATGGCCAGGGAACCTGGCCGGGCGCCACCTGCGTGGAACTGTTCGGCGAGGAGGTGGTACCGGTATGCGCACCTGAGCTATTGCAAGGACGGGCCTTGCACGATGCTGGCGAAGTGGCCGAGCTGGTGCTGCTGCAAAGCACCTCGCGGCCAGAGGCCTGGCATGAATGGTTTCTGGAGCAGCGCCTGCACACCGACAACAGCTACCACGGGCCGCGCTTCGATACGTTCTACATGGCGCTGAGCGCAGCCCAGGCCGGTTGTGGCGTGGCCCTGGTGCCGCGCTACCTGGTGACCCGAGAATTGGCCGAGGGCAGCCTGGTGGTGGCCTGGGACCATGCGATGAAAAGCCCAGGTGCCCATTACCTGGCCTTTGCCGAGCATGCGGCGGAAGTGCCGAAGGTGCGGGCATTGGTGGAGTGGGTTCGGGAGCAATTGCAGGGCTGACTGTTATCGAGCCCGCTTTGCGGGCCGTCGCGGGGCAAGCCCGCGCCTACAGGCATGGCGCAACACTCGCGATCATCAATCGCAAAAGGAATGACACCTGCACTTTTTTTCGCTTGTGAGGAAAGTGCATTCCCCGCTTTCATGTACGGGTATCCACTCACCTCCAGGAAGCTAGCGATGCCCGCCCATGATTTCGTCAGCCCCGACAGCATCCGCGCGCAGTTCTCTGCCGCCATGTCGCTCATGTACAAACAGGAAGTGCCCCTGTATGGCACGCTGCTGGAGCTGGTGAGCGAAATCAACCAGCAGGTGATGACCCAGCAGCCCACGGTCGCCGAGGCCCTGCGCTGGACCGGCGAGATCGAGCGCCTCGACCAGGAGCGCCATGGCGCCATTCGCGTCGGTACCGCCGAGGAGCTGGCGACCATCGCCCGGCTGTTCGCGGTGATGGGCATGGAGCCAGTGGGTTATTACGACCTGAGCTCGGCCGGCGTACCGGTGCACTCCACCGCCTTCCGAGCCGTGCATGAGCAGTCGCTGCACATCAGCCCGTTCCGGGTGTTCACCTCCCTGCTGCGCCTGGAGCTTATCGACAACCCGCAACTGCGCGAGTTGGCCCAGGGCATCCTGGCCAAGCGCAAGATCTTCACCCCGCGCGCCTTGGAATTGATCGCCCAATGCGAGCGCGACGGTGGCCTGGGCGCTGCCGACGCCGAAGCCTTCGTCCAGGAAGCGCTGCACACCTTCCGCTGGCACCAGGACGCCACGGTGACCGCCGAGCAATACCAGCAGTTGCACGACCAGCATCGCCTGATCGCCGATGTGGTGGCCTTCAAAGGCCCACACATCAACCACTTGACCCCACGCACCCTGGACATCGACGCCATCCAGCTGGGCATGCCGGCCAAAGGCATCCCGCCCAAAGCAGTGGTCGAAGGCCCGCCCACCCGCCGCCATCCGATCCTGCTGCGCCAGACCAGCTTCAAGGCCCTGCAGGAAAAGGTCGCCTTCAGCGATGCGCAAGGCAGCCATACCGCGCGCTTCGGCGAGATCGAACAGCGTGGCGCGGCGTTGACACCCAAGGGCCGTCAGCTCTACGACCGCCTGCTCGATGCCACCCGCGCCGCCCTGGACGGCGTACCGGCCGAGGCCAATGCCGAGCGCTACCGAGCGCTGCTGGCCGAGCACTTCGCCGCGTTTCCGGATGACTTGGCGCAGATGCGCGAGCAAGGGCTTGCGTACTTCCGTTACTTCGCGACCGAGAAGGGCCTGGCGGCACGCGATCAGCAGGGGCGCCCAACCACCTTGCAGGGCTTGATCGATGCCGGCCATGTGCATTTCGAAGCGTTGGTGTACGAGGACTTCCTGCCCGTGAGCGCGGCGGGGATCTTCCAGTCCAACCTGGGCGACGAGGCACAGGCCGACTATGGCAGCAATGCCAACCGCGAGGCCTTCGAGGCGGCACTGCAGATGAAGGTGCAGGATGAACTGGCCTTGTATGCTCAGAGCGAGCAGCGGTCGCTGCAGGCCTGTGCACAGGCGCTGAACCTGGGCGCGTTGTAACGCTTCAGATCGCTATCGCGGGACAAGCCCGCTCCCACAGGCTCACCACTGTTCACGAGAACTGTGCGCTTGCTGTGGGAGCGGGCTTGTCCCGCGATTGGCCCTCGAGGATCCTGACATCCGGCAGGTTCATCGCCGCAGCCTCTTCCTGCAGGAATGCGCTCAACCGGCGCAACCGCTCTCCCCCAGGCCGCGTCCTTGGCCATACCAGGTAGTAGTCCATGCCACTGGGCACCGCCGTCGGCCAGGGCAGGCTCAACCGCCCCTGGGCGACATCCTCGGCGACCATCAGCAAGTCCCCCATGGAAATGCCATAGCCACGCGCCGCCGCGATCATGCCCAGCTCCAGGGTATCGAACACCTGCCCGCCCTTGAGCGAAACCTTGTCGGTAAGCCCCATGCGGGTTAGCCAGGCGCGCCAATCGCGTTTATCAGGTGTTGGGTGCAACAGCTCGATACCCGCTAACCGCCGTTCGTCCCAGGGCCCGTCCTTGAGCAGGTCGGGCGCGCCCACCGGGATCAACAGCTCCGAGAACAGCCGCCGCACTTCCCAGTCGGACGGGAACGCCCCGTCGCTGAGCAACACCGCACAATCGAAGGGCTCCTGGTTGAAGTCCACATGGTCCACATCCATCCAGGCACTGGTCAGCTGCACTTCGTTGCCCGGTTGCTGGTGGCGGAACTGGCTCAGGCGCGACAACAACCAACGCATGGTCAGGGTCGAAGGGGCCTTCATGCGCAGCATGTCGTCCTCGCCTCGCAAGGTATCGCAGGCCCGTTCCAGCGCGCTGAAGCCGTCGCGCACGCCAGGCAGCAACATCCGCGCCGCCTCGGTGAGCTGCAGGCTGCGCCCATTGCGCACGAACAGGCGGCAGGCGAAGTGCTCTTCCAGGGTGCGGATGTGCCGGCTGACTGCGCTCTGGGTGATGGAGAGTTCCTCGCCAGCCCGGGTGAACGAGCTCAGCCGGGCAGCGGCTTCGAATGCGCGCAACGCATACAGCGGGGGAAGCTGACGGGACATTTCGCACCTACCCTGCGGGAACACCAATGGTATGCAACGGATCATACATACATGAGTTCAACTCATGCCAACGATCGCTTTTATCCTTTTGTGCAAAGTTGACCGAAGCCTCAGAATCGACGCTTCGCTCAACAGCTCCCGGAAAAAGGACACCTCCATGCACGTCGCGCCCACTACCGAACTCAAGGCTCTGCTGCGCCTGGCCGGCCCGCTGATCGCCTCGCAGTTGGCGCACATGCTGATGGTGCTGACCGACACCCTGATGATGGCCCGCATCAGCCCCCAGGCCCTGGCCGGTGGCGGCCTGGGCGCGGCCAGCTATTCGTTCGTGTCGATTTTCTGCCTGGGCGTGATCGCTGCGGTCGGCACGCTGGTCGCCATTCGCCAGGGCGCAGGCGACGTGCCTGGCGCGACCCGGCTGGCGCAGAACGGGTTGTGGCTGGCCTGGGGCCTGGCCCTGGGGGCTGGGCTGGTGCTGTGGAACCTGGAACCGGCCCTGCTGCTGTTCGGCCAGAAACCCGAAAACGTCGCCTCGGCCATGGAATTCCTCACCCTGCTGCCACTGGCACTGCCCGGCTACCTGACGTTCATGGCCTTGCGCGGCTTCACCAGCGCCCTGGGCCGTTCGACGCCGGTGATGGTCATCAGCCTGGTGGGCACGGTGCTCAACTACCTGTTCAACCACGCCTTGATCGAAGGCATGTTCGGCTTGCCCAAGCTGGGGCTGATGGGCATCGGCCTGGTCACCGCCGTGGTATCCATGGGCATGGCCATCGCCTTGGCGCTGTACATCCGCTGGCACAAGGCCTATACCGACTACCCGCTGCGCAAGGGCCTGTCGCGGCCGTCGCTGCCGGCACTGCGCGAGCTGTGGCGCCTGGGCCTGCCGATCGGCGGCACCTACATGGTGGAAGTCGGCCTGTTCGCCTTCGCCGCTCTGTGCATGGGGGTGCTGGGCAGCACGGAGCTGGCGGCGCACCAGATCGCCCTGCAGATCGTCTCTACTGCATTCATGGTGCCGACGGGGCTTTCCTATGCCGTGACCATGCGCGTGGGCTTGTATTACGGCGCCGGCAACCTGTTGGCCGCGCGCAGCGCCGGGCGGGTGGGGATCGGCTTCGGGGCGATGATCATGTTCGCCTTCGCGGCGCTGTTCTGGCTGCTGCCTGAGGCGCTGGTAGCGTTGTTCATCGACCGGAACGACCCAGCCTTCGCGGCGATCTTCCAGCTGGCCGTCAGCCTGTTGATGGTGGCGGCCTGGTTCGAGCTGTTCGACGGCATGCAGACCATCGCCATGGGCTCGATCCGTGGCCTGAAGGACGCCAAGACCACCTTCCTCATCGGCCTGTGCTGCTACTGGCTGGTGGGCGCGCCCAGCGCCTGGCTGTTCACTTTCACCCTCGGCGGTGGTGCGGTGGGCGTGTGGTGGGGCCTGGCATTGGGCCTGGCCTGTGCGGCGGTGGCGCTGACCATTGGCTTCGAGTGGCGGACCAAGCGGATGCTGGGCAAGGCGAGCAAGGCCGACAGGGTGGTAGTGTCGGTTTGACTGCCGGGGCCGCGGTACGGCCCTTTCGCGGCACAAGGCCGCTCCTACATGGATCACCGCCGGTCCTGGTGGCCGGCGGCGCAGCCCTCCCCTTATACGCTCACGAGCTGCGGCTTGGCCGCTTGTTGCAGGTATTCCGTCAACTCGCCCACCGGCAACGGCTTGCTGACCAGATAACCCTGTACCTGGTCGCAGCCGAACCCGCGCAGCAATGCCATCTGCTCCTCGGTCTCGACCCCTTCGGCCACCACCTCCAGGTTGAGGTTGTGCGCCAGGTTGATCATGGCGTGCACCAGCTTGCGGTTTTCCTCGCGCAGCTCCATGCCGCCGACGAAGCTGCGATCGACCTTGAGCAAGGTGATCGGCAGGCTGTTCAGGTGCACGAACGATGAAAAGCCCGTGCCGAAGTCATCCAGCGAGAACCGCACCCCCAGGCGCCCGAGGGCGTCCATGGTCTGCTGCACCAGCTCGTTGCGGCGCATCACCGCGGTCTCGGTGAGTTCGAATTCCAGCCAACGGGCATCGACCCCATGCTCGATGATCAGGCGGCTCAAGGTGGCCAGCAGCTGGCTGTCCTGGAACTGCCGGAAACTCAGGTTCACCGCCATGTGCAACGGTGCCAGGCCGCTTTCGCCCAGGGCCTGCATATCGCGCAGGGCGCGGGAGATCACCCAGTAGCCCAAGGGCACGATCAGGCCGCTCTGCTCGGCCAGGGGCACGAATTCGCTCGGAGGCAACAGCCCGCGCTCGGCGTGGCGCCAGCGCACCAGGGCCTCGAGCCCGACGATCCGCCCGTCGGCAAGGCTCAGCCGCGGCTGGTAATGCAACTCCAGCTCATCGCGGCGCAGCGCCCGGCGCAGCTCGCCTTCGAGGTCGGCGAGGCTGCGGGCGTTGTGGTTGATCCGTTCATTGAACACATGGAAGGTGCAGCCTTGGCTGCCCTTGGCCTGGCGCATGGCGATGTGGGCATGCCACATCAGCGGGTCGGCGCCGGCCTGGGCGCGGGCATGGGCCAGGCCCAGGCTGCAGCCGAGCAGCAGGCTTTCGCCGTCGATCCAGTAGGGCTCGGCCAACGCCTCGACGATGCGTTCGGCCACCCATTCGGCGCGGTTGGCATCGCGCCGGGTGTCGATCAGCAGGGCGAACTCGTCGCTGCCCAGGCGGGCCAGCTGGTCACCGGCTTCCAACTGCTGCTTCAGGCGCGCCACCACCTGCAAGATCAGCCGGTCGCCGCCCTGGTGGCCAAGGGCGTCGTTGACGTGACGGAAGTTGTCCAGGTCCAGATGGCCAAGGGCTACGCCACGGCCGTCGTTCTGCGCCAGGCGCGCGGTCAGCAGGGCCTGGAAGCCCTGGCGGTTGGCGATGCCGGTCAATGGGTCCTGCTCGGCCAGGCGCTGCAGCGTAGCCACCAACACACCACGCTCGCGGACATGTCGCAGGGAGCGACGCAGGGCATCGCTGCTCAGCTGCTCGCGCACCAGCCAGTCGCTGACCGCCGCCGGCGGCGTTTCGGGCTCGTCGTCGAGCAGCAGGATGGTCGGCAGCTCGCAGCAGCCCGGTGCGGGCTGCAGGGCCGGCGTCGCCAGCACCACTGCCTGGTGGTCATGGGTGAACAGGCTGTCGACCGACTCCCAGTTCGGTGCGGTCAGCAATACCGCGCTGCCCGCCAACGGCTGCACGCACTCGCGCAGCAGGGCGGCCCATTCCGGCTCATCGGCCAACAGCAGCAAACGCAACGGTTCGACAGGCGTGGACAAGCGGGCTCCTTAGGCTTGAACGGTAGAATGGCGAGCGCAGACATCCCACCCCGTGGGCAGAAATGATTTTTACTCCAGGTGCCATTCCCTGGCCAGCACCCCGACACAATTTGTCGTGCATCCTGCGCGAAACCGACGAAAGCGGCAAATCTGATTCATGCCCTGCGTCACACTGTCAGACGGTCGCGCCACAACCGCCCCATGCCTGCTAGAATGCGCGGCTATTTTCTGGTGACCCCCGGTTTCTAGCATGTCCCGACTCAATCCCCGGCAACAAGAAGCCTGTGACTACGTCGGCGGCCCTCTATTGGTGCTCGCCGGTGCAGGCTCCGGCAAGACCAGCGTGATCACACGCAAGATCGCCCACCTCATCCAGAACTGCGGCATCCGTGCCCAGTACATCGTGGCCATGACCTTCACCAACAAGGCGGCGCGCGAGATGAAGGAGCGGGTCGGCACCCTGCTGCGCCCCGGCGAAGGCCGCGGCCTGACCGTGTGCACCTTCCACAATCTGGGCTTGAACATCATCCGCAAGGAGCATGAGCGCCTGGGCTACAAGCCTGGCTTCTCGATCTTCGACGAGACCGACATCAAGGCATTGCTGTCGGACATCATGCAGAAGGAATACTCCGGCGACGACGGCATCGACGAGATCAAGAACATGATCGGTGCCTGGAAGAACGACCTGATCCTGCCGGCCGAGGCCCTGGAAAAGGCGCGCAACCCGCGCGAGCAGACCGCCGCCATCGTCTACACCCACTACCAGCGTACGCTCAAGGCGTTCAACGCGGTGGACTTCGACGACCTCATCCTGCTGCCGGTGAAGCTGTTCGAGGAGCACAAGGACGTTCTGGAGCGCTGGCAGAACCGCGTGCGCTACCTGCTGGTGGACGAATACCAGGACACCAACGCCAGCCAGTACCTCTTGGTGAAGATGCTGATCGGCATGCGCAACCAGTTCACCGTGGTGGGCGACGACGACCAGTCGATCTATGCCTGGCGCGGCGCTCGCCCGGAAAACCTCATGCTGCTCAAGGAGGACTACCCCTCCCTGAAGGTGGTGATGCTGGAGCAGAACTACCGCTCCACCAGCCGCATCCTGCGCTGCGCCAACGTGCTGATCGCCAACAACCCCCACGCCTTCGAAAAGCAGCTGTGGAGCGAGATGGGCGTCGGTGACGAGATCCGTGTCATCCGCTGCAAGAACGAGGAAGCCGAGGCCGAGCGCGTGGCCATGGAAATCCTCACCCTGCACCTGCGCACCAACCGCCCCTATAGCGACTTCGCCATCCTCTACCGGGGCAACTACCAGGCCAAGCTGATCGAGCTCAAGCTCCAGCACCACCAGGTGCCCTACCGCCTTTCCGGCGGCAACAGCTTCTTCGGTCGCCAGGAGGTCAAGGACCTCATGGCCTACCTGCGCCTGCTGGTCAACCCGGACGACGACAACGCCTACCTGCGGGTGATCAACGTGCCACGCCGGGAGATCGGCTCCACGACCCTGGAAAAGCTCGGCAACTATGCCACCGAACGTGGCGTGTCGATGTACGCCGCCAGCGAGGAGCTGGGCCTGGGCGAACACCTCGATGCCCGCTATACCGAGCGTCTGCAGCGCTTCAAGCACTGGCTCGACGGGGTGCGCCAGCGCGTGGCCCTGGAGGACCCGATCGCCGCTCTGCACGACATGGTCCGCGATATCGACTACGAAAACTGGATCCGCCAGAACACCGCCAGCGACAAGGCGGCAGAGTTTCGCATCAGCAACGTCTGGTTCCTGATCGATGCCCTGAAGAACACCCTCGAGAAGGACGAAGAGGGTGACATGACCATCGAGGATGCCATCGGCAAGCTGGTGCTGCGCGACATGCTCGAGCGCCAGCAGGAAGAGGAAGAAAACGCCGAAGGTGTGCAGATGATGACCTTGCATGCCTCCAAGGGCCTGGAATTCCCTTACGTGTTCATCATGGGCATGGAGGAGGAAATCCTCCCGCACCGCTCCAGCATCGAGGCCGACACCATCGAGGAAGAGCGGCGCCTGGCCTACGTGGGCATCACCCGCGCGCGCCAGACCCTGGCTTTCACCTTCGCCGCCAAGCGCAAGCAATACGGCGAGATCATCGACTGCACGCCCAGCCGGTTCCTCGACGAACTGCCGCCGGACGACCTGGCCTGGGAAGGCCTGGACGATGCGCCGGTCGAAGTGAAGGCCGCTCGCGGCAATAACGCACTGGCCGACATCCGGGCAATGCTCAGACGCTGACCAACCCTTACTCTCTAACCTTTGTCGCGGCCTTGGCTGCGGCCACCTTTGCTACATCGAGGAATACCACAGTGGAAGCACTGCAGCAGAAGATTCGCGAAGAAGGCATCGTGCTTTCCGACCAGGTTCTCAAAGTCGACGCGTTTCTCAACCATCAGATCGACCCGGCGCTGATGCAGCTGATCGGCGACGAGTTCGCCCGCCTGTTCGCCGATTCGGGCGTGACCAAGATCGTCACCATCGAAGCGTCGGGCATCGCCCCGGCGGTGATGACCGGCCTGAAGCTGGGCGTGCCGGTGATCTTCGCCCGCAAGCACCAGTCGCTGACCCTGACCGAGAACCTGCTGACCGCCTCGGTGTACTCGTTCACCAAGCAGACCGAGAACACCGTGGCCATCTCGCCGCGTCATCTCAACAGCAGCGACCGTGTGCTGGTGATCGACGACTTCCTGGCCAACGGCAAGGCCTCCCAGGCGCTGATCTCGATCATCAAGCAGGCCGGTGCCACCGTTGCGGGCCTGGGCATCGTGATCGAGAAGTCGTTCCAAGGCGGCCGTGCCGAGCTGGATCGCCAGGGCTATCGCGTCGAGTCCCTGGCGCGGGTGAAGTCGCTGGAAGGTGGCGTGGTCACGTTCATCGAGTGATGGCCCTCGGGGCCCAAGGCCGCTCCTACAGAAGATCGCGTTCCCTGTAGGAGCAGCCTTGGGCCGCGAAAGGGCTGCACAGCAGCCCCGGCCATTCATCCGGTTGCCGCCAACCCCGCCAGCAACAGCCGCTGGTACAACTCTTCCTTGAGCCCCTGCGGCTGCTCCAGCCCCATGCGTGCCAATTGCGCCGCGTAGGCCTCGGGCGCGGGCGCATCCAGCGCTGCCTTGCCCAGCTCCAGCACCTCGCTCAGCTTGAACTTGCTCTTGAGCCAATTCAGCGCCCGCAGCAAATCCCGTTCTTCGGCCGTGAAATCGCACCCCAGCGGATATTCCGGGAACAGCCGCCCATGCTGCTCGCGAATCGCCTCCAGGCGCTCGGGCGTGTTGTCGGTGAAGCGCGCATCCAGCTGGAAATCTTTCGGCAGCTTGCCCGCTGCCTTGGCCTGTTCCATCAACTGCGGTTGGAAGCGTGAGTCGCTGATCGCCAGCAACCTGGCGATCACCTCGCTGTCGGTCTGCCCGCGCACGTCGGCGATGCCGTACTCGGTCACCACGATATCGCGCAGGTGCCGGGGGATGGTGCAGTGACCGTAGGTCCAGAACAGGTTGGAGGTCACCTCGCCGCCCGCCTCGCGCCAGCTGCGCAGCAACAAGATCGAGCGCCCGCCGTCCAAGGCATGGCCCTGGGCGACGAAGTTGTATTGCCCGCCTACGCCGCTGAGCACCCGGCCGTCCTCGAGCTGGTCGGCCACGCCCGCCCCTAGCAAGGTCATGCCGAACACCGTGTTGACGAAACGGGCGTCTCGGCGCTGGCGGCGCTTGAGCGTTTCCTGACCATACAACTCGTTGATGAAGCCGATGCCGGTCATGGCGAAACGCCCGCGCTGCTCGAGGGACATCTCCCGCAAGCGCTGGTAGAACGCCTGCGGGCCCAGGAAGAACCCGCCGTGCACCAGTGCCCCGCGCTCATCGGCCGGGCGCCGGATCACCCCTGCCTCGACCAGCGCCAGCAGGCCATTGACGAACATTTCGCTGCAACCGTAGAGCCCCTCGGCGAAAGCGTCCTGGCCCCCTTCCCGGTCGATCAAGGCCTGCCAAGGGGCAACGTCCAGCGCCTGGAGCACCGCACGGTAACCGGCGTTGTCGCCCTGTCGGGCCAGTAGCGCCGCAGCGACGGCATCGCCCATGGCACCGATGCCGATCTGCAAGGTGCCGCCATCGCGCACCAAGGCACTGGCATACAAGCCGATACAGTGGTCCTGGGTCGATACCGGCATGTTCGGCGTAGAGAACAACCGGCGCTGCTCGGGCGCGTCGATCAACAGGTCGAAGTCATCCTCGCCGAGCTCGGCATCGCCAGGCATGTAGGGCAGCTCGGTGTGCGCCTGGCCGAGCAGCAGGATGGTTTCGCCCGCGGCGCGGCGCCGGGCCAGCATCGGCAACAGGTCGAGGGTGATGTCCGGGTTGCAGGCCAGGCTGAGCTGGCCGGGGCGCTCGGGCGAGGCGGCCACCAGTTGGGCGACCAAGTTCAGGCCCTTGGCGTTGATGTCGCGCGCCGCATGGCTGTAGTTGCTGCTGACGTAGTCCTGCTGCGCCGCTTGGCTGTGCAGCAGGCTGCCCGGCTGCAGGAAGAACTGCTCGATGCGGATGTTCGCAGGCAGGGTGTCATTGCGCAGGTCGGCGAGGTAGTCGAGCTCTTCGTAGTCGGCGAAGACCCGCTCCACGAACGGCTCGAGGAAGCGCCGCTGCAGGCCATCGCCCAGCGACGGGCGGCCGAGGCTGAGGGCGGTGTAGATCGTCAGCTGGCGCTCGGGGCATTCGCGTATCCGGGCGTAGAGCGCATTGACGAAGGCATTGGGCTTGCCCAGGCCCAGCGGCAGGCCCATGTGGATGTGGTTGGGCAGGCGGGCGAGGACCTGTTCTACCGCCTGGTCGATGGAAACGCATTGCGCCATCTGGGCCTCCTGTGAACATCCGTGCATGCAGAGATTAGACATGGGCTTTGGACAGGCTGCTGAACATGCCGGCCCAATCGCGGGACAAGCCCGCTCCCACAGGTTTCGCGCCGCTCTGGAGGGTAGCATTGAACTTGTGGGAGCGGGCTTGTCCCGCGATTGGACCAAAAACAAAGCCCGCCATGGAAGGCGGGCTTGCGGGTATCAGGCTGGGTTCAGAGCCCCGACATCTTCTTGATGGCGCCCTTGAGCTCTTCGTCCGAGCAGTCGGCGCAGGTGCCTTTCGGCGGCATGGCGTTGATACCGGTGATGGCCTTGGCCAGGATGCCGTCGAGGCCGCCCTGGTGGTCCGCACGTTCTTTCCAGGCTGCGGTGTCGCCGATCTTCGGTGCGCCGAGCAGGCCGCTGCCATGGCAGGCATTGCAGTGCTTGGCGATGATCTGGTCCGGCGTCTTGGCGCCGCCACCACCCGCAGTGGCAGCCACGGCCATGCCTTTGCATTCCTGGCCCTGGACACACACCTGGCCGACCGGCTCGAGGCGCTTGGCAAGGTCGTCGTTGGTCGCAGCGGTTGCGCTCATTGCCCAAAGGGCGAATACGGCTGCTGGTACGGCCAGCATCTTCTTGATTTGGTTCACGCGAACACCCTCATGGTGGCTAATCACGCCCGCGGCCACGGATCTGCGAGCGTTTGAAAGTATAGCGGGAACCCAGGGACCGTGAAACGACCCTACAAGGGAAAGGGATATTGCCGGAACAATGCACTGCGCTGGATCAAAAGTTCGACGGTGTCGCTGCGCTGATCAGCCGGGCAGGCTCGTCGAAGGGGTTGCGAAAACGGTGCGGCCGGGTGCTTTCGAAGTAGTAGCTGTCGCCCGCTTCGAGGACGAAGGTCTCGGTGCCGACCACCAGCTCCAGGCGCCCTTCGAGCAAAATGCCGGTTTCCTCACCGTCATGGGTGAGCATTTCTTCACCAGTGTCGGCGCCAGGCGGATACACCTCGTTGAGAAAGGCGATGGCCCGGTTGGGGTGCGACTTGCCCACCAGCTTCATGGTCACCGCACCGTCGGAGATGTCGATCAGCTCGTGAGCCTTGTAGACGATCTGCGTAGGGCTTTCGGGAGCGAGCTCGACGGAGAAGAACTCCACCATCGACATGGGAATGCCACTGAGCACCTTGCGCAGGGAGCTGATCGACGGGCTCACGCTGTTTTTCTCGATCATCGAGATGGTGCTGTTGGTAACGCCCGCGCGCTTGGCGAGTTCACGCTGGGACAGGCCCTTGAGCTTGCGGATGGCTTGCAGTCGTTCACCGACGTCCAAAGCTGGAGCCTCCTGAAACGGTCGAGATGGGAGCAAAGTGTGAACGATATGATGGCGATGCCGTTCAGTATTTACAACACTTTGCCCCGCAACCTGTCCGCTTCAGCCGCTTATTCGCCGATATAGTCCAGCGGCACGCGCTTGAGGTTGCAGAAGATCTGGTACGGGATCATGCCCGCCTGGGCTGCCACCTCGCTGGCCAGCACCTGCTTGCCCCACAACTCCACCGGGCTGCCGATGGTGGCTTCGGGCACGTCGGTCAGGTCGATGCAGAGCATGTCCATGGACACCCGCCCGATCAGCTGGCTGCGCTTGCCGGCGACCATCACCGGGGTACCGGTGGGCGCCTGACGTGGGTAGCCATCGGCATAGCCCATGGCGACCACGCCGACCCGGGTCGGGCGCGGGGTGATGAACTTGGCGCCATAACCCACCGGCTCGCCGGCCGGCAGCTCACGCACGCCAATAACACGCGATTGCAGGGTCATCACCGGTTGCAGGCGCTCGGCCTGGGGTTGGGAGACTTCGAAGGGCGTGGCGCCGTAGAGCATGATGCCCGGGCGTACCCAGTCGCTCGGCACTTGGGGCCAGCCCAGCACCGCCGGGGAATTGCGCAGGCTGCATTCGGCAGCCAGGCCCTGGCGGGCGGCTTCGAACACCGCCACCTGCTGGGAAGTGGCATCCACGTCCAGTTCATCGGCGCGGGCGAAGTGGCTCATCAGCACGATACGCGCCACCTTGCCGCTGGCCAGCAGGCGCTGGTAGGCCTCCTGGTAGTCCTTCGGGTGCAGGCCCACGCGGTGCATGCCGGTGTCCATCTTCAGCCAGACGGTCAATGGCTTGTGGACAGTCGTGTTCTCGATCGCTTCCAACTGCCACAGTGACTGCACCACGCACCACAGGTCGTGCTCGGCGATCAGCGCCAGCTCGCTGGCCTCGAAGAAGCCTTCGAGCAGCAGCACCGGCGCCTTGATCCCGGCGGCGCGCAGCTCGAGCGCTTCCTCGATGCAGGCCACCGCAAAGCCGTCGGCTTCGGTTTCCAGGGCCAGGGCACAGCGTACCGCGCCATGCCCGTAGGCATCGGCCTTGATCACGGCCAGGGCCTTGGCACCGGACAGTTCACGGGCCAGGCGATAGTTGTGGCGGAGGGCTTGGAGGTCGATGAGGGCACGGGCGGGACGCATGGCGGCAGCCTTATGGTGGTTCAGGTTGAAATCGGTGTTGCCCTATCGCCGGCAAGGCGGCGATAGGGCTGGTGAAGCAGGCCAATCACTGATGCACAGGCGCGGCCTGGCCGTGCTTGGTCACTTCCCGGTTGTTGCCGTAACGGGAAATGTCGAGGCCTTCGGCACTGATCTGCGGCTTCTTGCGCGCGATCAAATCGGCCAGCAGGCGACCGGAGCCACAGGCCATGGTCCAGCCCAGGGTACCGTGACCGGTGTTCAGGAACAGGTTGCGGTACGGGGTGGCGCCCACGATCGGGGTGCCGTCCGGGGTGGCCGGGCGCAGGCCGGTCCAGAAGCTGGCCTGGCTCAGGTCGCCGCCGCGAGGATAGAGATCATTGACGATCATCTCCAGCGTTTCGCGGCGACGCGGGTTCAGCGAAAGGTCGAACCCGGCGATCTCGGCCATGCCGCCTACGCGGATACGGTTGTCGAACCGGGTGATGGCGACCTTGTAGGTTTCATCGAGAATGGTCGAGGTCGGCGCCATGTCGGCATTGGTGATCGGCACGGTCAGCGAGTAACCCTTGAGCGGGTACACCGGCGCCTTGATGCCCAGCGGCTTGAGCATCTGCGGCGAATAGCTGCCCAGGGCCAGCACGTAGCGGTCGGCGGTTTCCAGCTTGCCGTCGATCCACACGCCGTTGATACGGTCACCGGCGAAGTCCAGGCGCTGGATGTTCTGGTCGAAGCGGAATTCCACGCCCAGCTTGAGCGCCATTTCGGCGAGCTTGGTGGTGAACAGCTGGCAGTCGCCGGTCTGATCGTTGGGCAGGCGCAGGGCGCCGGCCAGGATGTTCTTCACGCCGGCCAGGGCAGGTTCGACACGAGCGATGCCGTCGCGGTCGAGCAGCTCGTAAGGCACGCCGGACTGCTCGAGCACGGCGATATCCTTGGCGGCGGCATCCACCTGCGCCTGGGTACGGAACAGCTGGGTGGTGCCCAGGGAGCGGTTTTCGTAGGCGATACCGGTTTCGGCGCGCAGCTCGTCGAGGCAGTCGCGGCTGTACTCGGACAGACGCACCATGCGCTCCTTGTTCACCGCGTAGCGGTTGGCGGTGCAGTTGCGCAGCATCTGCGCCATCCACAGGTACTGGTCGACGTCGCCGGTGAGCTTGATGGCCAGCGGGGCATGACGCTCGAGCAGCCACTTGATGGCCTTGAGCGGCACGCCAGGGGCAGCCCAGGGCGAGGCATAGCCGGGCGAGATCTGGCCGGCGTTGGCGAAGCTGGTTTCCATGGCCACCGCTGGTTGGCGGTCGACCACCGTCACTTCGAAACCTTGCCGGGCCAGATAATAGGCACTGGCGGTTCCGATCACACCGCTACCAAGTACCAGAACTCGCATTGTTTATCCCTCGCACGCGGTCAACCGCAGTCTTTTGTTGAAATGGCTGGATGGCCGCAGTATATGGAGGAATAGCCAGTGCATTTCACTATATAAAAGCCTATATTTGGCGAGAATTCTCGGCAAAATCGCCTTTCACGGAGGGGCATCCCCTATGAGAACCCAGCACCAGAGCAAGCGTGAACTGGACAAGATCGACCGCAATATCCTGCGCATCCTGCAGAACGACGGGCGCATCTCGTTCACCGAACTGGGCGAAAAGGTCGGCCTTTCCACCACACCTTGCACCGAGCGGGTTCGCCGGCTGGAACGTGAGGGGATCATCATGGGCTACAACGCCCGGCTCAATCCGCAGCACCTCAAGGGCAGCCTGCTGGTGTTCGTCGAGATCAGCCTGGACTACAAGTCCGGCGACACCTTCGAGGAGTTCCGCCGCGCCGTGCTCAAGCTGCCCCATGTGCTGGAATGCCACCTGGTGTCCGGCGACTTCGACTACCTGGTGAAGGCACGTATCTCGGAGATGGCCTCCTATCGCAAGCTGCTGGGCGACATCCTGCTCAAGCTGCCCCATGTGCGCGAGTCCAAGAGCTACATCGTCATGGAAGAGGTGAAGGAAAGCCTCTGCCTGCCGATTCCGGAGTAAGGTTCAGACCAGCACCTGGCGGGTGCTGGCGATGAACTGGTGCACCAGTTGCTCGGCCTCGGGTTCGATCATCTGGTCGGGCCCCCGGCCCCGCGGGCAGGCCAGGCGTGGCGTGGTGCCGAACAGGCGGCAGATCATCGGGCGCTCTTCGTAGACCGTGCAGCCGTTGGGGCCCAGGTGCACGCAGTCCAGGCGCTCCAGCGCGGCGTCCTGCTCGGCGCGGGGCTTGCGCGGCAGGCGGGCCATTTCTTCAGCCGAAGTGGTGACCGGGCCGCAGCAATCATGGCAGCCGGGTTCGCACTCGAAGGATGGGATCAGTTCGCGCAGGAAATGGATCTTGTGGCTGTTGCAGGACATGGTCGGGTACAAAGCAGGGAAATTGACCAGATTATATAGCGCCGCCCCACTGTAGGAGCGGCCATGTTCCGCGAACCGGCCCCAAAGCGGCCCCCGCACTATAACTGTGGGGGGCGCTGCGCCCCTTTCGCGGCACAAGGCCGCTCCTAGAGTTGATCGCGTCAAGCAGGGCTGGCCGGTTGCCCGCCCCAGAGCCCCGGCTTATCCTCCTCGCCTAGCCCACCAGCCCCAGGACCCAGCCCAATGATCCACAGCGCGCAGCACGCCGCCTCCTACTATGCCGCCAGCAGCGCACCCCACCCTGACCACGCCTTCCTGCAAGGCGACCACCGTGCCGACGTCTGCATCGTCGGCGGCGGTTATTCCGGCCTCAATACTGCCATCGAGCTGGCCGAGCGTGGGCTGTCGGTGATCCTGCTGGAAGCGCGCAAGATCGGCTGGGGCGCCAGCGGGCGCAATGGTGGGCAGTTGATCCGCGGCGTCGGCCACGGCCTGGAGCAGTTCCTGCCGGTGATCGGCGAGGAAGGTGTGCGCAGCATGAAGCTCATGGGCCTGGAAGCGGTGGACATCGTCCGCGAGCGCGTCGAGCGCCATGCCATCGCCTGCGACCTGACCTGGGGCTACTGCGACCTGGCCAACAAGCCGGGCGAGCTGCAAGGCTTCGCCGAGGATGCCGAAGAATTGCGCAGCCTGGGCTATCGCCACGAACTGCGCCTGGTGCAGAAGAAAGATATCCACAGCGTGGTCGGTTCCGACCGCTATGTAGGCGGGCTGATCGACATGGGCTCGGGGCACCTGCACCCGCTGAACCTGGCCTTGGGCGAAGCCGCCGTGGCCAACCGCCTGGGGGTGGGCCTGTATGAACAATCGGAAGTCGTTCGTATCGACTACGGCCCCGAAGTGACTGTGCATACCGCCCAGGGCCGCGTTCGCGCCACGACCCTGGTGCTGTGCTGCAATGCCTATCACAACGACCTGAACCGCGAACTCGGCGGCAAGGTTTTGCCCGCCGGCAGCTATATCATCGCCACCGAGCCGTTGGGCGAGGAGCGCGCCCGCCAGTTGCTGCCGCAGAACATGGCGGTGTGCGACCAGCGCGTGGCCCTGGACTACTATCGGCTCTCTGCCGACCACCGCCTGCTGTTCGGCGGCGCCTGCCATTATTCCGGGCGTGACCCCCAGGACATCGCCGCCTACATGCGGCCCAAGATGCTCAAGGTATTCCCGCAGTTGGCCGACGTACGCATCGACTATCAATGGGGCGGCATGATCGGCATCGGTGCCAACCGCCTGCCGCAAATCGGCCGCCTGGCCAGCCAGCCCAACGTCTATTACGCCCAGGCCTATTCCGGCCATGGCGTGAACGCCACCCACCTGGCCGGGCGCCTGCTGGGCGAGGCCATCAGCGGCCAGCAGGGCGGGCGCTTCGACCTGTTCGCCAAGGTGCCACACATTACCTTCCCCGGCGGCAAGCTGCTGCGCTCGCCGCTGCTGGCCTTGGGAATGCTCTGGCATCGCCTGAAAGAACTCGCCTGACACCCCCTTTGAGCGGGCTTGCCCCGCTCCTACAGGGGTCGTGTTCAACTTTTCCAGAAGGGTTTGCGCCCTTCCTCCCGCGCTTGCGCCCAGCTCAGCCCGATATCCCGCAGTTGTGCATCGTCGAGCTGCAACAGGTGCCTGCGGGTGCGCCAGCGATGCACCATCAACCCCCACCGGCTCAGACCCGCTGGCCCCTCGAAGACCTTGGCCCGTTCTCCAGCGTCCAGTTCCTTGGCCAATAGTTGCAAGCGCACATCGCTCATGCCGTCCATCGCTGCGTTCTCCCGATCAGTAGGTACTGTGGGAGAAAGCATGCACGTCGGCACCCGAGGCCATACAGATCCAATACCAGTTTATTATTTCCATACAGAATTGGCAGCCTGAGGCCTGAATGCTGTATTTTCAGCCGATCTGTAATGGTCTGCAGGCGCACTTAGGCGCAGGAGTATGCCGTGACGCTCTACCTCAACCTTGCCGAACTGCTGGGCGCCCGCATCGAACAAGGCCTGTACCGCCCCGGCCAGCGCCTGCCCTCGGTGCGCGCGCTGAGTTTGGAGCATGGGGTCAGCCTGAGCACGGTGCAGCAGGCCTATCGCCTGCTCGAGGACAACGGCCTGGTCTCGCCACGGCCCAAGTCCGGCTATTTCGTCGCCGAAGACCGCAGCCTCCCTGCCCTGCCCGCCGTCAGCCGCCCGGCCCAGCGCCCTGTGGATATCTCGCAATGGGAGCAGGTCCTGGAGCTGGTACGCAGCACGCCGCAGAAGGCGGTGATACAGCTTGGCCGCGGCATGCCCGACATCGACAGCCCGACCTTGAAACCTCTGTTACGCAGCCTCGCCCAGCTCAGCCGACGCCAGGACATGCCCGGGCTGTACTACGACAACATCCACGGCAACCTCGCCCTGCGTGAGCAGATCGCCCGGCTGCTGCTCGATTCCGGCTGCCGCCTGGACCCGGCCGACCTGGTGGTGACCACGGGCTGCCATGAGGCGCTGTCCACCAGCATCCGCGCCGTGTGCGAGCCGGGCGATATCGTCGCGGTGGAGTCGCCAAGCTTCCATGGCGCCATGCAGACCCTCAAAGGCCTGGGCATGAAGGCCCTGGAAATCCCCACCGACCCGCTCCAAGGCATCAGCCTGGAGGCCTTGGAGCTGGCGCTGGAACAATGGCCGATCAAGCTGATCCAGCTCACCCCCAGCTGCAACAACCCCCTGGGCTACATCATGCCCGAAGCGCGCAAGAAGGCCCTGCTGAACCTCGCCCAGCGCTATGACGTGGCGATCCTCGAGGATGATGTGTATGGCGACCTGGCCTACACCTACCCGCGCCCACGGACCATCAAGTCGTTCGACGAAGACGGCCGCGTGCTGTTGTGCAGTTCTTTCTCCAAGACCCTGGCACCGGGGCTGCGGGTTGGCTGGGTGGCACCCGGCCGCTATCTGGAGCGGGTGCTGCACATGAAGTACATCAGCACCGGCAGCACGGCCTGCCAGCCGCAGTTGGCCATCGCCGACTTCATCGAGGCCGGGCATTACCACCCGCACGTGCGACGCATGCGCAGCCAGTACCAGCGCGGCCGCGACCAAATGAGCGACTGGGTGACCCGCTATTTCCCTGCAGGCACCCGCGCCAGCCGGCCCCAGGGCGGTTTCATGCTATGGGTCGAATTACCAGAAAGTTTCGACACGCTGCGCCTGAACCGGGCTTTACTGGAGCAGGGGGTGCAGATTGCGGTTGGCAGCATCTTCTCGGCGTCGGGCAAGTACCGGCATTGCCTGCGCATGAACTTTGCCGCACGGCCCACGCCGCAGATCGAAGCCGCTGTGCGCAAGGTGGGCGAAACCGCCCTTCGTCTACTGGAAGCGGACGAAAGCCCGGCGTAACTTTGCGCCGCCTCCCACAGTCCAAACCATAGGCCTTTGCTGTACAGGACGTTCTACCCTTGAGACTCCAGCGAGCTCTGCCTCTCTTGCTGGCGCTGTTGCTTGGCCTGTCGGGCTGCGCCAGCGTCGGCACACCGCGCCAGGTCAGCCAGGCGCTGCCGGCCAGCGATTCGGCCTTCGGCCGCTCGGTGCAGCGCCAGGCCGCGCCTTACGAGGGGCGCTCGGGCTTTCGCCTGCTGCCCAACAGCAACGAGGCCTTTCGTGCCCGCGCAGAGCTGATCCGCAACGCCCAGGCCAGCATCGACCTGCAGTACTACATCGTCCATGACGGCCTCAGCACCCGCGCCCTGGTGCATGAACTGCTGCGTGCCGCCGACCGCGGCGTGCGGGTGCGCATCCTGCTCGACGACACCACCAGCGACGGCCTGGACACCCTGATGGGCACGCTGGCCGCCCACCCGAACATCCATATCCGCGTATTCAACCCCCTGCACCTGGGGCGCAGCACCGGCGTCACCCGTGCCGTGGGCCGGCTGTTCAACTTGTCGCGCCAGCACCGGCGCATGCACAACAAGCTGTTCCTGGTGGACAACAGCATGGCCATCGTCGGCGGGCGCAACATCGGCGACGAATATTTCGATGCCGAGCCCAACCTGAACTTCACCGACATCGACCTGCTCGGCGTGGGCCCGGTGGCCGAACAACTCGGGCACAGCTTCGACCAGTACTGGAATAGCGCCCTGAGCCGGCCGATCGGTGACTTCCTCTGGCGCCAGCCAGATGCCGCCGACCTGTGCGCCAGCCGCAAGCGCCTGGAAATTTCCCTGGCTCAGGCACGGGTCAAGCACAAGGCGCTGTACGACCGGCTGATGGCCTACCAATCCCGCCCACGCCTGGACACCTGGCGCAACGAGTTGATCTGGGCCCATAGCCAGGCCCTATGGGACTCGCCGAGCAAAGTGCTGGCCCAGGACGAGCCGGACCCGCACCTGCTGATGACCCAGCAACTGGCGCCGGAGTTGGCCAGGGTGCAGCACGAGCTGATCCTGGTGTCGGCTTACTTCGTGCCTGGGGAGTCCGGCCTGTTGTACCTCACCAGCCGCGCCGACGCAGGCACCTCGATCAAGCTGCTGACCAACTCCTTGGAAGCCACCGACGTACCGGCGGTGCATGGCGGCTACGCCCCCTACCGCCGCGCCCTGCTCGAACATGGCGTACAACTGTACGAACTGCGCCGCCAGCCGGGCGACCCCAGCGCCTATCGTAGCTTGAGCTTTCGCGGCAGTTCCGACTCCAGCCTGCACAGCAAGGCGATCGTCTTCGACCGGCGCAAGACCTTCATCGGCTCGTTCAACTTCGACCCACGCTCCGTGCTGTGGAACACCGAAGTCGGCGTATTGGTAGACAGCCCGGAACTGGCCGAATACACCCGCGAAATGGCTGTCGAAGGCATGGCACCGGCATTGAGCTACCAGGCGAAACTGGTAGGCGACCAGCTGGTGTGGGTGACCGAGGACAATGGCAAGCGGCGCTTGCTGACGTCGGAACCAGGCGGCCTGTGGCGGCGCTTCAATGCCTGGATCAGCAAGGCGGTGGGCCTGGAGAAGATGTTGTAGCGCAGGGCCAATCGCCGGCAAGCCGGCTCCCACTCTCCTGCGCAGCTTTCAAAGCCATTGCTATCCGTGGGAGATCACCCATCCCTCCCGGGCTGCGCTGTCGCACAAAGAACAAGCGGCTAGCGCAGCCTCCCTCTGTGGGAGCCGGCTTGCCGGCGATTGGGCTGCACAGCAGCCCTCATGTTGCGATCTACGCCGACGCCGGCTCGAAGGCATCCCGCCGCCGGGTCAACACCACCAACCCTGCGGCCCCTGCGGCCATCAACCAAGGCAACGCATGCCCGCTGATCCACTGGCTGCCAGCCCCGGCGATCAGCGGCCCGAGCAGGCAGCCAATCCCCCACAGCTGCGCCACATGCGCATTGGCCCGCACCAGTTCATCGTCCCGGTAACGCTCACCGATCAGCACCAGCGATAAGGTGAACAGGCCACCGGCACTGGCACCGAACAGCACCCACACCGGCCAGATCGCAGGGGTGTGCAAGGCCAGCGGAATCGCCAGGCTGGAAACGAGCAGGGTCAGGGCGCAGCCGCTGAACAGAGTACGGCGCGACATGTAGTCGGCCAGGGCACCGATCGGCAGTTGCAGCACCGCATCACCCACCACCACGGTACTGACCATGAACAGCGCCACCTCCGCGGTGAACCCTTGTTGCAGGCAGTACACCGGCAACAAAGTCAGGATCATCGCCTCGAACGCAGCGAACAGGGCAATGGCCCAGGCGATCACCGGCAGACGCCGGCAGAAAGCGAACAGGTCGCCGAAGGTGACGCTGCACGCGTCGGTGCTCGGCGCACCACCACGCCCCAACAGCAGCAACGGCGTACACAGCAGCAAGGCCGTCGCGGCCCAGAACCCGAAATCATCGTCCGAACCCAGGAACCCCAGCACCAGTGGCCCGGCCAGCTGGCTCAAGGCGTAGCTGCTGCCATACAGCGCCACCAGGCGGCCTCGCCACTGCTCGACCACCAGCTGGTTGATCCAACTTTCGCCGAGGATGAACACCACCGTCAGGGCCATGCCGATCAGCAGGCGCAGCGCCAGCCACAACGGGTAGCTGGGCAGCAGTGCTACCAGGCCGATCGACAGGGCGCCGCCCCATAGGCACAGACGCATGGCGGCCGGCACACCGACCCAGCCGGCCAGGCGGCTGGCCAGGCTGGCACCGAGCAGCACACCCAGAGCCGGCATCGCCGCCATCACGCCGATAGCGAACCCACCATAGCCCCAGCCCTCCAGGCGCAAGGACACCAGTGGCATGCTCACGCCGAGCGCGAGCCCGACACTGAGCACCGAGGCCAGTACGGCAAAGTAGGTTCCCCAACGCATGGCAGCCCTCCTAGGCAGATCTTGAAATACAAAGACGACAAAGCCGGGACGGCGTAGGGCCGGCCCGGCTGTCGTCAGGGCTGCCTTTGCAGCCCATCGCGGGGCAAGCCCGCTCCCACAGTGGCCGCGCCGGCCCTGAGGTTGGCGCTACCTTGCTGGAGCGGGCTTGCCCCGCGCTCAGGCCGCGAAGCGGCCCGCGCTGGATTACAGCTTGATCCAGGTCGCTTTCAGCTCGGTGTACTTCTCCAGTGCGTGCAGCGACTTGTCACGGCCGTTGCCCGACTGCTTGAAGCCCCCGAACGGTGCGGTCATGTCGCCGCCGTCGTACTGGTTGACCCACACGCTGCCAGCGCGCACGGCGCGGGCAGTCTGGTGGGCCTTGGAAATGTCCGAGGTCCAGATGCCGGCGGCCAGGCCGTAGGGCGTATCGTTGGCGATAGCCACGGCTTCTTCTGCGGTGTCGAAGGTGATCACCGACAGCACGGGGCCGAAGATCTCTTCCTTGGCGATCTTCATGGCGTTGGTCACGCCGTCGAAGATGGTCGGCTCGACATAGGTGCCACCGGTTTCTTCCAGGGTGCGCTTGCCGCCAGCCAGCAGCTTGGCGCCGTCCTGGTGGCCGGCCTCGATGTAGGACAGAACGGTGTTCATCTGCTGGGTATCGACCAACGCACCCACGGTGGTCTCAGGGTCCAGCGGGTTGCCCGGCTTCCAGGCCTTCAGGGCCTCGACCACCATCGGCAGGAACTGGTCCTTGATGGAGCGCTCGACCAGCAGGCGGGAGCCCGCGGTGCAGACTTCGCCCTGGTTGAAGGCGATGGCGCTGGCAGCAGCCTCGGCGGCGGCCTTCAGGTCAGGCGCGTCGGCGAACACGATGTTCGGGCTCTTGCCGCCGGCTTCCAGCCAGACGCGCTTCATGTTCGACTCGCCCGCGTAGACCATCAATTGCTTGGCGATCTTGGTCGAGCCGGTGAACACCAGGGTATCGACGTCCATGTGCAGGGCCAGGGCCTTGCCCACGGTGTGGCCGTAGCCCGGCAGCACGTTCAGCACGCCGGCCGGGATACCGGCCTCGATGGCCAGCTGGGCGATACGGATGGCGGTCAGCGGCGACTTCTCCGAAGGCTTGAGCACGATGGAGTTACCGGTGGCCAGGGCCGGGCCGAGTTTCCAGCAGGCCATCAGCAGCGGGAAGTTCCAAGGTACGATGGCACCCACCACGCCCACCGGCTCGCGGGTGACCAGGCCGAGCTGGTCGTGCGGGGTCGGGGCGACTTCGTCGTAGACCTTGTCGATGGCTTCGGCAGTCCAGTGGATGGCGTTGGCGGCACCCGGGATATCGATGGTGGAGGAGTCACCGATCGGCTTGCCCATGTCCAGGGTTTCCAGCAGTGCCAGCTCCTCGACGTGCTTGCGCAGCAAGTCGGCGAAGCGGATCAGCGTGGCCTTGCGCTTGGCCGGCGCCAGGCGCGACCAGACGCCGGATTCGAACACGGCGCGGGCGTTCTCGACGGCGCGGTTGGCGTCGGCCAGGTCGCAACTGGCGACCTTGGCCAGGAAGCGTCCGTCCACCGGGCTCAGGCAGTCGAAGGTTTCACCGGACGCGGCATCGGTGTATTCGCCGTTGATGAAGGCGCGACCTTCGATCTTCAGTTGTTGGGCACGCTGTTCCCAATCCGCACGAGTCAGGGTGGTCATACGAAACTCCTCCTCTTGTTAAGGTGCAACGCCGTACTGAGGACATCACGGCGATGTCGAAAATTCTGGCCGGGCGACAAGCGCACACTGGCACCCGCCACCCTAAACCAGCCGGGTGAAACTATCAATATATTTGACACGAAAGGCCTAAAAGCCTACTGATGTGCATTTTATTAAACAACAAGAGGGCTTCAGCATGACTATCAGCAGCATCATCGATTTCGCCCAGGTGCTCACCGAGGCCGAGCGTTATCGCCCGGCGGCGGAAAAAATCCTCAAGGGCGAACCCGACCAGGCCGTCTACAACCACTACTCCAGCCCCTGCGGCCAGTTCGCCGCGGGCGTATGGGAAGGTGCGGTCGGGCAGTGGACGGTGAACTACACCGAGCATGAGTACTGCGAGATCACCCAGGGCGTCTCGGTGCTGCGCGACCTGGACGGCAATGCCAAGACCTTGCGTGCCGGCGATCGCTTCGTGATCCCCGCAGGCTTCAAGGGCACCTGGGAAGTACTGGAGCCGTGCCGCAAGATCTATGTCATGTTCGAGCAGAAGTAATAGTTAACGCAGCGACAGGCCTCCTTGGCGCAAAGATGGCCCGGCCCGTTCGGGCTAACCCTCACAACCCAAGGAGTACCACCATGACCAATGAAGACGTCGTGCACGTGTTGCAACACCTGATCGGCCTGCCCTATGAAGGGTCGATCAAAACCGCCATTACCCAGGCCACCGGGCGTACACGCGTGGTCGGCCCCAATGAAATGTCCACGCGCGAATTCGACCCAGAACGGGTACATGTGCGCGTCGATGCCAGCGGCGCTGTCTCGGGCTTCGCGTTCAACTGACACCGAACGCCGGGCATAAAAAAGTTCTGGCGTCAAGTCCTTCGTGCAAATCACACAGGGCTTGAAACCGTATATGGGGCAGTAGGTTAGCTCTTTTCTCGACCACTTTGGCGAGGTGTGGCCTCGCGGGCTAGGAGCCACATAGGAGCGTTGGGAGAGAAAGCCGCATCGCACTGTGTCGTGCTGGATTGCTGAGGAGCGGAGGGACCGTCACATCATCATATTCCAAGCAGCTATTGATGGCGACCAGATGAAGAACGCGCGTCATTGCTTCGGAAGGTGTTGAGGTCACGGCATCAATATCTCCCACCAAATCTTGGCACGCTAGGTCATGCAATGCAGGGGAGCGCTTTCAGCCGCTGCTCAACATGATGAGCGCAATCTGTTGATAGTGGAGTCAAGGCCCTAAAAGAGCGCGATCGAGAGCGTAACAATCTGTCCGGGTACAGGCCGATGATTCCTTTTGATAATTTGACCAGCCGAGTGAAGGGCATAAGATCCATGCCAGCACCGATTACAACGTCTCACCTTAGCGTGGCATTACTGGTTCGAAGTTTCACGGCAATAGTGGTTCGGAGCCATCAGGCGCCGAAGCAAATGGAGGGTATTTTTCGGTTAATGCTTACGAAACCCTTCCGCCGTGGAGGTGCTACTCCAGAAAATTGCTGACATGCTCATGATCTTTTGAAAAAGCCAGGTTCATGGGGCACTTACCAAGAAACTGCCGTAAAGGTACGCAAAATTCAAGCGCATGGTGATTAGATATTCAGCATGAACCTATTTAATTTTCGTCAAACTACGATCAGGCTTCTGAGATGGGCAAGCGAAGAACCTTACTCAGTTGAGATAGTACTCCGACAGCAAGATCCAAGTCTCCTTTCTCGAAATTGAGTGCGAGAGCATTAACCCAAGAAATCTGGTGATTCGTGATCTCCGCCAACTTTGTTCGGCCTTGGTCAGTCAAAGACACCAACTTAGCTCTCCGATGGTCTGGATTGTGGATCAGCTCAACAAAGCCATGGTCGACAAGCTCCTGAACATTCCACAATGTCCCCTGCCTGGAGAGTCCTATTTCTCGACCGATCTGGGCTGCAGTCTTTGGGACAAGAGATACAGCAGTAAGCAGTTGCCAACGAACCGAAATAATTGTCACGTCGTGAGTTACTGCATTACCGGCCGCCAGAAGATCAGCGTTAACTTTAAATATCGTGAGTATAAGTTCTGTTAGTACACTTCCGCTCGGGCTTCGTACCAAAGTTTTTGTTTTTGAGGATTTACGTGCCATAGAACTTTCCAATATTGGCTTCGACAACATGTTCTTGTAGGCGAAATAGGGAGCTAAGTGCCAAACGAGAACCAAGCGGAAAATTTTATCGCAAAAAATTGCCGAGATCAATATTCTCCGAGTGATTAACTTGTTCCTGTCCTAAAGTAGACGGGTAGGAGGGCGAAGCCCTCCTACACGAATTAGTCCTTCAGCGCTACTGCAACGTCATTCCAGCGGAACAAGGACAGTTCGACCGGCGGGTGTACAACCCCACAATCCCCACATGTCCGGCGCTCTACCTCTTCGTTGAAGCGATTTGAGCCAAAACTATACCCTTCTTGGGGGAGCTTCGTTTCGTTGCTCCAAGTATGGCGATCAAGCTCAGCGCCGCAGCTCTCGCAATGCCAAACTATTGCCTCAAGCCCTGCCTCCTTTGCTTTATATCGGACGTGAATAGATTCCTCCTCACATACGATACGATGTTCTACGCCACCTGGCACGTAAATGAAATCTCCCGGAGTCAGGTCGTAATAAAGCACTGGCATAGATTTAAAGTGGACTTGAGCATTTCCTGACAATGCTGTAACAACACTATCTTTCTCGCAAATAAGATAGAAAGGCTGACTCAACGTATTCTTACTTACATGCAGCTGGGGGTCAACCTCGCTTCGAAGCATTGGGAATTCATCATAGTTCCCCATCTTGGAGGACTCACGAAACAAATTGAATGCGTTTTTACGTTTAAGTTCGATCGTGTTCATTGATTTGCGGCCTCAACCAGAGCAGCCCGAGCTTCTTCAACAATGCTGGTGTTGTAAACATAGCGCTGCCAGCCCCAGATGTGCGTAGGAAACGGCGGGTTGACATGCCCGCAACTTTTGCACGTTCTTGACGCTTCAGACTTGTTGAACAGCTCAGCAGAATCTGCAGAGCCTAAGATAGTTGGTAAAGGCGGATATTTCGTACCATCTTCGGAAACAGCCCCTTTGAACTCCAGTCGTGATACCTCTGCATTACATGACTCACACTGGAAAGCGACAATTTCAGGCTGGTCGCCAGCTTCTTTCTGGCGTTGAGTCACAGACAGCACAGCGAAAAACTCTGCTTTATCCCAGCCCCCCACCCCATGAGTACGCGGACCGACATGAACATCTCCAGTGCGAATTTGTCCGGTGGATCCAAAGGAGACCATAACTTCATCAACCGAGTTGGTATGGAGAAAATACCCGATTTTTACGCCGTTCCCTGTCGCCCTCATAGAAGTACAGGTAGGAATAATGTCACCAGGACCATCATGTGGAAACAACGGAAGCAAGCTGGTCGACGACTGCCGCGCATTCCAATAGATGTTGGATTTTTGAGGATACTTGCCAGCACGTGGCGGTGGCATAACCGGCTCATCAGTTATTGTTTTTGTCATATCGGTTCTCCTGTCGCGGTTCATATTCGTTTTCGTTACTACAGTTCCACTGCTATGTTGCGAACTTTGTCACATTAGATTTTCGCGTAAAAACTTCAGGGTCGCTGTATCCGCCTGAACAGCAGCTTTGGCAACATAGCTACTTGCGTTCCTTCGAGCGAAGGCATGACCAACTTCTGGATAGATATTAAGAGAGACATTGGCTTTCGACCCCAATGCTTCCAAAATTGCAGCTTGCGCTTCGGGAGGATTCAAGTGGTCCTCTTTTCCGAGGTGAACCATAAATGGACGATTCTGGTTCTTACAATCGGCCAACAGCGGAACTAGATTTACACCGTAGTAACTTACAACCGCATCAAGCTCTAGGTTCAGCCATGAAAGGAATGCCATCCTCCCCCCTAGGCAGTAGCCAATTAATCCTATCTTGCTATGCGTCTTCCGTAGCTGCGCAACTAGCGCGCGAATATCTTCAAGCCCAGAACCAGCATCATAGCCTTGGGAGAGTTGCATTGCTTTGTCACGAGACTCCGGATCATCCGGATTAAGATCAATGCCTGGGGCTGAACGCCAAAAGAGATCAGGGGCAACAGAATAAAAACCCTCACCAGCTAAATGCTCAACGGTGCTGCGAATATTGTCATTAACCCCAAATATTTCTTGCAGGACGATTACAGCCGGCACGTCAGATGACTTCGGGCCAGAGGTAAATAGTCCAATTTCTCCATGAGGCAAAGATAAGAATTCATTGAATGACATAAAGAACCTCCCATTAATTTTGCTTAGCAGTTGGCACTAGCCAGTAAAGATATCTTTAAAGCGAACACTGCCGTTGCGAGCCAGATCGACATCGACTTTTATTTCGCGCTGCAACATCCTTCGCCCAACGGCCATATTTGCACTATCATTAAGCGTAATAAGCCCAATGAGAACACCTTGGTGCAACTGTATGACTGTAAAGGAGTTATCTTTAAGTCCGGGGCGAATAATCTGTTCGTCGGCAAGTTCACCGTGTCCAGCGATCTGGAGGTTCCAGTCAAATTGATCGGACCATATCCACGGAGAGGTTATTTGCGAGTCAGGTTGGCCGAGCATGGCTCGAGCGCAGGATGCGCCCTGACTTAATGCCGGCTCCCAAGCTTCTAGGCGCTTCGTGTACCCAGGGTGACTAGACAGTTTCTGCTTGGTTCGAGCGACATCACCGGCGGCATAAATATGCGGATCCGATGTAAGACCGGTTGCGTCCGTTAGTACTCCATCGTTTTGCAACAGCCCGGCATCCAATGCCAACTTGGCGTCCGGAAAGTTTCCGATCCCTACAATTACCAAATCAGCGACAAGCTTTTCGCCTCCGGACAGCTCTACTGCAGAAACCCGTTGACTGCCGGATAATGAAACAACAGAGGTATTCAGGCGGACGTCGACCCCTTCTTGCAAGAATTTTTCGGTAAATCTACTAGACAAAAACTCGGGAAGGCAGCGTGCCAATAACCGGGTGCCAGCTTCTAATACTGTGACTTTGCTTCCAAGTTGCTGTGCTGTAGACGCAACCTCAAGACCAATAAATCCGCCGCCAATAATTACCAGCCGACTGTTAGGTCGAATCCAGGCTGCTATGTTCTTGGCGTCATCAAAGGTTCGAAGGTAGTGGACTCCATCTAGGTCCGCGCCTTTGACGTCGAGTCGCCGCGGCGAGCTACCTGTCGCCAGCAGCATTTTTCCATATGACAGGGCTCTACCCGACGCCAATGTGATGATTCTTTGATCCCGATTTATTGAGGTCGCCGCATCAGGAATAAAGGTGCTAATCCCATGAGAGTTGAGTCCCTCTATGCCTCCGAACATACCTACAGGTTGGGCCTCGGCAGCATGCTTTAACAGAGTCGATTTCGACAGTGGAGGCCGTTCATAAGGTGCGTATTGCTCCTTACCTACCAAGGCAATTTTGGAGTCAGGGGAAATATTTGCCAGCTCGACAGCAGCAGCCCCACCACAGGGGCCAGCCCCAATGACGACGAAGTCGAATTCCTCTGGATTTAAGATGCTAGGCATTCTTTGTCCTCCTGCACGAGTAACTCCAGCCACTGTGGCAGCCATTCGAGCGCAGCATCCTCTGGATATTCGCCAGACCTACGGTCGTGCTGCAGAACGTCGCCGACACGCTTAGCCCCCAGCGAAAGAAACAACTCATCGAAATGCTTTCCGCCAAAGCAAAAGGTGTTGTTGTAAACGCTATCCCCGAGGCCAATCACGCCGTAACGCACCGCTTTCAGATCGCTATTACTGGACTTGAGCCCGTCATAGAAGGCCTTGCCATTATCGGGAATCTCCCCAGTGCCGTACGTCGATGTGCAGATGAGATACACGCCAGCCTTCAAGTCAGCAGGAGAGAAGTCATCCATACGAACGACCTCGACTTCCCAGGTCAGCTTTTCGAGTTTGGATGCAACCTCATCTGCGACCATTTCGGCCGTACCACTCATGGAGGCTACAAGGATTTTGATGGCGCCTTTCATGCTTCGTCTCCGCAGAGAAACGAGCGCATTTGGGTATCGGCAGGACGGCGCGCAACCGCGCACCGGGTAGACACGAACCTATGCATTTGTCTCTCCTTTTATGATTTTCGACAAATTCCACACTCGACAGATACTGTCGAATTGACAAAGGCTTGTCAATATCAAAAAGAAGACGGTAGGATCCTCAACGCGACTTGTCAGCCAACCCGGCGGCCTTAGCACGTAGGCAAGCGCACCGCACCTACCCATGAGGAAAATAAAAATGTTTACGATTCCTGGCATCGACCATGGTCCCAAGCTCGGCAGAAAAGTCGACCTCACTTTCCAAGGCGATTGGGGGCAAGCCAACTTTCACCGCATCTGCAGCTGGCTCTGCCAAGAGGTAGTCGATCGCTGCACTCAAGACAGCAGGATCTCGATTGTTAACGGGATCGGGGGCGCTGACGCCGCGCTGGCGATTCACGAAGGCAAGGTGGATCTGGCAATTTCCACGCCCGTCGCGTTTGCCAATATGGCTGTCAAGGGCGTGGGCTTGTTTGAGGGAAACGCCATTCCCAAGCTTCGAGCTCTGGCTGCATTGCCACAAGACGATCGCATGACCTTTGCGCTGGACGCAAAATACGGCATCAACACTTTCGAGCAGTTGCGTGCGTCCAGACAGGCATTGCGTATCGGGATCGGTCAGCGGGATGGCTTAAACTTTATCGGGTATGCCGGCTACGAGCTCATGGCAGCGCATGGCATTACTGATGAATGGATGGCTGAACGAGGTGGGCGTTTCATCGAGAGGGAGCGTCCAGAACAAACCATCCATGACGCATTGCAAGGGGCAGTCGACGGGGTCGTGCAAGAGGCGATCATGACGCCGTGGTGGCAGGACTATGCCAAGTCTAGAAAGCTGAGCTTTATTTCTTTTGAGCCAGAGATTATCAGTCGCTTTGAAAAGAGCCACGGATGGAATGGCGGTACGTTGAAGGCTGGGTACTTCGATGGATTGGACGCAGATGTTGGGGTTCTAGACTTCTCGGACTTCGTACTGTTGGTATCCGAAGATATGCCTGATGACCTCGCTTATTTGCTCACTTGGTGTCTGTGCGAAACCAAGGGGGCGATTGAACGACAGTTCCAGCATCTTCCTCAAAACCGTACGCCGCTGAGCTATCCAATGGACCCTGTAAAAATGGCGCGAACCATCATCCCTCTTCACCCAGCAGCTGAACGGTGCTACCGCGATCTCGGGCACATCTAGCACCAAGTAAATCGGCACAGCAGGTAGCTTTGTAAGCATCGCTCCGATGCCACCAGACATGTGTGTCCGCTCCAGGCGGTTCAAGATCTTGAGGTTAAGAGAGCGTACCAATCCTGGATGCCGAACTATCTGACATTCACCAAATGATTTAAACCAAAACGACTATTACGACACCAACTATAGAAGTCGTTGACACCTTGATTGCCAACTGTTGGCTCGCCCCAGCGTCCGAAGTTCTCGGTACATCCTGGGGCACGTTTCCAATGCCTGAATTAGATTGCTCGTGATCAATACTTTTCTAATCACCCATCTTGCTGTTCTCGCTGGAGGCTGGGTTAAGCAAGCGTGAGGATTGTTGGCTCAACCGATCGGTGATCGCTTGACTATCTAACTTGCGCTTATCGATGAGCGGAGGTGGGCATTATTACAGATCAGGCCAGACCGGATCGGGAGCAGCCTGACGGGACTTGCATGGGTACATTCTATCGGTTCTGCAGGTGTCAACGACCTGCTCATGTCCATCCTATCGAAGCCTACGACCCCATAGAACTTGGCCACTAACGCTTTGTAATATTATACCCGCTTGCCATACTCGGTTTTGCCATATATTTGACTCTTGAATATCGGTCCGTTACTTTTATTCAGTCGCGATGGTCAGATGACAGCGGGACTTTCATCTTACAAGATTGCGCTCATAGGTCGACTTCTCCTCAGGGGGCCTACATGTAAGGTAAGTCGACCCGCCCAGTGCTTGAGCGGGTGCAGGTCATGGACATGATCGGCTATGCCCACGTGTCAAAGATACGAAGCGAGTCTCCCGCTGACAACTCAAGCTTTAACTCGTGCTGCTTGCGCAGCCATTTCCCATAACTGCCAGGGTCGTTCTACCTGACCGTCATTCGCCTTACTAGTGGCAGCCGCCTCCTCAGGAGTAAGATATTCTACATCTCCTAGGCGCAGCGAGCTCGCTAATAGCTGTGCAGATTTTTCCGCATAGACAGCGCGAAATACTGCCTGTTTAACTGATTCCCCAACTGCGGTAGAGCCATGTCCGCGCATCAAGACGACACTTTCGCTTCCTAGTGTCTCTGCCAAGGCGTCTCCAAGTTCAGAGTTGCGAATAAGCATGTCGCTACCGCATCCAGCAGAATGACGGATTTCGAAAATAGGGGCACCAGCGCCAAGAAAGCCGCCCATGTGACAAATAGGACGAAGCTTGGTTTTGGTGACACCAAAAGGAATCACCGAAGGGGAGTGGCTATGAACAATCGCCATAACGTCTTGACGAGCTCGATAAATAGCGCTGTGGATGAAACGCTCGAGATAAGGAGTACGAGAATCATCTCCGAGCGGCTGTCCATCTAAGTCAAATTGCATTATGTCCTCTGTTTGGACCAAGGCCGGCGCCATGCTTCGAGCCAATAGAAAACGACTTGGTTCACAGGGGTGACGAGCACTTACATGGCCGAATGCGTCAAGAACTCCTTCATTGAATAAAATATGGTTAGCAACGACCAGATCAAAGGTCACCTGTGACTCAGAGGAAACTAACTTCTCTAGCTTTGGACTCATTGCAGTTCCTATATCAGATCGCGAAGATATCAATAGCGAAAAGCGAGGTGAGCAAACAAACTGAAGCAGTCATTTGGAAAACGCTCCGTTGCACCTTACAAACCGTTCTGCCCCGCTAAGACGTGTGAGTGCATTCCACCATCAACAGGGATGTTACTACCCCGAATCCAACGGGACGCCTCGCTCAGCAAGAACATTACAACTGGGGCAATGTCTTCTGCCAGGCCAGGACGATCCATGGTGAGCATATCCTCCGCAGCTCGCGCGCCCAGAGTGTCTATGAAGTCTTGAAAAATCGGCGTCTGCACAGGTCCTGGGCTAACCGCATTAATGCGAATGCCCCGCTCGCGCCATGTCCATCGATTCTGAATGGTCCAAGCGATAACCGCTTCCTTCGAGAAGAAATAGCTGCGCGCTCCTTGTATCTGATAGCGCTCACAGAATGTATTGACAGTGTCGAAATCCAACGACTCACTCGCCTTGATTTCAGCAATCGAGCTAGCCCACCCCAATCCGGCAAGTGACGCCAGATTCACGATAGAGGCTCCGTCGCTCAGTTTCGGAATCAGCCCCAAGGTGAGGTATTTAAGGCCAACCAGATTGACTTTTATTACGCTTTCTACCGACTTCGTCGGAGGTAGCCCAGCGATATTCGCCAGACCATCAATATTGGACGGTAGAGCTGCCAACAGGCCGTCCAGCGACTCCTTACTAGCCAAGTCCACTTGATAAAAATAATCAACATCAATTTTTGGCGGATTAATGTCGACGGCAATAACATTGGCCCCAGCACTTTTCGCTTGTCGAGCAGTCTCTTCACCAATACCAGAGCTGGCTCCAGTTACCACGATAATCTTATTTTTTAACATTAACACTCTCCTCTTGATGAGATAGTCACAGATTAGACGATATGACTAGAATGGGTAGTCGTGGCCGCCAGCTTGCCATGTCACCCAATGAGAACGGGTAAATTCATCCATTGCATAGCGGTCATTAAATCGCCCTAACCCGGAATTCTTCTCACCACCGAATGGTGCGTTTGGCTGATCGTCAACGGTGATGTCGTTAATGTGCGTCATACCGGCAACGATACCGCGTGCAAAACGTAGGCCTCGTGCCATATCACGAGTAAAGACCGCACTAGAAAGGCCGTACTCACTAGAGTTAGCCATTTGCAGAGCCTGCTCCTCACCATCAGCAATGAGTAGCGGAAGTAACGGTCCGAAAGTTTCCTCTCGCGCTAGCTCATGTGTGACACCCACGTCGCCAAAAACATGCGGAGGCAACAGAAGGCCTTCGGTATTACCAACAAGCAAGGAAGTGCAGCCGGAGCTTTTTGCGTTTTCAATCTTGCGCAGCAAACCTTGCAACTGAGCCTGGTTAATAACCGGTCCAATCACCGTGTCGCCGTCGTTAGGATCACCGACCTTCAGGCCACGAACCCGCTCCACCACTTGCTCTACGAAAGCGGGATAAAGGGATCGGTCGATAATCACTCTGTTAACGCTCATGCAGATCTGCCCTTGATGCAAAAAGCGGCCAAACACTGCAGCATGAGCAGCAACTGATACATCAGCATCATCCAAAACCACCAGAGGACTATTTCCTCCCAGTTCCAATGCGACCCGTTTTAAAAACTTACCACCAGTAGCGATGGCTCCGACATTGCGGCCTACTTCAGTGGAGCCAGTGAACGAAATTAAGCTCGGCACCGGATGCTCAACAAAAGCATCGCCGATCTCGGAGCCCGCACCCACTACTACATTAAGTGTCCCAGGCGGAAAGCCAGCTTCTTCAAACAAATGAGCAATCAGTAGCCCCCCTGAAACTGCAGTGTCACTGGCTGGTTTCAATACGACCGTATTGCCAAGAGCAATAGCCGGCACCAGTGAGCGCATACTGAGATAAAGAGGAAAATTCCACGGACTGATGACACCTACAACACCCAGCGGCTCACGGAAAACAAAACTTTGCTCTCCTGGCTTGTAGCTAGTCAAAATTCGGCCCTCAACCTGCTGCGGCATGCTGACGCACGCACGAATCAGATTCAGTGTGCTTTGCCACTCTACATTTGCCTTGAGACGTGTGCTGCCCGACTCGCGGATCAGCCAGCTGATGATCTCTTCGCCACGCGCTTCAAGTATTCCCGCCAGCGTTTCTAACAAACTGATTCGGCTCGCTGCGGAAAGACCGGCCCATTCGGGCTGAGCAGCCTTTGCAGCCTCATATGCTTCGTCTACGTCAACGACAGAAGCGAGCCCCATCTCTAGCAATGTTTGGCCATTGAACGGATCAGTATCGGTCAGGCGACGTTGCGAACGGCCGTCCTGCCAACCACCACGAATAAACTGCTTTCCGGATATCAGGTAGGCCGGTTTGGATGCGATTGTCATTTTTTGTTCTCGAGCCAGAGGAAGGAAGCTATGTCTAACCGCTAAGTTAGGTTCTGATCCAGGCCCGGCCCCACGAGTTCAAGGTGTATTCGGATTGAGGCCAGGTGCCAGGAGCTTGTTCGGCCTGCATAGTTTCTAGCTCGGCAGAAAACTCCAGACGATTGCGATCAGCATCTACAACCATAAAGAACAAATTATTGCCTGGTCCATGTCGTCCTGGCCCAAAGAACAAGGTAATGCGCTCTTTTGCAAAACGATCACCCCAATCGCGAATATCGTTCCACTCGCGAGTTTCGTAGCAATGATGGTCCCACTCATTCTTTGACCCACGGAAAAAAGCCAAAGAGTGATGCTCATCATCAGAGCGAAGGAAGCACACCATCAACCGGCCAGAGTCTTCCTCCACTACATTGTCAGAAATACTGAAGCCGACGGTATTGACATAAAAGTCGATCATCGCTTCTAGCTCAGTGGTCTGGAACACAACGTGTTGCAGACGAGCAGGCATGCCTTCGAACGAAGATGAGCTCGGCCGAGCAACACCGAAGACAGTCTGCCGACCTTGCGGGTCCCGAATGGAAAAACTATCGTCTTCAAGCAGGGGAGAGGCTACTGTCTCAATGGCACATCCATTACCTTCTAAGCGGCGACGCAGCTCGGCCAGCTTATTAGAATCGCCCAGCGCATATGCTGCAGCTAGTAGTCCATCGGAGTCGGCAGGGCTTAAGATCGCCGCTCGATCAGGACCGCGGAGCACCCAGCTACCATCGGGCTCCTGTACTGCCTGCATGTCTAACATTCGCTCGTAAAAGCTCTTTTGCCGCTGAGTATCTCTGCTGCCCATGTGCAAATAAAAAAGGCGAGCGGGAGTTGTTGTTTGCAATGATTGCATAGACATTTCGTATACTCTCCTACGTTAAAATCTTTGCGGACTGGCCGTCGTGGAGTCGACGGAAGTTACGGACGGGGCGACACAACCGATAAGCCTAGAAAAGGATTCTGCAGTCTCGCGTTCGTGATCCAGAGAAAAAATGGCGGCGATGTACCTATCGGGGCGAAGCAAAACGACCTTTGGGCCGACGCTGACAACGTTCGCAAGGCTGCCGTCAGTATCACGCAATACAACACAGCCGGGAATTGGCTGAAACTCAACCTTGGCAGGAAGGATGAAGATGCGCTTCACCTCAAGCTGCTCCCAGAGAGGATGTTCAAGCTTCGCCAGTGACGCAACTTGCGGTTCGCCAAACTGGATGGCTGCAAAACCACTTCCAATAACATCATCCAACAGCACCTTTTTGCCATCGATCTTCTCTAGTCTTGGCTGCGGGAACATCTCTCCACATCGAACGGTGCCTATCACCCCATCGCCATGAACAAGACCTTTCACAAACCGAGGCTTGGGTTTAAATCGCATTTGAAGGAAGTAATCGCGGAGTGGAGGGATGAGTCCGATCACTCTAAAACACCAACTGATCAAGCCAGCCTTCAATACGCTTGACGGTGCCATCACAACGCCAAGATTGAGCGCAAGCTTGATCAGTGCCCAAGCATGATCACGTCGTTCAATCTCGTAACTAGCCAAAGCACTGGGGGCTATTTGCCCCTTGGTTACGCTGACTAACTTCCAGCCCAAATTGTGTGCATCTCGCACGCCACTATTCATGCCTTGGCCGGCATAAGGGGGCGTTAAATGCGCTGCGTCTCCCGCCAGGAATACGCGCCCGGTTTGCCAGCGCTCAGCCACGCGGGCGTGGAATGTGTAGACCGTTTTTCGAACGATCGACGTAGGGCGATCCCCTCGAAAAGGTCGTAGAAGCTCGCGTAAGCGGCCATCCGCCAATACATCCTCGTCGCGCTCATCGGCCTTAAGCATTAACTCGAATCGGCGAGTTTTATGAGGGCCTGGCACGTCCACTACTGGACGCCGTGCGTCGCAGTAAACTCGCGTCTGCCAAAATGGATCGTCATCTTGGTCGGTATCCACAACCAGCCAGCGAGCGTTGAAACTGGAACCTACGAGCCCCACACCAAGCTGTTTGCGGACGGTACTACGACCACCATCACATGCAACCAAGTACGATGCTTGAACCTCAACCTCGCTCCCATCAGTACGGCGAATACGCGCAACAACCGAACGATGGTCTTGGGTGAAACTTACGAGTTCGTGGCCGAACCATGCTTCTGCCTCAGGAAACCTTTGTAATCCATCGCGCAAGGTGGCTTCAAAAATCGGCTGACGAAATGCATTCCGCTTCGGATATCCATAAAGGGTGCTGCTGGGCTCAACCTTGCCGAAGCAATATCCATTTGGCGTTGTAAAGTAATGAACACCGTATCCGGCAACGACATTGCTCAGTACCTCGTCATCAAGGCCTATAGCCTGCATAGTCCGTAGCGACTCATCATCAATCGATACGGCACGTGGTTCAGCCACGGTGCTAGGGTTACGATCAATGATGATTGTCTTCACACCTGATGAGCCAAGGATATTCGCCAGAGTGAGCCCTGTAGGTCCCGCGCCAACGACTAGAACTTCAGTGTTAAAACGTAGCAGGGCTGTCATTGTTGTTCCTCATCAAAACAATTTTTATTAGTCGAGTCTCTGGGGACGCCCTGCCAGTGCACACATTAGCTGCGACAGGTTTTCGGCCAAGGCTAAGATCTGCTGGCCATGCTTATCATCGAGTGCAGGATCCCTCTCATCGCTTGAACGCACGCAACTGATGCTTCCGACGACTTTTCCTTCCCCATCGAAGATCGGTGCAGCCAGGCCATAAACACCCTCGTCGACTTCACCTGAACTGAACACGTAGCCCTGTCGGCGCAAACGCTGCAACGAACGGCGAAACTCCTCCCAGCTCGTGCCCAAATTACTGAGGCTAACTTCTTCAGGGTTTTCTAGAAAAAGTTGGCTGTACTGGCGCGTACCCAAATTTGCCAATATCGCTTTTGATGTCGCCCCTCGAAATAAAGGTCGAGGAGTTCCGCGGGAATAACTGACCGCATTGGACAGCCCGCCTTGTTTTTGGTGAACACATACAACTTGATCGTTGAAAAGGCGGCAAACCAGCCATACCGCTTTTTCGCCCCATTGCGGAAAACTGTCTTCCAGTTGGCACGCTGCACGTACAAGAGGGTCACTTGCTCGCAGCTGGCGATCCCAGGTAATGATTCTTGAACCCAAGGCGTAACGACCAACTTCTACTTGAAATAGCAATCCGGCATCTGCCAGCTCTCGCACATAGCGATAAATAGTCGAGCGGGTGTAGCCAAGTTCTACGCCCAACTCGTCAACTGACCAAAGTGGGTATGTCTCCGTAAAAGCATCAAGGACCTTGAGCATTCGCTCTAAACTGGATCCTTTGTTATCTTCGGTCGGAAGAGCTTTATCAGCCCCACCAGAAAGACCTTCCTTGCTGGATAGGCGTGCCATGGCCTACGCCTCATCCGCGATGGTGTTACGCAAAATACCGATCCCAGCAATTTCTACTTCGACGATGTCACCAGGCTTCATCCATACTGGCGGCTCGCGGAATGCACCAACTCCGCCGGTAGTGCCGCTCACGATCACGTCACCGGGTGCTAGCTCGGTAAATGTACTGCAGTATTCAATCAATTTCCGCACATCAAAAATCATGTCAGCAGTGCTGGTATGCTGCATCACCTCGCCGTTCAAGCGAGTGGTCAATTCAAGGTTCTGCGGATCACCGAGCTCATCAGGAGTAACAAGCCAAGGACCAAAGCTGCCCGTGGAGGGGAAGTTTTTTCCTGGAACAAACTGAATGGTGTGCTTCTGCCAATCGCGAACGCTGCCGTCGTTATAGCAAGCGTACCCAGCGACAAACTCCAGTGCGTCAGCCTGATTTACGTGGCGGGCGCGCTTTCCGATTACCACAGCCAGCTCGCCCTCGAAATCCAACTTGATCGACGCGCTGGGACGAACGATTGCCTGCAGATGAGAGGTCTGACTATCAGCAAATCGAGTGAAGATCATTGGATAGGCAGGCATTTCGCGACCAGTCTCACGAACGTGTGTCGCGTAATTGATACCGATACAAAGCACTTTGCCAGGATTTGGAATAACAGGAAGAAAAGTGACTTCTGTCAGGTCGATACGAGGCAGATCACTAAGCTGAGCGGGATTTAACTCAGCCAGACGGCCATTGATGATGGCTTCTTTAAGGTCAGCCCCGAGATCGTGCTGAAGGGGGGCAAGATCAATCACCTGGTTACCTTCGATCACCCCATACGAAGCACGACCATCATAGGTATAGCTAGCAATCTTCATCGTGTATTCCCCAATATTTTAGCGACAAGCTCGAACGCGCTGCTCGAGACGGATGAACAAACTATTTCAGGGGCAGCCCATCAAGCCCCCCCTTGGCAGCGCCTCTCTATAGAGGGCCCCACCAGATCAGTACGTGAAGTCTATCTTGCCTGACAAATCCTGTAAAGCGGGATTTTTAAAAAATCCCGCATATTAGGATTTATTGATTCTCATGCTTTTGCGGTTTTTTTTGACAGAGTCAAAAGGGGCAGTGGTGCACTGCAAAACAGGCCCACAGCAGCAAAGCAAGCTCTATGGAGTGTCTTGATATCTTCAGGGGCCTATCTAAAAACGAAATTTACCTACTCCGGCGCTCATGTTGTCTGATAAAGGCAGCAGCCCCCCAAGCGCATCACTGTGGTGTCGTGCGTCAATACTTGCCTGATGAGATATCGTCTGTATCGCCGACAGACTCTTATCCACCGCCTTGGCAACTTGAGACTGCTGTTCTGCCGCACTAGCAACCGCGATATTCCGTTCGTTCAGATGAAACACCCCTTCGAATATCAAGCCAATAGTTGCCCCGGCCCCCTCTATCGTTTCCCGGTTGCGCGTTGCCATTTGCTGACACAGTTGAACGCACTCAACAGCTGAGTCCGCGCTAGTCCGAGTCCGGGACATCATGTTTTCAATCGTCCTAGTCGACTGCTGAGTACGATGTGCAAGCGCCCTAACTTCATCTGCAACAACCGCAAACCCCCGTCCGGCTTCGCCTGCACGAGCAGCCTCAATCGCAGCATTCAAGGCCAAGAGATTAGTTTGCTCAGCAACCCCTTGAATCACTGCCAATACCTCCTCAATACCCGTCAACTCGCCTGCAAGGGCGCTGATCTGCTCAGCACTTTTTTGCGCTGAATTTGACGTTTCCGATGTAGCAGCAATACTGAGATCGAGTTGCTCTCTTCCTTTGATGACCAAGGCTTCAATACGTGAAGAGTGCTCCGCGCTCTTCACTATATTTAAAGCTACTTCCTCAATGGCCAAACTAAGCTGGGCAACCGACTCGCTGGCGATAGTCAGCTCTTCATTCTGACTTTCCATCCTTTCATAGTTTCCAGACTCTAGCCGTGTAAGTGACTTGACTGATTCTGAAACCTGGGCTGCACTGTTTCTTATATTCTGAATGATGTCCTTTAAACCTGACTGCATTCTGTAAATTGAAATAATCAGCTGCGCAAGTTGATCGCCCCCCCTCACCTCTCCGCAAGATTCAAGATCACCCTGTGCAATTTTTTCAGTTAGCGTTACGGCGCGAGCCAATGGTTGAGTGATAGCCCTAGTGGTCACTATCGCCAGAAAAACTCCAACTATAAAAGCAAAAATAAGTATGGCGACAGCCCAACCAATTGTTTTTTTCACCACATCTTGAATGTCAGCCTGGAGCTCTTCTCGTTTAATGATCTGTTCATCAGCTAATGAATTAGCGGCGTTGGAGATTCCTTGCGCTGTATTGATAAGAGCTTTTAGTACTTCACCTGCTTCCTCGCGTCGCCCTTCAGCTTGAAGCTTAGGAATTTTTTCTGCCAATCTAGGAACTTCAATAAAACCCCGCTGGATTTCTTGCAACTTCTGCAATTCGCCCTCATTAGTCATTAGTTTCGGCAGTTCTTCAAACAGTATTCCCCGAATTCTTTTTTCAATAATTACCATTCCATTGTGATAAAAATCAGACTGCTGCGGATCTTTTGCGTTTCTCAGCCCATAAGAGTAAGCATCCCCTGCAAGAACTAGTTTGGATAGCTCTACTGACAAATTCTCTTTCGAACTGGACACCCCAAGTTCCTGACTTGCGTCACGAACTTCAATGAATCGATATAGTGAAATTATTGCGCATAGAGCTCCGAGAAAGAAAACAACAGCAAAGCTCAGCAATAGACGCTTTCCAACGGACGCTTCGAAAACAGGCATCGAATGACTCCTGTGCTAGTTAAAATAAGGCCCGCTTTTGGCATGGCCTTAGATCATGTGTGCAACGCAGAAAGTTCGCAAGCCGGGGTTTGTGGCCAATGATTTGCGGCATACGGAAACATCGTATAAATAGCACATTTAAATGCGCATTCTTATTTTTTAAAAAGGCTTACGCACTTATATCCGTCAAATACATAGACGATTGAGAGGCACGATGCAAAACATTGAGAAGAATCAATAACAAGTCCATATGGATTTCCGAGTCCCATGCCATGCACTCCATATGGGCGAAATATTTCTGAAAACTCTTTATTGTATATAATTAGCTAGGCGATAGCAGGGGACTTCGAGTCACTATTAGTACTCTTGCTCCAATCAGGATATCCGCCCAAGAAGAGTACGAACACACACGCCAAGGAAACCGCTCCGGCATACAACCAGGGCAGAAATAGATATGAACCTTGCAGGTCGAACAGGTGTCCTATCAGGGCCGGACCAGCACCGGCCCCCAAGCTAAATGCAGAGAACATAATTCCGTAGATTACGCCATAATTTTTCAAACCAAAATAACGACTGACAAAGTACGCAATCAATTCAAACTCAGCACCTAACGCTAAGCCAATTGCGACGACCGCGGGCACAAGAAAGTGGTCAGCAACACCAGTTGAAATTTGGTAGACCCCAACCGCAGGTAAGATCCAAAAAACAATTGCTACGTAAGGTGCAAACAATCGATCAAGGCTGTATCCAGAGATAATTCGACCCACCATGAGCGAAATGCCTGTAATAGCCGCATAATGCGACGCCTGTTCAGGCGTGAAACCGCGATCAGTTAACATGGGTACCATATGGATTAATGTACCTGGAATAACAGCAGCTGTTAAAAAGAAGCTGATAGCCATTAGCCAAAACAGACGGGCTTTCAAAGCATCTCTGATGTTCATACCAAGTAATGGCGCTCGGGTAGCTTTAACACCAAGCACCGCGTCGCCGTCAAGATGCAGTCCGAGATCTTCTGGCTTATCTCGCAAAATAAATTTGCATACCGGCAGCGCAACGAACAGCACTACGACTGCTAGCACTACAAACGTCGTTTGCCAACCATAGCGATCTATCAGCGCTTGAGAAACTAGCGGCATAACTGTAGCCCCTAGCCCCATTCCGCAAAGGGCTACACCAAGAGCGATACCCCGGCGCCGATCAAACCATCTAACAATTACAGAGACCAGCGATACAGGGCCGATGCCCGCACCGAATGTGTTCATGCATCCGCAAATTATGTAAAAGATAACCAGATTGGTTACCCAGTACATAGATGCTAGGCAGGCGGCCAGAGCAAAAATTGAAGGAAGGAGAATCCTGATTGGCCCAAAACGATCAACAAGACGACCAATGATTGGTAGCGAAATAAGCCCCATCATCGTGGCGATGGTCATCCCAAATGTGACCTCCCCCCGCGAAACCGAAAGTGTTTCCGCTATCGGCTTGATAAAAACACCCATATTATAAATCAAAAAAACGCCAGTACTTACGCTAAAACTGAGAAAAACACCTAAAACGATCCACCAGCCATAATATACTTTTGGGCTATTCATTTTTATCTCCAATTCAGAAGTAAACTGTGCCTAAGTAACCCCTAGGCACGCTTGCATCTAAATGTTAGAAAGTGTAAGCGGCAATAAGACTTAGGATTTCACCTTGTGACCTATTCTCAGCGCCAAACTCCTTGAGATACTTAACACTTAATACTGGCATTTTGGGATTTTTATAATCTCGGAAACTTACTGCTGGGCCCACAGCGTACACGCGAGAGCGCTTGCCATTTTCTGGAGCCTGGCCACCATCAATTTTGTCGTCTGTAAGTTGCTCAAGCGCATATCCGGAAATCCCTACCGTAAATGGCCCTACGTGCTGCCCAGTTGCAAAATTCCAGGCAAATGTCGAGCCGTTCTTATATCTACCCTCAATGGCTCCATTCTCATAAAGTCCATCATTACGGTTGCGGAAGTTATAGCGCAGCGCGAAGCTAGAGGAGAACTCAAAGCCCGTAGGGGTCATATACGTAAATGCGTACATGGGCTCTATCGAATAGTTGTCACGACCTGAGTTCGCAAAACTTTTTTTATCATATGTACCAATTGGCACCTCTATGTTTACAGAAAAGTTCTGATTAAATGTTCTGCTCGGATCTCTCCATTGCAGCATCACAGGGGTAACTACAACATCAATTAAGTCACGATATACAATATCGCTTTTTACACTTCCGAATGGCGTATTTACATCGGCATCACCGGTAATATCCATGTAAGGGAACAAAACCCGAAACCCATAATCAGCACCCAATAATTTCTGGTCGGTCATGTGCAGAATGGCGAGCACTCCAGAGTTCACAGTGACATCGACCTTCTTTAGAGGCTGAATCATGTGACCATCATCGCCAGCGATTTTATCGTACTTGTACTGACCTACTGCCAAAGCTACGCTTGTGGATCCGGGAGGAGGCAAGAAACCGCCGCCGAATGAAAAAGATCCAAGCTGAGATAAGTCTGCGATACGTTCATTCGCTGATGCTGCTATTGGATGCATCGCTAAAGCCCCTGCCAACATCAGAGCAGTATAGTTAGAGGACTTTACAAATTCCAAAATACTTCTTACCTGCATACTAGACACTCCAATTTATTGTTTTTATCACTGGACGATGAATTAACCAGAAATCGATCAAACACCACAGCTCGGCTCTCGAGATTAAGAGTCGCATCTATTACGCCGCTTGCATCTCTAGACGTTGTGAGGAGCACGCGGCGAAATTCTAGTCAGCACTTTGCAACCAGCCTTCGAGCAGGTAAAGAGTTAAGCCTGCCCGGGCCCAATAGAGCAAAATCACTAAGAAACACGGATTGAAAACTTTATCTCAAATCTTAAGCGCCTTAACTTTCTCAAAAAAGGACGGCGCGACCATATATGCTCAGTTGATTTTTCTTTTAATAAGGCGAGGTCGGCTACAACCGAAAGGTAAGATCCAGGACTTCCCCCATCTAGGCTTATCGCTGGCATCTGTCGGAGAGGTTATTTTAGCCGGCGGAAAGATGTTTACGCTGCTATTACAACGTGCTTCGGGTACTCGCTGGGAGCAGGGCATGGCAGTGCCTCTAGTCTTGTTTTTAATCGCCCCCCTAGAGAGGGGCAGCCGTTGGATGTCAAGCTATACCATTCAAAAAATCCTGTAAAGAGAGATTTTTTAATTTTCCCGCATTTCGGGATTTTTGTTGGTTTTTCGCGCATCGCCCGCTAGCATACGTCCTGGGCCAGCTTTCAACTGCGTTAGCCGATCGCTACCAGGGGGGTGACCGTAGCCTGCTGAGCTCGCAACGAAATCGACTGGGTGGCAGTAAGTAACCTGCCGCCAACAACGAGAGGTCAGTGTTATGCGTTACGTATATTTCAACCACAAGGGCAGCGCCGTACTCGGCGTTCGTTGCGACGGAGGCGTGAAGGTGCTCGGTCCGGAAACGTTAGAGTCGTTGCTCGCCCGTGGCGTCGACCTGACCACCTATGGCAACCAGGCTAACGGTCCGGTGGTCGTAGTCGGCGAGCATGACTACCTTCCTCTGATGTGTAAGCCAGGCAAGATCATCTGCGTGGGGCTCAATTACGCCGATCACACCAAAGAGTCACCATACGCTCAGCCGGATTACCCGACCTTGTTTCCTCGCTTCAACAGCAGTCTGACCGCGCACAATAAGCCGCTGATCCGCCCAAGGATTTCCGACACCCTCGATTACGAGGGCGAGATGGCCGTGGTGTTGAAAGGTGGTGGGCGACACATCAACAAAGAACAAGCTCTAGAGCATGTAGCTGGTTACGCATTGTTCAACGAGGGTTCGGTGCGCGAGTACCAGTTCAAATCGCCACAGTGGACCGTGGGCAAGAATTTCGATGACACCGGAGCCTTCGGTCCCGACCTCGTCACCGCCGATGAACTGCCAGCTGGTGGCAAGGGTTTGCTGCTGCAGACAAAGGTCAATGGCAAGGTGGTGCAAGCTGCCAATACCAACGACATGCTTTTCGATGTGGCCACCATCATTTCCACACTCAGCCAGGCTGTGACTCTAGAAGCGGGTGATGTGATCGTCAGCGGCACTCCTGCTGGCGTTGGTTTTGGCATGGACCCCAAGGTCTACCTGAAAAGCGGTGATGTGGTGGAAGTATCTATCGAAGGTATCGGTTCGCTGGTAAATCCGGTGGTCGACGAGTCCTGAATCAGACCAAGCAGTTACAGGCTGCAAGAGAAAGAAGCGAAGCCCCCAACTCCGGGGCTTCGACTACAACAAAAGAGGAGGAAGGCGATTATGAGTGCCGTGCATTCAATCGATCACTACGCGCTGAATGTACCGTCGTTGCAGGAGGCGAAGCGTTTCTTCGAGCATTTCGGGCTAGAAGTTCGTGACCTGGGCGAGGAACTGCAACTGCTGGCACGCGACGGCCACATCTGGACACGTGTACTGCCAGCAGCTAGCAAATCGTTAGCCTATATCAGTTTTAATTGTTTTGCAGAAGACTTCACCAGCCTCCGCCAACAGGTGCTAAGCAGCGGTGCCCGACTACTTGATCGTGGTGGCAAGGGGTTCTGGTTTCACGACCTCGACGGCAATTTGCTGCAGGTGAGCGTTGGGGACAAACATATGCCAGACGTACCGGCGGCGCTGCCAGCCAAACCGAGGCAAGTACGTGGCACCGGCACCCGCGCCGATGTGCTTCAGGTCCGGCCGCGTCGTTTGTCGCATGTATTGTTGTTCAGTGCCGATGTCAACCGTGCAGTGGCGTTTTACAACCAAACGCTTGGGCTCAAACTCTCTGACCACTCGCAAGATATCATCGCTTTTACTCACGCTCCGCACGGTTGCGATCACCATCTGGTGGCGTTCTGTAAAAGCAGAGCGAAAGGATTCCACCATGCGGCCTGGGAAGTCGACAGTATTGACTGCGTGGGCAATGGGGCAGCGCAAATGGCGCAAGCCGGTTACACCGAAGGCTGGGGCACAGGTCGTCATTGCTTAGGTTCAAACTACTTTCACTACGTGCGCGATCCTTGGGGTTCGTTCTGCGAATATTCGGCGCATATGGACTATATCAGAGCAAACAGCGAATGGCCGGCCGGTGACTTTCCTTCAGAGAACTCGCTGTATCTCTGGGGGCCGGAAGTACCGGATTACTTCATTCTCAATACCGAGGCTGACGAAGCTTTCCCTGCACCATAACACGCACCGATGTTTGTCACGTTCAGACGTAACGGGCTCGGCTGGTCTAAGGAATCACGAGGTTCAGTATGAACAATAATAAAATTCTCGATGTTGCTATTGTGGGCTACGGCCCTGTCGGCCAGACCTTGGCTATTTTGCTTGGCCGTATGGGCTACAACGTCGCGGTTTATGAACGCTGGAAAACTCTCTATCCACTGCCACGTGCGGTCTTCTACGACCACGAGATACGTCGGATCTTTCGACTGATGGGGCTGGGTGACAAGCTGGACCAAATATCCCAACCCTCCTCCTGCTACCAATGGTTCAATGCCGATTGGAAAGTGCTGGTAGAAATCGACTGGTCCGCAGAATCCATTAGCGATGGGCCATTCGGCTACTTATTCAGCCAGCCTGCGCTGGAAGCAATACTTGATAGCTCGGCAAAAACCATTAATAACGTCGAGGTACATCAAGGCTATGAAGTACTTGGCATTAACCAAACCGCAGAGTTTGGTGAGTTACGCTTGCGTCAAACGGGTACGCAGGAAGAGGCGCCAGGGGACGAGCAATTGGTTCGTGCCCGATACGTAATTGGTGCGGACGGTGCAAATAGCGTTGTTCGGCGAGAGCTTGGAATCCAGTGGCACGACCTCGGTTTCCAAGAGGACTGGCTAGTCGTGGACGTAAAGCCTCACCCAGGAGTCGAGCTGGATGTGCCTGACATTGGTCAGTGGTGCAATCCCGCACGGCCAACAACCATGGTACCTGGTGGTCCAGGGTTCAGGCGTTGGGAGTTTATGCGACTTCCGCATGAGACGCTGGAGGAGCTGCAAGATACCGACAAGATTTGGAAGATGTTGTCCCAATGGGTTACCCCGGAAACCGCTACTCTCGTGCGCCATGCCGTGTACCAGTTTCGGTCTCGTATCGCCGAGTCTTGGCATCAGGGACGTCTGCTTATCGCCGGTGATGCTGCACACCTAATGCCCCCGTTCATGGGCCAAGGCATGTGCTCCGGAATTCGAGATGCATGGAACCTCTCCTGGCGTCTGGATTTAGTGCTCAAGGGTGCATGTCCAGTCAGCCTGCTCGAAGGGTATACGCTAGAACGCAAACCCCAAATACGTGCAGTGATTGATGCTTCTGTAGAGATGGGCAAAGTGGTGTGTGTAGCCGACCCCGTGCAGGCGGCCGAGCGCGACACCGCATTCCTCTCCGGTAATGTCCCACCGTTGCCCCCCTTTCCGGGCTTAATAGATGGACTTATAAAAAAAACAATCGATGACAAGCCGGCAGGTCCCGCTGGCACCCTTAGCGTGCACGGTGATATTGAGAGGGACGGCAGCACTGTGCGCTTCGATGAAGTATTCGGTCGTGGTTTTCAGTTACTCAGCATTGGTGAAGATCCGTTAGAAGCGTTGAGCAAAGAACAGCGAAATTTCCTTGATCGCCTCAGAGTGAAGAATATCCGCCTATCTACTAACGGTACCCCAGGAACCTATCGAGATGTCTCAGGAAAATATCATGATTTCCTCCGTGCTGAAGGTGTAGAGGTAGTCTTGGTACGCCCGGACTTCTACATATATGGCGGAGTTAGTCACGTCACCGAACTGCCGGAGTTAGTCAACGCACTGCGACATGGTCTAGAACTTGACAAAGACGGAGCTAGAGGAGCTTCGGTCGCAATAGCTGCTATGACTGGAAGCAACTGAGCCTCTCACATTGTAATAAAATGGACAGATGGAAAGGGCGTCATTCGGCGCTCTTCTCTGAGAATATAAAAACATTGAAGACAACTCCCTCGCATGAAGTCATTGTTAAAATTTCTTCGGCCTTGGCGCTCACTATAACTTTTCATTGGAATTCAGGTGCTCAACGATTATTACATATCCCCTATTAGATTTAGCAGCGCTCTCCAACTGGTTTCTTAAGTAGGTCAAAGCCGTCGCGAACGAACTCCTCTCCAAAGTCAAACTTTTGTACAACCTTAGCAGCCCACCCCATGAATCTCTCTGGATAGTGCGCCAAACCATCATGTCTGCGTCGGTGGCATGCTCCGCACAGCTCTGCCCTTCTTGAACCCTCGATCACCCGCCATGAACGATTCCAGCATGTGCGGGATCAATTTCTCGGCATCGACCGCCTCGCCGTAGGTCTGCGCATGCAGCGCAGCGTAGCGGTCGAGGTCGGTCTTCAAGCTAGCCGGGCAGGCAAAGGTCAGCTTGACGTTCTCGGTCTTGGGCAGCGGCCCGAGCCGCAGCTTCTTAGTCGTACTCATTGCGAGGCTCCACGATTAAAGAACAGCGGCTGGTACGGCCGCAGCACCAGATCCCGGTTGACGATGATGCGAACTGGCAGGCCCGGCCGCTCGGTCAAAGTCGGCTGGATGTTCATGTTGCGCCGTGTGATCTCCTGGCCGACCTGATTGATGCTGTCCTGGGCACTGTCGCGCCCGGCGATGACGATGCGGTTGCCGTCCTGGCGGTTCTCCGGCGCGGCCAGCTCGGCGCCCACGCCCAGCAGCGTGGTCAGCGCCGCCCCGGCGAAGATCCGGCCCCAGTGGTAATCCACGTCATCCTCCAGACCCGCATAGCCAGCCGGGTCGGTGCCGACGAGGTTGTCCAGCGTCAGCGAGGATGTGTCCGGCAGGATGATGCGGTTCCACACCACCTGCACACGGCTCTGCCCGTAGCTGACCTGGCTGTTGTAGCGACCAAGGATACGTGAGCCCTGCGGGACCAGCAGGTGCTTGCCGGTCGCCGTGTCGTAGACCGGCTCCGTCACCATCGCGATCACGTCGCCCGGCAAGTCCGACTTGATGCCCGTGACTAAGGCGCCTGCGATCACCGTGCCGGCCATCACCTGATAGGGCGACGTCGGCAGCACCAGGCTGCCGGAGTTGCGGGTTTCCGTAGAGCCGCCTTTCAGGAACGCCTCTTTCTGGTCTTGCCTGTTCTGCACGGCGGTCGGGTCGGCAGGCTGCGCAGCCACCGACGCCGGCCCGGCGGCGAGCGGGTCGAAGGACGCGAGCGCACTGGCAGTACCAGGCACACCCGGCGCTGCCTGCGCCATCGTGGCCGTGGCGGCGGCCTGGCCCTGGCCGCCTGAGCGGAAGAACACCGACGAAGCCGCTGCGGCTTCCGCCTCCTTACGCAAGGTATCGTTCGGATCGTGGCCGGGGGCCGCGTCGGTGGCCACAGCCGGCTGTTGCGAGTTCACGATAGCCGGGCCAAGATCGCCCGGCAGTGGCGGCCCTAGCTCGGGGACGTTGGGCGGCAAGGCCGGCAGCTTCGAGTAGTCGGATGGCAGCGCATCCAGCCCTTTCGACTTCGAGACGCGATCGACGTTGTAAAGCTCGGTCTGCTCGTTGGCACCACGCCGCTGTGGTTGCAGCGACCAGATCGTTGCTCCGAGCACGGCGACCGACAGGCCACCGATGAGGATGACCAACGTGCGCCGGTTCAGGCGCGTGACCGGGCGCGGCTGGGCGCGCAGCGCCACCGCTTCGGGCGCGACCTTGCCCGCCTGCGGCGTGGCGAGGTCAGGGGTGTCGTCCTGGCTCATGGTCAATTCCTCCGTGGCACGCCATCCGTGCGCTCAATCCGCACCACATCGCCCTTTTCGCCTCCCAGGCGCAGCTCGGCCGCGCCAAAGAGGCGATCCACGATGTAGTACGGCGAACGGAAGCGGTAGTTCACCAGTTGCCCATCCCCTTCCGGCCCGATCACGAACAGCGGCGGTAGTTCACCTTGCGCGATGCCGGCGGGGAGCTGGATGTAGACCTTCTGTCCGTCATCGAAGGCGCGCAGCGGCTTCCACGGCGGGTTGCTGCCGCTGATCGCGTAGCGGAAGCGTAGGTTCTCCAGCGATAGGCCGCTATCGACCGGAGCAGCGGCGCTTGCTGCGTGCGCCTGACGCTGCAAGGCCAGCATCCGGTCGCGCGGGTACTCCCAGGACACCGACGCCATCCACGTCTTTTCCGTGGAAGTCAGCTCCAGCAGGTACGTCCTGCGGCTGGTGGTGATGACCAGATTGGTTTTCAGGCCCGAGCGGATCGGCTTCACCAGCACGTTCACGCGCAGGTCGGCCCCGCTGCCGCTGGACGTGTCGCCCACGATCCAGCGCACGGTATCGCCGGCAGCCACCGTCACCAGTTCCTCGCCCGGCTGCAAGGCAACCATCGTCACCCGGCCCACGGCCGCATAGACCTGATACAGCGCGCCATCGGTGAAGGGCCACACCTGAATCGCGTTGACGTAGCCCTCGCGCGTGGGCGCGACGCGGGCCTCGGCATTGGCCCGCGAAACGCGCACCTTCTCGTCGGCAGGTTCAGGCGCGGGCTTGACGTGCTCGGCCTCGGGCACCGGCATCAACTGCGCGGGCATCGGCAGCACCTCGGGCACGGCCACGACTTCCACCGGCGCGGGCGGCTCGGGCAGCGGCTGGGCCTGCACCGGCTCATCGAGCGAGATGGTCGGCGGCGGCTTGCCCTGCGTGGCGCAGCCCGAGAACAAGGCAGTCGAGGCCAGCACGATCAACGGCAAGGCGGATTTACGGAAAACATCATTCATGGCTTTGCTCCTTCGGAAGAATCCAGTTCACGGCTCCACGACAGGCCGTTGACGTAGATGCCCAGCGGGTTCTTGCGCAGGCGTTCCTCGGTGCGCGGCGGCTGGAGCACGATGGACACCACCGCCGTCCACCGCTCCAGGCCCGCCGCGGCGCCGTTGACGTAGCGGCGCTCCGTCCAGCGCACGTTGAAAGACGTGTCGCTGGCGCGCACGACGCTGGTGATCTGCACCGTCACCGACTCCTTTCCGATGCGCGCGAACGGGTCGTTGACCCGCGCGTAATCGTTGAGCACGGCCGCGCCCTTGTCGGTCGTGTAGTCGTAGGCATCCAGCCAGTTTTGGCGGACGATGATGGGGTCGATGGACAGCGAGCGCACCAGCGTCACGAAGCGCGCGATGTGGTGCGCCGTCTGCGCATCGCCCGGCCGGTACGGCGTGGCGGCTTCACCCACGGCGCGCACCTGGCCCGTGTTGTCCACCTCCACGACGTAGGGTGTCACGAAGGACTGCGCCGAGCGCCACACCAGGCCGCCAGCCATCAGCAGCGCGAGCGTCAGGCACCCGAACGCCATCAAGCGCCAGTTCTTCGCCTGCACGCGCGGCGAGCCGAGACGGTCGTCCCACACCTGGCCGGCAGCTTGGTACGGCGTGGCAGGCTGCGGCGTGTCGGCGTAGCGCACCTGCGGTTTCTTGAATCGCATGGTCAGTTCTCCTTGTGAATCGCGTTAGTCGTCGGAGCCGCGCAGGCTCGGCCCCTGGCCGGAGCCGCCGCCATCGCCGCCGCGCAGCGTGTGGGCGGTGGTGGTCGCGGCATGGGTGAGTTGCTGGCGACGTTGCAGCCGCTTGGCCCAGGCGGGCTGCTCGGGCGTCTGTGCAGCGGCAGCGCCTGCGGGCGCTTCGCTGGTGGCGGCCTGGCCGGCTGATGCGCCAGCGCCGCCGTTCCAGCCCGCGCGGAACGGCGCGGCCATGCGCTGCCCGGCAGCGGAAGCGCGGGATGCGGCAGCGCGTCCGGCGGACTGTGCGCCGGTCTTGGCGACGTTGCCCAGGCCCGCCATTGCGCCCTTCGCGCCGCCGCCTGCTGCGGCGGAACCCGCCTGGAACGCCGACTTCGCACTGCCAGCCGCCGATGAGGCGGCACGCGCGCCACTGCCGGCCAGCTTGGCGGCAGCCGGAGCCATGCGGGCACCAGCGGCCACCGCGCCACCGACGCCAGTAGCCGCTGCACCGATAGCCACCGCCGTTCCGGCTGCGCCGACGGCGGCACCGGCCATCGCCCCCGCGCCGAGCTGGGGCGAACCGGACACGAGGCCCGTGGCGATGCCGGGGCCGAAGATCCCCAGCGCCAGCAAGGTGAGCGAGGCCAGCATGATGACCAGCGCGTGGTCGATGGACGGTTCGGCGGGATGGACTTGGAACTGTGCGAACAGGCCCGAGCCGATGCCGACGATCACGGCCAGCACCAACACCTTGACGCCGGCGGACACGACATTGCCCAGCACCTTCTCGGCCAGGAACGAGGTCTTGTTCCAGAGCGCGAACGGCACCAGCACGAACCCGGCGAGCGCGGTCAGCTTGAACTCGATCAGCGTGATGAAAAGCTGGATCGCCAGCACGAAAAAGCACAGCACCACGACCAGCCACGCAATGAACATCACCGTGATGGCGTCGAGGTTCACGAACACCTCGGGAAAACCGGCCATATCGCCGACCTGCTCCAGAATCGGCGCCGCAGCGTCGATGCCAGCCTTGGCGAGCCGGCCCGGCTGCAAGAAGTTCTCCATCGTGATGGCCGAGCCGGTGGCGGTGATGCCCAGCCCCGCGAACGAGCGGAACACGATGCTGGCCAGCCAGTTGAAGTTGTTGAGGATGTAGGCGAAGGCACCGACGTAGAGCACCTTGCGCAGCAGCTTGGCGATCACGTCATCGCCTTGGCCGGTGGCGTGGCTCATGGCCCAATACAGCCCAGCGATCGTCATGTCGATGACGATCAGCGTGGCCGTGAGGAACGCCACTTCGCCGCGCAGCAGCCCGAAACCCGAGTCGATGTAGGTGGCGAAGGTGATGAGGAACTGGTCGATGATGGTCACGTCATTCATGGCGTGCCCTCCGGTTCCTCGAAGCTGGGCGGGATCGACGGCAGGTCGGCCAGCGTCTGGTATTCATCTGGCCCGGCCTCGCCGGAAAAGAAGCGCCGCCGGAAGGCTTCGGCGGCGGCGCGGCAAGCGTCCTCGCCTGTGGCCTGCCGGTCGGCCGCGCATTGCGCGCGCAATGCCTTGAGCCGCACGGGATCGGCGGCCAGGGCATCGGCGAGGTTGTCGGCAGGCTGCTCGCCGCAGGCGGCCAGCAGCGCGACACCAAGGACGAGGACGCATCGCATGTCGGCCCCCGTCAGTCGCGGTAGAAGTTGACGGACTGCGGCGTGTACGGCGTGCCTTCCCCGAGGAAGCGCCGCCGCATTTCGCGGGCGCGTTCGGTGGCCGCCGCCTGCCGTGCCAACTCCAACGAGGCCGCGCGGTCTTGCGTGATCTGGAGCTGCTGCGACTGGATCGACTGCTTGGCCTGCAAAGCCAAAAGCTGATTGGTCGCCTGCATGGTTTGCAGCGCGCCCGTGGCCGACTGGCTCTGGCTCACAAGGTCGGCCAGTGCGCTCTCGTCCTGGCGCAAGTTCTGCGACACCTGCGCCTGCATCCGCATCGCGGTGTGCAGTCCATCGAGCGTGTTCTTCCAGCGTTCGCGGGCGTCGCGGTACATCTGGTCGCCGCTGATCGTGGCGGCGTACTGATCCGGGTACAGGCGCGCGAAATCACGGTCGAGGTTCTGCACGTCGTAGGCCAGCCCCTGGGCCTCGGCAATCAGGCGTTCGGTGGTGGCAAGCGTCGAGCGCAGCCGGTTGACGATGTTGAAGTCCAGGCTCGCCAGATTGCGGGCTTGGTTCATCAGCATCTGTGCTTCGTTTTGGAGCTGGTTGATCTGGTTGTTGATCTGCTCCAGCGTGCGGATGGCAGTCAGCGTGTTCTGCACGAAGTTGGAGGGGTCGAACACTGTCAGCGCCGATGCGGGCTGCACGGTCAGCAGCGACACCGACAGCGCGGCGGCGAGCGAAATGGAAAGCGCACGGATCTTCATGGCTGGTTCTCCAATGGGTGGTTGGCGGTACGGAGGGAATCCGGCGCGAGGCCGGGGAACGAGGGCAGCAGGTCAGCCGCCCAATCGAGGCCGCGATGGCGCAGCCAGGCGCCCGCGAAGCCGGGCGTGCCGGCGTCCAGCAGCACACGGTCTATGTCGCGCTGGTCTTGCGGCGTGGAAGCGCCCGCGAAGGCCAGCGTCGCCGGCCCCAGGTCGAGGTCGAACAGGCGGTTGCCGAGGCGGGATTGGTAGTAGTAGTCGCGCTTCGGAACGGCCGTGGCCACGATCTCGATTTGCCGCGAATTCAGGCCGAAGCCCTCGTAGATCGTGCGAATCTGCGGCTCGGTCGCCTGCGGGTTCGGCAGGAAGATACGGCTTGCGCAGCTTTCGATGATCGCGGGCGCGATGCTGGAATCCTTGATGTCGGCAAGGCTCTGCGTGGCGAAGATCACCGATACGTTTTTCTTGCGCAGCGTCTTGAGCCACTGGCGGATGCGCGCGGCAAACACCGGGTCATCCAAGAACAGCCATGCTTCATCGAGGATCAGCAGCGTGGGCGCACCGTCGAAGCGTTCGTCAAAGCGCGCAAAGAGGTAATGCAGCACGGCCATGACGGCGGCCTTGCTGTGCATCAGTTCCTCCATCTCGAAACCCTGCACGTCCGCCATGCCCAGCCGGTCGTGGTCGGCGTCCAGCAGCTTGCCGTGCGCGCCGCCCAGCACATAGGGCGCGAGCGCCTGACGCAGCGCGTTCGATTGCAGCAGCACCGACAAGCCCGTCATCGTGCGCTGCTCCACCGGCGCACCGGCAAGGCTTCCCAACGCCGACCAGATGGCCGCCTTCTCGTCGGGGCCGACTGCCACGCCTTCGTGCAGCAAGCGGCCTTCGATCCATTCGGCGGCCCAGGTGCGGTAGCCCTCGTGGTCGATGCGGGCAAGCGGCTGGAAGGCGATTTCGCCGTCCGTGCCCAGGTCGTAGTGCTCGCCACCCAGCCCGAGGATCGTGGCGCGCATCGAGCGCCCCATGTCGAACGCAAAGATGCGTGAGCCGCGATAACGGCGAAACTGCATCGCCAGCGTGGCGAGCAAGACCGACTTGCCCATGCCAGTCGGGCCGGCGACCAGCGTGTGGCCCACGTCGCCGATGTGCGTCACCAGCCGGAACGGCGTCGCGCCATCGGTGCGGGTGACGATCAGCGGCGGGCCGCCCAGGTGGTCGTTCTTCTCCGGCCCGGCCCATACCGCCGACACCGGCATCATGTGCGCCAGGTTCAGCGTCGAGACGATGGGCTGGCGCACGTTGGCGTAGGCGTTGCCGGGGAGCGAGGACAGCCAGGCATCCATGGCGTTGAGCGTTTCGGGGATGGTGACAAAGCCCCGGCCCTGGATGGCGCGCTCCACCATGCGCAGCTTCTCGTCGGCCACGGCGGCGTCTTCGTCCATGACGGTGACGGTCGCCGTCAGGTAGCCGAAGGCGACTTGATCGCTGCCCAGCTCCTGCAAGGCGGCATCAGCATCTGCGGCCTTGTTGTTGGCGTCGGTATCGACCAGCGGGCTTTCCTGCTGGAAGATCGTTTCGCGCAGCAGCGCGATGACGTTCTTGCGCTTGGCGAACCACTGGCGGCGCAGACGCCCCAATTCCCGTTCCGCCTCGGATTTGTCGAGGCACAGAAAGCGCGTACTCCAGCGATAGCCAAATCCCAGGCGGTTGAGATCGTCCAGAATCCCCGGCCAGGTCGAAGTCGGAAAGCCCCGCACCGATACCACGCGCAGGTGCTGGTCGCCCAACATGGGCGCCAGGCCACCGACCAGCGGCGAATCGGTCAGCAGCGCGTCGATGTGGAACGGCACTTCGGGCACGCCCACGCGGTAGCGCCGCGTTGAGATGGTTGCGTGCAGGTAGGTCAGCGTCTGGCTGTCGTCCAGCCAGGCAATTTCCGGCATGACGCCATCGAGCAGATCAAAGACGCGATCCGTCTCCGCAACGAAGGCTTGCAGCCGCTCGCGCCAGTCCACGCCATTCGTCGGCGTGTTCTCGTAGAGCATCTTGGCGGCACGGGCGCGCGATTCCTCGGGCGGCAGGTACACCAGCGTCAGGTGATAGCCGCTCTCGAAGTGATGGCCGGTATCCTCGAAGGCCGAGCGGCGTTCTTCGTCCACCAGCCACGAAAGCGGCTCGGGAAACTCGGAGTGCGGGTAATCGGCGGCAGCACGGCGCTCGGCCTCGATGAACAGCGCCCAGCCCGAACCCAGCCGGCGCAGCGCGTTGTTCAAGCGGGCCGACGTGGCGATCAGCTCGCCTTGCGTGGCACTGTCGAGGTCAGGCCCGCGAAACCGGGCCGTGCGCTGGAAACTGCCATCCTTGTTCAAGACGACACCCCGCGCGACCAGCCCGGCCCAGGGCAGCCAGTCGGCGAGCAAGGCCGGGCGCTGGCGGTATTCGGCAAGGTTCAGCATGTCGGCATCCCCTCACACGTCCAGCAACGGGCGGTGTTTGATGTGCCGGGCGAACACGGCCATGAACTGCGGATCGACGCGCGCACCCCATACCGCCAGCGAATGGCCGACGATCCAGAGCACGACGCCCGGAATCCACAGTTGCAGGCCCAGCCCGACGGCGGCGGCCAGCGTGCCGTTGGCAATCGCCACGGTGCGCGGTGCGCCGCCCAGCAAGATCGGCTCGGTCAGCGAGCGGTGCAAAGGCACCTCGAACCCGGCCGCGAAGCTATCCGGCGCGCTCATACAACAGCCCCGCCGGAGAAGCTGAAGAACGACAGGAAGAAACTCGAAGCCGCGAACGCGATGGACAAGCCGAACACGATCTGGATTAGCTTTCGGAAGCCGCCCGACGTGTCGCCGAAGGCCAGCGCGAGGCCCGTGGCGATGATGATGATGACGGCCACGATGCGCGCCACCGGCCCCTGGATGGATTCGAGGATGGATTGCAGCGGGCCTTCCCACGGCATCGAGGAACCGGCGGCCTGCGCGGTTCCGGCCAGGAACAGCAGCAGCGCGGCCAGCATCAGCCCTTGCGCCGCAGGGCGGGCCAGGCTGCGTAGCCGCGACCGCATGGGAAGGCGCAAAGCCGGATTTGCAGAAACACGGAAAGCAGGAACGATCATCTGCGTCATGGCAGTTCTCCAAGTTGGTCAGGGGACGGGGAAATCGCCGCAGCGGGTGCGGCCTCGGGAAATAGCGGCAGTTCGGGAAACGGCGTTTCCAGCGCGTCCGCCAGTTGGTAGCCCACGCCGTCGAAGCCGACGACGCGGGCGATGCTCTCGATGCGGCGCTTGCGCCCGCGACCGGCAATGTGGATCACCACGTTGACCGCCTCGGCGATCAACGCACGAGGCGGGTTCACCGCCACTTCGAGAATCAGTTGCTCCATGCGCAGCAGCGCGCCCAGCGCGGAACCGGCGTGGATCGTGGCGATGCCGCCGGGGTGGCCGGTACCCCACACCTTGATGAGATCCAGCGCCTCGGCGCCGCGCACCTCGCCGACCACCACGCGATCGGGCCGCAGGCGCATGGACGAGCGCACCAACTCGGTCATGGACACCACGCCCGCGCGCGTGCGCAGCGGAACGTGGTCGCGGGCCGCGCATTGCAGCTCCACCGTGTCTTCGAGCATCAGAACGCGGTCGCCCGTGGCGGCGATTTCGGCGAGCAAGGCATTGGCGAGCGTGGTCTTGCCGCTGCTGGTGGCCCCGGCGATCAGGACGTTCTGGCGCTCGCGCACGGCGCGCACCAGAAAGCCCGCCTGGGCGGCGGTCATCATTGCGTCCACGACATACCGCTCCAGCGGGATCACGCCGATGGCGCGCTTGCGCAGCGCGAAGGCCGGCCCCGGCGCGGCGGGCGGCAGGATGCCCTCGAAGCGTTCGCCCGTCTCGGGCAGCTCGGCGGACAGCAGCGGCTGGCCGCGATGGACTTCCGCGCCGACGTGGGCCGCGACCAGGCGGATGATTCGCTCGCCATCGGCCTCGGGCATTTCCACGCCCATCGGCGCGCGGCCCGACGACAGGCGATCCACCCAAAGGGTGCGATCCGGGTTGAGCATGATTTCCACCACGTCGGGGTCTTCGAGCGCGGTGGCGATAAGCGGCCCCATTGCCGTGCGCAGCATCTGGATGCGCCGGTCGAGCGAGGCCGCAGCGGATGAGCGTGGCTCGGGCGGGAGTTGCGGAACGGCGCTCATGAGGCACGCTCCCGAGCCTGGGCGGCTGCCGCCGCGTCCTCCATCCGCACCGGGTCGGGGTGCAGTTCCTCCACCACGTCGCGCACCAGGCTGCGTCCGCGCATCAGGTGGCGGCCAAGCTGCTCGGTGAACTGCTCGAATCGCGCCTTGCCCTGGGCGCGGGCCGCGTCTTGGTGCGCTTCGGGAACCGGCGTGCTGACGGTCAGGTAGTAGCGGATGAACAGCGCCAGCGTTTCGATGGCGATGTTCTGATCACGCTGCATGCGCTCGGCCTGGCGCGACAGCCGATCCAGTCGCTTGGCGATGGCTGCCTCGCGCTGGTCGGCCGCGTCCGGCGACAGCCAGGACGCCAAGGCGGCGGCGACGATGCTGGATTTGGACACGCCTTTCTTGGCGGCCAGTTCATCGAGCCGCTGGGCGTGTTCGGGCTGGATAAAGAGGTTCAGGCGGTACTGGCTCATAGCTCGATTCCGTCGTTGGGGTTCAGCGATGCCAGCCGGGCCGTGCGTTGCATGGCTGGATCAAGCTGGCGAGGAAGGGGAAGCGGCAGGTCGTCGTCGTCATCGAGCAGCGCGAGGTCGGCTGCGGGCGCGGCCAGTTCGGGGTCGTAGGCGACGGTTTCGGAGAGTTCAGGCTGACGGCGTGGGCCGCCGTCGTCGGCCAAAGCCCCGAAGCCTTCGGCTGCATCGGCCGCAGGCGCAGCGGGCACGGCAGGGATTGCCAAGCCGCTCCAGTCGTCGGGGCGCAGCGGCGGCGCGTCGGCGTACTGCCCATCTGCCAGTGCGGGCGGCGGCAGCACTCGCCGCTTGAAATTGGCGTCGGCGTAGTAACGCAGCTTCGTGGCTTTGATCGGTGCCACGCTGGACACCATCACCACCGCCTCGTCGGGCGGAAGCTGCATGACTTCGCCCGGCGTCAGCAGCGGGCGGGCCGTCTCCTGGCGCGACACCATGAGGTGGCCCAGCCACGGCGCGAGCCGGTGGCCCGCGTAGTTGCGCTGTGCGCGCAGCTCGGTCGCGGTGCCCAGCGTCTCGGAAATGCGCTTGGCGGTGCGCTCGTCGTTGGTGGCGAACGTCACGCGCACATGGCAGTTGTCCAGAATCGAATGGTTCTGACCGTAGGCTTTGTCGATCTGGTTGAGCGACTGCGCGATGAGGAAGCTGCGGATGCCGTAGCCCGCCATGAAGGCCAAGGCTGTCTCGAAGAAGTCGAGCCGGCCCAGGGCCGGGAACTCGTCGAGCATCAGCAGCAGCTTGTGTCTACGTTCGATGCCGTCGCTGCCGTCCAGCGATTCGGTGAGGCGTCGCCCGATCTGGTTGAGGATCAGGCGGATGAGCGGCTTGGTGCGCGATATGTCCGAAGGCGGCACCACCAGGTACAGTGATACGGGGTGCTTGGCGGATATGAAGTCGGCGATGCGCCAATCGCAGCGCGAAGTGACTTCGGCCACCGTGGGGTCGCGGTACAGGCCAAGGAAGCTCATGGCCGTGGAAAGCACGCCGGAGCGTTCGTTATCGCTCTTGTTGAGGACTTCACGCGCAGCGGACGCCACCACGGGATGCGGGCCATCAACGAGGTGCGGCGTGGTCATCATTCGATGCAAGGTCAGCTCGAACGGGCTGGCCGGGTCGCTGAGGAAGTTGGCGACGCCGCGCAGCGTCTTGTCTTCGCCCGCGTAGAGCACATGCAGGATCGCTCCGACCAGCAAGGCGTGACTGGTCTTCTCCCAATGGTTGCGCTTCTCCAGCACGCCTTCGGGATCGACAAGAATGTCCGCGATGTTCTGCACGTCGCGCACTTCATGCGCGCCGCGCCGCACCTCCAGCAGCGGGTTGTAGGCCGCCGACTTCGCATCGGTCGGGTTGAACAGCAGGCAGTGGCTGAAACGGCTGCGCCAGCCGGCGGTGATCTGCCAGTTCTCGCCCTTGATGTCGTGGATGACGGCAGAAGCCGGCCAGCTCAACAGGGTGGGCACCACCAGGCCGACGCCCTTACCGCTGCGCGTAGGCGCGAAGGTCAGGACGTGCTCTGGCCCTTCATGGCGCAGGTACTGGCGGTCGTGCTGGCCGAGGAACACGCCCTCTGGCTGCGTGAGGCCCGCCTTGCAAATGTCCTGCGCGTTCGCCCAGCGGGCCGATCCGTAGGTCGTGACAAGGCGTGCCTGCCGCGAGCGCCAGACCGACATGGCAATGGCGACAGCCACAGCGACCATGCCACTGCTGCCAGCGATGGCTCCGCCGGTGTCGAAGATTTCCGGGGTATAGGCGCCGTAAGAAAACCACCACTCAAACAGCTTCCACGGGTGATAGATCGGCGTGCCAAGAAGATCGAACCAGGGCGAGCCAAGGCGTACTTGATAGCCAAGAGCTGCTGCTGTCCATTGCGTGGCACCCCACACTCCGGCGATCACGATGCCGAACACCACGGCGATCTGACCGAACAGCACGTTCGTCCCTTGCATGACCTGACCCCCGATTTCTCCTGCGCTGATTCCTCATGGAAAGAGCGGCACAAAGACGTGCCGCAGGCGTCAGGATCGGTGCCGGGTCAGTGCCGGTCAAAGACCGTTTTAAGCAGAAAGATCGAGCAAAAAGAAAGAATTAGCGCGGTGGCGAGGCAAAGAAAAACGCCGCAAGCTCGGGCGCGTTGCGGCGTGTCGAGCAGAAAAATGAAAGAGATGCGGCGAACCGCCAACAATCAGAGTTTGGGTGCTTCTTTCGGCGGCGTGTACGGGGTTTCGCCATCGCCATAGAACCGCTTGCGCGTGGCCTCGGCGACCCGGTTGCACAACACATCCCCCAGCTTGGCACGGTCTGTCTTGCACTGCTGCCGCAGCTCCTTGAGCCGTTCGGGGTTGGCCGCAAGTTCTTCCACCGTGGGGATATTGGCTGCGGAATCGGCGGGTTTCTGTGGCGCTTCGGACGGGCCGCAGGCGGTCAAGAGGGACGCAAGAAAGAGTTTGATGATTTTCTTCATGGCGTAGGTTCCTCCGGCTGATCAGAGTTGCGGCCCCGCATGGGTCTAGAGGTTTCAGGTGAGTCGATGGCTTGCACTCGTTCGATAAACCGCCTCAGTTCATCAGATGGATTGCGATCAAGGCGCAACAAGTAGGTAGTTAGCGGCGGAACGCGCGATGCAAGCGGGCGGGCTACCACTCCCGATTCCCGGCTGGCGGCAATATGCGAAGCGCCTGCCAGGCCGAGTGCATACCCAGCCGACACCAACACCATCATGAGGTCGCAGGAAGCTACGCGCTCGGCGACCAATGGCTCCACATCCACGCGGCGTAAGACGCGCTCCACGTGTCTGGCGTGGCCCTCGCAGACTTGCGCGTCGCACAACACCAGGGGATAGCTCAGCAGTTCTTCCAGGGATATGCGCTTTTTGGAAAGCAACGTATGTCGCGCCGGCACCGCCACCATGAGCGGGTCGCTCCAAGCAGGCATGGCAACGATACCGTCCCCTACCTCGTCGGACAGAGCAAAGCCCACGTCGTACAGGTCATCGTGCAGCCCTTTTATCTGCTGCGTCAGTGGCACTTCGGAGAAGCGAATTTCGACCTCCGGCTCCTCCTGGCGGCAAAGCGCAAGCAAGGTCGGCAAGCGTGATGGTGTGATGCCGTCCGACAAGGCAACGCGCAACTGACCATGAAAGCCATTGGCCGCGGCCTTCACGCTGTCGCGTGCTTGTTGTAGAACTGCGAACACGCGGCGCACATGCTCCAAAAACAGCTTGCCCGCACGGGTCAGCCGCGTGCTGCGCGTCGTGCGATCGAACAGCACTACGCCGAGCTCTTCTTCCAACTCTTTGATAGCCCGTGAGAGCGGTGACTGCTCGATGTGAAGTTTCTCCGCTGCGCGGGCGAAATGGAGTTCTTCGGCAACCGCAAGGAAGCAACGAAGGTGTCGAATCTCCATAGTCCTGCTGTCCTTGCTTCTATTGAGGGAGGAAGTCTGTATTGGCTCGATGCCACCTGGATCAAACTATATTGACAACTAGTTTCCCATTAAGTAAACTAGTTGTCAATCGTGAGGTTTAGCATGAGTCCAAACAGAGCAAACAAGTTGACCGCCATCGCGTTGTCCGTTTTCAGGTTGAACGGCCAGCTCCTTGAGTGGGGCAATCACTTCTCCCAGCCACACGGATTGACCAGTGCGCGCTGGCAGGTGCTTGGCGCTATCTCTCTCGCGCCACACCCTCCAAACATCCCGCAGATCGCCGCAGCGATGGGTGTGACGCGGCAAGGCGTTCTCAAGCAGATCAACCTGCTAGTGGATGAGGGTCTTGTCGAGGCTCTACCCAATCCGACGCACAAGCGATCACCGTTGTATGCCCTGACTACCAAGGGGCAAACCGCCTACGACGCCTTGGTAGACCGCTGGCACAAGCATGTGCGGCAGATGGCATCCCAGTTCACCGTGTCCGATCTGGATGCAGCGATTAGGGTGCTTTCGGTGATGTCGCAGGTTCATGCCGGCGAACCATAAATATGGTCGCGTCCTAGTCCAATAACCGAAAGGAGTTTTGTATGTCTCTCTTGAAGCCCTTGGATGACAAGTTCCCTATCCAGCAGCAGCTTGATGTGGAGACCGGGCCTGTAGTTCTGGTCAACGTGTTCACAATGGATGCGGCCGATGAGACTGCGTTTCTGACTGCATGGAAGAACGATGCTGAGTTCATGAAGCGCCAACCGGGCTTCATTGCGGCCCAGCTTCATCGCGCCATCGGCGATAGCCCGACCTACATGAACTATGCGGTGTGGGAGTCCACAGCGGCATTCCGCGCGGCGTTCACTCATCCCGAGTTCATTGCCAAGCTCTCGACCTATCCCTCGTCCGCCGTCGCCACGCCGCACCTATTCCAAAAGGTCGCCGTGACTGGCATCTGCACCGCCTGAAGGGAAATTACGATGCCAAGGAGCTACTTTGCCGGAGTGACTGACGCCGTCGCACAAAGAAAGTCCTTATGACTGAACCAGAATTCCATCGCATCGCCATCATCGGTGCCGGCCTGGGAGGGCTCACGCTTGCACGCATCCTACAAAAGCACGGCCTGGAAGCCGTCATCTTCGAGCGTGATGCTTCGCGCGATGCTTGCAGCCAGGGCGGTACGCTCGACATGCATGCCGAATCTGGACAGCGTGCGCTCAGGGACGCCGGGCTAGAAGCCGAGTTTCAGGCCGTTGCGCGGCCAGAAGGCCAAGGACTTCGCATTGTCGATAAGGTAGGACATTTCCATTGGGACGAGACCGGCGACTCGGCCAACTTCGACCGGCCGGAGGTTGATCGTGGCGCGTTGCGCGACCTGCTGATCGACTCGCTCGAACCTGGCTGCATCCTTTGGGGTCACGAGCTGATCAACATCGAACCCGTTGAGCGGGGATGCCATGTGCTGCACTTTGAGAACGGTGCATGCATCAAGGCCGGCGTGCTGGTTGGCGCTGACGGTGCTTGGTCGCGCGTGCGTCCGCTAATATCAGACGCCAAGCCGTTTTATACAGGCGTCAGCTTTATCGAAATCAGCATTCCTGATGCCAAACAGAACCATCGCGGCATCGCCAATATCGTTGGCAAAGGCAGCCTATTGGCGCTTTCCGACAACAAGGGACTGTTGGCGCAAGCTAATGGGGATGGGCGAATTCGCGTCTACGCCGCCTTCCGCGTACCCGAAGATTGGCTTTCGACGTGCGGTATCCCATTCGATCGTCCGGCGGAAGCACGGGAAGCTCTGCTTGACCTGTTTTCCGACTGGGAACCGGAATTCACTGAAATGATATGCGCATGCGATGACAGCTTTATTCCACGACCGATCAATATGCTACCTATTGGGTTGACGTGGGACGACCAGCCAAGTGTGACGCTGCTTGGCGACGCAGCGCATCTCATGTCACCGTTCGCCAGCGAAGGCGCCAACCTCGCCATGCTGGACGCGGCCGAGTTTGCTGAGGAACTGTTGGCTACCCGCGAACCATCTTTAGCAATCAAAAAGTACAACGCAAAACTGTTTGTTCGTGCAAAGGCTGCCGCCGGGGAAAGTTCGCGCAATCTCGATATCTGTATCGCACCGGATGGCGCGGCTCGATTGGCAAAGCAGTTGTTGATCTACAAGTCGGCCGCCAAACTAGGGCTCGATGCACGACAGATTTTTGAGCTGGTCGGCTAGTCAAGAGTGATGCCAAGAGAACAAATGAATTTTCCGTTAGTGTTTGCGATGCAGTACCACAGTATGTGTCGAGGTATCTCAGCGACTAGCAACCGTTGCAATGAACTGGAAAGCGCATATAGCGAGCGCACTATAGGCCGAGTGTTTTGCCGGGCTCCCATGACACTCCACCGCCGCGCACCGTCGCGGCGAGCTGCCGTCCTAGTCGCTGCTCGATCACCGGCTTCCACGGCACCAGACTGAACCCCATGCCGTCGTCCAGCATCGCGTAGCGCCCGCTGGCGAGCATGACGCTGCGCCGGTAGATACCGGTCACGCGCTGCCCATCGGCCACAGGCCGATGCTCCAGGCCGGTATCGGCGGCAATGTCCTTCGCGGCCTGGGTCAGTTCCCGGTTGCGCAGCGTGCCCAGCAGGTTGCGCGCCAGGATCACGCGCTGCCCGCGTCGCTCGGCCAGCCCCTGTTCGGCCAGAAAGTCGGCACGCTGCTGCATCGCCTGCTTGGCCTCGCCACCAAAGCCCAGGTCGCCCAAGCCCGAGCCGCCGCCGATCAACTGCTGGTCGAGCCAGGTTGCCCCGATGACGCGGGCTTGCCGCTCTATGGGCAAGTGCGATTTCAGTTCCACCGTCACGCCGCCCAGGCGCTGCGCGTCGTAGCGGCGGCCCTGCTCGGGCAGGTCGTCAGGCACCTTCCATAGCCCTTCGGCCACGCGCTCCACGATGTCAGCCCGGCGCAGGGCTTCCAGCCTGCGGACGTGGGCGGCCACGACCTCCTGCGGGTCGCGGCCCGGCACGGCCTGGCCCTGCGCCACGGCAAAGTGATGATCGGTGCGGTACAGGCCATCGCTCGCCAGCGCGGCGATGTTCCTGTCGGCCGCGCGCACGTCGGCTGATCCCTTCACCTCCACCACGGCCCCGGTCGGATAGTTCGCCAGTTCGTCGCGGGCGTTGAGCGCGACGTAGTGTGCCTTGCCGTCCACGCCGTCGATGACCAGATAGCCCCGGTCGCGCAGCTCGTCGGCCAGTCCCTTCGCGGCAACGCGCCCGAGGATGGTTCGGCCATCGTCTCCCGGCTCGAACACCGCCAGCTCGCGCGACTTCCCACTCATTGCCCGCTGCATGGTGCGGATGATGTCGCCGCGCTCGCCTAGGGCGCGCAGGGTCTTCTCCGCATCGGCATGGACGGCCCAGGTGCCGGGCTGCGTCTCGTCGGCCAGGCCCAGGCGCTGCAAGCGTTGCAGGCGGCCGATCAGCAGCAGGCGTTGGCGCTGCAAGCGGGGTTCGTTGAACCGTCCGACATGCACCAGGCCGTCGTCGCCGGCCTCGCGCTTCAAGGTGCGATCCAGGTTCGTCCACCGCTCTTGCTCCACCTCGCGCTGCAAGGTCTGCTGGATCTCCAGCTCGGTGCGTGGCCCCAGCCATTCGGTCGCCAGCTCGGCGGCGCGGTGGCGGAAGCCATCGGCGATGTAGTCGCCCGCGATGATGAGGTCTTTGCCGGTGTCGTCGCGCCCGCGCACGACGATGTGCGTGTGCGGGTTGTCTGTGTTCCAGTGGTTCACGGCCACCCAATCGAGGCCCGTGCCCAGGTCGGCTTCCATGCGGCCCATGAGGTGTCGCGTGTAGGTGCGCAGGTCTTCCAGCTCCGCGCCATCCTCGGGCGAGAGGATGAAGCGGAAATGGTGCCGGTCGTCGGCGCAGCGTTCCTTGAAGGCGTCGAGGTCGGCGTCGTCGGTCTGCGGCCCGTAGGCTTGGCCCGGCTCGCCGTCACGGCCCACGCCGTCGCGCTCGATGTAGCGCAGGTGCTTGGCGAGCGATTGCGGGCTGGCCCGCTGGTGATTCACCAGCAGCGTCTTGATGGTCGCGCGCCGCGACATGGGCGTCAGCTTCGCGCCCGCGAAGCGCGCCGCCGTATGGCCGCGCCCCAGGCGTGAGCCGGGTCGCTGGCCGGTGCCACCCGTCGCGCCAGGACGGCGTACCGAGGACTTGCCGCCGCTGGCCTTGCCGGTCTGCTTGAGCACCTTGGATACGAAGCTCTGCCCCTGGCCCTTGCCCCGGTTCTTCGGGGCGCTGGGGCGCACTCGGAAATCGTCGTCGCGGCGGTCGCTCATGGCTGCGCTCCCTGCAAGCTCTGGCGTGTCCTGTCGTGCGAAGCACGCGGACATGCCTGCATTGGCGCGGGCCTCGCGCCATACGCGGCACGGCGGCGAAGCCGCTGCGTGCCGCGCCAACCCCACGTGCAGACGGGCTTTCGACGCGGCCCGGTGCCGCGTCCTTTTGTCTTGCCTTCCGCCTTTGCCTTCCGCTGTCGCTCCAGGCACCGGCGGCCCGGCGGCGCTGCTGCGTGTGCAGCCAGCGCGCCGGCGAATGCGGCGATGACCGCAGGCCGGGCGCGTTCGAGGCAAGACGTCTGCACGTTGGACGGCTGCGCCGAAGGCAGCGAGACGTGCGGTGCGAATGCTCCAGCACGGCAGGCGCGACGACACGGCAGCAGCCAGCGGAACAACACGCCCGATGGCACGATGAGATGCACGGCAACGTGCAGCGAATCGGCGGCCATCATGGGTGTGTCTCCAGCCACACCGGATGCGCAACGCCGATCACGGAGGATGCGCTGACCGGGCCGAAATACCGACTGTCGAACGATGCCGGATTCGTCACGCTCAACAGGAACAGTTCGCCCGGTTCAAGGCGGCGGCAAAGCTGCAAGGACGGCAGCGCCCGGCCCAGCCGATCGGCAGGCAGCGCGGCGGCCGAAGGCACGCCGTCGATGCGTACCTGACCGGCGACGATGCAGACGTGTTGCGGCGCGACCGCGCCCACACGTTTGAGCAGCGGAACGCGCGTCGGCAGGTAGCCGCGCTGCGCAGCGAGCGCGGCGGCCGTAGCCGGAAGCGGCACCAGCACGATGCTGTCCACGGACAACGGACGTGGCAGCGAGGCAGGGCGCGGGTCGAGCGGGTCGATGCGATACCAGCCGACTGCCACGCTGTCGGACGGGTTGTAGGTCAGACGCGGCAGCGGCGACACGAAAGCCGCCCAGGCCAGCGCAGCGAAGCTGATGGCGGTTAGTGTCGCCAGCACGATGCGAGCGCGCAGGCGTGAGTGAGGACGCGGCGGCACTGCGGGCGCATTGGCCGTGGTGGTCGGGGCCGTCATGGCAGCACCTTCCCGGCCAGCCAGGCGGTATGCCGCTCGGCGGTGTATTCGGGCAGCGCAAGGCGAGCCGCAAGACGGTTGCCCAGCGTGCGCCAGTACGCGGGCGACACGTCGATGACGGCGATGCCCAGCGCCTCGATGCCGTCGATGCGCTCCAGCACGGCGCGCACGTTGGCATCGCCTTCGGTGTGCAGCAGCAGGCGCGCGCCCGGCTGCACGCCGGGGATGCGCTGCACGGCATCGAGCGGCGTGGCGGTCTGCATCACCATGAGCTGCCAGCGCACGGTGCCGTAATCGTTGGCCTGCCAGCGGATTCGGCAGAGCATCGCGTCCGGCAGGAACACCGCGGAGCGCCGCCAGCGGTCGAGCTGAAGCGTGCGCGCCGGTTCGCCGAAGCGCAGGTAGAGCTTGAAGCGATGTTCGAGGTAGGCCAGCGAAACGCGCGTGAGCGGCACATTGCCGGCCTGTCCGGCGAGTGCCGAAAGCGCAGGCAGCGGCGCAGCCGGTGCCGCGTTCGCGGCAGGCAAAGCGGATGCGTTCATGGTGTGTTCTCCGGCGGAAACTCCCGCTCCAGCAGGCCGCGCAGCAGGTCGGCCACGGTCACGCCTTGCGTGAAGGCCGACACCTTGATGCGCGCCCGCATGGCGGGCGTAATGTCGAGTGTGAGGCGGGCCGTGTAGAGGTCGCCTTTGCCCAGCGCGTCGGCATCGCCCTGGCGAATCCACGCCTCGGCATGTGGATTCGCGGGCGGACGTGCGCCGATGCCGACGCGCTTGCCCGTGCGTTTGCTGTTGGGTGGCTGCTGCGCTGTCATGTCGGCCACCGCAGCAGTTCGTCCACCAGGGCGGTGATTTCGCGGGCGGCGGCACTGTCGGGCGCTGTCTCGCGTGCGAGCCGGCCAGCGGCCACGCTGTCGGCGAAGACGATGCGCTGATGCACCTCCGAGCGCAGCGCGGGCAGCGGCTGTTCGGCGAGCGATTGCCGCGCCTCGCGCCCGATGATGGTGGTGCTGACGCGCCGGTTGATGACGAAGGCCGCGCGGAGCAGCGGCCGGAACACCTGCGCCTCGCGGATCAGCGAAACCATTTCCGAGCTGGCCCACAGGTCGTAGGGGCTGGGCTGTACCGGGATCAGCACGCGCTCGGCCGCCAGCAGCGCGGAGCGCGCCAGGGCGGCGATGCGCGGCGGGCCGTCGATGACGACGTGATCGGCGCGGCGTGCCAGTTCGGGCGCTTCCTGATGCAGCGTTTCGCGGGCGAGGCCCACGGCACTGAACAGCCGTGACAAGCCTTGCTGGCTCCGGCGCTGCGTCCAGTCCAGGGATGAACCCTGCGGGTCGGCATCGAGCAGGACAACATGCTGGCCGCGCATCGCCAGTTCGCCCGCGATGTGCGTGGCGAGCGTCGTCTTGCCGACACCGCCTTTCTGGTTGAGCAGAGCGAGGATCATGGCGCGGCCCTCCCTGCTGGAAAGCCGGGCTTTGCCTGCCGTGCAAAACGCTGTTCGCCGTGCCGTTTCTCGGTTGTCCACCGAAACGGCGCGCTTCTACTAAAAGTTATGTATTTCTTGTTAGGGAAGTTAGAGGGGCCGCAAACCCGCGCCGTTATTGGCTTTCCGGCGTTTTCGTACTCCTGATAGCACGATAGGCGTACTCCCGATAGCACGATACCCGGTACTCCTGATAGCACGAGGCCGTCCACACCTTTTCCCCGAGTTATCCCCGTGCCGTGTGCAGCACGGGCCGGAACGTCAGCAGCTCCATTCCGTCGTCCGGCATTCGCTCGATGCCCAGGACGTAGCCGGGCAGCGACTGCCGCGCCACTAGGACGCGCAGGTCGTAAGCGAAGTCGGAGAAGCGCGCAGCGCTCCCCGACTTGCGGTGCAGGTGCCGGAAGTCGAATTGCCAGCCGCCCGGCTGCTTGCCGCCGTGCTTGCGCACCAGGCGGTACAGCCAGCGTTCGATCCCGCCCTTCAAGCGGAAATAGGCTGGGTCGATGGTCAGCACCAGGGCGGCATCGAGCACGCCCGCATAGAACCAGTCCGGCAGGATCAGTTCGATGCCCAGCGGCACGCCGCTGGCATCGGCCAGTTCCTTCCACTCGTTGATCCACGAGAAGCGATGCAATCGCCTTCCCGTGGTTTCGCGGATGGACGTGGCCACCGTGGTCGATTGCAGCCGGTCGAGCGCGGCTTTCAGGCGCAGGTAGTCGTTGAGAGACGTGCCGCGCCCGATGAAGCGCAGGATCTCGTAGGGAGTGGCGCGTATCCAGCGCGACGGGCGCAAGCCCGCGTCGCGCGCCTCCACGATCTGCGAGGCGGCCCAAATCAGCAGGTCGGCATCCCATATCGTTGCGATGCCGTGCTCCTGCGTACCCTCCACGCGGATGGTGATGCCGCCGGCGCAGAAGTCGATCGGCGCGGTACGCCGCGACTTCGCCAGCGAGAAGAACGGAAAAGCCATCAAGTCCTGGCTGTCGCGGGGTGCCATGTCGCCCGGCAGCGCGCGGAACAGGTCGAGCTGTTCGCGCTGCAAGGCTTGCCCTGGCGGGCTGGACATGGCGACGGCCACCCACGCGCCAGCGATCAGCGGCCATCACGGTAATCGCCCGCGTGGCGTTCGGCATATTCCGGGTCGGAAGTCGCCTCGTAGCGACGCTGGTCGGCCCAGGCGTCGAGGTCGGATACCGCGTACATGACGCGGCGGCCGAACTTGCGAAAGCGCGGGCCGCCGCCGATCACACGCTGTTTCTCCAGCGTGCGCGGCGACAGGCGCAGGTACTCGGCGGCTTCGTCGTTGGTCAGGTAGCGCGCGGGCTGCTGCGCGGTAGCGGGTGCGGCCTGTGGCCGCAAGGGAGCCGGTCTCATTGCGTGAACCTCCATCGGTCAGGGTCGCCAGCCGCGACAGCGCGACCGGATGGAGGCAGTCTCAGGAAAGCAAGGCGTCCTGCTCAGGGACGTTGTGCGTGGTCGGCAAAACGTCCCTGTTCAGGTTCGGGAAGCTGTGCCAGGCGGCGGTAGCCGCCACGCATCAGCCGTTGCCCGCGCCGCACCAGGCGACGCACGCGGGCGCGCAGCGCGCCGTCGGCGTGCCAGTCTTCGGCGCTGAACAGCACATCGGCCACCAGCCGCAGGGACGCGCCCGCCAGGGTGCCGTCCAGCGCTTGCAGGGTGTGCAGCTCCAGCAGCGCGGTGGCCGCCGGGCGTGGCCGGGCCACCACCGGCGCGGCGGCGTTGGCCAGCGTGTCCAGTGCCCCGGCCAGGGCGCGATGGCGCGGCTGCGGCTGCGCAGCGGCGCGCACGGCGTAGCTGTGGGCCATGCCGTGCGCCAGGCCGGATGCGAGCGCCAGGCGCACATGGCTGCCCGGCCAGCGGGTGAGCAGCACCAGCCGCCGGCCGTCGTGCAGCAGTTGCTTGCGGCCGGGGATGCGCCAGAGGTCGAAGGTCACGGCGTCGGGCGGTGGATCGTCGTCGGGGTGGAGCTGCACCACGCTGTCGTGGTCGGGGAACCAGGCCGGGTGCGCGTCGCGCGCGTCCAGGGCCGGGTCTTCGAGCAGACGCAGGCCCCAGTGCCGCGCGGCCTCGGGATGGCGGCGACGGCGCAGCCAGTCGCGCCGGTAGTCCGGGTGGCGGCGCAGGTACTCCCAGGCCAGCGCGGGGCCGTCCAAATGCAGGACGTAGAGGTAGGCGGCACTGGGGTGCCAGTGATCGGCGGGCTCTGCCATGACGCGGCCTCCTGTCGGACAGCAGGGCTCGTCGCCACGGGCATCAGAGTGGGAGCTACGGCGTCATCGGCGAATCGTCACGGGCTATTCGATAAACTGGCGGTGGTCAAGACCGATTGGCTCCTGGGCATTGCGTGGATCGTCCGAATGCGACGGCTTGCGCGCACACCGGATGGTGCGCTGCACAACACACCTTGCCGGAAGCCGCGCCGGCGATCAGGACTGTTTGGGTCTGGCCTGCGCGGTGCCCGCGCAATAGTGCGGATTGATGCGCTGTCGGTCTGAACTCAGACCGAAATAGCCACAATGCGCCGGGCTTGGCGGCGCTGCGCCGGGGCCCGCTCAGTCGATGACCGAGCCGTTGATGTGTGCTAGGCGCGTGTATTCCGAGAGCGTGCGCAGGGCGACGAAATACAGGTCGCGCTCGATGGGCCGTGCCTGTGGCCCAAGGATCGCGCCCAGCTCGGACAGCCGCACGGTGCCGAGGTCCGGCAGAGGGTCGAGGGCCTGCCCGGCGGCGCGTGCGCGGCCGTTGGCGAGCAGTTGCGCGCGCTGGGCGTCGGTGACGAGAGGCGGCTTCATGGGCGCTTCCTCCTGCAACTACACAAAGCCGGTGATGCACGGATGCGCTTGTGCGCGAAAGCGCGAATCCGCCGATCCGGCAACGTGCTTTCGTGCGGAAGCACGAAGGCGTGGAAGCGACATTGTGGAAGCCATCAATGACACGAATACGGTTCCCTGGATTTGGCACAATCCACACATGCGGATTTCAGTAGAAGCACGAAAGCGCATGTCCTGATCATCAAATGAACACTATAGATTGTAGCCCTATAGGGCGCAATGGGCTGTCATCTTGGGTTTTGGGGAAACCACTGGATGACAGCGAAAAACTCATTTGCGGCAGCGTTGAAGACGGTCAGGAAAGCGCGTGGCTTGAGCCAGGAAGCGTTCTCCGACGTGTCGAGCCGCACCTACATGAGTTCGCTGGAGCGCAGCCTGAAAAGCCCGACCTTGAACAAGGTAGCCGAGCTGTGCGAGGTCATGGACGTGCATCCCCTCACGTTGCTGACGCTGGCCTATGCTGGCGGCGAGCAGCACAAGATCGAGAAATTGCTGGCGCAGGTGGAACACGAGCTGCACTCGATCCACGCATCAATCCAGAATACCGATAGGCAATAAGACTTCCATGAAAAGAGTGCTTACCGTTGGCCTTAAGTACACTGGCACACCTATTGAGGGCGTTGAGTTCGATAATCTTGGCTTGTGCAGGCCATCAGTTGATCAGGATCGTGCCGCGTTTGCCTTGTATGAGTACGACGTTATCGTCATAAACCCAAAGAGCTATTCGCATTTTCTGTTTGGAGAAGAAGGTGAGTTCTCCGACTCCCCTACTGAACTTGGCGACTTGAAGCGTAAAAAGGATGCATACGACCTTGATTCGCTATTCGATAGTACGGATCGGGAAAATGAGCTTGAGGCAGCGATAGCAGGAGGAACCACGGTCGTATGGTGCCTTTCCGAGCCAAAGCGAATGAACTTCTTCGGCTACCGGGAGACCTCATACGGCTATGCGGCACCGACGGTGGCCCGAATGGTCAAGCGGAGTAGCCTCCAGCTCAAGAAGGGACGCAGAATAAAGAGCATTGATCCAGAAAGCCCCTTCGTGCGGTATTTTGAGTCCCTAGCTGCAACAGGATGGAGTTTCTGTTTGGCAGACAGTGACCAAGAGGGCTATTCATCAATCGCATCTACGCCCGAAGGCTATAGCTTGGGTGGGCGGTTTGCGTTAGGAGCGACAACCGGCTGGGTCATCACGCCACCTTCATCGGAAGCCGCAGCCAACAGACTCATCCTAGATGCCGTTGAATTAGAGAAGGAAGATCCTCGTCACGAGAAATACCACGGTATCTTTCTCAGCCATACTGGCGCGGATAAACCATTCGTTCGGCAATTGCGGAAAGACTTGCTCGAACACGGTGTTCCTCGGGTGTGGGTGGATGAGGCTGAGATTGATGTTGGCGACTCGCTTACAGCCAAGATCGAAGAAGGAATGAAAGAAACCCGATATATCGGCGTTGTGCTGTCAGCAAAATCTATAGGTGCGCCTTGGGTCAAGAAAGAACTCGATATCGCGATTAATCGAGAAATCACTAGCGGCGAGGTTGTCGTACTACCGTTGCTGTATGAGAAGTGCGATCTTCCGGCGTTTTTGCAGGGAAAGCTCTACGCGGATTTCACTAGCACTGAGGAATATGCTGATGGGCTTGCCAAGTTGCTGAGGCGGCTTAGGATCAAATAGCGGGAAGCGAGCCCGAGCACGCGAAAGCGCCCCGCCGCAAGGGCGGGGCGATGGGGGCGACTGTCAGGCCGCCTGTGGCTTGCTGCGCGACCAGATCAGGTCGTGCGTGCCGTCTTCGCCTTCGATCAGCCGGGCATAGACCGTTGCCGGGAACGAAGGATCGTCGAGGGTCACGGACAGGTAGTCCCGCCCGGCCTCGCTGGTCTTCTTCCACGCCGCGCCGATGTCGTGGCCGGCCGCCTGGAGGCGGAAGTCGGGGGCGTTCTCGCTGCTGCCCTTGTCGTTGGGAACCAGCTTGACCTTGACGTTGAGCGTCAGGGTGCGAAGCGAGCCGGTGAAGCCGTCTTTCTCTGCGGTGAAGGTGCCGATGTTGGCCATGATGTTTGCTCCTTTCGGTTGAACAAGGTTCGCGCCCATCGCGTCCTTGTTGTGATCCGGCCGGCGGGGGACGGGCTGGCTGCACCGCCTGCGGTCGAAACGCAGTGGAGAACCGAGAGGCGAGAAGAATTTGCTGCGCGAGGAAGCCGCGCAGCGGCGGGGAAATTGTTTTCGCCGGACGGTTGCAGTCACAAAGCCCGAGGCGCAGCCGCGCCACCGCCAGGATTCACAACAAACCAAGGACGCCTTGGGCCGAACCGCTCCGAAAGGCGCTATGGCCGGCTCGGCATCCCCGCACGAAGGCTGCTCCGGTTCGCACCCTGACGCGGGCCAGGTCAACCCCCCGACGACTGGCGGGAACACCTCAGCCGTACCTTGCGGTGCCGGTCTTGAGGCGTGGTGTGGAAGCTCCATAGCGATGCCGGGCGGGTTGTCCGTGAACCGTCCTTCGTGACGTGATGGGCAAGAACCGCCAGCGTTGAGGACGGCACGCTTCTGCACAACCTGCCGCAGCAAGCTCCGGCGTGTTCGCCAGCGCCCTGTCCGTTGCGGCGGGGTGCCGGTCGGGCCGATCCGGCGTAGCCGGTTCGGCTGCATCGAGGGGCGCCAAGCGGTGCGCGGCGGGGATAGCCCGCAGGGCTTTCCCCTGGAGGCAAGCGCAGGCGCGAAGGCGTGAGGGATTGAAGCCGAATGGCCGTGACAGCGAAGTCGGCACGGGGCGCAGCCCGAAAGCCCGGCGGCGCTATGCGCCGACACGCCCAGGCCGTTCTATATTTTCAGGAAGCCATCGAAGACCAGCCCATGCCCCTCCAGCTCCGACACGAAACCCCGGACGACATTGCCGCCATCGAGGCCGTCACGGTTGCGGCCTTCGCCGATGCACCACACACCAGTCACACCGAGCAATTCATCGTGCGTGCCTTGCGCGCAGCCAATGAACTGACGCTTTCCATCGTGGCCGAGGAACATGGGCAGGTCGTCGGCCACGTCGCGCTGTCCCCGTCACGATCACCGATGGCCACCACCCGCAGGCCGAGGACTGGTATGGACTGGGGCCGATCTCCGTCCTGCCGCAACGGCAGGGGCAAGGCATCGGTTCGCGCCTGATGGAACAGGCGTTGTCCGAACTGCGCGCCATGCGGGCCGCAGGTTGCGTGCTGTTGGGAGATCCCGCGTACTACGGGCGCTTTGGCTTTCAGGCCCATGCGGGCCTGCAACTGCCGGGCGTACCGCCCGACTATTTCATGGCGCTGGCCCTGCATGGGCCGTTGCCGGAAGGCATCGCGCACTACAGCGATGCCTTCAACGCCGCCGCGTGAGCCACGGCGAAGGAGGCGGCGTGGCGGTTTGGCCCTGGCCGTTGAAGCCGGGCGCGGCGGGCACCGCCGTGCCCGGTTTTTGCCAGCACGGCAAAAGGCCCCGGCGCGGTCTGCGCCGGGGCCATGCTTCGCGTGGCTACCTCATGCCGCCAGCGTTTCCGCTTCCTCCACTTCCTCCACTTCCTCCGCTTCGGCTTCGGCCTCTGCGTCGGTTTCCTGCGCTGCTTCCTGCTCGCTTGCCTGCACGGCCTCGTCCTCGGCCTTGAGCACGGCGGGCATCCAGCCGGTGCCATTGGCCAGCCGCTCGGCCTCGCTGGCAATGTCGGCCTTCTTGAGCTTGGCCAGCCGGGTGACGTGCGACGGTGCGAACTGATGCACGGCATCCAGAATCCCAGCCTTGGGAATGTGGTTGAAGTAGCCTTCAGCGCTCGGCTGCCACCATGCGGCCATGTCCAGCCCGACCGCTCGCGCCAGTTCCGTGCCGGGCTGGTGCGGTGTGGCGCGGGGCGTTACCACGTCCACGCTGGCGGCCACGCACACGGCCAGCAGCCGCACCAGCTCGCCTTGCTCCATCGCCAGCAGCGCGGCGAACAGTTCGGCGCCGTCCTGCGGCAGCCGTTCGCCCCATGCCTGTTGCAGTTCGCGCAGGGCGACGGCGGCGGACGACTCCGGCCAGTCCGGGGCCATGCCTTCCAGCCGGTTTTGCACTTTCAGGCTCACGCCCAGCGGCAGGTCGTGGCCGTGGCGGCTGTCCTGCAAGACGCTCTGTACCATGCCATGCACCAGCGCGGCCAGCGCCACCTGCGGATGCCGGGCGACTTCGATTTGCAGCGCGGCGGTGCGGTGCGCGCTCAGGCGCTGCGCCAGCCGGTCGGACAGGTTGGCGGCTTGGGGCGGCTCGGCGTCCTCGCCTTCGTCGTCGTGCGCGCCTTCCGCGCCGGTGAAGCCTTGGCGCAGCTTTTCCAGCGTGCGCAGGGCCTTGGCCTCGGCCTCGCGCAGCAGGCCGCGATGAATCACGGCCTCGCCGTCGCGGTCGATGGTGACGATGGCACCGGCTACCGCGAGCACGTCCGGGGCGTAGCGCAGCAAACCGGCCTGCACGGTGTCCAGTTCGTCCGCCAGCCGTTCGCGCTGTTCGTGCAGGGCTTCGGCCTTGTCCTCGTCCTCGGCTTCGTAGGCGTCTTCCAGCGCGGCGTCGGCCTTGTCGATGCGCGCTTGCAGTGAGGCGATGCGCTTGGCCTCGCGGGCGTTCGGCTCGCGCCGCTGACGCGGGGCGTTCTGGAACGCCTGCCGGTCGGCGTGGCTCAGGTGCGACACGGCCTCCACCCATGCCCAGCCCTCGGCGCGCACGTCTCCGGCCTGCGCGTCCAGCTTGTCGCGCACCAGCCGTTCCAGCAGCGCGGCGTCGTTCAGGTAGATGCCGCTGTCGTCCTCGGCGAACAGGTCGCGGCGGGTGCTGCCGCCTGCCGCCGTGTAGGCGTCCAGCCCGGCGAAACGGGCCAGCGGGTGCTGCGCGTCGATTTCGCGTTCGGTCAGGTGCTCGCGCAGCGCGGACGGGCTGCGCTGCCACTGCGGCGCGCCGTAGAACGCGGCTTCCTGCGCGGCATGGTCGTCGGTGATGGCAAGGGCCATCAACTGTTCCAGCGTGACGGTACCGGCGCGGTAGTCGGTCATCAGGCGCGGCGAGACGTTGGCGAGTTTCAGGCGGCGCTGCACCACCAGTGGGGTGACGCTGAAATCGGCGGCAATGTCCTCGATGGGGCGGCCTTCGGCGACCAGCGCGGCGAACGCCTCGAACTGGTCGGCGGGGTGCATGGTCTCGCGCTGCACGTTCTCGGTGAGGCTCGCGGTGCGGGCGCTGCCATCCGCCACCAGCAGGCACGGCACCTTCCAGTCCTTGGCGATGCGCTTCTTCTTCGCCAGCAGCTTCAACGCGGCCAGCCTGCGGCCTCCGGCGACGACTTCGTAATGCTCGCCATCGGCGGCGAGGATGACGACAAGGTTTTGCAGCAGGCCGACACGCGCGACGCTTGCGGCCAGTTCCGGGATGGACATGCGCGGGGCCTTGCGCACGTTGCGCTTGGACTGGCGCGGCAGCAACTGCGACAGCGGGACAAGAATCAGGTTCTTGGCCGGGTCGGCCACTTCCAGCGCGCTGGCGGTGTGGATGGCGAGGGTTTCGGGTTGGGTAATCGCGTTCATGGTGTTACTCCTGACAAAAAGATTTGCTGTTGAAACCGCACACCGGATTCCTAGATTCGGAGCCCGCCTTTCGGCTTTCCGGTGGGGTCGGCGCGGAGACCTGGGCCGGCCTCGTTGCCACCGTCTTTCCTGAGTTCATCGCCCGCGACGGTCAGGAGCGCGTGGACGTGGGCGGTCAAGGATACAAGCGCCGGGTTGGTGCGGCCCGCAGCGCAGCGAGGACACGGCCCGGCGCGCCTTGACGGCACACGGGCGCGGGCTACAGTCGCGGATGAGGTGATGAGCGAGGGAAGACGGCGGTGGTTGGCAACGGCCGCAGATGGCGCCGCCCCCACGCAAGCGAAGCGCGCAGCGCCACAGGCGCGAAGGCCGATCAGGTGTAACCTGTTCGGTGGCTGTCAGGGGCGCCAAGCGAAGCGCGGCGGGGATCGGCTGCAAGCCGTTCCCCTGGAGTGCAAGCACAGCGCGCAGGCCCGCAGGGCCGAAGGACTCGACACCAGGCGCAGCAGAAAAAAAGTGCGCCGCCCCGCAGGGTGACGCACCGGATGTTGGCCGTGCGATCAGCTCGCCGCCGGCGACACCATCGCCTGCAACTGTTCGATCACGCCGGGTTCGACGAACACGCACGGCTGCTCGGCCGCAATCGGCACGTTGAACAGCTCGGTGAACACCTTGCGCTTCAGGTGCGCCAGCCGGCCCGTCCGGTAAGCCTGTTCCGGTTTCACGCGGCCGCCGCCAGCCGGCGAGCCGCTGCGCTCGGGGTCGTATTCGACCAGGGCGACAAAGCCGTCATCGGACAGCTTCTGGTGTTCGGCGCACAGGCCCCAGCCTGTCGTCGTGTAGCGCTCCATGCTCGCGCGCAGGCGCTTGTCGAGCAGGATGCTGCCGGTGTCGTAAGCGGTGCCGCAGACCAGACAGACGCGGCGTTCCATGGAAACATGCGATTTGTCGTTCATGATGACGATCTCCGGTTACTCGGGCGGAATTGCCCGGAACCGTGGCCAGCACGGCGCAGCGCAAGCAGTCAGGGGTCGCAGACGGCCGCCAGGACGCCAGCGCGCAAGGCGCGCGCCGCCCTTGACGGCGAGAACGCCGTGGTACGGTGAAGGGAACAGCAAGACCGCCTTCCCACTTCCAACGAAGGCACGGACAGGCAAGCGTAGCGCGCAGGCCCGCAGGGCCGGAGAGTTCGACGCAGGGCGCAGCAAAAAGGGGCCGAAGCCCCTCGATCACAGCAGGCCCCGTTCGGCGAAGGACACGGTGCCCTCGCTGCCGACGACGATGTGATCCAGCGCGCGAATCTCCACGACAGCCAGCGCCTCTCGGAGCCGCTGGGTGAGCAGCTTGTCGGCCTGGCTCGGCTCGGGATTCCCGCTCGGGTGGTTGTGCGAGAAGATCACCGCCGCCGCGTTGACCCGCAGCGCTTCCTTGACCACTTCGCGCGGATACACCGACGCACTGTCGATGGTGCCGCGAAACAGCTCGATGTACTCGATCAGCCGATGCTTGGTGTCGAGGAACAGCGCCGCGAAGACTTCGTGCTCGAAGCCGGCCAGCTTGGTGCGCAGGTAGTCCTTGACCAGCTCCGGCGACGTGAACAGCGCACCGCGCGGGATCTTCTGGTCGATGATCTGGCGGGCCGCCTCCAGGATCTGGTCAGCGGTGGCCTGCATGTAGCGCCCCTGGTCGTCACGCACCAGCAGCGAGGAATCGAAAGCAATAGAAAGTTGCGACATGATCGTGCTCCGGTTGCTCGGGCGGAATTGCCCGGAACCGGCGCCAGCACGGCGCAGCGCAAGCCGTCACAGGGTCGAAGACGGCCACGGCCGCCAGCGTGCAAGGCACGCGCAGCCCTTGACGGCGAGAACGCCGTGATACGGTGAAGGGAAAAGCAAGACCGCCCACACCCCGCCCACTGCACACACCCGGCTTTCGGCAAGCGGAGCGCGCAGGCCCTCAAGGGCCGAAGGCGTCAGGGATCAAAGCCGGATGGCCGCGATTCGGCACGAAGCGCGGGGCGCAGCCCGCGAGCCCGACGGCGGCACGCCGGGACGCACGGATTCACCCCCTGAATATCCCTGTGGAGTGAACCCCATGCGGCATTTATAGTTGTCTGTCGGCCGGCTGTCGGGTTGCTGTCGTGTTGTCCTTGTTCCTGGCTCCCCATACTTCGTCACGTCTGCTGAAAACGATGGAGCCACCCATGAACGCTACAGAACATGCCCAACAACCCCGCCTGCTGACGCCCACTGAACTGGCCGCGTTCATCAAGTTGTTCCGCGAAATGCGCCAATGGTCGCAGGAGCAGTTGGCCGCGATTTCCGGCCTCAACGTGCGAACGATCCAGCGAGTCGAACAAGGCTTGTCTGCCAGTCTCGATACCCGCCGCGCTCTTGCCCGAGCCTTCGATTTCGAGGACATAGACGCGCTCAACAAGCCGTTCGCCATTCCGTCCGAGGAAGAAGCCAAAGCGGCAAAGGAAAAGTTCGACCGGGAGCACGTCACCCTGACAGCAATTCCGCTGACCACGGGCAAGCAGTTGGCCAAGCTGGCGGAAACCTGCTCGATGGACTTGTCAGAACCGGCTTTCGAGCTGACCCGCGAGGCAGACGAAACATTCGCCATGCTGGTGGACTACCTTCGGGATTACCGGGACTGCGCCGATGCCTACAGCGAAACGCAGAAGTTCGATGTGTACGACGAAATGCAGTTCCACATCGACGCGCTCAAGGCGCTTGGTGTCTCGCTGCGCTACGCCACGCGCAAGGTGCAGGTGACGTGGGGCTCAGATGCAGCGGGCACCAAGCCGATGCCCGTCACGGTGCTGTACGTGGTCGGCTTCCCGCTCGGCGAAGAACCCGAGCAATTCGCAACGCCGAAGTCCGGCGGCATCCGTCTGTAGGGCAAGAACTTCAACGCTCATGCTCAAGGGCGAGTCTTGCCGCGAGACTCCAGTATGAGCCGCGTGCGCTCAAGCTCTTGTTGCAGCAATTCGGCATCCGGCAGCACGGTTCGGTAGTTGGCCGCCATGATCTTGGTGGGCAAGCCCTCCAGGGCGTACCGTGCCAGCGCGTGGCCCTTGTCGGCGCAGAGGATCAGGCCCACGGGCGGATTCTCATCGGGGTACGCCCAGTGCTCCTTGGCATAGTTGCAGTACATGTGCATCTGGCCCACGTCCGCGTGGGTCAGGCTGCCCAGCTTCAAGTCGATGATGACCAGGCAGCGCAGCTTGCGATGGAAGAACAGCAGGTCCACCCGATACCAGGTCTGGTCGATGCGCAACCGGCGCTGCCGCCCCACGAAGGTGAACCCTTCGCCCAGTTCCAGTAGAAAATCCTCCAGCCGCCGGATCAAGGCTTGCTCAAGATCGGACTCCGAATACTCGTCCTTGAGGTCCAGAAACTCCAGTACATAGGGGTCTTTGATCGCGTCGTCGGGTGTGACCACATCCGCTGGCTTGGGCACCGCGCCCTTGGCCAGCATCGCCGCCTTGTCCTTGGACAGCGCGGTGCGCTCGTAGAACTGGCTGCCGATCTGCCGGTCGAGCTGGCGCACGCTCCACCCGCCGCGCAGGGCTTCGGCTTCGTAGAAGCGGCGGGCGTGGTCGTCCTTGACCGACAGCAGCCGGACGTAGGCCGACCACGGCAGCGTGAACACCTGTGCCAGTTCCGAGAGGGCCAATTTCCGAGACACTGTCTCGGAAATCACGGGCCGAGGGTACGCGGCGAAGAAACGCCGCATGTTCTCCAGATTATCCGGGCTGAACCCGCGCCCGAAGCGCGCGGTCAGGTCGGCGGACAGCCGGGCAATCAACTGCTCGCCGTAGCCCGCACGCCGCTTGCCCTGTTGTTCGGCCTCCACGATGCGGCGGCCGATTTCCCAATAGCTGGCCGTCATCAGCGCATTGACGCTGCGGGCCGCCGCCTGGCGTGCAGCGTCGAGCAATTCGACGATACCGCCGTGGATGCCGGCATAACCGGCCGGCAAGGCGGCGGGGCTTTTCCCCGCCGCCGGAAGCGTCTTCTTGCTCATGCCGCTACCTCCTCGGCACGCCGTCCCCCGGTGATGGTCTTGCGCCGGTTCGCCACCAGCTCGGCCGCCTGACGCACCGGGTCATCCTCGGTGTGGACGTAGCGCATGAACATCGCCACGGTCTTGTGCGCGGTGAGCGCCATGCCGACCTTGACCGGGATACCGGAGTTGGCAATGTCGGTGGCCGAGCGGTGGCGAATGCCGTGCGTCCCCACATGCGTCGCACCCGCCGCCTTGAGGACGCGGCTCCAGCCGTTGTAATACTCGCCCGTGGTCAGGTGCTGCCCTGGATGGCTCGGTGACGGCAGGACGTGGGGGCAACCTTCCTGCCGAGGTGCCGTCGAGAGCAGCCGGTGGGCTTCCTCGCTCAAGGGCTTGGACATACCGCCGGTCTTGCTGTCAGGCCAGACCACCCGCCGGTTCTCCAGATCGACCCAATCCCATTGCAGGCCGACGATTTCGGAGCGGCGGCCGGCGAACTCGAACTGCAAGCGGATCGCCAGGGGAATGACGTAGTTCTCCAGCCCCTCCGCCTCCAGCTTGTCGAGTTGGCGGAAGATTCGCCCCATATCCTCGTCGCTGATGAGGTGGGTGGCTTTGCCGTTGGGATACATCGGGACATGGCGGCATGGGTTCGTGCCGTCGGAACGGTAGCCCCACACTTCGGCCAGGTTGAACATCCGACGCATGACGCCGAACGTGCGGTTGGCGTCGGCTGGCTTGTGCGCCATCTTCTTCATCATCCCGGCGATGTCCGGGCGCTTCACGTCCCGGACTTTCAGGCGGCCGATCATCGGGATGATGTTGCGGTCGATGACGCTCTGGTAGCCTTTCTGTGTGCTGGGTTTGTTGCGCTGTTTGGAGTAGTCCTCCATGAACTTCACGCACAGTTCCTTGACCGTCGGCGCCTTGCGCGCTTCGGCCTTGTCCGCTGCCGGATCGCCGCCCCGGCGCACCTGGGCCAGCCATTCCTGCGCCAGCGAACGGGCCTGTTCGACGGTCAGTTCGCCGTACTGGCCCAGCGCGGGCTTGCGACGCTCGCCGGCGTTCGTCCGGTACTGGAGCATGAACACCTTGCGGCCGGCCGGCGTGATCTTGCACAGGAAGCCGGGAACGAGGGTGTCGCGCAGCTCGATGGGCTGCGCCTGGGGTTGTGCCGCATCGACTGCGGACTTGGTGAGTTTGATCTTGGCCATAGCTGACTCCTTGGAAAGACCCGTTTCCAAGTGCCTCTTGGGAGCCAAGCGGTCGGAAGCCGGGTCAAGTTTCGGAAAGCACCGGCATAGGATGAACTCACGTAAGTTCTTGATAAACCTGCCACAACGAGCTGTGGCGTAGTCCAGCGAAGTTCGGTGCTGGAGTCATGCTGAAATAAAAAAACCCGCTTCCTCACGGAAGCGGGTTTTTTCAGGTCGCCGATCAATTACTTGATCTTGGCTTCCTTGTACACCACGTGCTTGCGGACGACCGGATCGTATTTCTTGATCTCGATCTTGTCCGGAGTGGTGCGCTTGTTCTTGTCGGTGGTGTAGAAGTGGCCGGTACCGGCACTCGAAACCAGACGGATCAATTCACGCATGATGTTCTCCCTTAAACCTTGGCGCCAGCGCGACGGATGTCGGCCAGGACGGCATCGATACCGCGCTTGTCGATGATACGCATGCCCTTGGCGGAAACGCGCAGACGCACGAAACGCTTCTCGGATTCAACCCAGAAACGGTGGTGCTGCAGGTTCGGCAGGAAACGACGACGGGTTTTGTTGTTTGCGTGGGAAATGTTGTTCCCGGTTACCGGACCCTTACCGGTAACTTGACAGACTCTCGACATGCCTCAGCCCTCTAAAACCACATGCCCAACCCGGCATGGGTTGGCCGCTTAATCTCTCAGTCTATGGCGCTAGGCGCCGTGTTTCCGGGGGTCTTATCGACCGGATCCGCTTGCGCGACAGACCGTGCCCCTAGAAAAGAGCGCTGCTTTATACCAGAAAGACTCGGCCACAACAACAGAAGATACATATCCTGATAGGGCCGAGCGCGCCCGGCCAGCATAGCGACAAGCCCCGCGCGCTGTCGACCGCTCGTCGCCGTGCCAGTGAAAAAGAGGGTGGTCATTTGACGATGCGCACACTAGGGTAGGACGTTTCCGACTGCATAGATAGACAAATGGGCCATCTGGCCAGCCAAGGAGCCACCATGCGTGCCGCCGCCCTTTCGTTGTTGTTCACTTCCCTGTTCGCCGTCGGCCTCGCCCAGGCAGCACCGCTTGCCGTCTGTACCGAGGCCAGCCCCGAAGGTTTCGACGTGGTCCAGTACAACTCGTTGACCACTACCAATGCCTCGGCGGATGTGCTGATGAACCGCCTGGTGGAGTTCGACGCCAGCCAGGGCAAGGTGGTGCCCAGCCTGGCCGAAAGCTGGACAGTGTCCGATGACGGCACGGTCTATGACTTCAAGCTACGCAGCGGCGTGAAGTTCCATTCCACGAGCGGGTTCAAGCCCAGCCGCAAGCTAGATGCCGACGACGTGCTGTTCAGCTTCCAACGCATGCTCTACCCCGCTCATGCCTGGCACAAGACGGCCCCGGGCGGCTACCCGCATGCCCAGTCGCTGCAGCTGGGCAACCTGATCAAGCTGATCGAGGCGCCGGAGCCGCACACCGTACGCTTCACCCTGACCCACCCGGACGCCACCTTCCTGGCCACCCTGAGCATGGGCTTCGCCTCGATCTACTCCGCCGAGTACGCCGACAAGTTGCTCAAGGCCGGCACGCCGGAGAAGCTCAACAGCCAACCAGTGGGCACCGGGCCGTTCGTGTTCCAGCGTTTCCAGAAGGACGCCGTGGTGCGCTACCGCGCCAACCCCGACTACTTCGCCGGCAAGCCGGCCATCGACCCGCTGATCTACGCCATCACGCCGGACGCCAACGTGCGCCTGCAGAAGCTCAAGCGTGGCGAATGCCAGGTGGCGCTGTCGCCCAAGCCGCTGGATATCGCCGAAGCCGGCAAGGACGGCAGCCTCAAGGTGGCCTCGACCCCGGCCTTCATGACTGCCTTCGTCGCCCTCAACAGCCAGCATCCGCCACTCGACAAGCCCGAGGTACGCCAGGCGATCAACCTCGCCTTCGACAAGCCCGCCTACCTCAAGGCAGTGTTCGAGGGCACCGCCACTGCGGCCAACGGTCCCTACCCACCCAACACCTGGAGCTACGCCAAGGACTTGCCCGGCTACGCCCTCGACCTGAAAAAAGCCAAGGCCCTGCTGGCCAAGGCTGGGTTGGCGGACGGCTTCGCCACGACGATCTGGACCCGCCCTTCGGGCAGCCTGCTCAACCCAAACCCGAGCCTGGGCGCACAGATGCTCCAGGCAGACCTTGCGAAGATCGGTATCAAGGCCGAGATCCGCGTCATCGAGTGGGGCGAGCTGATCCGCCGCGCCAAAGCTGGCGAGCATGACCTGCTGTTCATGGGCTGGGCGGGTGACAATGGCGACCCGGACAACTTCCTCAGCCCGCAGTTTTCCTGCGCGGCGGTGAAGTCGGGAACCAACTTCGCGCGTTTTTGCGACAACCGCCTGGACCAGTTGATCAGCGCCGGACGCACCACCAACGACCAGAGCGTGCGCAGCCGCCTGTACCAGCAGGCCCAGACGCTGATCCACCAGCAGGCCCTATGGCTGCCGCTGGCCCATCCGACTGCGGCGACCTTGCTGCGCCAGGGTGTGGAGGGTTATCAAGTGAGCCCGTTCGGACGGCTGGATTTGAGCAAGGTCTCCGTCAATCGCTAAAGCCCTGTAGGAGCGGCCTTGCGCCGCGAAAGGACCGCAACGCGCCCCCTGGGCTCTACTGCCCACCACGAGGCAAGGGGCTGCTGCGCAGCCCTTTCGCGGCACAAGGCCGCTCCTACAAGATGGTGAAGGCCTGGGGATAGCTAGGTTACGAGCCACCCCTGCTCCAGCATCGACAGCGGCTCCCCGTCGCCAATGATGATGTGATCCAGCACCTGCACATCGATCAACGCCAGCCCCCGCTTCAGCGAAGCCGTCAGGTGCACGTCATCCTGGCTCGGCTCGCTGTTGCCCGAAGGATGGTTGTGGCACAAGATCAACGCCGCCGCATTGTGCCGCAATGCGCGGCGCACCACTTCCCGGGGGTAGACGCTCGCCCTGTCGATCGTGCCGCGAAACAGGACCTCGAACGCAATCGGCCTGTGCTTGGTATCCAGAAACAGGCAACCGAATACCTCGCTGGCCTCATGGCGCAGCATGGATTTCAGGTAGCGCCGCACAGTCGCCGGACTCTCCAGGGCCGGCTCACGCTCGATGGACTCATCCAGATAACGCCGGCCAATCTCCAACAAGGCCTGCAATTGCGCGTACCTCACCGGGCCCAGGCCAGGCTCGCCGAGAATGGCCGCTCGATCAGCCTCCAGAAACGGCCTGAGGCCGCCAAAACGGACCAATAGGCCACGCGCCAGGTCCAATACATTGCGCCCTGCGACCCCGGACCCCAGCAACACTGCAAGCAGCTCGGCATCGGATAGCACGGCGGCACCGCGCTGCAACAGTTTCTCCCGCGGCCGTTCGTCCGCCGGCCACTCCCTGATGTTCATACCCCTCCTTGCGTGCTACTGCGGCCCGTTTCGGCCCTGTGTTAATCTATCCCGCTCCGTAGATGCGACGTTCTGCCGCAGGCAGTTGTCGTCGCCGCCCGCTTTCACTGGAAAAAGGCAAGCCTATGCAGCGGCTGTATCGCAAGCGCATCGTTCTCGGCGTGGGTGGCGGCATCGCCGCCTACAAGAGCGCCGAGCTGATTCGCCGACTCCTGGAACACGGCGCGCAGGTGCGCGTCGTCATGACCCGGGGTGGTGCCGAGTTCATCACCCCGCTGACCCTGCAGGCGCTGTCCGGCCACCCGGTGCACATGGATCTGCTCGACCCTGCGGCCGAAGCGGCCATGGGGCACATCGAACTGGCCAAGTGGGCCGACCTGGTATTGATCGCCCCAGCCACGGCCGACCTCATGGCACGCCTGGCCCAAGGCATGGCCGACGACCTGCTGACCACCCTGGTGCTGGCTACCGATGCCACCGTGGCCGTCGCCCCGGCGATGAACCAGGCCATGTGGCGCGACCCGGCCACCCAGGCCAACCTCGACCTGCTCAAAAGCCGCGGTATCCAGGTGTTCGGCCCCGCCTCCGGCAGCCAGGCCTGCGGCGACGTGGGCCTGGGTCGCATGCTCGAGGCCACGGACCTTGCCTGGTGCGCCGCCGAGAGCTTCAAGCGCCAGGCACTGACCGGCAAGCATGTACTGATCACCGCCGGCCCCACCCAGGAAAACATCGACCCGGTGCGCTACATCACCAATCATAGCTCCGGGAAGATGGGCTTCGCCCTGGCCGAGGCGGCCGCCGAAGCCGGGGCTCGGGTGACCCTCGTCACCGGCCCTGTACACCTGCCGACCCCCGACCGGGTCAACCGGATCGACGTGGTCAGCGCGCGGGACATGCTCGCGGCGTGCGAGGCGGCCATGCCGTGCGACCTGTTCATCGCCTCGGCTGCGGTCGCGGACTACCGCCCGGAAGTCGTCGCCCCGCAAAAGCTCAAGAAAGATCCTACGACCGGTGACGGCATGCTGCTGCAGATGGTGCGCAATCCGGATATCCTTGCGACTATCGCCGGCCGTACCGACCGCCCGTTCAGCGTCGGCTTCGCCGCCGAGACCGAACACTTGCTCGATTACGCCACGCGCAAGCTCAAGGACAAGAACCTCGACCTGATCGTCGCCAATGATGTGGCCAACCCCAGCATCGGCTTCAACAGCGAGGAAAACGCCCTGACCGTGATCGACCGGCAGCAGCACCAGACCCTCTTCGCGCAGACCAGCAAGGGCAAGATCGCCCGCCAGCTGGTCGCCTTCATCGCCGAACGGCTCAACCAGGTTCAATAAGTTACATGCACGCTCTTCAAGCCAAGATCCTCGACCCTCGCCTGGGCAACGAATTCCCGCTGCCGCAGTACGCCACGCCCGGCTCCGCCGGCCTGGACCTGCGCGCCATGCTCAAGGAAGACACCGTCCTGGAGCCGGGCCAGACCCTGCTGATTCCCACCGGCCTGTCGGTCTACATCGGCGACCCGGGCCTGGCCGCCCTGATCCTTCCGCGTTCGGGCCTGGGCCACAAGCATGGCATCGTGCTGGGCAACCTGGTCGGCCTGATCGACTCGGACTACCAGGGCGAGCTGATGGTCTCCTGCTGGAACCGCGGCCAGACGCCGTTCACCATCGCCATCGGCGAGCGTATCGCCCAGCTGGTGCTGGTGCCGGTGGTGCAGGCGCATTTCGACATCGTCGAATCGTTCGACGAGAGCCAGCGCGGCGCTGGCGGCTTCGGCCATTCCGGTAGCCACTGAGCCGATAGACCGACCGTTGGGCCATGGATGGCGAACTCTCTGGCAAATGCACCGTCCAAGCGTTCAGTTTGCGCCTGCCCAGAAGCCTTTGATGATTGGAGCACCCCAGAGATGAACGACATGGCCCACCTGGTCCCCGCACTGCCCGAGAGCATCTTCCGCGCCTACGACATTCGCGGCGTGGTCGGTAAAACCCTGACGGGCGAGACCGCCTACTGGATCGGCCGCGCCATTGGCGCCCAGAGCCTGGCCCAGGGCGAACCCCAGGTTTCGGTTGGCCGCGACGGCCGCCTGTCCGGCCCAATGCTGGTGGAACAGCTGATCAAAGGCCTGGCCGATGCCGGATGCCAGGTCAGCGACGTCGGCCTGGTGCCGACCCCAGCGCTGTACTACGCCGCCAACGTACTGGCCGGCAAATCAGGCGTGATGCTCACCGGCAGCCACAACCCGCCTGACTACAACGGGTTCAAGATCGTCATCGCCGGCGACACCTTGGCCAACGAACAGATCCAGGCCCTGCTGACTCGCCTCAAGACCAACGACCTCACCCGTGGCGAAGGCCGCGTCGAGAAGGTCGAGATCCTCGAGCGCTACTTCCAGCAGATCACAAGCGACGTGAAGCTGGCCAAGAAGCTCAAGGTCGTGGTCGATTGCGGCAACGGCGCCGCCGGCGTCATCGCCCCGCAGCTGATCGAAGCCCTGGGTTGCGACGTCATCCCGCTGTTCTGCGAGGTCGACGGCAACTTCCCCAACCATCACCCGGACCCAGGCAAGCCCGAGAACCTCGAAGACCTGATCGCCAAGGTCAAGGAAACCGGTGCCGACATCGGCCTTGCCTTCGACGGTGACGGCGACCGTGTGGGCGTGGTGACCAACACTGGCAGCATCGTCTACCCCGACCGCCTGCTGATGCTCTTCGCCCAGGACGTGCTGTCGCGCAACCCCGGCGCCGAGATCATCTTCGACGTCAAGTGCACCCGCCGCCTGACCCCGCTGATCGAACAGCACGGTGGCCGCGCACTGATGTGGAAGACCGGCCATTCGTTGATCAAGAAGAAGATGAAGCAGACCGGCTCGCTGCTGGCCGGCGAGATGAGCGGGCACATCTTCATCAAGGAACGCTGGTACGGTTTCGACGACGGCATCTACAGCGCCGCGCGCCTGCTGGAAATCCTCAGCAAGGCCGGCCAGGACGCCGAAAACCTGTTCGCCGCGTTCCCGAACGATATTTCCACGCCGGAAATCAACATTGATGTGACCGACGAGAGTAAATTCAGCATCATTGATGCACTGCAACGCGACGCTGCCTGGGGCGATGCCAACCTCACCACCATCGATGGTGTGCGGGTCGACTACGCCCATGGCTGGGGCCTGGTCCGCGCCTCCAACACCACACCGGTGCTGGTGCTGCGCTTCGAGGCCGACAGCGACGCCGAGCTGCAACGTATCAAGGCTGTATTCCGCGAGCAGTTGCTGCGGGTCGAACCAGGCCTGCAACTGCCGTTCTGACGACTATCCGTTCCTTACCTGGAGCCCTGCATGACCCTCGATCGCGATGCCGCTTCCCATGTAGCCGAGGTTTTGTCCGAAGCACTGCCCTACATTCGCCGCTTTGTCGGCAAGACCCTGGTGATCAAGTACGGCGGCAACGCGATGGAGAGCGAAGAGCTCAAGACCGGCTTTGCCCGTGACATCGTGCTGATGAAGGCCGTGGGCATCAACCCGGTGGTCGTGCACGGTGGCGGCCCGCAGATCGGCGACCTGCTCAAGCGCCTGTCGATCGAGAGCCACTTCATCGACGGCATGCGCGTCACCGACTCGGCGACCATGGACGTGGTGGAGATGGTGCTGGGCGGCCAGGTCAACAAGGACATCGTCAACCTGATCAACCGCCATGGCGGAAGCGCCATCGGCCTGACCGGCAAGGATGCGGAGCTGATTCGCGCCAAGAAGCTCACCGTCAGCCGCCAGACCCCGGAAATGACCCAACCGGAAATCATCGACATCGGCCATGTGGGCGAAGTGGAAAGCGTCAACACCGACCTGCTGAACATGCTGGTCAAGGGCGACTTCATCCCGGTGATCGCCCCGATCGGCGTGGGCAAGAACGGTGAGTCGTACAACATCAATGCCGACCTGGTGGCCGGCAAAGTGGCCGAGGCGCTGAAGGCCGAGAAGCTGATGCTGCTCACCAACATCGCCGGCCTGATGGACAAGCAAGGCACCGTGCTGACCGGCCTGACCACCGAACAGGTCAACGAACTGATCGCCGACGGCACCATCTACGGTGGCATGCTGCCGAAGATCAAGTGCGCACTGGAAGCGGTGCAAGGCGGCGTGAACAGCTCGCACATCATCGATGGGCGCGTGCCGAACGCCGTGCTGCTGGAGATCTTCACCGACAGCGGTGTCGGTACCCTGATCACCAATACCAAACGCTCCTGAGTCGTCTTGCCGGCGATGGAGTCAGTGAGCACAACACGGCTGCAAAAAAGGCGACCTCGATGGTCGCCTTTTTTGTGCAGCGCGGGAATCAGATCCCGTACTGCGCCCGGTAGGCCTCGACAGCCGGCAGGTGCTGCTTGAGCTGCGGGTCGTCGGCCAGGAACTCCAGCACCTGGGTCAGCGACACGATGCTGACCACCGGGATGCCGAAGTCGCGCTCGACTTCCTGGATCGCCGACAGCTCGCCATTGCCGCGCTCTTCGCGGTTCAGCGCGATCAGCACGCCTGCGGCCTTGGCCTGCTGGGCATTGATGATCTGCATGACTTCGCGAATGGCGGTACCGGCAGTGATCACGTCGTCGATGATCAGCACGTCACCAGCCAGCGGGGCGCCGACCAGGCTGCCGCCTTCGCCGTGATCCTTGGCTTCCTTGCGGTTGAAGCACCAAGGCACGTCGAGCTGGTGTTGCTCAGCCAAGGCCACGGCAGTGGCCGCCGCCAGGGGAATACCCTTGTAGGCCGGGCCGAACAACACGTCGAACGGGATCTTGCTGTCGACGATGGCCGCGGCGTAGCAACGCCCCAGCTGGGCCAGTGCGGAACCTGTGTTGAACAGGCCGGCATTGAAGAAGTACGGGCTGGTACGCCCCGATTTCAGGGTGAACTCACCGAAGCGCAGAACCCCGCGATCGATGGCAAAACGAATGAAGTCGCGCTGATACGGCTGCATGAAGAGTCCCGAATACCACGGATTTAGCTAAATGAGTTGAGCTCGGGTATCATACACGCACGAGATTTTTGGGGCCATTTATGCGGATCATCAGTGTGAACGTAAATGGCATTCAGGCTGCGGCCGAGCGTGGACTGCTCAGCTGGCTGCAAGCCCAGAATGCCGACGTCATCTGCCTTCAGGACACCCGCGCCTCGGCCTTTGAACTCGACGACCCAGCTTTCCAGCTCGATGGCTATTTCCTTTACGCCTGCGACGCGGAGGTGCCAGCCCAAGGTGGCGTGGCACTGTACTCGCGGATGCAGCCCAAGGCAGTCATCACCGGCCTGGGCTTCGAGACAGCCGACCGCTACGGGCGTTACCTGCAAGCAGATTTCGACAAAGTCAGTATTGCCAGCCTGCTGCTGCCTTCGGGCATGAACGGCGACGAAGACTTGAACCAGAAATTCAAGTTGATGGACGATTTTGCCAAGTACCTGGACAAGCAGCGCCGCAAGCGTCGCGAGTACATCTATTGCGGCTCGTTGTACGTGGCGCAGCAGAAGTTGGACATCAAGAACTGGCGCGACAGCCAGCAATCGCCGGGCTTCCTGGCGCCGGAGCGTGCCTGGATGGATGCGATCGTCGGCGACATGGGTTACGTCGATGCCCTGCGCGAGGTCAGCCGTGAAGGCGACCAGTACAGCTGGTGGCCGGACAACGAGCAGGCCGAGATGCTCAACCTGGGCTACCGGTTCGACTATCAGATCCTCACCCCGGGCCTGCGCCGCTTCGTGCGCAATGCACGCCTGCCGCGCCAGCCGCGCTTCTCCCAGCATGCGCCGCTGATCGTGGACTACGACTGGACGTTGACCATCTGACCTTTGGGGCTGCTTTGCAGCCCATCGCGTGACAAGCCCGCTCCTACAGGTATCGTGCAAGACCCTGTGGGGGCCGGCTTGCCGGCGATTGGGGCAATTAGTCTTACTTGATCGGCCGCCAGATCAGCGGATAGCGGTAAGGCTTGCCTTCATTGGCCTTGACCCCCGCAAGGATGGCCAGGACCAGCACCGCCACCGTCAGGATGGCGAACAGCACGATCCCCACCAGCACGAACATCAGCAGGAAGCAGATGAACCCGGCGATGGTCACGCTGATCTGGAAGTTCAGCGCTTCCTTGCCCTGGGCATCGATGAACGGGTCCAGTTCGCGCTTCCAGATCCACATCACCAATGGGCCCAGCAGGTGCCCGAGCGGCACCACCAGGCCAAGCAGCGCCGAGAGGTGGCAGAACATCGCCCATTGCCGAATTTCAGCGTTGGGCGGCGTGATCGGTAGATCAGGTTCGTTCATGTTCCACACCTCCTTGGCGTAGCGATCAATCGGCCAGCGAGGCCTTTTGCAGTTCGAAAATTTCGTTCATGCCCTTCTGGGCCAGGGCCAGCATGGCGTTGAAGTCTTCCGGCTGGAAGGGCGCGCCTTCGGCAGTGCCCTGTACCTCGATGAAGCCACCGGCGCTGGTCATGACCACGTTCAGGTCGGTCTCGGCGGCGGAATCTTCCAGGTAGTCCAGGTCGAGCACCGCTTCGCCCTGGTACATGCCCACGGACACAGCAGCGATCATATGCTTGAGCGGGTTGCCGCCCTTGAGGCCGCCGCGCTTCTTGATCACCGCCAAAGCGTCGCACAGGGCAACCATGGCGCCGGTGATCGAGGCGGTGCGGGTACCGCCGTCGGCCTGGATCACGTCGCAGTCGACGTACAGGGTGATATCGCCCAGCTTGCTCATGTCCAGCGCGGCGCGCAGCGAGCGGCCGATCAGGCGTTGGATTTCCAGGGTGCGGCCACCCTGCTTGCCACGGCTCGCCTCGCGCTGGTTACGCTCGCCGGTGGAACGCGGCAGCATGCCGTACTCGGCGGTCAACCAGCCTTGGCCCTGGCCTTTTAGGAAGCGGGGAACACCATTCTCGACGCTGACCGTGCAGACGACCTTGGTGTCGCCGAACTCGACCAGTACCGACCCCTCGGCGTGCTTGGTGTAGTTGCGGGTGATGCGGATCGAGCGGAGCTGATCGGCGGCGCGACCACTTGGACGTTTCATCTGGGATACCTGTACCGGGACTTTGAATCTGCGAAGCATTATAAGGCCCGCCGCCCTGGGAAGACATGCCTATTGTCGCGGCCCGGCAGCCTGTCGTCTTTTCCTACCCTGGCGCCAGGCAGTCTGTAACATGGGTGGATTGGGCGCCCGCGCCGCACTGCGTTACAATCCCGCGCCTTGCAGCCGAAAGGCTTCTTCGTTCATTCAGACTTAGCGAGGTACTCCCCCATGGTGCACAGCATGACCGCTTTTGCTCGAGTCGAGCGCGCCGGCAGCCAAGGCACCCTGGCCTGGGAGCTACGTTCGGTCAACCACCGCTATCTGGAGCCCCACCTGCGCCTACCCGAGGCCCTGCGCGACCTGGAAGGCGCCGTGCGCGAAGGGCTGCGCCAAGGCCTGTCGCGCGGCAAGGTGGAATGCACCCTGCGCCTGAGCGAAGACAGCACCGGCAAGCCTTTGCAGGTCGATCGCGAGCGCGCCGCGCAGTTGGTGGCCGCTGCAGAAACCGTCGCCGGGCTGATCAAGCAGCCGGCACCGCTCAACCCCTTGGAAGTCCTCGCCTGGCCAGGCGTGCTGGTGGCTGACGCCAGCGATCCCCAGGCGCTCAACGCCGAAGCCATGGCCCTGTTCGACGAAGCCTTGGCCGAGCTCAAGGCCGGGCGTCAGCGCGAAGGCCTGGAGCTGGCCCGGCTGATCAATGAACGCCTGGACAGCATGGCCAGCGAAGTCACCACCTTGCGTGCCCTGGTGCCACAGATGCTGGCCGCTCAACGCCAGCGCATCCTCGACCGCTTCGCCGACCTGCAGGCCGAGCTCGACCCGCAGCGCCTGGAGCAGGAGATGGTCCTGCTGGCGCAGAAGAGCGACGTCGCCGAGGAACTGGACCGGCTCAACACCCACATCACCGAAGTGCGCCGAGTGCTCAAGTCCGGCGGTGCCGCCGGCCGGCGCCTGGACTTCCTGATGCAAGAACTCAACCGCGAGGCCAACACCCTGGGCTCCAAGGCGTTCGACCCGCGCAGCACCCAGGCGGCGGTCAACCTCAAGGTGTTGATCGAACAGATGCGTGAACAAGTACAGAACATCGAGTAAGGCCACCCCTACCATGAACCACAGCAGCGGCACCCTCTATATCGTCTCGGCCCCTTCCGGTGCCGGCAAGACCAGCCTGGTCACGGCATTGACCAAGGACGACCAGCAGATCCGCGTCTCGGTCTCCCATACCACCCGCGCCATGCGTCCAGGCGAGCAGCACGGGGTGAACTATCACTTCGTCAAGCACGACGAATTCAAGGCCCTGATCGAGCAAGGCGACTTCCTCGAGCATGCCGAGGTCTTCGGCAACTTCTACGGGACTTCGCGCAGCGCGTTGCAGCAGACCCTCGAGCAAGGCTACGACCTGATCCTGGAGATCGACTGGCAGGGTGCACAGCAGGTGCGCAAGCTGATGCCCGAGGCATTGTCGGTGTTCATCCTGCCGCCGAGCCAGCAGGCCCTGCGCCAGCGCCTGGACAACCGCGGCCAGGACAGCGAGGCAATCATCGAAGGCCGCATGAAGGAAGCGGTCAGCGAGATGATCCACTATGACGAGTATGACTACGTCATCATCAATGATGATTTCGACGTCGCGCTTAAGGAATTGAAGGCAGTGTTCGTTGCTAACCGCCTGCTGCTGAAGAAACAGCAGGAACGCCATCAGGCGCTGCTCGAGCAACTGATCAGCTGAAATGCAATCGCGGGACAAGCCCGCTCCCACAGGAGCCCGCAAAATCAAAGAGTTATGCGTTGTTCTGTGGGAGCGGGCTTGTCCCGCGATTGGGCTGCAAGGCAGCCCCTTTTTGCATCACTCCTGCAATCGAAGCTTGGCCTGCTGCTGCAAGGTGGCGCCCAGGAAGTAGGCCGGGGCACGCCAGCGCGACAGCACCATCAGTACGATCCCCAGCGCCGAGATGATCGCCGCGATCACGAACACCAGCCCCAAGCCACCGACATGCGAGCCGCTGCCGAAGTCCGGCGAGGCACTGTCGATCGCGGTGCGCACGAAGATCACCGACAGAATCACCCCACCCACCAGCGGGCACAGGCCACGCATGAAGAAGTGGCGCACGCTGTCGAACAGGCTGCTTCGGAAGTACCAAACGCAGGCGAAGGCCGTCAGCGAATAGTAGAAGCAGATCATCATGCCCAGGGCCGTGATGGTGTCGGCCAGCACGTTCTCGCTGAGGGTGCGCATGGTCACGTAGAACACCGCCGCGGCGACACCGGCACAGATGGTGGCGTAGCGCGGGGTCTGCGAGCGCGGGCAGACGCTGGCAAACCGCTGTGGCACGGCGCCGTAGTAGCCCATGGCGAGCAGCGTGCGCGCCGGCGAGACGAAGGTCGACTGCAACGAGGCGGCGGTACTGGCCAGTACCGCGATGGACATCAGGATCGCCAGCGGCCCCATCACCGGGCCGGCCAGGTGGGCGAAGACGTTCTCCTGGATGCGCGGGTTGCCAAGGCCCAGGCCGACATCGCTGATCCCGGCGAACTGAAGGGTGGCGATGGCCGTGACCAGGTACAGACCGAGGATCAGCAGCACGGTCCAGGTGGCGGCCTTGCCGGGCACCTCGTCACTGCCGATCGACTCCTCGCTGACCGTCAGGCACACGTCCCAGCCCCAGAAGATGAAGATCGACAGCGACAGGCCAGCGGCGAATGCCGAGAACGACTCCACGCCGAACGGGTTGAACCAGGACAGGTCGAAGGCCAGCGGTGGCGGCGCGGTGGTCTCACCGAAGGCGGCGAAGGCGAAGCCGATCAGCACCAGCAGCTGCAAGGCGACCAGGCCGTACTGCACCGTCATGGTGGTGCCCATGCCCCGGCAGCAGATCCACACGGCCAAGGCGATGAACACGCAACAGGTCACTACGTTGATCAACAGGTTGTCCGCCAACGCGGCCAATGCCTGATGCCCGGTGATCTGGCCAAGGAATAGATAGAAGAAGTCGACGGCCACGCCCGCCAGGTTGGACAGCACGATGGTGGTCGCGACAACCAGCCCCCAGCCACCGATCCAGCCGATCATCGGCCCGAAGGCACGTGCCGACCAGGTGAAGGAAGTGCCGCTGTCAGGCTCCGCGGCGTTGAGCTCGCGGTAGCCGAGGGCGACCAGCAGCATGGGCAAGAAGCCCACGATGAAGACCGCCGGAAGGTGGGCGCCCACTTCGCGGACGGTCGGCCCCAGGGCGCCGGTCAGTGTGTAGACGGGCGCGATGGTGGAGATGCCCAGCACCACGCTGGCCAGCAGGCCCAGGCGGCCTTTTGCCAGGCCCTTGCTGGCGCGCTGGGTGTTGCCTGCGTCGGTCGCCACATCGGGTGGGCGGCCGGCTTCAGTGTATTCGCTCATGAGTATTTGCCGTAACTATTGGTATTGTTTTCACGGGCCTTGCGAACAAGGCCCGCTTTCACTCATTGAAAGCTGTTGCAGGGAGACCTTCGGGTAACGACGTCAGAATGCTTCCTGCCGTGAACCCTCCCGTGCAGCATGGGCTATGCAGGCCTCGCGGAACGCCTGGAAAAGGCGCCGAGAGACCGGGTTTTCGGCGAAACGCCATTCCGGGTGCCACTGCACACCAAGCACGAAGCCCGGCGCGTCAGGCATCGACACCGCTTCGATCAGGCCATCCGGGGCCCGCGCCTCGACACGCAGCCCTGGGGCCAAGCGGTCGATGCCCTGGCTGTGCAGCGAGTTGACCTCGAACTGCGCAGCCAGGCCCAAGCCCTCGAACAACCCGCCCGGCTCGATGGCCACGGGGTGTCGAGGGCCGTATTGCACCTCCAGAGGTGCATCCTCAGGTTCTCGGTGGTCCAGGTAGCCTGGCAATTCCTGCACACGCTGGTGCAGCGAACCGCCGAGGGCCACGTTCAGCTCCTGGAAGCCACGGCAAATGCAGAATACCGGCACGCCGGCGGCAATGGCCGCCTGCAGCAAGGGCAAGGTCAGGCGGTCACGCGCGAGGTCGTGCCGGGTGCCTTCCACGCTGGGGGCGCCATTGTAATGATGCGGCTCGACATTTGAAGGCGAACCGGTAAAAAGAATGCCATCGAGCCGCGCCACCAGCGCCTGGGGGTCACTACCCCCATCGCGCGCGGGCAGAATCAGCGGAAGCCCGGCGAAGCCGGCCGCCTCGACATACTTGTCGCCCACCGTGTGCGACGAGTTCTTCCCCACCTGCTGGCGGCAGGCGCTGACACCGATCAGAGGGACCGCATTTGCGCTCATGGGCTTACACCGTGTGCAGGTACCAGTTGTACTCGAGGTCGGAAATCGACACTTCGAACTCGGCCAGCTCGCTTTCCTTGCAGGCCACGAAGATGTCGATGTAGTCCGGGCTGATGTATTGGTTGAGGACTTCGCTGTCGTCCAGCGCGCGCAGCGCGTCGCGCAGGTTGTTCGGCAGGCTTTGCTCGAGCTGCTCGTAGGAGTTGCCTTCGATCGGCTCGCCCGGCTCGACCTGGTTGGTCAGGCCGTGATGAATGCCGGCCAGGATCGCGGCCAGCATCAGGTACGGGTTGGCATCGGCGCCGGCCACGCGGTGCTCGATGCGCACGTTCTCGCTGCTGTCGGTCGGCACGCGCAGGGCCACGGTGCGATTGTCCAAGCCCCAGCTCGGCGCATTGGGCACGTAGAACTGCGCACCGAAGCGGCGATAGGAGTTGATGTTCGGGCAGAGGAAGGCCATCGATGCCGGCATGGTCTCCAGCACTCCGCCGATGGCATGACGCAGCGCCTCGCTCTGCAGCGGGTCTTCGCTGGAGAAAATGTTCTTGCCGGTCTTCTTGTCCAGCAGCGAGATGTGCACATGCAAGCCGTTGCCCGCTTGGCCCGGGTAGGGCTTGGCCATGAAAGTGGTGTCCATTTCATGGTCGTAGGCGATGTTCTTGATCAGGCGTTTGAGCAGGATCGCGTAATCGCAGGCCTTGAGCGGGTCGGCGACGTGATGCAGGTTGACCTCGAACTGCGCCGGGGCGCTTTCCTTGACGATGGCATCGGCGGGGATGCCCTGCTCTTTGGCGGCCTCGAGCATGTCCTGCAGGCAATCGGCGTATTCGTCCAGGTCGTCGATCAGGTACACCTGGGTCGACTGCGGGCGCTTGCCGGAGATCGGCGAGCGTGGCGGCTGCGGGCGACCATTGAGGTTGTCCTGGTCGATCAGGTAGAACTCCAGCTCGAACGCGGCGCAGATATCCAGGCCCAGCGCATCGAACTTGGCGACCACCTGGCGCAGGACCTCACGCGGGTCGGCGAAGAACGGCGCGCCGTCCAGTTCGTGCATGGTCATCAGCAGCTGGGCGGTGGGGCGCTTCTGCCAGGGCTCATCGGACAACGTGCCCGGAATCGGGTGGCAGATGCGGTCGGCATCGCCGATGTCCAGGCCAAGGCCGGTGCTCTCGACGGTCGAGCCGTTGATATCCAAGGCGAACAGCGACGCCGGCAGGTTGATGCCTTTTTCGTACACCTTGTGCAGGCTGGCGCGCTCGATGCGCTTGCCGCGTACCACACCGTTCATGTCGGAGATCAGCAGGTCGACGAACTGCGTGTCCGGATGAGCCTCTAGAAATTCATTCATCTCGCTGGCGGAACTGGCGCACGGAGTGACCGACGTCATGGCTGTACATCCTTTGATTCGAGGCGGCGATGTGGAGGGATACGGCTGGCGCCTTGCGGGCGGCGATGGTTGTACTGTTGTTCTTTTCACTGTCCCATCGTGGGGATAGGTGCAGATCCGGCGCATTGATTACCGGGTGCCGTTCCACTATAAAATGGCACCTACGCAACAGACATTGGCATTACGGCAAACAGAGCGTGCATCGATGCAATACCAGATTACCCATGCGGACCTCTCCCTGGTGCTCGCCCTGGAGCGCGGTCGCTCGCTGGCCAAGGCGGCCGAGCTGCTCAAGGTCGACGTTTCCACCGTGTTCCGCTCGATTCGCCGGCTGGAATCCGCGCTGGGCACCGCCCTGTTCGTCAAGAGCCGCAAAGGCTACCTGCCCACCGACACCGCCCAGGCCCTGGCCGAGCAGGCCGAGCGTGCCGAACAGGCCCTGGATGCCGCGCGCGTCGCCCTGACCAGCGGCGAGCAGGTGGTCAGCGGCACAGTGCGCCTGACCTGCACCGAGGCGGTGATGCACAGCCTGCTGCTGCCGGCGCTGGCCGACTTCATGCCGAACTACCCAGCCCTTTCGCTGGAAATGGGCACCTCCAACACCTTCGCCAACCTCAGCCGACGCGACGCCGACATCGCCCTGCGCCTGACCAACACGCCACCTGAACACCTGGTCGGCCGCTGCCTGGGCTCCACCTCCTATGTGGTCTGCGGCCAGCCACAGTGGCGCGATCGTTTGGCTGAGTCGCACAACAACGTGCCATGGATCGCCCCGGACGACTCCATGCAGGACCACCCCACGGTGGTCTGGCGCAACCAGCAGTACCCAGGGCTGAACCCGCGCTACCAGTGCAGCAGCATGTCGACCATCGCCCAACTGGTGAGCACCGGCCTGGGCGTGGCGGCGCTGCCCGACTACATGGTCGATGCCCTGCCTGAAGTCGAGGCCCTCAGCGGCCCCCTGCCCGGTTGCGATACCCAACTGTGGCTGCTGACTCGCCCGGATTGCCGGGCGCTGCGCTCGGTGCAGACGCTGTTCGAGGAACTGACGCCGCGCCTGCGCGACGCCATGTTGTAAGGCTGTTGTCTTCGCCTCTTCGGAAGCGTTATCGTCGAACTCAAGCGTGCCGGTGTCTGCGCTGGCCCAATCGCGGGACAAGCCCGCTCCCACAGGTACAGCGCAAAGTTCAATTTCAGCGCGGCACCTGTAGGTGCGGGCTTGCCCGCGATAGCAAAACAGGCACCACCACACCCAACTCGGAAAAACAGCCCTTCCCTATTGGCTGGTGATTTTTTAAACTATCGAGTCCGCCTGCCCAACCTGGGCTGCACGCCTACCGCATTTGCTACTGAGGAAGACCATGGCCCGCGTAACTGTTGAAGACTGCCTGGAACACGTGGATAACCGCTTTGAGCTGGTCATGCTCTCGACCAAGCGCGCCCGTCAACTGGCCACCGGCGGCAAAGAGCCGCGGGTTGCATGGGAAAACGACAAGCCAACCGTCGTCGCCCTGCGCGAAATCGCCGAAGGTATCGTCACCCCTGAGTTCATCGCCGCCGAAGAGATCGTCACCGAAGATCCGGTCTTCGCCGCGTTCGAGGACGAAAACAACGAGGCTGTCTGATTCATGCCCGGTCGACGTCGCGCGGCACAAGGCATTCTTCCTCGGCAGGAGGTGACCCCATGCCGGGTATAGAAGCCCTCGCCGAACGGCTGTCGACCTACCTCGGCCCCGACCAGGTCAACCTGGTCCGCCGGGCCTACTTCTACGCCGAACAGGCGCACGATGGCCAACGCCGCCGCAGCGGCGAGCCCTACGTGACCCACCCGCTGGCCGTGGCCAGCATCCTGGCCGACATGCACATGGACCATCAGAGCCTGATGGCGGCCATGCTGCACGATGTGATCGAAGACACCGGCATCGCCAAGGAAGCCCTCTGCCAACAGTTCGGCGAGACGGTTGCCGAGCTGGTCGACGGGGTCAGCAAGCTGACCCAGATGAACTTCGAGACCAAGGCCGAGGCCCAGGCCGAGAACTTCCAGAAGATGGCCATGGCCATGGCCCGCGACATTCGCGTGATCCTGGTCAAGCTGGCCGACCGCCTGCACAACATGCGCACCCTGGAAGTGCTCTCGGGCGAGAAACGCCGGCGCATCGCCAAGGAAACCCTCGAGATCTACGCCCCCATCGCCAACCGCCTGGGCATGCACAACGTGCGCGTGGAGTTCGAAGACCTCGGCTTCAAGGCCATGCACCCGATGCGCTCCTCGCTGATCCACCGAGCGGTCAAGAGCGCCCGTGGCAACCGCAAGGAAATCGTCGCCAAGATCGAGCACTCCCTGGCCAACTGCCTGGCTGCGGACGGCATCGAGGGCGAGGTCAGCGGTCGGCAGAAACACCTCTATGGCATCTACAAGAAGATGCGCGGCAAGCGCCGTGCCTTCAACGAGATCATGGACGTGTACGCCTTCCGCATCATCGTCGACAAGGTCGACACCTGCTACCGCGTGCTTGGCGCCGTACATAACCTGTACAAGCCGCTGCCCGGTCGCTTCAAGGACTACATCGCGATCCCCAAGGCCAACGGCTACCAGTCGCTGCACACCACGCTGTTCGGCATGCATGGCGTGCCCATCGAGATCCAGATCCGCACCCGCGAAATGGAAGAGATGGCCAACAACGGCATCGCCGCCCATTGGCTGTACAAATCCAACGAGGACGAGCAGCCCAAGGGCAACCACGCCCGCGCCCGCCAGTGGGTCAAGGGCATCCTCGAGCTGCAGCAACGGGCCGGCAACTCGCTGGAATTCATCGAGAGCGTGAAGATCGACCTGTTCCCGGACGAGGTCTACGTGTTCACGCCCAAAGGCCGGATCATGGAGCTGCCCAAAGGCTCCACCGCCGTCGACTTCGCCTACGCGGTGCACACCGACGTGGGCAACAGCTGCATCGCCTGCCGCATCAACCGTCGGCTGGCGCCGCTGTCCGAGCCGCTGCAGAGCGGCTCCACCGTGGAGATCGTCAGCGCCCCGGGCGCGCGGCCGAACCCGGCCTGGCTCAATTTCGTGGTCACAGGCAAGGCGCGCACGCATATTCGCCACGCGCTCAAGCAACAACGCCGTTCCGAATCCATCAGCCTGGGCGAACGCCTGCTGAACAAGGTTCTCACCGGCTTCGACAGCAGCCTGGAGCAGATCCCTGCGGAGCGCATCCAGGGCATTCTCGCCGAGTACCGCCTGGAGCTGATCGAAGACTTGCTCGAGGACATCGGCCTGGGCAACCGCATGGCCTACGTGGTGGCCCGCCGCCTGTTGTCCGCCGAGGGCGAGCAGCTACCGGCCCCCGAGGGCCCGCTGGCCATCCGCGGCACCGAAGGCCTGGTGCTCAGCTATGCCAAATGCTGCACACCGATCCCGGGCGACCCGATCGTCGGCCACCTGTCAGCGGGCAAGGGCATGGTCGTGCACCTGGAAAACTGCCGCAACATCAGTGAAATCCGCCATAACCCCGAGAAGTGCGTGCAGCTCTCCTGGGCCAAGGACATCACCGGCGAATTCAATGTCGAGCTGCGGGTCGAGCTGGAGCACCAGCGTGGCCTGATCGCGCTGCTGGCCAGCAGCGTCAACGCCGCCGACGGCAATATCGAAAAAATCAGCATGGACGAACGCGACGGCCGTATCAGCGTGGTCCAACTGGTGGTCAGCGTGCGCGACCGCGTGCACCTGGCCCGCGTGATCAAGAAGTTGCGTACCCTGACCGGCGTGGTCCGCATCACCCGCATGCGTACGTAGTCCGTCAACCAAGGAGTCATCATGACCAAGACCGTCATCAACAGCGACAAGGCCCCAGCCGCCATCGGCACCTACTCCCAGGCGATCAAGGCCGGCAACACCGTGTACATGTCCGGCCAGATCCCGCTGGATCCGAAGACCATGGAACTGGTCGAAGGCTTCGAAGCCCAGACCGTCCAGGTCTTCGAAAACCTCAAGGCCGTAGCCGAGGCTGCCGGCGGTTCGTTCAAGGACATCGTCAAGCTGAACATCTTCCTCACCGACCTGAGCCACTTCGCCAAGGTCAACGAGATCATGGGTCGCTATTTCGAACAGCCTTACCCAGCTCGTGCCGCCATCGGCGTTGCCGCGCTGCCGAAAGGCTCGCAGGTCGAGATGGACGCCATCCTGGTCATCGAGTGATGCCTGCGGTGACGGGCTTCCCGCCCGTCACCTTCCCTTCCCCAAGGTTCCAGCACCATGCGCCACGCCCTTTCCCTTGCACTGGCAGCCCTGCTCCTGGGCGGCTGTGCCAGCCATAAGCCCGAAGACTACAACGGCACCTGGATCAACCAGGACGCTATCGATGCTGCCGACGGCGGCAGCCTGCGCCAGGCTCTGAGCGAGCATGGGCCGGTACTCGAATGGAAAATCGACGTCGCCAACCAGCAGGCCAGCTACAGCAATGGCTTCGAGGCGGTAGACGGCTACCTCAGCGCCAAGGAAGACCAATGGCAAGCCAGTTTCTCTGGCGGCCAGACCGAACAATTGAGCTTGGACGGCGATACCCTGCGCGCCACCTCGCAAACCGGCGAGAAGCAGACGTTCGTACGGGTCAAGGCCGCACCCGCCAACGCCCCGCTGGGCGGCAGCTTTGAAAAGGCACTGTACAAAGCCTACCTGGGTGGCGACTGGAAGATCATCGAAGGCCAAGGCAAGGGCGCGACGGTGCGCTTTGCCGACAACGGCAGCGTCACCGGCCTGCCGGGTCCCGATCGTTTCGCCCTGTGCCTGGCCGGCGATTGCGCCAGCATGGGCGGCGACAACGACAGCCTGTGGCTCGAGCGCAACCAGCGCGGCGCGCCATGGATCTTCAAGCGCGACGACGACACCCTGGAGATCTTCCAGGCGGTGAACCGGGCGCAAGGCAGCGACATGCCGCAACTGGCACCGGGCGCACGCCGCTGGGTGCTGGAGCGCGACTGACCTTGCCTGTTGCCAGGCCCGATCTCCCCGGCGCCTGGCAAGGGCTTCGCCCTTGATCGCGGCACAAGGCCGCTCCTACAGAGGTCACAGCGCAGCCCGAAGGACTGGGATGTCTCTCATGGAACACGCGTAGCTAGTTGATTTGCGAGGCCCTGTGGGAGCGGGCTTGTCCCGCGATTGGGCCGGGGCCGATCTCCCCGGCGCCTGGCAAGGGCTTCGCCCTTGATCGCGGCGCAAGGCCGCTCCTACAGAGGTCACAGCGCAGCCCGAAGGACTGGGATGTCTCTCATGGAACACGCGTAGCTAGTTGATTTGCGAGGCCCTG
>NZ_JADLJL010000010.1 GCF_015680235.1 Pseudomonas guariconensis
CCCTTGCCAGGCGACGGTGATATCCGGCCCGGCCCAATCGCGGGACAAGCCCGCTCCCACAAAGCCCGCAAAATCAAATAGTTATGCGTTGCTCTATGAGAGCTGGCTTGCCAGCGATAGGACCGGGGCAAGCAACTCAAGACGGTTGGCTCCCACAGGGGGCTTGTTATCTGCGCGACAGCGCAGCCCGGAAGGGCTGGGTGATTTCCCACAAGAGTGCGATTGCCCAGCTCATCCCGCGTGATGCAGCCCCCGCAAGGTCATCACCCCCGCCAGCGGCCAATCCCCTTCGAGCTCCGCCAGGCTGGCCGTACTCATGGGCGCCGGGTGCTGGCCATGGCCATGCTCCAGCATACTCACCAGGTTACCCACCAACGGTTGATGGCTCACCAGCAGCATGTGCTCCAAGCCCAGCTTGTCCAGCTCGCCGATCACCTCGCCGGCATCGCTGTCGGGGGTCAGCCAGGGCACGGTACGCACCGGCCCGGCGAACCCGAGCGCCTCGTATACCAGCGCCGCCGTCTGTTGGGCCCGCACATAGGGGCTGGCGATGATCGCATCCAGTGGTTGGCCCAGCAGCCGTGCGGCACTGCGCATGACCTGCTCGCGCCCGTGGGCAGTCAGACGCCGCTCGGCATCGGTGTTGGCCCGCGGCTCGGCCTCGCCATGACGCAGCACCCAGAGCTTCACAGCTTGGGCTCCTCGTCACGCGCCGGGTGGGCGCCCGCGGCTACTTCATGGGGCTGCTCGCCTTCCGGGGCGCGAGGCGTCGGCCAGTCGGCGAACGGCCAAGGCTTCTGGTCGCTGTGGAAGGTGCCGAAGCGGCCGATCTGCGCCAGGTACTGGCTGAGGCTGTCGCCGAAGTTCATCAGGCTGCCGCTGGGCGCGCCATAGACCAGGCGGTAGATCAGCTGCACCAGCACCAGGCCGCCCAGCAGGAGCTGCGCCACGTGCCAGACCAGCAGAAACACCAGCATCCACAGTACCCGCAGGATGATCGATTCGCGCTCGGCGCGGTTTACAGGGTCGTTCATGGATTGGCTCCGGGGTCAGTTGAAACCGCTGATGGAAATGAAATCGACATCGGTCTTGGGTTCGGCGCGCATCAAGTGCTCGATCACCTGGTTCAGCGTGCGCCCCTCGAACAGGATCGCATGCAGCCCCGCCACCAGCGGCATGTACACCTGTACCTCCTGGGCCTTGGCCTTGAGCACCTTGAGGGTGTTGACGCCTTCGGCCACCTCGCCCAGGCGGCTGACCGCCTGCTCCAGGCTCAGGCCCTGGCCCAGGGCATGGCCGACCTGGTAGTTGCGGCTCTTGGGCGAGGAACAGGTGACGATCAGATCACCCACCCCGGCCAGGCCCAGGAAGGTCATGGGGTTGGCCCCCAGGCTCACGGCGAAACGGGTCATCTCGGCCAACGCTCGGGTGATCAACATGCTCTTGGTGTTCTCGCCCATGCCCAGAGCCACGGCCATGCCCGCGATGATCGCATAGACGTTCTTCAGTGCCCCGCCCAGCTCTACACCGAAGCGGTCGGCGCTGGCATAGACACGGAAGGTGCGCCCGTGCAGCACGGCCTGCACCTGCTGGCAGAGGGCTTCGTCCTCGCTCGCTACCACAGTGGCGGTCAGGGCGTGCTCGGCAATCTCACGTGCCAGGTTCGGCCCCGAGAGCACACCGATACGGGCCTGGGGGGCGATTTCCTCGAGGATCTGGCTCATCAGCTTGAAGCTTTGCGCCTCGATGCCCTTGGTCAGGCTCACCAGGCCCTTGCCGCGCAGCAGCTCGGCATGGGGCGCCAGCACGCTGCGCAGGGCGCTGGACGGCAGGGCGACGAAGATCAGGTCACAGGCCTGCAGCGTGGCCAGCAGGTCATTGACCGGCTCGACCCCATCATGCACGCGGATGCCCTTGAGATAGCGCGGATTCTCGCGATTGACGCGCATGGCCTCGGCCTGTTCCGGGTCGCGCATCCATTGGCGCACCGGCACGCCGTTCTCCGCCAGCAGGTTCGCCACGGCGGTGCCGAAGCTGCCGCCTCCCAGAACTGCAACAGGTTGCTGTTCAGTCATATCCAATCCGTTAAAGCCAATAAGTTAAGTGGCGACCGGGGCATTATACGGTGCGTATGCGACAGGGCCAGTGTCAGAGCTGTCGCAAACAAGACATGGAGGACACAGACCACTGGCAAAACCCAAACGGTCGGTTAACATGCCTGTTTCATCCCCGAAACAAGGCCGTACCGTGTTCCCTGGCACGCCACCCTTCCCGCGCCTGTTGTTGCTGACTGCCCTCGTGGGCGGCCCGGCCGTGGCCGACGACATGTTCCTCGACAACCAGGATCTGCCTCAGGTTCTGACCGCAACCCGTCTCAAACAATCCCCGGCGGCCGTACCGGGCAGCATGACGGTGCTCGACGCCGAGCTGATCCGCGCCAGCGGCGCGCGCGATATCCCGGAACTGATGCGCCTGGTGCCCGGCATGATGGTCGGCTATGGTGCCGGCAACCAGCCGACGGTCAACTACCATGGCAGCAATGTCAGCGACGCCCGGCGCATGCAGGTGCTGATCGATGGCCGCTCGGTGTACCGCGCGGGCCTGGCCACGGTAGATTGGAGCGACATTCCGCTGGCCATCGAGGACATCGAGCGTATCGAGGTGTTCCGCGGCCCCAACACGGTCAGCTATGGCGCCAACGCCTTGATGGCGGTGGTCAACATCCTCACCCGCAACCCAGCCGACAGCCATGGCACCCGGCTGAAGGTGACCCGTGGCCAGGATGGCATCAACGATTTCTATGCAAGCCAGGGCTTTGGCTGGGAAGGCGGCGACATGCGCCTGTCGCTGTCCGGCATGCAGGATGACGGCTTCGATTCGGACCAGTTCGGCAACGACTACCGTGACAGCCGCCGCCTGAACCGCTTCAACCTCAGTGCCAGCCACAACCTGGCCATGAACCAGACCTTGGAATGGCAGCTGGCGGCCAAGGAAGGCAGCAACCAGCGGCCCTATACCTACCAGCCGGTGTTTCGCAACGCCCTGGCCGGTGACAATGCCGACGTCAATGCCAAGGACTATGCAGGCTCGGTACGCTGGAACATCGACTTCAACCCTGAGCACAGCTTCTACATCCAGAGCTCGGCCCAGCACTTCGAGCGCGAGCAAGTCTGGCGTGCCTGCGACGCCGCCCTGGCCTTTAGTCCGCAGATGACCCGAATGTGGCAGCTGGACCCGAATTTCGCCGAGCGCGTGGCACGCAATATCAACAAGGGCCGGGACAGCTTACCAACGACTACCGACCCGGTCCTCAACGACCTGCTCGACCAGGTGCAGAACGAGTGGGACAACGGTGCCAACCAGACCGTCTGCGGTGACGTCGACCAAAGCACCCGCGAGAGCCGCTTCGACCTGGAGATCCAGGACACCCTGAGCCTGAGCGACAACCTTCGTCTGCTCAGCGGCATGAACTACCGTTACGACCGGGCCGACTCGCAGACTTATTTCAACGGTAGCCTGGACGACCAGACCTGGCGTCTGTTCGGCCAGCTGGAGTGGCGCGCGAACGAACACTGGATCGTCCAGGGCGGTTTGATGTTCGAGGACTCCCGACTTTCCGGCAGTTCGCTGACGCCGCGCATGGCCGTCAACTATCTGATCACGCCGCGCCACGGGTTGCGCGCGGTGTACTCCGAGGCCGTGCGCTCGCCGGACATGTTCGAGAACAACGTCAACTGGAGCTACACCGTCGACAACCTTAGCTCCAATGTCTACGGCTTCAAGAGCGGCGAATACTTCGTCAAGACCCGCGGCCCGGGCAACCTCGACCAGGAGCGCATGCGCTCGCGCGAGCTGGGCTACAACGGCAACTTCAGCGACATCGACTTGAGCATGGACGTGAAGCTGTTCTACGACGAGATCACCGGAATGATCAGCGAGCCGTTGCGCAACAACCAGTACATCGCCAGCAATGCCAACAAGGCCCGCTTCAGTGGTAGCGAGGCCCAGCTGGACTGGCGCCCCACCCTGCACGACCGCTTGCGCCTGACCTACGCCTACGTCGATGCCTGGGCCAGCAACCCCAACGATCGTCGCCTCAGCGCGCGCAACAGTGGCTCGGCCGGCTGGATGCGTGACTGGGGCGAAGGCTGGTCCAGCGCCCTCTTCTACTACGGCGACGATGCTCTCAACGGCTATCGCTACGAGCGCATGGACCTGCGCCTGGCCAAGCGCTTTCGCTTCCAGGGCACCAGCCTGGAACTGGCAGCCCTGTGGCAACAACGCCTTGACGACGAGCCGGTCACCCTCGAACAGAACCGCTATGACAGCCGCCACCGCCTGAGTGTCAGCGCGGAGCTCGAGTTCTGATGCGCCTGTTGCTGCGCCTGCTGCTGTTATGCCTCTGGCCGCTGGGAACGGTATCGGCCAGCGAAGTGCTGCTGGTCGGTGCCAGTGACCAACCGGGCGTCCGCAGCTTCGTCAGCGCCTTGCAAGCCCATCGCCCCCAGGACCAGGTACGCTTCAAGGCCGTGGCTGACCTGCCCCGGCCCGGGCATTTGAAGGGCGACGTGCGCCTGGTGCTGCTCGATGTCGCCGCCCTGGAATGGCGCCTGGGCGAGGCGGCAGGGCCGCCTGCCCTGGCCCTACGGGTCAGTCGTGTACAGGCCGAACAACGCCTGGGAAAGTCACGACCGGCATACCTGTGCCTGCTCTGGAGCGACCCGCCGCCTGCCCGCCAGCTGCGCCTGGTTCGCTACCTGCTGCCGCAAGCCCGGCGGGTTGGCGTGCTGTATGGCGAACATAGCCGCTTCCTGCTCGATGAGCTGCGCCTGGCCGCCCGCCCGCTGGGCCTGGAGATCGTCGCCCAGGACTGGCCGGACCCGCGTGACAGCAGGCCCTTGCAACGCCTGCTCGGCAACAGCGACGTACTGCTGGGGATCGACGACCCAGACCTGTACAACTCCAAGACCGCCAAAAATGTCCTGCTCAGCACCTACGGTCGGCAGATGGCGCTGGTAGGCCCCAACGCCGGCTTTGTCCGCGCTGGCGCCCTGGCCAGCACTTTCAGCGACCAGGACGACTGGCTGGCCGTGCTCGACCAGTTGCTCGACCGCCCACCGGCCAGCTGGCCGCGCAGCCACTACCCTGCGCACTATGGGGTGACCGGCAATCAGCAGGTAGCCCGCGCCCTGGGCCTGGAGCCGATCGACGCCGAGGCCGCGGCCGTGGTGCTGGCCGAAGGAGAGCCCATGCCATGAGCAATCGCCGGAGCTGGGACATTCATACCCGTACACAGATGATCAGCCTGGGCCCCGCCCTGCTGCTCACCTTGCTGTTGATCAGCTTCTTCACCTTCGTGCGTATCCAGGACTTACGCCAGGAGCTCAACCATACCGGGCAACTGATCGCCAACCAGCTGGCGCCGGCCTCTGAATACGGCGTGATCTCCGGCAACAACGAGGTGCTGGAGAGCCTCATGCGGGCTACGTTGAGCATTCCCCACGTACGCTTCCTGGAGGTGCAGGACAGCCGCAACCATATCCTGGTGTACGTCGAGCAGAACGGCGAGAACATCAACCGAGCCCAGCGCGTGGAAGTGTTCCAGGCGCCGATCCGCCTGCAGCAGATCCGCCTGGACAACGACTTCCTGCAAGAAGGCAACACGCCCGTGCCGAGCGTCGGCGACGACTATCTGGGCCGCGTCATCGTCGGCATGTCCGACGACGCCTTCAGCCAGCGCCAACAGGAAATCGTCACCAAGGCCGGCATCCTGGCCTTGTTCGCCCTGCTGTTCACCTTCCTCCTCGCGCGGCGCCTGGCCATGAGCCTGGCCAAGCCGATCAGCGACATGGGGCATGCGGTCAAGGCCATCCAGAAAGGTGAGTTCAACGTGCCCCTGCCGGTGGTCGACGACAGCGAGCTGGGCCACCTGGCCCGCCATATCAACAACCTGGCCAGTGCCCTGGACCAGGCCAGCGCCGAACAGAAGCAAGCGATCGCCCAGCTGACCCAGGCCCGCGAGGAGGCCGAGCAGGCCAACCGGGCCAAGTCGGATTTCCTGGCGATGATGAGCCACGAACTGCGCACGCCCATGAATGGCGTGCTGGGCATGCTGCAGCTGCTCGAGACCACCCAGCTGACCAGCGAGCAAGCCGACTACACCGCAGTGGCCAGCGAGTCCACCGGCCACCTGCTCAAGGTGATCAACGACATCCTCGACTTCTCGCGCATCGAGCGCACCGCCGTGGAGCTGGAGCAGATAGGCTTCAACATCGGCGAGCTGGTCGCCAATTGCGTCCAGTCGTTCCAGCACAGCGCTCAGCAACGCGGGCTGGACCTGCGCCTGCAGTTGCTGCCGGGAATCGACCAGTTGCAGGTCAGCGGTGACCCGACCCGGATCCGCCAGATCCTGCTGAACCTGATCGGCAACGCCTTGAAGTTCACCGAACAGGGCCAGGTCGAAGTGGACGCCCGCTGGCACATGCTCGACCCGCAGCTGGTATGGTTCACCTGTGCGGTGCGCGACACCGGCATCGGTATCGACAGCGACCGCCTGGAAATGATGTTCGTAGCGTTCCAGCAGGCCGACAGCTCGATTTCCCGGCGCTATGGCGGTACTGGTCTGGGCCTGGCAATCGCACGCACCCTGGCCGAACGCATGGGCGGGCAACTGCGCGGCGAGAGCCGCGAGGGCCTGGGCTCGACCTTCACCCTGGAAATCCCCCTGCCCCTGGCCTCGCCCGCGGCAGCGCCGCCCAGCACCAGCGCGGACCGCCAGGCACCGCTGCAGGGCGGGCGCATCCTGCTGGTGGAGGACAACCCGGTCAACCAGAGCGTCATCGATGCCATGCTGCGCAGCCTGGGCTTCGACGTCAGCATCGCCAGCGATGGCGCCCAGGCCGTCGAACAGGTGGCACAGCAGCCTTTCGCCGCCGTCCTGATGGACTGCCGCCTGCCCATGATGGACGGCTACGAGGCCACCCGGCGCATTCGTCGGCTGCCGAATACCGCACAGCTGCCGATCATCGCCCTGACCGCCAACGCGCTGCAGGGCGACCGCGAACGGTGCCTGGCAGCGGGCATGAACGACTACCTGAGCAAGCCGTTCAAACGCACGGAATTGCAGCAGGTACTGCAACACTGGTTGTCTGGCCGGACAGCCGCCACTGGCGATTAGCGCGCAAATGCGTCAGTCTAGGGGAAATGTTGGCTTGGGCGAGGCTCATTCGGTGTCATGGAGGGGGTCGCCCCAGCGACGCAAGCATCGGAATTCGCGCCCTGGCCACTAGACAGGACCTGCCCAGGCCCTGAAAATAAGCGTTTCAGTGCACACCTGTACTTCTTTTGCCAGGTGCGCTGTGACTTTCACCACAACGCAATAGTCTACTTGTAGGCTGCCGCCCCGGACTCAACGCATGCCGGGCCGGCCGGGAAGATTCAGCCCCAGCCGCACGGGGATTATTGAGGAGCTCGCATGACCAAACAAAACGCCTTTACTCGGGAAGATTTGCTGCGCTGCAGTCGCGGTGAGCTGTTCGGCCCAGGTAATGCGCAACTGCCCGCCCCGAACATGCTGATGGTCGATCGCATCACCCATATCAGCGCCGAAGGCGGCAAGTATGGCAAGGGTGAGTTGGTCGCCGAGCTGGATATCAATCCGGACCTGTGGTTCTTCGCTTGCCACTTCGAAGGCGATCCGGTCATGCCGGGCTGCCTGGGTCTGGATGCCATGTGGCAGCTGGTCGGCTTCTTCCTCGGCTGGCAGGGCCTGCCGGGCCGTGGCCGCGCCCTGGGCTCGGGCGAGGTGAAATTCTTCGGCCAGGTGCTGCCGTCGGCCCAGAAGGTCACCTACAACATTCACATCAAGCGCGTCCTGAAGGGCAAGCTGAACATGGCCATCGCCGATGGCTCGGTCAGCGTCGACGGTCGCGAGATCTACACCGCCGAAGGCCTGCGGGTCGGCGTGTTCACCTCCACTGACAATTTCTAAGGGTTATTCGCATGCGCCGCGTCGTTATCACTGGTCTGGGCATCGTATCGTGCCTGGGCAATGACAAAGCTACCGTCACCGAAAACCTGCGCAACAGCCGTCCGGGTATCCGTTACAACCCGGAATACAAGGAAATGGGGCTGCGTAGCCAGGTTTCCGGTTCCATCGACCTCAACCTCGAAGAGCTGATCGACCGCAAGGTCTATCGCTTCGTCGGCCATGCCGCTGCTTATGCCTACCTGGCGATGCAGGACGCGATCAAGGATGCCGGCCTGACCGAGGAGCAAGTCTCCAACCCGCGTACCGGCCTGGTCGCAGGTTCCGGCGGTGCCTCCACCCTGAACCAGATGGAAGCCCTGGACACCCTGCGCGAGAAAGGCGTCAAGCGTGTCGGCCCGTATCGCGTCACCCGTACCATGGGCAGCACCGTGTCGGCGTGCCTGGCCACCCCGTTCAAGATCAAGGGCATCAACTACTCGATCTCGTCGGCCTGCGCCACTTCGGCACACTGCATCGGCACCGCCCTGGAGCAGATCCAGTGGGGCAAGCAGGACATCGTCTTCGCCGGTGGCGGTGAAGAAGAGCACTGGAGCCAGTCGTTCCTGTTCGATGCCATGGGCGCCCTGTCGACCAAGCGCAACGAAACCCCGGAACTGGCTTCGCGCGCCTACGACGCCGACCGTGATGGCTTCGTCATCGCCGGCGGTGGCGGCATGGTGGTGGTCGAGGAGCTCGAACACGCCCTGGCCCGTGGCGCCAAGATCTACGCCGAAATCGTTGGCTACGGCGCGACGTCCGACGGCTACGACATGGTTGCCCCGAGCGGCGAAGGCGCGATCCGCTGCATGCAGCAGGCGCTGTCCACCGTCGACACCCCGATCGACTACCTCAACACCCACGGCACCTCCACCCCGGTCGGCGACGTCGCCGAGATCAAGGGCGTGCGTGAAGTGTTCGGCGACAAGGCACCGAAGATCAGCTCGACCAAGAGCCTGTCGGGCCACTCGCTGGGCGCCGCAGGCGTACACGAGGCGATCTACTGCCTGCTGATGATGGAAAACAACTTCATTGCCGGCTCCGCCAACATCGACGAGCTGGACCCGGAGGTCGCCGACCTGCCGATCCTGCGCAAGACCGAAGAAAACGCCAAGATCGATACGGTCATGAGCAACAGCTTCGGCTTCGGCGGCACCAACGCTACCCTGGTGCTCAAGCGCTGGACTGGCAAGTAACAGCCTGACGCAGCCGTAACGAAAACGCCCCGACTGGTTCGGGGCGTTTTCATTTGTGCGTCTGGAGATTGCCGGGGGCGCTGTTCGCCCCTTTCGCAGCACAAGGCCGCTCCTACACCGGACATGTAGGAGCGGCCTTGTGCCGCGAAAGGGCTGCAAAGCAGCCCCAGAGCCGCGATATGCAAGGACGCTACTTTGGCCCACCAGGCAATACGCCGAGAAAGTTCTCCCGCGCCACCTTACGGGCCACCTCGGCAGGCAACGCATCGAGGAACGGATCGAAGCCGTGCATCTGCTCACCGATGCTGGAGAAACGCCCCACCACGTCGGAGCCGAGCATGAAGCGCTCAGGGAAGCGCTCGACCAGCGCCAGCCATGCTTTGCGCGGCTTGCCGTGTTCATCGAGCAGGTAGGGCTCGCGCATGCTCCAGGACAAGTCGATGTACAGGTTCGGGTAGGTCTCCAGCAGCCGCGTGACCACAGGCAGGAGGAACTTCATCTGTGTCTGGTGCCGGTGGATTTCCATGCTGGTGCCAGCATGGGCCCAGATGAAGCGGGTATGCGGATGGTCACGCAGTGGCTGCTCGATCTCGGCCAGGTAGAGCGGGTTGCGTTCGCGCTTGGAGGTGATGTTGGAGTGCATCAGCACCGGCAGGTCCTGCTCGGCGGCCAGATGATAGATGCGTGTCATGGCCTCGTTGTTGGCCCGCGGGGTATCGCCGCTGGTCAAGGCGGTGAGGTCGTCGTGGCGGGTGAACACTTCGCCGATGCCCTGCCATAGACCTGGATAGAGCTCGAGCATTCGTTCGACATGGTGCACGGCATTCTTGTCCACCGGGTTGAAGCCACTGATGAACGGGTGAAAGCGCCGCCGCTGCTCGGGCGGCAGTGTTTCCAGCGCCGCGGCCACATAGAGGTCGGTGGCGCTGTACCAGTAGGCTTCGGCGTCGTCGCCTGCGTAGTAGCGGGGACGCTTGGGCTCGTCCTCATGCCACTTCTTGGCCACCGGAATGCCGGAAATCATCGACTGGTCGATACCTGCCGCATCCATTGCCTGGAGCAATGCCGGCATGCCTTCGCTTTCCTGGAAGAAATCGACGTAGTGCAGGTGAGCGTCGCTGTAGCGGTAATCGCGAGCCTGCGCCGCCAGGCACAATCCTCCCGACAACAGCAAGCAGGTCAGCGCTCTGGCAATCATGGGCAGTGTCCTTTTCAGGGGTACGAAAACAGTAGACCAACAGCTAAGCCAGACGGTTCAGCGCTGCGCCCCGACCCGCTATGCTAGAGGCACCTGTTGCCTGCCTGGAGCCCCGCCATGAGCCGCCCCCTGGTCATCCACCCCCGCGCCGAATCGGTCGAAGGCCAGCCCATCCTGCGTCCGCTGCCGTCGGCTCAATGCCGTAGCGTCGGGCCATTCGTGTTCTTCGACCATATGCTGGAAACAGACTACGCACCCGGCAGCGGCATGGACATCCGCCAACACCCGCATATCGGCCTGTCGACCCTGACCTACCTGTTCGAAGGCGAAATCCTGCACAAGGACAGCCTGGGCTCCGAACAGCGTGTATTGCCCGGTGACGTGAGCTGGATGACCGCAGGCAGTGGCGTCGCCCATGTCGAACGCACGCCAGCGGATGCCTTCGCCGACGGCTCGCGCCTGCACGGTTTGCAGGTGTGGCTGGCTTCGCCCAGGGAACATGAGCAAGGGCCTGCGAGTTATAGCCACCACCCGGGAGCCAGTCTGCCGGTGAGCGACAGTTTGGGCGTGCGTATCTGCATGATTGCCGGCGAAGGCTTTTGCCTGCAGTCCCCCGTACCGGTGCTCTCCCCTACCCTGTATGCCCTCGTGCAAATGCAGGCGGCGACCACGCTGACAGTCCCCACCGAACATGCCCAGCGCGCCTTGTACGTGCTCGATGGCGAACTGTTGCTGGATGAAGACGAAGTCGAGCCCTGCAACCTGCTGGTGCTGCCAGAAGGCGAAGAAGTGACGCTGTACGCACAAGGCGAATGCCAGCTGGTGTTGATCGGCGGCGCGCCGCTGGATGGGCCGCGGCGGATGAACTGGAACTTCGTGGCCAGTGACCCGGAATTGATCGAGCAGGCCAGAGCCAGGTGGGCTGCGGGGGATTGGCCCACGGTGCCGGGGGAAACGTCACGCATCGAATTGCCGCGCTAAGGCGCGATATCGAGTCGCCTTCATCGCGGGACAAGCCCGCTCCCACAGGGGGGCGGCGCTAGCCGCTTGTTCTCTGCGCGACAGCGCAGCCCGAAGGGCTGGGCAATCTCCCACAAAGGCGCCGCTGCACCCAATCTGTGGAAGCGGGCTTGTCTCGCGATGCAGGCAATGCGCTACTTCTGGAACACTTCATCCAGCAAGTTGAACATTGCTCGGAACGCCCGCTCGGACGTGCGCCGGTCGTACTGCATCTTGCCCGGCACGTTGGCCGCAGGGTCGGTGAACGAGTGCACCGCACCGCCGTAGCTCAGCAACTGCCAGTCCACCTTGGCCGCGTTCATCTCGTCCTCGAAGGCCGGCAACTGCTCCTTGGGCACCAGCGGGTCGGATGCACCATGCAGCACCAACACCGAGCCCTTGATGCGCTTGGCATCGGCCGGGTTCGGCGTGTCCAGGGTGCCGTGGAACGACACCGTCGCCTGCAAATCGGCACCAGTGCGGGCCAGCTCCAGGGCACAGCAACCGCCGAAGCAGAAGCCGAAGGTGGCGACCTTGCCCGGCTCCAGCAAGGCCTTGGATTGCCCCAGCAACTGCGCCAAGGCTTCTTCCATACGCTTGCGCAGCTCGGCGCGGTCGTTCTTGAGCGGCATCATCGCCGCCCCGGCCTCGTCGGCATTAGAGGGCCGCAGCGACTGCCCGTACAGGTCGGCAATCAGCACCACGTAGCCCTGGCTGGCGACTTCCTTGGCGATCCGCTCAGCGCCCTCGCCAATGCCCATCCAGTTCGGCGCCATCAACAGGCCCGGCTGCGGCAATGCGCCCGGGGCATAGACCAGGCGGCTCTCGTAGGCCTTGCCGGACAGGTGGTAGACCAGCGACTCGACGATTACCTTGCTCATCAAACTCCTCCTTGCACCATGAAAAAAAACCCTCCGAAGCGTAACGGCAGCCAGTTAAGCAATTGGGGCCGCTACGCGCCCCATCGCGGCACAGGCCCGCTCCTACAGGGACCTCGCCATTGGTAATGGTTTGCATGATCCTGTAGGAGCGGGCCTGTGCCGCGATGGGCTGCATAGCAGCCCCAATGACGCCCTAATCAGCTTGACTGACTGGCATTACGCCGAAGCGGGCGTTCCTTGCATCAACTCAAGCAGACAACTCGACCAGCAGCTTGTTCAGGCGACGAACGTAGGCCGCCGGGTCCTTCAGACTGTCACCGGCCGCCAGGGCGGCCTGGTCGAACAGGATGTGCGACAGTTCCGCGAAGCGGTTCTCGCTCTGTTCGTTGTCCAGCTTCTCGATCAGCGGGTGACCCGGGTTGAACTCGAAGATCGGCTTGGATTCCGGCACCTTCTGGCCGCTGGCCTCGAGGATCTGGCGCATCTGTAGGCCCAGGTCCTGCTCACCGATGGCCAGGATCGCCGGCGAGTCGGTCAGGCGGTGCGAGACGCGTACCTCGGCGACGCTATCGCCCAGAGCGGTCTTCAGGCGCTCGACCAGGCCTTCCTTCTCCTTGGCGACTTCTTCCTGGGCCTTCTTGTCTTCCTCGGAATCCAGGGCACCCAGGTCCAGGTCGCCACGGGCGACGTCGACGAAGGCCTTGCCATCGAACTCGTTGAGGTAGCTCATCAGCCACTCGTCGATGCGGTCGGTCAGCAGCAGCACTTCGATGCCTTTCTTGCGGAAGACTTCCAGGTGCGGGCTGTTCTTGACCTGAGCATAGGACTCGCCGGTCAGGTAGTAGATCTTGTCCTGACCTTCCTTGGCGCGGGCCAGGTAGTCGGCCAGGGCCACGTTCTGCTCGCCGCTGTCCTCGGAGGTCGAGGCGAAGCGCAACAGGCCTGCGATCTTCTCCTTGTTGGCGAAGTCCTCGGCAGGGCCTTCCTTCATCACCTGGCCGAAGTTCTTCCAGAAGCCCTTGTACTGCTCCGGCTCGTTCTTGGCCAGCTTCTCCAGCATGTCCAGCACGCGCTTGGTCAGGGCCGATTTCATCGAGTCGATGATCGGGTCCTTCTGCAGGATCTCGCGGGAAACGTTCAGCGACAGGTCATTGGAGTCGACCACACCTTTGATGAAGCGCAGGTACAGCGGCAGGAACGATTCGGCCTGATCCATGATGAACACGCGCTGCACGTACAGCTTCAGGCCGCGTGGTGCTTCGCGCTGGTACAGGTCGAACGGCGCACGGGCCGGCACGTACAGCAGCGAGTTGTATTCGAGCTTGCCTTCGACCTTGTTGTGGCTCCAGGCCAGCGGGTTCTCGAAGTCATGGCCGATGTGCTTGTAGAACTCCTGGTATTCCTCGTCCTTGATCTCGGTACGCGGACGGGTCCACAGGGCGCTGGCGCGGTTGACGGTTTCCCATTCTTCGGCTGGCTGCTCTTCGCCTTCGGCGGCGGCCTGCTCCTTGGGCAGCTGGATCGGCAGGGCAATGTGGTCGGAATACTTCTTGACCACGTTGCGCAGGCGCCAGCCGTCGGCGAACTCTTCCTCGCCCTTCTTCAGGTGCAGGACGATGCGGGTGCCACGCTGGGGTTTGTCCACGGTGGCGACTTCGAATTCGCCCTCGCCCTTGGACGACCAGTGCACGCCCTCGGCCGCCGGCAGGCCGGCGCGCCGACTGAAGACATCGACCTTGTCGGCGACGATGAACGCCGAATAGAAGCCGACGCCGAACTGGCCGATCAGGTGCGAATCCTTCTTCTGGTCACCGGTCAGGTTCTTCATGAAGTCAGCAGTGCCGGACTTGGCGATGGTACCCAGGTGGGTGATCACGTCCTCGCGGCTCATGCCGATGCCGTTGTCCTCGAGGGTCACGGTGCCGGCGTTCTTGTCGAAGCTCACGCGGATCTTCAAGTCGGCGTCACCCTCGAGCAGCTCAGGCTTGGCCAGGGCCTCGAAACGCAGCTTGTCGGCGGCGTCGGAGGCGTTGGAGATCAGCTCACGCAGGAAGATCTCCTTGTTCGAGTACAGCGAATGGATCATGAGGTGCAGCAGCTGCTTCACCTCGGTCTGGAAGCCCAGGGTTTCCTTTTGAGTTTCCACACTCATGGTCTTCAACACTCCGATCTGATGGCAGTGGTCGCCGGGCGCCTATGTAGGCTGCCTTTTGGCGGCGGATGTCCAGCAGATGGGGGCAGCCCGGACTATTTCAAGGGCTTTTCCGGTTCGATCTTGAAATGCGCCCTCGCCGTGGCGATAGGCGAGGCAGGGTCGGCCTGCCAGGCCGTGATGGCGACGTTGGTCACCCGCCGCCCCTGGCGCCATAGCTGGCAGCGGGCGAAGGTGTCGCGGTAATGCCCGGCGCGCAAATAGTCGATGGAGAAATCGATGATCTTGGGGATGCTCGCACTCTCGCTGTAGATAAGCAGGTACAACGCCGCCGACAGTTCCATGAAGCCTGCGATCACCCCGCCATGGATCGCCGGCAGCAGCGGGTTGCCGATATTGTCCGGGTTGGCCGGCAGGCGAAACAGCAGGTCATCGCCCTCGCGCGCGCACTCGATGCCGATCAGCCCTGCATAGGGAATCAGCGCCAGCAACGGCTCGTAGTCACCTACGGCATGCGCTTCATTGAGGCGCAGGCGAACGTCCCGGGGAATCATGGCCGGCCCTCCTTGAGCGTATTGCCGAAGCGGATGCCGCCCTTGATGGCCTGGCCCAGGCGCATGAAAGTGCCGACCACGTGGCAGATCGGCTGGGCTGGGTCGTCCTGGTAGGCGGTGCCGCGGGTGAAGATCACATCGCGGGTTACCCGGTAGCATTGGGCGTGGCCGTATATTGGCTTGCCCGCTTGCGCCGGGTGCATGTAGTCGATGCGCAGATCGAGGGTCGGGCACACTTCGAACTTGGGCAATACACATAAAGTTGCCATGCCGCAGGTGGTATCCATCAAGGTGGTCAGGGCACCGCCATGCACCGCGCCAGTTTGCGGATTGCCTACAATCGTCGGCGACCAGGGCAGCATCAGCGTCATGCCCTCGGTATCGGCATGATGCACCTGCATCTGCAAGCGCTGGCAATGTTTCAACGCCGAAAGAAAGCGTTCGGCCATGGCCATCAGGTCGTTATCAGACATGGGCAACCTTATTTTTTCGTGAGAATGTTCACTCTGCACACTTTCAGTGAAAAGTCTATCTAGCTCCGCGTGCGATATATCTGTAATCTGCGCGGAACTAATTCCGCTTACTTGAGCTCAAATGGAACAAGTAAGTTATTCCACAAGGAGAGACACCCCCATGCGTAAACCTTTTGCTTTTGCCCTGATGCTGGCCGCTGCCATGGGCCTGGCCGCTTGCGACAAGGCGAACGAAGAGAAAGCTCCGGAAACCAAGACCGAGCAAGCCGCTCCTGAAGCCGCTCCTGCTGCTCCGGCTCCGGAAGCTGCCCCGGCCGCCCCTGCTCCGGAAGCTGCTCCTGCTACTCCGGCTCCAGAAGCCACTCCTGCTCCGGAAACCGCTCCAAGCGAGCCAGCCAAGCAGTAAGCAACACCCACAAAAAACCCGGCGATTGCCGGGTTTTTTTGTGCCTGAGTTTTCAATAAAACGTTTCAGCCCACGTTATTGACGTTGTCCTTGCCCACCTCCGCCGGCGCACTTTCGGTTGGCGTGAAGACCATGACCTCCAGCACATCAGAATGAAATTCACGGCGATACAGAATGCATACCACCCCGACACTCATGGCCATGAACAACCATGGGCTGATGAACCAGCTCAGCATGGCCATGCCGAAATAATAGGAACGCAGGCCGAAGTTGAACTGGTTCGCCGCCAGCGACAATACACGCGCTGCGCGAGAAGCGAATGCCTTGCGCTCCAACTCATTGACCAGACGCTCGCCAATCATCGGTGCCGAGCCGACCAACACTGCGGCAAAGTTGTATTGGCGCATGCACCAACTGAACGTGAAGAACGCATACACGAAAACCATCGCCAGGCACAGCAACTTGACCTCGGACACGCCCTGGGACGCCTCCTGCACCAACGGCAGGTCAGCCAGCAATGACAACGCACGATCAGAGGCCCCCAGCACCGTCAGGATGCCCGCCAGGATGATCAGCGTGCTCGAGGCGAAGAACGATGCGTTGCGCTCCAGGTTGCCGATCACACTGGCATCGGCGATGCGGTTGTCACGCAGCAGCATGCGCCGCATCCAGTCTTCCCGGTATAAGTGCAGCACGCTGGCCAGGCAGGCTGTGTCGCGGCCCTTCCAGATGGCATAGCGGGTGTAGCCGCCCCAACACAGGGCGAACCAGCAGATGGCGAGCACATTGCTCAGGTTGCTTTGAATGAAGTTCATGCAGGTTCCTATCGTTCAGGCACGGTGAATGATATAGACCGGCTTTCGACGCCCAGGGCCGGGAAAAGGCACGCACCGACAATAAAAAAACCCCGCATCCGAATGGACGCGGGGTTCAGGTTTCAACCAAGGCGGGTGCCCTTGGGCTTGTGGCCGGCACCAGGACCTGGCGTCAACTCATCAGGCCAATGCCTCGCGCGGCTTGCCCAGCATGCGGTCGCACGCCACGGCCAGGCCCAGGGTGACCACCGAAGGCACCAGCCAGGCCAGGCCCTGGTCGCTCAACGGCAGGTGTGCCATGGCGTCCGGCAGCATGTGCGCCAAGCTGCTGCCCTTGATCGCGTCGACCAGGCCGAACAGCAGCGACACCAGCATCACCGGCGCCAGGATACGCACGGGCGAATTCCACAGGTCCTTGACGAAGCTCAGGCCCACGACAACGATGCACGGCGGGTAGATGGCCGTGAGCACCGGGATCGAGAACATGATCAGCTTGGTCAGCCCCAGGTTGGAGATCAGCAGCGAGAAGCCGGCCAGGATCACCACCAGCGCGCGGTACGACAGCGGCAGGATCTGGCTGAAGTACTCAGCACAGGCGCAGGTCAGGCCCACGGCGGTAACCAGGCAGGCCAGAGCGATCAGTACCGCGAGGAAGCCGCTGCCCAGCGAGCCGAATGTGTGCTGCACGTAGGCATGCAGGACGGCCGCGCCGTTGGAGGCACCCATGGCGATGTCATGGCTACCCGCTCCCAGGCGGAACAGGCTGATGTACACCAGCGCCAGGCCGACACCGGCGATCAGGCCGGCGATGATGGCGTAGCGGGTGATCAGCTTCGGCGACTCGACACCGCGCGAGCGGATGGCATTGACGATGACGATACCGAATACCAGGGCGCCCAGGGTATCCATGGTCAAGTAACCATTGACGAAGCCCTGGGAGAACGGTGCGGTCACGTACTGCGGCTGCGCCTCGCCGATGGTGCCGGCCGGCAGCGCGAACGCGGCGATGCCGAGCACCGCCAGGGCGATGATCTTCAGCGGCGCGAGGAAGCGGCCTACAGTGTCGAGCAGCTTGGTCGGGTACATCGACACGGCCAGTACCACGGCGAAATACACCAGGCTGTAGATGAACAGCGCCAGCGGGCTTTCACCGGTCAGCGGTGCCACGCCTACTTCGAACGACACGGTAGCGGTGCGCGGGGTCGCGAACAGCGGGCCTACCGAGAGGTAGCACACGGCCGCCAGCAGGCCGCCGAAGAACTTGCCGATCGGGCTGCTCAGCGCGTCCATGCCGCCGCCGACCTTCGCCAGGGCAACCACGGTGATGACCGGCAGGCCAACGGCGGTGACCAGAAAGCCCAGGGCCGCCATCCAGACATGCGGGCCGGACTGCAGGCCTACGATGGGCGGGAAGATGATATTGCCGGCGCCGACGAACAATGCGAACGTCATAAAGCCAAGTGCCAGGATATCCTGGCCTTTTAACACTTTCATTTAAGGAAGTACCACACTGCTGAAATCGGGATTCGTGAGGGGATTTCCCCATGGGTGAGGGAAATGCTGCCCGGCTTGGTGAGCCAGACCCGTTTAGCGTGTCGTTCCCTTTTGGGGGACGGGCACAGAGTGAGGGCGTAGGTTAACCGTTTTACCCGGCAAACGCACTGGGACAGACGTGCTTGTCCGATGTGCGTATGTTCTTGTCGTCTGGGTGACTCTGTGCAGCGGATATTCTCACAGGAGCATCGACCAGCGTCTGTCAGAAAATACCTATCAAACCCATCGAAAAAATCGTTGTCGTCACGCTTCGTTTGCATTGTCCTGAAAACACAAAGGCCACCCGAAGGTGGCCTTTGTGTTGCGTGGGGGGTATTGCGTGTTACTTACTTCTTGATTTCCCAGCCGGTCAGCTCGGCCAGGGCCTTGCCGATGTCAGCCAGGGAACGCACGGTCTTGACACCTGCGTCCTGCAGGGCGGCGAACTTCTCGTCCGCAGTACCCTTGCCACCCGAGATGATGGCGCCAGCGTGGCCCATGCGCTTGCCCGCAGGTGCGGTAACACCAGCGATGTAGGAAACGACAGGCTTGGTCACGTTGGCCTTGATGAAGGCCGCGGCTTCTTCTTCAGCCGAACCGCCGATCTCACCGATCATGACGATCGCTTCGGTCTGCGGGTCTTCCTGGAACAGCTTCAGGATGTCGATGAAGTTGGAGCCCGGAATCGGGTCGCCGCCGATACCGACACAGGTCGACTGGCCAAAGCCGGCGTCGGTGGTCTGCTTGACCGCTTCGTAGGTCAGGGTGCCGGAACGGGAAACGATACCGACCTTGCCCGGCAGGTGGATGTGGCCTGGCATGATACCGATCTTGCACTCGCCCGGAGTGATGACGCCTGGGCAGTTAGGGCCGATCAGGCGTACGCCCAGCTCATCGCACTTGACCTTGGCGTCCAGCATGTCGAGGGTAGGAATACCCTCGGTGATGCAGACGATCAGCTTGATGCCACCGAAGGCGGCTTCCAGGATCGAGTCCTTGCAGAACGGAGCCGGAACGTAGATCACCGAAGCTTCGGCGCCGGTCGCCTCGACGGCTTCCTTGACGGTGTTGAACACCGGCAGGCCCAGGTGGGTGGTGCCACCCTTGCCTGGGGTTACACCGCCGACCATCTTGGTGCCGTAGGCGATGGCTTGTTCGGAGTGGAAAGTACCCTGCGAGCCGGTGAAGCCCTGGCAGATGACCTTGGTGTCTTTATTGATCAGGACGCTCATTACTTGCCCTCCGCAGCTTTGACAACTTGTTGAGCAGCGTCGGTCAGGCTGGTTGCCGCAATGATGTTCAAACCGCTTTCTGCCAGTACTTTAGCGCCCAGTTCGGCGTTGTTGCCTTCGAGGCGAACGACGACCGGAACCTTGACGCCGACTTCTTTCACTGCACCGATGATGCCTTCGGCAATCATGTCGCAGCGAACGATGCCACCGAAGATGTTGACCAGAACGGCCGCGACATTGCTGTCGGACAGAATGATCTTGAACGCTTCGGTCACGCGTTCCTTGGTAGCGCCACCGCCAACGTCGAGGAAGTTGGCCGGCTTGCCGCCGTGCAGGTTGACGATGTCCATGGTACCCATGGCCAGGCCGGCACCGTTGACCATGCAGCCGATGTTACCTTCCAGCGCCACGTAGTTCAGTTCGAACTTGGCGGCGTGAGCTTCGCGGGCGTCGTCCTGGGAAGGATCGTGGAAGGTTTTCAGCTTAGGCTGACGGTACATGGCGTTGGCGTCGATGTTGATCTTGGCATCGAGGCAGTGCAGGTCGCCGTCGGCCTTGATGACCAGCGGGTTGACTTCCAGCAGGGCCAGGTCGTGGTCCTTGAACAGTTTGGCCAGGCCTACGAAGATCTTGGCGAACTGTTGAACCTGCTTGCCTTCCAGACCCAGCTGGAACGCCAGCTCACGACCCTGGAACGGCTGTGCGCCGACCAGTGGGTCGATGGTAGCCTTGAGGATCTTCTCGGGAGTTTCGTGAGCGACTTTCTCGATGTCCACGCCACCTTCGGTGGAGGCCATGAACACGATGCGACGGCTCGAACGATCGACTACAGCGCCCAGGTACAGTTCCTTGGCGATGTCAGTGCAGGATTCGACCAGGATCTTGGAGACTGGCTGACCATTGGCGTCGGTCTGGTAGGTAACCAGGTTCTTGCCCAGCCACTGCGCAGCGAACGCCTTGGCGTCTTCCTTGCTGCGAACCAGCTTGACGCCGCCCGCTTTACCGCGACCACCGGCGTGGACCTGGGCTTTTACCACCCACTCCGAGCCGCCGATCTTGTCGCAGGCTTCTGCCGCTTGCTCAGGGGTGTCGACTGCGAAACCCTTGGAAACTGGCAGGCCGTATTCAGCGAACAGCTGTTTACCCTGATACTCGTGAAGATTCATGCTTTTTACCGTCTTCGTTAGGTACTGCGCTTCGGCGCTGCGCCATTTCTGGCGCCGCGCCACCTGTGACCGTTTGCCCCGGGTTATCCCGGTGGCCCGGTCCGGCGGACGTTCCGCGGTGAGTCTTGCACGCAAGACCCACGACGGGCAGCCCGCCGTGGTTTCTTATAATTAACGCTTCTTACGGTTGGCCACGTGGATGGCACCGCCATTCACGGCCAGCGCGGCTTCATGCAGCGCTTCGGACAGGGTCGGATGGCTGAACACCATCATGCCCAGGTCTTCTGCGCTGGTACCGAATTCCATCGCGATCGCACCCTGCTGCACCAGTTCGGCAGCCGATGGGCCGATCACGTGAACGCCCAGTACGCGGTCGGTCTTGGCATCGGCGATGACCTTGACGAAACCACCGGTGTCGTTGGCAGCCATCGCACGGCCGCTGGCCGCGAACGGGAAGGTGCCCACGTTAACCTCAACGCCCTCGGCTTTCAACGCCTGTTCGGTCTTGCCGACCCACGCGATTTCCGGGTGGGTGTAGATGACCGACGGGATCAGGTCATAGTTCATCTGGGCCTTGTGGCCCTTGATGCGCTCGACGACCATGATGCCCTCTTCCGAAGCCTTGTGGGCCAGCATCAGGCCACGCACCACGTCACCGATGGCGTAGACGCCCGGTACGCTGGTGGCGCAGTGGTCATCGACGTAGATGTAGCCACGCTCATCGATGGTCACGCCGCTGTCGGCGGCCAGCAGGTCGGTGGTCACAGGACGACGGCCGACGGCGACGATCAGCTTGTCGAAGACGATCTTCTGCTCGCCATTGGCGTCGGTGTAGGTGACTTCGACTTCTTCGCCGTTGACTTTCGAGCCGGTCACGCGAGCGCCCAGCTTGATGTCCAGGCCCTGCTTGGTCAGGGTCTTCTGGGCTTCCTTGGAAACCGCGGTGTCGGCGGCCATCAGGAAGGTGTCCAGGGCTTCCAGGACGGTGACCTGGGCCCCCAGGCGCGACCATACCGAACCCAGTTCCAGGCCGATCACGCCAGCGCCGATGACGCCCAGGCGCTTGGGTACGGATTGGAATTCCAGGGCACCGGTGGAGTCGACGATGACTTTCTGGTCGACAGGAGCCGGCGGAATGTCGATCGGACGCGAGCCGGAAGCCAGGATCACGTTCTCGGCTTCGATGACTTCGGTGGTGCCGTCAGGCTTGGTGACTTCGACCTTCTTGCCGGCCAGCAGTTTGCCGTGGCCCTGGATCGAGGTCACGCCGTTGGCCTTGAACAGGGTGGCGACGCCACCGGTCAGGTTCTTGACGATGCCAGCCTTGCGGCCAACCATCGCGGCGACGTCCATCTTCACTTCGCCAGTGGAGATACCGTGGACGTTGAAGCTCTCTTTGGCTTCCTTGTACTTCCAGGAGCTGTCCAGCAGGGCCTTGGAAGGAATGCAACCCACGTTCAGGCAGGTACCGCCCAGGGCCAGCTTGCCCTCGGCGTCGGTGTATTTCTCGATGCAGGCGGTCTTGAGGCCGAGCTGAGCAGCCTTGATCGCGGCCACGTAGCCGCCAGGACCTGCACCAATCACTACCACGTCGAATTTCTGGGTCATAAAAGATTCCTTTTAAGCTTCAAGCGGCAAGCCTCAAGCGGCAAGCGGCGCGCTCCCGAGGGAACTGGCCACTTGCCGCTTGCAGCTGTGCGTTAGATGTCCAGCAGCAGACGAGCCGGGTCTTCCAGCAGGTTCTTGATGGTCACCAGGAAGGTTACCGCTTCCTTGCCGTCGATCAGGCGGTGGTCATAGGACAGCGCCAGGTACATCATCGGGCGAATGACCACTTGGCCATTGATCGCCATCGGACGCTGGATGATGTTGTGCATGCCCAGGATGGCCGCCTGCGGCGGGTTGACGATCGGGGTCGACATCATCGAGCCGAAGGTACCACCGTTGGTGATGGTGAAGGTACCGCCAGTCATCTCTTCGATGGCCAGCTTGCCTTCACGGGCCTTCTTGCCGAAGGTGGCGATGCCGTTCTCGATCTCGGCCAGCGACATCGATTCGGCGTTGCGCAGGACCGGAACCACCAGGCCACGGTCGCTGGAGACGGCGACGCCGACGTCCGCGTAGCCGTGGTAGACGATGTCGTTACCGTCGATCGAGGCGTTGACGGCCGGGAAGCGCTTGAGCGCCTCGGTGGCGGCCTTGACGAAGAACGACATGAAGCCCAGGCGTACGCCGTTGTGGCTCTTCTCGAACAGGTCCTTGTACTTCGAACGCAGGGCCATGACTTCGGTCATGTCCACTTCGTTGAAGGTGGTCAGCATGGCCATGTTCGACTGGGCTTCGACCAGGCGCTCGGCGATCTTGGCGCGCAGGCGGGTCATCGGCACGCGCTTCTCGGTGCGATCGCCAGCGGCGGTGACCACAGGGGCAGCAGCGGCGGCGGCGGCGGGCTTGGCAGCAGCGGCAGGTGCCGACTTCTTGTTGGCGATGGCGGCAACCACGTCTTCCTTGGTCACGCGGCCACCTTTGCCGGTGCCGGCAACGGAAGCCAGGTCGATGCCATTTTCTTCAGCCAGCTTGCGTGCGGCCGGGGCGGCGACCGGGTCGTCTTCGCCAGCGTCGGCGGCAGCGGCAGCCGGAGCAGCAGCGGCGGGTGCTGCTGCCGGAGCGGCAGCAGCACCACCTTCAACGATCGAGCCCAGGACTTCGTCGGACAGGACGGTGTCGCCCTCGCCCTTGACGATGTCGCCCAGCACGCCATCGGCGGTGGCCAGTACTTCCAGGACGACCTTGTCGGTCTCGATGTCGACGATCAGTTCGTCACGCTTGACGGCTTCGCCCGGCTTCTTGTGCCAGGTGGCAACGGTGCCGTCGGCGACCGATTCCGGGAAGGTTGGGGCTTTGATCTCAATAGCCATTGTCAGTGTTTCCTTAAATTCGGTTTCAGGTGCGCGAAGGCGTTAAACAGTGAAGGCATCCTGCAGCAGTTTTTCCTGCTGCTCGGCGTGCATCGAAGCGTAACCACAGGCTGGCGCGGCAGAAGCGTCGCGGCCGGCGTACTCCAGGACCAGCGCCTTGTTGTGGCGGGTCAGGATGCGGCGCATGTGATGCTGGCTGCTGTACCAGGCGCCCTGGTTCATCGGTTCTTCCTGGCACCACACCGCATGCTTGAGGTTGGTGTACGGCGCCAGGATTTCCACCAGGTCGTCCTCAGGGAACGGATACAGCTGCTCGATACGCACGATGGCGATGTCTTCGCGGCCTTCGGCACGGCGCTTTTCCAGCAGGTCGTAGTAGACCTTGCCGCTGCACAGCACGAGGCGTTCGACCTTGGCCGGATCGAGGCTGTCGATTTCCGGGATCACGGTCTGGAACGAGCCTTCGGCCAGGTCTTCCAGGGTCGAGACGGCCAGCTTGTGGCGCAGCAGCGACTTCGGCGTCAGGACGATCAGCGGCTTGCGCAGCGGGCGGATGACCTGGCGACGCAGCAGGTGGTAGATCTGTGCCGGAGTGGTCGGTACGCACACCTGGATGTTGTGTTCGGCGCACAGCTGCAGGTAACGCTCCAGACGCGCGGAGGAGTGCTCCGGGCCCTGCCCTTCGTAGCCGTGTGGCAGCAGCATGGTCAGGCCGCACAGACGGCCCCACTTGTGCTCGCCGCTGGTGATGAACTGGTCGATCACCACCTGGGCACCGTTGGCGAAGTCACCGAACTGGGCTTCCCAGATCACCAGCGCGTTCGGCGTGGTGGTCGAGTAACCGTATTCGAAGGCCAGTACCGCCTCTTCCGACAGGAAGGAGTCGTACAGCTCGAACTTCGGCTGGCCCGGGAACAGGTTCTGCAGCGGTACGTAGGTGCTGGCGTCCTTCTGGTTGTGCAGCACCGCGTGACGGTGCGAGAAGGTGCCACGACCGATGTCCTGGCCGGTCATGCGGATCGGGTGGCCTTCGAACTGCAGCGTGGCGTAGGCCATGGTCTCTGCATAACCCCAGTTGATCGGCAGGCCGCCGGCCTGCATCTTCTGGCGGTCTTCGTAGATCTTCGCCACCTGGCGCTGGACCACGAAGCCTTCCGGCAGCTCGAGCAGCTTGGCCGAGAGGTCCTGCAGGGTCTTGAGGTCGAAGCGGGTGTCGTGACGCGCGGTCCAGGCATGGCCCAGGTACGGACGCCAGTCGACGAACAGCTCGCGGTTCGGCTCCTTGACCAGGCTCTTGACCACGTGCAGGCCGTTGTCCAGCGCGTTGCGGTACTCGTCGATCTTGGCCTGGGCGCGCTCGGCGTCGATACGACCGGCCTGGATCAGGGCCTCGGCGTACAGCTCGCGGGTGGTGCGCTGCTTGCTGATCTGCTGGTACATCAGCGGCTGGGTGCCGTTGGGCTCGTCGGCCTCGTTGTGGCCGCGACGACGGTAGCAGACCAGGTCGATGACCACGTCACGCTTGAACTGCATGCGATAGTCGATGGCCAGCTGGGTCACGAACAGGACCGCTTCCGGGTCATCGCCGTTCACGTGCAGGATCGGCGCCTGGATCATCTTGGCGACGTCGGTGGCGTACTCGGTGGAGCGCGAGTCCAGCGGGTTGGAAATGGTGAAACCAACCTGGTTGTTGATCACGATGTGCACGGTGCCGCCGGTCTTGAAACCGCGGGTCTGCGACATCTGGAAGGTTTCCATGACCACGCCCTGGCCGGCGAACGCAGCGTCGCCGTGGATCGAGATCGGCAGGACCTTGTCACCGACGGTGTCATTGCGACGGTCCTGGCGGGCGCGCACCGAACCTTCCACCACCGGCGAGACGATTTCCAGGTGGGACGGGTTGAACGCCATGGCCAGGTGGACTTCGCCACCGGGGGTCATCACGTTGGAGGAGAAGCCCTGGTGATACTTCACGTCACCGGAGCCCAGCTCGTTCATCTTCTTGCCTTCGAACTCGTCGAACAGCTCGCGCGGGTTCTTGCCGAAGGTGTTGACCAGCACGTTGAGGCGGCCGCGGTGGGCCATGCCGATCACGACCTCCTTGGTGCCGTAGGAGCCGGAGCGCTGGATCATTTCGTCCAGCATCGGGATCAGGCTTTCGCCGCCCTCGAGGCCGAAACGCTTGGTGCCTGGGTACTTGGTGCCCAGGTATTTCTCCAGGCCTTCACCTGCGGTGACGCGCTCGAGCAGGTGGGTCTGCACGTCGGCGGAGAATTCAGGACGGCCACGGACGCTTTCCAGGCGCTGCTGGAACCAGCTGCGCTGTTCGGAATCGACGATGTGGGTGAACTCGGCGCCGATGGTGCGACAATATGTCTTCTGCAGCGCATCGAAGATTTCGCGTAGGCTCGCCTCCTCTTTGCCGATGAACAGGTCGCCGGCACGGAAGGTCGTATCAAGGTCGGCATTGGTCAAGCCGTAGTGATTGATCGACAGGTCTACGGGCGCAGGGCGCTGCCACAACCCCAACGGGTCGAGCTTGGCAGCCTGATGGCCGCGCATACGATAGGCCTGGATCAGTCGCAGAACTTCAACCTGCTTCTTCTCGTGTTCACTGCTCACGCTCCCGGCGGAAACCGGTTGAGCGCGGCGCTGGTTCTTTGCCAGCAGTACGAAATGGTCGCGGATTGTAGAGTGCGATACATCGGTAGCGGTGCTGCCGTCGGCGGGCAACTTCTGGAAGTAGGTGCGCCACTCTTCTGGCACAGCGTTAGGGTCGTGCAGGTAGAGCTCATAAAGCTCTTCCACATATGCAGCGTTACCACCTGAAAGGTGGGCGCTTTCCCACATGCGCTGCATCACGCTTTCTTGCATGCTTGGTCACCCTCGGTTAGGGGACTGATCGGCAAGAGCCACAGCAAACCTGGAAAAGTCCGAACACAGCGACTGAACCACGCCACCTGGATCCTGCAGATTTTCCGGGTACCAGCCCGGAAGCCCCTGCTGGTCTCATATCTTCATAGGTAATGAGCGCGGGCTTTGTGGGCCCTTGCTCGGGTTTTACCTCAGTGCGGGCTCGACGCCCGCACCTCGGCTTACTGCTGGTGCAACATTTTTGGATCAGGTGCCGCTTTGCAGCAGCATGTTACGTACGTGACCGATTGCCTTGGTCGGGTTCAGACCTTTCGGGCAAACGTTTACGCAGTTCATGATCCCGCGGCAGCGGAATACGCTGAACGGGTCATCCAGGGACGCCAGGCGCTCCTGGGTCTTGGTGTCACGGCTGTCGGCCAGGAAGCGATAGGCCTGCAGCAGAGCGGCGGGGCCCAGGAACTTGTCCGGGTTCCACCAGAACGACGGGCAGGAGGTCGAGCAGCAGGCGCACAGGATGCACTCGTACAGACCGTCCAGCTTGTCGCGGTCTTCCGGCGACTGCAGACGCTCGATGGCCGGGGCCGGCGTGTCGTTCTGCAGGAACGGCTTCACCTTCTCGTACTGCTTGTAGAAGATGCTCATGTCGACGACCAGGTCACGAATGACCGGCAGGCCCGGCAGCGGGCGCAGAACCAGCTTGTTGCCCTTGACCGCCGCCGACAGCGGGGTGATGCAGGCCAGGCCGTTCTTGCCGTTGATGTTCATGCCATCGGAACCGCAAACGCCTTCACGGCAGGAGCGACGGTAGGAGAAGCCCTCGTCCTGCTCCTTGATCAGTGCCAACACGTCCAGAACCATCAGATCCTTGCCGCCGGTATCGACCTGGAAGGTCTGCATCTTCGGCGCCGAATCGGTGTCCGGGTTGTAACGATAAACTTCGACTTGCAACATAGCGGCCACCCTTAGTAAGTCCGGACTTTTGGTTCGAAGGCAGGAACTGTCTTCGGCGCAAAGTTGACGCCACGCTTGGCGACGCGCTTCTCACCCGGGTAATACAGGGTGTGGCACAGCCAGTTTTCGTCGTCACGGTCTTCGTAGTCTTCACGGGCGTGAGCGCCGCGGGACTCTTTACGGGCTTCGGCCGCGATGGCGGTCGCTTCGGCGACTTCCAGCAGGTTCTGCAGCTCCAGCGCTTCGATACGCGCGGTGTTGAAGGCCTGGGACTTGTCGTTGATCTTGACGTTGGCGATACGGTCGCGCAGGCCAGCCAGCTGCTCGATACCCTTCTGCATGTATTCGCCGGTACGGAATACACCGAAGTAGTTCTGCATGCAGCTTTGCAGCTCACGCTTGAGGCTGGCGACGTCTTCGCCGGTGGTGCGCTCGTTGAGCTTGCTCAGGCGGTTCAGGGCAACGTCGACGTCGGTGTCGCTGGCATCGCGGTACTCGACGCCTTCGGTCAGCGCCTTCTCCAGGTGCAGGCCGGCAGCGCGGCCGAACACGACCAGGTCGAGCAGCGAGTTGCCGCCCAGGCGGTTGGCACCGTGAACCGATACGCACGCCACTTCACCTACGGCGAACAGGCCAGGAATGATCTGGTCCTTGCCTTCGGCGTCCATGGTGATGGCCTGGCCATGAATGTTGGTGGCAACGCCGCCCATCATGTAGTGGCAGGTCGGGATGACCGGAACCGGAGCGACCACAGGGTCGACGTGGGCGAAGGTCTTGGACAGCTCGCAGATGCCTGGCAGGCGGCTGTGCAGCACTTCCTCGCCCAGGTGGTCCAGCTTCAGCAGTACGTGGTCCTTGTTCGGGCCCACGCCGTTGCCGGCGATGATTTCCTTGACCATGGAGCGGGCGACCACGTCGCGGCCAGCCAGGTCCTTCGCGTTCGGCGCGTAACGCTCCATGAAGCGCTCGCCGTGGGCGTTGATCAGGTAGCCACCCTCACCGCGGCAACCTTCGGTGACCAGTACACCGGCGCCGGCGATGCCGGTCGGGTGGAACTGCCACATCTCGATATCCTGCACCGGTACACCGGCACGCAGGGCCATGCCGACACCGTCGCCGGTGTTGATCAGGGCGTTAGTGGTGGAAGCGTAGATACGACCCGCACCGCCGGTAGCCAGAACGGTGGCCTTGGACTTGATGTACATGGTCTCGCCGGTTTCGATGCAGATCGCGATCACACCGACGAAGGCGCCATCCTGGTTCTTCACCAGGTCAACGGCGTAGTACTCGTTGAGGAAGGTGGTGCCCGCCTTCAGGTTGCCCTGGTAGAGGGTGTGCAGCAGCGCGTGACCGGTACGGTCGGAGGCTGCGCAGGTACGGGCGGCCTGGCCACCCTTGCCGAAGTCCTTGGACTGGCCACCGAACGGACGCTGATAGATACGGCCGGTTTCGGTACGGGAGAACGGCAGGCCCATGTGGTCCAGCTCGAAGACCGCTGCCGGGCCTTCCTGACACATGTATTCGATCGCGTCCTGGTCACCGATGTAGTCGGAGCCCTTGACGGTGTCGTACATGTGCCAGCGCCAGTCGTCGTTCGGGTCGGCCGAAGCGATGGCGCAGGTGATGCCACCCTGTGCGGAAACGGTGTGCGAACGGGTCGGGAACACCTTGGTGACCACGGCAGTCTTGTGACCGCCCTGGGCCAGCTGCAGCGCAGCGCGCATGCCGGCACCGCCGCCACCGATGATGATGGCGTCGAAGGAAATCGTTGGAATTTTAGCCATGGATCAGATACCCCAGAGAATCTGCACACCCCAGACGAAGTAGGCGAACATCGCAACGCCGCATACAGCCTGGAACAGGAAACGAATCGCAGTCGCCGACTTGCCGAACGACATCGGCGTCAGGTAGTCGGTGGCAATGGTCCACATGCCGACCCAGGCGTGGGCGCCCAGGGCAACGAGTGCCAGCAGACTGAAGATTCGCATCGCGTTGTTGGAGAACAGACCGTGCCACTGGGCATAGTCGAGACCCGGGTGAACGGCGACGTAGCCGATCAGGAAGATGAAGTAAGCCGCGAGAACGACCGCAGATACGCGCTGCGCCATCCAGTCATAGAGGCCCGAACGCGACAGGTTCGTGACATTAGTTACCATACCCAAACTCCCGCCAGAACGATCAGCACCACGGAGATGACGATCACGATTTTCGAGCCCAGCTTGCCGCCTTCCAGCGTCTCACCGACGCCCATGTCCATGATCAGGTGACGGATACCGGCCACCAGGTGATACAGCAGGCCGGACAGCAGGCCCCAGGTCACCAACTTGGCCAGCGGACTGGTCAGACACGCCTTCACCTCGGCAAAGCCTTCCTCGGAACCCAGCGACTTGCCCAGTGCATACAGCATGATGGCAAGGCCGAGGAACAGGATGACGCCGGAGATACGGTGAAGAATGGACGTGTATGCGGTGATCGGGAGTTTGATGGTCCTTAGGTCTAGGTTTACAGGTCGTTGGCTTTTCACGGCTTTTTTCACACTGAAGAGCCCCTAGCTAACAGGGCAAAGTTGTTGGTAAGTGTACTGGTCAGGTACCCACCACCCAGGGAGCGACGACCCCCAGCGGAACGGGCTTGCAAGCCCCTGGCGGTCGGTTGCGGAGTATAGACAGTTAGGCTGCTTATGACAACGTGAGGGGCTCGCCCAAATAGCGCATTGCCTTTAACGGATAAAAGGCGTAAATGGGCGACAATTTCGCGAAAAACCAGGGCTCAGAGGGCGTTTCAACCAGCCTTTAGGCAAATTGACATTCGAATTTATCCCTCTATAGTGGTGCGGGCCCTGCGTGGGGGGTCTGTCTGATGATTTCAAGCATTAATAGGAGGCCACATGGCTGACAAAAAAGCGCAGTTGGTCATCGAGGGCGCAGCCCCCGTCGAGCTGCCCATTTTAACCGGCACCGTTGGTCCCGATGTTATCGACGTCCGCGGGTTGGGGGCTACTGGTCACTTCACCTTCGACCCCGGCTTCATGGCGACCGCCTCGTGCGAGTCGAAGATTACCTATATTGACGGCGACAAGGGTGTCCTGCTGCACCGCGGCTACCCGATCGAACAGCTCGCCGAAAAATCGGACTACCTGGAAACCTGCTACCTGCTGCTCAACGGCGAACTGCCCAATGCCGAGCAGAAGGCCCAGTTCGTCAGCACCGTGAAGAACCACACCATGGTTCACGAGCAGCTGAAATCCTTCTTCAACGGCTTCCGTCGCGACGCCCACCCGATGGCGGTGATGTGCGGCGTGGTCGGCGCTCTGTCGGCCTTCTATCACGACTCCCTGGACATCAACAACCCGCAACATCGCGAAATCTCCGCGGTGCGCCTGGTCGCCAAGATGCCGACCCTGGCCGCGATGGTTTATAAGTACTCCATGGGCCAGCCGATGATGTACCCGCGCAACGACCTGTCGTACGCGGAGAACTTCCTGCACATGATGTTCAACACCCCGTGCGAGATCAAACCGATCAGCCCGGTGCTGGCCAAGGCGATGGACCGGATCTTCATCCTCCATGCCGACCACGAGCAGAACGCCTCCACTTCCACCGTGCGCCTGGCAGGCTCCTCGGGCGCCAACCCGTTCGCCTGTATCGCTGCCGGCATCGCCGCGCTGTGGGGCCCTGCCCACGGCGGCGCCAACGAAGCCGTGCTGACCATGCTCGATGAAATCGGCGATGTCTCGAACATCGACAAGTACATCGCCAAGGCCAAGGACAAGAACGATCCGTTCAAGCTCATGGGCTTCGGTCACCGCGTGTACAAGAACCGCGATCCGCGCGCCACCGTGATGAAGCAGACCTGCGACGAAGTCCTGAGCGAACTGGGCATCAAGAACGACCCGCAGTTGGAACTGGCCATGCGCCTGGAAGAGATCGCCCTGACCGATCCGTACTTCATCGAGCGCTCGCTGTACCCGAACGTCGACTTCTACTCGGGCATCATCCTGAAGGCGATCGGTATTCCGACCAGCATGTTCACCGTGATCTTCGCCCTGGCACGTACCGTGGGCTGGATCTCGCACTGGAAGGAAATGCTCTCCAGCCCGTACAAGATCGGCCGTCCGCGCCAGCTGTACACCGGTTGCGAGCAGCGCGACATCGTTGACCTGAAGGACCGCAAGTAAGGGTTGCCCGGCAACACCGAACGCGTCTTCGAAAAAGGCCACCCCTGCGGTGGCCTTTTTTTCATGGGCGCCCTACCCTTGCAGAAACGCCGCCACCCGCTGCGCAGCCGCCTGCAAATGCTGCTCATGGGTGAACCCGGACGCCTTCAGCGGCTTGAGATCATGATCCCCGGCCGCCAGCCAGCAGACCTCGATCGAGGGCGAAAGCACATAGCTTTGCACCGCCTCCCGGTTACCCAAGGCATCACGCTCCCCCTGGACGATCAAGGTACGCGTACGCAGCCCCGCCAGGTGCTCGACCCGAGGTTTGTCCGGCTTGCCCACCGCATAGAACGGATACCCCAGACACACCAGGGCGTCAGCACCCAGCTCATCGACCAAGAGGCTCGCCATGCGCCCGCCCATGGACTTGCCTCCGATCGCCAGCGGCCCCGTGACCAAAGGCCGCACCTGAGCGTACACCTGGCGCCAGCAATCGAGCAGCACCGCCTGCGGATTGGGCGGGCGCTTGCCACCCCCAACGCGGCGCTGCGCCATGTAGGGAAACTCGAAACGAACCACCCCTACCCCTTGCTCCGCCAGGCCTTGCGCCATCTCCTCCATGAACGCGCTGTCCATCGGCGCGCCTGCACCATGAGCCAGGATCAGGCACCCCTTGTAACCCAGCCCTTTCCCGACCCGAGGGGGATCGCAGCGCAAGCCTGAGACATTTCCCACCTGCGCCCATTGATCCCCGTCAATACCGGCAATGTGCCCATTACTCATGCTTCGCCTCGCTATCTAGCCTGCCTATAACCGTGGATGGGAACCCATACATGAACACAACCAGCAGTACCGCCTATAACTACAAGGTGGTCCGCCAATTCGCCATCATGACGGTGGTGTGGGGAATCGTCGGGATGGGGCTCGGCGTATTCATCGCCGCACAGCTCGTCTGGCCCGCCCTCAACTTCGACCTCCCATGGACCAGCTTCGGCCGCCTGCGACCACTGCACACCAATGCGGTGATCTTCGCCTTCGGCGGCTGCGCCTTGTTCGCCACCTCCTATTATTCGGTGCAACGCACCTGCCAGACCACCTTGTTCGCGCCACGCCTGGCGGCGTTCACGTTCTGGGGCTGGCAACTGGTGATCCTGCTGGCAGCCATCACCCTGCCGCTGGGCTACACCAGCTCCAAGGAGTACGCCGAGCTGGAATGGCCGATCGACATCCTGATCACCATCGTCTGGGTCGCCTACGCCGTGGTGTTCTTCGGCACACTGATCAAGCGCAACACCAAGCACATCTACGTCGGCAACTGGTTCTACGGTGGCTTCATCCTCACCGTGGCGATGCTGCACATCGTCAACAACCTGGAAATGCCGGTCAGCCTGACCAAGTCCTACTCGCTGTACGCCGGCGCCACCGACGCGATGGTGCAATGGTGGTACGGCCACAACGCCGTAGGCTTCTTCCTGACTGCAGGCTTCCTGGGCATGATGTACTACTACGTGCCCAAGCAGGCCGAGCGCCCGGTGTATTCCTATCGCCTGTCGATCGTGCACTTCTGGGCGCTGATCACCCTGTACATCTGGGCCGGCCCGCACCATTTGCACTACACCGCGCTGCCTGACTGGGCGCAGTCGCTGGGCATGATCATGTCGCTGATCCTCCTGGCCCCGAGCTGGGGCGGCATGATCAACGGCATGATGACCCTCTCCGGGGCCTGGCACAAACTGCGCAGCGACCCGATCCTGCGTTTCCTGGTGGTGTCGCTGGCCTTCTACGGCATGTCCACCTTCGAAGGCCCGATGATGGCCATCAAGACCGTCAACGCCCTCTCCCACTACACCGACTGGACCATCGGCCATGTCCATGCCGGCGCCCTCGGCTGGGTGGCGATGATCTCCATCGGCGCGCTGTACCACACCATCCCGAAAGTGTTCGGCAAGGAGCGCATGTACAGCATCGGCCTGATCAACGCGCACTTCTGGCTGGCGACCATCGGCACCGTGCTGTACATCGCCTCGATGTGGGTCAACGGCATCGCTCAGGGCCTGATGTGGCGTGCGGTCAATGCCGACGGCACGCTCACCTACTCCTTCGTCGAGACCCTGGTGGCCAGCCACCCAGGTTTCATCGTCCGCTTCGTCGGCGGCGCGATCTTCCTCACCGGCATGCTGCTGATGGCCTGGAACACTTGGCGCACCGTGCGTGCACCCGCCACTGCCGCCGCCCCTGCGAACGCCCAGCTGGCCTGAGGAGACAAGCCTGATGAAACACGAAGTCATCGAGAAAAACGTAGGCCTGCTGGCACTGCTGATGGTGTTTGCCGTCAGCATCGGCGGCCTGACCCAGATCGTCCCGTTGTTCTTCCAGGACGTGACCAACAAGCCAGTCGAAGGCATGAAACCCTACACCGCCCTGCAGCTCGAAGGCCGCGACATCTACATCCGCGAAGGTTGCGTAGGCTGCCACTCGCAGATGATCCGCCCGTTCCGCGCCGAGACCGAGCGCTACGGCCACTACTCGGTCGCCGGCGAAAGCGTCTGGGACCACCCGTTCCTGTGGGGCTCCAAGCGTACCGGGCCTGACCTGGCCCGCGTCGGCGGCCGCTACTCCGACGACTGGCACCGCGCGCACCTGTACAACCCGCGCAACGTCGTGCCGGAGTCGAAGATGCCGTCCTACCCATGGCTGGTCGCACAGAAGGTCGACGACAGCCACACCGACACCAAGATGCGCACCCTGCGCACCCTCGGTGTGCCCTACACCGACGAGGACATCGCCGGTGCCCGCGATGCGGTCAAGGGCAAGACCGAAATGGACGCCCTGGTGGCCTACCTGCAGGTGCTGGGCACCTCGATCAAGAACAAGAGGTAAGCGATGGAACTGTCACTGGATATCGGCATGATCCGCGGCCTGGGCACGTTGATGGTGATGATCGCCTTCATCGGCCTGAGCCTGTGGGTGTTCAACCGTCGCCGCGACCGCGACTTCGCCGAAGCGCGCCTGCTGCCCTTCGTCGATGACCGCCTGCCCCCAGCCGGGCAGGAACCTGCCACAAGGAGTAACCAGTAATGACCACCTTCTGGAGTACGTACATCAGCGTACTGACCCTCGGCAGCCTCATCGGCCTGACCTGGCTGCTGCTCGGCACCCGCAAGGGCCAGAGCAGGAACACCACCGATCAAACCATGGGCCACAGCTTCGATGGCATCGAGGAATACGACAACCCGCTGCCCAAGTGGTGGTTCTGGCTGTTCGTCGGCACCCTGGTGTTCGCGGTCGGATACCTGATCCTCTACCCGGGCCTCGGCAACTGGAAAGGCGTGCTGCCGGGTTATGAAAATGGCTGGACCCAGGTCAACGAATGGCAGAAGGAAATGGACAAGGCCGACGCCAAGTTCGGACCGATCTTCGCCAAGTACGCCGCCATGCCCCTGGAAGACGTGGCCAAGGACCCGCAAGCGCTGAAGATGGGCAGCCGCCTGTTCGCCTCGAACTGCTCGGTGTGCCACGGCTCCGACGCCAAAGGCGCCTACGGCTTCCCCAACCTCACCGACAAGGACTGGCGTTGGGGCGGCGAGCCGGAGACCATCAAGGCCTCGATCATGGATGGACGCCACGGCGTGATGCCGGGCTGGGCCGAGGTAATCGGCGAACAAGGCGTGGCCGACGTCGCCGCCTTCGTGCTGACCAACCTGGATGGCCGTAGCCTGCCGCAAGGCGCCAAGGCCGACCCGGCCAAGGGCCAGGAAATCTTCGCCGCCAACTGCGTGGCCTGCCACGGGCCTGAAGGCAAAGGCACCCCTGCCATGGGCGCGCCGGACCTGACCCACCCGCAGGCGTTCATCTACGGCTCGAGCTTCGCCCAGCTGCAGCAGACCATCCGCTACGGTCGCCAGGGCCAAATGCCAGCCCAGCGTGAATTGCAGGGCAACGATAAGGTCCACCTGCTGGCGGCCTATGTCTACAGCCTCTCGCAGGACGACACGGCCGAAACCGTGACTGTCAAATAACACCCCTTCGCGGGCAAATCCTCTCCCACAGGGTTGGCGCTAATCCCTGTGGGAGCTGGCTTGCCCGCGAAAGGGCTGCCCCCGCAATACCCCCTGCCCAACCTACCCTCCCTTGCACCCCCCTCGAACAGAACTAAGCTTGTTGCCTCATATAGGCTTCGCTCACAACGAGCGGAGCAGATGTGGCGCATGGCCTGTCGCCGCTCTAGAAAAAAGCTTGACCGATCGATCAGAAAAAGTCGAAAAACGGTACACATTACAAACATTTATTTGTGTACAATCATCCAGCCCCTAAACCGCGGGACGGTGGTGGAAAGGGCCTGGACACGGGTCGGCGCAAGCATCCTTGCGTTGCCATAACCCTAGTGGTTATCGATACTGGCGCCGATTTTCGACCAACAAGAACACCCTAAACCGTGGAACCTTAGAATGAGCACTGCAATCAGTCCGACTGCTTATAACTATAAGGTCGTCCGCCAGTTCGCCATCATGACGGTGGTCTGGGGGATCCTTGGCATGGGGCTCGGCGTCTTCATCGCCTCGCAACTGGTATGGCCCCAGCTGAACCTGGACCTGCCATGGACGAGCTTCGGCCGCCTTCGCCCGCTGCACACCAACCTGGTGATCTTCGCCTTCGGGGGTTGCGCACTGTTCGCCACCTCCTACTACGTGGTGCAGCGCACCTGCCAGACCCGGCTGATCTCCGACAGCATGGCCGCCTTCACCTTCTGGGGTTGGCAGGCGGTGATCGTCGGCGCCCTGATCACCCTGCCGATGGGCTACACCACCACCAAGGAATACGCCGAGCTCGAGTGGCCGCTGGCGATCCTGCTGGCCATCGTCTGGGTCACCTACGGCTTGGTGTTCTTCGGCACCATCGTCAAGCGCAAGACCAAGCACATCTATGTCGGCAACTGGTTCTACGGTGGCTTCATCGTGGTCACGGCGATGCTGCACATCGTCAACCACATGTCCCTGCCGGTCAGCTGGTTCAAATCGTACTCGGCCTACTCCGGCGCCACCGACGCGATGATCCAGTGGTGGTACGGCCACAACGCCGTGGGCTTCTTCCTGACCACCGGTTTCCTGGGCATGATGTACTACTTCGTACCCAAGCAGGCCGAACGCCCGATCTACTCGTATCGCCTGTCGATCGTGCACTTCTGGGCGCTGATCACCCTGTACATCTGGGCCGGCCCGCACCACCTGCACTACACCGCGCTGCCTGACTGGGCACAGTCGCTGGGCATGGTGATGTCGATCATCCTGCTGGCCCCGAGCTGGGGCGGCATGATCAACGGCATGATGACCCTCTCCGGGGCCTGGCACAAACTGCGCACCGACCCGATCCTGCGTTTCCTGGTGGTGTCGCTGGCCTTCTACGGCATGTCCACCTTCGAAGGCCCAATGATGGCCATCAAGACGGTCAACTCGCTGTCGCACTACACCGACTGGACCATCGGCCATGTCCACGCCGGCGCGCTCGGCTGGGTGGCGATGATCTCCATCGGCTCGGTCTACCACATGATTCCCAAGCTCTACGGCCGCCAGCAGATGCACAGCGTCGGCCTGATCAACGCGCACTTCTGGCTGGCGACCATCGGCACCGTGCTGTACATCGCCTCGATGTGGGTCAACGGCATCACCCAGGGCCTGATGTGGCGCGCCATCAACGACGACGGCACCCTCACCTACTCCTTCGTCGAAGCCCTCCAGGCCAGCCACCCGGGCTACATCGTCCGTGCCCTGGGCGGTGCGTTCTTCGCCTCCGGCATGCTGCTGATGGCTTACAACGTCTACCGCACCGTCCGCGCCTCGAAGCCGGCAGAGGCTGAGGAAGCCGCCAAGATCGTCGTCGTGGGAGCTCACTGATGAAACACGAAGCAGTCGAGAAGAATATCGGCCTGCTGGCCTTCTTCATGGTCATCGCCGTCAGCGTCGGTGGCCTGACCCAGATCGTCCCGCTGTTCTTCCAGGACGTGACCAACAAGCCGGTCGAGGGCATGAAGCCGCGAACCGCGCTGGAGCTCGAAGGCCGCGACATCTACATCCGCGAAGGTTGCGTAGGCTGCCACTCGCAGATGATCCGCCCGTTCCGCGCCGAGACCGAGCGCTACGGCCACTACTCGGTCGCCGGCGAAAGCGTCTGGGACCACCCGTTCCTGTGGGGCTCCAAGCGTACCGGGCCTGACCTGGCCCGCGTCGGTGGCCGCTACTCCGACGACTGGCACCGCGCACACCTGTACAACCCGCGCAACGTGGTACCGGAATCGAAGATGCCGTCCTACCCGTGGCTGGTCGAGAACAAGCTCGACGGCAAGGATACGCCGAAGAAGATGGAAGTCTTGCGCACCCTGGGCGTGCCCTACACCGACGAGGACATCGCCGGCGCCCGCGACGCGGTCAAGGGCAAGACCGAGATGGACGCCATCGTGGCGTACCTGCAAGGCCTTGGCACCATCATCAAGAGCAAGCGGTGACACTGATGGATATCGGGATGATTCGCGGCCTGGGCACCGTCGTGGTGATGGTGGCCTTCGTTGGCCTGGCGCTGTGGGTGTTCAACCCACGGCGCAAGAAGGAATTCGACGAGGCGACCCGGTTGCCGTTCGCCGATGACCCCGAGGCCAGCCAGCACGTCGAGCAAGCGCAAGCGAAAGCTTCTAGGAGCAACGAACAATGACAACCTTCTGGAGTCTGTACGTCACCGTCCTGACCCTGGGCACCATCTTCTCTCTGACCTGGCTGTTGCTTTCCACTCGCAAGGGCCAGCGCGAGGAAGCCACCGACGAGACCGTCGGCCATGCCTTCGACGGTATCGAGGAATACGACAACCCGCTGCCCAAATGGTGGTTCTGGCTGTTCGTCGGCACCATCGTGTTCGCCCTGGGCTACCTGGTGCTTTACCCGGGCCTGGGTAACTGGAAAGGCATCCTGCCGGGCTACCAGTACCTGGATAACGAGAAGAAGACCGAGTTCGCCAACGGCCAACCAGGCTGGACCGGCGTGCACGAGTGGGAAAAGGAAATGGCCAAGGCCGACGCCCGCTTCGGGCCGATCTTCGCCAAGTTCGCCGCCATGCCCATCGAGGAAGTGGCCAAGGACCCGCAAGCGCTGAAGATGGGGGGCCGCCTGTTCGCCTCCAACTGCTCGGTGTGCCACGGCTCCGACGCCAAGGGCGCCTACGGCTTCCCCAACCTGACCGATAACGACTGGCGCTGGGGCGGCGAGCCGGAGACCATCAAGACCACCATCATGAATGGTCGCCACGGCGTGATGCCGGCCTGGGCCGAGGTGCTCGGCGAGCAGGGCGTGGCCGACGTCGCCGCCTTCGTGTTGACCAACCTGGACGGGCGCAGCCTGCCGGAAGGCGCCAAGGCCGACCCGGCCAATGGCCAGAAGCTATTCGCCGCCAACTGCGTAGCCTGCCACGGCCCCGAGGGCAAGGGCACCCCAGCCATGGGCGCGCCGAACCTGACCCACCCGCAGGCGTTCATCTACGGCTCGAGCTTCGCCCAGCTGCAACAGACCATCCGCTACGGTCGCCAGGGGCAGATGCCAGCCCAGGCGCAGATGCAGGGCAACGACAAGGTCCACCTGCTGGCGGCCTACGTCTACAGCCTCTCGCACCAGGAACAGGAAACGGCCAAGGCCGAGTGAGTGTGTGACCCAGGCCCCGCCAGCGACCCTGCCGGGGCCTTTTTCTTGAGCAGGGTTCGGCGTTGCCTGTTCTGGCACTATCGCCGGCAAGCCGGCTCCCACAGATTCGGAGTGGGAGCCGACTTGCCGGCGATGAAGCCAGACAATTTCAACCGCTTGATGACTTGAATCAATTGACAGCAGCCTTTACACGATCCACACCATAAACCCAATGCGACTAAAGGTCGCGGCGCGCTCCCTGCCTGCCAGCACAGGCGTATCATGGGCCGCAGAGCGCTAGCAGAATGCGCAGGACTGCGGCCGGCACGTACTGGCCGCGGCATTTCTCCACTGCCGTGGGACACGATGATGAGCAAGCAAATTCCGGTACATGATGTCACCCCACCCGCCAAGAAAGGCCAGGAATCCCTCGACCTCTATGCCTCCCGGGAAAAGATCTACACCCGCGCCTTCACCGGCGTGTTCCGCAGGCTGCGGATGGTCGGCGGGGCGATCCTGTTCCTGCTCTACTTCGGCACCGTGTGGCTGAACTGGGGTGACCACCAAGCCGTGTGGTGGAACCTGCCCGAGCGCAAGTTCTATATTTTCGGCGCCACCATCTGGCCCCAGGACTTCATCCTGCTCTCGGGCCTGCTGATCGTCGCCGCCTTCGGCCTGTTCTTCATCACCGTGTTCGCCGGTCGTGTATGGTGCGGCTATACCTGCCCGCAAAGCGTCTGGACCTGGATCTTCATGTGGTGCGAGAAAGTCACCGAGGGCGACCGCAACCAACGCATGAAGCTGGACAAGGCGCCGATGAGCGCCAACAAGCTGCTGCGCAAGACCGCCAAGCACAGCCTATGGTTGCTGATCGGTTTCGTCACCGGCATGACCTTCGTCGGCTATTTCTCGCCGATTCGCGAACTGGTCAGCGAGTTCTTCACAGGCCAAGCCGATGGCTGGGCCTACTTCTGGGTCGGTTTCTTCACCCTCGCCACCTATGGCAATGCCGGCTGGCTGCGGGAGCAGGTGTGCGTGCACATGTGCCCGTACGCACGCTTCCAGAGCGTGATGTTCGACAAGGATACCCTGATCGTTTCCTACGACCCGCGCCGCGGCGAAACCCGCGGACCACGCAAGAAGGACATGGATTACAAGGCCAAGGGCCTGGGCGACTGCATCGATTGCACCATGTGCGTACAGGTCTGCCCGACCGGCATCGACATCCGTGATGGCCTGCAGATCGAATGCATCGGCTGCGCGGCGTGCATCGACGCCTGCGACAACATCATGGAGAAGATGAACTACCCCAAGGGCCTGATCAGCTATACCACCGAGCACAACCTGTCCGGGCAGAAGACCCATATGCTGCGCCCGCGCCTGATCGGTTACGCCTTGGTACTGCTGGTGATGATCGGCCTGCTGGTCACCGCGTTCGCCACCCGTTCGCTGGTGGGCTTCGACGTCAGCAAGGACCGCGTGCTGTACCGCGAGAATGCCCAAGGGCGAATCGAGAACGTGTACAGCCTCAAGGTCATGAACAAAGACCAGCGCGACCATGTTTACGTGCTCGATGCCGCCGGCCTGCCAGGCCTGCAGCTCGAAGGGCACCGCGAGGTGCGAGTCGCCGCCGGCGATATCGTCAGCCTGCCGGTGCAATTGTCGGTCGCCCCCGAGCAATTGCCCTCGACCACCAACGAAATCACCTTCACCCTCAAGGACGCCGATGACAGCGCCACCCAGGTTGAAGCCAAGAGCCGTTTCATCGGCCCGCAAATCCGCTGAGAGAGAACGACATGCCTGCCGCAACCGCCGCCAGCCCATGGTACAAGCACCTCTGGCCCTGGATCATCATCGGCATCCTGACCACCTCGGTCTGCCTGAGCCTGACCATGGTCAGCATTGCCGTGCGCAACCCGGACAACCTGGTGAACGACAACTACTACGAGGCCGGCAAGGGCATCAACCGTTCCCTGGACCGGGAACTGCTGGCCCAGACCCTCAACCTCAAGGCCAGCGTGCATCTGGACGAGCTGACCGGCGAAGTCCAGGTGCGCCTGAGCGGCGACAGCGACCCGCAGGCGCTGGAACTGAACCTGATCTCACCGACCCAGCCGGAGCGCGACCGCAAGGTGCAACTGGCCCGTGTCGAGCCAGGCCGTTATGTCGGCCAGCTGGAAGACAAGGTCGAAGGCCGGCGCTTCGTCGAGCTGCTGGGCAACCAGGACGGTCGCGTGTGGCGGCTGTTCGAGGAGGAGAAAGTCGCCCATGGGGTGAACCTGGAACTGGGCGATGAGGCCCTGCAGGGTGCCGAGCACCAGGAATAGCGACACCGCCTCGCACCTTGTGGGAGCGGGCTTGTCCCGCGATGGCGTCGGCCCGGCTAAAGGAGGTGCCCGAGCCGACGCCATCGCGGGGCAAGCCCGCTCCCACAGGGTCGATGCAAACCTGAAGATTTGCGTAAGGCAACAATTCGATGACCCAACCCACGCCCTGCTACCACTGCGCCCTGCCCGTCCCCGCAGGCAGCCGCTTCACCGCAGTGGTCCTCGGTGAACCGCGACAGTTCTGCTGCCCCGGCTGCCAGGCCGTGGCCGAGTCGATCGTGGCCGGTGGCCTGGAGAGCTACTACCAGCACCGCAGCGACACCAGCGCCAACCCCGAGGCCCTGCCGCGCCAGTTGCAGGACGAATTGGCCCTCTACGACCGCGCCGATGTGCAGCAGAGCTTCGTCCGCCAACAAGGCGAGCTTCGCGAAACCACGCTGATGATCGAAGGCATCAGCTGCGCCGCCTGTGGCTGGCTGATCGAGAAACACCTGCGTAACCTGCCGGGCGTGGCCGAGGCGCGCCTGAACCTGTCCAATCACCGCCTGCTGGTGGCCTGGGACGACCGCCAGGTACCGCTCTCGCACCTGCTGGCCGAGCTGCGCCAGATCGGCTACGCCGCCCACCCCTACCAGCCTGACCAGGCCGCCGAACAGCTGGCCCGGGAGAACCGCAGCGCCCTGCGCCGCCTGGGCGTGGCGGGCCTGCTGTGGTTCCAGGCGATGATGGCGACCATGGCCACCTGGCCTGAATTCAACATCGACCTGAGCCCCGAGCTGCATACCATCCTGCGTTGGGTCGCGCTGTTTCTGACCACGCCCATCGTCTTCTACAGCTGCGCACCGTTCTTCAAGGGCGCCGCCCGCGACCTGCGTACCCGCCACCTGACCATGGACGTCTCGGTGTCGCTGGCCATCGGCCTGGCCTACGGCGCCGGAATCTGGACCGCCATCACCGGCAGCGGCGAGCTGTACTTCGACACGGTCGGCATGTTCGCGCTGTTCTTGCTCACCGGTCGCTACCTGGAACGCCGCGCACGGGAACGTACAGCCGCCGCCACCGCCCAGCTGGTCAACCTGCTGCCGGCCTCGTGTCTGCGACTGGACGCCGCCGGCCACGGCGAGCGTATCCTGCTGGCGGAGCTGCGCCAGGGTGACCGGGTGCAGGTGCTGCCCGGCGCGGTGATCCCGGCCGATGGCCGCATCGTCGACGGCCGCTCCAGCATCGACGAGTCGCTGCTGACCGGCGAATACCTACCCTTGGCGCGCCAGGCCGGCGATCGGGTCACCGGCGGCACGCTGAATGTCGAAAGCCCCCTGACCGTGGAGGTCCAAGCACTGGGCCAGGACTCGCGGCTCTCGGCCATCGTTCGCCTGCTCGAGCGGGCCCAGTCGGAAAAGCCCCGGTTGGCCGAGATCGCCGACCGGGCTTCCCAGTGGTTCCTGTTGTTCACTCTGGTAGCCAGTGTCGCCATTGGCCTGCTGTGGTGGCAAATCGACGCGCCACGTGCGTTCTGGATCGTCCTGGCCATGCTGGTGGCGACCTGCCCATGCGCACTGTCTTTGGCCACGCCCACCGCCCTCACCGCAGCCACCGGCACCCTGCACCGGCTGGGCTTGCTGGTGACCCGCGGCCATGTGCTCGAAGGCCTGAACCAGATCGACACGGTGATCTTCGACAAGACCGGCACCCTGACCGAAGGCCGCCTGGCCCTGCGCAGCATCCACCCGCTAGGCCCCTTGCCCGCCGATCGTTGCCTGGCCCTGGCCGCGGCGCTCGAAAATCGCTCGGAGCACCCCATCGCGCGCGCCTTCGGCCGTGCCGCGATACCTGCCGAAGATGTCCAGACGGAGCCAGGGCTGGGCCTTGAGGGGCTGTTCGAAGGCGCGCGCTTGCGTATCGGCCAGGCCAGTTTCGTCTGCGCCCTGAGCGGCGCGCCCGTGCCGAGCGTGCCGCAACCGCGCGGCCAATGGCTGTTACTGGGCGATACCCAGGGCCCCCTGGCCTGGTTCAGTCTCGATGACCGCCTGCGTGAGGATGCTCCCGCCCTGTTGGCTGCCTGCAAGGCCCGGGGCTGGAAGACCCTGCTGCTGTCCGGCGACAGCTCACCGATGGTCGCCGAGGTGGCAACGCAGTTGTGCATCGACCAGGCCATCGGCGGCCTGCGCCCGGACGACAAGCTGGACCGACTCAAGGCCTTGCAGGCCGAAGGCCGCAAGGTGCTGATGCTGGGTGACGGCGTCAACGATGTGCCGGTACTGGCTGCCGCCGATATCAGCATCGCCATGGGCTCGGCCACGGACCTGGCCAAGACCTGCGCCGACGCGGTGCTGTTGTCCAACCGCCTCGAGGCGCTGGTGCAGGCCTTCGACCTGGCCCGCCGTACCCGACGCAACATCCTCGAGAACCTGCTCTGGGCGACCCTGTATAATGGCCTGATGTTGCCGTTCGCCGCCCTGGGCTGGATCACGCCGGTCTGGGCGGCCATTGGCATGTCGGTCAGCTCGCTGATCGTGGTTCTCAACGCCCTGCGCCTGACCCGCCTGCCCAGCGCAGCGGGCCAGCCTGCACATGAGCCCTCGACACCCGGAAGGAAACCGCTATGCCCGCCCTCTACGTCATGATCCCGGCGGCCCTGCTGATCGTAGGCGTGGCCGTGTACATCTTCTTCTGGGCGGTGGACAGCGGCCAGTACGACGACCTCGACAGCCCCGCCCACAGCATCCTGTTCGATGACCAGGACCCGCGCCACCAGGCCGCCGTGAAACCTGACCAAGCCCAAGCCGACGCAGACAAGGACTCGAAACCACGTGCCTGACCTGCTCCCGCTCATCGGCTCGGCGCTGGTTCTGGGCCTGCTTGGCGGCGGCCACTGCCTGGGCATGTGCGGCGGCCTGATGGGCGCCCTGACCCTCGCCATCCCGCCTGAGCAACGCGCCCGACGCCTGCGCCTACTGCTGGCCTACAACCTCGGGCGCATCCTCAGCTACGCAGCCGCCGGCCTGGTGCTGGGCCTTGCCGGCGTGGCGTTGGCCAGCAGCCCATTGGCTCAAGGGCTGCGCGTGGTTGCCGCGTTGTTGCTCATTGCCATGGGCCTGTACCTGGCCGGCTGGTGGAGCGGCCTGACCCGCATCGAAGCGCTCGGGCGCGGCCTGTGGCGGCACGTCCAACCGTTGGCGACGCGCTTGCTGCCGGTGTCGAGCCTGCCCCGCGCCCTGCTGCTCGGCGCCCTGTGGGGCTGGCTGCCGTGTGGCCTGGTCTACAGCACGCTATTGTGGGCGGCCAGCCAGGGCAATGCGGCCCACAGTGCCGCGCTGATGCTGGCGTTCGGGCTGGGCACCTGGCCTGTGCTGGTCGCCACAGGCCTTGCTGCCGAGCGTATCGGCACCTTGCTGCGCAAGCGTGGCGTGCGCATGGCAGGCGGATTGCTGGTGATCCTGTTCGGCCTGTGGACACTACCCGGGCCGCACCAGCATTGGCTGATGGGGCATTGATCAGCGGCGCAGAACCGATGGCTGGAGCTACCTCTGTGGGAACAACTATCTTGAGTTGTTTGCCCCGGCCCTATCGCTGGCAAGCCAGCTCCCACAGGTACGGCGGCGTCTCTGAAAGCAGCGCAGGACAAGTGGGAGCCGGCTTGCCGGCGATTGGGGCGCACAGCGCCCCCGGACGGTCCATCCGAAGCCCGTTGATGCAAATCAAAACAGCTTTTTCGTCGGCCCCCTAGACTCCGGACACTGCCGCTCTATCCGGGGACCACCATGCTCGACGACCTATGCTGGGATTCCGACCTGATCCGCCGCTACGATCTGGCCGGGCCGCGCTACACCTCATACCCGACCGCCGTGCAACTGCATGGTGAAGTGGGCTCGTTCGACCTGCTCCATGCCCTGCGCGAGAGCCGCCGTGCGGTTCGCCCGTTGTCGCTGTACGTGCACGTGCCGTTCTGCGCCAACATCTGCTATTACTGCGCCTGCAACAAGGTCATCACCAAAGACCGCGCCCGGGCCCAGCCCTACCTGCAACGCCTGGAGCAGGAAATCCAGCTTGTCGCCTGCCACCTGGCCCCCAACCAGCGCGTCGAGCAACTGCACTTCGGCGGCGGCACTCCCACGTTCCTCAGCCATGTGGAACTGCGCCACTTGATGGCAACCCTGCGCCAGCATTTCCACCTGCTGGACGACGACTCCGGCGATTACGGCATCGAGATCGACCCACGCGAGGCCGACTGGTCGACCATGGGCCTGCTGCGCGAGCTGGGCTTCAACCGCGTCAGCCTGGGTGTACAGGACCTGGACCCGGCCGTGCAACGAGCGATCAACCGCCTGCAGAGCCTGGAGCAGACCCGTACGCTGGTCGAAGCTGCACGTACCCTACAGTTCCGTTCGGTCAACCTCGACCTGATCTACGGCCTGCCCCGGCAGACTCCAGACGGCTTCGCCCGTACCGTGGAGGAAGTGATCCGCCTGCAACCGGACCGCCTCTCGGTGTTCAACTACGCCCACCTGCCCGAGCGCTTCATGCCGCAGCGGCGCATCGACAGCAATGAACTGCCGGCCCCCGCCGCCAAACTGGAGATGCTGCACCGCACCATCGAGCAACTGACGGCCGCCGGCTACCGCTACATCGGCATGGACCACTTTGCCCTGCCCGATGACGAACTGGCCATCGCCCAGGAAGAAGGCACCCTGCAACGCAACTTCCAGGGCTATACCACCCACGGGCATTGCGACCTGATCGGCCTGGGCGTCTCGGCCATCAGCCAGATCGGCGACCTCTACTGCCAGAACAGCAGCGACCTGGCCACATACCAGGAGACCCTCTCCAACGCCCAGCTGGCGACCCAGCGCGGGCTGCTGTGCACCCCGGACGACCGCGTGCGACGGGCGGTGATCCAGCAGCTTATCTGCCACTTCGAGCTGGATTTCGACACCATCGAGCAGGCCTTCTCCATCGATTTTCGTGGCTACTTCAACGAGCAGTGGGCGGCGCTTCAAGCCCTGCAGCGAGACGGCCTGATCAGCCTGGACACCCAGGGCATCCGCGTGATGCCTGCCGGGCGCCTGCTGGTGCGCTCGGTATGCATGGTGTTCGATGCTTACCTGGCCATGCACAACCGCCAGCGTTTTTCACGGGTGATCTGATACGAATCGATCGACCACATGGACAGACCTCCTTGCCAGGGACACTATGGGCAATTGACAGGCCTGGGCAGCTATTCGCCACGGCCTGGCCAGCGCGCACCAAAATAGCGCACGCTGGTCTACACCCCACGCTGTGAGTTACCCTTACAGCTTATGTGTGCTTTCTCACAAGGATCGATTGTCATGTCCGAGCCAGTCAAACTGCGCCCTCACAACCAGGCCCACTGCAAGGACTGCAGCCTGGCGCCTCTGTGCCTGCCCCTGTCCCTCGACCTGGAGGACATGGACGCCCTGGACGAGATCGTCAAGCGCGGCCGCCCGTTGAAGAAAGGGGAATTCCTGTTCCGCCAGGGCGACAATTTCGGCTCGGTGTATGCGGTGCGCTCCGGCGCCCTGAAAACCTTCAGCCTAAGCGACAGCGGCGAAGAGCAGATCACCGGTTTCCATCTGCCCAGCGAGCTGGTCGGCCTGTCCGGCATGGACACCGAGGCGTACCCGGTGTCGGCCCAGGCACAAGAGACCACATCGGTCTGCGAGATTCCGTTCGAGCGTCTGGACGAGCTGTCGGTGCAACTGCCGCAACTGCGTCGCCAACTGATGCGCGTGATGAGCCGCGAGATCCGCGACGATCAGCAGATGATGCTGCTGTTGTCGAAGAAGACTGCCGACGAGCGCATCGCTACCTTTCTGGTCAACCTTTCCGCGCGCTTCCGTGCTCGCGGCTACTCGGCCAACCAGTTCCGCCTGAGCATGTCGCGCAACGAGATCGGCAACTACCTGGGCCTGGCGGTGGAAACCGTGTCACGGGTCTTCACCCGCTTCCAGCAGAATGGCCTGATCAAGGCCGAAGGCAAGGAGGTGCACATCCTCGACCCGATCCAGCTCTGCGCGCTGGCGGGTGGCGCGATGGAAGCCTGAACAAGCCTCCCCGGCAAGGTATACTGGCGCATCCGTTTTCCAGGAAAGCCACATGCACTGCGATACCTTCGACCTCAAAGCCCTGATCCGCCCGGTCCCGGACTTCCCCAAGCCGGGCGTGATCTTCCGCGACATCACCCCGCTGTTCCAGTCGCCCCGTGGGCTGCGCTACGTCGCCGACCAATTCATCGAGCGCTACGTCGAGGCCGAGTTCAGCCACATCGGTGCCATGGACGCCCGCGGCTTCTTGATCGGCTCGATCATCGCCCATCAATTGAACAAACCGCTGATCCTGTTCCGCAAACAGGGCAAGCTGCCGGCCGACGTGCTGTCGGAGGCCTACCAGACCGAATACGGCGAAGCCTTCCTGGAAGTGCATGCCGACAGCCTGTGCGAAGGTGATTCGGTATTGATCTTCGACGACCTGATCGCCACCGGCGGCACCTTGCTGGCGGCTGCCAACCTGGTGCGACGTACCGGCGCCGAGGTGTTCGAGGCGGCAGCGATCATCGACCTGCCGGAGCTGGAAGGTTCGCGTCGCCTACAGGCGGCGGGAGTGCCGACCTTCTGCCTGACCGAGTTTTCGCTCAGCGAATATTGAGATGCATCGGGGCCGCTGCGCGGCCCATTCGCGGGCAAGCCCGCTCCTACAGGCGGTGGCGTATCGGCTTACAGCGAAATGGGTTTACGCCCTGCGAATGCATGAGCCAGGGTCCCACCGTCCACCATCTCCAGCTCCCCTCCCAACGGCACGCCGTGAGCAATCCGAGAGGCGGCCAGGCCTTTTTCGGCCAATAGCTGGGCGATGTAGTGGGCGGTCGCCTCCCCTTCCACGGTGGGGTTGGTGGCCAGGATCACTTCACTGAACGTGCCCTGCTCTTCGATCCTCGCCATCAACTGCGGGATGCCGATGGCCTCTGGACCCAGGCCATCCAAGGGCGACAGGTGGCCCTTTAGCACGAAATAGCGACCGCGGTAGCCGGTCTGCTCCACTGCGTACACGTCCATAGGACCTTCGACCACGCACAGCTGGGTGTCGTCGCGGCGCGTGTCGGCGCACTGGGGGCACAGTTCCTGCTCGGTCAGGGTGCGGCATTGGCGGCAATGGCCGACGCCCTCCATGGCTTGGCTCAGGGCTTGGGCCAGGCGCAGGCCGCCGCTGCGGTCGCGCTCGAGCAGCTGCAGTGCCATGCGCTGGGCGGTTTTCTGGCCGACGCCGGGCAAGGTGCGCAGGGCATCGATCAGTTGGCGGATCAGGGGGCTGAAGCTCATGGGAAAGGCCTGACAGATCAATAGGAGGCGGTTTATACCCATCAGGGTCATTCACGTCAAATGGATGCAAGCTGGGATACCCTGTCATCTGCCGCCCTGATGCCCTCTCCTCCCGCTCCTATTCTTGCTCTTGCTTGCGATGCGTGATAGCCCAGGCGCCGTAAGGGCGTAAAAGTGACTCGGCGTCACCATCGCAAACGGACTTTGCGCTTACCTCAAACCGACGCGCAATAAAAAAGCCGCCCCGATAATCGGCAGCGGCTTCGATAGGCAGCCGGTCAAGACCGGCAACGCATCAGAACGGCATTTTGAAGCCAGGCGGCAATTGCATGCCAGCGGTCATGCTGCCCATCTTTTCCTGGCTGTTCTGCTCGACCTTGCGCACCGCGTCGTTCAGCGCAGCAGCGATCAGGTCTTCCAGTACCTCCTTGTCGTCCTCTTCGGTCGACATCAGGCTCTGGTCGATGCTGACGCGCTTCACGTCGTGACGACCGGTCATCACCACGCTCACCAGGCCACCACCCGACTGGCCGGTGACTTCGGCGTTGGCAAGCTCTTCCTGCATTTTCTGCATCTTTTCCTGCATTTGCTGGGCCTGCTTCATCAGGCCGGCCATGCCACCTTTCATCATGGGGTACACCTCGATTGGTTCATGTAATGCGGCCGACGCAGCGCCGGGCGCATGGTTATCGGTTATTCGCCCTGGCTGACCAAGGCCTGTACAGGCTCAATAGTATCCTGCCGCACCGTTGCACCGAACTGCCGGATCATCTGCTGGATGAGTGGGTCCTGTTCGATCGACACCTCCGCGTCGCGCTGACGCTCGGCCCGCTTGCGCGCGGCAGCCTGGGCGGGCGTCTCCTGCTCCGGGCGGATCAGCTCGATCTGCAAGCGCAGGGTGCGCCCCAGGTGCTGGTTGAGCGCCTCGTTCAGACGCCGCTGCTGAGTCGTGTTGAACAGCGCGCCCTGGGCCGGGTCCAGGTGCAGCAGCCAGTCATCGCCCTCAGCGGCGATCAACGTACAGTTTGCGGCGATGTTGCCTGTCATGCCCGACACAGGCAACTGCGGGAATAATTCCAGCCATTGCAAGGCCAGGCCTGTGGCGGGCTTGGCCGCAGGCAATGGCTCCGGCGCCTTGGCCGGCTCGACCTCGTGCACATGTTCGGCCAGCTCGTCCAGATAGCTGAAGCCTGCTGGATCGCTGTCCGGCGTGTAGTAGTCCTCGTCCAGCGGAGGCTCGTCGTCCCGGTCCATGCCGGCAGGGCCATAGGCAGACGGGTCGAACGGCGGCTCGTCGTCGTTCGATGACTCCACGCTCGGCCCTGGTGCAGGCGCCGGCTCAGGGGCAGGCGCCACAGCGACAGGGGCCTGCGGGGCAGCAGGCGCTTCCCATGGCAGGTCGATGACCTCCTCCACCTGCGGCTCGGGCGCGTGGACCTCTGCCTGAGCCTCAGGCTCGCCCTCTGCGGGCGGGGTGGGTTCCACCGGCTGCTGCGGCGCTTCGGCAGGCTCGACGACGGGATCGGCCACCGCCGCTACGTCTGCAGGTGCCGCGGCGGGCTCGGGAACGCTGGCAACAGCCGGCTCGACGGCAGGCGCCGCAGCTGCCACCGGGGTTGCCGGATCAGCTGTGGCCTGGCTGATCCCCACCGGCTTTAGTACCGGCTTCGGTGCATCGTCGGCATCGGCCGGGCGGAAGGCCAGCATTCGCAGCAGGACCATCTCGAAGCCACCGCGCGGGTCCGGCGCCAGGGGCAGGTCGCGACGGCCGATCAGGCCCATCTGGTAATAGAACTGCACATCCTCGGCCGGCAGTGCCGAGGCCAGGGCCAGCACCCGTTCACGGTCGCCCTGGCCGTTGTCGACGGCCTCGGGCAATGCCTGGGCGATGGCAACCCGGTGCAGCACGTTGAGCATTTCGGCCAACACACCGTTCCAGTCCGGGCCCTGCTCGGCCAGGTTGCGCACCGCTTCCAGCAGTGCCCGGGCGTCGCCTTCGAGCAAGGCCTGGAGCACGCCATAGACCTGACCGTGGTCCAGAGTACCGAGCATCGCCCGTACGTCCGCGGCCAAGACCTTGCCCTCGCCAAAGGCAATGGCCTGGTCGGTAAGGCTCATGGCATCGCGCATCGAGCCATCGGCCGCGCGGCCAAGCAACCACAGGGCGTCCTCCTCGAAGGGCACATTCTCGGCGCCGAGCACATGGCTCAGGTGCTCGACCACACGCTCCGGGCTCATGTTCTTCAGGGAGAACTGCAAACAGCGCGAGAGGATGGTGGCCGGCAGCTTCTGCGGGTCGGTGGTGGCCAGGATGAACTTGACGTAGGGTGGCGGCTCTTCCAACGTCTTGAGCAAGGCGTTGAACGAGTGGGTCGAGAGCATGTGCACTTCGTCGATCAGGTAGACCTTGAAGCGCCCACGGCTCGGGGCGTACTGCACGTTGTCGAGCAATTCGCGGGTGTCTTCGACCTTGGTGCGGCTCGCGGCGTCGATCTCGATCAGGTCGACGAAGCGGCCTTCGTCGATTTCCCGACATACCGAGCAGGTGCCGCACGGCGTCGAGGTAATGCCGGTTTCGCAGTTCAGACATTTGGCAATGATACGCGCGATGGTGGTCTTGCCCACGCCGCGGGTACCGGTGAACAGATAGGCATGGTGCAGGCGCTGGTTGTCCAGGGCGTTGATCAAAGCCTTGAGCACATGGGCCTGGCCGACCATTTCGCGGAACGAGCGCGGGCGCCATTTACGTGCAAGAACCTGATAACTCATCAAAAAACCATCGCAACCTGAACGAGCGGAAGATCGCTAATGCTAGCGGAGCGGGGGCAAAATTGCACCCTGCCGAACTCGTCTACGCTATGAACAGGCACACTCCGGCAGCGATCAGGGAGGATTGACGTGCGGCGAGTCCTGCTCATCCTCGTGTTCTGGGCCAGCCACAGCCTGGCGGAACAGCCGCTTCTACGTTTTTCCGTGGCCGAAAGCTGGAGCATGCCGCTGATACGCCTCGAGCAGGATCAGCCGGTCGAAGGCATCCTGTTCGACCTGATGCAGGCCCTTGCCCAGGAAACCGGCGTGCGCCCGCGCTACCACCTGATGGCCCGCCTGCGCCTCAAGCAGGCCATGGACAATGGCGATATCGACGTGCGCTGCTACGTCGCGCCCCAATGGTTCAGCGAGCGCTTCGACAATTTCCTGTGGAGCGTACCCCTGCTTCGCCAGCGCGACTTGCTGGTCGGCAGCCCCGGCACACACCACCCCAGCCAGGCAGATGAGCTGGTGCGCCAGCCCGTGGGCACCGTGCTGGGGTACAGCTACCCGGCCCTGGAACGCCTGTTCGCCCAAGGCAGGCTGCACCGCGAAGATAGCCGCAACCAGCTGCTGGTCCTGCAGAAACTGCAGGCCGGGCGCTACCGCCACGCCGTAAGCAATGCGTTCTCCCTGCACTGGTTCAACCGCCAGCAGCCACCCGCCCAGCAACTGCCAGCCGTGGCCGTGCTGGAAGAGCAGGACCTGCACTGCATGGTCCGCGACGACCCGGCCGTTCCGACCCAGCAGATACTCAAGGCGCTGGCACGCATGAAGCAATCGGGGCAGATCGACCGGATCGTGCAGCGCTACAGCGCACCTACGGTACAGCCAGCCGCATCCCGTCAGGCCATTGATCGATGAGCGCTAGGCAAAAGATATAGCGTTCAGAAAAATGATGATCCCCAGCACGACAAGCCCGATGGCGACACCCTGAAGCGGCGTCAACTCTTTTTTAAAGGAGGGTGCCGACGCAAGCAGCTCCGACTCGACCATTCGGAGGCTGCCTTGGCGCCACTCTGCAGGCTGGTATCCAGGCCCAAATTTCATAGTGCTCATCTGCATGCTTGCGTCTCCGCTTGTTGTTGTGATGAGCCCGGATAATAAGGATTAATTTCCTACATAAATGCCAGATATCTCTGCTTCTTCCGCAAGGCAACTCCTACTCAAGATCAAAACAGTACACAGGCTGTTCAAACTTTGACCTGCCTGTAGCAGCTCAATCGCGGGACAAGCCCGCACAGGGAGATATGCGCTATCGCACAGGGAATTGGTGGCCGGCGCTGATCCTGTAGGAGATTACCCAGGCCTTCGGGCTACGCTGTCGCGCCGACCTTTGTGGGAGCGGGCTTGCCCCGCGATTGGGCCGGCACAGGCCAGCCCGTCAATAACCGTGGGACTCCCGGAACGGCTGCCCCTTGTGATAGGCAACCCACTCCTGCACATCGTACGGCAAGTACAGGTGCCGACGGGCTCGCGACAGCGCGATGTACACCGCACAGACCCGGGCGTCGAACGCGTAGGCGTCCTTGAACGGCTCGGTGCTCATCAGCTCTGGCGTCAGCAGCACATGGTCGAATTCCAGCCCCCCGGCGTCCTCGGCCAGCATCAGCATGACGCTGCCCGGTTGGCCGGTCACCTGCGCCTTGAGCGCATTCAGGTCGGCCATCCTGAAGCTCTCCTGCAACCGGCCCTGCACCCACTGGAACGACGCATCGTGACGGTGGGCATCCTGCACCTGGCGCCAATCGGTGCTATGGGCGAAATACGGGTGCGAGGTGTCGGCATCCTGCTCGCCGCGAAACAGCTTGATCGCGGTCTCCATGAAGGCCGCCATGCCCGACTGCTCGGCGAAGCCAAGCGCGCAACGCTTGCCCGCCAGCTCCAGGGCCCATTTCATGGTGTCCCAGTGCGAGGCCGTCAACACCACGCACCCAACCGGCGGAACGAAGGCTTGCGGATAGAACTCGATCCCGACCTCGGCGCTGCCGGCGCCCTCGAAGGCGAGTTTGGACTTGTGCGAGTGCACGCTGATCAGCGGGTTGATCAAGCGCTCGACCTGAGGCCCGCTGCGTACGGAGAAGGCAATCTCGCGCTGGCGTACCTCGCGCTGCCTGCGCAAACCCGGGCCCCAGGCACGCTGATATTCGTCGCCCAGGGTGATCAGCACCTGTCGGCCGCGCTCGATGATCTGCAGCAGCGACGCCGGCACGTCCTGGCTTTCGTCGATGATCACATGGCTGTAGTGCGCCGGCACGCTGCAACCGGCCAGGCTCGCGCGCTTGACCAGCAACAATGGCGCAAAACCGCTGTGGCTGCCCCACTCAGGGTTGGCCTGCAGGTACGTCCACAGCCGGCTCGCGTATTCGAGCAGAACGCGGCCGTCGACGTTCGACAAGGGCTGCTCGAAGAACGGCAGGTGGCGGGCAGTGATGCTGTAGTCCCACGATTCGCAATAGTTTTTCAGCACCTCCAGGCAGATCTCCAGCGCCTTCTCCGGCCCGTATTGACGAAAGCCGAGGATTCCCAGCTCCTCGGCCAGGGCGCGCTTGCGCAGCAGCCTGGCCGGCTTGCTCGACGGCCGTCGCGAACCTGACAGCAGCTCCTGGGCGAACTCACCGAAAGTCTTGCCGCGCTTGCTATCGGCCTGCACGCCAAGGCGGCGGCGAAGGGTCTGGAGCTTGCCGGTGGTACGCGCCAATGGCAGTACGCGGCCCGCCGGCAGGCAATCGATCAAGGCGCCGAGCAGATAGCTCTTGCCAATGCCGGCGTACCCTTGCACATGCAAGTCTTCGTCCGGGTTGGCCCGCACCACCCGGACCAACTTGTCCTGCGCATCGGTGAGCCACCGCTCCTTGTTTACACCCGTGACGGCCTGCTGGCGGAACGGGTTGTTGTTAAGGTGCCGACGGACCTTGAATTCGAAATCCCACTTGCCGTCTGGCAGCAGGTAATTGCCGGCATCGACTTCGTCCGCCGGCAATAGATGCAACTTCGACCCTTTCATGACCTCCAGGCCAAAGTACAGCTTGCGCGCATCGAACAACCGGCGTGCTTCCGACAGCAGCCCCACGCCCGGCGAATGACGCCCATCGACCGCCCAGGCCAGAAGCCTGGCCAGCACCTTTTCGGCCGCTGCCGGGTCGAGCACCTGCCCCTTGGCATCGGCAAGATGCTGAATGACCAGCACCGCAGCCAACTGCGCATCGCCCAGGGCCTCCAGCGCCGGCTGGCCAGGTGCATCGAGCAGGCCCTGGCAAGCCTGCGCGGTCACCGGTAGGAACACCGGCTGGGTGAAATCGTAGTGTTCAGGTTGCATACGCGCTCACGCCAAAATCATTCAACAGCGCACGGCTCGGCACCGGCCGCCACCTGCAATGCATACTCATAGGCCCCGAGGCTGCCGGCCATACCTCCCGGGTATGTTCGCGCCTCGCCTGCGCTCGCCTCGCCGTCGGACTCGATCACGCCATCAAGTTCGTACAACGCCATCTCCAGCAGCTTGCGCAAGTGCCGGGCGTTGCCGGCCGAAACCCGCAACTGCAGCTCGAACCCACCGGGGCTCGTCATGGCCGGCTTGTCGCAACTCACCACCTCGGCCTCGCCCAGTATGCGCTCGTGCTCTTCTTCCATCTGGTCAAGCACCTTGGTCAGCTCCAGCACCCGCTCGGGGTGGGCAGCCATCAGGTCCTTGATCTCAAGGCGGCGCACCTGCCATTCACGGATCTTGTGGCGGGTCAGGTCGTCTACGTGGTCCATGGTCGTTACCTCGCGGCCAAAACGGACTGGCGGAATGCCTTGCATGATAAGGCGCGCGAAGGGGCGGGAGAAAGGTGCGTGGTATTACCAGGCGTTGAAGGCTGGGTACACAGGGCAAGGTCGGAAGGATGAAGCGGCTTGGCAGACGCCAAAAATGGAGGCGGCCCCACCAGCCACACCCCGGCACACGATGTTCCCGCTATGGCTGCTCCCTTCCGGGCCTGACCAGGTTAACGGGTAATCGTTGCGGGGGGACCGATGGGGCCACCACTGCGCGGCCCGCCAAGTGACGAGCCGCGCCATTGTACCGGTCTGGGGCGAAGTTACAACCTCTGCACCGAGAAAAAACCATCATTTCTCAATGACTTGTCCCCATTGGTCGCTCAGACCGCGATGCCCTGGGCGTCGAGGAAGCTGACGAAGGCGTCTTCATCGAGCACCTTGACCCCAAGGTCATTGGCCTTGGCCAGCTTGGAGCCGGCGCCGGGGCCGGCGACCACGCAATGGGTCTTGCCGGATACCGAGCCGGCCACCTTGGCGCCGAGGCTTTCCAGTTTTTCCTTGGCGACGTCGCGGCTCATGCGCTCCAGGGTGCCAGTCAGGACCCAGGTCTGCCCTGCCAGGGGCAGGCCTTCTGCAACCTTCTTCTCGCTGGCCCAGTGCATGCCGAATTCCAGCAGTTGCGCTTCGATGGCACGGGCCAGTTGCTGGTTGGCTGGCGCCTTGAAGAACTCACGCACGGCCTCGGCCTGCTTGGTGTTCAAGGCCTGGCGCAGGTCGATGCCGTCGGCTTCGATGATCTTGTCCAGGGTGCCCAGCTTGGCTACCAGTTTCTGCGCGCCGGTCGGGCCGACCGAGGGGATATCGAGCTTGGCGATCATGCCGTCCAGGGTGGTACTGGCGGCGAACTCGGGAGCCAGCTCGCCTTCGTCCTGCAACTGCAGGCCGCTGTCGAGCAGTTGCTGGATGACGTCGCGGTTGTGGTCGTCCTCGAAGAAGTTGTGGATCTCGTAGGCAACTTCCAGGCCGATGTCTGGCAGGTAGGTCAGCACCTGCGGCAAGGCCTGCTGCACCCGCGCCAGGCTACCCAGGGAACGGGCCAGGACCTTGGCGGTTTCCTCGCCGACGTCCGGGATCCCCAGGGCGAAGATGAAGCGCGCCAGGCTAGGCCGCTTGCTGGCCTCAATGGCGTCTAGCAGCTTGTTGCTGGAGACCTCAGCGAAACCTTCGAGCTCGACCACCTGCTCGAATGTCAGGCGGTACAAGTCAGCCGGCGAGCGGATCAGGCCTTCGTCGACCAACTGCTCGACGCTTTTCTCGCCCAGGCCGTCGATGTCCATGGCTCGGCGCGAGACATAGTGGATGATCGCCTGCTTGAGCTGGGCGGCACAGGCCAGGCGACCGACGCAACGGTATACCGCGCCTTCGCTGGTGGTTTCCTTGCCTTTGCTGCGCTTGACCAGTTGGGTGCGCTCGACCTGCGAACCACAGACCGGGCACTGGCTGGGCACCTGCACCGGCCGGGCGCTCTCGGGGCGGCGCTCGGTCACCACCTGCATCACCTGTGGGATGACGTCGCCGGCCCGGCGGATGATCACGGTGTCACCGATCATCAGGCCCAGACGGGCGATTTCGTCCATGTTGTGCAAGGTGGCGTTGGAAACGGTGACTCCCGCCACCTTGACCGGCTTCAGGCGCGCCACTGGCGTGACCGCGCCCGTGCGGCCGACCTGGAATTCGACATCGAGCACTTCGGTGAGCTCTTCCATGGCCGGGAACTTATGGGCGATAGCCCAACGTGGCTCGCGGGCACGGAAACCGAGTTCGCGTTGGGCGGCCAGACTGTTGACCTTGAACACCACGCCGTCGATCTCGTACGGCAGGTCGTTGCGCCGGGCGCCGATGTCGCGGTAGTAGGCCAGGCACTGCTCGACCCCGGCGGCATGCCTGAGCTCACGGCTGATGGGCATGCCCCAGCCCTTGAGCTTCTCGAGGATCCCGATATGGCTGTCGGCGATGCTCTCGGACACCTGCCCCACCCCATAGCAGCAGAACTCCAGCGGGCGGCTGGCGGTGATCTTCGAGTCCAGCTGGCGCAGGCTGCCGGCGGCTGCGTTGCGCGGGTTAGCGAAGGTCTTGCCGCCGACATCGGCCTGGGCGGCGTTGAGGCGCTCGAAACCGGCCTTGCTCATGTAGACCTCGCCACGGACCTCCAGCACTGCCGGCCAGCCGGTGCCTTGCAGCTTGAGCGGGATGTTGCGCACGGTGCGCACGTTGGCGCTGATGTCCTCGCCGGTGGTGCCATCACCACGGGTGGCGCCTTGTACCAGCAGGCCATCGCGGTACAGCAGGCTGACCGCCAGGCCATCGAGTTTGGGTTCGCAGCTATAGTCGACCGCCGTCTCTTCGGCGAACAGGTCGCCAGTCGGCAGGTCCAGGCCCTCCACTACCCGGCGATCGAAATCACGCAGGTCGTCTTCCTCGAAGGCGTTGCCCAGGCTGAGCATGGGGATTTCGTGGCGGACCTGGCTGAACGCCGCCAAGGCCGAGCCGCCCACCCGCTGGGTCGGCGAGTCGGGGGTCACCAGGTGCGGATGCTCGGCCTCCAAGGCCTTGAGCTCGTTGAACAGGCGGTCGTATTCGGCGTCGGGCACGCTCGGTTCGTCCAGCACGTAGTAGCGGTAGTTGTGCTGGTCGAGCTCGGCACGCAGTTCATGGATACGGTTTTCGACGTTCATCGTTCGTTTTCTCTTGCAAAGCAAAAGAGCAGCCTGGAGCCAATGCTGTGTACCTAAGCAATTGGGGCCGCTACGCGCCCCATCGCGGGACAAGCCCGCTCCTACAGCGCAAGTGCGATTCCTGTAGGAGCGGGCTTGTCCCGCGATGGGCTGCATAGCAGCCCCAACGAATGCCACAAATAGCTTGAGCGAACAGTACCAGCCTACGGGCTACGCTTTCGTTGAAATCTCGCGGGCAGAATCGAGGCAGACCCGCCCGCTTGGGTACATCAACGCTTCTGGGTCAGCGCACGGCGCTCGAACTCGACGATGCGCTGGCGGTAGTGTTCGATGGTCTGGGCGGTCAACACGCTGCGCTGGTCGTCCTTGAGCTCGCCGTTGAGCTCGTGGGCCAGCTTGCGCGCGGCAGCTACCATCACGTCGAAGGCCTGCTTCGGATGACGTGGCCCAGGCAGGCCCAGGAAGAAGCTCACCGCGCGGGTGCTGAAATGGTCGATGTCGTCCAGGTCGAATACGCCCGGCTTGACCGCGTTGGCCATGGAGAACAGCACCTCGCCGTGGCCGGCCATGCTCTCGTGGCGGTGGAAGATGTCCATCTCGCCGAAGCGCAGGCCGCTTTCGAGGATGTTCTGCAGCAGGGCCGGGCCCTTGAAGCCGCCCTCGTCACGGGAAATCACGCTGATCACCAGCACTTCTTCGGCCGGCGGCAGCTCCTTGACGGTATTGCCGCCTGCAGCCGAACCGTTGTGGCGCTTGTCGGCCGGGTAATCGTCGTCGGCATCGGCGAACAAGTCGGGCTCGCGTGGCTCGGCGGCCAGGTTCAGGTCGCCCTGCTGCGGCTCGCCAGCACGCTTGCCGCGCTTGGCAGCCTTGGCCGGCTTGGGCTCGCGCTCGCGCGCCGGTGCGCTGACCGACGGCAGGTCGCTTTCGTCCAGCTCAGGTTCCTTCTGGGTTTCCAGCACACGTGCAGGGCCGAGCACCTCGGCGCTGCCCTCTTCGTCCGGCAGGTTGGAATAACTGCGATCCAGACGGAATTTCAACTTGCCCTTGCCGCCGCGCATGCGGCGCCAGCCGTCGAAAAGAATACCGGCGATGACAATGACGCCGATGACGATCAGCCACTCGCGCAGACCGATTTCCATGTAATCCCGTGCCTCTAAAAAATATGCTTGAAAACAAAGGCTTCAAAGCCCTTTAACACGTGGCGCCAACTCTATGTTCTGACAGGCGTTTTACCCACGCAAAAAACAAGTGACATTAAGCTAGCACGACCAAAGACAACTTTACACCGTCTGTCGCACATGTCGGGGGCATTTCCCTCTGGTTTGTACCCCCTGTTGTCTCATCAGGCGTCGACCATGGCCAGCGCTTCCTCCACATCAACTGCAACAAGGCGTGAACAGCCCGGCTCGTGCATCGTCACTCCCATCAATTGTTCGGCCATTTCCATGGCGATCTTGTTATGGGTGATGTAGATGAACTGCACGCTTTCGCTCATTTCCTTGACCAACCTGGCATAGCGCCCGACGTTGGCATCGTCCAGCGGGGCATCGACCTCGTCGAGCATGCAGAACGGTGCCGGGTTCAGCTTGAAGATGGCGAACACCAGTGCGAGGGCGGTCAACGCCTTCTCGCCGCCGGACAGCAGATGGATGGTGCTGTTCTTCTTGCCCGGTGGGCGCGCCATGATCGTCACCCCAGTATCGAGTAGATCTTCGCCCGTCAGTTCCAGGTAGGCACTGCCGCCACCGAAAACTTTTGGAAAAAGTGCCTGTAAACCGGCATTTATCTGATCAAAGGTATCCTTGAAGCGGTTGCGGGTTTCCTTGTCGATCTTGCGAATGACGTTTTCCAGGGTCTCCAGGGCTTCCACCAGGTCAGCATCCTGAGCATCCAGGTAACGCTTGCGCTCGGACTGCTGCTGGTATTCGTCGATGGCCGCCAGGTTGATCGCGCCCAGGCGCTGGATGCGCCCGTCCAGTTGCTCCAGCTCCTGCTCGGTGCCCTGCTCGCTGGCCTCGGGCTCGAGAGTGGCGAGCACGCCCTGCAAATCATAGCCATCGGCCTGCAACTGCTCCTGCAGCGTCTTACGACGCACGTCCAGGCCCTGGGACTCCAAGCGCGACTGCTCCAGCTGGCCACGCAACAACTGGGCCTGTTGCTCGGCCTGGGTGCGGCGGCGCTCGGCATCGCGCAGCTCGCGGTCGGCCTCGTCCATGTGCAGACGCGCTTGACGCATCTCTTCGTCGACGCCCATGCGCCGCTCGAGCAGCTCTTCGAGCTTCAGGCGCAACTCTTCCAGCGGCGCCTCGCCCTCTTCCAGGTTCAGGCTCAGCTGTTCCTGGCGCTCGCTCAGGCGCGCCGCCTGCAGCTCCAGGCGCTCCAGGGCCTGGCGGGTGGAGTCGTGCTGGGCGCGCAGCGAGCCCAGACGCACGGCCAGTTGATGAGCGTGATCCTTGTGCTGGCGGGCTTCCTGGCGAATGCGGTCCAGGCCTTCGCGCAGGGTGTCGCGGCGGGCCATCAGTTGTTCGCGCTGCTCGGTATCCTGGGCCATTTGCTCCAGGGCCTCCTGCAGCAACAGGCGCGCCTCGCCCAGTTGCTCGTGCTCGAGGGCGCGCTGCTCTTGCAGCTCGGCCAGTTCTTCGCCCAGGCGCTGCTGGCGCAAAGCCAACTGTTCGGCACGGGCGCGGCCAGCCGACAGACGTGCCTTGAGTTCGCCCTGCTGGCGGCTTGCGTCCTGGGTACGCCGGTGCAGCTGTTCACGCTGCGCTTCCAGCTCGCGCTGTTGCTCACGCCGGGCCTGGACCTTGCGGTCGAGGTGCTCCAGGCGCTCTTCCAGCTCGCGCTGTTCAAGGCCCAGGCGCTCGATCTCCTGGCCCCGGGCGAGCACTCCACCCTGGGACTCGCCACCCCGATTGACCCGCAGGAAGTGCCGCCCGACCCAGTAGCCGTCGCGGCTGACCAAGCTGTGGCCCTCGCCCAGGCCTTCGCGCAGCGCCAAGGCCTGCTCGAGGCTGTCTACCGGGCGTACCTGACCGAGCCAGGGCGCAAGGTCCGTGTGGCCTTCGACTTTATCCAGCAGGCTGCCCGGCAGCCGGGCACCTTGGCGCTGCACCAGTGTCAGGCGCAGTTCGCCCTGCTCGAGGGCAGCGAAATCCAGGTTACGGAAGTCGTCGACCAGCACCGCCTGCAGGTCGGCGCCGAGCACGGTTTCCACGGCCAACTCCCACCCGGGTTCGACCCGCAACCCTTCGGCCAGGCGCGGTCGTTGCTCCAGGCCTTGGCCGCGCAGCCAGTCGGCAGCATCGGCGCCAGGCTCCAGGGCGGCCTGCTGCAAGGCTTCCAGGGAAGCCAGGCGCCCGCCCAGGCGCTGCAATTCGCCCTGGGCTTGCTGGTGGGCCTCGGTGGCCGACTGCAATTGCTCGCGCACCCCTTCGATCTGCTCGGCCACCTGCTGCTCGGCCAGCTGCAGCTCTTCGAGCGACAGCTCGCTACCGGCGAGCTGTTCTGTCAGCTCGAGCAGCACTTCGCCTTCCGGGTCGGCGCCCAGCTGGTCGCGCTCCTCGCCCAGCTTACGCTGGCGCTCGGCCAGGCGTTCGAGGCTCGCTTCGAGCTGCTGCAGGCGCGATTGCTGCACTTCGGCCTGGCGCCGCGGCTCAGCCGACTGGCTGTTGAAGGTGTCCCACTGCTCCTGCCAGCCCTGCATGCCCTCCTCGGCCTCCTCGAGGTGAGCGGTGGCTTCCTCGGCTGCGGCCAGGGTCAGCTCCTGCTCGGGTTCGAGCATCGCCAGCTCTTCACCCAAGGTGGCCAGCAGGGTGCGGTCGTGGCCCAGGTGCGACTCGGTTTCCAGGCGGGTGCGCTCGGCCTCCTTGAGGTCGTCCTGCAATTGGCGCAGGCGTTGCTGGCCATGCTGGATGCTCTGCTCGACCCGGGCGATGTCGCCTGCGACCGAATAGAAGCGGCCTTGGACCTGGTTGAAACGCTCGGACAGCTCATGGTGGCCATCACGCAGGCGCTCGATACTGGCATCGGCATTGCGCTGCTCGGCCACCAGGGCCTCGAAGGCCACTTCCTGGTCGCCGATGACGGCCTCGCGCTGGCGCACGCGTTCGTCCAGCTCGCGCCAGCGCAGCGCCGACAGGCGCGCCTTGAGCTGGCGCTCCTGGGCTTTGTATTCGCGATATTTCTCGGCAGCCTGGGCCTGGCGGTGCAGGCGTTCGAGCTGGCGCTCCAGCTCCTCGCGCAGGTCGGTCAGGCGGGCGAGGTTTTCCTGGGTGCGGCGGATGCGGTTCTCGGTCTCGCGGCGGCGCTCCTTGTACTTGGAGATGCCCGCGGCTTCCTCGATGAAGTTGCGCAACTCCTCGGGCTTGGCTTCGATCAGCTTGGAGATCATGCCCTGCTCGATGATCGAGTAGCTGCGCGGCCCCAGGCCCGTACCGAGGAAGATGTCGGTAATGTCACGACGCCGGCACTTGGTGCCATTGAGGTAGTAGGTGTTCTGCCCGTCGCGGGTGACCTTGCGGCGGATGGAGATCTCGGCGTAGGCGGCATATTCGCCGAGCAGCGTGGTTTCGCTGTTGTCGAACACCAGTTCGATGCTGGCCTGGCTCACGGGCTTGCGGCCGGATGAGCCATTGAAGATGACGTCGGTCATCGACTCGCCACGCAGGTTCTTGGCCGAGCTCTCGCCCATCACCCAGCGCACCGCGTCGATGATGTTGGACTTGCCACAGCCGTTGGGCCCCACCACGGCTGCCATGTTGCTGGGAAAGTTGACCGTGGTCGGGTCGACGAACGACTTGAACCCGGCCAGGCGAATGCACTTCAGGCGCATCGATCAGGCCCGGGCCAGCGCCGCCAGCACCAGCTCGCAACTGCGCTGGCTATAGGCGACCAGCACTTCGCGGATGCGCACCTGGTCACGCGCGACCACGGCTTCGAGCAGCCGGGCGAACAGCTCCAGGTAATCGACCATGTTGGCCTGGCGCTGGTCCAGGGCCAGGTAGTAGGCACGGCTCATGGCCGGCTGCAGGTTCTCGACGGTTTCCTGCAGGTAGGGGTTGTCGGCGAACGGGTAGGCTGCGCGCATCACCGCGAAGCTGTCGGCGACGAAGGCCTCGATGTCCTGCCGGGCATGAGCCTGTTGCAGGCGCTGCTGGATTTCCAGGAACGGCTCGAGGTCGCCCTCGCTGCGCCAGTGCCTGGCCACCGCGTTGCCCAGCAGGATATAGAACTCGCCCATCAGGGTGCACAGGCTGCGTACGCCACGTTCATCCAGCTCGGTAACGTGGGCGCCGCGGCGCGGCAGGATGGCGATCAAGTGCCGACGTTCGAGGATCAGCAGCGCCTCGCGCACCGAGCCGCGGCTGACATTGAGCGCCTGGGTGACCTTCTGCTCCTGGATGCGTTCGCCCGGCTTGAGTTCGCCGCGAATGATCCGCTCGGCCAGGTAGTGGGCAATCTGCTCGGAGAGGCTGTCCGGCGCCTTGAACGTCATGGTTTTCCTTCAGAATCTTTGAACGGGGCACAAGGTGGCGATTGTAGCGTAATTGCCTGCCTACCGCGCAGCGGATCGACGCGCTTTATTCGACCTGCGGAGCCTGCCTGAAAGCTGACAGGCACTATGCTTGGGATAGGACGATCACTACCGTCGGGCGGGGCTGCAGGCAATTTCTTGACCTTTGAGTCAGAAAATTATTGACCAAAAGGTCAGCCGTTGCTTAGAGTCCGCCCGAACAACAATAAAACCATTGCGAGGCCTTCCCCGTGATCCAGTTTCTCGTCAACCAGGAGCTGCGTAGTGAGCACGCCCTGGACCCGAACATGACGGTGCTGCAATACCTGCGTGAGCACCTGGGCAAACCCGGCACCAAGGAAGGCTGCGCCAGTGGCGACTGTGGTGCCTGCACGGTGGTGGTGGGCGAGCTGGCCCAGGACGACCAGGGCCGCGACACCCTGCGCTACCGCAGCCTCAACTCGTGCCTGACCTTCGTTTCGGCCTTGCACGGCAAGCAATTGATCAGCGTCGAAGGCCTCAAGCACCAGGGCGAGCTGCACAGCGTGCAGCAGGCCATGGCCGATTGCCATGGCTCGCAATGCGGCTTCTGCACCCCAGGTTTCGTCATGTCCTTGTTCGCTCTGCAGAAGAACAGCGACGGCCACGACCTGCACCAGGCCCAGGAAGCCCTTGCCGGCAACCTGTGCCGCTGCACCGGCTACCGCCCGATCCTCGCCGCCGCCGAGCAGAGCTGCGCCCGCCCCTGCCGCGACCAGTTCGACGAACAGCAGGCCCAGACCATCGCTCGCCTGAAGGCGATCACCCCGACCGAAACCGGCGAGCTCAACAGCGGCGACAAACGCTGCCTGGTCCCGCTGACCGTGGCCGACCTCGCCGACCTGTACAGCTCGCACCCCGAGGCGCGTCTGCTGGCTGGCGGTACCGACCTGGCCTTGGAAGTCACCCAGTTCCACAAAGCCCTGCCGGTGATGATCTATGTCGGCCACGTGGCCGAGCTCAAGCGCATCGAGAAGACCGCCACCCACCTGGAGATCGGTGCCGCCACGCCGCTGACCGACTGCTACACCGCGCTCAACGAGGAATACCCGGACTTCGGCGCGTTGCTGCACCGCTTCGCCTCGCTGCAGATCCGCAACCAGGGCACCCTGGGTGGCAACATCGGCAACGCCTCGCCGATCGGCGACTCGCCACCCTTGCTGATCGCCCTCGACGCCCAGGTGGTGCTGCGCCAGGGCGAACACCAGCGCACCCTGGCGCTGGAGGACTACTTCATCGATTACCGCATCACTGCGCGCCAGGACAGTGAGTTCATCGAGAAGATCATCGTGCCGCGTGCCAGCGATGCCTGGACATTCCGCGCCTACAAGGTGTCCAAACGCCTGGACGACGATATCTCGGCGGTATGCGCCGCGTTCAACCTGCGCATCGAGGACGGCGTGGTCAGCGACGCACGCATCGCCTTCGGCGGCATGGCCGCGATTCCCAAGCGCGCCCGTGCCTGCGAGGCTGCCCTGGTGGGCAAAACGTGGACCCAGGCCAGCATCGAACGAGCCTGCCAGGCCCTGGGCGAGGACTTCACCCCGCTCAGCGATTTCCGCGCCAGCCGCGAGTACCGCCTGCTGACGGCGCAGAACCTGCTGCGCAAGTACTTCATCGAACTGCAATCGCCGTACATCGAAACCCGGGTGACCGCTTATGTCTAACCATCACGCAGCCAAGAGCCAGGCCGAGATGGCCGAACTGTTCAGCCAGGACCTGACCACCGGGGTCGGCCGCAGCATCAAGCACGACAGCGCGGACAAGCATGTGTCCGGCGAAGCGGTGTACATCGACGACCGCCTGGAATTCCCCAACCAGCTGCACGTCTATGCGCGCACCGCCGATCGCGCCCATGCGCGCATCCTGCGCATCGACACCAGCCCGTGCTACGCCTTCGAGGGCGTGCGCATCGCCATCACCCACGAAGACATTCCCGGGCTCAAGGACATCGGCCCAGTGGTCGCCGGTGACCCGCTGTTGGCCATCGACAAGGTCGAGTACTTCGGCCAGCCGGTGGTCGCCGTGGCCGCGCGCGACCTGGACACCGCTCGCCGCGCGGCGATGGCGGCGATCATCGAGTACGAGGACCTGGAGCCGGTACTGGATGTGGTCGAAGCCCTGCGCAAGAAGCACTTCGTCCTCGACAGCCACACCCACCAGCGCGGCGATTCCAACGCGGCCCTGGCCAGTGCCCCGCACCGCCTGCAAGGCACCCTGCACATCGGTGGCCAGGAACACTTCTACCTGGAAACCCAGATCTCGTCAGTGATGCCTACCGAAGATGGTGGCATGATCGTTTTCTGCTCGACCCAGAACCCCACCGAGGTACAGAAACTGGTGGCCGAGGTGCTGGACGTGCCCATGAACAAGATCGTCGTGGACATGCGCCGCATGGGCGGTGGTTTCGGCGGCAAGGAGACCCAGGCGGCCAGCCCGGCCTGCCTGTGCGCGGTGATCGCGCGCCTGACCGGCCAGCCGACCAAAATGCGCCTGCCGCGCGTCGAAGACATGATGATGACCGGTAAACGCCACCCGTTCTACGTCGAATACTACGTCGGCTTCGACGACACCGGCCGCCTGCAGGGCATCAACCTGGACCTGGCCGGCAACTGCGGATACTCGCCGGATCTCTCCGGTTCGATCGTCGACCGCGCCATGTTCCACTCCGACAATGCCTACTACCTGGGCGACGCGACGGTGCATGGCCACCGCTGCAAGACCAACACTGCCTCCAACACCGCCTACCGCGGGTTCGGCGGCCCACAAGGGATGGTCGCCATCGAGCAGGTGATGGACCACATCGCTCGCCACCTGGCGCTCGACCCGCTGGCGGTGCGCAAGGCCAACTACTACGGCAAGACCGAACGCAACGTCACCCACTACTACCAGACCGTCGAGCACAACATGCTCGAGGAAATGACCGCAGAGCTCGAGGCCAGCGCCGACTACGCCGAGCGCCGCGAGTCGATCCGCCGCTTCAACGAGCACAGCCCGGTGCTCAAGAAAGGCCTGGCGCTGACGCCGGTGAAGTTCGGCATCTCGTTCACCGCCACCTTCCTCAACCAGGCCGGTGCGCTGATCCACATCTATACCGACGGCAGCATCCACCTGAACCACGGCGGCACCGAGATGGGCCAGGGCCTGAACACCAAGGTCGCCCAGGTGGTGGCGCAGGTGTTCCAGGTCGATTTCGAGCGCATCCAGATCACCGCCACCAACACCGACAAGGTCCCCAACACCTCGCCGACCGCGGCCTCCAGCGGCGCCGACCTGAACGGCAAGGCTGCCCAGAACGCCGCCGAAATCCTCAAGAAGCGCCTGACCGAGTTCGCTGCACGCCATTACAAGGTCACCGAGGAAGACGTGGAGTTCCGCAACGGCCATGTGCGTGTGCGTGATCAGATCGTCAGCTTCGAACAGTTGGTGCAACAGGCCTATTTCGCCCAGGTATCGTTGTCCAGCACCGGCTTCTACCGCACGCCGAAGATCTACTACGACCGCGACCAGGCCCGTGGCCGGCCGTTCTACTACTTCGCCTTCGGCGCGGCGTGCGTCGAGGTGATCGTCGATACCCTGACCGGCGAATACAAGATGCTGCGCGCCGACATCCTCCACGACGTAGGGGCCTCGCTGAACCCGGCCATCGACATCGGTCAGGTCGAAGGCGGCTTCATCCAGGGCATGGGCTGGCTGACTACCGAGGAACTGGTGTGGAACGCCAAGGGCAAGCTGATGACCAATGGCCCGGCCAGCTACAAGATCCCGGCCGTGGCGGACATGCCGCTGGACCTGCGGGTGAAGCTGGTGGAAAACCGCAAGAACCCGGAAGACACCGTGTTCCACTCCAAAGCCGTGGGCGAGCCGCCGTTCATGCTCGGCATCGCCGCCTGGTGCGCGATCAAGGACGCCGTGGCAAGCATCGCCGACTACCGCGTGCAGCCGCAGGTCGATGCACCTGCGACGCCGGAGCGGGTGCTCTGGGGTTGCGAGCAGATGCGCAAGGCGGTGGCTGCGCAGCAGCCAGCCGAACAAGAACTGGAAACCGTGAATCACTGAGGTCGGGTGGGCGCCTGTTCGGGCCCTATCGCCGGCAAGCCGGCTCCCACTGGTACTGCGCAATGCTGCTGTCCTGTGTGGGAGCCGGCTTGCCGGCGATAGGGCCCGAACAGGCCACCAGAGATGAGGATCTGTCTATGCACCAATGGATCAACGCCCTCGCCGACCACCAGGCCCGCGGCGAAGCCTGTGTCTTGGTGACCATCATCGAGGAGCGTGGCTCGACGCCACGCAACGCAGGTTCCAAGATGGTCGTCAGCGCCACTGGCCTGTTCGATACCATCGGCGGCGGCCACCTGGAGTACAAAGCCCTGCATATCGCCCGGCAAATGCTCCAGGAGCAACGCACCACCCCGCATCTGGAGCGCTTCAGCCTCGGCGCGAGCCTGGGCCAGTGCTGCGGCGGCGTCACCGTGCTGCTGTTCGAGCCGATGGCCGCAGTGCAGGCGCAGATTGCCGTGTTCGGCGCGGGCCATGTCGGACGTGCTCTGGTACCCTTGCTCGCCGCGCTGCCCTGCCGGGTACGCTGGATCGACTCGCGTGAACAAGAATTCCCCGAGGCCATCCCCAACGGCGTGACCAAGGTCGTCAGCGAAGAGCCGGTCGACGAAGTGGCCGAGCTGCCGGCGGGCAGCTACTGCATCGTCATGACCCATAACCATCAGCTGGACCTGGAGCTGACCGCAGCCATCCTCAAACGCAATGATTTCACCTGGTTCGGCCTGATCGGCTCGAAGACCAAGCGGGTCAAGTTCGAACACCGCCTGCGCGAGCGCGGCTACGACGATGCCGTCGTGGCACGGATGCGCTGCCCGATGGGCCTGGCCGAGGTCAAGGGCAAGCTGCCGATCGAGATCGCAGTGTCCATCGCCGGTGAAATCATTGCCACCTACAACGCCTGCTTCGGCCAGCACGACGCTGCCGCCAATTCAGGCCCGATCGCCCAATTGCTGCCGCCCTCCCGGCGCAGCCAAGCCAATTGACGAGACCGTTATGAGCGCAACCCGCAAAGCCTACCGAGCCGCCATTCTGCACAGCATCGCCGACCCGGCCGAGGTGGGCCTCGACGCTTCCCACGAATATTACGAAGACGGCCTGCTGGTGGTCGAAGACGGGCGCATCAGTGCCCTGGGCCATGCCAGCGAGCTGCTGCCCACCCTGGGCGCCGAGGTCGAGGTGGTGCACCACCGGGACGCCCTGATCACCCCAGGCTTCATCGACACCCACATCCATTTTCCGCAGACCGGCATGATCGGCTCCTATGGCGAACAACTGCTGGACTGGCTGAACACCTATACCTTCCCGTGCGAAAAGCAGTTCGCCGACAAGGCCCACGCCGACAAGGTGGCGCATATCTTCCTCAAGGAGCTGCTGCGCAACGGTACCACCACGGCACTGGTGTTCGGCAGCGTCCACCCCGAGTCGGTCGATGCCCTGTTCGAGGAGGCCCAGCGCCTGGACCTGCGCCTGATTGCCGGCAAGGTGATGATGGACCGCAACGCCCCTGACTACCTGACCGACACGGCCGAGTCCAGCTACACCGAAAGCAAGACGCTGATCGAGCGCTGGCACGGCAAGGGCCGCCTGCACTATGCAGTGACGCCACGCTTCGCCCCGACCAGCACGCCAGAACAGCTGACCCTCGCCGGCCAGTTGCTCAAGGAGTATCCGGGGCTGTATATGCACACCCACCTGTCTGAGAACGTCAAGGAAATCGAGTGGGTCAAGGCGCTGTTCCCGGAGCGCAGCGGTTACCTGGACGTCTACGATCACTACGAGCTGCTGGGTGAGCGCTCGGTGTTCGCCCACGGCGTGCACCTGTGTGATGAGGAATGCCAGCGTCTGGCCGACACCGGTTCGGCGGTCGCCTTCTGCCCGACCTCCAACCTGTTCCTGGGCAGCGGCCTGTTCAACCTGCCCCAGGCGGAGCGCTTCAAGGTCAACGTCGGGCTTGGGACCGACGTGGGCGCCGGCACCAGCTTCTCGCTGCTCAATACCCTGAACGAAGCCTACAAGGTCATGCAACTGCAAGGCGCACGCCTGCACCCGTACAAGTCGCTGTACCTGGCCACCCTGGGCGGCGCCCGCGCGCTGCGCCTGGACGACCGTATCGGTAGCCTGCGCCCGGGCAACGATGCCGACTTCGTGGTACTGGACTACAAGGCCACCCCGCTGCTGGACTACCGCATCCAGCAGTCCAACAGCATCGAGGAGACCTTGTTCGTGCTCACCACCCTGGGCGACGACCGCACCGTGCGTGAAACGTACGCGGCCGGGCGTTCGGTGCACCAGCGCTGAGGCTCAGAAGTCGGCCAGCCGCTGCACAGCGACCTGGCCGACATGGGGGCCGGCCTCCAGACGCAGGGTCGCGGTAAGCCTTACCAATTGCCCGTCTGCCAATGCCTGGCGCAGGGACTGCGCCGAGCTTTCGGGCAAATTGGCAAGCCAGAATTCGATCCAGTTGCTGGACAACACAGCCCGCCCCTGCTCGAAAGCCATATCGATCCAGGCCTGGTCGCTGACCTGCAATGCGATCAGGTAGACCCTTCCCGTCGACGGCTGATGGTATTGGATGATGCCTCCTACCCGATGTTGTTGCACCAACCCATAACGCCCCAACAAGTCGTCGATCGCATTGACGGCATGGGAACGCAGGCGCGTACCGCTGACAGCGGCCAACAGGTTGGCGGTGTAGTCGTCCATCGCTTGCAGGTAATAGACCGTCGGGCTGCTACCTATCGGTTCGACCGGCAATGCCAGGCGCCAGGACATGGCGCTGTCCAGGCCAACCGGTTGTTGCCGGGCAAGCAACAGGAAAGGGTCGGCCAACTCGCCCAGGCTTCGACTATCGCGCAACCACAGCGCCAGCACATGCTCCAGATGCAGCAACCTTGCATACTCGCTGCCCTGTACTCCGTCCAGCGCCGCTCTAGCCGCATTTTGCGCGCTTTGTCGGGTCAGCCCGGGCCGCGCTCTGATGACCAGGCTGTCAAGCTGCATGGAAAACAGGGTACGCCTTACGGACCAACCTTCCGGGCCTCGGACCAATAGCCAAGTCTGCTCACCGAAGCGCTCACGCACACAGCGCTCCAAATCATCGAAGGTCAATGGCGACGGCAACGCCTGCGAACGCGAGAGCAGTATCCGGCTAGAGGTCTGCACCGGATACACCGACAACCAACCACCCTGGATACCCACCCCATGAACCAGCCCGTCATTCCCCATCCCATATAACCCGGAACCGGGAAGCAGCTCTCGATCAGAACCTTGCAAAGGACGAACCACATCCCGCCACGTACGCACCTGCAATGGTTGGGCTACAGCGCCCGGCGATATCCTGACGGATTGCCAGACCAACTCGGCACGTTGCTGCCCCTCGATATACAGGCCGCCGAGCAATGGGCGCAGCAACCCTTGTCGGCGCGCCGAGCGCAGGGCTGTTGCCAAGGCGGGATCGACCAGCCGCGAGAGCAACATGTCGAGCCATCCATCGCCCAACAGCACCAGGTTGTTCATGCCCTGAACCGAAACCGCCCCCATCACTTCATGCTGGACCAGTACATAGGTTTCACGTCGCCCAGGCTTGACGAATATCACCACGCAGCGGCGGTGATTGCCGTGACGGAACAGCACCTGGTAACCGCGATCGGTAATGACATTGGTCAGTATCTCGGCCAGCGAATGGCTGATGGCGCCATCAACTACAGCGCGTACGGCGGATTGTTCGGTGCTGCTCAGTGTCCAGCGCAACTGCACGAAGGATGCACGAGCGTCCCGGATCGCCAACACCGGGCGCGGCGTGGTCACCTCCTGCACGACCAGATGAAGCAGCGGGTCGGAGGCCGCTGTGTCGAGCCATCGCTCGAGCACACGCAGCCGCACCTGTGTCAGGCCCGGGGCAGTATCGGCACTCCGATAAATCGCTTCGCCCAACGACCAGAGGCTTTCTTCAGCCATGCCGGGAAACTGCCTTTGCAGGCGACTGCGAAACGTCTCGGCATACCCACCTACCACCTGCGCCGGCTCGATTACAGTGTTGCCAAGCGTGACGCGAACAGGCCCCACGCCTTGCTCGATAAGCTCATCCAGCTCACTCAGCCGAGTCGGCATTCGGCCCACGGGGAGCACGTATCGACCTCGCCCTTCGACCGCGCCAGGCAAGAGCGGGTAATACTCGCCTGCGATCCGCACGCCGGGGCGCTGGACCGACTCTGCAGCGAATGTCACGGAGACTTCCCCGCCGTATGCCTGGACCGCCACGGTGTCGCCATCCCCGACCTGCCAGCGCACGGACTGCCAACGTTGCGTGAGCGGGGCCTGTGCTCCCGAGGTACCCTGGCCACGCCGGTAGGCACGAGCCCAGGCGGGCGCGGTTGCGTCTTGCAGGTAGGCATAGGCGAATTCAACCGCACGCGCATCCGTCGGGAACTCATATTCCTGCAGGACGAGTCGACCTCGCCGGATAGCCTGGGTTCGGGTCGTGCCGGCGAAGCGTGGATGCTGGCTCACCGGGCCCCAACTGGCGAAGACCTGCTCGGCATCGTTGATCTGGCCGCCTCCGCCTCGCAGGCCGACCTGCGCATGCACGACCCAGCGCTCGCCGTCCATCCTCACCGGCATATCATAGTGGCGCGTGGCAGTGGTTTTCAGGCGCAGCGTGTGCTCGCCCTTGCGTCGATACACTGCGTAGGCATGGCCATCCTGCCAAATGTACTGCTCGCCATCGAGAAGCCAAGTCCCACTATCATGACCAGTCAAGGGCATCGGACGGTCGAACTTGACTTGCGCCTCGTACCCTTTGAAAGGACCTATGGCAATGCGTTTCCGAGTCTGCAGACGTGTCGCCCTGCGCAGGCTCGCCACGCTAGAACCGGCCGGGACGACGGTCAGCATCGCATCGAGCACTCCGCCGACCACGCTAAGAATGCCCATGCCGAGGGTATCGACATTTCTCGAACGCCAGCCGTCACCGATGGCCAGGGCGCCGTAGTGAATGTCCTGCAGCGCAATAGGCAGGTTTACACCGGGTACGATAGCTAACGCCGCGCGCAGGTAGCCCAAATGGCGGTGATGCGCTTCGAGATCGTTTTTCCGTCGAATGCCGTACTGGCTGCGCCCCTGGCGCCTTGCCTGATTGACCAGACGATTACTGCGCTCGGTCACTTGCAGGTGGATCAGCGTCTGGGCCAGCGAGGGAGGCGCACTCAAGTAGCCTCCATAACGACGAAAGACCGCCTGGCTAAAATAGCTGAGCAGTTTTTCAGGTTCGTCGCTGGAGCGGTCCGCCACGTACCTCGCCATATCAGGCTCCACTTCGATCAACCAACGCAGATGCTCGAGTGCGTCTTCCAGCCGCTCGCGTTCGATCAGTCGATGGGCGTGAGGGGCGCCAGGCAGGTACAAGAGGGTACGCCCTTCTGCCGTATCGACCAGCGCGCCTGCACCCTCGATGTTACGTCCGAGTTCCTCGGTACTGGTAATGACCAGCCAATGCACCCGCAGCCCGGCCTCGGCCAAGGCCTCTGCGCTAGATGACTGGGCTGCGACATCCAGCATCGCCGCCCCTTTTTCGGACAGCTTGCCGCACCATCGCCATGCCTGGGCCAGCAATTTCAACTCTTGGCTATAGGGTTCGACCAGCAACTGGGCATGCTGCTCATTGGCCAGGTCCAATGTCGCCCGGACCTTCGCTTCGTATTGCTGGAGTGGATCGAGCTCAACCAGTACGTCCGACAAGTAGCCAGAGGTAATCCCATCGACCTGCAGGTTCGCCATGGCCATCCGCTCTACTTCCGAAGGCTCGCCGGCGTCGAACCCTTCGCTTGCCAGCTTTTCGAGGGTGACCGACTCCCACGCCTCGCTCGGCACCCATTGCATCGCCTCCCCTGGTCGGTGTCCTGCGGCGCCATACCCTGGCGCAGGTTCCAGGACTGTGCCCTGGCCGAACCACTGATAGGTAACGCTGACAGGCCTTTCCAGCAACACGGTGTCGGCAGCCAAGGTGATGCCCTTGTCGATCTTCAACCTTGCGATCAAAAGGTCCGCAGCAAACGTGGGAAATGGCGGAAGCTGCGCTTTCAACCATCGTTCCAGGCGATCCGACTGTACGTGATAGTTCACCAAGTGTTCGGCATAGGCCCTGCGCTCGACATCACTACGCGCCAACATCCATCTGGGCAGCACCTCCATCATGGCTATCCCTTGCCATTGGCGCTCGGCCGCTGCCAAGGCCGCCTGGCGGCAGCTATCCACAGGAATGGCCAAGGCCGCCCGGGCCAGCTCCAACCGATATTCGGCGCTTTGCTCCCGGGAAAGCCGTTCTCCCTGAATCAGCTCGTCCGGTTCCGGATCCAGCCTCGCCATCCAAAATGTGAACAGCTCACGTACCAAACCAGGCAAACCTTCGCTGTTGGGCACGAACGTCAGTTGGGCGTTTGTACGCGGCATGAGCGTGGAAACGGCGAAGCCACCCACGACCAGCGTGGAGCCGAGCCGCTCACGCAGCGCGTCAAAACTTTCCAGATGCGTCATTCCACCGCTTTCGCCATGCACCCACAACACGATCGGCGCGTCATGCAAGCCAGCCAGACGGTCAGCGGCCCGGGCCATGATCCAGATGCCGGGCAATACCTGCCCATCGGCGTACACGGACAACCACTGCAACGTCTTCTCTTGAGTCTGTAGAAAAGACCAGGCATGGACCTGGGCAGGCAAGCGCCGCTCTTCGGCCAGCAGGTTCGCCTCGTTTCTCATCGCCTGTTGAATGTGATCGGAAAACGTCTCGATGCGGCGCGTCCAGTTTTCCGGGGCTTCCTTGAGGCCGTCCTGCAACTGCCGCCAGGCGTCCTGTCGCTGGATCAATGCCGCATTCCAGCCAGCCAACGCGCTTTTCGCGGGCGGCGTTTCCCCAAAGCGCTCGAGCAGGTTTCGCAGATAACCTAGACGATGCTCCTTACGTAACTGCCTTGGATAAGTAGCAGGCAGGCTGCCCAATGCCAGCAGATCGACATGGTCGCGAGCCTGCTGTTTCATCGCCTGATCAACGACCGTGCGCCAAGTCGCCGGGCGGTTCGCGATCAGCGTGGTGTAGTCGGTAAAACCATCGGGAAGGATGTGCGCCCAATCTTTATCGTTGGCCGCTTGGGCACGCAACGCTTCGTCCAGTTGATTGAGCCAGACGATAGGCGCCTCGGCACTCACGAGCCCAGCATTCACGCAGGATCGGGCAGAGGCGGATGCTTCATCGTGGGGTGCTTGTCCGTGCGCGATTGGTAGCACATCAAGCAGGTCGTCGAATGATCTCATGTGGTGGCTCCTGGTTTAGAACCACTGATCGTTGCTTGGAGCGACCTGGAAACTGCGGTAGATCTTTGGCACCGCTCAACGCATCGAAGGCATACCACGCCCTTCTGGATCAGGCGGGGCGTCGCTCGAAAACACCTCTGCGGGGTACCGGCAAGTCCCAGCGCGGCCCAGCCAGCCATTGGCTGGCTGGGTATCTAGTGTGGGAGGCCGATCGAAGAAGGGATAGGCAAACGTTCAACCCTTGGCCGAGGCCTTGGGTTTCTTCAGCAAGTGCGAAAACACCGCATGCAGGTCGTCCGAGGCGCTTTCCTCGTCCAGGTTGAGCTTGGTGTCGATATGATCCATGTGGTGCATCATCAGGCTGACCGCCAGATCACCATCGCGGGCCTCGATGGCATCGATCAGTTGCATGTGCTCGTCATACGAGCAATGCGAGCGGTTGCCGCTTTCATACTGCGCAATGATCAGCGAAGTCTGGGATACCAGGCTGCGCTGGAAGCTGATCAGGGGTGCATTGCCGGCGGCCTCTGCCAGCTTGAGGTGGAACTCGCCTGAAAGCCGGATGCCGGCACCGCGATCACCACGGGAAAAGCTGTCGCGCTCTTCGCGGACCATTTGGCGCAACTCGTTGAGTTGCTCGACCGTGGCGTGCTGCACCGCCAACTCGGTGATGGCGCGCTCGACCATGCGGCGAGAGAAAAACACCTGGCGCGCCTCTTCAACCGTCGGGCTGGCCACTACCGCTCCCCGATTTGGCCGCAGCAGCACCACGCTTTCATGGGCCAGACGCGACAGGGCACGGCGGATGATGGTGCGGCTGACGCCGAAGATCTCGCCCAGCGCTTCCTCGCTCAACTTGGTGCCCGGTGCCAGTCGCTGCTCGAGGATCGCCTCGAAAATGTGCGCGTAGACGATATCGTCCTGGGTACCGCTGCGGCCGGCCTTGCCGTTGCGCGCAGGTTTTTTCAGAGGTTGCAGCTGTTCGTTCATGGGTTCTCGAGCACGAGGATCCGCCAGTCGGGACCTTGACTGTAATACCCGTCAGAGGGTGGCTGGCAAGTCCTGGAAAGAAAAAAGGGACCAAGGTATCGGCCTATTGTACACAGGCATACCGATTTCTGCAGGTAGCCTTCGCCATATAGCTACTATGCGTCGTATTTCGCTCACAAAAGATAAAACATTATTTGCATTATTTGTACACAAACGCATAATCCTGCGAGCAACTTCTTGACCCGAAAGTCAACAAACGGTCAGACGTCTGCCATCCCCTCGCGGAGCCGCCCAAGTGCATGGCGCAGGACCAGGCTCCGAAACAACAAGAAAGACTTGAGGAGTACTCGCTGTGGAAAGCCGCAAATCCGAAGCCCCTACGCTGGATCTCGCTCCACCGCTCGAAACGAGCTGGCTGGAACGGATTTTCAAACTCAAGCGACATGGCAGCACCGTCAGGACCGAGCTGATCGCCGGGGTGACCACCTTCATCACCATGGCCTACATCATCTTCGTCAACCCCAACATCATGGCCGATGCCGGTATCGACCATGGCGCAGCGTTCGTCGCCACCTGCATCGCCGCAGCGCTTGGCTGCCTGTTGATGGGGCTGTACGCCAACTGGCCGGTCGGCCTGGCCCCGGGCATGGGGCTCAATGCGTTCTTCACCTATACCGTGGTCGGCACCATGGGCTACACCTGGGAAGCGGCGCTAGGCGCGGTATTCGTCTCCGGCGTGCTGTTCATGTTGCTGACGCTTTCGCGGGTGCGTGAATGGCTGCTCAACAGCATCCCCGTGAGCTTGCGCCATGCCATGGGGGCCGGCGTCGGTCTGTTCCTCGGCCTGATCGGCCTCAAGACCGCGGGTATCGTCGTCGACAGCCCGGCCACGCTGATCAAGCTCGGTTCGCTGCATGAGCCTGGCCCACTGCTGGCGGCGGTGTGCTTCCTGATGATCGCCGTGCTCAGTTACCACCGGGTATTCGGTGCAATCCTCATCAGCATCATCGCCGTGACCTTGGCGGGTTGGGGCCTGGGGCTGGTGCAGTACGGTGGTGTTTTCTCGCTGCCGCCCAGCCTGGCGCCGACCTGGATGGCCATGGATGTTGCCGGGGTGTTCAACGTCAGCATGATCAGCGTGGTACTGGCATTCCTCTTCGTGCACATGTTCGACACGGCAGGGACCTTGATGGGCGTGGCCCAGCGGGCTGGCCTGGTGGATGCCGACGGGCGCATCGAGAACCTGTCGCGAGCGTTGAAGGCTGACAGTGCATCGAGTGTATTCGGTGCTGCGGTGGGGGTTCCGCCGGTGACCAGCTACGTGGAAAGTGCCGCAGGGGTTGCCGCCGGTGGCCGCACGGGCCTGACCGCCGTCGTGGTTGGCCTGCTGTTTGTCGCGGCGATGTTCTTTGCACCGCTGGCGGGGATGATCCCGGCGTATGCCACGGCGGGGGCGCTGATCTATGTGGCGATGCTGATGATGGGCAGCATGGCGCATATTCATTGGGACGAGGCGACCGATGCGATTCCGGCGATCGTGACCGTGATCATGATGCCGTTGACGTTCTCGGTGGCGGATGGGATTGCCCTGGGCTTTATCAGCTATGTGGCGCTCAAGGCGGGGACTGGGAAGTTCAAGGAGATTTCCGCGAGTTTGTGGGTGCTGTGTGTGATCTTTATTGCCAAGTTTGTGTTTCTTTGAGGCTTGGGCTTGGGCTTGGGCTTGGGCTTATAGAAAGTGTAAATATTCATTTGCGGCGGTGGCGCCACTGGCGCTTTTCGCCTTTACGGCGACCTACTTTTGCTCTTGGGCAAAAGTAGGCAGAAACCGCTGGCTCCTGCATCCGGCCCCGGCGCTGCGCGCCGGGGTTCCCTCGCTCCGGCATTGCTCCCGGCGGGGCGCGGCGAAGGGCCATCCATGGCCCTGCGCCGCTTGCCAGGCATCCATGCCTGGCACCCACCTGCGCAATGCCTACGCTCGGCCTCCTGACGTCGCAATTGGCGGCGCCTGGGGTATTGCGTAGGAAAAGCAAGAGCAAGAGCGAAAGCGGCGGGGGTGGCGGTGAAAAATCATATTGATTGGTGGGCTGTTCTTGCCCAATCGCGGGGCAAGCCCGCTCCCACAGAGACCGCACAACGCTCGAGCGTGCGCCTCTTCTTCTTGCAGGAGCGGGCTTGTCCCGCGATGGGCCCGAAAGCTCACCGCCACTCCACTGAATATTCAAGACAAAAAAAAGCCCGCCAGTGTGAGAGCGGGCCAAGGACCTACGAAGATTCTTCTAGCGACCAACTAGCTTCCACGATAGGTCGAGTAACTGTACGGCGAGATCAGCAGCGGCACATGGTAGTGCTCCTGGTTCTGATCGATACCAAAGCGCAGCACGACAACATCCAGAAACGCGGTTTCAGGCAGTTTCACACCGCGAGCACGGTAGTAGTCGCCAGCGCTGAACTGCAGCTGGTACACCCCAGTGCGATAATCGTCACCCTGCAGCAGTGGCGCGTCGACGCGGCCGTCGCTGTTGGTCAGGGCAGTGTTCACCAGCTCCAGCTGCTGGCCTTCGACACGGTACAACTCGACCTTGATCGAGCTGCCCGGGCAGCCATGAGCGGCATCCAGTACGTGTGTGGTCAAACGTCCCATTTGCTTGTCGCCTCTTGTCGTATGCGTGGGCAAAAAATACACGGCAATCACCGCGCCAGGGGCCTGCGGTGTGCGGGAATGGAGCCATTAAGACATTTTCTCAAGAAATTGTACACAATTTTTTGAATACCTCTTGCACAACCACCCTTCCCTGCTTGTAAATACACCAATGCCCGCAAAGACAGGCCCCATGCCGACGGCGTCGTCATTAGCTGACCGACCAGGCAGGTTTCTTGCAATACATTCTCAACCGACAGATGGGAAGAAATGCGGAAAAACAGGCTTACAAAAGATTTCAGAAGTTGTATACAATCACTCCATCCGGTGGTGCGACAACCCGACGCGGGCCGCCCACCCCACGCATCGACGAACAAGAAGGAAGACTGCAGTGAGCGCTGACTACCCTCGCGACCTGATCGGTTACGGCAACAACCCACCTCACCCGCAATGGCCGGGGAATGCACGCATCGCTCTGTCCTTCGTGCTCAACTACGAAGAAGGCGGCGAACGCAACATCCTGCATGGTGACAAGGAGTCCGAAGCCTTCCTGTCCGAGATGGTCGCCGCCCAGCCGCTGCAAGGCGTGCGCAACATGAGCATGGAGTCGCTCTACGAGTACGGCAGCCGCGCCGGCGTATGGCGCCTGCTCAAGCTGTTCAAGGACACTGGCGTGCCACTGACCATCTTCGCCGTCGCCATGGCCGCCCAGCGCCACCCCGACGTGATCCGTGCCATGGTCGAAGCCGGCCATGAAATCTGCAGCCACGGCTACCGCTGGATCGACTACCAGTACATGGACGAGGCGCAGGAACGCGAGCACATGCTCGAGGCCATCCGCATCCTCACCGAACTCACCGGCGAACGCCCGCTGGGCTGGTACACCGGCCGCACCGGCCCGAACACCCGCCGCCTGGTGATGGAGGAAGGTGGCTTCCTCTATGACAGCGACACCTACGACGACGACCTGCCCTACTGGGAGCCGAACAACCCGACCGGCAAACCGCACCTGGTGATCCCGTACACCCTGGACACCAACGACATGCGCTTCACCCAGGTCCAGGGCTTCAACTGCGGCGAGCAGTTCTTCCAGTACCTCAAGGACGCCTTCGACGTACTCTACGCAGAAGGCGCCGAAGCACCGAAGATGCTGTCTATCGGCCTGCACTGCCGCCTGGTCGGTCGCCCGGCCCGCCTGGCCGCGCTCAAGCGCTTCGTCGAATACGCCAAGAGCCACGACCAGGTCTGGTTCGCCCGTCGCGTCGACATCGCCCGCCACTGGCACGCCACCCACCCGTACAAGAACGAGAACGCCTGATGACCGCTTTCAAGACCCTCAAGCCATCGACCCTGGCCCGCGACGCCTTCGTCGAAGCCTTCGCCGACATCTACGAGCACTCGCCGTGGGTTGCCGAGAAAGCCTATGACCTGGGTCAGCTGGCCGAGCTGGACGAGATCGAGGCGCTGCACCAGCGCATGAGCGACATTCTGCTCAGTGCCAGCCATGAAGACCAGTTGGCCCTGATCAATGCTCACCCGGACCTGGCAGGCAAGGCCGCCATCCAGGGTGAGCTGACCGAGTCGAGCACCAACGAACAGGCCGGCGCCGGTATTCACCAGTGCACCGCCGAAGAGTTCGCACGCTTCACCGAGCTCAACGACGCCTACAAGGCCAAGTTCCAGTTCCCATTCATCATGGCGGTCAAGGGCAGCAACCGGCACCAGATCCTCGCCTCCTTCGAAAAACGCATCCACAACGACGCCGATGCCGAATTCAAGGAAGCCCTGGCGCAGATCAACCTGATCGCCCTGTTCCGCCTGCTGCAACTTTAAAAGACGGTGCGATGGCCCGCCCCGAGTACGCGATACGTTCGCTCCGGGGCAGGCCCACCCCCTAAACAGAACATAGAACAAAGAGATAACCGCATGCGCACTTTAATGATCGAGCCCTTGACCAAAGAAGCCTTCGCCCCGTTCGGTGACGTGATCGAAACCGATGGCAGCGACCACTTCATGATCAACAACGGGTCGACCATGCGCTTCCACAAGCTCGCCACGGTCGAGACCGCCGAGCCCGAGGACAAAGCGATCATCAGCATCTTCCGCGCCGATGCCCTGGAGATGCCATTGACCGTACGCATGCTGGAACGCCATCCGCTGGGCAGCCAGGCTTTCATTCCGCTGCTCGGCAACCCCTTTCTGATCGTGGTCGCGCCAGTTGGCGATGCACCTGTATCAGGCTTGGTCCGAGCCTTCCGCAGTAACGGCAGGCAGGGCGTTAATTACCATCGCGGCGTCTGGCACCACCCGGTGCTGACGATCGAAAAGCGGGATGACTTCCTGGTGGTTGATCGCAGTGGTTCCGGCAACAACTGCGACGAGCATTACTTCACCGAGGAACAGATGCTGGTCCTCAATCCCCACCAATAAGAAAAGGTCGGTCATCCAGGGTTCGCCCAGGCCGTGACCGGCAAGAGGTAAATACTGTGGAAGCACACCTTCACGAATGGCTGAACCTGAGCATTCGCTGGGTTCACATGATCACCGGCGTCGCCTGGATCGGTGCCTCGTTCTACTTCGTCTGGCTGGAAAACAACCTGAACCGGAGCAATCCGCGTGACGGGCTGTCGGGTGACCTTTGGGCCATCCACGGCGGTGGTATCTACCACCTGGAGAAGTACAAGCTGGCCCCGCCGAAGATGCCCGAGAACCTGCACTGGTTCAAATGGGAAGCCTACTTCACCTGGATGTCCGGTATCGCCCTGCTCTGCGTGGTGTTCTACTGGAACCCGACCCTGTATCTGCTGGCACCTGGCAGCACCCTCAGCGGTGCCGAGGGCGTAGCCATCGGTATCGGCTCGCTGGTAGCAGGCTGGTTCATCTACGACTTCCTCTGCGACTCGCCCCTGGGCAAGCGCCCGGCCCTGCTTGGCGCCGTGCTGTTCGTCCTGATCATCGCTGCGTGCTTCGGCTTCAGCCTGGTATTCAGCGGCCGTGGTGCGTACCTGCACACCGGCGCGATCATCGGCACCATCATGGTCGGTAACGTGTTCCGCATCATCATGCCGGCCCAGCGCCAGCTGGTAGCGGCCATCGAGAAGAACGAAACCCCAGACCCGGTCCTGCCGGCCAAGGGCCTGCTGCGTTCGCGCCACAACAACTACTTCACCCTGCCGGTGCTGTTCATCATGATCAGCAACCACTTCCCGAGCACCTACGGCAGCCAGTACAACTGGCTGATCCTGGCCGGGATCGCAGTGGCCGCGGTACTGATCCGTCACTACTTCAACACCCGTCACGACAGCAACAAATACGCCTGGACCCTGCCTGTCGGCGCCCTGGCGATGATTTGCCTGGCCTACGTGACCGGCCCGAAGCCGATGCCGACCGCACCTGAGCAAGCCGCGGCGAAGATCGAGTACCAGCCGCTGCCGGCGACCGCCATCGGTGGCAAGACCGCTGCCGAACAGCGCGCCGAAGAAGCCGCCAAGGCCGCCGAAGCGCCTGCCGCACCGGCCGAAGCACCTGCCCAGGCTACCGCCCAGGCCGCTCCCGGTGGTTTCGAGAAGATCCACACCGTCATCCAGGAACGCTGCACTGTGTGCCACTCGGCCAAGCCGACCAGCCCGCTGTTCAGCGCTGCACCAGGTGGCGTGATGTTCGACACCCCGCAGCAGATCCAGGCTCAGGCCGCGCGTATCCAGGCGCAGGCCGTCGCCAGCCAGATCATGCCGCTGGGCAACATCACCCAGATGACCCAGGAAGAACGCAACCTGGTCGGTGCCTGGATCGCCAAGGGCGCTCCGGTCAACTGAGTCGCGCGCTGTAACACACGTCAAGCTGTAAGTAGTACGTAGCTAGCATCGAGCTAGGACTCCAGAGGGGAAACCCCGGGCTTTCGAGCCTGCCCCTCCGGAGCCCGACGCTTGGATCCGAGAATAAAAACAAAACTCGAGGTGCTGCATGTCCGAGTCCCGCAAGGCGTACATCCCCGTTGCGCCCCCACGACAGCCTCTGCCCCTGTTCCAACTGATCCTGGTGGGCCTGCAACATGTATTGCTGATGTACGGAGGCGCGATCGCCGTGCCTTTGATCATCGGCCAGGCCGCCGGACTGTCTCGTGAAGAAGTTGCCTTCCTGATCAACGCCGACCTGCTGGTCGCAGGCGTTGCCACAATGGTTCAATCGTTCGGTATCGGCCCCGTCGGCATTCGCATGCCAGTGATGATGGGGGCCAGCTTCGCTGCCGTCGGCAGCATGGTTGCCATGGCCGGCATGCCGGGCGTCGGCCTGCAGGGGATTTTCGGCGCGACCATCGCGGCCGGTTTCTTCGGCATGCTGATCGCGCCATTCATGTCCAAGGTGGTGCGGTTCTTCCCACCCCTGGTCACCGGTACCGTGATCACCTCGATCGGCCTGTCGCTATTCCCGGTCGCGGTCAACTGGGCCGGTGGTGGCCATGAGGCCGATACCTTCGGCTCGCCCATCTACCTGCTGGTTGCCGGCCTGGTACTGGCGGTGATCCTGCTGATCAACCGTTTCATGCGTGGTTTCTGGGTCAATGTCTCGGTACTGGTAGGCATGGGCCTGGGCTACATCCTGGCCGGCTCGATCGGCATGGTCGACCTGTCCGGCCTGTCCGAGGCGCCATGGGTGCAGGTGGTCACGCCGCTGCACTTCGGCATGCCGACCTTCAGCCTGGCACCGATCCTGTCCATGTGCCTGGTGGTGGTGATCATCTTCGTGGAATCCACCGGCATGTTCCTCGCCCTGGGCAAGGTCACCGACCGCGAAGTCACCCCGGGCATGCTGCGTCGCGGCCTGATGTGCGATGCGGGGGCGTCGTTCGTCGCCGGCTTCTTCAATACCTTCACCCACTCCTCCTTCGCTCAGAACATCGGCCTGGTGCAGATGACCGGGGTGCGTTGCCGCTATGTCACCATCGTGGCCGGCGCCTTGCTGATCCTGCTCAGCCTGCTGCCCAAGGCGGCCTTCCTGATCGCCTCGATCCCGCCTGCGGTACTGGGCGGCGCGTCCATCGCCATGTTCGGCATGGTCACCGCCACGGGTATCAAGATCCTCCAGGAAGCGGACATCTCCGACCGTCGCAACCAGCTGCTGGTCGCGGTCAGCGTCGGCTTCGGCCTGATCCCTGTGGTCCGTCCGGAGTTCTTCGCCCAGATGCCCCAGTGGATGGAGCCCATCACCCACAGCGGCATCGCCATGGCCACGCTGAGCGCCCTGGTGTTGAACCTGTTGTTCAACATCCTTGGCGGTGCCGAGCGCGCCGTGCACAACGCCGCCCATCAGCACTGAGTGGTCGGGCGGCAACATCGCCGCCCGGCTCTTCCCCGCAGTAACCGCAACACCGTCGGCCCACGCGCGTGGGCCGTACGGGGCGCCTGCGCGCCGAAAAAACCACAAACAAGAACAAGAACCGGGAATCACAACATGAAGCGCATCACCTCGTCCCTGTTGCTGGGCAGCAGCCTGCTGGCCACCCTCCCCGCCGTCGCGGGCGACTTGTTGGAGTGGCACGGCGAAAGCCTGACGTACCTGTACGGCAAAGACTTCAAGGTAAACCCAGGCATCCAGCAGACAGTGACGTTCGAACACGCCAACCGATGGAAATACGGCGACACCTTCCTGTTCATCGACAAGACCTTCTACAACGGCCAGGCCGATGCCACCAAAGGCCCGACCACCTACTACGGTGAGTTCAGCCCACGTCTGTCGTTCGGCAAGATCTTCAACCGCAAGCTCGAGTTCGGCCCGATCAAGGACGTACTGCTGGCCATGACCTACGAGCGCGGCGAAGGCGACAACGAGGCCTACCTGATCGGCCCCGGCTTCAGCCTGGCAGTACCGGGCTTCAACTATTTCAACCTGAACTTCTACTGGCGCAATACCGAGGGCAGCCGCCCCGGAGATGATGTCTGGCAGATCACCCCGAACTGGTCCTACACCATTCCTGTCGGTAAATCCGACATCCTCATCGATGGCTACATCGACTGGGTGGTGGACAACGACCAGACCCGCCGTGGCACCTACCACTCCAACCTGCAGTTCAACCCCCAGGTCAAGTACGACCTGGGCAAGGCCTTGAACTGGGGTGCCAAGCAGCTCTATGTGGGTATCGAATACAGCTATTGGAAGGACAAGTACGGCATCGACAGCCAAGGCAATATCGACAGCAACCAGAGCGTAACCAGTGCCTTGGTGAAAGTTCATTTCTAAAAGTTGACTGAAAGATCAAGTTTTGTGCCATAGTGCGCCAGGACGGAGCACTTGAGGCCTGGCGCGCAAGTGAGTAATCTGCGCGCCCCCTCGATCAGGGCAGGAAGGATCCTGCCCGCGTTTCCTGACCGCTCAGTCAATGAATTCGGGCGGTTGGCCAACGTGTTGCCAGCCTGAAATACCCTTTTCATCCGTTCAGAACGAAGTCGAGCAGGATGGTTGTGACCAACCCGGAAAGTTGGCGCAGCTCTTGCCAAACAGCTGTGGCCAATCGAAAAAAGCTGACTCGAAAGACAAGAATAGCGCCAAAGAGCGCTGACAACAGATCTGACTCAAGGGAGCGACCTTCGCAATGCGTACCATCAACAGCCTGATACTCGCCGGCGGCCTGCTGGCATCCGGAGCCACGTTCGCCGGCGATCTTCTGCAATGGCAGAACAACAGCCTCACCTACCTGTGGGGCAAGAACTTCAAGGTGAACCCGGAAACCCAGCAGACCTTCACCTTCGAGCACGCCGATGGCTGGAAGTACGGGGACAACTTCATCTTCTTCGACAAGATCTTCTACCAGGGCAAGAAAGACGCCAGCAACGGCCCGAACACCTACTACGGCGAAATCAGCCCGCGGTTGTCGTTCGGCAAGATCTTCGACCAGAAGCTCTCGTTCGGCCCGGTCAAGGACGTGCTGTTGGCCATGACCTATGAGTTCGGCGAAGGCGATACCGAGGCCTACCTGATCGGCCCAGGTTTCGATCTGGATATCCCAGGCTTCGACTACTTCCAGCTGAACTTCTACCAGCGCACCACTGACGGTAGCCGCCCCGGTGATAACGTCTGGCAGATCACCCCCGTGTGGTCCTACACCCTGCCGGTGGGCTCGTCCGACATCCTGATCGACGGTTTCATGGATTGGGTGGTGGACAACGACGAGAACCGCCGCGGCACCTACCAGGCCAACTTGCACTTCAATCCACAGGTGAAATACGACCTGGGCAAGGCGCTGAAGATTGGCCAGAAGCAGTTGTACGTGGGTATCGAGTATGACTACTGGAAGAACAAGTACGGCATCAAGGACAGCGATGCGTTCACCACCGACCAGAACACCATGAGCTTCCTGCTCAAGTATCACTTCTGACGGTGTACGGGGGCTGCTGCGCAGCCCTTTCGCGGCGCAAGGCCGCTCCTACAGAGGGTGGAGCTGCTGCGCAAGGCCGCTCCTACAGGCGGGAGTGGCCTGTATTTGTGGGAGCGGGCTTGTCCCGCGATCCGGGGCTTGCCCCGGCCATCCCCCGCAGTCAATTGGCCGGGCGCAGCACTTTCCACACCTTGCCCAGCACACTCACCACCGCCAGTACCACGGCTCCGGCCACAATGCCTACCAGGCCATTGAGCACACCGCCGGTAAGCGCCCCGCCACGCCCTTCGCTGAACGCTTCGATGGCATGATGCAGCGGCTCGATGCCATGCACCAGGATGCCGCCGCCGACCAGGAACATGGCCGCGGTGCCGATCACCGACAGACTCTTCATCATGTACGGGGCGGCCCGCAGTATGCCGCTGCCCACCGCTTTGGCCAGGTTCGATGCCTTGGTGGTCAGCCATAGCCCCAGGTCGTCGAGCTTGACGATACCGCCCACCAGCCCATACACCCCGATGGTCATCACCACGGCGATGCCCGAGAGCACGACGATCTGCTGGGTCAACGGCGAATCGGCAACGATGCCCAGGGTGATGGCGATGATCTCCGCCGACAGGATGAAGTCGGTGCGCACCGCGCCTTTGATCTTGTCCTTCTCGTAGGCCACCAGGTCGATGTTCGGGTCGGCCAGGGCTTCGTTGTGCGCCGCATGCTGCGTCGCATCCTCGGCCTTGCTGTGCAAGAACTTGTGCGCCAGCTTCTCGAAACCTTCGAAGCACAGGAACGCGCCGCCGAGCATCAGCAGCGGCGTCACCGCCCAGGGTATGAATGCACTGATCAGCAAGGCCGCAGGTACCAGGATCGCCTTGTTGATGAATGAACCCTTGGCCACCGCCCAGACCACCGGCAGCTCCCGGTCGGCACGCACGCCCGTCACCTGCTGGGCGTTGAGCGCCAGGTCGTCGCCCAACACGCCTGCGGTCTTCTTCGCCGCGACCTTGGTCATCACCGAGACATCATCGAGCACCGTGGCGATGTCGTCGATCAGTACCAGTAGACTGCTTCCTGCCATGTTTGCCTGTTTCCAATGGGTTGAATGGGCCGAAGTCTAGCCCAAAGCGGCTGCCTTGAGCGCCCGACAAGGCGGGTGCTACCATGCCGGACCCTCTTTAGAGGTGGCCAGACAAAGGAAGATTCCCGACATGAGCACCATTCGCGAGCGCAACAAGGAGCTGATCCTGCGCGCGGCCAGCGAAGAATTCGCCGACAAGGGCTTCGCCGCCACCAAGACCAGCGACATCGCCGCCAAGGCGGGCCTGCCCAAGCCGAACGTGTACTACTACTTCAAATCCAAGGACAACCTCTACCGCGAGGTCCTGGAAAGCATCATCGCGCCGATCATGCAGGCCTCCACGCCATTCAACGCCGACGGCGACCCCAAGGAGGTGCTCAGCGGCTACATCCGCTCGAAGATCCGCATCTCCCGTGACCTGCCCCATGCGTCCAAGGTGTTCGCCAGCGAGATCATGCACGGCGCCCCGCACCTGTCGCCCAGCCAGGTGCAGCAGCTCAACGAACAGGCGCGGCACAACATCGAGTGCATCCAGCGCTGGATCGAGCGCAAGCAGATCGCCCCGGTCGACCCACACCACCTGATGTTCAGCATCTGGGCGGCGACCCAGACCTACGCTGACTTCGACTGGCAGATCTCGGTGATCACCGGCAAGGCCAAGCTGTCCGACACCGATTACGAAGCCGCGGCCGAGACCATCATCCGCCTGGTGCTCAAGGGCTGCGAGCCCGAGGCTGCCTAATAGACCCAATCGCCGGCAAGCCGGCTCCCACAGGTACTCCACTGACAGTGAATTCAGTGCGATACCTGTATGAGCCGGCTTGCCGGCGATTGAACCATTACAGTCAATCCAGAATCAGGCGGCGACCCCAGCATCCGCCGTCAGCCCCACCTCTTCGATCGCACTGATCGCGCACTGCTCGTCGATATCCGACGTATCACCGCTGATCCCTACCGCACCCAATACCTTGCCGTCCTGATCGCGAATCAGGACACCACCCGGCGCCGGCACCACCGGACGCTCGCCCAGGCCGTTGAGCGCCGCGAAGAACGCCGGCCGTTGTTGCGAATCCAGCGCCAGCAGGCGCGAACCCTTGCCCAGGGCGACAGCCCCCCAGGCCTTGCCCATGGCCACCTGCGGGCGCAGCAAGCTGGCGCCGTCCTCGCGCTGCAGCGTGAGCAGATGCCCACCGGCATCCAGTACCGCCACCGTCAAGGGGGCGGCGTTGATCTTGCGGCCTGCGTCCAGCGCGGCGTTCACCAGGCTGACGGCGACTTTCAGGGTCAATGCGTTCATGGAAAGGTCCTCTTCTTGTTGTGAGAAGCCCTGAGGGCAGTTGAAAACCGATACGACAATAGAACACAACGGCCAGATTTTTTGTATACAATATTTTCAGACTATCGTGCACGATCAGACGAAATGCCGTTTTCATAGGCTTCCCGACGAAAGCCACCTCCACAGATGAAAATGGATTGACCTAAGGCGCCGAGCGTGAATACACTCTGTCGCAAAGCAAGTTGTATACAATTACAAAATCGATGAGGCACAAACCATGAGCAAAATGAGAGCAATCGATGCAGCCGTTCTGGTCATGCGCCGTGAAGGTGTAGATACCGCGTTCGGCATCCCGGGGGCTGCCATCAACCCGCTGTACTCGGCCCTTAAGAAAGTCGGTGGCATCGATCACGTCCTCGCTCGCCACGTCGAAGGCGCTTCCCACATGGCCGAGGGTTACACCCGCGCCAACCCGGGCAATATCGGTGTGTGCATCGGCACCTCCGGCCCAGCCGGCACCGACATGGTCACCGGTCTGTACAGCGCTTCGGCCGACTCCATCCCAATTCTCTGCATCACCGGCCAAGCCCCTCGTGCTCGCCTGCACAAGGAAGACTTCCAGGCCGTTGACATCACCAACATCGTCAAGCCAGTCACCAAGTGGGCCACCACTGTCCTGGAACCGGGCCAGGTGCCCTACGCGTTCCAGAAGGCCTTCTACGAAATGCGCACCGGCCGCCCAGGCCCTGTGCTGATCGACCTGCCGTTCGACGTGCAGATGGCCGAAATCGAATTCGACATCGACGCCTACGAGCCGCTGCCGGTGCACAAGCCAGCCGCCAACCGTGTCCAGGCTGAAAAAGCCCTGGCCATGCTCAACGAAGCCGAGCGTCCGCTGATCGTTTCCGGCGGCGGCGTGATCAACGCCGATGCCAGTGAGAAATTGGTCGAGTTCGCCGAACTGACCGGCGTACCGGTCATCCCGACCCTGATGGGCTGGGGCACCATCCCGGACGATCACCCGCAGATGGTCGGCATGGTTGGTCTGCAGACTTCGCACCGCTACGGCAACGCCACCCTGCTCAAGTCCGACTTGGTATTCGGTATCGGTAACCGTTGGGCCAACCGCCACACCGGCTCCGTCGACGTCTACACCGAAGGCCGCAAGTTCGTTCACGTGGATATCGAACCCACCCAGATCGGCCGTGTGTTCACCCCGGACCTGGGTATCGTTTCCGACGCAGGCGCCGCACTGGATGCGTTCCTGGAAGTGGCCCGTGAGTGGAAAGCCGCCGGCAAGCTCAAGTGCCGCCGCGAGTGGCTGGAAGACTGCCAGCAGCGCAAGTCGAGCCTGCAGCGCAAGACCCACTTCGACAACGTGCCGGTCAAGCCGCAGCGCGTGTATGAAGAAATGAACCAGGTCTTCGGCAAGGACACCTGCTACGTTAGCACCATCGGTCTGTCGCAGATCGCCGGCGCCCAGTTCCTGCATGTGTACAAGCCACGCCACTGGATCAACTGCGGCCAGGCCGGCCCGCTGGGCTGGACCATTCCGGCTGCCCTGGGCGTGGTCAAGGCCGACCCCAAGCGCAAGGTCGTCGCGCTGTCCGGTGACTACGACTTCCAGTTCATGATCGAAGAGCTGGCCGTGGGTGCGCAGTTCAACCTGCCGTACGTCCACGTGCTGGTGAACAACGCCTACCTCGGCCTGATCCGCCAGGCCCAGCGTGGCTTCGACATGGATTACTGTGTACAACTGGCGTTCGAGAACATCAACGCCACCGAAGCCAACAACTACGGCGTCGATCACGTGGCCGTGGTCGAGGGCCTGGGCTGCAAGGCTCTGCGTGTGTTCGAACCGGCTGAAATCGCCCCTGCCCTGCTCAAGGCGCAGAAGATGGCCGAAGAGTTCCGCGTACCGGTGGTGGTCGAGGTGATCCTCGAGCGCGTGACCAACATTTCCATGGGTACCGAGATCAACGCGGTTAACGAGTTCGAAGACCTCGCCCTGGTCGGCAACGACGCGCCTACCGCGATCTCGATGCTGGACTGACCGCCTGACGCCCCCGCGCCGGCTGTGCCGGGGGCCTTCATCTGCAAGGAGACAACCATGCCTCGCTTCGCTGCCAACCTGTCCATGCTGTTCACCGAGCAGGACTTCCTGGCCCGCTTCAAGGCCGCCGCCGACGCTGGTTTCAGCGGTGTCGAATACCTCTTCCCGTACGATTTCAGCGCCGCCGAGATCAAGCAACAGCTCGATGCCCACGGCCTGACCCAGGTGCTGTTCAACCTGCCGGCCGGTGATTGGGGCAAGGGCGAGCGCGGCATCGCCTGCAACCCTGAGCGCGTAGAGGAATTCCGCGCAGGTGTCGACAAGGCCATCGAATACGCCAAGGTCCTGGGCAACACCCAGGTCAACTGCCTGGCCGGTATCCGCCCGCAAGGCCCGGACTGCGCCACCGTGCGCAAGACCTTCGTCGACAACCTTAAGTACGCCGCCGACAAGCTCAAGGCCGCGGGTATCCGCCTGGTCATGGAAATGATCAACACCCGCGATATCCCAGGCTTCTACCTGAACACCACCAAGCAGGCCCTGGAAATCCAGGCCGAAGTCGGCAGCGACAACCTGTTCCTGCAATACGACATCTATCACATGCAGATCATGGAAGGTGACCTGGCTCGCACCATGGAAGCCAACCTGAAACTGATCAACCACATCCAGCTGGCCGACAACCCCGGCCGCAACGAACCAGGCACCGGCGAGATCAACTATCGCTTCCTGTTCGAGCACCTGGACCGCATCGGCTACCAGGGCTGGGTGGGCGCGGAATACAAGCCGCTGACCACCACCGAAGCAGGCCTGGGCTGGCTGAAGACCCACAACGCAATCTAACGATCGGACACCGACCTGTAGGAGCGGGCTTGTCCCGCGATTGCGATGGCGACTTCACCGCCGCCATCGCGGGACAAACCCGCTCCTACAGGATCCGCGAACAAATACAAAGAGGCACATTGTCATGGCTAAAATCGGTTTCATCGGCACCGGCATCATGGGCAAACCAATGGCCCAGAACCTGCAAAAGGCAGGTCACAGCCTGTTCGTTTCCACCCACCACGACGCCGCCCCGGCCGATCTGGTCGCCGCTGGCGCCGTCGCCCTGGCCAACCCGAAGGAAGTGGCCCAGGAAGCCGAGTTCATCATCGTCATGGTCCCGGACACCCCGCAGGTAGAAGCGGTCCTGTTCGGTGAGAATGGCGTGGCCGAAGGCGTTGGTCCGAACAAGGTGGTGATCGACATGAGCTCGATCTCCCCTACCGCCACCAAAGCCTTCGCCGAGAAGATCAAGGCCACCGGCGCTGCCTACCTAGACGCCCCGGTTTCCGGTGGTGAAGTCGGCGCCAAGGCCGGCACCCTGAGCATCATGGTCGGTGGTTGCCCGAAAGCCTTCGAGCGCGCCCTGCCGCTGTTCGAAGCCATGGGCAAGAACATCACCCGCGTTGGTGGCAACGGTGACGGCCAGACCGCCAAGGTCGCCAACCAGATCATCGTCGCCCTGAACATCCAGGCCGTCGGCGAAGCCCTGCTGTTCGCTGCCAAGAATGGCGCGGACCCAGCCAAGGTACGTGAAGCGCTGATGGGCGGCTTCGCCTCCTCGAAGATCCTCGAAGTGCACGCCGAGCGCATGATCAAGGGCACCTTCGACCCAGGCTTCCGCATCAACCTCCACCAGAAGGACCTGAACCTGGCCCTGCAAGGCGCCAAGGAGTTGGGTATCAACCTGCCCAACACCTCCAACGCCCAGCAAGTGTTCAGCACCTGCGTCGCCCTGGGCGGCGGCAACTGGGACCACTCGGCGCTGATCAAAGGCCTGGAGCACATGGCCAACTTCTCGATCCGCGACGACAAGTGATCACGGGCTGCCTTGCAGCCCAATCGCTGGCAAGCCGGCTCCCACCATTCTGAAGTCTTCTGTTGTACCTGTGGGAGCCGGCTTGCCGGCGATGAGATCCACACTGTTGAACCTGCGACCACAGGCCCAACGGTGACACCGAGCAACACCCGCCCCTGGTTCGGCCTGCACGGAGGCAGTTCCAGGGGCGTTTTCGATTCTGCAGAACAATAAGATTTTGGGAGCCTGCCATGTCGGTCGATCCACAAAAAATTCTCCGCGAGCTGTTCGACACAGCCATCGCCGCCGCTCACCCACGCCAGGTCCTGGAACCTCACCTGCCTGCCGACCGAACCGGTCGCGTCATCGTCATCGGCGCCGGCAAGGCGGCCGCGGCCATGGCCGAGGTGGTCGAGAAGAGCTGGCAGGGCGAAGTGTCCGGCCTGGTCGTGACCCGCTACGGCCATGGCGCCAACTGCCAGAAGATCGAGGTGGTCGAAGCCGCCCACCCGGTCCCCGATGCCGCCGGCCTGGCCGTGGCCAAGCGCGTGCTGGAACTGGTCAGCAACCTCAATGAAGACGACCGGGTGATCTTCCTGCTCTCCGGTGGCGGCTCGGCCTTGCTGGCCCTGCCTGCCGACGGCCTGACCCTGGCCGACAAGCAACAGATCAACAAGGCCCTGCTCAAGTCCGGCGCCACCATCGGCGAGATGAACTGCGTGCGCAAGCACCTCTCGGCGATCAAGGGCGGCCGCCTGGCCAAAGCCTGTTGGCCGGCGACGGTCTACACCTATGCCATCTCCGACGTTCCTGGGGACCTGGCCACCGTCATCGCCTCCGGCCCCACCGTGGCCGACCCGAGCACCTCGGCCGATGCCCTGGCCATTCTCAAGCGCTACAACATCGAAGCGCCCAAAGCCGTTGTCGATTGGCTGAACAACCCGGCCTCGGAAACCGTCAAGGCCGACGACCCGGCCCTGGCCCGCAGCCACTTCAAGCTGATCGCCAAGCCCCAGCAGTCGCTCGAGGCCGCGGCCGTCAAGGCCCGCCAGGCAGGTTTCAGCCCACTGATCCTGGGCGACCTGGAAGGTGAGTCGCGCGAAGTGGCCAAGGTGCATGCTGGTATCGCCCGGCAGATCGTGCTGCATGGCCAGCCGCTGAAGGCGCCTTGCATCATCCTGTCCGGCGGCGAGACCACGGTCACCGTGCGCGGCAACGGCCGTGGCGGGCGCAACGCCGAGTTCCTGCTCAGCCTGACCGAAAACCTCAAGGGCCTGCCAGGCGTCTACGCCCTGGCCGGGGACACCGACGGCATCGACGGCTCCGAGGAAAACGCCGGCGCCATCATGACTCCGCAAAGCTACGCCAACGCCGAGGCCCTGGGCCTGTCAGCGTCCGACGAGCTGGACAACAACAACGGCTATGGCTACTTCGCCGCACTGGATGCGCTGATCGTCACCGAGCCGACCCGCACCAACGTCAACGACTTCCGTGCCATCCTGATCCTCGAGACTCAGCCATCATGACGCCAGATAAGAAAGTCAAAATCCTCGCTACCCTGGGCCCTGCGATCAAAGGCGTCGACGATATCCGCCAACTGGTCGAAGCCGGCGTGAACATCTTCCGCCTGAACTTCAGCCATGGCGAACACGCCGACCACGCCCTGCGCTACCAGTGGATCCGCGAAGTGGAGCAACAGCTGAACTACCCACTGGGTATCCTCATGGACCTGCAGGGGCCCAAGCTGCGTGTCGGCCGCTTCGCCGAAGGCAAGGTGCAACTGCAACGCGGCCAGGCCCTGCGCCTGGACCTGGACAGCACCCCAGGCGACAGCCGCCGGGTCAACCTGCCCCACCCCGAGATCATCGCTGCGCTGGAGCCTGGCATGGACCTGCTGCTCGATGACGGCAAGCTGCGCCTGCGGGTAACCGCCAAGCACAGCGACGCCATCGACACCGAAGTGGTCGCCGGCGGCGAGCTGTCCGACCGCAAGGGCGTCAACGTGCCCCAGGCCGTGCTCGACCTCAGCCCACTGACCGAGAAAGATCGCCGCGACCTGGCCTTCGGCCTGGACCTGGGCGTGGACTGGGTGGCCCTGTCGTTCGTCCAGCGCCCTGAAGACATCGTCGAAGCCCGCCAGCTGATCGGCGAGCGCGCCTACCTGATGGCCAAGATCGAGAAGCCCTCGGCGGTCGAGCAGCTGCAGGCGATCGCGGAGCTGTCCGACGCGATCATGGTCGCGCGCGGCGACCTGGGTGTGGAAGTGCCGGCCGAAAGCGTGCCGCAGATCCAGAAACGCATCATCGGCACCTGCCGCCAGTTGGGTAAGCCAGTAGTGGTGGCGACCCAGATGCTCGAGTCGATGCGCTTCTCTCCTGCTCCGACCCGCGCCGAGGTCACCGATGTGGCCAATGCCGTGGCCGAGGGGACCGACGCCGTCATGCTGTCGGCCGAGACCGCCTCGGGCGACTACCCGCTCGAAGCCGTGCAGATGATGAGCAAGATCATCCGCCAGGTGGAGAACGGCCCGGACTACCAGGCCCAGCTCGACGTCGGCCGGCCCAAGGCCGAAGCCACGGTGTCGGACGCCATCAGTTGCGCGATTCGTCGCATCAGCGGCATCCTGCCAGTGGCCGTGCTGGTCAACTACAGCGAGTCGGGTTCCTCGACCCTGCGCGCGGCTCGCGAGCGCCCGCGTGCACCGATCCTCAACCTGACGCCGAACCTCACCACCGCTCGCCGCCTGAGCGTGACCTGGGGCGTGCACTCGGTGGTCAACGATCGCCTGCGCCAGGTCGATGAGGTTGTTTCCACTGCCCTGGAAATAGCCCAGGCGCAAGGCATGGCCAGCCGTGGCGACACGCTGCTGATCACCGCCGGTGTGCCTTTCGGCAAGCCGGGGACGACCAATACACTGCGGATCGAGACCTTGGTCTGACCCAAAGGGCGCTCCTGCAAAGAATAGGCAATACCCTGTAGGAGCGGCCTTGTGCCGCGAAAAAAGAGGGCAATACCAGGGCTGCTACGCAGCCCATCGCCGGCAAGCCGGCTCCCACAGGAACAGTGCTGTCCTCAAGGCTGACGCGTTACTTGTGGGAGCCGGCTTGCCGGCGATGGGCGTGCAGCGCCCTCCCTGGACACGATAACGGCGGACAACCCGAGGCCCAAAGAGGCCCACCGCTTTCCCAACAACCTTCCCGACTGCCCCATGTACACCAAGAATTTCGTCAACCCATGCCCCGACTGGGCCACGGCTTTGCTCAACGGCTTCAGCCAGGTACTGCTGCTGCGCAACCCCTTGTGCGGCCTGTGCTGCCTGCTGGCCATCCTGGTGACCGCCCCGAACCTGGTCGGCGGCGCCCTGCTCGGTGCCCTGGCCGGGCTACTGACCGCCCAACGCCGCGGTTACGAACGCGCCGACCGCCAGGCCGGCCTGTACTGCTACAACGGCGTATTGATCGGCCTGCTGATCGCGGCCTTGCTGCCATGGTCGGCCATCATGCCACCGTTGATCATCGCCGCCGGCGGCCTCTCCAGCATCCTCACGCACCAGTGGCGCAAGCGCGGCGGCAAGCTGCTGATCGCCTATACCGCGCCTTTCGTGCTACTGGGTTGGGGTACCCTGCTGATGGCAGAGCCTATGCCGGCCCTCTACACCGAGGCCAATCCGCTCTATGCCTTGCTACGCGGTGTGGGCCAGATCTTTTTGCTGGACAACCCGCTGGCCGGCCTGCTGATCGTCATCGGCATGTTCGTCGCCAACCCCTATGCCGCACTCTGGGCACTGATCGGCTCGGCCATCGGCGGCGCCGTGGCTCTGTTGGCGGGCGAGGCCCAGGCCGCCTGGATGGGGCTGTTCGGTTTCAACGCAGCGCTCGCCGCGCTGGCCTTCAGCCGCCAGGGCGAACGTCCTTGGGTAACCCTGCTGGCCATCACTGCGGCCCTGCTGTTGCAACCGCTGTTCAACCTGATGCCCATCGCCGGCCTGACAGCGCCCTTTGTCGTCGCCTGTTGGCTGATGCACCTGGGCGGCCATCTGGCGCAATCATTTCAACGCCGCAACGCAGGCCGCTTGCACAGCTAAAACCCAGCCCCTAGGCTCAGTCCATCGCACAATGGAATGCGCCCATGGATAACCCTGCTAGCCTGCGCGAGCGGCTGTACGTCGTCGTCTTCCAGACCGACACTGTACTACAGCGACGCCCAGTACCTGCTGATCGTGCGGGTCATCCGCATGCTGCGAATCTTCCGCGTGCTCAAGTTAAGCCCCTACCTCAAACAGGCCCATTACCTGCTCGCGGCGCTACAGGGCAGCCGACAGAAGATCATCGTGTTCCTGGTCAGCGTATCGACCCTGGTCACCGTGTTCGGCACCCTGATGTACATGGTCGAGGGCCCCGAGCATGGCTTCACCAGCATCCCCAAGGGTATCTACTGGGCGATCGTCACCCTGACCACCGTCGGCTTCGGCGATATCGTGCCGAAGACACCGCTGGGCCAGGTGCTGTCGTCACTGGTGATGATCACCGGTTATTCGATCATCGCCGTGCCCACGGGCATCTTCACCGCGGAGCTGGCCAACGCCCTGCGCGGCGAACAGCTGCAGCATGACTGCCCGACATGCCGCAAGAACACTCATGAACATGGTGCGGCGTTCTGCTCGCGTTGCGGCAATGCGTTGTTTCCAAAGTTATAGAAACGGGCTAACCCCGTGATTGCGTCGGCTGGAACTGACATCGTCGCCTGAGCAGTTGCAATGGCATAACCAAAGTGTTTTTTGTTCTTTAACCGCTGCCAGGCCACCCGCTATAGTCGCTGGCAAACTGCCTACAACCTCTCAAGAACAAGGAAGCAACGTGAAAAAGCTCTTTACCGCCTCGCTGCTCGTCGCAGGCATGGCCTTGGGCAATTTGGCCCAGGCTGCACCGACCCTGCTCAACGTTTCCTACGACGTAATGCGCGACTTCTACAAGGACTACAACCCGGCATTCCAGAAGCACTGGGAAGCCGAGCACAACGAGAAGGTCAACGTGCAGATGTCCTTCGGCGGTTCGAGCAAACAGGCACGTGCCGTGATCGACGGCCTGCCGGCGGACGTCATCACCATGAACATGGCCACCGACATCAACGCCTTGGCCGACAACGGCAAGCTGGTGCCGGACAACTGGGTTTCGCGCCTGCCGAACAACAGCGCACCGTTCACCTCCGCCACTGTGTTCATCGTGCGCAAGGGCAACCCCAAGGCCCTGAAAGACTGGCCCGACCTGCTCAAGGAAGGCGTGCAGGTGATCGTACCCAACCCCAAGACTTCGGGTAACGGCCGCTACACCTACCTCTCGGCCTGGGGCTATGTGCTCAAGCAAGGCGGCGACGAAGCCAAGGCACGCGATTTCGTCGGCAAGCTGTTCAAGCAGGCACCGGTGCTGGACACCGGCGGCCGCGCCGCGACCACGACCTTCATGACCAACCAGATCGGCGATGTGCTGGTGACGTTCGAGAACGAGGCGGAAATGATCGCCCGCGAATTCGGTCGCGACCAGTTCGAAGTGGTCTACCCGAGCGTGTCGGCCGAGGCCGAGCCACCGGTGACCGTGGTCGACAAGGTAATCGAGCGCAAGAAATCCCGCGCCGTGGCCGAGGAATACCTCAAGTACCTGTGGTCGCCGGCGGCCCAGGAACTGGCCGCGCAGAACTACCTGCGCCCGCGTGATGCGACCGTATTGGCCAAGTACACCGACCGCTTCCCGAAGGTGGATTTCCTGTCGGTGGAGAAGACCTTCGGTGACTGGCGTACCGTGCAGAAGACCCACTTCAACGACGGTGGCGTGTTCGACCAGATCTATACCAACCAGTAACCGTTCGCGACACAAGCCCGTTCCCACTGGCCAGGCTGGATACGATCGCTGTGGGAGCGGGCTTGTCCCGCGATCGACGCTTACTCAGGCTCGCTGACGAAACACCAACGCCTTCAAGCCCCCAGCCGGATCCGCATCCGGAAATTCCGGCGGATTCTCCAACCGCTCGACGAATGCCAGCCCCGGTGCATGTTCGGCCATGCCCTCGATCAGGAAGTCCGGCCCGATACCTGGGTCATTGACACACGCCAGCACCGTCCCCTGCCCCGTCAACAGTTCCGGCAAGCGTCGCAGGATCTTCGCGTAGTCCTGGGTCAGCACGAAGCTGCCCTTCTGGAAGGTCGGCGGGTCGATGATGATCAAGTCATAAGGCCCGTACTTGCGCACCTTGCCCCAGGACTTGAACAGCTCATGCCCCAGGTAGGCGACCCGGGAGGCATCGTGGCCATTGAGCTTATGATTGTCGCGCCCACGGGACAATGCCGCCTTGGCCATGTCCAGGTTGACCACTTGCTGCGCCCCGCCGGCAATGGCCGCCACTGAGAAACCACAGGTATAGGCGAACAGGTTGAGCACCCGCTTGCCCGCAGCCTGCTCGCGCACCCAACGGCGGCCGTAGCGCATGTCGAGGAACAGTCCGTTGTTCTGCCGCACGCCCAGGTCCAGCAGGTAGGTCAGGCCATCTTCGATCACTTCGCGTTGCCGGCACGGCTCGCCCAGCAACCACTGGCCGGGGCTGTCCGGCAGGTAACGGTGCTGGATAAGGATGGCTTGCCCGGCCCACTGCGGACGTTCGGCGAGGCGGCGCAACATGGCTTCCAGCTCGGCCAGCTGGCCTTCGGGCGGCTCGCGGAACAGCGCTACCAGCAGCACGCCTTGCAGCCAGTCGACCGTGATCTGCTCCAGGCCCGGCCAGCAGCGGCCGCGGCCGTGGAACAGGCGGCGGGTTTCCTGCGGGGCGGGGTCAAGGGCGGCGAGCAGGTGTTGCTCGAGGGTGTGGATCGGCGAGGTCATGGTGGGGTCGCAAGCAAAAAAGAACGCATTCTACCTAATGCCAGCCTATAAGCACTGTCAGAGGCTGCTACGTACCCCATCGCGGGACAAGCCCGCTCCCACAGGTTCACCGCTGCCCGCAAGAGCGGCGCATCCTTGTGGGAGATTACCCAGCCCTTCGGGCTGCGCTGTCGCGCAAAGAACAAGCGGCTAGCGCCGCCCCCCTGTGGGAGCGGGCTTGTCCCGCGATAGGGCCCGCCAGGCAAACCACGCTCAATACCCCTTCACCGCCCCCCTACCCGAACGGAACCACCACCCCTGCTGCATGCCTGCCGCCGCCAGCAGGATCGCCGCCACACCCAGCCACTGCAGCGGTGCCAAGCGGTGGTCGAACGCCACCCAATCGACCAGGATCGCCGCGATCGGGTAGATGAACGACAGCGCACCGGTCAACGCCGTGGGTAGACGCTGGATGGCGCTGTACAGCAGCACGTACATCAGCCCGGTATGGACGATACCCAAGGTCACCAGGCTAGCCAGTGCCGGCGCCTCTGCAGGTAGCCCGCGTACCCCGACCCAAGGCGCCAGCAGCAAAACACCGGTAATCACCTGGACCAAGGCGATCAGGTGCGGTGGCGTACCGCTCAGGCGCTTGATGATCAACGCCGCCACCGCGTAGAGGAACGCTGCGCCCAACGCCAGACCGATGCCTTGCAGATAATCACCCGCCCCTCCCTGGCCGTTGCCATGGGCGCTGACGATGGCCAGCATGCCGAGGAACGCCAGGCTCAGCCAGGTCATCTTCGCCAGCGTGACCTTCTCGCCCAGGAACAACGCCGCCAGCCCCACCAGCATGAACGGCTGAACGTTGTACACCGCCGTGCCGATCGCGATCGAGGCCTTGGCATAGGAGGCGAACAGCAACACCCAGTTACCGACGATGGCCACCCCGCTGGCCACCGCCAACAGGAAGGTCGTACGGGTCAGTACACCGGGCTTGAGCAACCCCATGGCTGCGCAGATCAGCAGCAAGGTGCCGGCACCGAACACACAACGCCAGAACACCACCTGCGGTACCGGCTGCCCGGACACCAGCACGAACCAGCCGATGGTGCCGGAGATCAGCATGGCGGCCGTCATCTCCAGCGAGCCGCGACGCAACGAATTGTCCATCTCACACCTCCTGTCGAACAGGGCAACAGTATGTGCGGGGCAAGGGTCGACCATCCAGCGGAAAAGCAAGGCGAACGCGCATTCTCACCTTTACTATCAAGGCAATCCTAAAGAATTACCTAACGAGAACAATATGACAGACGCGATAGACCAACTACTGATCAACGCCTTGATGGAAGACTCGCGCCGTTCGCTCAAGGCACTGGCCCAGGTCAGCGGCCTGTCAGCGCCCAGTGTCAGCGAGCGCCTGCGTCGCCTGGAAGAACGCGGCGTGCTGCGCGGCTACACGGTGGATGTCGACCCTCGTAGCTTCGGTTACCAACTCCAGGCCATCGTGCGTATCCGACCGTTGCCAGGACAGTTGCAGGAAGTCGAACGGCAGATCATCGCCATTCCCGAATTCACCGAATGCGACAAGGTCACCGGCGAGGACTGCTTCATCGCACGTCTGCACGTGCGCTCCATGGAGCAACTGGACACACTGCTCGACCGCATCAACGTGCTGGCCGAAACCAATACGGCGATCATCAAGAAGACACCGGTCAAACGTCGGCTGCCGCCTATGGAATAAAAGTTCGGATACTTAACGATCAATTTTTGTACACATGAATGTCACCTTAAGTGCCATTTTTGTGTGCACTTTTGTCCGGTAACGCCCCAACACGTTACACCCATTCTTATCTGAAAACTGACCAATCGATCAACTAACAGACCACTTCAAAAATAAAAACTGTTCATTTGGTCAACTTATAATTCCTCAATTTCATTCACTTATCTTTCAACGAGATAGATTCGAAAAAGCGTCACTCTGAAAGTTGCTTTTTGCCTGGCATGAAACTCGCTTTTGTGTCTTCGTGTTTTGTATACAAGTTGAGCAAAACATAAATACACAAGAACCCGTAGCGCCTGCCCTGCAGGCCGTTGCGCCCAGAACCCAGTGATGCCAACGCTGCACCGACGAGATGGCGAGCCCGTGCGCATGCCCGATCATCGCAGTCCATACGCATCAGGAGCCTGCCGGAATGAGTACCAGCCTCAACCTTGCCCCTGAACTATCCGTTGCCAGCACCAACCCCACTTCCACTCCGCTCAGCGGTGATCTACCGGACCTCGAACTCAGCCCACGCCTGCACAACCGCGACCTGGCCCCGACCCGCATCGAAGGCCGGCGCTGGGGGCGCTACAGCATCTTCGCGCTGTGGACCAACGACGTGCACAACATCGCCAACTATTCATTCGCCATGGGGCTGTTCGCGCTCGGCCTGGGTGGCTGGCAGATCCTGCTGTCGTTGGCCATCGGCGCCGCACTGGTGTACTTCTTCATGAACCTGTCCGGCTACATGGGGCAGAAGACCGGCGTACCCTTCCCAGTGATCAGTCGCATCGCGTTCGGCATCCATGGCGCACAGATTCCCGCCCTGATCCGCGCGGTCATCGCCATCGCCTGGTTCGGCATCCAGACCTACCTGGCCTCGGTGGTACTGCGGGTATTGCTGACGGCCATCTGGCCGCAGCTGGCCGCCTATGACCATGACAGCATCCTCGGCCTGTCGAGCCTGGGCTGGGTGTGCTTCGTGGCGATCTGGCTGGTGCAGTTGGTGATCCTGGCTTACGGCATGGAGATGGTGCGCCGCTACGAAGCCTTCGCCGGCCCGGTGATCCTGCTGACGGTGGCAAGCCTGGCGGGCTGGATGTACTTCCAGGCCGATGCACGCATCGCCTGGTCGGTGGCCGAGCCGCTGACCGGCTATGAGATGTGGCGCAACATTTTCGCCGGCGGCGCCCTGTGGCTGGCGATCTACGGCACCCTGGTGCTGAACTTCTGTGACTTCGCCCGCTCCTCACCTTGCCGCAAGACCATCCGCGTGGGCAACTTCTGGGGCCTGCCGGTGAACATCCTGGTGTTCGCCACCATTACCGCAGTGCTGTGCGGTGCGCAGTTCCAGATCAACGGCCAGGTGATCGACAGCCCGACCCAGATCGTCGCCAACATCCCCAGCACACCGTTCCTGGTGCTGGGCTGCCTGGCCTTCCTGATCGTCACGGTGGCGGTGAACATCATGGCCAACTTCGTCGCCCCGGCCTTCGTGCTGAGCAACCTGGCGCCACGCCACCTGAACTTCCGCCGCGCGGGGCTGATCAGCGCTACCCTGGCGGTGCTGATCCTGCCGTGGAACCTGTACAACAGCCCGCTGGTGATCGTGTACTTCCTGTCCGGCCTGGGGGCCCTGCTTGGCCCGCTGTACGGCGTGATCATGGCCGACTACTGGCTGCTGCGCAAAGGCCAGGTCAACGTACCGCAGTTGTACAGCGAGAACCCGGCCGGCGCCTACTTCTACACCCGAGGCATCAATCTGCGCGCGGTCGCCGCCTTCCTGCCCACTGCACTGCTGGCCATCGTCCTGGCCTTGGTGCCCAACTTCCACAGCGTCGCACCCTTCTCCTGGCTGATCGGCGCCGGCACCGCCGCAGCCTTGTACCTGCTGCTCGCACCGCGCAATCGCCAATACCTCGACGTCAGCGGCGAAGCCATCGCCGTCGACCATAGCAGCCATTGATAGGGAGATCTTCCATGCGCATCCTGATCGCCAACGTCAACACTACCAGCGCCATCACCGACGCCATCGCCGAACAGGCTCGCAGCGTCGCCTCGCCGGGTACCGAGATCGTCGGCCTGACCCCTTGGTTCGGCGCCGAGTCGGTGGAAGGCAACTTCGAGAGCTACCTGGCCGCCATCGCCGTGATGGACCGCGTGCTGGCCTATGACGAACCATTCGATGCCGTGATCCAGGCCGGCTACGGCGAGCATGGCCGCGAGGGCTTGCAGGAGCTGCTGGATGTACCGGTGGTGGATATCACCGATGCCGCCGCCAGCACTGCCATGTACCTGGGGCACGCCTACTCGGTGGTGACCACCCTGGACCGCACCGTGCCGCTGATCGAAGACCGCCTGAAGCTTTCGGGCCTGTTCGATCGCTGCGCCTCGGTGCGCGCCAGCGGCCTGGCCGTGCTCGACCTCGAAGCCGACCCGCAGCGCACGGTGGAAGCGATCGTCGAGCAGGCCGAACGGGCCGTGCGGGAGGACAAGGCCGAGGTGATCTGCCTCGGGTGTGGCGGCATGGCCGGGCTCGACGAGCAGATCCGTCAGCGCACCGGCGTGCCGGTGGTCGATGGCGTCAGTGCGGCGGTGACCATTGCTGAATCGCTGGTGCGCATGGGCCTGAGTACCTCCAAGGTGCGGACCTACGCTACGCCTCGGGCGAAGAAAGTGGTGGGCTGGCCGATGATGTTCGGACGGTGACCCTCGCGCTGCCCGGCCAACTGGCTCAGGTCGGGCAGCTATGCGCCCCATGGTCGAGCCCCTGCCGCACATTGCGGCTGAGCAGATGAGCCTTGCCATCGCGCCAGGTCAGCGTCAGCACGTAGAGGGTGTCGAAGTCGTCGCCACTCCAGTCTTCGGTGATAACGCGCTCCTCGCCCAGGGCCTTGCCGGCGACAGCGTTTATCAGATCTGGAAGATAACCGTGGGACCAGGCGGTATAGACGGTTGCATTGCGGTACTTGTCTTGCAGCAGTTCGTCAGCGAGGTCGTCGGTGTCATTGGCGGCGTAATCGATGTTCACCGGCAACCCCAGGCGAATGGCGCTCGGGGTAATCGTCATCAAGGGCCGGATATAGCTGTAGCGCTGGTCGCCGCTGCCCTCCTCGACCTGTCGAGACGGGTTGGCGGCGAACACGTAGTCGGCTTTGCCGAAACGCTCCGGCAGCAAGGTGGCCAAGTCCAGGGCCCGGTTCAGGCCTTGGCAGTTCAGTTGCCCGAGCCCTTCGCCCGGCTTTTCGGCGTGACGCAGGAATACCAAGGTCTGGGTGCCATCGACCGGTTGCGCACGTGTTTCTACGGCATCCAGTACCAGTGGCAAAGCTGTGCCGGCAAGTGCCAGGCTCAGCAACAGGTGGCGGTGGCGTCGGAGGAAAGCTGGCAACTTCATCAAAGCAGACTCTTGTGGCAAATAAATTCGGGTTGACCGCCACATAGCCCCGCGCAATGACGACAGGAAGTCCTTGTAGTGAATGCCATCCGTGGCCACGTGTGAGGGTCAGAGCCCCCTCAACCCGTTTGGTTCCTCCATGCGTGCATGTGTCGTTCCATCGACAAAGGCCACGTTAAAGGCTGCATGTTGCTGAATGATGTCCCGGTTCCCCGGGAGGTCATGGCAAAGCCGAGACGTCCCTCGGCTCAACCGGCCCTGGTCTGAAAGCTTAAAGGTCCCTTTCCGAAGCAATCGCAGGATATGAACGACTCAATCATCCCGCGTAAGCACCTCCAGCAGCTCGATCTCGAATGTCAGGTCCGAATGGGGCGGGATCGAACCGACGCTGCGCTCGCCATAGCCCAAGTGCGCCGGCACCAGCAGCTTGCGCTTGCCGCCGACGCGCATTCCCATGAGGCCTTGGTCCCACCCCTTGATCACGCGACCGGTGCCGATCACGCACTGGAACGGCTTGCCCCGCGACCAAGACGAGTCGAACTCGCGGCCGTCGGCCAGCCAGCCGGTGTATTGGGTGGTGATCAGGGCGCCTTTGACCACGGCCTTGCCGTCGCCTTCCTCGAGATCGATGATTTGCAGTTCGCTGCTCATGCCTGTTATTCCTGAAACGGATTTCGTGCCCGCCGTTTTCTCAGGAATGAACCGCTTTGGCAAGGCTGCGAGGTGCCTCGTACTGACGCATCGACCAGAGCATTCCATCGATCACAAACTGCCTGGATAGCCGGGCTGATCTGTCTGGTATCGGAGTTCATGGCGCGCACCTAGCCCAGTTGCTCGAAGGCTTCCTGGCCGGTCAGCTCCTTGGTCTGGTTGGCGAAGCAGTACCAGGCGGGTTTCTGTTCGACGAAGATCTGCAGGTCGAAGTCCCAGGTTTCGTCGCCGTCCAGCAGGCCCACCGGGATGGCATAGAAATCATTGGCCTTGAGGCGGTAGTACAGGTGCGTGCCGCACTGGCCGCAGAAGCCGCGTTGGGCCCAATCGGAGGAGTCATATACGGTAGGGGGCGTGCCTTCGATCTGGGGGGGTTGGCTGCAGTGGACGACCAGAAGGGGGCCGCCGGTCCATTTGCGGCACATGCTGCAGTGGCAGGCGCTGATGTGGGTGTTGTCGACGGTGACTTTCAGGTGGGTTTGGCCGCAGAGGCAGGTGCCTTGTTTTTCCAGGGGCATGAGGGGAGCTCCTTGGGAGTTGGGTTTGGAAGTATAGGTTGGGGATTTCCTGTTGGGCTTGGGCTTGGACTTTTAGATCGTGTGGGTATTCGTTTTTGGCGGTGGCGCCACTGGCGCTTTTCGCCTTTACGGCGACCTACTTTTGCTCTTGGGCAAAAGTAGGCAAAAACCGCTGGCTCCTGCATCCGGCCCCGGCGCTGCGCACCGGGGTTCCCTCGCTCCGGCATTGCTCCCGGCGGGGCGCGGCGAAGGGCCATCCATGGCCCTGCGCCGCTTGCCAGGCATCCATGCCTGGCACCCACCTGCGCAATGCCTACGCTCGGCCTCCTGACGTCGCGATTGGCGGCGCCTGGGCTGTTGCGTAGGAAAAGCAAAGGCAAAAGCGAAAGTGGCGGTGGCGGTGGCGGTGGCGGTGGCGAACAATCATATGGATTGGTTAGCTGTTCTGGCCTGATCGCGGGGCAAGCCGGGAGATCGCGCGATTGTTGAGCTTGCGCTCCCGCTGTGGGAGCGGCGGTGCGGCGGTCCGACTTGTCCCGCGATTGGGACGAAAGCTCACCACCTATCCCACGAACAAACAACGCCAGCCGAGGCACCACTTGTAGCTTGACCGCCCCACCGATCAGATAGAGATCACTCCACGCAGGTACAACGCCCCTCGCCCACTGATGATCACCCGCCCATTCCCAGGCACCTCGCACCTCAACTGCCCCTTGCGACGCCCACCCTGCTCGCACACCAGGCTCTGCTTGCCCAACCGCTCAGCCCAGTATGGCGCCAGTGACGTATGCGCCGATCCCGTCACAGGATCTTCGTTGACCCCTACCCGCGGTCCAAACCACCGCGTCACGAAATCGAACCCTCGCCCAGGCGCCGTCACCGCGATGCCACGCACCTCGAACGCCCCCAATGCCACGAAGTCAGGCGCCAAAGGCTCCAGCAAGGCCGCATCGTCGATCACCACCACGTAATCATCGGTACGATAAACCGCCCGAGCACTGCCCAGTCCCAGCGCCTCGAGCAACCCCGCGGGCACATCGACTGCCACCGGCTGCTTGGCCGGGAAGTCCATCGCCAGCAACCCATCATCGCCACGGCTGACCCGCAACTCCCCGCTGCGCGTATTGAACCGCAGCACCTCGGCCTGCTCACCCAACTGCTCGAACAACACCCAGGCCGCCGCCAACGTCGCATGCCCGCACAAATCCACCTCCACGCTCGGCGTGAACCAGCGCAGGTCGAACGCCTCGCCGTTGCGGACGAAATACGCCGTTTCGGACAGATTGTTCTCCTCGGCGACACGCTGCAGCGTTTCATCCGGCAGCCATAGCTCCAATGGCACCACTGCCGCCGGGTTGCCGCCGAACGGCGTGGCGGAAAACGCATCGACCTGGAAGATCTCGAATTGCATGCAAAGGCTCCTAGGCCCAGCATCATGCCAGGCAGGTTCAGGGGAAGGGGTCAGCAGCGGACAGGCGTCAGCACCGGCTCACCGGCAAAGAATGCCTGCAGGTTAAGCAGCACCAGGTTCACCGTATCCCGTGCCGCCTCCGGTGATTGGCCGGCCACGTGGGGCGTGAGCACGGTATTGCCAAGGACCTTGAGCGCATCGGGCACAGCAGGCTCGTCATCGAAGACATCCAGCGCAGCGCCTGCGATCGCGCCTCGGCTCAGTGCATCGACCAGCGCCTGAGTATCGACCACGCTGGCCCGGGCGATGTTGACCAGGTAACCGTCCGGCCCCAGGGCCTGGAGTACCTGGGCATCGACCAGATGACGGGTGGCATGGCCGCCGGGGGTCGCCACCACCAGGATGTCCACGGCCTCGGCCAGGCGCGGCACGCTGTCGTGCCAGGTGTAGGGCACATCGTGGCGCGGCGTGCGGCTGTGGTAGCTGATGCTCATGTCGAAGCCCAGGCTCGCCCGCTTGGCGATCGCCCGACCGACCGCCCCTAGGCCAAGGATCCCCAGGCGCTTGCCGCTCACCGAAGGGCTGATGACCCGATTCCATTCCCCTCGGCGTGTGCTGGCATCGGCCCGTGGCACATCGCGCAGCAACGCCAGGAGAAGCGCCAGGGCATGGTCGGCGACCGCTGCGGCGTTGGCGCCGGCACCATTGGTCACGGTAATGCCGCGGGCCGAGGCGGCAGCCAGGTCGACCTGTTCATAGCCGGCGCCGATCACGCAGATGATCTTGAGCGCTGGCAAGGCTTCGATCTCGGCGGCCGTCAGGCCCAGCGGGCCGCGGGTCAGTACCGCATCGACCTGGGCGCCGAAGTGCGCGATGGCCTCGGCGCGCAAGTGCGGCGACGGTGCGCGGATCAGCTGAAAACCGGCCTGCTCGAGCAGCGGCAAGTAGTCATCGACGGTTTCCACCAGCACCAGAACGGTCTTGCTCATGCGCCCTCCGGCTCGTCTGCGAGAAGGGATTATGCGTGGTGACTAGCCCATACAGTCAATGGAAATATCAGCCCGTAACTGTACTGTACCGGTGAGTGATGCTTACTGAGCGAACGCCCGACCCAGGCCGCCCGGAACGCCGCTGCTGTCGGTTTCCTGCCAAGGGCCCTCGGGGCTCAGCGACCAGCTCCAGCCGTTGTTCCAGCGGTAGTAGGTGCGCTGGCGATAGAAGGTGTTGGGCTTGTTTTCCAGCACATAGACGCCCATGCGCGGGTCCCAGTGGCTGGCACCGCCCGGTGGCGGGGCGAAGCTGGCGGAGGTGCGCGGCATGGCCTTGGGCGCGCTGGCAGGTTTGCTCGGCCGGGTGCTCGGCTGCCCGCTCGGCGCCGGCTTGATCACCGGCCCCTGGCGCGGCGGCACGGTTTCGACCGGCGGCCACGGCTCATCGCTTGGTTGCTGCACCGTACAGGCGGAAAGACCCAGTGCCAGGGTGATCAGGGTCAGACGGACGGCGCTGTTCATGCAAATACTCTCTTATTGATCTGGGCTGTCGATGGTCAGGTGCTGGGCTGCCTCGGTATGGGTGGACAGCGGCGCGCTCTGGCCGATCCATTCGCCCCGGGTCGGCTGGCCGCCACGGGACACACGGGCAACCAATTGGACCTCACTGAAGTCCGACAGTTTCATCTGCGGCGTCATCGCATCGGCGTCGGAAAGCTCCACTTCCAGCGGCAACTGGGCCACCGTCACGCGCTTGGCCGCAACAGGCATGGGTGGGCCATTGCTGGCACGGGCGAAGATGAACACCGTGTCACCGGGCTTGACCTTGTCCTTGAGCTTGTCGGCCAGTGTCACCCGCACTTTCAGACGAGCAGCCTCGGACACTGCCGCAGGTTTGCCGCCCGCCGCCTGCAACCGTTCTGCGGCGCGGTCGATACCGCCCTGCAGGGCGGCGCGCGAAGCGTCACCTTCAGGCAATTGCGCCAGCAGGCGTTGCCAGTAGTCGATCGCCTCCTGGTAGCGCTCGCCCTCGAACGCGGCGATGCCGCGCAGGCCCAGGCTGGTGACCTCCTTGGGGTCAGCCTTGAGCGCTTCGTCGGTCAACGCCTGTACCTGCTCGCTGAACTGCTTGTTCGCTGCGAAATACAAGGCCTGGGCCCATTGGCCAAGCAGCTCGGGCTGGCGTCCGGCCAAGGCGACGGCGCGCTCGAAGGTGCGGGCCGCGTCGGCTGGGCGTTGCTCGGCCATATAGGCGCGGCCAAGGAAATACAGGCCCTCTGCCGAGTCGGGCTGTGCCTGCACGGCACGCTCCAGGCGCGTGGTCATTTCTTCCATCGACTGCGGCGCCTGGGCGAACTCGCGGGTCAGCTCGACCTTGTCGGCAGCGCCGAAATGCAGGTACAGCCCAAGGCCCACCGCCGGCACCAAGACCGCAGCCAGCAGCGGCAGCGCCTTGCCCAGATGGCCCTGGCGCGGCGCCTCGGCGCCCTCGGTATCGGCCAGCAATTCACGGGCGGCCTCGTCGCGGCCCTTGGCCAGTTGCTCGGCATCGAGCACACCGGCTTCCTGCTGGGTTGCCAGTTCGGCGACCCGCTCCTGATACAAGGCGACATTGAGGGCAGTACGGTCTTCTTCCTGTTGCTGGCGGCGGCGACCGCGCAGGATAGGGATCAGCAGGAAAGCCAGGGCGGCGAGCAACAGCAGGCCCGCGCTAAGCCAGAATTCAGTCATGGGTCTGTTCTTTATCCAGCAGTTTGGCGAGACGCTCGCGTTCTTCAGGCGACAATTGCTCCGGGGTGGCCGCCACCGGCCCGCGGCGACGGCGCACGATCACCGCCAGCACCACGAAGCCGGAGGCCAGGAGGATGCCTGGGCCGAACCAGAGCAGCCAGGTGCGCCCGGTGAGCGCCGGCTTGTAGCGCACGAAGTCGCCATAGCGATCGACCATGAAATCGACGATCTGCTCGTTGCTCTTGCCTTCGCCGAGCATGCGGAAGATCTCCCGCCGCAAGTCAGCTGCAATGGGTGCATTGGAGTCGGCGATGTCCTGGTTCTGGCACTTGGGGCAGCGCAGCTCCTTGGTCAGTTGCTGATAACGCTCGCGCTCGGCATCATCGCGGAACTGGTAGGTATCGATGGCGGCCCGGGCCGCACCGGCCACGCCCAGGATCAGCATCGCCGCCGCCAGCCAACGCCTCATGGCTTGGCCTCCTCGACCAGGCTCTGATACAGCGGCGCCAGCTGCTCGCGCCACACCGTGGCATCGACCACACCCACATGTTTGTAGCGGATGATGCCTTTGGCATCGACCAGGAAGGTTTCCGGCGCCCCGTACACGCCCAAGTCCAGCCCCAGGCTGCCCTGCTCGTCACGAATGTTCAGCTGGTACGGGTTGTGGAAGTCGGCCAGCCATTTCAACGCCGCGGCGTTGTCGTCCTTGTAGTTGACCCCATGAATGACCACGCCCTGCTCGGCGAGCTGGTTGAGGTAAGGGTGTTCGACCTTGCACGAAGGGCACCAGGTGGCCCAGACATTGACCAGTGCCGGGCGCCCCTGCAGGTCGGCGGGGGTAAGCGTACGATCGCCTTGGACCGAGGCCAGCGAGAAGGCCGGGAACGGCTTGCCGATCATCGCCGAGGGCAGTTCGTCGGGCTTGAGGAACAGGCCTTTGTAGAGGAAGACCGCCATCAGCAGGAACACCGCCAATGGCAACACCATGATCCAACGCTTCATGCAGTTGCTCCAGACATGCCCAGGACATCACGCACCCGGGCCTTGACCTTGACGCGGTAGCGTCGGTCGAACGCCGCCAGGAACCCGCCCAACGCGGTCAGCAGACCGCCCAGCCAGATCCAGCGGACATAAGGTTTGATATGCACCCGTACCGCCCAGGCACCGTTGTCCAAAGGCTCGCCGAGGGCGACATACAGATCGCGGGTGAAGCCGGCGTCGATACCGGCCTCGGTCATCATCGCCTGCTGCACCGTATACAGGCGCTTCTCAGGGTGCAACACGGTCACTTCGCGACCGTCGCGGCTGATGCGCACGGTGCCCTTGTCGGAGATGAAGTTCGGCCCCTCGAAGTGCTGGGCGCCCTCGAACAGGAAGTGATATCCCGCCAGTTCCACGGTTTCACCCGGTGCCATGCGCAGGTCACGCTCGGCGCTGTTATTGCTCGACAGCACCACGCCCAGGGCGCACACCGCCAGGCCCAGGTGCGCCAGGTGCATCCCCCAGTAGCTGCGCGACAAGCCACGCAGGCCCTTGGTCAGGCCCTTGTGACGGGTCTTGTCGAAGATGTCGCGCACGCCTGCCAGCACCACCCAGGCGGCCAGGGCGAACGCGCTCAGGGCAGGCCAGTCGAAGTCGTCGACCAGCAGGCCCGCGACCGGCGCCAGGACCGCGCTGCCCACCAGCACCGGAGTCAGCATGCCCAACAGCCATTTGCCCGGAGTGTCCTTCCAGCGCACCACCACACCGACCCCCAGTACCACCATCAGCAGCGCCATCAACGGCAGGAACAGCGCATCGAAGTAAGGCGGGCCGACCGACAGCTTGGCCCCGGTCAGGGCATCGAGTACCAGCGGGTAGAGGGTACCGAGCAGGATCATCGACGCCGCCACCACCAGCACCAGGTTGTTGGCCAGCAGCAATGTCTCGCGCGACCACAGGGCAAAGCCGACCTGGCTCTTGACCACCGGTGCACGCAGGGCGAACAAGGTCAGCGAGCCGCCGACCACGAACAGTAGGAAGATCAGGATGAATACGCCACGGGACGGATCGGACGCGAAGGCATGCACCGAGGTCAACACCCCGGAACGGACCAGGAAGGTCCCCAGCAGGCTCAGGGAGAAGGCGGCGATGGCCAGCAGCACCGTCCAGCTCTTGAACACCCCACGCTTCTCGGTGACCGCCAGCGAGTGGATCAGCGCCGTGCCCACCAGCCACGGCATGAAGGAAGCGTTTTCCACCGGGTCCCAGAACCACCAGCCGCCCCAGCCCAGCTCGTAGTAGGCCCACCAGGACCCCAGGGTGATGCCGACACCGAGGAAGGCCCAGGCGACGATGGTCCAAGGCCGCGACCAGCGCGCCCAGGCCGCGTCCAGACGCCCGCCCAGCAGCGCGGCGATGGCGAAGGCGAAGGCCACCGAGAAGCCGACGTAGCCCATGTACAGCATCGGCGGGTGGACGATCAGGCCGAAGTCCTGCAGCAGCGGGTTCAGGTCGCGCCCGTCGGTCGGCACTTGGGGCAACAGGCGTTCGAACGGGTTGGAGGTGATGATCAGGAACGACAGGAAACCGACGCTGATCATGCCCATCACCGCCAGAACCCGGGCCAGCATCACCTGCGGCAGCTGGCGCGAGAACACCGACACGGCGAAGGTCCAGCCCCCCAGGATCAACGCCCAGAGCAGCAGCGAACCCTCGTGCGCGCCCCACACGGCACTGAACTTGTAGTACCAGGGCAAGGCGCTGTTGGAGTTGCTGGCCACATAGGCCACCGAGAAGTTGTCGGTCATGAAGGCATGGGTGAGGCAGGCGAAGGCGAACGCCAGGAAGGCGAACTGCCCCCAGGCCGCCGGCCGTGCCAGGCTCATCCACAGGCTGTCGCCGCGCCAGGCGCCAAGCAAAGGCACGCTGGCCTGCACCACGGCGAAACAGATCGCCAGGATCATCGACAATTGCCCGAGCTCGGGGATCACCAGGGCCGCGTTCATGGCTTGGGCTCCGCGCCGGTGGCCGCCTGACCGCTTTCCTTCAAGGCTTTGGTGACCTCAGGCGGCATGTACTTCTCGTCGTGCTTGGCCAGCACCTCGTCGGCCACCACCACGCCGTCGGCATTGAGCTTGCCCAGGGCCACGATACCCTGCCCTTCGCGGAACAGGTCAGGAAGAATGCCGCGGTAGGTGATCGGCACCGACTTGTTGAAGTCGGTGACCACGAAGCGCACGTCCAGCGAGTCGGACGAGCGCTGCACCGACCCCTTCTCGACCATGCCGCCTGCGCGAATGCGGGTATCGAGCGGCGCCTCGCCATTGGCGATCTGGGTCGGGGTATAGAACAGGTTGATGTTCTGCTGCAGGGCGCTCAGGGCGAAGCCGACGGCGATGGCCACGCCGACCAGCAGGCCGAGGATGAGGAACAGGCGTTTCTTGCGCTGCGGATTCACTGGTTGTTCTCCCGGCGCAGACGGCGCGCCTCTTCTTGCAGGTAGCGGCGGCGGGCCAGCAAAGGCGCTGCGACATTGAGCGCCAGCACCGCCAGGCAGATGCCATAGGCCGACCAGACGTACAGGCCATGATGCCCCATGGCGAGGAAATCACCGAAGGATGCGAAACTCATCTGGCGGCCCTCCGACCCAGGCTGTTCAATACTTCCTCCCGGACCCAGCTGGCGCGGGCTTCGCGCTTGAGCACCTCGAGACGCATGCGAACCAACAGCACCGCGCCGAAGAAGCAGTAGAAACCGAGCGCCGTCAACAGCAACGGCAACCACATCTCGGCCGGCATCGCCGGTTTTTCGGTCAGGGTAAAGGTGGCGCCTTGGTGCAGGGTGTTCCACCACTCCACCGAATACTTGATGATCGGGATGTTCACCACGCCGACGATGGCCAATACCGCGCAGGCCTTGGCCGCGCTGTCGCGGTTGCTGATCGCCTGGCCCAGGGCGATGATGCCGAAGTACAGGAACAGCAGGATGAGCATGGACGTAAGGCGTGCATCCCAGACCCACCAGCTACCCCAGGTCGGCTTGCCCCAGATCGCCCCGGTCACCAAGGCCACCGCGGTCATCCAGGCACCGATGGGGGCGGCGCATTGCAGGGCGACGTCGGCCAGTTTCATCTTCCACACCAGCCCCACTACCCCGGCCACCGCCAGCAGCACATAGCACGACTGCGCCAGCATGGCGGCCGGCACATGGATGTAGATGATCCGGAAGCTGTTGCCCTGCTGATAGTCCTGGGGCGCGAAGGCCAGCCCCCAGGTGATGCCGACCAGCAGCAGGAGGGTGGCGGCAACGGTCAGCCACGGCAGCATGCGGCCGCTGATCGCATAGAACCATTTGGGGGAGCCCAGCTTGTGGAACCACGTCCAGCTCATTTTCATCAGGGTACATCCAGGGTATCTGCCGGGCTTGGAAGCCCGGGACTCGTTATTCGCCGACGCTGATCTTCAGGCCGGCCGCGATCGCAAAAGGTGCCAGGGTCACCGCCAAGGTCGTCAGGCTGGCCAGCCACAGCAGATGGCCGGTGGCGGGCATATTCTGCAATGCCGCTTGCAAGGCGCCACTGCCCAGGATCAATACCGGGATATACAGCGGCAGTATCAGCAACGCCAGCAACAGGCCGCCGCGCTTGAGACCGACGGTCAGCGCCGCGCCCACCGCGCCCAGCAGGCTCAGCACCGGCGTACCCAGCAGCAGCGAGCCCAACAGCACAGGCAGGCAATTGCCGGGCAGGCCCAGCATCAGCGCCAGCAGCGGTGCCAACAATACCAGCGCCAGCCCGGAAAAGATCCAATGCGCCAGCACCTTGGCCAGCACCAGCAGTGCCAACGGGTGCGGTGACAGCACCCACTGCTCCAGCGAGCCATCCTCGAAGTCGCTGCGAAACAGGCCGTCCAGCGACAACAGCACGGCCAACAACGCCGCCACCCAGACCAAGCCTGGCGACAAGGTTTGCAACAATTGTGTCTCAGGGCCGACCGCCAGTGGAAACAAGGCGACGACGATCGCGAAGAACACCAGCGGGTTGGCCAGTTCCGCCGGACGGCGGCACAACAGGCGCGCCTCGCGGCGCAGCAACAGGATGAATACGCTCATGCCGCCCATTGCCCCAGGTTTAGTTCACGGTAGCCGGACGGCTTGCGCTCGAGGGTATGGTGGGTGGTCAACACCACCGTGCCGCCTTGCTCGCAGTGGGCCGCCAGGTGTGCCTCGAGTTGAGCCACGCCCTGCTTGTCGAGGGCCGTGAAGGGTTCGTCGAGGATCCACAGCGGTGGGCTTTCCAGATACAACCGGGCCAAGGCCACGCGGCGCTGCTGGCCGGCAGACAAGGTGTGGCACGGCACGTCTTCGAAACCACGCAATCCTACCGCCGCCAGCGCCTGCCAGATCGCCTCGGCGCTGGCCGGCTGGTGCAGGGCGCATAGCCAGGCAAGGTTTTCCTCGGCCGTGAGCAGGTCCTTGATTCCGGCGGCGTGGCCGATCCACAGCAGGATACTGGCAAGGGCATGGCGCTGCTCGGCCAGCGGCTGGCCCCCCAGCAGGATTTGCCCGGCCGTCGGCTGCATCAGGCCGGCCAACAGGCGCAGCAGGCTGGTCTTGCCGCTACCGTTGGGGCCGCTGATCTGCAGCATGTCACCGGGCCGCAACTGAAACTCCAGGTGCTCGAAGAGCAATCGCCAGTCGCGCTCGCAGGCCAGGCCTGTGGCTTGTAGGTGAAGGGTCACGGTTTCGCCTTATACAGGTTGGGCCCAGGTTCGCTACTTGCCAAAGGCGCTAGCGAACCTGGACCCTGTGTCTCAAGTCGCCCCATTCACTGCCGTTATAGTGGCAATGGCGGACGGGCGGGCATTATTACATGCAACGTCCCGCTGCCAAGAGGGCTGGTCCGACAGGTTGTATACAATCATGACTGAAATCAATAGTCTCGGCGCACAAACCGTGCTGGGCCTGCAGGCCGGCAAGGCTGCGATGACCGGCGAACTGCTGCGTCTGCTACAACCCCAGCCAGGCTTGATGGCACCCGGCGAGACCGCCCGGGCCGATGTGCTGTCGTTGCGCCAGGTCGGCCAGGATTTCCAGCTGTTGCTGCGCCTGACCCTGGCCAACGGCAACCAGACCCAACTGCAGGCCAGCGCCAGCCAGCCCTTGCCCCAGGGGAGCCAGGTCACCGTCACCCAGACCGAAGGCAACCGCCTGGCGATCCTCGTGCAACAGGCCAATGCCAGCAATATCGCAGCCCTCACCCGCCTCGATACGGCCAAGGTGCCAGTGGGCACCCTGCTGCAAGGCAAGGTGCTGACCAGCCAGGCCCTGCCGACGAACCCCGGTGACGCGACCAGCTTCCGCTCGCTGGTCAGCCTGCTCAACAGCCCCCAGGCCGGCGCCACCCTGACCGTCGACAGCCCAAGGCCATTGGCAGTCGGCAGCCTGCTCAGCGCCCTGGTACAAGGTGACCAGTCGCTGCGCTTCGTGCCCCTGGGCGGCCGCCAGGAGCAACTGGCCGTCAGTCAATTGCTCGGCGCGCAACAGAGCCGCCAGGCGTCGCTGACGGGGCTGCTCGATGCCTTGCAGCAGATCGCCCGCGACCCGAGTGGCAACGGCGAGCTGCGCACCAGCGCCGAACGCCTGCTGGCCAGCCTGCCGCAGGCGCGGCAACTGGGCGATGCCAAGGCTGTGGCCCAAGCGCTGCACAGCAGCGGCGCTTTCCTGGAGGCCAAGCTGCTGGGAGGGCTGACAGGGGGCGTGGCAACGGACCTGAAGGCGCAGTTGATCCGGCTAGTGGCCCAAGCCACGCCTTCCCTCCCTACCGGCATACCCTTCAACCCCACCACGGCCAGCGCCCTGGCGCAGGCGTTTCCAGGCATGGCGCGAGGCGCCCTGGGCATGCTCGAACGCAACACGCCCAAGCCTCAACCTGGCGCCTTTCCCCTGCCCTCGCGGCTGGTGAAGAGCCTGGAGGAAGAAGGCGACCTGCAGCAGTTGCTGCGCCTGGCTGCCGCCGCCATCGCGCGTCTGCAGAGCCATCAACTGTCCAGCCTGCAGCAAACCGGCATGAACGAGAACGGCAACCTGCAGACCACCTGGCAGACCGAGATACCGATCCGCCATGGCCAGGAGTTCGTGCCCTTGCAGGTCAAGCTGCAACGCGAAGAAACGCCGGAACAACAGGCCGACCCACAACGCGAACAACGCGACCCGCTGGCGTCGTTGTGGCGGATCGAACTGGCATTCGACCTGCCACCGCTCGGCCCCTTGCAGGTCCAGGCGCAGCTGAACCAAGGCCAGCTGTCGGGCCAGCTATGGGCGCAGCTGCCCCAGACCGCACAATTGATCGAGCGTCAGTTGGGTGAGCTACGCGAACGGTTGGTGGCCCGCGGCCTGGACGTCGGCGACCTGCAGTGCCACCCCGGCACGCCACCGCAAGGGGCACGCACACGCCTGGAACAACGTTGGGTGGATGAAAACGCATGAGTAGCAAGCAACCGCGCCAGGCCATCGCCCTGAGCTATGACGGCCAGCAGGCACCGACGCTCAGCGCCAAGGGCGACGACGAACTGGCCGAGGCCATCCTCGCCATCGCTCGCGAACACGAGGTGCCGATCTACGAGAACGCCGAGCTGGTACGGCTGCTCGCGCGCCTGGAGCTCGGGGAGCAGATTCCCGAGGCGCTGTACCTGACCATTGCCGAGATCATCGCCTTTGCCTGGCAATTACGCGGCAAGGTGCCTGCGGGCTTCGATGACGAGCTGGCTCCCGAGCGCGACATCACGCCCACGCAGCTGCGCCTGCCCTCATAGCGCGAAACTCATTGATATGACAGAAACCTGTAGGAGATTACCCAGCCCTTCGGGCTGCGCTGTCGCGCAGAGAACAAGCGGCTAGCGCCGCCCCCTGTGGGAGCGGCGGTGCGACGGTCCGACTTGTCCCGCGATCAAGGGCAAAGCCCTTGCCAGGCGACGGTGATATCCGGCCCGGCCCAATCGCGGGACAAGCCCGCCCCCACAAAGCCCGAAAAATCAAATAGTTATGCGTTGTTCTATGAGAGCGGCCTTTCGCCGCGATGGGGCGCAAGGCCGCTCCTACAGTAGAGCTCGATGGATCGTTTCACTCGCCGCGATGCAGCTTGCTCATCAGCTCCGCCTCGGCCTGGGTCAGGCCGCAGGTGCGGGTCAGTTCCTCGACGCTGGCGCCCATGCCCACCAGCTTGGCCGCCTGGGTGAAGGTCACGCTGTTGGGGTCGCGCTGCTCCAGTTGCTGGAGCTTGTCGGGCAACGGCGCGACCACGGCGCGCAGCTCGTGGATCGCCTCGCCCATGCGCACGGTACCGTTCTGGTAGTCGTCCAGGCGCTTGGCCAGGTCCTTGATGCGCTGGTCACGCAGCGCATCGCCCTGGGCCTGCTGGGCGGCCAGTTCGCGTTGGCGCTTGCTGTAGTTGAGGAACAACCACAGGCTCAGCGCCCAGAGCAATGCCAGGAAAAGGACAGCAGCCTCGAAGATCAACTCAGATGTTCTCCAGCTCGGACCACTCTTCCTCGGTCATCATCTTGTCCAGCTCGACCAGGATCAGCAGTTCGCCATTCTTGTTGCACACGCCCTGGATGAACTTGGCCGACTCCTCGTTACCGACATTCGGCGCGGTTTCGATTTCCGATTGGCGCAGGTAGACCACCTCGGCCACGCTGTCGACCAGGATACCGACCACCTGCTTGTCCGCCTCGATGATGACGATGCGGGTGTTGTCGGTGACTTCGGTGGGCATCAGGCCAAAACGCTGGCGGGTGTCGATCACCGTGACCACATTGCCGCGCAGGTTGATGATGCCCAGCACGTAGCTCGGCGCACCCGGTACCGGCGCGATCTCGGTGTAGCGCAGAACTTCCTGCACCTGCATGACGTTGATGCCGTAGGACTCGTTGTCCAGACGGAACGTTACCCACTGCAGGATCGGATCTTCGGAACCTTGTGCAGACGACTTTTTCATTCCCCTACCCCTTGAAATCCGCGCTTGGCGGTGTGTTCGGTCATTGGTGTTTGGCGTGCATCTGCTTGACGGCGCCGCTGGCGATCAACTCGGCCAGTTCGGCGACATCGAGCAAGGCACACATGTGTTCGATCACCGTGCCGGCCAGCCAGGGTCGCTGCCCACGCTGGCTGCGCCACTTGATCTCGGCCGGGTCCAGGCGCAGGGAACGGCTGACCTGGTGCACGGCCAGCCCCCATTCGTAACCCTGGACGGAAATCACATATTGCAGGCCCTGGCGGAAGTCCTCGCGGTAGCGGTCGGGCATGACCCAGCGCGCGGTGTCCAGGACCTTGAGGTTGCCCGCCTGGCAGGTGAGGATGCCGAGGAACCAGTCTGGCTGACCAAACAACGGTGTCAGTTCCTGGCCAGCCAGGCTGTAGATCGAGCCAAGGCAGACCAGCGGCACGGCCAGGGTCAGGCCGGCGACATCGAACAGCAGGCATTCGAACGGCTCCGCCGCCCAGGCCGGACGGCCGTCGACGGTCTTGGGCGGCAGCACCGCGCCGGCCGATGGCAAATGCACATCGACCAGGGGGGCCACTGGCGTGATCAGCTCGGCCTGTTTTTGTGCCTCGCCTACGACTTCGGCCTTGGGCGCAACGTCGACAGCCGTCAGCACAGTGGGCAACACCTTGGCCTCAGGCTCGGCGAACGGCCGCATCGTAGCCAGAGGTTCGCGCTGAGCATCCTGCGCTTGCTCCTGGCGAACGGCCTCGGCAAATTCATCGCTGGGCGCCGCTTCGGCCGGCACAGCGGGCGGGTCGAGTTCCTGCGTGGCTTCCTGAAGCAACCCGTCGAGGTAGGACTGCAGGGCCAGTTGCGGCTTGGTGGTGGTCTGTCGTGCGGAATTCATCAGGCCACCTGCAGTGCCGATTGTTGGGTCAACAGGTGCTTGAGCAGCGCCCGGTAGGCGATCAAACCACGGCTCTTGCCGTCGAACTGCGAGGGCGTGACACCCGCCCGGCTGGCATCGCGCAGGCGCGTATCGACCGGGATGTAGCCCGGCCAGACCTGTTCGCCATAGTTATCGCGCAGCACCTTGAGGGTGCCCAGGGAGGCTTGGGTACGCCGGTCGAACAGGGTCGGCACGATCTGGTAGGGCAAGGCCTGGCGCCGTGAACGGTTGACCATGGCCAGGGTACCGACCATGCGCTCGAGCCCCTTGACCGCAAGAAACTCGGTCTGCACCGGGATCACCAGCTGCTGGCTGGCCGCCAGGGCATTGACCATCAGCACTCCGAGCAACGGCGGGCTGTCGATCAGGGCGAAGTCGAAGTCCTGCCACAGCTGCGCCAGACTCTTGGCGATGACCAGGCCCAGGCCACTCTGTCCCGGCGACTGGCGCTCGAGCACCGCCAATGCGGTGCTCGAAGGCAGCAACGAGATACGCTCGTCGCTGGTCGGCAGCAGCAGTTGCCCGGGCAGCCCCTCGGGCACTGAGCCCTTGTGCAGGAACAGGTCGTAGCAGCTGTGTTCCAGGGCATCGGGGTTATGCCCAAAATAGCTGGTCATCGAGCCATGGGGGTCGAGGTCGACCACGACCACGCGCTTGCCCGCCTCGGCCAGCAAACCGGCCAAGGCGATGGTAGTGGTGGTCTTGCCGACTCCACCTTTTTGATTGGCTACTGCCCAGACTCTCATAAGACGACTCATGACTCGTTAATGATGCTGAACCTTGTGGAAGCCGGCTCCCACAGGGTATACGGTGCCAGAGAATTGACGAGTTATGGCCCTGCCACCGCTGCAGGCGTTGCCGGTGCACTTTGTGTGCCAGCACGGCGCAAGGCCGCATCTGGCGTGGCATTGGCGCTGCCGGAGCCGGTCAGGCTGCGACGCACCTCGAGGTTACGGGAAATCACCAGGACCACGCGGCGGTTGCGTGCACGCCCTTCGGCCGTGTCGTTGCTCGCCACCGGCTGGTATTCGCCATAGCCCACCGAAGCCATGCGCGCCGGATTGACGCCATTCATGGCCAGCAAGCGGACGATGCTCGCCGCGCGCGCCGACGACAGCTCCCAGTTGGTCGGGTACTGGGCCGTGCGAATCGGCAGGTTGTCGGTAAAGCCTTCCACGTGCACCGGGTTGGCGAACGGTTTGAGGATGTTGGCCACCTTTTCGATAAGGTTGAAGGCCATGTCGCTCGGCATGGCATCGCCACTGCCGAACAACAGCGACGAGTTGAGCTCGATTTCCACCCACAGTTCGTTGCCGCGCACGGTCATCTGGTCGGACTTGATCAGGTCGCCGAACGCCTCGCGCACGTCATCGGCGATGCTTTGCAATGGGTCCACACTGCTCTGCGCCAGGCCCGCATCGGTCTGCTCGCTGTCCTTGACCAACGGCTCGGCTGGCTTGATGGTCAATGGGCGTTCGTCGCCGATGGGGATCGGCTTCATGCTGCGCTCCGGGTCGTTGAACACGCCGATCAACGCCTGGGAAATGACCTTGTACTTGCCCTCGTTGATCGAGGAAATCGAGTACATGACCACGAAGAAAGCGAACAACAACGTGATGAAGTCGGCATACGACACCAGCCAGCGTTCGTGATTCTCGTGTTCCTCGGTAGGGCGACGACGGGCCATGGTCTACTCCATGAAGCCTTGCAGCTTCAGCTCGATCGAGCGTGGGTTCTCCCCTTCGGCGATCGACAGCAGGCCCTCAAGGAGCATCTCGCGATAGCGCGACTGGCGCAGGGCGATGGCCTTGAGCTTGTTGGCGACCGGCAGCAGGATCAGGTTGGCGCTGGCCACGCCATAGATGGTGGCGACGAACGCCACGGCGATGCCATTGCCCAATTGCGACGGGTCGGCCAGGTTGCCCATCACATGGATCAGGCCCATGACCGCACCGATGATGCCGATGGTCGGCGCGTAGCCGCCCATGCTCTCGAACACCTTGGCTGCCTGGATATCACGGCTTTCCTGGGTCAGGAAATCGACCTCGAGGATGCTGCGGATGGCCTCGGGCTCGGCGCCGTCGACCAGCAACTGCAAACCCTTGCGCGCATAGGGGTCGGGTTCGGCATCGGCCACCCCTTCCAGGCCCAGCAGGCCTTCCTTGCGTGCGGTCAGGCTCCAGTTGACGACCCGGTCGATGCCACCTGGCAGGTCCACCCGGGGCGGGAAGAAGATCCAACGCAGGATCTGCAAGGCCCGCTTGAACGCCGGCAACGGCGATTGCAGGAGCGCTGCAGCCAAGGTACCACCCAGCACGATCAGGGCCGCCGGGCCGTTGATCAAGGCCCCGACATGGCCGCCCTCGAGGAAGTTACCGCCGACGATGGCGACAAAGGCGAGGATCAGGCCGATCAGGCTCAGCACGTCCATCAGATGCACGCCTCGACCAGGTGCTTGCCGATTTCGTCCAGGCTGTAAACGGCATCGGCCAGGTTGGCTTTGACGATGGCCATGGGCATGCCATAAATCACACAGCTGGCTTCATCCTGGGCCCACACGGTGCTGCCGCCCTGTTTGAGCAGGCGCGCACCTTCGCGGCCATCGGCGCCCATGCCGGTGAGCACCACCGACAGCACCTTGTCGCCATAGGACTTGGCCGCCGAGCCGAAGGTAATGTCTACGCACGGCTTGTAGTTCAGGCGTTCGTCACCCGGCAGAATCTTCACCGTGCCACGGCCGTCGACCATCATCTGCTTGCCACCTGGGGCCAGCAAGGCCAGGCCCGGGCGCAGCACATCGCCATCCTCGGCCTCCTTGACGCTGATCTTGCACAGCTTGTCCAGGCGCTCGGCGAAGGCCTTGGTGAACGCCGCCGGCATGTGCTGGATGAGCACGATCGGCGCAGGGAAGCTGGCCGGCAGCTGGGTGAGCACCCGTTGCAGCGCCACCGGGCCGCCGGTGGAAGTACCGATGGCCACCAGCTTGTAGGGCTTGCGCTTGGGCGCGGGTGAGTGGCTGGTGCCAGCCGCGCTGCGCGTCACCGGGGCAGCCGGTACGGCACTGCGGGTCGGCGCAGCGCTGCCCAGGCTGCTGGCCGGGGCTTGGCTGGCCGGTGCAGGCGCTGGCGTCGGGATGGCCGTGGCATAGCCGCCGAAACGGCGGTTGCTGCGGGAAATGGTGTGGACCTTCTCGCACAGCAACTGCCTGACCTTGTCCGGGTTGCGCGAGATGTCCTCGAAGTTCTTCGGCAGGTAGTCCACCGCGCCAGCGTCCAGCGCGTCAAGGGTGACCCGGGCACCTTCGTGGGTCAGCGAGGAGAACATCAATACCGGGGTCGGGCAGCGCTGCATGATGTGCCGCACTGCGGTGATGCCATCCATCATGGGCATTTCGTAGTCCATGGTGATGACATCCGGTCGCAGCGCCAGCGCCTGGTCGATCGCTTCCTTGCCGTTGGTCGCAGTGCCGACGACCTGGATCGTCGGGTCGGCCGAGAGAATTTCCGAGACGCGGCGGCGGAAGAAACCGGAATCATCCACCACCAGGACCTTGACTGCCATAAACACTCCATTAGGCGGCGCCACCGCCAGGGTGCGCCACCGAAATCAATAACGCCGCGCGGCGTAACGCTTGAGCATGCTCGGTACGTCGAGGATCAACGCGATGCGACCGTCGCCGGTGATGGTCGCGCCGGACATGCCCGGGGTGCCCTGCAGCATCTTGCCCAGCGGTTTGATCACCACTTCCTCCTGCCCCACCAACTGATCGACGACGAAGCCGATGCGCTGGGTGCCGACCGAGAGGATCACCACATGGCCCTCACGCTGCTCCTCGTGCACCTGGTCCTGAACCAGCCAGCGCTTGAGGTAGAACAGCGGCAGCGCCTTGTCGCGCACGATCACGACCTCCTGGCCGTCGACCACGTTGGTGCGCGACAGGTCCAGGTGGAAGATCTCGTTGACGTTGACCAGCGGGAAGGCGAACGCCTGGTTGCCCAGCATCACCATCAGGGTCGGCATGATCGCCAGGGTCAGCGGCACCTTGATGACGATCTTCGAGCCCTGGCCCTTGGCCGAGAAGATGTTGATAGAACCGTTGAGCTGGGCGATCTTGGTCTTGACCACGTCCATGCCCACGCCGCGACCGGACACGTCGGAGATCTCGGTCTTGGTGGAGAAGCCGGGGGCGAAGATCAGGTTGTAGCAGTCCGACTCGCTCAGGCGCTCGGCGGCGTCCTTGTCCATCAGGCCCTTTTCCACCGCCTTGGCACGCAGCACGTTCGGGTCCATGCCCTTGCCGTCGTCGGAAATCGACAACAGGATGTGGTCACCCTCCTGCTCGGCGGACAACACCACATGGCCGGTGCGCGCCTTGCCAGAGGCTTCGCGCTCGTCGGGCATCTCGATGCCATGGTCGACAGCGTTGCGCACCAGGTGCACCAGTGGGTCGGCCAAGGCTTCGACGAGGTTCTTGTCCAGGTCGGTCTCTTCGCCGACCAGCTCCAGGTTGATTTCCTTCTTGAGCTGGCGGGCCAGGTCGCGGACCAGACGCGGGAAGCGGCCGAAGACCTTCTTGATCGGCTGCATGCGGGTCTTCATGACTGCGGTCTGCAGATCGGCGGTGACCACGTCGAGGTTGGACACAGCCTTGGACATGGCCTCGTCGCCGCTGTTCAGGCCCAGGCGCACCAGGCGGTTACGCACCAGCACCAGCTCGCCGACCATGTTCATGATCTCGTCCAGGCGCGCGGTGTCGACCCGCACGGTGGTTTCCGCCTCGCTGACCACCGGCTTGTCGGCCGCCGGGGCCGCGGCACGGGTCGGGGCAGTGGGCTTGGCGGCGGCAGGTTTCGCGGCCGGGGCCGACTCAGGCTTGGCAGCCGGTTTGCTGTCGGCCTTGGTCGGTGCGGCGCTGGCCACAGCGGCAGGTGCGTCAGGCGCCTGGGTGGCCAGCGCATCGCTGGAGAATTTGCCCTTGCCGTGCAGTTGGTCCAACAGGGCTTCGAATTCATGATCGGTGATGTGCTCGCCGCCCGCCTCGGCGGGTGCTGCCGGGGCGCCAGACGCACTCGCAGACGCCAGCGCATCGGCGGCGAAGGTGCCTTTGCCGTGCAGTTGATCGAGCAGCGCTTCGAATTCGTCGTCGGTGATTTCGTCGGATGCCGCAGGCGCCGAAGTACTGCTCGCCGGGGTGGCGGCCACGACTTCAGGGGAGAACTGGCCCTTGCCATGCAGTTGGTCGAGCAGCGATTCGAATTCGGCGTCGCTGATCTCGTCACCCTCGCCGCCCACGACCTCGCCCTGCATCTGCTCGGCGGCCTCTGCCTGGGCCTTGACCGCGTCGAGGGAATCGAGCAATTGCTCGAACTCGCTGTCGGTGATGTCCGGCTCGGCCGCTGGCGCTTCGGCCATGGCCGCCACCGGCGCCTCGACGACGGGCGCGGCGCTGTCGGCACCGGCAGGCTCAGCCAGGCGCGACAAGGCCGCCAGCAGCTCTGGCGTGGCCGGGGTGATGTCGCTGCGCTCGCGCACCTGGCCGAACATGCTGTTGACCGTGTCCAGCGCTTCGAGGACCACGTCCATCAGTTCCGCATCGACCCGGCGCTCACCTTTGCGCAGGATGTCGAACACGTTCTCGGCGATATGGCAGCACTCCACCAGCTCGTTGAGCTGAAGGAAACCGGCGCCCCCTTTTACAGTGTGAAAACCACGGAAGATCGCGTTGAGCAAGTCGGCATCTTCGGGTCGGCTTTCCAGCTCGACCAGCTGCTCGGACAATTGCTCGAGGATTTCGCCGGCCTCTACCAGGAAATCCTGGAGGATTTCTTCATCGGCGCCGAAGCTCATTGAACGTGCTCCTTAAAAACCCAGGCTGGACAGCAAATCGTCGACGTCGTCCTGACCGGACACGACATCTTCACGCTTATCGGCATGAATCTGCGGACCTTCACCCCGAGTCGGATGTTTTTCTTGATCTTTTTCAGCGCGCAATTGCTGGTGGTCGTGTTCGATACCGGCAAAACGGTCCACCTGGCTGGCCATCAGCACCAGCTTGAGCAGGTTGCTTTCCACCTCGGTGACCAGCGCGGTCACGCGCTTGATCACCTGGCCGGTCAGGTCCTGATAGTCCTGGGCCAGGAGGATATCGTTGAGGTGGCCGGCGACCTTGCGGTTACCCTCGGCACTGTGCGTCAGGAAACTGTCGACGCGCTTGACCAGCTCGCGAAACTCGGGCGCTGCGACTTCGCGGCGCATGAAGCGCTGCCAGTCGGCACTCAAGCTCTGGGCCTCGGCCACCAGGTCGTTGAGCACCGGGGTGCCGGCCTCGACCAGGTCCATCGTCCGGTTGGCCGCGCCCTCGGTCAGCTTGACCACATAGGACAGGCGTTCGGTGGCGTCGGTGATCTGCGAGACTTCCTCGGCCTGCGGCATGCGCGGGTCGATCTGGAAGCTGACGATTGCACTGTGCAGCTCGCGGGTGAGCTTGCCGACTTCCTGGTACAGGCCACGGTCGCGGGTCTGGTTCAGCTGGTGAATCAGCTGCACCGCCTCGCCGAACCGGCCGCGCTCGAGGCTCTCGACCAGTTCCTGGGCATGCTTCTTCAGGGTCGTCTCGAACTCCCCGAGCGATGTATTCATTTGCTCCATGGCGCCCCCTGACGTGACTCAGCCGTTGACGCGTTCGAAGATCTTCTCGATCTTTTCCTTGAGCACCTGGGCCGTGAAAGGCTTGACCACGTAGCCGTTGACCCCGGCCTGGGCGGCTTCGATGATCTGGTCACGCTTGGCTTCGGCGGTGACCATCAGCACTGGCATGCCCTTGAGACGGTCGTGGGCGCGGACCTTGCGCAGCAGGTCGATGCCGGACATGCCAGGCATGTTCCAGTCGGTCACGAGGAAGTCGTAATGGCCGTTTTCCAGCATCGGCAGCGCCGTGGTGCCGTCGTCGGCTTCTTCGGTGTTGGTGAAGCCCAGGTCACGCAACAGGTTCTTGATGATCCGCCGCATCGTCGAGAAGTCGTCAACGATGAGGATTTTCATGTCTTTGTTCAATTAGACCTCCAAGCAGTCTTTAACGCGCCCGGCCCCCCGAGCGCGCATTCAATCAATTCGGTACAACGTACAACGACTGCGGCGAACCCTGGCTCAACGCGCGCGCCATTCTCCCAGGCGGCTGCGCAGGCGCGCCGCGCACTGGCTATGCAGCTGGCTGACGCGCGACTCGCTGACCCCAAGCACCTCACCGATTTCCTTGAGGTTCAGCTCCTCGTCGTAGTACAGCGCCAGGACCAGGCGTTCGCGCTCCGGCAGGTTGGCGATCGCCTCGGCCAGGGCGGCCTGGAAGCGCTCGTCCTCCAGGTCCCGCGCCGGCTCCTGCTGACCGCTGGCGCCATCCTCGTGCAGCCCTTCGTGTTCGCCGTCCTGCAACAGGTCGTCGAAGCTGAACAGGCGACTGCCCAGGGTGTCGTTCAAGATCCCGTAATAATCATCGAGACTCAATTGGAGTTCGGCAGCAACTTCATGATCTTTAGCGTCACGACCGGTTCTGGCTTCAACGGCACGGATCGCATCGCTGACCATGCGGGTATTGCGGTGCACCGAACGCGGCGCCCAATCCCCCTTGCGCACCTCGTCGAGCATGGCGCCACGGATGCGGATGCCGGCGTAGGTCTCGAAGCTGGCGCCCTTGCTGGCGTCGTACTTGTTGGCCACTTCCAGCAGGCCGATCATGCCCGCCTGGATCAGGTCCTCGACCTGCACGTTGGCCGGCAAGCGTGCCAGCAGGTGATAGGCGATGCGCTTGACCAGCGGGGCATAACGCTCGACCAGTTCATACTGGGCATCGCGCGCCGCCCTGCTGTACATCTTGTAACCACTTGCATTCATAGTACCGGCCCTGCACTGGTGGGTTGCACCAGGCGCTCGACGAAGAACTCAAGGTGCCCGCGCGGGTTGGCAGGCAGCGGCCAGCTGTCGACCTTCTGCGCGATGGCCTTGAAGGCCAATGCACACTTGGACCGAGGGAAGGCCTCATAGACCGCCCGCTGCTTCTGCACCGCCTTGCGCACGCATTCGTCGTAAGGCACGGCACCAACGTATTGTAGGGCGACGTCCAGGAACCGATCCGTGACCTTGGTCAACTTGGCAAACAGGTTGCGCCCTTCCTGCGGGCTCTGCGCCATGTTGGCCAGAACGCGGAAGCGATTCATGCCGTAGTCGCGGTTGAGCAGCTTGATCAGGGCATAGGCATCGGTGATGGACGTAGGCTCGTCGCACACCACCAGCAGCACCTCCTGGGCGGCTCGGACGAAGCTGACCACCGAATCGCCGATCCCGGCGGCGGTGTCGATCACCAGCACGTCGAGGTTGTCGCCGATTTCGCTGAATGCCTGGATCAGGCCGGCATGCTGCGCCGGCGCCAGGTGCACCATGCTCTGGGTACCGGAGGCCGCCGGCACGATGCGTACGCCTGCCGGTCCCTGCAGCAGCACGTCGCGCAGTTCGCAACGCCCCTCGATGACATCGGCCAGGGTGCGCTTGGGCGAAAGGCCCAGCAATACGTCGACATTGGCCAGGCCCAGGTCGGCATCCAGCAGCATGACCCGCCGCCCCAGGTCAGCCAGGGCCAGGGACAGGTTAACTGAAACGTTGGTCTTGCCGACGCCGCCTTTGCCGCCGGTCACGGCGATCACCTGTACGGGATGCATGCTACCCATGTTTGTTCTTTACCTTGTCTCGGGGCCCAGGCCACACAAGGGGTCGAACAGCGCCCCTTTCGTGTAGGTACTTTGCGATGTCCATTCGTCAACCCGCACGTTTGCCAGGGTTGTGGTAGAGATCAGCGAACATGTCGGCCATTGCCTCCTCGCTGGGCTCGTCCTGCAACTGCACACTGACCGCGCGGCTGACCAACTGGTGCTTGCGCGGCAACTGCAGATCGTCAGGAATACGCGGCCCGTCGGTCAGATAGGCCACTGGCAATTCATGACTGATGGCAAGGCTCAGTACTTCACCGAGGCTGGCCGTTTCATCTAGCTTGGTCAGGATGCACCCGGCCAGGCCACAACGCTTGTAGCTGTGGTAGGCGGCGGTGAGCACCTGTTTCTGGCTGGTGGTCGCCAGCACCAGGTAGTTCCTGGCGGCGATGCCGCGCCCGGCGAGGGTCTCCAGCTGCATGCGCAGGGCCGGGTCGCTGGCCTGCAGGCCCGCGGTATCGATCAGCACTACACGCTTGCGCAGCAGCGGCTCCAGGGCCTGGGCCAGGGACTGGCCGGGGTCGACGTAGGTCACCGGCACATTGAGGATCCTGCCCAGGGTCTTGAGCTGCTCCTGGGCACCGATGCGGAAGCTGTCCATGCTCACCAGCGCCAGTTGCTGGGCGCCGTACTTGAGCACATAGCGCGCGGCGAGCTTGGCCAGGGTGGTGGTCTTGCCCATGCCGGCCGGGCCGACCATGGCGATCACCCCGCCCTCCTCGAGCGGCTCCACCTCGGGTACCTGGATCATCCGCGCCAGGTGCGCCAGGACCATGCGCCAAGCCTGGCGAGGCGCTTCGATCTCGCCGGTCAGTTCGAGCACTTCGCGGGCGATGGGGCCCGACAAACCGATGCGCTGCAGGCGGCGCCAAAGGTTGGCCTGCTGCGGCTTGTTGCCCTGCAGCTGGTTCCAGGCCAGGGATCCGAGCTGCACTTCGAGCAGTTCGCGCAGGCCCGAGAGCTCCGAGCGCATAGCATCGAACAGGCGCGGGTCGACCGGCGCGGGCGCAGGCGCGGCAGCCGGGACAGGCGCATCGACATGGGGCTCGACCAGCGGTTCGGAGGCGGTCAGCGAGAGGCCGGCAAACAATTGCCGGTTGCCCTCGTCGCCTTCGTGGCGGCTGCTCAGCTCGGCCTGTGCGGTGGCGATGCGCGACTGGGTCTTGCGCAGTTCGTCCTCGAGCTCGATGTTCGGCACACGCGGGGCCAGGGCGGACAGCTTGTAGTCCAGCGCGGCCGTCAACTCGACACCGCCGGCGATGCGCCGGTTGCCGATGATGGCGGCGTCGGCGCCCAGCTCATCCCGGACCAGCTTCATGGCCTGACGCATATCGGCGGCGAAAAAACGCTTAACTTGCATAACCCACTACCTCAGCCATTGGGGCCCACGGTGGCAACGATGGTGACTTGCTTGTTGTCAGGTATTTCCTGATACGCCAGAACATGCAAATTCGGTACAGCCAGGCGGCCGAATCGCGACAGCATGGCGCGGATCGGGCCGGCAACCAGGAGGATGGCCGGCAGGCCTTGCATTTCCTGGCGCTGAGCCGCCTCGATCAACGAGCGCTGCAGCTTCTCGGCCATGCTCGGCTCCAGGAGAACACCGTCTTCCTGGCCTTGCCCGGCCCTTTGTAGACTATTGAGCAAGATCTGTTCCAACCTTGGCTCCAAGGTAATCACAGGAAGCTCCGACTCAACGCCGACAATGCTTTGCACGATGGCGCGACACAATCCGACGCGCACTGCCGCGACCAGCGCGGCGGTATCTTGACTCTTGCCCGCATTGTTGGCGATCGCCTCGGCGATACTGCGGATGTCACGTACCGGAACCTGCTCGGACAGCAACGCCTGCAGGACCTTGAGCAAGCCCGACAAGGAAATGACACCCGGCACCAGTTCTTCAGCAAGTTTAGGCGAACCCTTGGCCAGCACCTGCAACAATTGCTGGACCTCTTCATGGCCGATCAGTTCATGGCAATGCTTCTGCAGGATCTGGTTGAGGTGGGTAGCCACCACGGTACTGGCATCGACCACTGTGTAGCCCAACGACTGCGCCTGGGCGCGCTGACCGACATCGATCCACACGGCCTCCAGGCCGAACGCCGGGTCGCGCGCGGCGATGCCGTTGAGCGTGCCGAACACTTGGCCGGGGTTGATGGCCAGCTCGCGGTCCGGATAGATCTCGGCTTCGGCGAGGATCACCCCCATCAGCGTCAGGCGGTAAGCACTGGGCTGCAAGTCGAGGTTGTCGCGGATGTGCACGGTAGGCATGAGGAAACCCAGGTCCTGGGACAGTTTCTTGCGCACGCCCTTGATCCGCGCCAGCAACTGCCCGCCCTGGTTGCGATCGACCAGCGGGATCAGGCGATAGCCTACTTCCAGGCCGATCATGTCGATGGGCGTCACGTCATCCCAGCCCAGCTCCTTGGTTTCCAACGCGCGCTGCGGCGAGGGCAGCAGGTCCTGCTGGCGCTGCGCTTCTTCCTGGGCCTTGAGCTTGGCCTGCTGCTGTTTGCGCCAGACCAGGTAGGCGCCACCGGCGGCCAACCCGCCAAGGCCGAGGAAGGCGACGTGGGGCATGCCCGGGACCAGGCCCATGACGATCATCAGTGCAGCCGAAACCGCCAGGGCTTTGGGCGAGTCGAACATCTGCCGATTGATCAGCTTGCCCATGTCCTCGGAACTGGAGGCACGGGTGACCATGATCGCGGCAGCGGTGGACAGCAGCAGTGATGGCAGCTGCGCCACCAAACCGTCACCGATGGTCAGCAGCGCATACACCTTGCCGGCCTCGCCTGCGGGCATGCCATGCTGCAGCATGCCGATGAGCATGCCGCCGATCAGGTTGATGAACAGGATCAACAGGCCGGCGATGGCGTCGCCACGCACGAACTTGCTGGCGCCGTCCATGGAGCCGTAGAACTCGGCTTCCTGGGCGACCTCGGCGCGGCGGGCCTTGGCCTGCCCCTGGTCGATCAGGCCGGCGTTGAGGTCGGCATCGATGGCCATCTGCTTGCCGGGCATGGCGTCGAGGGTAAAGCGCGCACTGACCTCGGAGATACGGCCGGCACCCTTGGTCACCACGACGAAGTTGATGATCATCAAAATGGCGAAGACCACGGCACCAACGACGTAGTTACCGCCGATCACCACCTCACCGAAGGCCTGGATCACCTTGCCCGCGGCCTGGTGACCTTCGTGGCCATGGAGCATGACCACGCGCGTGGAGGCGACGTTCAGCGCCAGGCGCAGCAGCGTGGCCACCAGCAGGATGGTGGGGAACGCGGCGAAGTCCAGCGGGCGCAAGGCGTAGACGCACACCAGCAGGACGACGATCGACAGGGCGATGTTGAAGGTGAAGAAGACGTCGAGCAGGAACGGAGGGATGGGCAACATCATCATTGCCATCATCACCAACAGCAACAGCGGCACGCCGATGTTGCCCCGACCGAGGCCGGCCAGGTTGTTTCGGGCGCTGTTGATGAGCTGGGTGCGATCCACCGGGAGTCCTCTATGAAGCAAAACTTTGACGCAATTGGACGGTTTGGCGGTGGCTTTGCAAGAAGCCTTCCAACTTTGGATTGAAGGCAGTTGAGATTCGTCTTGAAATAATCGGCGCCAATGAAATCCAGCGCCGCGCGGGCGGCGCTGGACGGCGCTGACGCCCTACCGCCCTATACCCTGCCGCCCCTCAGCTATCCCGCCGCAAATCAGGCGGAATCGGCAAATCAGGCTTGAGCGGTTCCGGCGCCTTGCCCTTGCCCGCCCGGTACTGGCGAATCTGGAACACATAGGCCAGCACCTGCGCCACCGCCAAGTACAGCCCCGCCGGAATCTCCTGCTCGAGCTCCGTGGAGTAGTAGATCGCCCGCGCCAAGGCCGGCGACTCGAGAATCTGCACCTTATGCTCGACGCCGATCTCGCGGATCTTCAGGGCAATGAAGTCGGTCCCCTTGGCCAGCAGCAACGGCGCCGCCCCGCCCTTCTCCGGGTCGTACTTCAGTGCCACGGCATAATGGGTGGGGTTGGTGATGATCACATCGGCATCCGGTACCGCGGCCATCATCCGGCGCTGCGACACCTCCCGCTGCAATTGGCGGATGCGCTGCTTGACCTCAGGTTTGCCCTCCGAGTCCTTGTACTCGTCGCGGACTTCCTGCTTGGTCATCTTCAGCTTCTTGTGCGTCTGCCACAGCTGGAACGGCACATCCACCGCAGCGATCAGCAACAAACCGGCCGCCATCCACAACGCACTCCAGCCCACCACCTGGGCACTGTGGATGATGGCCTGCTCCATCGGTTCGTTGGCGATTGCCAGCAGCGCCTGGCGGTCATTGGCCAGCACCAGCAGGGCCACCACGAGAATCACGAAGAACTTGGCCAGAGCCTTGAGTAACTCGGTCAACGAGTTCATCGAGAACATGCGCTTGACCCCCGACAACGGGTTCATGCGGCTGAACTTCGGCTGCAACAGGCTCCCGGAGAACAGGAACCCGCCCAGGGCAACCGGTGCGAGGAGAGCAATCACGAACAACAGGATCAAGACCGGCTGCACCGCCCAGATCGCCATCTTGCCAGAGGTGAGCAGGAACACGCCCATGGCGCTTTCATCCACCAGCACTTCGCGGGGCAGGCTGAAGTTCAGGCGCATCAGGTCCAGCAACGTCTCCCCGAGGTAGCCACCGAACGCCAACAAACCGCCAGCGCCCGCCAGGGTCACCGCCACGGTGTTGAGCTCCTTGGAACGGGCGATCTCACCTTTTTCGCGCGCATCGCGCTTGCGTTTGTCGGTGGGTTCTTCTGTCTTGTCCTGACCGCTTTCGCTCTCTGCCATGATCAGCGCGCCCGTGCCAGTTCACGCAGCCATTGCAGCGCTTCGCTGGCCAATGCCTGGTAATGGGAAAGTACATCGGCAAGGCCGACCCAGAAGATGCCCATGCCCAGCACCAAGGTCAGCGGGAAGCCGATGGAGAAGATGTTCAGTTGCGGTGCCGCCCGGGTCATCACGCCGAAGGCGATGTTGACCACCAAAAGCGCCGTGATCGCCGGCAGGATCAGCAACAGCCCGGCGCCGAACACCCAACCCAGGCGCCCGGCCATTTCCCAGAAATGATTGACCACCAGGGCGTTGCCCACCGGCAAGGTGGTGAAGCTTTCGGTCAGCACCTCGAACACCACCAGGTGGCCATTCATCACCAGGAACAGAATGCTCACCAGCATGGTCATGAACTGGCTGACTACCGCCACGTTGACCCCGTTGGCCGGGTCGACCATGGACGCGAAGGCCATGCCCATTTGCACCGCGATGATCTGCCCGGCCACGACGAAGGCCTGGAACAACAACTGCAACGCAAAGCCGAACAACGCACCGACGATGATCTGCTCCCCACACAGCAGCACGCCGCGCAGGCTTAACGGGTCGATCTCGGGCAACGGCGGCAACCCCGGAACGATCACCACCGTGATCGCCAGGGCCACGTACAGGCGAATGCGCATCGGCAGCATGCGCGTACCGAAGATCGGCATGGTCATCAGCACGGCAGCCACCCTGAACAGCGGCAGGATGAAGGTGGCGACCCAGGTGCCGATCTGCGTGTCGGTCAGCTCCAGCATGAAGGCCTCAACCGATCAGTTGCGGAATACTGGTGTACAGGCCGATGAAGTACTCCATGAACTTCTGCACCAGCCAAGGCCCGGCGACGATCAGCGTCACCAGCATCACCAGCAGGCGCGGCAGGAAGCTCAGGGTCTGCTCGTTGATCTGCGTGGCGGCCTGGAACATCGCCACCACCAGGCCGACCAACAGGCTCGGCACCACCAGCACCGCGACCATCAGGGTGGTCAGCCAGAGGGCGTCGCGAAACAGGTCTACGGCCACTTCAGGTGTCATGCAAGGCTCTCCTTGACGGCGTCACACGCCACCGAAACTGCCGGCCAGGGTGCCCATGATCAGCGCCCAACCATCGACCAGGACGAACAGCATGATCTTGAACGGCAGCGAGATGATCAGCGGCGACAGCATCATCATACCCATGGCCATCAGCACGCTGGCGACCACCATGTCGATGATCAGGAACGGAATGAAGATCATGAAGCCGATCTGGAATGCGGTCTTGAGCTCCGAGGTGACGAAAGCTGGCACCAGGATGGTCAGCGGCGCCTGGTCGGGGCTGGCGATGTCGGTGCGCTTGGACAGGCGCATGAACAGGTCCAGGTCGCTTTGCCGGGTCTGCGCCAGCATGAAGTCCTTCAACGGCCCCTGGGCCTTGTCGATGGCCTGCTGGGCAGTGAGCTGTTCGTTCAGGTAGGGCTGCAGGGCATCCTGGTTCACCCGGTCGAACACCGGGGCCATGATGAACAGCGTCAGGAACAACGCCATCCCGGTGAGCACTTGGTTGGAGGGTGTCTGCTGCAGGCCCAGGGCCTGACGCAGGATGGAAAAGACGATGATGATCCGAGTGAAGCTGGTCATCAGGATGACGAACGCCGGGATGAAGCTCAGCGCCGTCATGATCAGCAGGATCTGCAGGCTGACCGAATACTCCTGCTGCCCGTCCGGGCCGCTGGACAGGGTGATGGCCGGCACCGACAACGGGTCGGCGGCCACCGCCAACGGCGCAGCCAGCAGCAGCGCGATCGGCAACAAAGTGCTCAACAGGATGCGCAGAGCGCCACTCATCACGTCTTGTCCTTCTGGTCCTTGCCCATCAGCTCGAGCAGCCGCTGGGCGAACTCCGGCGTGGCCGGGCGGGCACTGGCGGGCACCTCCACCGGTTCTGCCAGCACATGCAACGCCTCGATGCTGCCGGGGGTATGGCCGATGAGAATCTGTTCCTTGCCCACTTGCACCAGAAGCAGACGGTCACGCGGGCCGATGGCGCGGCTGCCGACGATATCGATCACTTGGGTGCCGCGCGGCGTCGCGCCCTGCATACGGCGCAATAGCCAGGCGAGGAAGAAGATCAGGCCGACCACCAACAGCAGGCCGAAGACCATCTGCGCCAGTTGCCCACCGAGGCTGCCAGGGCTGGCCAGCGTCGGCGCGGCAGGCTGGGCTGCCGCGATCACCGCCTCGCTGGCCAACAAGGTACCGAGGGCCGTCAGGCCCCGCATCGCGCCTTTCACTCAGCGCAGCTTCTTGATGCGTTCGCTAGGGCTGATCACGTCGGTCAGGCGGATGCCGAACTTTTCGTTGACCACCACCACTTCGCCGTGAGCGATCAGGGTGCCGTTGACCAGCACGTCCAGCGGCTCGCCGGCCAGGCGGTCGAGCTCGATCACCGAACCCTGGTTGAGCTGCAGCAGGTTACGGATGCTGATCTCGGTGCTGCCCACTTCCATGGAGATATTCACCGGGATGTCCAGGATCACGTCCAGGTTCGGCCCTTCGAGGCTGACGTTGTCGCTGGGCCGCGGGGAGCTGGCGAATTCTTCCATGGGCAGGCGGCCAGCGCCTGGCTTGCCGTTGTCGGCCGCCAGCAGCGCATCGATGTCGGCCTGGCCGGCGTCGCCGGTCTCCTGCAGGGCAGCAGCCCACTCATCGGCCAGGGCCTGTTCCTCCGGGGAGGTGATCTCGTTTTCGTTAGCCATGATGTCCTCGACAGGCATTCAATTCGGAATTAGCGACCGGCACGCCGTCAGCGGCGTTCGATCGGGTCGATGATCTGCAGCGACAAGGTGCCCTTGTGCGAGCCCAGGCGCGCCTTGAACGACGGCACACCGTTGGCCCGCAGCACCAGGTGCTCGGGCAGCTCGACCGGGATCACGTCGCCGGGCTGCATGTGCAGGATGTCGCGCAACTTCAGCTGGCGACGGGCCACGGTGGCCGACAGCGGTACGCTGACGTCCAGCACGTCCTCGCGCAGGGCCTTGACCCAACGCTCGTCCTGGTCGTCCAGGTCGGACTGGAAGCCCGCGTCGAGCATCTCGCGCACCGGCTCGATCATCGAGTACGGCATGGTCACGTGCAGGTCACCGCCTCCGCCGTCAAGCTCGATGTGGAAGGTCGACACCACCACCGCCTCGCTGGGGCCGACGATGTTGGCCATGGCCGGGTTGACCTCGGAGTTCATGTACTCGAAGTTGACCGGCATGATCGCCTGCCAGGCTTCCTTGAGGTCGACGAAGCACTGATCCAGGACCATGCGCACCACGCGCAGCTCGGTCGGGGTGAACTCGCGCCCCTCGATCTTGGCGTGACGCCCGTCGCCGCCGAAGAAGTTGTCCACCAGCTTGAACACCAGCTTGGCGTCGAGGATGAACAACGCAGTGCCGCGCAGGGGCTTGATCTTGACCAGGTTCAGGCTGGTCGGCACATACAGCGAATGCACGTATTCGCCGAACTTCATCACCTGCACGCCACCGACCGCCACGTCGGCGGAGCGACGCAGCAGGTTGAACATGCTGATGCGGGTGTAGCGGGCGAAGCGCTCGTTGATCATCTCCAGGGTCGGCATGCGTCCGCGGACGATCCGGTCCTGGCTGGTCAGGTCGTAGCTCTTGACGCCGCCGGGTTCGCTGGCGCTTTCGGTTTGTACCAGCCCATCGTCGACGCCATGCAAAAGGGCGTCGATTTCATCTTGGGACAGCAGGTCCTGCACGGCCATCTGGGGCTCCTACTGCAATACGAAATTGGTGAATAGCAACTGGTCGATGACCGGCTTGCCGACTTCCTTCTGTGCCACTTCCTGGACCACCGCGGTGGCCTTCTGGCGCAGCATCTCCTGGCCCACCGAGCTGGCGGCCAGGGTGTCGAAGCCTTGACCGGAGAACATCATCACCAGGTTGTTGCGAATGACCGGCATGTGCACCTTGAGGGCATCCAGGTCGGCCTGGTTGCGGCCCTGCAGGGTGATGCTCACCTGCATGTAGCGCTGGCGGCCGTTCTGGTTGAAGTTGACCACGAAGGCCGGGGCCAGGGGCTCGTAGATCGCCGCTGGCTTGGCGTTGGCCTGGGCGGGATCGGCCTCGGGGGCCGACTCGCTCTTGTGCATGACGAACCAGGTGGCGCCCACGGAGAGGCCGACCGCCAGGAGCAGGGCCAGCACCAACAGCAGGATCAGCTTGAGTTTGCCTTTTGTGGCGGGGTCTTTGACTGCTTCGCTTTTCGCCATGCCAATAATCCGTCGTCCATCGGGGTTTCAAGGGAGGATGACGGGGTTGAGCAAGTGTTATGCCAGATTCGAGCGATGAGCTGCCTGGGCCGACGCAATCGCGGGACAAGCCCGCTCCAACAGGCGCTTAAAATCCTGTGGGAGCGGGCTTGTCC
>NZ_JADLJL010000011.1 GCF_015680235.1 Pseudomonas guariconensis
GGCTCCCACAGGTGCATCGCAGCCCCTGAGACTTGCGCTGTACCTGTGGGAGCCGGCTTGCCGGCGACTGGGCTGCAAAGCAGCCCTGATAGTTTCAAGCCTGCTGCGGCTCGGCCGCTTTTTCCACCGGCTTGGGCAGCGAAGACAGGAACGCCATCACCAACGCCGCCACATAAGGCAGCGACTGCACCAGCAGCATCGCCACCCAGAAGCGCATGTCCGCGCCAGGCAGGCCTTGCACCAGATAAATGCCCAGCGCCGCGCCCCACAGCATGAGCATGATGAACAGTTCCTCCCGGGCTTCGGAAATCGCCACCAGCAAGCCATGGCTGTCGGCATTCTTGGGCGTGCGGAAGAACGGCATGCTGCTGGTGAAGAACCCGTACAGCACCGCCTTGGCGATGGTATGCGACAAGGCCAGCCCCGCCAAGGCGGCGGCGAAGGCGTCCTTGAGGTCCACGCCCACGGCGCGGCGGTACAGGAAGATGATCTTGCCGACCTTGAAGAAGAACAGCGCCAGCGGCGGAATGGCGAAGATCATCAGCGGCGGGTCGACCCGTTGTGGCACGATGATCATCGCGGCCGACCACAGCAGTGCGCCGACGGTGAAGAAGATGTTCATACCATCGGCGATCCAGGGCAGCCAGCCGGCCAGGAAGTGGTAGCGCTGGCCGCGGGTCAGCTCGCTGCCCTTGCCGCGCAGCAAGGCGGCGGCGTGGTGCTTGATGATCTGGATGGCGCCGTAGGCCCAGCGGAAGCGCTGCTTCTTGAAGTCGATGAAGGTGTCCGGCATCAGGCCCTTGCCATAGCTGTTGTGCGCGTAGGCGGCCGATAACCCTTTCTCGAACACCCGCAGACCCAGCTCGGCGTCCTCGCAGATGCACCATTCGGCCCAGCCCAGCTCCTGCAGCACCGAGCGGCGGGTCATGGTCATGGTGCCGTGCTGGATGATCGCGTCGCGGTCGTTGCGGGTGACCATGCCGATGTGGAAGAAGCCTTTGTACTCGCTGTAGCACAGCTTCTTGAAGGCGCTCTCATGCTGGTCGCGGTAGTCCTGGGGCGACTGCACCACGGCGATCTTCGGGTCGGCGAAGTGCGGGACCATGTGCTTGAGCCAGTTGCGGTCGACGCAGTAGTCCGAGTCGATCACCGCGATCACTTCGGCGTCTTCGGCCGTGTGCGGGATCAGGTAGTTCAGCGCGCCACCCTTGAAGCCGGCCAGCGGCGCGACGTGGAAGAAGCGGAAGCGTTCGCCCAGCAGTTCGCAGTGGGCCTTGAGCGGTTCCCATACGGCCGGGTCCTTGGTGTTGTTGTCGATCACCAGCACTTCATAGTCCGGGTAGTCGAGGGCCGCCAGGGCGTCGAGGGTCTGTTTCACCATCTCGGGCGGCTCGTTGTAGCAGGGCACGTGGATCGAGACCTTGGGCCGGTAGGCTGTGTCCGCCTGCACCGGCAGGAATTCCCTACGCCGCTTGTGGATCCACACCGCTTCGGCCAGTTCATGGGCCTCGGTCAACAGCACGATGAACACGCCCAGGGCGCCCAGGGCCAGCAGCACGCCCACGGTCACGCTGAACCAGGTGCTGTATTGCTGGCTGTAGTCATAGGCGATCCACACCAGCACCGACCCGCACAGGAAGGTGATGAAGGTGAGGAAGGTTCGGCCACGCTGACGCAAGGCCGAGCCGTCGATCAGCAGCACTGTCAGGGCGATCAGCGCCAGCACCACCGAGGCCACGGCCAGGGCGCGCCATTGCGGAATGGCGACCACGGGGCCTTCGAAATTGAATTTCTGCTGGCGTGCCGCGTTGAACACGCCCCAGTAAGCACCGACGGAACCTTCGTCGCTGGCCTTCCAAGGTTGGTCGTAGGCCTCGATGACGAAATAGTTGTAGCCGCGACGGTTGAGGGTGTTGACCAGCGTGCGCAGGTAGATGGCCTGATCGGCCTGGGTGGCGTCGGCACCGCCGCGCATGCGCCCGTTGCTGGGCCAGCCGACTTCCGAGAGCAGCAGCGGCTTGCGCGGGAACTGCTGCTTGAGTTCGCGGGCGCGGTCGAGGACGAACTGCAGCGAGTCCTTCATCGGCACGAATTCCCAGTACGGCAGGATGTGCGCGGCGATCAGGTCGACATGCTTGGCCAGCTCCGGGTTTTCCTTCCAGATATGCCACTGTTCACTGGTGGTGACCGGGACCTTCACCGCAGCCCGCACCCGATCCAGGTAGTCGATCAGCGCCTCGGGCGTGATCTCCTCGCGGAACAGCGCTTCGTTGCCCACCACGACCCGAACCACGCTGCGCGAGGTATTGGCCAGTTCGATGGCCTTGGCGATTTCACGCTCGTTGCGTTCCAGGTCCGGGCTGATCCAGATGCCCAGGGTGACGCGCAGGCCCAGCTCCTCGGCCAGGCGGGGGATGTCCGCCTGGGTGCCCTCGACCGTATAGATGCGGATGCTATCGGTCAGCTTGCTCATCTGCTCCAGGTCCTGGAGCATTTCTTCATCGCTGGGGTATTGGCCTTTCTGCGGGCTTTGGCCGAGGCGAAATGGCGAATAGGAGAAGCCGGAGATCTGCTCCGGCCAGGCAGGGGCGGACACCGGGCGGTTGATCAGCGCCCAGAAGCCAGTGAACAGCGCGGCGATGGCCAGGACCACCACCAGGTTGAGACCGAATTTGCGTGATGACATAGGTGTTTCAGTTTCCGAAGGGGGAGCGGGGCGGGCCTTGCCAGGGCAAGCAATGATTGGATTGCCCGCGCACGATGAAGTTCTGAAGCCGCTCGGCTATCGCCCAGGACGCTTTGCTTGATGGGGTATTAAAGCAGGGTTTGTAGGGTCTTTACTAACAAGGGCGGTATGGCGGCCCCAGGGCCGGCCTGTTGGCATATAATGCGCGCCGTTTTTTCAGGGGGTGAGCATGAGCACAGAAGATCCACGCTTCGCCGGCGTTGCCCGGCTGTATGGTGAGCAGGGCCTGGAGCGCCTGCGCCAGGCCCATGTGGCGATCGTCGGCATCGGCGGCGTCGGTTCCTGGGCGGCCGAGGCCATGGCCCGCAGTGGCGTGGGCGAGATCACCCTGTTCGACCTCGACGATGTGTGCGTGAGCAATACCAACCGCCAGGCTCATGCCCTGGAGGGCCAGGTGGGGCGGCCGAAGGTCGAGGTGATGGCCGAGCGCCTGCGGGCGATCAACCCGGCGTGCACCGTGCATGCGGTGGCCGATTTCGTCACCCGCGACACCATGGTCGAGTACATCACCGAGCAGCTCGACTGCGTCATCGATTGCATCGACAGCGTGATGGCCAAGGCCGCCCTGATCGCCTGGTGCCGCCGGCGCAAGATCGCCATCGTCACCACCGGTGGCGCCGGCGGGCAGATCGACCCGACCCAGGTGCAGGTCGGCGACCTCAACAAGACCTTCAACGATCCGCTGGCTTCGCGGGTGCGTTCGACCCTGCGGCGCGACTACAACTTCTCGCGCAATGTGTCGCGCAATTATGGCGTGCCCTGCGTGTTTTCCAGCGAACAGCTGCGTTATCCCAAGGGCGATGGCAGCGTCTGCCTGCAGAAGAGCTTCGTGGGCGAGGGCGTGCGCCTGGACTGCTCCGGTGGCTTTGGCGCGGTGATGATGGTGACCGCGACCTTCGGCATGGTCGCGGCCAGCAAGGCGGTGGAGAAACTGGTGGCAGGGGCGCGGCGGCCTTCGGAGCGGGTCAGGCCAGAGTAAGCGGCCTGCTCGCTCCTACAGGGTTATCCCGCCCTTCGAGTGCGCTGTCGTGCAAAGAACAGGGCACCTCTGTGGGAGCGTTCGTCAGTGGTTGGAGGCCAGTTCCGCCATCCGTTGCAACACCGCATGCAAGCCATTGCTGCGCGACGGCGATAACTGCCGCTCCAGCCCCAGCTGGGTGAACCAGCCGCGCAGGTCCACCAGGGCCAGTTCCGCGCTCGGCAACCCTTGCACCCGCACCAACAGCAGGGCCAGCAGTCCTCGCAACAGGCGGGCATCGCTGCTGGCCTTGAAATGCCACTGCCCCTGGTCGTTCTCGGCCACCAGCCATACCAGGCTTTCGCAGCCATGCACGCGGTTGGCTTCGCACTTCTGCGCGTCGGCCAATGGCTCCAGTCGATCGCCCCACTGCATCAGCAGTCGCGCCCGCTGCTCCCAGCCACGCGCCTGCTCGAAGCTCTCCAGCGCCTGGCTGGCTTCTGCCGTCAGGCTCATCGCAACAGCTCCAGGCCTTGGTCGAGGGCATCGAAAAAGCGCGCCAGGTCGTCGCTGTCGTTGTACAAGGCCAACGAGACCCGAATCGCGCCTTCGAGCCCCAAGCCCCTGAGCAGCGGCATGGCGCAGTGATGCCCTGCACGCACGGCGATGCCTTGCTCGGTCAGCACGTGGGCAAGATCGGCGTTGTGCACGCCTTCCACCACGAAGCTGGCCAGGGCCGCTTGCGGCGTACCAAGAATGCGGATGCCGTCGCGGTCGGCAAGGCCACGCAGCAGATGCTGGTGCAGGCTGGCTTCATGATTGGCGACAGCGGTGGTGTCAAGGCTGGCGAGGTAGCCAAGGGTCGCGCCCAGGCCGATGACTCCGGCGATCGGTGGCGTGCCGGCTTCGAAGCCCAGCGGTGCGGGGCGATAGCTGGCGCTGTGGTGGTCGGCCAGTTGCACCATCTCGCCACCGAACTGCCAGTGGCGCAGTTGCTCCAATGCGCCCGGGCGGCCATACAGCACGCCGACGCCCTCGGGGCCGTACAGCTTGTGGCTGGAGAACACGTAGAAATCGCAGCCCAGCTGTTGCATGTCGTGGCGACCATGGACGATGCCCTGGGCACCGTCGACCACGGTCAGTGCGCCCTGGGCCTGGGCATGGGCGAGCAACGCTGGCAGTGGTTGCCAGGTGCCCAGCACATTGGACAGCTGGCTTACCGCCAGCAACCGTGTACGGGGGCCAATCAACTGCAAGGCTTGGTTCAGGTCGATGTGGCCGTGTTCATCCAGCGGCAACACCACCAGGCGCAGGTTGCGGCGCCGGGCCAGTTCCTGCCATGGCAACAGGTTGGCATGGTGCTCCAGGGCGCTGATGGCGATTTCATCGCCGGCCTCGAAGCGGTATTCCAGGCCATAGGCCAGCAGGTTCAATGCCGACGTGGCGCCATGGGTGAAGACGACCTGGCGCGCGTCGCCGGCGTTGAGCCAGGCGGCGACCTTGTCACGGCTGGTTTCGAAGGCCTGGGTGGCCATGGCGCCGGGCAGGTGCTGGGCGCGGTGTACATTGGCTGCGCCGTGGCGGTAGTAATGGCTCAGGGCGTCGAGCAGGGCCTGGGGCTTCTGGGTGGTGGCGGCGCTGTCCAGGTAGGTCTGGTGCTGCCGTTGCAGGGCGGCGATCGCGGGAAAATCGGCACGCCAGGGGGAGGGCTGGAACATGATCACGGGACCTGAAATGAAAATCGGGCCTGGTGCTAGGCCAGACCCGATCTTATCACTTCGAACCTGTCATGGTTCTCAGTTGTGGGCGTGCAGTGCCTCGTTCAGCTCGATGGCCGACTTGTGGGTCTTGCACTCCACCGCGCCGTTCAGCGAGTTGCGGCGGAACAGCAGGTCGGTCTGGCCGGCCAGGTCACGGGCCTTGACTACCTTGACCAGCTGGTTGTTCTCGTCCAGCAGGTTCACCTTGGTGCCGGCCGTGATGTACAGGCCCGCTTCCACGGTGTTGCGATCGCCCAGCGGGATGCCGATACCGGCGTTGGCGCCGATCAGGCAGCCTTCGCCGACCTTGATGACGATGTTGCCGCCGCCGGACAAGGTGCCCATGGTCGAGCAGCCGCCGCCCAGGTCCGAACCCTTGCCGACGAACACGCCTGCCGACACACGGCCTTCGATCATGCCCGGGCCTTCGGTGCCGGCGTTAAAGTTGACGAAGCCTTCGTGCATGATGGTGGTGCCTTCGCCGATGTAGGCGCCCAGGCGCACACGGGCGGTGTCGGCGATACGCACGCCGGCCGGGACCACGTAGTCGGTCATCTTCGGGAACTTGTCCACCGAGAACACTTCCAGCAGCTCGCCCTTCAGGCGTGCTTCGAGCTGCAGCTCAGCCAGCTCGCTCAGGTCCACCGCGCCTTGGTTGGTCCAGGCGACGTTCGGCAGCAGCGGGAAGATACCTGCCAGGCTCACGCCGTGCGGCTTGACCAGGCGGTGGGACAGCAGGTGCAGCTTCAAGTAGGCCTCCGGGGTGGAGGTCAGGGCGCCGTCTTCGGCCAGCAAGGTGGCGACCAGCGGCTTGTGGCTTTCGGCCAGGCGGGTCAGCAGCGCGGCCTGGCCAGCGTCCACGGCCTTGAGCGCTTCGGCCAGTTGGGCTGCCTGGGCATTGCTGAAGGCGATGGCCTGGTTGCCCCCTTCGTAACCGAGGATCGGGGCGATGGCAGCGACCAGCTCGGCGCTCGGGGCGACCAGCGGCTGTGCGTAGAAGACTTCCAGCCAGGCGCCCTGGCGGTTCTGGGTGCCGACGCCGAAGGCCAGGCTGAACAGGGTAGTGGACATGCGATTACCTCATGCGAATAAGGGGTTGAAGCGAAGGCGGTTCAGGCCAGTGCCGCGGCGTACAGGTCGGGCTTGAAGCCGACCAGGGTGCGACTGCCAAGGTCGAGTACCGGGCGCTTGATCATCGACGGCTGGGCCAGCATCAGCTCGACGGCCTTGGCCTGGTCGAGGTCGGCCTTGCTGGCGTCGTCCAGCTTGCGGAAGGTGGTGCCGGCGCGATTGAGGACCACTTCCCAGCCGTGCTCGTCACACCAGCGGTTGAGGCTGTCGCGGTCGATGCCTTGGGTTTTGTAGTCGTGGAATTCGTAGGCAATGGCCTGGTCTTCGAGCCAGGTACGTGCCTTTTTCATGGTGTCGCAGGCTTTGATGCCGTAGAGCGTGTAGGTCATCGTGTGCATTGGGGTTCGAAGGCCGCCCCAATTTCTCCGTTTTCGATTGTCAGTCGCGGGATTATGCGGGAACCAACCCTGGAGCGCCACGGGTGTACACGGGCTTGAGGTTTTCGGTGCAGGGTAGATCGCGCGGCGCTTGGGCGGCATCGCGGCGGCACGCGGTGTTCGTCTTGGCGCAACCTCGAAACCAGGCACCCTGTCTCCTAACGTATCATCATGTTACATATTCACTCTTCCCCTGCGACTATCGTGCAGCGGCCTCGTTTCCCTGTCCGCCGCTAACATAGTGTTTCAATGGCGAGGATTCGCCCCGTTGTCGCTTTATTCGGATTACACAGGAAGCTTTGCCGATGCAGTCAGCCTATACCGTCCTCATCCTGCTGACGCTGGTAAGCGTGTCGAAACTGGTCGGGCGGGTGGTGCCGCTGCCGTTGCCGCTGGTACAGATCGCCGCCGGCGCGCTGCTGGCCTGGCCGACCCTGGGCTTGCATGTGGCGCTGGACCCGGAGCTGTTTCTGTTCTTGTTCCTGCCCCCGCTGCTGTTCGCCGATGGTTGGCGTATGCCCAAGCGCGAGCTGTGGCGCCTGCGCGGGCCGGTGGTGGCGCTGGCGGTGGGGTTGGTGCTGTTCACTGTGGTGGGCGCGGGTTACTTCATCCACTGGATCCTGCCGAGCATCCCCTTGCCGGTCGCCTTCGCCCTGGCGGCTGTGCTGTCGCCCACCGACGCCGTGGCGGTGTCGGCCATCACCCAGGATCGCCTGCCCACCCCTTTGATGCACATGCTTCAGGGCGAGGCGCTGATGAACGATGCTTCGGGCCTGGTCACGTTCAAGTTCGCGTTGGCCGCAGCGATCACCGGGGTGTTCTCGCTGACCGAAGCCAGCTTCACCTTCCTCATCGTCGCCCTCGGTGGCCTGGCGGTCGGCGTGGCCCTGAGCTGGCTGATCGGTCGCCTGCGGGCCTGGATGATCGCCCGTGGCTGGGACGATCCGGCCACCCATGTGGTGTTCATGTTGCTGCTGCCGTTCGCCGCCTATGTGCTGGCCGAACGCCTGGGTGTCTCCGGCATTCTTTCGGCGGTGGCGGCCGGCATGATGCAGAGCTGGCTCGACCTGCTGCCGCGCCAGACCAGCACGCGCCTGCTCAACCGCAGCGTCTGGTCGCTGCTGGAGTTCGCCTTCAATGGCCTGATCTTCCTGCTGCTGGGCCTGCAATTGCCGGACATCATCAAGGCTGTGGTCAGCGATGAAATGGCGGTTTGGCCGTCGCTGGCCTGGCGCTGCCTGGATGTGCTGGCGATCTTCGTGGCGCTGGTAGCGCTGCGCTTCGTCTGGGTGCAGAGCATCTGGCGCGCGATCGGCGTGGTGCGTCGCTGGCGCGGCAAGCCGGAGCTGGTGCTGGTGCCCACCACCCGGTCCTGCCTGTTGCTGACACTCGGTGGCGTGCGTGGAGCGGTGACCCTGGCGGGCGTGATGTCGGTGCCGCTGCTGATGGGCGCGGGCAAGGCCTTCCCGGAGCGTGACTTGCTGATCTTCATTGCCGCCGGTGTGATCTTGTTGTCCTTGATCAGTGCCTGCATCGCCTTGCCCCTGTTGCTGCGCGGCGTGACCAAGAGCCCGGACGAGCGCTTGCGCCAAGAGGTGCAGGATGCCTGGCGACGTACAGCCGAGGCGGCGATCCATGCCTTGGAGGCTGAGGAAGTGGTCGATGCCAATGCCCCTCAGGATGCAGCCCAGGCAACCCTGGCGGTGGAGCTCAAGGCGCGTTTGATGGCCGAATACCGCGATGAGCTGAACAGTTACAACGACACCGCCGAAGCTCGGGCCCTGGCCGAGCAAATGGACTTGCTGGAGCGGCGGCTACGGGTGCGTGCGTTGCGGGCGCAGCGGTTGGAGCTGTACGAGTTGCACCGCAAGCATCTGGTGGGTGATGAAGTGGTGCGCCAGGTGCTGGGGGAACTGGACATGAGCGAGGCGAACCTGGGGCAGGTCAGGTAGCGCTGCGGGTAAACCCGGTGGGGCTTGTCCCGCGATCAAGGGCGACGGTGATATCGGGTCTGGCCCAATCGCGGGCAAGCCCGCTCCCACAGAATCTTGCAAAATCAAATGGAGCGGTTTTTTCCGGGAAGTGGGGCGCAAAGCGCCCCAAGGCCAATCAACGGTTCTGCAGGAACTCGCGAATCCGCTCCGCCGCCTCGATGCACTCGGCCAGCGGCGCGACCAGCGCCATGCGCACCCGGCCCGCGCCTGGGTTCACGCCATCGACTTCACGCGACAGGTACGAACCAGGTACCACGGTCACATGCTGGGCTTCGAACAGGTCGCGGGTGAAATTGGCATCGCAGCCCGGCACTTTGGCCCATAGGTAGAAGCTGCCATCCGGGCGCTGCACGTCCATCACCGGCTGGAGAATCGCCAGCACCGCGTCGTACTTGGCCCGGTACTGGTCGCGGTTTTCGCGGACATGGGCCTCGTCCTGCCAGGCCGCGATGCTGGCCAGCTGGGTTTGCACCGGCATAGCACAGCCGTGGTAGGTGCGGTAAAGCAGGAACGGCTTGATGATCGAGGCATCGCCGGCGACGAAGCCCGAGCGTAGGCCCGGCAGGTTGGAGCGTTTGGACAGGCTGTGGAACACCACGCAACGCTTGAAGTCACTGCGGCCAAGCTCGGCACAGGCGCTCAGCAGGCCAGGTGGTGGCGCATCTTCATCGAAGTACAGCTCGCTGTAGCACTCGTCGGCGGCGATCACGAAATCATGCTCGTCGGCCAGGGCGATCAGCTTCTTCAGGGTGTCCATCGGCACCAGGGCGCCAGTCGGGTTGCCTGGCGAGCAGAGGAACAGGATCTGGCAACGCTGCCATACCTCGGCCGGTACGGCGTCGAAATCGGGGTTGAAGCCATTGCTTTCCAGGCATGGCAGGTAATGCGGGGTGGCGCCGGCGAGCAGGGCCGCGCCTTCGTAGATCTGGTAGAACGGGTTGGGGCTGACCACCAGGCCGTCGTCGGCGCGGTTGATCACAGCCTGGGTGAAGGCGAACAGCGCCTCGCGGGTGCCGTTGACCGGGAGGATGTGGCGGTCGGCATCGAGCCAGCCGGCCGGTACGCCGAAGCGGCGCTCGCACCATTGGCCGATGGCCTGGCGCAAGGCGGGCAGGCCGATGGTGCTCGGGTACACCGCCAGCTTGTCGAGATTGTCGGCCATGGCCTTGGCGACGAACGCCGGCGATTCATGCTTCGGCTCGCCGATCGACAGGGCGATGGCGCGTTTGTCCGCCGCAGGCTTCACGCTGCCCAGCAGGGCACGGAGTTTCTCGAACGGGTAGGGCTGAAGCTGGGTCAGGGCATGGTTCATCGGCGCAAGGTCTCGTCAATCGTTAGAAGGTCACGCGGGGAGTGCTGGTGTCGCTGGCCTGGCCGGCCTGCAGCTGCTTGATGATCGCCTCCTGCAAGCGCAGGCACAGTTGCGGGTCCGACAGCGGTTGGTTGTCGGCGTCAGTGATGAAGAATACGTCTTCCACCCGTTCGCCTAGGGTGGCGATCTTGGCGTTCTGCAGCGACAGGTCGAACTCCAGGAAGATGCGCCCGATCCGTGCCAGCAGGCCGGGGCGGTCGGGGGCGGTGATCTCCAGAATGGTCACCGGTCGCTGGGCATCGTTGTGGATGGTCACCTGCGGGGCGAAGGTGAAGTGCTTGAGCTGGCGCGGCACCCGACGCTGGATGATGGTGGGGTAGTCCTCGGGGGTGCGCAGGGCCTCGGTCAGGCCGTCGCGGATCTGCTTGACCCGCTGCGGGTTGTCACCGATCGAGCCGCCGTCGTTGTCCAGGACGATATAGGTGTCGAGGGTGAACTGGCTGCTGGAGGTGATGATCCGCGCGTCATGGATGTTCAGGTTGAGCTGGGACATCGCGGCCACGGTCACGGCGAAGAAGTCGTGCTGGTCGGGGGCGTAGATGAAGATCTGCGTGCCGCCCTCGAACTCGCGCTGAGTGGTTTCCTTGATCAGCACCAACGGGCCGCCATCGGCCGGCTGCTGGAGGATCGCGTCGCTATGCCAGGCAACGTCGGCGGCGGTGTGCTTGAGGAAGTAATCGTCGCCCAGTTGGGCCCACAGCTGCTCCACGTCGTCCGGGTCGGTGCCTTCGCGCACCAGGATGTCCAGCGCCGCGGTCTGCGTCTGGCGGATCTGCTCCTCGCGGTCCAGCGGGTTCTCGAGGCCCCGGCGCAGGGCGCGCTTGGTCTCGGTATAGAGCTGGCGCAGCAGGCTGGCGCGCCAGGAGTTCCACAGGCTGGGGTTGGTGGCGTTGATGTCGGCCACGGTCAGCACGTAGAGGTAGTCCAGGCGGGTTTCGTCGCCCACGTGCAGGGCGAAGTCGTTGATCACCTGCGGGTCGGAAAGATCCTTGCGCTGGGCGGTGGTGGACATCACCAGGTGGTTCTGCACCAACCAGACGATCAGCCGGCTGTCCCATGCCGGCAGTTGGTGGCGTTCGCAGAAGGCCTGCGCATCCACCGCGCCCAGCTCGGAGTGGTCGCCGTGGCGGCCCTTGCCGATGTCATGGTAGAGGCCGGCCAGGTAGATCAGCTCGGGTTTGGGCAGGCGCCCCATGAGCTTGCTGGCGAGCGGGAATTTCTCCGAGACCGGCGTGTACTGCAGCTTGCGCAGGTGCTTGATCAGGTTGAGGGTATGGGCATCGACCGTATAGATGTGGAACAGGTCGTGCTGCATCTGCCCAACGATCAGGCCGAACTCCGGCAGGTAGCGCCCGAGGATGCCGTAGCGGTTCATCCGCCGCAGGTTGCGGTGAATGCCGATCTCGCATTTGAACAGTTCGATGAACAGGCTGGTGTTGCGGATATCGTTGCGGAACTTGTCGTTGATCAGGTGGCGGTGTTCGCGCAACTGGCGCACGGTGTCGGCCCGCACGCCCTTGATCTCCGGGTGCTGGGCCATCAGCACGAAGATTTCCAGCATGGCGAACGGGGTGCGCTTGAACACGGCCGGGTTGGCCGCCTCGATATAGCCGTCATGCAGCCGGAAGCGCGCATTCAGCGGCTGGGTGGTGCTGCTGTCGTCGTCGGCGAGGATCACCTCTTCGAAATGCTGGATGATCAGGTCGCACAGCTGGCTGATGCTCATCACCACCCGGTAGTACTGGGTCATGAACTGTTCGATGGCGCGTTTGGGGTTCTCGTCGCTGTAGCCGAGCAATGCGGCGATGCTGCGCTGGTGGTCGAACAGCAGACGGTCCTCGGCACGCCCGGCAAGCATGTGCAGGGCATAGCGCACCCGCCACAGGAAGGCCTGGGAGGAGGCCAGCAGCTCGTTCTCGCTCTCCAGCAGGAAGCCTTCGTCGGCCAGGGCATGGAGGTTCAGGGTGCCGTACTGGCGACGAGCCACCCAGAGCACGGTCTGGATGTCGCGCAGGCCGCCCGGGGAGCCTTTGACGTTGGGCTCGAGGTTGTACTCGGTGTCGTTGTACTTGTGGTGGCGGGCCTTGAGTTCGGCGCGCTTGGCTAGGAAGAACTCCTTGCTCGGCCACATATGTTCGGTGCTGGTGACCTCCAGCATACGCTGGCGCAAGGCTTCGGGGCCAGCGATGGTGCGGCTTTCCATCAGGTTGGTGATCACCGTCAGGTCGGCCTTGGCCTGTTCGGCGCACTCTTCGACGGTGCGAACGCTCTGGCCCACTTCCAGGCCGATGTCCCACAGCAAGGTAAGGAAGCGTTCGATGGCGTCGCGGTACTGCTCGTGTTCGGCGCTGTCGAGCAGGATCAGCAGGTCGATGTCCGACCAGGGGTGCAGCTCGCCACGGCCATAGCCGCCGACGGCGACCAGGGCGATGCCGGCCTGGTCGCGCCAGTCGAATTGGTTCCAGGCCTGTTGCAGAATGTTGTCGACGAACCAGGCGCGGTCCTCGATGAGCGGGCGGATCTCGCCGTCTTCGCGAAAGCGCCGGTCGAGCACCGCGCCGGCCTGGCGGATGGCTTTCTTGAAGGCAGCGATGGGGCTTGCCTTGAGCGCCAGTTCCGCCTGGAACTGGCCACGGTCGAACAGCTCGGGATCCACCTGGGGCATCGAGTCGCGTTCCTGTATTGTTGGCCCTGGGACGGGTCAGGCCGAGGTGCGCGGCAGGGTGTCGTCCTTGCGCAGGGTGAAGATCTCGTAGCCGGTGGCGGTCACCAGGATGGTGTGCTCCCACTGGGCGGAAAGCTTGCGGTCCTTGGTGATGGCGGTCCAGCCGTCGCCCAGCACCTTGGTGTCGGCCTTGCCCTGGTTGATCATCGGTTCGATGGTGAAGGTCATGCCTTCCTTGAGTTCCATGCCAGTGCCGGCGCGGCCGTAGTGCAGTACCTGCGGCTCTTCATGGAACACCTTGCCGATGCCATGGCCACAGAATTCGCGCACCACCGAGAAGCCGTTCTTCTCGGCGTGCTTCTGGATCACCTCGCCGATATCGCCCAGGCGGCAGCCAGGCTTGACCAGTTCGATGGCCTTGTACATGCATTCCTGGGTGACCTTGGACAGGCGCTCGGCCCAAGGCGCGACGGTGCCGACGTGGAACATGCGGCTGGTATCGCCGTGATAGCCGTCCTTGATCACGGTGACGTCGATGTTGATGGTGTCGCCATCCTTGAGCGGCTTCTCGTTAGGGATGCCGTGGCAGACCACATGGTTGATCGAGGTGCAGATCGACTTGGGGAAGCCTTTGTAGTTGAGCGGCGCCGGGATGGCCTGCTGGACGTTGACGATATAGTCGTGGCAGAGGCGGTCGAGCTCCTCGGTGGTGACACCGGGCTTGACGTGTTCTTCGATCATCTCGAGGACTTCGGCGGCCAGGCGGCCGGCGATGCGCATCTTCTCGATGTCTTCTGCGGTCTTGATGGTGACGGTCATACAGGCTCTCTACGGCGCCCCGAGGGCGCGAACAAACGGGAAAGGCCGGATTCTAGCAGAGCGGGGCGTCAATCTGTGGGGATAAAGGCGCAGGTTCTGCTGTCTAGTCAGTAGGCAATTCTGGCGCGATTGCCTGCAGGCTGCAAAAATCGCTGACGGACGAGGCATCACCCGGGTTCCGTTCGCCCGTGGTCTGTGGTATAAAATGCGCCGCTTTCGGGGGAGGTCCCCGGAAGCCTTAACCCACACACGTGTCGACACGATGACCTGGGTGCCCCAAGCTCGCGAGCCTGTGGGTTGGTCATTGGGATACGTGGAGGCCCAACCCGACTTATCAAGGAACTATCATGTCCCAAGTCAACATGCGCGATATGCTGAAGGCCGGTGTGCACTTCGGCCACCAGACCCGTTACTGGAACCCGAAAATGGGCAAGTTCATTTTCGGCGCGCGCAACAAGATCCACATCATCAACCTGGAAAAAACCCTGCCGATGTTCAACGACGCTCTGTCGTTCGTCGAGCGCCTGGCCCAGGGCAAGAACAAGATCCTGTTCGTCGGCACCAAGCGTTCCGCTGGCAAGATCGTCGCCGAGCAAGCAGCTCGTTGCGGTTCGCCATACGTTGACCACCGCTGGTTGGGCGGCATGCTGACCAACTACAAGACCATCCGTGCTTCGATCAAGCGTCTGCGCGACCTGGAAACCCAGGCCGAAGACGGCACCTTCGCCAAGCTGACCAAGAAAGAAGCCCTGATGCGCAGCCGCGACCTGGAAAAACTGGATCGCAGCCTGGGCGGTATCAAGGACATGGGTGGCCTGCCTGACGCACTGTTCGTCATCGACGTCGAGCACGAGCGCATCGCTATCACCGAAGCCAACAAGCTGGGCATCCCGGTCATCGGCGTTGTCGATACCAACAGCAGCCCGGAAGGCGTTGACTACGTCATCCCAGGCAACGACGACGCCATCCGCGCCATCGAGCTGTACATGACTTCGATGGCTGACGCCGTCATCCGCGGCCGCAACAACGTTGCCGGCGGCACCGAAGTCTACGCTGAAGAAGCGGCTGCACCTGCTGCCGAGTAATTGACGCCCGGCGTCTACTTGGCACGCAAAAAGGGGGCTAGGCCCCCTTTTTGCCACCTTGAAATCCTGCTGTCAGCACGTCCGCGCATCATGGGGCTGCTGAAGTGACAGCAGTGGATTTGCAGAATTGAACGCCCGTGACGAGCGGGTGGAATGGTTGAAAAACTTTCCAAGAGGATTTTGAAATGGCAGCAATTACTGCAGCGCTGGTCAAAGAACTGCGCGAGCGTACCGGCGAAGGCATGATGGACTGCAAGAAGGCCCTGGAAAAGGCCGGCGGCGACATCGAGAAAGCCATTGATGACATGCGTGCCTCCGGCGCCATCAAGGCCGCCAAGAAGGCTGGCAACGTTGCCGCCGAAGGCGCCATCGCAGTCAAGACCGACGGCAAGTCCGCTGTCCTGCTGGAAGTGAACTCGCAGACCGACTTCCTGGCCCTGCAAGACGACTTCAAGAACTTCGTTGCTGAAAGCATCGAAGAAGCCTTCGCCCAGAAGCTGACCGACGCCGCTCCGCTGATCGCTTCGCGTGAAGCCGCTCGTGAAGCCCTGGTCGCCAAGTGCGGCGAAAACGTCAACATCCGTCGCCTGGTCCGCGTTGAAGGTGACGTCGTCGGCGCCTACCTGCACGGCAACAAGATCGGCGCTGCTGTCGTCCTGAAGGGCGGCGACGTCGAGCTGGCCAAGAACATCGCCATGCACGTTGCAGCTTCGAACCCAGAGTTCCTGGATTCGTCGGAAATCTCCGCCGAGGCCATCGAGCGTGAGAAGAACGTCTTCCTGCAACTGAACGCCGACAAGATCGCCGGCAAGCCGGAAAACATCGTTGAGAACATGATCAACGGTCGTATCACCAAGTTCAAAGCCGAAGCCTCGCTGAAAGAGCAGGCGTTCGTCATGAACCCGGAAGTCAAGGTTGGCGAACTGGCCAAGAAAGCCGGTGCTGAAATCGTTTCCTTCACCTACTTCAAGGTCGGCGAAGGCATCGAGAAGCCGGTCGACAACTTCGCTGAAGAAGTTGCCGCCCAGGTAGCTGCCGCCAAGCAGTAAGACAGCCCCGTCTGTCGCCCCAAAGAGGCTGCCCGCTCACGCGCGCAGCCTCTTTGTCAAAACGGATGCGGGTTTATCCCTCGCGCATCCGCTGGCGCTGAAGCAGCGCCACGCTACAGTTAGCAGGCTGCAAACAGCCCGCACGAATTTTCTAAAAGCACGCCCCAGGAGAAACTCGCAATGGCCCAGCAGGTGAGTGGTCGCCAACCCCGCTATAAACGCATTTTGCTCAAACTTAGCGGCGAGGCCCTGATGGGCTCGGAAGAGTTCGGGATCGACCCGAAGGTACTGGATCGCATGGCCCTGGAAGTCGGCCAGTTGGTCGGCATCGGCGTCCAAGTTGGCCTGGTGATCGGCGGCGGTAACCTGTTCCGCGGCGCCGCGCTCAGCGCAGCCGGCATGGACCGCGTCACCGGCGACCATATGGGGATGCTGGCCACCGTGATGAACGCCCTGGCCATGCGTGACGCCCTGGAGCGTTCGAACATCCCGGCCCTGGTCATGTCGGCCATTTCCATGGTTGGCGTCACCGACCATTACGATCGCCGCAAAGCTATTCGTCACCTCAACTCCGGGGATGTGGTAATTTTCTCCGCCGGCACCGGCAACCCGTTCTTCACCACCGACTCCGCAGCCTGCCTGCGCGCCATCGAAATCGATGCTGACGTCGTGCTGAAGGCGACCAAGGTAGACGGTGTGTACACTGCCGATCCATTCAAGGACCCGCACGCCGAGAAGTTCGATCACCTGACCTACGACGAGGTCCTGGATCGCAAGCTCGGTGTCATGGACCTGACCGCAATTTGCCTGTGCCGCGACCACAAGATGCCATTGCGGGTATTCAACATGAACAAGCCTGGCGCCCTGCTGAACATCGTGGTGGGTGGCGCTGAAGGTACTTTGATCGAGGAAGGCCAAGCATGATCAACGACATCAAGAAAGACGCGCAGGAGCGCATGGGCAAGTCCATCGAGGCTCTGGCTCGCAACCTGGCGGCGATCCGTACCGGTCGCGCCCACCCAAGCATCCTGGACAGCGTCAAGGTCCCGGCCTGGGGTAGCGAGATGCCACTGAACCAGGTGGCTGCGGTCACCGTCGAGGACGCCCGTACCCTGAAGATCGTCGCCCACGACAAGAACCTCAGCGCCGCCATCGAGAAGGCCATCCTGACCTCCGACCTGGGCCTGAACCCGTCCAGCGCAGGCACCACCATCCGTGTGCCGATGCCGGCCCTGACCGAGGAAACCCGCAAGGGCTACACCAAGCAGGCCAGCGGCGTCGCCGAGGATGCCAAGGTAGCCGTGCGCAACGTGCGTCGCGATGCACTGGCCGACCTCAAGAAGCTGACCAAGGACAAGGAAATCAGCGAAGACGAAGAGCGTCGTGCAGCGGACGAGATCCAGAAGCTGACCGACAAGTTCGTCGCTGAGATCGACGCTGCGTTCAAGGCCAAGGAAAAGGACCTGATGGCCGTCTGAGGCCAGGGTTTCTTTCATGGAAAAGACCAAGCCAGCGGCATCGCCTTCGGTGCCGCGTCATGTCGCGATCATCATGGATGGCAACAACCGCTGGGCCAAGCGACGCCTGCTGCCCGGCGTCGCCGGGCACAAGGCCGGCGTCGATGCGGTCCGTGCGGTGATCGAAGTCTGCGCTGAGGCCGGGGTCGAGGTGCTGACCCTGTTCGCCTTCTCCAGCGAAAACTGGCAGCGGCCGGCCGATGAGGTCGGTGCGCTGATGGAACTGTTCTTCACGGCCCTGCGCCGCGAGGCCAAGCGCCTCAACGAGAACAAGATCAGCCTGCGCATCATCGGCGACCGTTCGCGTTTCCATCCCGAGCTGCAGGCTGCCATGCGCGAAGCCGAGGCCCTGACCGCCGGCAACGACCGTTTCATCCTGCAGATCGCCGCCAACTACGGTGGCCAGTGGGACATCGCCCAGGCAGCGCAACGCCTGGCACGTGAAGTCCAATCCGGCCACCTGCGTCCCGAGGACATCACCCCGGGCCTGTTGCAAACCTGCCTGGCCACAGGCGACCTGCCGCTGCCCGACCTGTGCATTCGCACTGGGGGCGAGCATCGCATCAGCAACTTCCTGCTGTGGCAGCTGGCCTATGCCGAGCTGTACTTCTCCGACCTGTACTGGCCGGACTTCAAACACGAGGCCATGCGTACCGCCCTGGCCGATTTCGCTTCGCGCCAGCGCCGCTTCGGTAAGACCAGCGAGCAGGTCGAGGCTGGAGCTCGTGCTTAATGCTTAAACAACGCATCATTACCGCGCTGATCCTGTTGCCGGTCGCGCTGGGCGGCTTCTTCCTGCTCAACGGTGGGGACTTCGCCTTGTTCATCGGCCTGGTCGTCACGCTCGGCGCCTGGGAGTGGGCGCGCCTGGCCGGGCTCGTCGCCCAGCCGTTGCGCCTGGCCTATGCGGCGGTGGTCGCCGGGGCGCTGATGCTGCTTTACCTGATGCCGGACCTGGCGCCCTGGGTGCTCGGTGCTTCGGTGATCTGGTGGGGGCTGGCCACCTGGCTGGTGCTTACCTACCCGCGCAGCAGCGAGCTGTGGAACAGCGCCGCCTGTCGCCTGCTGATCGGGCTGTTGGTGCTGCTGCCGGCCTGGCAGGGCCTGGTGCTGCTCAAGCACTGGCCGCTGGGCAACTGGCTGATCCTGGCTGTCATGGTGCTGGTGTGGGCCGCCGACATCGGTGCTTACTTCTCCGGCCGGGCCTTCGGCAAGCGCAAGCTGGCGCCGCAGGTCAGCCCCGGCAAGAGCTGGGAAGGCGTCTATGGCGGCATGGCGGTGAGCCTGCTGATCACCCTGGGCGTGGGCCTGGCCCGCGACTGGAGCATCGGTGATGTGCTGCTCGGCCTGCTGGGTGCAGTGGTCGTGGTGATGTCCTCGGTGATCGGTGACCTGACCGAGAGCATGTTCAAGCGCCGCGAAGGCATCAAGGACAGCAGCAACCTGCTGCCCGGCCATGGTGGCGTGCTCGACCGTATCGACAGCCTGACCGCGGCGATCCCGATGTTCGCCGTACTGCTCTGGGCTGCCGAATGGGGTGTGATGTGAGCCAGCCGCAACGTATTACGGTGCTGGGTGCCACCGGCTCCATCGGCCTGAGTACCCTGGATGTCATCGCCCGCCACCCAGAGCGCTACCAGGTGTTTGCCCTGAGCGGCTATTCCCGTCTCGATGAGTTGCTCGCCCTGTGCGTACGGCACCGCCCGGCCTATGCCGTGGTGCCCGGCGCCGAGGCTGCCGCGCGCTTGCGTGACGGCCTGGTGGGTGCCGGTTCCACCACCGAAGTGCTGGAAGGGGAGGCCGGGCTGTGCCAGGTCGCCTCGGCGCCGGAGGTGGACGCGGTGATGGCTGCCATCGTCGGTGCCGCAGGCCTGTGTCCGACCCTGGCGGCCGTGGAGGCGGGCAAGAAGGTATTGCTCGCCAACAAGGAAGCGCTGGTGATGTCCGGCGCGCTGTTCATGGACGCCGTGCGGCGCAGTGGCGCCGTATTGCTGCCGATCGACAGCGAGCACAACGCGATCTTCCAGTGCCTGCCTACCGATCATGCCCGCGGGCTGGCCCAGGTCGGCGTGCGCCGCATCCTACTGACCGCCTCGGGCGGGCCGTTCCGTGAGACACCGGCCGCAGCGTTGGCCGATGTCACGCCGGAGCAGGCGTGTGCCCACCCCAACTGGTCCATGGGGCGCAAGATCTCGGTCGACTCGGCGAGCATGATGAACAAAGGCCTGGAGCTCATCGAAGCCTGTTGGCTGTTCGATGCGGCGCCGGCCAAGGTCGAGGTGGTGGTCCACCCGCAAAGTGTCATTCATTCGCTGGTCGACTATGTCGATGGCTCGGTGCTCGCGCAGCTGGGCAACCCCGACATGCGCACACCGATCGCCAATGCCCTGGCCTGGCCGGAGCGCATCGACTCCGGTGTCGCGCCGCTGGACCTGTTCGCCATCGCACGCCTGGACTTCCAGGCCCCCGACGAGCAGCGTTTTCCCTGCCTGCGCCTGGCGCGCCAGGCGGCCGAAGCGGGCAACAGCGCGCCGGCCGTGCTCAATGCGGCCAACGAAGTGGCCGTGGAGGCATTTCTCCAGCGGCGTATCCGCTTCCCAGAGATCGCGGGTATGATCGAACAGGTGCTCGACCAGGAACCCGTGGTACCGTTGCCTTCGCTGGAGGCAGTATTCGCCGCGGACCAGCGGGCCCGGGAGCTGTCCCGGGAGTGGTTGAGGCGTCACGGTTACTGATGTCTGGTAGTTCCAGGGATGGGCTGAACGTCATTCGGAGACAGGTATGACAGCGCTCTACATGATAGTCGGCACCCTGGTAGCCCTGGGTGTGCTGGTCACCTTCCACGAATTCGGCCACTTCTGGGTGGCTCGACGCTGTGGCGTCAAGGTGCTGCGCTTCTCCGTGGGCTTTGGCACGCCGTTGCTGCGCTGGCACGACCGCCACGGCACTGAGTTCGTGGTGGCGGCCATCCCCCTGGGTGGCTACGTCAAGATGCTCGACGAGCGCGAAGGTGAAGTGCCGCCTGCGTTGGTCGAGCAGTCTTTCAATCGCAAGCCGGTGCGCCAGCGTATCGCCATCGTCGCGGCCGGCCCCGTGGCCAACTTCCTCCTCGCCTTGTTGTTCTTCTGGGTCCTGGCCATGCTCGGCACTCAGCAGGTGCGCCCGGTAATCGGTGCGGTCGAGTCGGGTAGCCTGGCGGCTTCCGCCGGCCTGGCCGCCGGTCAGGAAGTGGTGTCCATCGATGGCGAGCCGACCAATGGCTGGTCGGCGGTCAACCTGCAGTTGGTGCGTCGTCTCGGCGAAAGCGGCACCCTCAAGGTCGGTGTGCTCGACCAGGGTGGTACGGTGGAGCGCCAGTATGAAATCACCTTGAGCCACTGGCTCAAAGGCGTGGACGAACCGGACCCGATCCAGTCCCTGGGCTTGCGCCCGTGGCGCCCGGCCATTGCGCCGGTGCTGGCCGAGATCGACCCGAAGGGCCCGGCCGCCGCTGCCGGGCTCAAGACCGGCGATCGGCTGCTGAGCCTCGATGGCGTCGCCCTGAACGATTGGCAGCAGGTGGTCGACAGTGTTCGCGCCCGCCCCGAGGCCAAGGTGCAGCTTCGCGTCGAGCGCGACGGTGCCCAGCTGGAGGTCCCGGTGACCTTGGCTCGGCGCGGTGAAGGGCAGGCCTCCGGTGGGTACCTGGGGGCAGGCGTCAAGGGCGCCGAATGGCCCGCCGACATGGTCCGCGAAGTCAGCTACGGGCCGCTGGATGCTGTTGCCCAGAGCCTGTCGAGGACCTGGAACATGAGCGTCCTGACCCTCGAATCGCTGAAGAAAATGCTGTTCGGGGAGCTCTCGGTAAAAAACTTGAGTGGACCGATAACCATTGCTAAAGTGGCGGGCGCTTCAGCCCAGTCGGGCGTGGGGGATTTCCTGAATTTCCTGGCCTACCTGAGCATAAGCCTGGGGGTTCTTAACCTGCTGCCCATCCCCGTATTGGATGGGGGGCATTTGCTGTTCTACCTGATCGAGTGGGCGCGCGGTCGTCCGCTTTCGGATCGGGTGCAAGGTTGGGGGGTCCAGATCGGTATCAGTTTGGTCATTGGGGTGATGTTGCTCGCCCTGATCAACGATCTGGGTCGACTATAAAAAGCTTCGCTCAATTGCGAACGAACCTGCCGCCACATCGCGGCGGGTTGTTTATTGCCAGTTGGAATAAAAGGACTTCATGAAACGTCTGCTGCTAACTGCGGTCCTCTCCGCACTGATGATCGCTGAAGTTCACGCCGAGTCCTTCACCATCTCCGATATTCGTGTCAACGGCCTGCAGCGGGTTTCCGCTGGCAGCGTGTTCGGTGCCCTGCCTCTGAACGTGGGCGACCAGGCCGACGATCGGCGCCTGGTGGAGTCCACCCGTTCGCTGTTCAAGACCGGCTTCTTCCAGGACATCCAGCTGAGCCGCGACGGCAATGTCCTGATCATCAACGTGGTCGAGCGCCCGTCGGTGTCGAGCATCGAGATCGAAGGCAATAAGGCGATCAGCACCGAAGACCTGATGAAGGGCCTGAAGCAATCGGGCCTGGCCGAAGGCGAGATCTTCCAGCGCGCCACCCTTGAGGGCGTGCGTAACGAACTGCAGCGCCAGTACGTGGCTCAGGGCCGCTACTCGGCCGAGGTCGACGCCGAGGTGGTGCCGCAGCCGCGCAACCGCGTTGGCCTGAAGATCAAGATCAACGAAGGCACCGTCGCCGCGATTCAGCACATCAACATCGTCGGCAACAACGTCTTCGACGATGACGAGCTGGCCCAGCTCTTCGAGCTCAAGACCACCAACTGGCTGTCCTTCTTCAAGAACGACGACAAGTACGCCCGCGAGAAGCTCTCCGGTGACTTGGAGCGCCTGCGTTCCTACTACCTGGACCGCGGCTACATCAACATGGACATCGCCTCGACCCAGGTCTCCATCACCCCTGACAAGAAGCACGTCTACATCACCGTCAACATCAATGAAGGCGAGAAGTACACCGTCCGTGACGTGAAGCTCTCCGGCGACCTGAAAGTGCCTGAAGACCAGGTCAAGTCGCTGCTGCTGGTGCAGCCGGGCCAGGTGTTCTCGCGCAAGGTGATGACCACCACTTCCGACCTGATCACCCGTCGCCTGGGCAACGAAGGCTATACCTTCGCCAACGTCAACGGCGTGCCGCAGCCGAACGATGAAGACCACACCGTCGATATCATGTTCGTCGTCGATCCGGGCAAGCGTGCCTACGTCAACCGCATCAACTACCGCGGCAACACCAAGACCGAAGACGAAGTGCTGCGCCGTGAAATGCGCCAGATGGAAGGTGGCTGGGCTTCGACCTACCTGATCGACCAATCCAAGACCCGCCTCGAGCGTCTGGGCTTCTTCAAGGAAGTCAACGTCGAGACCCCGCCGGTGCCAGGCACCGACGACCAGGTCGACGTCAACTATAGTGTCGAAGAGCAGGCGTCCGGCTCCATCACCGCCAGCGTCGGTTTCGCCCAGAGCGCAGGCCTGATCCTCGGTGGCTCGATCAGCCAAAGCAACTTCCTGGGTACCGGTAACAAGGTGTCCGTCGGCCTGACCCGTTCGGAATACCAGACCCGCTACAACTTCGGCTTCGTCGACCCCTACTGGACCGCCGATGGCGTCAGCCTGGGCTACAACGCCTTCTACCGCAGCACCGACTACGACGATCTCGATGTCGACGTGGCGAGCTATGCGGTGGACAGCCTGGGTGCCGGTGTCAGCGTCGGCTACCCGATCAGCGAGACCTCGCGCCTGACCTTCGGCTTCAACGTCCAGCAGGACAAGATCAAGACTGGCAAATACACCGTCGACGAAATCTTCGACTTCCTGGACAGGGAAGGCGACGACAGCTTCCTGAACTTCAAGGCGTCGGCCGGCTGGTCCGAGTCCACCCTGAACAAGGGTGTGTTGGCGACCCGTGGTCACTCCCAGAGCCTGACCGCCGAAGTCACCACCCCGGGCAGCGACCTGTCGTTCTTCAAGCTCGACTACCGTGGCCAGCTGTTCAAGCCGATCAACAACGACTACACCCTGCGCCTGCATACCGAGTTGGGCTATGGTGATGGTTTCGGTTCCACCGATGGCTTGCCGTTCTACGAGAACTACTTCGCCGGTGGCTTCAACTCGGTCCGCGGCTTCAAGGACAGCAGCCTGGGCCCGCGCAGTACCCCGAGCGACGGCACCAAGCCGGGCACCATCAAGGACCCGGATCAGGATCCGCTGCCGTTCGGTGGCAACGTCCTCGTGCAGGGTGGTGTAGAACTGCTGTTCCCGCTGCCGTTCGTCAAGGACCAGCGTTCCCTGCGTACGTCCGTGTTCTGGGACGTGGGTAACGTGTTCGACACCAATTGCGGCAACAAACCTGATTGCGAGAAAGTCGGCTTCTCGGGCATGGCCAGCTCCGTCGGCCTGGGCGTCACCTGGATCACCGCGCTGGGCCCGCTGAGCTTCAGCCTGGCGATGCCGGTGAAGAAGCCGGACGACGCCGATACCCAGGTGTTCCAATTCTCTCTGGGCCAGACCTTCTAAGGTCGGCCCTCGCTCAACGACAACGGTTTATCCAGGAGTGCATCGTGCGTAAGTTGACTCAACTGGCCGTGATGGCCGCGGCGCTGGTCGCCACCCCGGCTTTCGCCGAAATGAAGGTTGCCGTGCTGAACTATCAGATGGCACTGCTCGAGTCTGACGCGGCTAAGAAGTACGCCGTCGATGCCGAGAAGAAGTTCGGCCCGCAGCTGACCAAGCTGAAGAACCTGGAAAGCAGCGCCAAAGGCATCCAGGACCGCCTGATCAAAGGCGGTGACAAGATGCAGCAGCAGGAGCGCGAGCGCCTGGAGCTCGAATTCAAGCAGAAGGCCCGTGACTTCCAGTTCCAGTCCAAGGAGCTGAACGAAGCCAAGGCCGTTGCCGACCGTGACATGCTCAAGCAACTCAAGCCCAAGCTCGACGGTGCTGTCGAGGAAGTGATCAAGAAGGGTGGCTATGACCTGGTGCTCGAGCGCGGCGCGGTAATCGATGTCAAGCCGCAGTACGACATCACCCGTCAAGTCATCGAGCGCATGAACCAAGCCCGTTGATATGACCGTGACCATGACGCTCGGCCAGCTGGCCGAGGCCCTCGGGGCGACCCTCAAGGGCCCCGAGTCGCTGCAGATCACCGGCCTGGCAACCCTTCAGGAAGCCAGCGCCGGGCAATTGAGTTTCCTGGCCAACAAGCAGTATCGCAAGTACCTGGACGATTCCAAGGCTGGCGCCGTGCTGCTCAAGGCCGAGGACGCCGAAGGCTTCGCCGGCAACGCGCTGATCGTGCCTGACCCATATCTGGCCTACGCCCGGATTTCCCACCTGTTCGACCCCAAACCCAAGGCTGTGGCGGGAATCCATCCCAGCGCCGTGGTGGCCCCGGACGCCCAGGTGGACCCCAGCGCCAGCATCGGCCCGTTCGCGGTGATCGAGAGCGGTGCGCAGGTAGCGGCCAATGTCTCCATCGGTGCCCACTGCTTCATCGGTGCCCGTTGCGTGATCGGTGAGGGCGGTTGGCTGGCACCGCGGGTGACGCTGTACCACGACGTGACCATCGGCAAGCGCGTGGTCATCCAGTCCGGCGCGGTGATCGGCGGCGAAGGTTTCGGCTTTGCCAACGAGAAGGGTGTCTGGAACAAGATCGCCCAGATCGGTGGCGTGACCATCGGCGACGACGTGGAGATCGGCGTGAACACCGCCGTGGACCGCGGCGCGTTGTCGGACACGCGCATCGGCAACGGCGTCAAGCTCGACAACCAGATCCAGATCGCCCATAACGTGCAGGTCGGTGACCACACGGCCATGGCCGCGTGCGTCGGGATTTCCGGCAGCACCCGCATCGGCAAGCACTGCATGATCGCGGGCGGTGTGGGCATGGTCGGTCATATCGATGTCTGCGACAACGTATTCGTTTCCGGCATGACCATGGTGACCCGTTCCATCACGGAGCCGGGTGGCTACTCATCCGGCACGGCCATGCAGCCGCTGGCCGAATGGCGCAAGAGCGCCGCGCGTATCCGCCAGTTGGACGAGATGTCCAAGCGTCTCCAACAGCTGGAAAAACGTGTCGACACCGTGACCTCAGGTGGCCAGCTGGCATCAGAAGGCTGATACCATTCCCTGAGCAAGAGTGAACAGTCGCTAGCTGGCTCCTCTTTGGATTGCAAAAGGAGCGTGTGGTCAGCACCTGCGCTCCCTATTCTTATTACAGGCTTCCCCCCGAAATGATGGACATCAACGAGATTCGCGAATACCTGCCTCACCGTTACCCGTTCCTGCTGGTGGACCGCGTAACGGATCTGGACTTCGAGGCCCAGAGCATTCGTGCCTACAAGAATGTCAGCATCAATGAGCCGTTCTTCAACGGCCATTTCCCGGCGCATCCAATCATGCCGGGCGTGCTGATCATCGAGGCCATGGCCCAGGCGGCCGGGATTCTCGGTTTCAAGATGCTCGATGCCAAGCCAGCCGACGGCACCCTCTACTACTTCGTCGGCTCCGACAAGCTGCGCTTCCGCCAGCCTGTGCTGCCGGGTGACCAGCTGGTCTTGGAAGCCAAGTTCCTCAGCCGCAAGAGCATGATCTGGAAGTTCGAATGCCGTGCCCTGGTCGACGGCAAGCCGGTCTGCTCGGCCGAGATCACCTGCGCGGAACGCTCCCTATGAGTTCGATTGACCCTCGGGCGATCATCGACCCCTCGGCCAAGTTGGCCGACGGTGTCGAGGTGGGCCCCTGGTCGATCGTAGGGCCTGGCGTGGAGATCGGCGAGGGCACCGTCATCGGCCCTCACGTGGTGCTCAAGGGGCCGACCCGGATCGGCAAGCACAACCGCATCTACCAGTTTTCTTCCATCGGTGAAGACACCCCTGACCTCAAGTACAAGGGTGAGCCCACGCGCCTGGTGATCGGCGACCACAATGTGATTCGCGAAGGGGTCACCATCCACCGTGGCACCGTCCAGGACCGTGCGGAAACCACCCTTGGCGACCATAACCTGATCATGGCCTATGCCCATATCGGGCATGACAGCGTCATCGGCAATCATTGCATTCTGGTCAACAATACTGCGCTGGCTGGCCATGTCCATGTAGGCGACTGGGCGATCCTGTCCGGCTACACCCTGGTGCACCAGTACTGCCATATTGGCGCCCACGCTTTTTCCGGCATGGGCACGGCGATCGGCAAAGACGTACCGGCCTTCGTCACGGTATTCGGCAGCCCGGCCGAGGCCCGTAGCATGAACTTCGAAGGCATGCGCCGCCGGGGATTCAGCGATGAAGTCATCCACGCTCTGCGCCGCGCCTACAAGATCGTCTATCGCCATGGCCTGACCGTGGAAGACGCGCTCAACGAGCTGGACGAGCTGGCAACGCAGTTCCCCGAGGTCGAGCTGTTCCGCCAGTCGATCCAAAGTTCCGCTCGCGGCATCACCCGCTGACATGGCCCAGCTGTGCGTGGCGTTGGTCGCCGGTGAGGCCAGCGGCGATATCCTCGGTTCCGGCCTGATGCGAGCCCTCAAGGCGCGCCACCCCGATGTGCGTTTCATCGGTGTCGGCGGCCCTTTGATGGAGGCCGAAGGCCTGGTGTCCTATTTCCCCATGGAGCGCCTCGCGGTCATGGGGCTGGTGGAAGTGCTGGGGCGCCTGCGCGAGCTGCTCAAGCGCCGCAAGGAGCTGATCCAGACACTCATCGCCGAAAAGCCGGATGTGTTCATCGGTATCGACGCTCCGGACTTCAACCTTACGATCGAACTGAAGCTGCGCCAGGCCGGGATCAAGACCGTGCACTATGTCAGCCCGTCGGTCTGGGCGTGGCGGCAGAAGCGTGTGCTGAAAATTCGCGAAGGCTGCGACCTGATGCTGACCCTGCTTCCCTTCGAGGCGAAGTTCTACGAAGAGAAGGGCGTGCCGGTGCGTTTCGTCGGCCATCCGCTGGCCGATACCATCCCGCTCGAAGCTGATCGCCAAGCCGCTCGCGTCGCCCTCGGGCTGGGCGAGGGGCCGCTGGTCGCCCTCATGCCGGGTAGCCGCGGGGGTGAGGTCGAGCGCCTGGGGGCGTTGTTCCTCGATGCCGCCCAGCGCTTGCGCGAGCGGGTGCCTGGGGTGCGTTTCGTCTCGCCGTGCGCCAACCCGTCCCGGCGCGCGCAGCTCGAGCAGATGCTGCAGGGCCGCGACCTGCCGCTGACCTTGCTCGACGGCCGCTCCCACGAGGCCCTCGCCGCGTGCGACGCGGTGCTCATCGCCTCAGGCACGGCCACCCTGGAAGCGTTGTTGTACAAGCGGCCCATGGTCGTTGCCTACCGCCTGGCACCGTTGACGTACTGGATCCTCAAACGCATGGTCAAGAGCCCGTACGTATCGCTGCCCAACCTTCTGGCCCAGCGCCTGTTGGTGCCCGAGCTGCTGCAGGACGCCGCCACCAGCGATGCCCTGGCCCAGACCCTGGCGCCGCTGCTCACCGACGGCACACAGCAGACCGACAGCTTCGACCAGATTCACCGCACCTTGCGTCGTGACGCCTCCAACCAGGCGGCTGACGCGGTGTTGGCCTTGCTAGGAGAGCGATAGCATGCAGATGGGGCTGGACTTCAATCTGGTCGAGGAACTGGTTGCCGGTGTCGACGAAGTGGGCCGTGGGCCGCTGTGTGGCGATGTCGTGACCGCGGCGGTGATCCTCGATCCGCAGCGTCCGATCCTGGGCCTGAACGACTCGAAGAAGCTCACCGAGGCCAAGCGCGAGGCGCTGTTCGACGAAATCTGCGAGAAAGCCCTGAGCTTTTTCATCGCGCGCGCCACGGTAGAAGAAATCGATAGCCTGAACATCCTGCAGGCCACCATGCTGGCCATGCAGCGTGCGGTGGAGGGTTTGAGCATCACGCCCAAGCTTGCATTGATCGACGGTAACCGTTGCCCGAAGCTCGCAGTGCCGGCTGCGCCGGTGGTGCAGGGCGATGCCCAGGTGCCGGCGATCGCCGCTGCGTCCATCCTGGCCAAGGTTACCCGTGACCGAGAGATGAGCGCGTTCGAGCTGATCTACCCGGGCTATGGCATCGGCGGGCACAAGGGCTACCCGACGCCGGTGCACCTGGAGGCCCTGGCGCGGTTGGGGCCGACGCCGATTCACCGGCGCTCGTTCGCGCCGGTACGCGCCGCGTGGGAAGCACGTGAAGGCATTACCGATTCTCTGATCTGATCCATCGGGGCCGCTTGGTCTCTGTGGGATATCACCCTCCCGGCCCCCCCCTGTAGGAGCGGGCTTGTACCCGCGATTGGGTTGCACAGCAGCCCCAAATTCCCCCTGCATTTACGCTACAATCCCGCCCTTGTCGTTTAGCACTGCTACAGGATCATCCATGTCGGTCTCCTTCGTTCACCTTCGCGTGCACTCCGAATTCTCGCTGGTCGACGGCCTGGTGCGGATCAAGCCGCTGGCCAAGGCATTGGCGGGGATGAACATGCCGGCGGTGGCGATCACCGACCAGAGCAACATGTGCTCGCTGGTGAAGTTCTACAAGACCGCCATGGGCGCCGGTATCAAGCCGATCTGTGGCGCCGACCTGTGGCTGGCAGGCAGCGACCCCGATGCACCGCTATCGCGCATCTGCTTCCTGGCGATGAACCCCAAGGGCTACCGCAACCTCACCGAACTGATCTCCCGCGGCTGGACCGACGGCCAGCGCAATGGTCTGGTGATCATCCAGCGCGAATGGATCGCCCCGGCCAGCGAAGGCCTGATCGGCTTGTCGGCGGCCAAGGAAGGGGATATCGGCATGGCCCTGCTGGCTGGCAAGGCCGAAGAGGCCGAGGCCCTGTTGCGTGACTGGATGCAGATGCTTCCGGATCGATTCTATGTCGAGGTGCAGCGCACCAATCGTGCCGGAGACGAAGAATACCTGCACGCCGCCGTGGCCCTGGCCGACAAGGTCGGTGCGCCGCTGGTGGCGACCAACGATGTGCGCTTCATCAAACAGTCCGACTTCGACGCCCATGAGACGCGCGTGTGCATCGGTGAAGGCTGGACCCTCGACGACCCTCGCCGCCCGCGCATGTACAGCGACCAGCAGTACCTCAAGAGCGCCGAGGAAATGGCCGAGCTGTTCAGCGACCTGCCGGACGCCATCGCCAACACCGTGGAAATCGCCAAACGCTGCAACATCACCGTGCAGCTGGGCAAGTACTTCCTTCCCGATTTCCCGACACCCAACGGCATGGGCATCGACGACTATCTGCGTCATGTCTCCTATGAAGGCCTGGAAGAGCGCCTGGCGGTGCTCTGGCCCAAGGAGACCACGCCCAATTATGAAGAAAAGCGCCAGGTCTACCTGGACCGCCTGAAGTTCGAACTGGACATCATCATCCAGATGGGCTTCCCCGGTTACTTCCTGATCGTGATGGACTTCATCAAGTGGGCCAAGAACAACGGAGTGCCGGTGGGCCCGGGCCGGGGTTCGGGTGCCGGTTCGCTGGTGGCCTACGTACTGAAGATCACCGACCTCGACCCGCTGGCCTACGACCTGCTGTTCGAGCGCTTCCTCAACCCTGAACGTATTTCCATGCCCGACTTCGACGTCGACTTCTGTATGGATGGCCGCGACCGGGTGATCGACTACGTGGCCGAAGCCTACGGGCGCAACGCGGTGAGCCAGATCATCACCTTCGGTACCATGGCCGCCAAGGCGGTGGTGCGTGATGTGGCGCGGGTGCAGGGCAAGTCCTATGGCCTGGCCGACCGCCTGTCGAAGATGATCCCATTCGAAGTGGGCATGACTCTGGAGAAAGCCTACGAGCAGGAAGAGATTCTGCGCGACTTCCTCAAGGGCGACGAGGACGCCCGCGAGATCTGGGACATGGCCCTCAAGCTCGAAGGTGTCACCCGCGGTACCGGCAAGCACGCCGGTGGCGTGGTGATCGCCCCGACCAAGCTCACCGACTTCTCGCCGATCGCCTGTGACGAAGAAGGCGGCGGCCTGGTGACCCAATTCGACAAGGACGACGTCGAGGCCGCGGGCCTGGTGAAGTTCGACTTCCTCGGCCTGCGTACGCTGACCATCATCAAGTGGGCGATGGAGATCATCAACCGCGAGCAGAAAAAGAAGAACCTGCCCGACGTCAACATCGACTTCATTCCGCTGGACGACCGCAAGACCTACGAGCTGTTGCAGAAGGCCGAGACCACGGCGGTGTTCCAGCTCGAATCGCGTGGCATGAAGGAGCTGATCAAGAAGCTCAAGCCCGACTGCCTGGAAGACCTGATCGCACTGGTGGCGCTGTTCCGCCCGGGCCCGCTGCAGTCGGGCATGGTGGACGACTTCATCAACCGCAAGCATGGCCGCGCGGAGCTGGCCTACCCGCACCCGGACTACCAGTATGACGGCCTGAAGCCGGTGTTGGCGCCGACCTACGGCATCATTCTGTACCAGGAACAGGTGATGCAGATCGCCCAGGTCATGGCCGGCTACACCCTCGGCGGCGCCGACATGCTGCGCCGGGCCATGGGCAAGAAGAAGCCCGAGGAGATGGCCAAGCAGCGCGGTGGCTTCATCGAAGGCTGCGCGAACAATGGCATCGACGCGGACCTGGCCGGCAACATCTTCGACCTGGTGGAAAAGTTCGCCGGCTACGGCTTCAACAAATCCCACTCGGCCGCCTACGGCCTGGTCTCCTACCAGACCGCCTGGCTCAAGACCCACCACCCGGCGCCGTTCATGGCTGCGGTGCTCTCGGCGGATATGCACAACACCGACAAGGTGGTCGTGCTGGTCGAGGAAGTGCGCAACATGAAGCTGCGCCTCGATGCGCCGGACGTGAACTTCTCCGACTTCAAGTTCACCGTCAACAACGATGGCCGCATCGTCTACGGCCTGGGCGCGATCAAGGGCGTCGGTGAAGGCCCGGTGGAGGCCATCGTCGAGGCGCGTGCCGAGGGTGGGCCGTTCAAGGACCTGTTCGACTTCTGCGAGCGCGTGGACTTGAAACGCATCAACAAGCGCACCCTCGACGCCCTGATCCGCAGTGGTGCCCTGGACCGCCTGGGCCCTTACTTCCATGACGAGATCAAAGCCTACCAGGCCAATATCGACCGCAACCGCGCGGTGCTGCTCTCGGCCCTGGAAGAGGCGATCAAGGCCGCCGAGCAGACGGCTCGTACCGCCGACAGCGGCCACATCGACCTGTTCGGCGGGCTGTTCGTCGAGGAGGATTCGGACGTCTATGCGAACCACCGCAAGGTGCGCGAGCTGACCCTCAAGGAGCGCCTGCGGGGCGAGAAGGACACCTTGGGCCTGTACCTGACCGGCCACCCGATCGACGAATACGAGACCGAAATCCGCCGCTTCGCCCGCCAGCGCATCGTCGACCTCAAACCGTCCCGCGATACCCAGACCGTGGCCGGGATGATCATTGCCCTGCGAGTGATGAAGAACAAGAAGGGCGACAAGATGGGCTTCGTCACTCTCGATGACCGATCCGGGCGGATCGAGGCTTCGCTGTTCGCCGATGCCTTCATGGCGGCCCAGGCCCTGCTGCAGACCGACGCGATGGTGGTGGTGGAAGGGGAGGTCAGCAACGACGACTTCTCCGGTGGCCTGCGCCTGCGGGTCAAGACCGTGATGACCATGGAGGACGCTCGGACCAAGCTGGCCGAGAGCCTACGCCTGAAAGTCGCCCATGAGGCACTCAAAGGCGACCGTCTGGCCTGGCTCGGCGAGCTGATCACCAAGCACCGCGGCGGCTGCCCGATCACCCTGGAATATACCGGCAGCGATGCCCGGGCCATGTTGCAGTTCGGCGACGAATGGTCGATCGACCCGGCCGATGGCCTGATTCAAGCGCTGCGTGACCAGTTCGGACGTGAGAACGTCTTCCTGCAATACCGCTGAACCGACGAATTTTACTCTCGACCTGAATGCGCCTGATCCCTTAAGGTAGGGCGCCAAACGGATCAACCGGCCGGCCGCCTGGCCGTAGACCCAAGACGGATGCCTATGAACCCGAATTTCCTCGACTTCGAACAGCCGATTGCCGACCTGCAAGCCAAGATCGAAGGGCTGCGCCTGGTGGGCAACGACAATTCGCTGAACATCAGCGATGAAATTGCCCGTCTGCAAGACAAGAGCAATACCCTGACCGAAAGCATCTTCGGCAACCTGACCAGCTGGCAGATCGCCCGCCTGGCCCGTCATCCGCGTCGTCCCTATACCCTGGACTACATCGACCACATCTTCACCGAGTTCGAAGAGCTGCACGGCGACCGTCATTTCGCCGACGACGCCGCGATCGTCGGTGGTACCGCGCGCCTGGACGGCAAGCCGGTCATGGTCATCGGTCACCAGAAGGGCCGTGAAGTGCGCGAGAAAGTCCGCCGCAACTTCGGCATGCCGCGTCCGGAAGGCTATCGCAAGGCTTGCCGCCTGATGGAAATGGCCGAGCGCTTCAAGATGCCGATCCTCACCTTCATCGACACCCCAGGCGCCTACCCGGGCATCGACGCCGAAGAGCGCAACCAGAGCGAAGCCATCGCCTGGAACCTGCGTGTGATGGCACGCCTGAAGACGCCGATCATCGCCACCGTCATCGGTGAGGGTGGTTCCGGCGGCGCGCTGGCCATCGGTGTGTGCGACCAGCTGAACATGCTGCAGTACTCCACTTACTCGGTGATCTCGCCGGAAGGCTGCGCCTCGATCCTGTGGAAGACCGCCGACAAGGCGGCGGACGCTGCCGAGGCCATGGGCATCACCGCAGAGCGCTTGAAGAGCTTGAATATCGTCGACAAGGTCATCAGTGAGCCCCTGGGCGGCGCCCACCGCGACCCGGCGAAGATGTCCGAAAGCATCCGCGCCGACCTGGTCGAGCAGTTGGACATGCTGGGCAAGTTCGACACCGATGCCCTGCTGGCGCGCCGTTACGAGCGCCTGATGAGCTACGGCGTCTGATAGACCCTGGGGCCGCCTTGCGGCCCTTTCGCGGCACAAGGCCGCTCCTACAGGTTTTGCGCTCCTACCGATGCTGCGATACCTGTAGGAGCGGCCTTGTGCCGCGAAAGGGGGCGAAGCATCCCCGGCCATCACCCGCCAAGTGAGGCCCTAATGATCAACCTCACCCCCTGGCTAGACGCCTCCGCCTGGCACGTCGCCTTCTCCGGTGGCCTCGATTCCACCGTCCTCCTGCACCTGCTGGCCGACTACGTCCGTGCCCATGACGCACCACCGCTGCGGGCCGTGCACATCCACCATGGCTTGCAGGCCGCCGCCGATGGCTGGCCAGCGCATTGCCAGTCAGTTTGCGATGGCCTGGGTATCGAGCTGCAGGTGATCCATGTGCAGGTCGCCCCCGGCGCCAGTCTCGAGCAGGCTGCCCGGGACGCTCGCTATGCCGCGTTCAGCCAGTTGCTCGGGCCGGGCGACGTGCTGTTCACCGGCCAGCACCGCGAGGACCAGGCCGAAACCCTGCTCTTTCGTCTGTTGCGCGGCGCCGGGCTGCGCGGCCTGGCAGCGATGCCAGCGGCACGCGCGCTGGGGCAGGGCACCTTGGCCAGGCCGTTGCTGGCGGTGGCGCGGGGGCAATTGCTGGCCCATGCCAAGGCAGCCGGGCTTGCCTGGGTCGAGGACCCTTCCAATGCCGACACCGTCTTCGCCCGCAACTACCTGCGTCGCGAGGTCTTCCCCTTGTTGGGTCAACGCTGGCCCCAGGCAGCCGGCAACCTGGCACGCAGTGCCGAGCACCTGGGCGAGGCCCTGGGCCTGCTGGACGAGTTGGCCTGCAGCGACCTGGCGCCAGCCGCACGCGGCGCGCCACTACCGTGGCTGGGCCTGGATTCCCTGGATTTGGAAAGCCTCAAGGCATTGTCACCCGCACGCCAGCGCAATGCCCTGCAATACTGGCTGAGCAACCGTACCCGGCTGCCGGACAGCCGTCACTGGGCCGGTTGGGAGGACCTGCGCGACGCGGCCATCGATGCCCAGCCAATTTGGCACCTCGGCGACGGCGTGCTGCAGCGAAGCCATGGGCGTATCTGGTGGTTGAGCGGGCAGTGGCTCGAATCGGTCGCTGGCAAGCTGGCCTGGGTGGACCCGGGTTCGCCCTTGGCGTTACCCGGCAACGGGTGTGTGTATGTGCAGGGCGGCGCCTGGCCCGCTGGGTTGCAGGTCGGCTACCGTCAAGGAGGCGAGGTCCTCGATGTGCCCGGCCGTGGCCGGCGCGACCTCAAGCGCCTGCTCAATGAGTGGCAGGTGCCGCATTTCGTGCGGCCACGCCTGCCGTTGCTGCTGCTGGGCGAGCAGGTGCTGGCGGTGGCCAATCTGCCGCTGGCAGGGCAGGGCGGCCCGCAGTTTCACTGGCAGCCACCGACGAGCGTGCAAGGTTTGAGCTGAAGGGTACATTCGGGTAGACTACCCTCCCTTCTTGATACAGCTTCTGTGGGTTCATCGAAAACACAGGAGTTGCCGATTACCAAGCAGTTTTTTGCTGGGCTGATTCTTAAAATGACGAGCGAGCTCCATGCCGGGGATACCCCTGGTTTGTACAGACGCGGCAGTTTTTCGAGATGCACTGTGATAGACGCAGGTGATCGGGGGCTTCGGCCTTCCTTCGCTTTCTCCGGCGGCGCTGGCCGCTTTAACGCAGACTTCTAGGGTTTTTCATGACGCGCTACATATTCGTCACGGGCGGTGTTGTTTCTTCATTGGGGAAAGGCATTGCCTCGGCTTCCTTGGCGGCCATCCTGGAGGCGCGGGGGCTCAAGGTCACCATGCTCAAGCTGGACCCGTACATCAACGTCGACCCCGGCACCATGAGCCCGTTCCAGCACGGTGAGGTGTTCGTCACCCACGATGGCGCCGAGACCGACCTTGACCTGGGCCACTACGAGCGGTTCATCCGCACGACCATGACCCAGAACAACAACTTCACCACCGGCCGTATCTACGAGCACGTGCTGCGCAAGGAGCGCCGTGGTGACTACCTGGGCGCGACCATCCAGGTGATCCCGCACATCACCGACGAGATCAAGCGTCGCATCATCAAGGGCGCCGGCGATGCCGATGTGGCCCTGGTGGAAATCGGCGGTACCGTCGGTGACATCGAGTCGCAGCCGTTCCTCGAGGCCATCCGTCAGCTGCGCGTCGAAGTGGGCTCCAAGCGCGCCATGCTGATGCACCTGACCCTGGTTCCGTACATCGCCACTGCGGGCGAGACCAAGACCAAGCCGACCCAGCACTCGGTCAAGGAGCTGCGCTCCATCGGCCTGCAGCCAGACGTGCTGATCTGCCGTTCCGACCACCCGGTCGACGCCTCGTCGCGCCGCAAGATCGCGCTGTTCACCAACGTCGAAGAGCGCGCGGTGATCTCCCTGGAAGACGTCGACACCATCTACAAGATCCCGGGTGTGCTGCATGCCCAGGGCCTGGACGATTTCGTCGTCGAGCGCTTTGGCCTGCAGTGCAACAGCGCCGACCTGTCCGAGTGGGACCAGGTGGTGGACGCCAAGCTCAACCCTGAGCATGAAGTCACCATCGCCATGGTCGGCAAGTACATGGAGCTGCTGGATGCATACAAGTCGCTGATCGAGGCGATGAGCCACGCTGGTATCCAGAACCGCACCAAGGTCAACCTGCGCTACATCGATTCCGAAGACATCGAGAACCAGGGCACCAGCCTGCTCGAAGGCGCCGATGCCATCCTGGTCCCGGGCGGTTTCGGCCTGCGTGGTGTGGAAGGCAAGATCACCGCGGTGCAATACGCCCGCGAGAACAAGGTCCCTTACCTGGGTATCTGCCTGGGCATGCAGGTTGCGGTGATCGAGTTCGCCCGTAACGTGATGGGCTGGAAAGACGCCAACTCCACCGAATTCGACCGCAACAGCGGCCACCCGGTCGTGGGCCTGATCACCGAGTGGGCCGATGCCACCGGTGCCGTCGAGACCCGCACCGAAGCCTCGGACCTGGGCGGCACCATGCGCCTGGGCGCGCAGGAGTGCCAGCTGATGGGCAACTCGAACGTCCACGACTGCTACGGCAAGGACGTGATCGTCGAGCGCCACCGTCACCGCTACGAAGTCAACAACACCCTGCTGCCGCAGATGGTCGAGGCTGGCCTGGTGGTGTCCGGTCGTTCAGGCGACGGCGCCCTGGTGGAAGTGGTCGAGTCCAAGGACCACCCATGGTTCGTGGCGTGCCAGTTCCACCCCGAGTTCACCTCGACCCCGCGTGACGGCCACCCGCTGTTCAGTGGTTTCGTCAAGGCGGCCCTGGCGCAGAAGAATAAGGCCTGATCCATGACCCAGAAGATCATTCGCGTCGGTAACATCGAGATCGCCAACGACAAGCCGTTCGTCCTGTTCGGCGGCATGAACGTCCTGGAGTCCCGTGACCTGGCTCTGAAGGTCTGCGAAGAGTACGTGCGGGTGACCGAGAAGCTCGGTATCCCGTATGTGTTCAAGGCCAGCTTCGACAAGGCCAACCGTTCGTCGGTTACCTCGTACCGTGGCCCAGGCATGGAAGAAGGGCTGAAGATCTTCGAGGAGATCAAGCGTACCTTCAACGTGCCGGTGATCACCGACGTGCACGAGCCCTACCAGTGCGAACCGGTCGCGAAAGTGTGCGACATCATCCAGCTGCCGGCCTTCCTGTCGCGCCAGACCGACCTGGTGGTGGCGATGGCCAAGACTGGCGCGGTGATCAACATCAAGAAGGCGCAGTTCCTCGCGCCTCACGAGATGAAACACATCCTCGCCAAGTGCGTCGAGGCCGGCAACGACCAGTTGATCCTCTGCGAGCGCGGTTCGAGCTTCGGCTACAACAACCTGGTGGTGGATATGCTCGGCTTCGGCATCATGAAGCAGTTCGAGTACCCGGTGTTCTTCGACGTGACCCACTCATTGCAGATGCCGGGCGGTCGCTCCGACTCGGCCGGCGGTCGCCGCGCCCAGGTTACCGACCTGGCCAAGGCCGGCATGAGCCAAGGCCTGGCCGGGCTGTTCCTGGAAGCCCACCCGGACCCGGACAACGCCAAGTGCGACGGCCCATGCGCCTTGCGCCTGGACAAGCTGGAACCGTTCCTCAGCCAGCTCAAGCAGCTGGATGACCTGGTGAAAAGTTTTCCGACGGTAGAAACCGCGTAAAGCTCATTTCTCGGGTAAAGTACCGCCCGTTCCACCCCTGACCTTTCGGTCAGGGGCTCCCTTCGCCAGGCCTGCCCGTGCCATGTCGCCTGGTGAACGGCAAGAATTCCCAAAGCTGCGTTGTTTTCGTCAATTCTGGAGTGCTTACAACAATGGCAAAGATCGTCGACATCAAAGGTCGTGAAGTTCTCGATTCGCGTGGCAACCCCACCGTGGAAGCCGATGTACTGCTCGACAACGGCATCATCGGCAGCGCTTGCGCGCCGTCGGGTGCTTCCACTGGCTCGCGCGAAGCGCTGGAGCTGCGTGATGGCGACAAGAGCCGTTACCTGGGCAAGGGCGTGCTGAAGGCCGTCGCCAACATCAACGGCCCGATCCGCGACCTGCTGCTGGGCAAGGACCCAGCAGACCAGAAGGCCCTGGACCGTGCCATGATCGAACTGGACGGTACCGAGAACAAGGCCAAGCTGGGCGCTAACGCCATCCTGGCTGTCTCCCTGGCTGCTGCCAAGGCCGCCGCCCAGGACCAGGACCTGCCGCTGTACGCACACATCGCCAACCTCAACGGCACCCCGGGCCAGTACTCCATGCCGGTGCCGATGATGAACATCATCAACGGCGGCGAGCACGCCGACAACAACGTCGACATCCAGGAGTTCATGGTCCAGCCGGTTGGCGCCAAGACCTTCTCCGACGCCCTGCGCATGGGCACCGAGATCTTCCATCACCTCAAAGGTGTGCTCAAGGCTCGTGGCCTGAACACCGCCGTGGGTGACGAAGGTGGCTTCGCCCCGAACCTGGCCTCCAACGAAGACGCCCTGGGCGCCATCGCCGAGGCCGTCGAGAAGGCCGGCTACAAGCTGGGCACCGACGTGACCCTGGCGCTGGATTGCGCGGCTTCCGAGTTCTATGAAGGCGGCAAGTACAACCTGTCCGGTGAAGGCAAGTCGTTCGACGCCGAAGGTTTCGCCGAGTACCTGAAGGGCCTGACCGAGCGCTTCCCGATCATCTCGATCGAAGATGGCTTGGACGAGTCCGACTGGGCGGGCTGGAAGATCCTTACCGACAAGATCGGCGCCAAGGTCCAGCTGGTCGGTGACGACCTGTTCGTGACCAACACCAAGATTCTCAAGGAAGGCATCGAGAAGGGCATCGGTAACTCGATCCTGATCAAGTTCAACCAGATCGGCTCGCTGACTGAGACCCTGGAAGCCATCCAGATGGCCAAGGCTGCTGGCTATACCGCAGTGATCTCGCACCGTTCCGGTGAAACCGAAGATTCCACCATCGCCGACCTGGCCGTGGGTACCGCTGCCGGCCAGATCAAGACCGGTTCGCTGTGCCGTTCCGACCGCGTCTCCAAGTACAACCAGCTGCTGCGTATCGAAGAGCAGCTGGGTGCCAAGGCGGTGTACCGCGGCCGTGCCGAGTTTCGCGGCTGAGCAAGAGATGGTAAAAAGGCAGCAGCCGAGGCCGTCTGAACGTTCGTACTGAACTGCCAGACGCTTCTTACGGGTTTCTGTCGACGAAGCCTGGCCTCGGCCAGGCTTCGTGCTATCGGAAGCCCGCAGCGGCGGCCTTTTACCTCTGGATACTTTGATGCGCAGTCCCTATTGGTTGTTTCTCGTCCTGCTCCTGCTGCTCGGTGGCCTGCAGTATCGCCTCTGGGTGGGCAATGGCAGCCTGGCGCAAGTGGCCGAGCTCAAGCAGCAGATCGCCGAACAGCATGCGGAAAACGAGCGGCTGCTCGAGCGTAACCGTGTGCTGGATGCCGAAGTCCTGGAGTTGAAAAAAGGTATGGAGACCGTGGAAGAGCGGGCTCGTCATGAACTGGGGATGGTCAAGGAGGGCGAAACCCTCTACCAGTTGCCGCAAAAATGACACAGATGCTACCGGCCTTCTGGGCCGTGATTCCTGCCGCGGGCATTGGCGCCCGCATGGCTGCCGATCGTCCCAAGCAGTACCTGCAGTTGGGCGGGCAGACCCTCCTCGAGCACAGCCTCGACTGTTTCCTCGACCACCCCACGCTCAAGGGCGTGGTGGTCAGCATTGCCGCCGATGACCCGTACTGGCCTGGCCTGCGTTGCGCCAGCGACCCGCGCATCCAGCGGGCTGCCGGTGGCCGTGAGCGTGCCGACTCGGTGCTCAATGCCTTGTTGCTGCTGCACGCCCAGGGCGCGGCTGACGATGATTGGGTGTTGGTACATGACGCAGCACGGCCGAACCTGGCGCGCAGCGACCTGGATCGGTTGCTGTCGGAATTGGCCGATGACCCTGTCGGCGGCCTGCTTGCGGTGCCGGCGCGCGACACCCTCAAGCGCGCCGATGCCCACGGGCGAGTCAGCGCCACGGTGGACCGCAGCACGATCTGGCAGGCCTACACGCCGCAGATGTTCCGCCTCGGCGCATTGCACCGGGCCCTGGCGGAATGCCTGGTATCGGATGTGCTGGTCACCGACGAAGCGTCTGCCATCGAGTGGTCGGGGCAGGCGCCGCGGTTGATCGAGGGGCGTAGTGACAATATCAAGGTCACTCGGCCTGAAGATCTGGAATGGTTGCGCCAGCGCTGGGTGGGTAGGCGCTGAAGTTGTTGGGACCGCTGTGCGGTCCTTTCGCGGCAGGCCGCTGCTACAGGCGAACGTGAAACTCCTGTAGAAGCGGCCTGGTGCCGCGAAAGGGCCGCGCAGCGGCTCCAGCGAACCATCAGGCCAACCGGTACTCCGGCAACCCCGCCAACTCTTTCTTCAGGTAATCCACCAAGCGCCGCACCTTAGGCGACAAATGCCGCTGCTGTGGGTACAGCGCCCACACAGCCGTGTTCGGCGGCTGGTGCGCCTCCAGCAACGACACCAGCGCGCCACTGTGTAGATGCTCGAGCACGTAATAGTCCGGCAGCTGGCACAACCCCATCCCCAGCAACGCCGCATCCAGCACGGCCTGCCCGCTGTTGCACCGCCAGTTGCCCTGCACGCGCTGGCTCAGTTCCCGCCCGTCCTGCTGCAACATCCACACATCCGAGCTGCCGACCAGACAGTTGTGCCGCGCCAGTTCCGACAGGCTATGTGGTCGGCCGTAACGCTCCAGGTAGGCGGGTGATGCGCACAGGTACATGCGCCGCGGGGCCAGACGGGTGGCGACCAGGCGAGAGTCCTGCAAGCGTCCGAGGCGTATCGCCAGGTCCATGCCTTCATGCACCAGGTCCAATGTGCGATTGCTCAGTTCCACCTCCACCCTGAGCTGCGGGTACAACGTCATGAAACGAGTCACCAGGGGCACGATGAAGCGTTCGCCGTAGGCCACCGCGCAGGTCATGCGCAGCAGCCCCTTGGGCTCGCTGGCCAGGTCGCCCATGGCGCGTAGTGCTTCTTCGCGGCCATCCTGCAGGCGTTGGCAATGCTGCAGGAAGGTCTGCCCGGCTTCGCTGAGGGTCACCCGGCGGGTGCTGCGGTACAGCAGCGGCGTCTGCAGGCGCTCTTCGAGGCGGGCGATCTGTCGGCTGATGTGGGAGGAGGAAACACCCAGGCGTTCGGCGGCAGCGGTGAACTGGCCGGTTTCGGCCACCGCGACGAATTCGTCGATACCTTCCCAGCGACTGCTCATTGATTATCCCTGTGCGGCAATAATGTTTTTACTTTTGCCTGATTATTCATCAAAAGCCGGTGAATTACACTGCCGGACAGAATCGATCCCCTTATCTGGAGACCTTTGATGATCAAGTCCCGCGCTGCCGTTGCCTTCGAGGCCAAGAAACCCCTGGAAATCGTCGAAGTCGACGTGGCCATGCCCAAGGCCGGTGAGGTGCTGCTGCGCGTGGTCGCCAGCGGTGTTTGCCACACCGACGCCTACACCCTGTCCGGCGCCGACCCGGAAGGCATCTTCCCGTCGATCCTCGGCCATGAAGGTGGCGCTATCGTCGAAGCGGTAGGCGAGGGCGTGACCTCGGTGGCCGTGGGCGACCACGTGATCCCGCTGTACACCCCAGAGTGCGGCAAGTGCAAGTTCTGCCTCTCGGGCAAGACCAACCTGTGCCAGGCCATCCGCGCCACCCAGGGCAAGGGCCTGATGCCCGACGGCACCACCCGCTTCTCGTACAAGGGCCAGCAGCTGTTCCACTACATGGGCACCTCGACCTTCTCCGAGTACACCGTGCTGCCTGAAATCTCCGTGGCCAAGATCCAGAAGGAAGCACCGCTGGAGAAGGTGTGCCTGCTCGGGTGTGGCGTCACCACCGGTATCGGTGCGGTGCTCAACACCGCCAAGGTCAAGCCGGGTGACACCGTGGCTATCTTCGGCCTGGGCGGCATCGGCCTGTCTGCCGTGATCGGCGCGGTGAAGGCCAAGGCCTCGCGCATCATCGCCATCGACATCAACCCGGCCAAGTTCGAGATCGCTCGCCAACTGGGCGCCACCGACTGCATCAACCCGAAAGACTACGATCGCCCGATCCAGGAAGTGATCGTCGACCTCACCGACGGTGGCGTGGACTTCTCCTTCGAGTGCATCGGCAACGTGCAACTGATGCGCGCCGCGCTGGAATGCTGCCACAAGGGCTGGGGCGAGTCGGTGATCATCGGTGTGGCCGGTGCCGGCCAGGAAATCGCCACCCGTCCGTTCCAACTGGTCACCGGCCGTGTATGGCGCGGCTCGGCCTTCGGTGGCGTACGCGGCCGCAGCGAACTGCCAAGCTACGTGGAAATGTCCGAGAAGGGCGAGATTCCGCTGGACACCTTCATCACCCACACCATGGGCCTGGAGGACATCAACAAAGCCTTCGACCTGATGCATGAAGGCAAGAGCATCCGCAGCGTGATCCACTTCTGAGGTCCGTCATGAGCCTGGAAAACATCTCTTGCCAGAAGAGCTTCGGCGGCTGGCACAAGCGCTACCGGCACCACTCCAAGGTGCTGGGCTGCGACATGGTGTTCGCCGTGTACCTGCCACCGCAGGCCGAGCAGGGTGAAAAGCTGCCGGTACTGTACTGGCTCAGCGGCCTGACCTGCACCGACGAAAACTTCATGCAGAAGGCCGGCGCCCAGCGCCTGGCCGCCGAGCTTGGCCTGATCATCGTCGCCCCGGACACCAGCCCGCGCGGCGAGCAGGTACCGGGCGACCCGGATGGCGCCTGGGACTTCGGCCTGGGCGCCGGGTTCTACCTCAACGCCACCCAGCAGCCCTGGGCCCAGCACTACCGCATGCATGACTATGTGGTGGATGAACTGCCCGCCTTGGTGGAGGCCCACTTCCCGGCCTCCGATCAGCGCAGCATCAGCGGGCACTCCATGGGTGGCCACGGTGCGCTGGTCTGTGCCTTGCGCAACCCGGGCCGGTACCGCTCGGTGTCGGCATTCTCGCCGATCAGCAACCCGATGGATTGCCCGTGGGGCGAAAAGGCGTTTTCCCGTTACCTGGGTGACGACCGTGCGCGCTGGCGCGAGTGGGATGCCAGCGTGCTGCTCGCCGAGACGCCTGTCGGGCAGTGCCCGCCGCTGTTGGTGGACCAGGGCGATCGGGATGACTTCCTGGAGAAGCAGCTCAAGCCCGAAGCCTTGGAGCAGGCAGCACGCAAGGGCGGCCATGAGCTGACCTTGCGCCTGCAACCGGGCTATGACCACAGCTACTACTTCATCGCCAGCTTCATCGATGAGCACCTGCGTCATCACGCGGTGGCGCTGGGGCGGGTGTGAGGATTTAATGTAGCATTTTCAGCGCCTGCGAGATCGCGCGCCGCCCGCGCGGCGCTCGATCTCGCAGGCGCAAAAAATGTCGTGGCGATCACCTCCAGCCCCAATGTCAGCTAAAGCAGGTAGAATCCCGCCCTGACTCAATCAGGGCTTTTTCCTATGCGTATTGGCCACGGCTACGATGTGCACCGTTTCTGCGACGGTGATTTCATTACCCTGGGCGGGGTGCGTATCCCCCACAAATACGGCCTGTTGGCCCATTCCGATGGTGACGTGCTGCTGCACGCCCTGAGCGATGCCTTGCTCGGCGCCGCGGCGCTGGGTGACATCGGCAAGCATTTCCCCGATACCGACCCCCAGTTCAAGGGTGCCGACAGCCGCGTGCTGTTGCGCCACGTGGTCGGTATCGTCCAGGCCAAGGGCTGGAAGGTCGGCAACGTCGACGCCACCATCGTGGCCCAGGCACCGAAGATGGCGCCGCACATCGAGGCCATGCGCCAGCGGGTCGCCGAAGACCTGCAGATCGGGCTCGACCAGGTCAACGTCAAAGCGACCACCACCGAGAAGCTGGGCTTCACTGGCCGCGAGGAGGGCATCGCCGTGCATGCGGTCGCCCTGTTGCTGCCGGCATGACCGAACTGGAACTGTTAGGCCCGAGGGCGTCGGGCGAGCCCCTCGGCCAGGCTGTATTGAAAGCCGTCGCCGAAGATTTCCAGGTCGATGAAGTACTGGACATTCCACTTTCCGGTCAAGGCGAGCACCTCTGGCTATGGGTCGAGAAGCGTGACCTGAACACCGAAGAGGCCGCCCGTCGCCTGGCCCGTGCTGCAGGCGTGCCGGTGCGTGCCATCAGCTATGCAGGGCTCAAGGATCGTCAGGCCCTGACCCGCCAATGGTTCAGCCTGCACCTGCCGGGCAAGGCCGACCCCGATCTGTCGCGCGCTGAAGACGCCAACCTGAGCGTGCTCAAGCAGGTGCGACACCAGCGCAAGCTGCAGCGCGGCGCCCATTCGGCCAATGGCTTCACCTTGCGTCTTACCGCCCTGCGTGCCGACCATGACGCCCTCGACGCGCGCCTGGCCCTGCTGAAAACCCAGGGCGTGCCGAACTACTTTGGCAGCCAGCGTTTCGGCCATGCCGGCGGCAATGTGCATGATGCGCAGGACTGGGCGGCCCGCAAGGTATTGCCCGAGCAGCGCAATGTTCGTTCGCGGCTGTTGTCGGCCGGGCGCAGCTACCTGTTCAACCAGGTACTGGCTGCCAGGGTCGCCGAGGGTACCTGGAACAAGGCGCAGGTCGGGGACCTGTTGGCCTTCACGGACAGTCGTAGCTTTTTTCCTGCTGGCGACAAGGAAATTTCTGATCCTCGTTTGTCGATTCTCGACTTGCATCCTACTGGCCCGTTGTGGGGCGAAGGCCCTACGCCGGCCTGCGGCCCAGTATTCACGCTGGAATCAGGCGTCGGCGAACAGCACGTGGCGCTGTGCCAGTGGCTGGCGCAAGCGGGCATGAGTCACGAACGGCGTATCCTGCGGCTCCCTATTGGCGAGCTGACGTGGCATTATCCCGAGCCTGATATCCTGCAACTGGAATTCGTCCTTCCGGCCGGATGCTTCGCCACCGTGGTGGTGCGCGAGCTCGTCGATCTGGTGCCGGCAGGGCAGACGGACAGCCCATGCGTATTCTGATTTCGAATGACGACGGTGTTACCGCACCCGGCCTCGCCGCGCTGCATGCTGCGCTGGTGGATCACGCCGAGTGCGTGGTGATTGCCCCGGATCAAGACAAGAGCGGCGCCAGCAGTTCGCTGACGCTGGACCGGCCACTGCACCCGCAGACCCTGGCCAATGGCTTCATCAGCCTCAACGGCACGCCGACCGACTGCGTGCACCTGGGGCTCAACGGCCTGTTGCCGGAAACGCCTGACATGGTCGTGTCCGGCATCAACCTGGGCGCCAACCTGGGGGACGACGTGCTGTATTCCGGTACCGTCGCTGCGGCACTGGAGGGGCGCTTCCTGGGCGGCACCTCGCTTGCCTTCTCGTTGCTGTCGCGCCAGCCGGACAACCTACCCACCGCCGCCTATATCGCGCGGCGCCTGGTGGAGGCCCAGTCACGCCTGGAGCTGCCGCCGCGCACGGTGCTCAACGTCAATATCCCCAACCTCCCGCTCGAGCATATCCGGGGCATTCAGCTGACCCGCCTCGGCCACCGCGCGCGCGCCGCCGCGCCGACCAAGGTGGTCAACCCACGGGGCAAAGAAGGCTATTGGATCGCCGTGGCCGGCGATGCCGAGGACGGTGGGCCGGGTACCGACTTCCATGCGGTGATGCAGGGCTATGTGTCGATCACCCCGCTGCAGCTGGACCGCACCTTCAATGATGCCTTCGAACGTCTCGACGGTTGGCTGGAGGGCCTGCTCTGATGCGTGAACAGGACGATATGCTGCGCCGCGGTATCGGCATGACTTCCCAGCGGACCCGGGAGCGGCTGATCCAGCGCTTGTACGAGGAAGGCGTCTCGAACACGCAGGTGCTCGAGGTCATCCGACGTACCCCGCGCCACCTGTTCGTCGACGAGGCCCTGGCGCACCGGGCCTACGAAGACACGGCACTGCCGATCGGGCACAACCAGACCATCTCCCAGCCGTTCATGGTCGCCCACATGAGCGAGCTGCTGCTCGAGGCCGGGCCGCTGGACAAGGTCCTGGAGATCGGTACCGGCTCGGGCTACCAGACGGCGGTCCTGGCGCAGTTGGTGGAGCGGGTGTTCTCGGTGGAGCGGATCAAGGTCCTGCAGGACAGGGCCAAGGAGCGCCTGGTCGAGCTCAACCTGCGCAACGTGGTGTTCCGTTGGGGGGACGGCTGCGAAGGGTGGCCGGCGCTCGCCCCTTACAACGGCATCATCGTCACTGCCGTGGCCCCGGAAGTGCCCCAGGCGCTGCTGGACCAGCTGGCGCCCGGGGGGCGCATGGTGATCCCGGTAGGGCCTGCCGGCGAAGCGCAGCAATTGATGCTGATCGTGCGCGAGGAACATGGGTTCTCCCGTCGGGTGCTGGGTAACGTGCGCTTCGTGCCACTGCTCAACGGCCCGCTGGCCTGAGGGCGCACGGAATATTTACGGCATCGACGAATTCTTCTGCCGCGCCCCTGTCTATCGTGCGGGGTTTCGCCAGTCTTGTCGTGGCACCTGAGCCGGCACCCCAAGGCGTGTCGGCTCGTTTATAATTGCAACAATATTGCATTTCGTATCGTCATATCGTTTCGGCACCATGAGGGGAGCGCGGGTGGGGCACACAATCATGCGGCAACGCAAGGATCAGTCGTTTTTCAGGCTACTGGTGATTGCCCTGGCCATGGCCACATCGCTGGCTGGTTGCTCCAGCACCAGTTCCAACAATGCGCGCGTGGTCGATCGCAACAATACGGTGCCCAAGCGCCCCACCGTGACGTCCGGGCAATATGTGGTCAAGCCCGGCGACACCCTGTACTCCATCGCCTTCCGCTACGGCTGGGACTACAAGGAGCTGGCCGCGCGCAACAACATCGCCGCGCCCTATACCATTCGCCCCGGCCAGGCCATCCGCTTCAGCAGTGGTTCAACTGGCACGACACGAGTGGTCTCGAGCCCTTCCTCGTCCAGCAGGACCACCGTTACTCGCCGCCCGGTGGGCACCCCGGCCACGCCGCCTGCGAACAATCGGCCTGCCACGTCGGCCCCCGCGACGCCGGCACCTGTGGTTACCCAGGTGCCTGCTGCAGAGCGCTCGGTGGGTGGATGGACCTGGCCGGCCAATGGCGTCCTGATTGGAAAATTCGCTTCAAACGGTAGTTTGAATAAAGGCATTGATATCGCCGGTAATTTGGGACAGCCTGTTTTTGCTGCGTCTGGTGGTTCAGTGGTGTACGCCGGGAGTGGCTTGAGGGGCTACGGCGAGCTGATCATCATCAAGCACAGCGATACCTACGTCAGTGCCTACGGTCATAACCGCAGGCTTTTGGTTCGGGAGGGACAGCAGGTCAAGGCAGGGCAGACGATCGCTGAAATGGGGTCAACGGGCACTGATCGGGTGAAGCTGCATTTCGAGATTCGCCGTCAGGGCAAACCCGTCGATCCGCTCCAGTTCCTGCCACGTCGTTGATCTTTGCCCCGGCCTGTTCCCGCTGACGTAGAGGGGACAGGCTCCAGCGCTGCCAGGGAAACAGGTGCCGCTCGAGCCTGAGTTCGAACTCAGCAAAGGACTATAACAATGGCTCTCAGCAAAGAAGTGCCGGAGTTTGACATCGACGATGACCTCCTTCTGATGGAGACGGGCATCGTTTTGGAAACGGATGTGGTGTCAGACGAACCTGCTGTACCTTCGGTTCGGACCAGGGCTAAACAAGGCTCATCGCTCAAGCAACACAAATACATCGATTACAGCCGGGCGCTCGATGCCACCCAGCTGTATCTCAACGAGATCGGTTTCTCCCCGCTGCTTTCTCCCGAAGAGGAAGTGCACTATGCGCGCCTGTCGCAGAAAGGGGACCCGGCCGGTCGCAAGCGCATGATCGAGAGCAACTTGCGCTTGGTGGTCAAGATCGCTCGTCGTTACGTCAACCGTGGCCTGTCGCTGCTCGACTTGATCGAGGAGGGCAACTTGGGGTTGATCCGCGCAGTGGAGAAATTCGACCCGGAGCGTGGTTTCCGCTTCTCGACCTACGCCACTTGGTGGATCCGCCAGACCATCGAGCGGGCGATCATGAACCAGACCCGCACCATTCGCCTGCCGATCCACGTGGTGAAGGAACTCAACGTCTACCTGCGCGCCGCACGGGAGCTGACCCAAAAGCTCGACCACGAGCCTTCTCCGGAAGAAATCGCCAACCTGTTGGAAAAACCGGTCGCGGAGGTCAAGCGCATGCTTGGGCTCAACGAACGGGTTTCCTCGGTGGACGTCTCGCTCGGTCCAGACTCCGACAAGACCCTGCTGGACACCCTGACGGACGATCGCCCTACCGACCCTTGCGAGTTGCTGCAGGATGATGACCTTTCCCAGAGCATCGACCAGTGGCTGGGCGAGCTGACCGACAAGCAGCGCGAAGTGGTGGTACGCCGCTTCGGGCTACGCGGGCATGAGAGCAGCACCTTGGAGGATGTTGGCCTGGAAATCGGACTGACCCGTGAGCGGGTGCGGCAGATCCAGGTCGAGGGGCTCAAGCGCCTGCGCGAGATCCTCGAGAAGAATGGGCTCTCCAGCGAGTCCCTGTTCCAGTAAGCGCAGCTGCTTCGACAAACGCCCCGACGACCTCGGGGCGTTTTTGTTTGTGAGCACCCATGTTTATTCCGCTACCGTTGTGGCATTGCTTGTAAGCGTTTACTTACTTGTTGTGTAGGAATTTCCTGTAGGGATCAGTAAATCATTGTCGTTTCCATCCCATCGATAATCCTAACTTTATGATAGTTAAGACTTTTTTGGATGTGAAAATGTGTGTCCACTGAATTGTTTTGAGAGGTTTGACGCTTGCTCGCCAAACTGGAATGGCTAGTATTCGAACTGTGTCGACGGACTGACACAGGCTTTCAAGGATGAAGGTCAGGGACATCGCAAGACGCGATTCATCAGGACGATGATTGGGACAAGCAGGGACTACGGAAAAAATGTGGGCGGGTCAAACCGCCCCTTTTTTTGCCTGTAGAAAAGTCGAATGCCCCACGCCACCTTGTAGGAGCGGCCTTGTGCCGCGATCGGCTGCGCAGCAGGCGTTCAAGCCTGCGCGCACGATTTACCTGGTGTATCGAGGTCGCTGATTTTACGGCTGCTACGCAGCCGATCGCGGCACAAGGCCGCTCCTATAAGGGTGAGGCCTGCCACGTGATTCGCAGGCAATAAAAAAGGCCCTTTCGGGCCTTCTTCAGGTTCGGACGCTTAGCGTTCCAGATCCGCAATCTTGCCAGGCTTACCATCCCACTCTTCGGCGTCAGGCAGCGGGTCCTTGCGCTCGGTGATGTTCGGCCAGATCTCCGCCAGTTCTGCGTTCAGCTCGAGGAAGTTCTCCATGCCCGCAGGCACTTCGTCTTCCGAGAAGATGGCTTGGGCTGGGCATTCCGGCTCACACAGGGCGCAGTCGATGCACTCGTCCGGGTGAATCACCAGGAAGTTCGGGCCTTCGTAGAAGCAGTCCACCGGACAGACTTCCACGCAGTCGGTGTATTTGCATTTGATGCAGTTGTCGGTGACGACGAAGGTCATTTCTAGTTCTCTCCTCAGGCGACGGCGGCGGCCCTTCCTCTAACGGGCCGCGCGGTTTACAGGCAGTTGGCTGCAGGCCAGGCTAATAACCTGCAGCACCGGCAAACCGCGGCGGATTCTACCAGCTTGTTGTGGGCGCCGTTATAACAGGTTTTTCAGTTGATATAGCGTTTCGATAGCTTGGCGTGGCGTCATGTCGTCCAGGTCCAGCTTGCCCAGCTTCTCGATGGCTGGGTGGGGCAGGCTGGCGAACAGGTCGCTCTGGTGCGGCACTTGCGGCTCGCCCTTGGCGACCCTGACCGGTTGCTCATGGGGCAGGCTGGCGGTTTCCAGGCGGCCCAGGTGCTCGCGAGCACGTTGGATCACCGGCGCCGGCACGCCAGCCAGTTGCGCCACGGCCAGGCCGTAGCTCTGGCTGGCAGGGCCGGGCAGTACATGGTGCAGGAAGACGATGCGTTCGTTGTGTTCAGTGGCGTTCAAATGCACGTTGGCTACCAGCGGCTCGCTCTCCGGCAGCACGGTCAGCTCGAAGTAGTGCGTGGCGAACAGCGTGTAGGCGCGCAGCTGGGCCAGACGCTCGGCGGCGGCCCAGGCCAGCGACAGGCCGTCGAAGGTACTGGTACCGCGACCGACTTCATCCATCAGCACCAGGCTGCGGTCGGTGGCGTTGTGCAGGATGTTGGCGGTTTCGCTCATCTCGACCATGAAGGTCGAGCGCCCGCCGGCCAAGTCGTCGCTCGAGCCGATACGGGTGAAGATACGATCGACCAGCGACAATTCGCAGCGCGCTGCAGGGACGAAGCTGCCGATATGCGCCATCAGCACGATCAGTGCGGTCTGGCGCATGTAGGTGGACTTACCGCCCATGTTCGGGCCGGTGATGATCAACATCCGCGTGTTGTTGTCCAGCGCCAGGTCGTTGGCCACGAACGGCGTGGTCAGCACCTGCTCGACCACCGGATGACGGCCTTGGTCGATGCGCAGGCAAGGCTCGTCGACGAAGGTCGGGCAGTTGAGGTCCAGGTTCAGGGCGCGCTCGGCCAGGTTGCTCAGCACATCCAGCTCGGCCAGGGCGGCTGCGCTGTCCTGCAGCGGCGCCAGGTGGCCGATCAGAGTCTCGAGCAAGGCGTCGTAGAGCATCTTCTCGCGAGCCAGGGCGCGGCTCTTTGCCGACAACGCCTTGTCCTCGAAGGCCTTGAGCTCGGGGGTAATGAAGCGCTCGGCACCCTTGAGGGTCTGCCGGCGGATGTAGTCGCCCGGCGCCTGCTCGGCCTGTTTGGTGGGTAGCTCGATGTAGTAGCCGTGTACACGGTTGTAGCCGACTTTGAGGTTGGCCAGGCCCGTGCGGGCTTTTTCCCGGGCTTCCAGGTCGATGAGGAACTGGCCGGCGTTCTCGCTCATGGCCAGCAGCTCGTCCAGCTCGCTGTCGTAGCCGGCCTTGAGTACGCCGCCGTCGCGGATCACCGCCGGCGGGTTGTCGATGATCGCCCGCTCCAGCAGGCTGGCCAGTTCCGGGTAGGTACCGGTGATCGCCGCCAGGCGTGCCAGGTGCGGAGCTTCGAGCTCGGCCATGGCGTTCTGCAGCTCGGGCAGGGCGCCCAGGGCATCGCGCAGGCGGGCAAGGTCACGCGGGCGGGCGTTGCGCAGGCCGATACGGGCCAGGATGCGCTCGATATCGCCGATTTCCTTGAGCTGCGGTTGCAGCTTTTCGAAGCGGTAGCCATCGAGCAGGCAGCGGATCGAGTCCTGGCGTGCCTTGAGCACTTTCAGGTCGCGCAGCGGGCGGTTCAGCCAGCGGGTCAGCAGGCGGCTGGCCATGGCGGTCTGGCAACGGTCGATGACCGATTGCAGGGTGTTGTCGTGGCCACCGGCTAGGTTGACGTCCAGTTCCAGGTTGCGACGGCTGGCGCCGTCCAGGATCACCGTGTCGTCCATGCGCTCATGGCGCAGGCTGCGCAGGTGCGGCAGGGTGGTGCGCTGGGTTTCCTTGGCGTAGGTCAGCAGGCAGCCGGCGGCGCCGATGGCCAGGGTCAGCTTGTCGCAGCCAAAGCCCTTGAGGTCCTGAGTCGCGAACTGCTGGCACAGGCTCTTGCGTGCCGAGTCGCGGTCGAAATCCCACGGCGCGCGGCGGCGGCACCCCGGGCGCTTCTCCGCCGGCAGGCCCTGGGGCCAGTCGTCGGGGATCAACAGTTCCACCGGGTTGATGCGCTCGAGCTCGGCCAGCAGGTTTTCCCAGCCCTTGATTTCCTGGACGGTGAAATTGCCGCTGGTGATATCCAGCACCGCCAGGCCGAACAGACGCTCATCGCCCAGCAGCGCGGCGATCAAGTTGTCGCGGCGCTCGTCGAGCAGGGCTTCGTCGCTGACCGTGCCGGGGGTGATGATCCGCACCACCTGGCGCTCCACCGGCCCCTTGCTGGTGGCCGGGTCGCCGATCTGCTCGCAGATCACCACCGACTCGCCCAGCTTGACCAGCTTGGCCAGGTAACCTTCCACCGAATGGAAGGGGATCCCGCACATGGGGATCGACTGGCCGGCGGACTGGCCACGGGCGGTCAGGGTGATATCCAGCAGTTTGGCGGCTTTCTTCGCGTCTTCGTAGAAGATCTCGTAGAAATCGCCCATGCGGTAGAACATCAGCTGGTCTGGGTGCTGGTTCTTCAGCTTCCAGTACTGCTGCATCATTGGTGTGTGTGCGGAAAGGTCAGACATTCAAGGCCTTGAAGCTGTGCGTCTCAGACAAAATGCGAAACGCCCAAGTCTACAGGTTCTTGCCTGCCGGGCACAGGCGCCCAGGCCACTTCGTTGGTCGCCGCAGCGGCCCTGCCCCGCGCAGCTGGGCGCGGGGCAGGGGCGTTCAGTTGCGTTGCCAGACCACCGGGAACCAGTCTTCGCGCATGCGCTCGCCGTCGCGCAGGTTGATGCCGGGGAAGGGCGGCGATGTGCGACCGGGGCGTTGCACGTAGCGCACGTCGTCGCCTAGAAAGCGGGTGGAGAAGGCGCGGCGCCTGCCGGTGCCGGTGTTGCCGGCTGCGCCGTGCACGGTGCGGAAGTCGAAGACGATGGCGTCGCCTGGCTCCAGTTCCGGCGACAGGATCTGGTATTCGCCGTTCTCTACGTCCGGCATGTCCATGTACAGGTTCTGGCCGTCGGCGTCGGTGGCGCCGTAGAAGTCCTGGTTGCTGGCCCAGCGCTTGGGGCGAACCGGCTTGGGCCAGCGGTGCGAGCCAAGCACCACGCTCAGGGTGTTGTGGCGGGTGACCGGGTCCAGGGGGATCCAGTAGCTGGCGGTCTGCAGGCCCTCGACGCAATAGTAGGGCAAGTCCTGGTGCCAGGGAGTGGGCTTGGCGGTGCCGGGCTCCTTGACCAGGATGTGGTCGTGGAACACCTGCACCTGCTGGGCGCCCATCAGTTCGCCAGCCAGGCCGGCGGCAGGCGAGTTGAGCACGAAGTCGGTGAATGCGGGGATGCGCTGCCAATTGCAGTAGTCCTCGAAGAACCGCCCGCCCTCGCCGGAGCCGACGTTCTCGATGGCGAAGGCGCTGGGTTCGGCCAGGTTCTGCTCGAAGCCTTCGCGCAGGCGTTCGATCCAGTCCTTGAACACGCCACGCAGGATCACTGCGCCGTCGCGCTGATAGTCTTCGATGTGGGGATTCATGGGGCAGCCCTCTCATTGTTGTTGTCGTGGCACCAGCATCGGATGCCGGCGAGGGCCGGGTAAATCACAGAATTCCTATTCGTCACTATAGCTATTCTGTATGCCCCGCCTTGTTGTCTTGCCTTTCGATTGGCCGGTTAATAGCCCTGCGCCCTGCGGTTTCCGGGCCTTGCGTGAACCCTTCCACGGCAGCGCGACTGCCGGCCAAGAACAAGAACAACGAGGAGTCCCTGGGATGAACGACCACAACAACCTGCGACGGGGCCTGAGTACCCGGCATATCCGCTTCATGGCGCTGGGCTCGGCGATCGGCACGGGGCTGTTCTATGGCTCGGCGTCGGCGATCAAGCTGGCCGGGCCATCGGTGCTGTTGGCCTACCTGATCGGCGGTGCGGCCATCTACATGATGATGCGCGCCCTCGGCGAGATGGCCGTGCGCAACCCGGTGTCCGGCTCGTTCGGGCAGTACACCAGCCAGTACCTGGGGCGCTACCTGGGGTTTCTCACCGGTTGGAGCTATGCGTTTTCCATGCTGGTGGTGTGCCTGGCGGACGTCACCGCCTTCGGCGTCTACATGGGCCTGTGGTTCCCCGATACCCCGCGCTGGATCTGGGTGCTGGGCATCGTCTGCTTCATCGGCGCGCTGAACCTGTGCAGCGTCAAGGTGTTCGGTGAAATGGAGTTCTGGCTGTCGCTGCTCAAGGTCACTGCGATCATTGCGATGATCCTGGCAGGCGGCGCGGTGCTGCTGTTCGGCATCCAGCTGGGCAATGGCGCCGAGACCGTCACCGGGCTGTCCAACCTGTGGAGCCACGGCGGGTTCTTCCCCAACGGCGTCGGCGGGATGATCGCCTCCTTCACGGTGGTGATGTTCGCCTTCGGCGGCGTCGAGATGATCGGTATCACCGCCGGCGAAGCCAAGGACCCCAAGCGTGTGCTGCCCAAGGCGATCAATTCGGTGCCGCTGCGCATCCTGCTGTTCTACGTGCTGACCTTGGTCGTGCTGATGGCCCTCTATCCTTGGACCAACATCGGCAGCCAGGGTAGCCCGTTCGTGCAGATCTTCAGTGGCCTGGGCATCGGCTCGGCGGCGACCCTGCTCAATATCGTGGTGATCTCGGCGGCGGTTTCGGCGATCAACAGCGATATCTTCAGCGCCGGGCGCATGATGTACGGCATGGCCCAGAACGGCCAGGCTCCTTCGGGGTTCTCGCGTCTGTCGCGTTTCGGCGTGCCGTGGATGACCGTGGTGGTGATGGGCGTTGCCCTGCTGCTGGGCGTGGTGCTCAACTACCTGGCGCCGGAGAACCTGTTCCTGATCCTGGCCGCCGTGGTGACCTTCTCGATCGTCTGGGTGTGGCTGATGATCCTGCTTTCCCAGGTGGCCATGCGTCGTGGCATGAGCCGCGAGGAAATCGCCGCGCTGGACTTCCCAGTGCCACTGTGGCCGGTGGGGCCAGCCTTGGCCATCGTGTTCATGCTGTTCGTCTTCGGGGTGCTGGGCTGGTTCCCAGACAGCCGCACGGCGATGTACGTGGGCCTTGGCTGGTTGGCGCTGCTGTCGGTGGGCTACTGGCTGTGGGGGGCGCGCCAGCCGCGCCCGGCGCCGGTCAGCGCCTGATTCAGACGGAAAACAGCTCGCTGGCCCAGCGCAGGAATGCCTGGGCCGCAGGCGAGGGGCGCATGGCGCTGGATTGCGCCAGCACCACCGACTGCGGGCTGACCGCTTCGCGCAGGGGCCGGCAAGCCAGTGGCCGGCCATCGTAGCTCTGGTCGCCGGCGGGGCGGGTACATGACAGCGCCACGCCATAGCCATGGGCCACCAGCCCGCGCTGCATCTCGAAGGTCTGGGTCAGTTGCTGGGCGCGCGGCTGCAGGTCGTGGGCCCAGAACAGCGACAGGAAGTATTCGCGGGTGCGGGCAATGTCTTCGAGGATCAGGCACTCCTCGGCAAGCTCAGCCAGCGAGACCTGTTCCTGGCGCGCCAGAGGGTGATCCACCGGCAACAGGGCATAGGGCGCTACCTGCGCCAGCACACGTCGCTCGATCTGCGGGTCCAGGCCCACGTCATAGGTCAGTGCCAGTTCCGCCTTGCCATCGTTCAGGCGTCGGTTGACGCCCGCCAGATCGGTCTCGAACAGGGTGATGGCGACTTCCGGGTGACGCTGGCGAAAGCCGCTGAGCAGGCGCGGCGCGTACCAGGGGCCCAGGTCCTGGAAACAGATCAGGCTCAGGTTGCCGCGCAGCACTTCCGGTTCATCCCCTGCCGTGCCGATGCCTGCCGCCATGGCCAGTATCTCCCGCGCCTGTTCGAGCAGCTGGCGCCCGGCCGGGCTCAATTCCAGGCCACGGCTGGCCTGGCGCAGGAACAGCTTCTCGCCCAGGATCGCCTCGAGCTGGGAGATCGCCAGCGACACCGAAGGCTGGGAGATGTGCTTGGCCCGTGCCGCGGCGCTGACGCTGCCCTGTTCGGCGGTGGCCACGAAGTATTCGAGCTGGCGGAAGGTAAAGCCGATCATTGTTGTTCTTGTCCTTCTATTGGCAGGCCAAATCATCCCGTGCCACCGGGCCTATGAGCCTACAAGGAATTGCCCGCTCGTGGGGAACGGCAGGAGAAGATGACGTGCATGGATTGCATTTGCGTTGCAGCACATCCATGATGCACGGTATGCAAAAACGCAACGTAGCCTCCGTACTCAGAGCACTGCTCGATCGCCACGGCCTGTCCCCGACGGAGCTGCACCGGCGCACGGGCGTTCCCCAATCCACCTTGTCGCGCATTCTCAGCGAGAAGATCGTCGACCCGTCCGACAAACACGTGTCGAAGATCGCCGATTATTTTGGCGTGAGCACCGACCAACTGCGAGGCCGTGCCGAGCTGGGCGAGCCCCGTGAACTGCGCGAGTCGGTGCAAGCGGCCCGTGGCCATGCGGAGCTGAGCGACATCAGCCTGTGGGACGACGAAACCCCGGTCGAGGACGACGAGGTTTCCGTTCCCTTTCTTCGAGAGGTCGAGTTGGCAGCAGGATCAGGACGATTCGTCATCGAAGAAAGCGAACGCGCGCGCCTGCGTTTCGGCAAGCGCAGCCTGCGCCACAATGGCGTGCAGTTCGACCAGGCCAAATGCGTGACGGTACGTGGCAACAGCATGTTGCCGGTGCTGCGCGACGGTGCCACGGTGGGCGTCAACACCGGCAAGTGCTCCATCGGCGACATCATCGATGGCGACCTCTATGCCATCAACCACAACGGCCAACTGCGGGTGAAGCAGGTCTATCGCCTGCCCACCGGCATCCGCCTGCGCAGCTTCAACCGCGACGAGCACCCTGACGAGGACTACAGCTTCCAGCAGATGCAGGAAGAACAGATCAGCCTGCTCGGCCATGTGTTCTGGTGGGGCATGTACGCTCGCTGATGGGGCATCTGTGAGGAAAAAACCCGCTTCGGCGGGTTTTTTTTCGCCTGTGGAAAATCCCTACAAGCCGTGTCGTGCATGGCTTGCATGCATAACAGCAGATTCCTTATGCACAAAAGCATGATGAAATGCATTGACCGTCTATGCATTGATGCATATTTTGTCTCCGAAGCCGCTGAATGAGTTACGGAGTGGCGGTGATGGAGGCCTTTGGAATTCATATAGGAGGCGGGGCAGTGATGAACGAGCAACAGATGTTGCTGGAGGTGCCGTTCTGGCTGGTGATCGTTCTGGCGTTGGTGGGCGGGCTCTGTGGCGAGATGTGGCGGGCCGACAAGGCCGGTGCTCGAGGCTGGTCCTTGATGCGACGGCTGGCGTTGCGATCCGGGGCGTGCATGGTCTGTGGTGTTTCGACAGTCATGTTGTCGTATGCCAGCGGTATCTCGATCTGGAGTGCTTGTGCCTTGGGGTGCATGACCGCGCTGTCGGGCGCCGACATCGCGATCGGATTTTACGAGCGCTGGGCAGCCAGGCGGCTGGGATTGAAGGATGTTTCCCAGGATCGGTAATGCTGGGGCGGCGAATTGATGTTCTACGGTGACGACAAGGAAACGATCCTCAGGGCCGTCCAACCTAAGCCAAGGCGAGTCGTGGTGTTCGATGGCGAAATTCCCCATGGCGCGAGAGCGCCAGCGACGAGTTGCAACAGATTGCGCATGAGCGTGGCGTTCAAAACGTTGATCAAGGAGTAAGGCGCATGGCCAGGACGGTTGAAATTATTTTGGGGTATGTCGATAAACCCGTGGGCGCGGCAGCGGCCGGTACTTCACTGATTGACCAGTACAATAGTGATAAGAAGGGGTTCGCCCTCGTCAATCAAAGCGCCCAGACAGGAGCGGCGGTGGCGGGTGTAATCTCGATCGTGAAGTTGACCGCTGGGTTTACTCCGTTTCTCAATATCAAAACGAATACGCTTGCGGCGACGACGGTGTTTCTGAAAATAACTGCTCAATATCGTACGGATAAATCTTTTGAAACTGGCGATATTCTTAGTTTGGTCGGGAATGTGGCGGGTGTCGTAGGGAGTGTGATATTGCTGACTGGCGCCGCTCAAGCATCTCTCCCGTTCGTTGCGATGGGCATAGGTGCTAACGTAGCGGGCATTGTTTTATCAGATGTAGCGACGAAGTTGTATGCTACCCTGCTGAAACCATTATGGGAAAGGCATTTTCGTGCCAATCCGAAGTCGGCGTACCCCACTTATTGGGTGGCCCCTGACTTGAAGCTTGTATCGCTAGCGCAGATCGACTCTCTCTATGGGAACCGTATCGCAGTTAACCAGTGGGATCCAAGTACACGTGTTGTTACACTTGTAGGAAAAAGCCGGCATCTTTATAGCGGCACTATAGGGTCTACTGGAGGCTACATTGAGAACGGACATTCGGGGCCTATGATTTTTCCGCTCCCGGAGCCACCGGGATGGCGAATCGATATTGGGCCTATCGAAATTGTCAGCCCGCAGGGCGCTTTTGGTATCGATCGCTACCATTGAATGTCCGTCGGGTCATAGCCACGAACGTGCTCAGGTATTAAATGTCGTCGATTGCTCAATTTGCCGCACTGCTTAAAACACAACCCCCTAAGGTGCAGGTCTTGAATGTCTTGCTGGTAGGGGTAACCCTTTTAGCGATAGCGGCACTTTACCATAGCGGCCTTAGAACCTATACGCCGCCGGATGCGAAAAATTTGGTCACTGTAGAGGCATGGATTAATGGCTATGCTTCTCCGTGGGAATATAATCGTTCGGTGCTCAGATTTGGTGTCTCCTATATTGATCGGAAGGGGAGGCAGGTCCAATCGGCTTTTTTGGATGCCGGCGTTTATGAGCGAGAAAAACTGCGAATAGGTTCAAGGCTGCGTATGACAATTGAAGTGGGTGAGCAAGAGACTGTGCTTCGAGCGTTAGTGAGCCCAGAAGGGAAGGTGCTATTCGACGACAACTTCAATCAACAGGTCGTGGCTTGGAATAACGAATCGATTTGGCAGGCTGTGGTGCTTTGTACCCTTGCCGCCATGGGGTTTATTTTTGTTGCACTCTTGATTGCATGGAAACATCGCCGGGTGCTTTTGGGACGATCTTGATTTAACTGGATTCGTTCCTATTTGTGTGTAGGAACCTGCAGGGCGCCGCATTGATGGGGGCCGCTCCTCGTTCGCGGCGTCTGTGCTAGGGTGACGAGCAGTCTTCAAGGAGCGCACCATGGACCCGATCACCGTTCTCTCCACCCGCCTGGGTGAGCACTTGCGGCGTTTCAATGCCCAGGTGACCACTGCCGAGTCCTGCACCGGAGGGGGTATCGCCGAGGCCATTACCCGCATTCCCGGGAGCTCGGCCTGGTTCGAGGCCGGCTACGTGACGTATTCCAATCTGCAGAAGACCCGCCAGCTGGGTGTACCCGAAGCGCTGTTCGCCGAAGTCGGCGCCGTCAGCCAGGAAGTGGTCGAGGCCATGGTCCGTGGAGCCCAGGCCGCCAGTGGCGCACGTTTTGCCGTGGCGGTCAGTGGCGTGGCCGGGCCAGACGGTGGTTCACCGGCCAAGCCGGTGGGTACCGTATGGCTGGCCTGGGCCGATGGTGTCCATGTGACCAGCGAGCGCCGGCACTTCGACGGCGACCGCGAAGCGGTGCGCCGACAGACGGTGATCGCCGCGTTAGACGGCTTGTTACAGCTTGGTGCGGAGTAAATCGCCTGGCGGGGGTTTGCGGAATCGTATCCCTGTGGAATAATACTGGCTACTTATACAGGTATTCCCGGCCCCAGGGCCGCCAGTCGATCACGTGAGGATTTCAATGGACGACAACAAGAAGCGCGCCTTGGCTGCGGCCCTGGGTCAAATCGAACGCCAGTTCGGCAAGGGCGCAGTCATGCGCATGGGCGATCACGAGCGCCAGGCCATTCCAGCCATCTCCACCGGTTCCCTGGGCCTGGACATCGCCCTGGGCATCGGCGGCCTGCCAAAAGGCCGTATCGTCGAGATCTACGGTCCGGAATCCTCGGGTAAGACCACGCTGACCCTGTCGGTCATCGCCGAAGCCCAGAAGAACGGCGCCACCTGCGCCTTCGTCGACGCCGAGCACGCCCTCGACCCGGAATATGCCGGTAAGCTGGGCGTCAATGTCGACGACCTGCTGGTTTCCCAGCCGGACACCGGTGAGCAGGCGCTGGAAATCACCGACATGCTGGTGCGCTCCAACGCCGTCGACGTGATCATCGTCGACTCCGTGGCCGCCCTGGTGCCCAAGGCCGAGATCGAAGGCGAGATGGGCGACATGCACGTTGGCCTGCAGGCTCGTCTGATGTCCCAGGCGCTGCGTAAAATCACCGGTAACATCAAGAACGCCAACTGCCTGGTCATCTTCATCAACCAGATCCGTATGAAGATCGGCGTGATGTTCGGCAGCCCGGAAACCACCACCGGCGGTAACGCCCTGAAGTTCTACGCCTCCGTGCGCCTGGACATCCGTCGTACCGGCGCGGTCAAGGAAGGCGACGAAGTCGTGGGCAGCGAAACCCGCGTCAAGATCGTCAAGAACAAGGTCTCGCCACCGTTCCGCCAGGCTGAGTTCCAAATCCTCTACGGCAAGGGTATCTACCGCAACGGCGAAATCATCGACCTGGGTGTTTCCCAAGGTCTGGTGGAGAAGTCCGGTGCCTGGTACAGCTACCAGGGCAACAAGATCGGCCAGGGCAAGGCGAACGCCGCCAAGTTCCTGCAAGAAAACCCAGCCGTGGGCGCCGAGATCGAGAAGCAGATCCGCGAGAAGCTGCTCAACGCCGGTGCCGTCGCTGCCGCAGGCAAGGCCGCTGCTGCCGAAGCCGATGCCGACGACATGGCTGACGCCGACGCCGGTTATTGATTGGCCCTATGTCCGTCGTACTCGACACCCCCGTCGCCGTCCGGCGGACAGCCATGGACCTGCTCGCACGCCGCGAGCACGGTCGTGTCGAGCTGACGCGCAAGTTGCGTCAGCGCGGCGCACCGGATGAGTTGATCGAGCCTGCGCTCGACCGGCTTGCCGAAGAAGGGCTGCTCAGTGAAGCCCGTTATCTCGAGAGTTTCATTTCCTACCGTTCCAATGCCGGCTATGGCCCCGCGCGTATTCGCGAAGAGCTTGGCCAGCGCGGTCTGAACCGTGGTGATATCGACCAGGCCCTGCGTGACAGCGGGGTAGACTGGGCGGCCCGGTTGCAGGACGTCTGGCAACGCAAGTTCGCCGGGCAACGCCCCCATGATCCCCGTAGTCGTGCCCAGCAAACCCGATTCCTGGCTTATCGTGGTTTCCCCATGGATCTGATCGGCCGCCTGCTCAATGGTCGGGATCTGGACGACTAAGCATTCCCATACAGGATGCCGTGCCCTGTGGTGAATGCGCTGTAGCGGTTTGTGTTGAGCTGTCCATGTTCGCGGCTATTTGGATAGGGCTTCGCCCTTGATCGCGGGGCAAGCCCGCTCCTAAGGCCTGCGGGCAAACAGTGGAGCGGCTTGGTGATCGGGTCGGGACATACCCCGCAATGCAATTGCTCCTTCAATCGACTTTCAAGGCCTCCCGCGCCCGTTGGGTCGTATGCATTGGCTGTGGTTTGGCCCAGTTTTCCGGCAGGTTGATGAAATCCACCAGTTCGCGCAGGCGGCCTTGGTCGCGACCGTTGAAGGCGAAGGTCAACCGGGTGAGGTGGCTAAAATTGCCAACCTCGTGCTCAAGCCCGCTGTCGGGCTGTTGATGGTATTTGCCGCTCAGGCGCAGGTCGGCGAACCCCTCCTGGATGTCATAGAGCGCCGCGTCGCTCAACGGGTGGTGCATGCGGATGACGAACTGGTTTTTCAGCCAGCGGCTTGAGTGATAGTTACTGTAGAACTGGTTGATCTCCTCGACGGCTTCGTCGGCGCTGTGCACCAGGCGTAGCAGTTTCAGGTCGCTGGGCAGGATGTAGCGGTTTTCTTCCAGTTGCCGGCTGATGAATGCCAGGGCGTCGCGCCAGAAGCTACCGCCGGGCGAGTCCAGCAGCACCACCGGCACCAGCGGGCTCTTGCCGGTCTGGATCAAGGTGAGTACTTCCAGCGCTTCATCGAGCGTACCGAAGCCGCCTGGGCACAAGACCAGCGCGTCGGCTTCCTTGACGAAGAACAACTTGCGGATGAAGAAAAAGTGGAACGGCAGCAGTTTTTCCGTGCCATCCACCGTGGCGTTGGCGTGCTGCTCGAAGGGTAGCGTGATATTGAAACCCAGGCTGTGTTCAGTGCCGGCGCCTTCATGGGCGGCTGCCATGATGCCGCCGCCGGCACCGGTGATGACCATCAGGTCCGAGCGAGCCAGGGTTGCCCCCAGCTCCCGAGCCAACGCATACATGGGATGTTCCAGCGGCGTGCGTGCCGAGCCGAACACGGTGACCTTACGCCGCCCTTTGTAGCGTTCCAGGATGCGGAAGGAATGATCGAGTTCACGCAGGGCCTGCAGGGTGATCTTGGCGTTCCAGCGGTTGGTGTCGTCGTGGGCCATGCGCAGGATGGTCAACATCATGTCGCGGTAAAGCGGCAGGTTGGGGCTGTCGGGAGCAACCAGTTGCAGCTGTTCTTCAATCTTGCTCAGGTCGATACCGTTGTCCCTGAAGTGATTGAACAAGAGTTCGTTCGGTTGGTAAGGCATTCAACGTCTCCTTCTGCAGCAGAACCTCTGACCGGGCCGATGGCGTATCCCGGCCGCGACACTGCGTGTGTCGCTGGCTGCTGTAGCCCGAGTATGCACGCCGGGCGTTGCAGTAGGCCTTCAAGGCCGTGGTGCAGTGGTAAATCCATCACGTTGTCGTTCTGTTTTGGACCGCAAATACCGTGCCCTCGGCATTCTCCTCGGTTTGCCGGAAATACACGGGGGTTGCTATCAATCTAGACCCTGGTGCGCGATCGTGCTGCTTCGGATGACCCAGGCCGGGCGAAGGGCGCGCAAACAGGCAAACCAGAACGAGCAGCATTTCCACTCGTCGGATCGGATCCAAGCCTTGCGAAGCTCTGGTTAACTGGAGGCGCAGCGTCTCGATGCAGGAGGTTCGGCATGCATCGGTTGGTGATCGAGGTGGACAGGCAGCTGTACCTGCTGCTGGAGCAGGCAGCCCAGGCCAATCACCTGAGCCTTGAAGCGGAGTGCTTGCGCAGGTTGGGCGACGGCGAGCGACGGTCGCGCTACCTCCAAGCCCTGCTGGCAGAGCTGCGCGCCGACGAAGAGCAGCGGCGCGCCAACGACAACGACCGGGTGGCCTGATTACTTCTTCTTGTTGCCTGCTACGCAACTGGCGTTATTGAACGCCTGGTCCATGATCGGCTGGTTGGTCTTGTACACGGTGAACCGGTATACCAGCACCGCGCCTTTGGACATCAGCTGGCGGTAGCCGTTGTTACGGCAAACGCTGTCGCCCAGCTGGCTGCGCACTTGCTCCGGATTGGCGCGCATCCGCTCGGCATGGCTCTCGCGTACGCTCAGGTGGTTGACCAGTGCCTTGCCTTTCTCGACGGTATAGCCCTGGTCGAGGATGTCTTCGTTGATGGCGCGGGGGGTGCCGACGCTGCTTTCCTTGGCGACCTTCTCCAGCATCTGGTTGAGCTCGTATTCCTGCTTGGAGGCTGCCTGGGCCGCCAGGGGCAGGGCAAGCAACAGGCTCAAGGCCGGGATGGTAAAACGCAGCATGAATCTCTCCTGGTTCGATGACTGGCACTTTGACCTGCGCCGGCGAGCGGCGTTCCGTGGCCCCCGTATCGATGGGGATCCCAGGTCGCAAAAGCGCGATTATAAAGGAGGCGTCCGGCCGCCTGCACGGCAAATGACGCAGCCTCTGGTAGACTGGCGGCTCGTTTCCCGCCGAGTTGTCGCAGTGTCCGTTCCTTATCCTTCCAGAGGCTTGCAGCCATGAGCCACGCGGTAGCGCGCCTGCGCGCCGAGCGTCTGGCCCGCAGCAACAAACCTTTCATCGCCCGTGGCTCGCGCGCGGTGCGCTGCCCGGATTGCCGGGTGATCGCCAGCCATTGCCTGTGTGCCCTGAAGCCCAAGGTGCAGGCCGACGCCGGGGTGTGCCTGGTGATGCACGATACCGAGCCGCTGAAGCCGACCAACACCGGCTGGCTGATTGCCGACCTGGTCGAAGACACCGCAGCCTTCGGCTGGCAGCGTACCGAAGTCGACCCGCGCCTTTTGGCGTTGCTCGACGATCCCCAGTGGCAGCCCTATATCGTCTTCCCGGGCGAGTTCGTGGCGCCGCAGCGGGTGGTCAGCGAAGTGGTGCGCGAGCCTGGCAAGCGGCCGCTGTTCATCCTGCTTGACGCGACTTGGACCGAAGCACGCAAGATGTTCCGCAAGAGTCCGTACCTTGACCGCTTCCCGGTGCTGAGCCTGCAGGCCGAACAGATGTCGCGCTATCGCCTGCGGCGTTCCAAGCGTGACGATCATTTTTGCACGGCCGAGGTTGCCGCCATGTGCCTGGAGTTGGCCGGCGACCTGCAGGCTTCCCGCGCCCTGGACGCCTACCTGGACGTCTTCAGCCTGCATTACCTCAGTGCCAAGCGGCATCTGCCGCTGGACTTGCAAGATGATGCCCACCAGCGCTTGCATACCTTCCTATAGTCCAAGGGGCAGGTGCGCCGGATTGGTTCATAATGTCCGGGCTGGCAGCCAGGAGGGCGGGTGCGACCGGGCGATTGGCTTGACCCCCCGGGCCGTGCTCGGCATTCTTGGCGCCGATTCGGGCACGACGAAGATGCTGTTACCCCGGACTTCGCCGTGCCTTACCGGCCGGCGGCCCTGCCGTTCGCGCCTTGAGTTGTCTGCCAGGTGCTTCTCCCACCCCTAGCGCCTGGCACAGAACAGGATCCATAGATCGATGGCCACATACGAAATCCTGATTGCCGATGACCACCCGCTGTTTCGCAGCGCCCTGCGCCAGGCCGTTACCCTCGGCCTGGGGCCCGATGTGCGGCTTGTCGAGGTGGCGAGCATCGCCGAACTGGAAACCCGCCTGACCGAAAAGGCCGACTGGGACCTGGTCCTGCTGGACCTGAACATGCCCGGTGCCTATGGTTTCTCCGGCCTGGTCCTGCTGCGTGGGCAGTACCCGCAGATCCCGGTGGTGATGGTGTCGGCCCAGGAAGAAGCGGCCGTGGTGGTCAAGTCCCGCGAGTTTGGCGCCAGTGGCTTCATTCCCAAGTCCAGCAACCTGGACGTCATCCAGGATGCGGTGCAGAAGGTGCTCGACGGCGAGGTCTGGTGGCCGCCTCAGGCGTTCGAGAAGGTCGATGTCTCGGCCGAAGCCAAAGCCGCCAGCGAAGGCCTGGCGAGCCTCACACCGCAGCAGTTCCGGGTATTGACGATGGTCTGCGAAGGCTTGCTGAACAAGCAGATCGCCTATGAGCTGAATGTCTCGGAGGCGACCATCAAAGCCCACGTGACGGCGATCTTCCGCAAGCTCGGTGTGCGTACCCGCACCCAGGCGGCCTTGCTGCTGCAACAACTGGAATCGGTTGCGAGCAGCTAAGTCCCCGTCCATTCACGCTTTTTTGACTCGGGTTGGACTAATCTGCCGGCCCTTTACCGGTGAAGTGACTCCCATGTCGCCATTCAAGGGCCAGACCGGCCTCAAACGTATCTTCAACGCCGCCGGCTACTCGCTGGACGGCCTGCGTGCCGCCTTCAAAGGCGAGGCCGCGTTCCGTCAGTTGGTGATCGCCAACCTGGTGCTGATTCCCCTGGCGTTCTGGCTGCCGGTCACCCGCGTGGAGCGGGCGATCCTCATCGCCGTGTGCCTGCTGGGCTTGATCGTCGAGCTGCTCAATTCGGCGGTCGAGGCAGCTATCGACCGTATCTCCCTGGAGCGCCACCCCTTGTCGAAGAACGCCAAGGACATGGGCAGCGCTGCCCAGCTGGTCGCCATGACCATGGTGGCGCTGGTGTGGGGCGTGATCCTGCTCTGATCAGGCGATCGGCGGCAGGACGATCTCATCGCTGCGGCTGACACCGGCGGTGAAGCTGCGGCACAGTTCGAGGAATTCGCGCATGGCAGAGGTTTGGTACTTCTGCTTGTGCCAGATGAAGTAGAACTGTCGGGAAAGGTCCAGTTGCGGGGTTTCCACCGGCACCAGGCTGCCACGGCGGAACGCGTCACGCAGGGCCAGGCGCGAGATGCAGCCGATACCCAGGCCCGACTCCACGGCCCGCTTGATCGCCTCGGTGTGTTCCAGCTCCAGGCGGATGTTCAGGTTGGCGCGATGGTGGCGCATGGCCTGGTCGAAGGTCAGGCGGGTGCCGGAGCCCTGTTCGCGCAGGATCCAGGCTTCGTGGGACAGCGTCTCCACATCCGCTCGGCCGACCTTGGCCAAGGGGTGCTGGGGCGCACAGAACACCACCAGTTCATCCTCCACCCACGGCTGCACCTCGATGTCCGGGTGGCTGCAGTCGCCTTCGATTAGACCCAGGTCAATTTCATAGTGGGCCACCTGCTGCACGATATGGACGGTGTTCTGCACATGGAGCTTGACCTGGCTTTCCGGGTGGCCCTGCATGAAGCTGCCGATGAGCAGGGTGGCCAGGTAGTTGCCGATGGTCAGGGTGGCACCGACCGCCAACGAGCCGAAGCCGGTCTTGCCATTGAGCAGGTCTTCGATTTCCTTGGCCTGGTCGAGCAGGGCCACGGCCTGAGGCAACAATTGGTGGCCCAGGGCATTGAGGCTCAACCGTTTGCCGGCGCGGTCGAACAGCTGGCAGCTGGATTGACGCTCCAGTTCAGTGATCGAGGTACTGGCTGCCGACTGCGACAACGCCAGGACGCTCGCCGCCCGCGACACACTCTGGTGCTGAGCGACGGCGACAAAAACTTGTAGCTGACGAAGTGTGAATCGCATATCTATATAACCGATAAGACATATCTTGATAATCCATTTAACAGATATTGTCGCTGCCCCTAAAATATCGCGCAATAGTGCGCTTCGTCCGCGCTGCGTCTTTCTTCAGGAGCCCCATAGATGAGCAACATGAACCACGAACGTGTCCTCAGTGTGCACCACTGGAACGACACCCTGTTCAGCTTCAAGTGCACCCGTGACCCGGGCCTGCGCTTCGAGAACGGTCAGTTCGTGATGATCGGCCTGCAGCAGGACAACGGCCGTCCGCTCATGCGCGCCTACTCGATCGCCTCGCCGAACTGGGAAGAGCACCTGGAGTTCTTCAGCATCAAGGTGCCGGATGGCCCGCTGACCTCCCAACTGCAGCACCTGAAGGAAGGCGATGAGATCATCATCAGCAAGAAGCCTACCGGCACGCTGGTCCTGGACGACCTGAACCCAGGCAAGCACCTGTACCTGCTCAGCACCGGCACTGGCCTGGCGCCATTCATGAGCGTGATCCAGGACCCAGAAACCTACGAGCGCTTCGAGAAGGTGATCCTGGTTCACGGGGTACGCTACGTCAACGAAGTGGCCTACCGCGAGTTCATCACCGAGCACCTGCCGCAGAACGAGTTCTTCGGCGATGCGGTACGTGAAAAGCTGATCTACTACCCGACCGTGACCCGTGAGCCGTTCGAGAACCAAGGCCGCCTGACCGACCTGATGCGCAGCGGCAAGCTGTTCAGCGACATCGGCCTGCCGCCAATCAACCCACAGGACGACCGCGCCATGATCTGCGGCAGCCCGAGCATGCTCGACGAGACCGCCGAGGTTCTGGACAGCTTCGGCCTGAAGATCTCCCCGCGCATGCGCGAGCCAGGCGATTACCTGATCGAGCGTGCCTTCGTCGAGAAGTAAGCAGCACACTGCAATAAAAAACGCAGGCCTGGCCTGATGCCAGTCCGTTAAGCCTTGGGGCTGCTACGCAGCCCATCGCCGGCAAGCCGGCTCCCACAGGGATAGTGCTGTCCTCAAGGTTGTGGGGGCCGGCTTGCCGGCGATGGGCGTGTAGCGCTCCGCGTCCTTAACTGACAGGCATTAAGGCCAGGCCTGCGTTTTTGTTTTATGGGGTATATTGCCGGCCCAATCGCAGGACAAGCCATCGGCAGCGCCACCAGTCAAAGGTCTTGTACTACCTCCAACACGCGGATCTCATCAGGCTGCGGGTAGTGCCAGCGCACCTGTACATCCCAGAACTTCACCCCATACACCCGCCCGGCCGGCGGCACTTGGTAGGCCGGCCGTGGGTCCTGTGCCAAGCACTGCTCGATCAGCTCCACCAGCGGTTCCCGCAAACGCAGGGCATGCGCATGGGCCTGGGGCAGGGCATGTTCACTCCAGGCCACGGCGATGGCCTCGGGCGCGTCGCTGGCCATCTGGTTGGTGGCGTCCTCGATACTGTCGGCATATGGCACATAGGGCTTGATATCCAGCACCGGCGTACCGTCGAGCAGGTCGATGCCCGACAGCAGCAGGCGCCCCGGCTCTACGCCTTCCAGGCGTACCACCGACTGGCCGATACCGTTGGGCCTGTGGGTGGCGCGGGTGGCGAACACGCCCATGCTCTTGTTGCCGCCCAGGCGAGGTGGGCGGACCTTCAGCCGGGGCTTGTCTTCCAGGGCCTGGTGGAACAGGAACAGCAGCCACACATGGCTGACCTGCTCGAGGCCGGCCACCGCATCGCCCTGGTCGAAGGGCGGCAGCAGCTCCAGGATGCCACGGGCCGCCGGTGCCAGCCGTGGCTGGCGCGGGATGGCGAACTTTTCCTTGAAGCAGGAACGGACGATGCCGACCGGTGAAACCGTATGTTGCATGATCACTCAGCCACGCACACGCAGGGTCAGGCCCTTGAGGAAGTTGCGCAGCAGCTGGTCGCCGCAAGGGCGGTAATTGTCATGCCCGACCTTGCGGAACAGGGCGCTCAGTTCCGGCTTGGACACCGGGAAGTTCACCGACTTGAGAATCACGTGCAGGTCTTCTTCCTTGAGCTCGAAGGCTACGCGCAGTTTCTTGAGGATGGTGTTGTTGCTCACCGGCACTTCGATCGGTTGCGGTGCACGGCTGTCGTCACGGCCGCGGCGGTAGATCACCAGGCCATCGAGAAAATGTGCCATGACCCGTTCGGGGCAGCGCACGAAGCCGGCTTCGTCCTCTTTCTTCAGGTAGGTGGCCAATACCAGCGGGTGTACCTCGAGGCCGGACAGCCCGATGATCTCCGCCATCTTGGCGTCGTTCACCTTGAGCATGTAGCGCAGGCTACGCAGGACATCGTTGTGGTTCATGTGACAGATCCTGTTCAAGCGCCACGCAGACCATGGCGTGGCGGTAATGCTAGAAACGTTCGTTGACAGCCAGGTAACGCCATTGGCCGGTGGGCAGCTTGCCCATGGACACGCCGCCTAGGCGGATGCGGCGCATGCCCAGCACCTTCAGGCCGAGGCTCGCGCACAGGGCATTGATTTGCCCGGGAAGCGGCTTTTTCAAGACCAGGCGCAGGTGGCTTTCGTTCTGCCAGCTGGCCTTGGCCCTGGGCAGCTCCTGACCGCTGCGGGTGATACCTCGGGCCAGGCGTTGCAAGGCTTCGGCTGGCGCGTGGCCTTCGACCTGGACGATGTATTCCTGCTCCAGGCGATGCAGGTCGGCCTCGACCTTGCGCGTCACCCGCCAGTCTTGGGTATAGAGCTGCAGCCCGCTGGCGCCGGGTTTCAGGGGGGCGATGCAGGACAGGCGGGCGAAATGCCCGTGCAACGGGCGCACCGCAGGCGGGTGAGCTTCGCTGAGGGTGGCCATGGTCATGCTGACCCGGCCCGCCTCGGCGTCCTGGCCGGCCAGTTGGTTGAGCAGCAGGGTGACCGGCGGCAACTGCTCGGCACGGGCACCGGGCAGCAGGGCGACCTGCTCGGCTGCGACCTTGTACTGGGGCTGTTCGACCACCACGCCATCCACCGTGACCCAGCCGCCCTCGATATACAGCTCGGCCTCCCGGCGGGAGCAGCCGAGTTGCTCGATGAGGCGTTTGGACAGGCGCACGGGTTCAGACATGAAGGCGATTCGCATAAGGGCAGGGGAAGCCGACATTGTACCTGCCCAGGCGACATTGGGGCTGGGAATCTATGCCATTCACGCCATTTCAGGGGAGGAGTACGGCATCCTTCGCTCAAATCTCAGGATTTCGTACGAACCAGCCTCATGTGCAGCAGCGGGTAGGGCTGCCCCAGGCCATCGGTTTCCGAGCGGCCACAGATTTCGAAGCCTTCGTGCAGGTAGAAGCCCAGGGCCTTGGGGTTCTGTTCATTGACGTCCAGGCGCTCGGCGTTCAGCTCGTCGACCGCATAGCGCAGCAGGCGTTTGCCAACGCCCAGGCCGATGAACTCGGGCGCCACGAACAACATGTCCAGCCGCCCGTTGGCCACGCCGGCGAAGCCTAGGATGCGCTTGGCGGCGTCCTTGCAGCAGACCAGCATGACGGCGTCGAGGTACTGGCGCAGCACGTATTCGCGCAGCAGCACGATGTAGGCGTCCGGCAGGAAGTCATGGGTGGCGCGTACCGACGCCTCCCAGATCCGGACCAGTTCCGGGTAGTCGCTCACGTGCGGGGTCTGTAGCGTCAGGGCCGATGACATTGGGCTTTCCTCCTGGGGCATAGAGGAAAACATAGATGTAAAAAAATACCCTGCCAGTGGCCCAGATGCAGTCAGTTAAGCGTTACTGGCTGCACTTGGGGCTGCTGCGCAGCCCATCGCGGTACAAGGCCGCTCCTACAGGATCATGCAAACCTTTCCTTGCTCCGTGATGGGCGCGTAGCGGCCCTGGATCCTCAGATAGGCTCGGCCCACATGTCGTACTCGTCGGCATCGACGATGCGGCAGCGAACCTTGTCGCCCGGCTTGAAGCCGTGGTCGCCATCGATGAACACGCTACCGTCGATTTCCGGCGCGTCGAAGAAGCTGCGGCCGACCGAGCCTTGCTCCTCGACTTCGTCGATCAGTACGTCGATTTCCTTGCCGATACGCAGCTGCAGGCGTGCGGCGCTGATCGCCTGTTGGTGCGCCATGAAGCGGTCCCAACGCGCTTGCTTGACGTCGTCCGGTACCTCTTCCAGGCCCATGTCGTTGGCCGGGGCGCCTTCGACAGGCGAATACTGGAAGCAGCCGACGCGGTCGAGCTGGGCTTCGGTCAGCCAGTCGAGCAGGTACTGGAAGTCTTCCTCGGTCTCGCCTGGGAAGCCGACGATGAAGGTCGAACGGATCACCAGCTCCGGGCACTGCTCGCGCCAGCGCTTGATGCGAGCCAGGGTACGGTCTTCGAAGGCCGGGCGCTTCATGGCCTTGAGGACCTTGGGGCTGGCGTGCTGGAAAGGGATGTCCAGGTACGGCAGGATCTTGCCGGCGGCCATCAGCGGGATCACGTCGTCCACGTTCGGGTAGGGGTATACGTAGTGCAGGCGCACCCAGGCGCCCAGGCTGCTCAGGGCCTCGCACAGCTCGAGCATGCGGGTCTTGACCGGGCGGCCATTCCAGAAGTCGGTCTTGTACTTGACGTCCACGCCATAGGCGCTGGTGTCCTGGGAAATCACCAGGATCTCCTTGACCCCGGCCTTGACCAGGCGCTCGGCCTCGCTCAGCACCTCGCCCACCGGGCGGCTGACCAGCTTGCCGCGCATGGATGGGATGATGCAGAAGCTGCAGCTGTGGTTGCAGCCTTCGGAAATCTTCAGGTAGGCATAGTGACGGGGAGTCAGCTTGACGCCCTGGGGCGGTACCAGGTCGATCAGCGGGTTGTGATCCTGGCGTGGAGGCACCACCTCATGCACGGCGTTGACCACCTGCTCGTACTGCTGCGGGCCGCTGACCGACAGCACGCTCGGATGCACGTCGCGGATGTTGCCTTCCTCGACGCCCATGCAACCGGTAACGATGACCTTGCCGTTTTCCTTGATCGCCTCGCCGATCACTTCCAGCGACTCGGCCTTGGCACTGTCGATGAAGCCGCAGGTGTTGACCACCACCACGTCGGCATCCTCGTAGGTGGGCACGACTTCGTAGCCTTCCATGCGCAGCTGGGTCAGGATGCGCTCGGAATCGACCAGAGCTTTCGGGCAGCCCAGGGAAACAAAGCCGACCTTCGGCGTGGCGGGAGTGGTGGACATGACTAACCTCGGTATTGAATACGGCTCGCCCGGCCGGAATTGAAGGGGGCGATCCTGACGGGCGTTTTTGGCGCCTCTGATCAAAAAGTGCGCAATTCTAGCGAGCAGAGGGGCGCTTGACCAGCAGAAAAGCGACGAACGCTGGGCTATGCTTCGCGCCATCGTACCTGGGTATGCGCGATGCCATGCGCGGGCGTGGTTTCTATCGGCCTGCGAGGCCGTCTGCGGGAGTGGTCCATGGTTCAGGCAAGCAGTCACGCCGAAGGTGGGCAGGGAGCGGCCCGGCCGCTGAGCCTGCTGGTGGCGGCGGTAGGGGTGGTGTATGGCGACATTGGCACCAGCCCTTTGTATACCCTCAAGGAAGTGTTCACCGGCGGGTATGGCGTCACGGTCAACCATGATGGTGTGCTGGGGATCCTGGCGCTGATCTTTTGGTCGTTGGTGTGGGTGGTGTCGGTCAAATACGTGATTTTCATCCTGCGTGCCGACAACCAGGGCGAGGGAGGCACTATGGCGCTGACCGCCCTGGCCAGACGCGCCGTGGCCCCTTATCCGAAGCTGCGCATGGTCATGGTCGGCTGCGGGTTGATCGGTGCCTCGCTGTTCTACGGTGACAGCATGATCACCCCGGCGGTGTCGGTGTTGTCCGCGGTGGAAGGCATGGGGCTGGCCTTCGATGGCATCGAGCACTGGGTGGTGCCTATCGCCGTGGTGATCCTGGTGGCCTTGTTCCTGGTGCAAAAGCACGGCACGGCGAAGATCGGCATCCTGTTCGGGCCGGTGATGGTCGCCTGGTTCCTGGTGCTGGCGGCGCTGGGCGTGCATGGCATCTTGCAAAGTCCCGAGGTGCTCAAGGCGCTCAACCCGGGCTGGGCGGTGCGTTTCTTCATCGTCCACCCGGGCATGGGCGTGGCGATCCTGGGGGCAGTGGTATTGGCGCTGACCGGGGCCGAGGCGCTGTATGCGGACATGGGCCACTTCGGCCGCAAGCCTATCGCCCGGGCATGGTTCGCTCTGGTGCTGCCGGCGCTGGTGCTCAATTACTTCGGCCAGGGCGCCATGCTGCTGCAGGACCCGGCTGCGGCACGCAACCCGTTCTACCTGCTGGCGCCGAGCTGGGCCTTGCTTCCCTTGGTGGGCCTGGCCACGCTGGCCACGGTGATCGCATCCCAGGCGGTGATTTCCGGCGCCTTCTCCTTGACCCGCCAGGCCATCCAGTTGGGCTATGTGCCGCGCATGCAGATCCAGCACACCTCCAGTGACGAACAGGGGCAGATCTACATCGGTGCGGTGAACTGGGCCTTGATGGTTGGTGTGGTGCTGTTGGTGATCGGCTTCGAATCTTCCAGCGCCTTGGCGGCGGCCTATGGTGTGGCGGTGACCGGAACCATGCTGATGACCACGTTGCTGGTGTCGGTGGTGATGCTGCTGTTGTGGAAGTGGCCGCCCGTGCTGGCGGTGCCGGTGCTGCTGGGGTTCTTGCTGGTTGACGGGCTGTTCTTCGCTGCCAACCTGCCCAAGGTTCTGCAGGGCGGTGCTTTTCCGGTGCTGGCGGCGATCGTCTTGTTCGTGCTGATGAGCACTTGGAAGCGTGGCAAGCAGATTCTCGTGGAGCGTATAGATGATGTGGCCTTGCCGCTGCCGCTGTTCATCAGCAGCATCCGCATGCAGCCGCCGCACCGGGTGGAGGGTACCGCGGTATTTCTGACCGCGCGCTCGGACGCCGTGCCCCATGCGTTACTGCACAATATGTTGCACAACCAGGTGCTGCACAGCCAGGTGGTGCTGCTGACGGTGGTCAGCGAAGACCGCCCGCGGGTGCCGGAGCATGAGCGCTTCGAGGTGGAGGCCTATGGCGACGGATTTTTCCGGGTGCTGCTGCACTTCGGCTTCATGGATGAGCCGGACGTACCCGCGGCACTGCGCTTGTGTCATCTGGATGCGCTGGATTTCAGCCCGATGCGCACCACCTATTTCCTCAGCCGCGAGACGGTGATCGCTTCACGGCTCGAGGGCATGGCGCGGTGGCGTGGCAACCTGTTCGCCTTCCTGCTCAAGAATGCCAATGGCAACCTGCGGTTCTTCAACCTGCCGTTGAACCGGGTGATCGAGCTGGGGACTCAGGTCGAGATTTGAATGACCGGGGCCGCTGCGCGGCCCTTTCGCGGCACAAGGCCGCTCCTACAGATTCGCGATGGCGACCGACGTGGTCCTGTAGGAGCGGCCTCGCGCCGCGAAAGGGCTGCGAAGCAGCCCCCGCAAGGTCTTCAGTTCTGCTCAGCTACGTTGGCCTTGCCCTGGCGGGTCTCGATCTCACCGATCAGGCGCTTGGCCAGGGCCGGGTAGTTCTCATCGAAGTGGTGGCCGCCCGGCAACTTCAGATGCTCCCCGACCGCAGTCTTGTCCGTGCAACCACTCTCGTCGGTCTCCTCGACGCCATACACGCAAATCACCTTCGAAGCCGGCAGCCTGGCCATCTCCGGCCCGGTTGGCGCTTCTTGGCCTTCCTTGCCCAGCCAGCCCTCGACCTCGATCTCGAAACTGCCACTGCGAGCGAACGCCAGCAGGATCACCGCATCGACCCGTTGTTTGTCCTCATCCGGCAAGCGGTTGTAGATCGCCGGCAGTACATCGGCGCCGAAGGAATAGCCCGTGAGCACGAAGCGTTTGGTTCCCCATTTCTGGCGATAGTGCTGCATCAGCTCTGAAAGGTCCGCGGCGCTCTGTTCCGGGCTCTTGTGCTGCCAGTAGTAGCGCAGGGTGTCGATACCGACCACCGGATAGCCGAGCTTGGCCATTTCCCCGGCCACGTCGCGGTCCAAGTCACGCCAGCCGCCGTCGCCTGAGAGGAACAGGGTGACCGTGTCGGTGGTTTGGCCGGCCGGGACCTCGACCACCGGGATGCTCAGGGCATTGCCATCCTTGCCCACCAGGGCCTGGGTCAGTTGCGCCTTGAGCACCTGCGGCAGGTGGATGTCATAGTCGCTGATGCTGGTGTCGGCGTTGGCCTGGTCGCGCACGAACGCTGCGCTGGCATCGTCGGGGTTATCGTTCCAGGCCACGCTCCAGTGACCATGGGCGGCGGCCTTGGGCAAGGGCTGGCAGCCGGGCTGTTCCAGGGTGAAATCCACGGAGATGGCGCGGGCCTTGTCATCGTCTTGGCCGGCGAGCCAACGCCAGGCCTGGGCGGCACCCGGGCCGATACCGGCGACCAGGCTCGGTGGTGCGGACAAGGCCTTCATGGCCTCGTCCAGTACCTGTTGCTGCCGGGAGCAATCGCTTGGCGGCAGGATGACCTGCACCAGTTGCGCCTCGCCCGCCTGGCTCAAGTCCAGCAGTTGCTTGTCGCTCAACGCCTGCCCCGCCGGGACGGCGATGGCGACATGGGCGCGGGCGTGCACGCCGGGTGTGGCACGCAGCAGGGCGCTGCCGTCGGCCAGGGCCAGGTGTTCCAGGTGGGCCTGCGGAGCGGGGCGGGTCCATAGCCAGAACGTCGCGGCCCCCACCAGCAAAGCCAGGAAAAGTGCGCTGCATGCATACAGCCAATAGCGTCGGGTCATCAACGTTTCACCAAACCAGTCAGGCCGCCTGCGATCAGGGCGGCGGTATCGGCCAGTGCCACCAGCGGGTCGAGCCCGGCCGGCACGGCCATGTAGCGGGGTTCCCAGTCCGGTTGGAACTTGTCCTTGAAGCGCCGCAACCCCTGGAAGTTGTAGAGCTGCTCGCCGCGCTGGAACACCATCGAGCCCAGGCGCTGGGTCAGGGGCGCACCGCGCCGCGGCTGCAGGCCGGAAAGCGGCACCATGCCCAGGCTGAAGTGGGCATAGCCCTGGCTTTTGTAGTGCTGGATCAGGCCGATCATCAAAAACTCCATGGTCAGCTTGGGCGCCTCGGGGTGGGCACGCATCAGGTCCAGGCTGGCCAGCTCGTGGCCATGGGTTTCCAAGAGGTTGGCGAAGGCCACCGGGCGCCCCTGGAAACGGATCAGGGCGATGCGAAAATGCTGTAGGTAGTCCTGGCTGAAGCGGCCGAGGGAAAAGCCTTTCTCGCGTACATTCTTGCCGCCGAGCCAGGCGTCGGAAATTTCCTTGAGCGCCGCCAGCGGTGCCTGGCCGGGTTCATGGATCTCCAGGGCCAGGCCATCGCGCCCGCCTCGGTTCCAAGTGTAGCGCAGGTCTTTCATCTCCTTGCCCTGGGCTTGCAGGTCGAAGCGCTGCAGGTCGACCCGGGCTTCCTCGCCGAGCTTGAGCGCGGTCAGGCCGATGTCCATGTAATACGGCAGGTTCTGCGCACGCACCTGGTAGAACACCGGCCGGGCATGGTGCAGGTCGCACAGGTCGCGGAACTGCCAGATCATCTCGGCACGCGCCTCGGCGGGGCCGATCGGGTCGTACAGGGCGACCAGGCTGCGGCCCCGGCGGGCGTACATGAGAAAGGCCTTGTCGTTGGGGTGGAACAGCAAGGCCTTGTCGCCGGTCAGGGCGAGGCCGCCATCGGGCTGGTCGGAGCCTTGCAGGATGCGCTTGGCGCGTTGCAGCTCGTCTTCGCTGGGCAGGTGGATGACCGGGCGCGCGGTGCGCAGCAGCCAGGTGAGGGCGACAATCAGCAACAGCACGGCGCTGCCCATGGCCGCGCGCAGGCCTCGCGGGGCGTCGGCGTCCAGGGTGAACTGCCACCACAGCTCATGGCTATAGGGCACGTCCTGGTAGGCGAACAGCAGCAACCACAGCGAGGCACCGAGCACGCAGACACTGGCCACCAGGTAGACCGGTGAGAACGGCAGTTCCAGCAGGCGGCTGGGCCGGTAGAAGGAGCGGCGGAACAAGGCCAGCAGCGCTGCGGTGACGCTCAGTACGCAAGCCTCCTCCCAGTCGAAGCCCTTGAGCAACGACAACACGGCGCCCACCAGCAACAGCACAGTGGTCAGCAGCCAGGCCGCCGACAACCGGCGTCTCAGGCCCTGGGCCAAGAGCAGACATAGCACGCCGACCAGGCTGGCCCCGAAATGCGAGGCGTCGATCAGGCGATGAGGGATAAGGAAGCCCATGTGCTCCAGGCGCGTGTCGATCTCGGGCGTGGCACCGGAAAACAGCAGCACGACGCCTGAGAGGAACACCAGGATCGCCAGCACCGGCGCAGCAAGCCCAGCCGCCGCATTGATCGCCTGGCGGGCGAACAGCAGGCGCCGCGCTTCGCTGACCAGCAACACTACGCAGGCCACCAGCAAGGGCAGTACCACATAGATGAGGCGGTACAGCAGCAGGGCGGCGGCCAGCGGTGCGGCGCCCAGTTGCTCGGCGAACGCTGCAAGCAGCACGGCCTCGAACACCCCGACGCCACCCGGCACATGGCTGAGCACGCCTGCTGCCAGGGCCAGCAGGTAGACCAGGACAAAGGCGCCGAACGGCGGCGCTTCCGGCAGCAGCAGGTAAAGCACGGTGGCTGCTGCGATGACATCCAGGGCTGTGACCAGCAGTTGCAGGGCCGCGAGGCGCAGGTCGGGCAGGCGCAAGGTACGTCGCCCGAACCTTACCAGCACGTTATCGGCCAAGGGCTGTTCGGGCAGGCGCCTGCGATAGAGGCCGACCACCAGTACAGTGGCCATTGCCAGCACTGCCAAAGCGATACCGGCCAGCACGGAGGCCGGGAGGCGTAGCGCGGCGGCGGCGGCCGGCAGGTCAGCGAGTGTCGCCAGTGCCGCCAGGGGCGGCAGGGCGCAACCCAGCGACAGGCTGGCGAACACCGTCATGCGGGCGATTTCCGCAGCGCCCAGGCCATGGCGAGCATATAGGCGATAGCGCACCGAACCGCCCGAGAGGATCGACAGGCCGACGGCATTGCCAATGGCGAAGGCGCTGAACCCTCCGAGCGCGAGGGTACGCGCGGGCAGTTGCACCGCAGCGTAGCGGCTGGCTGACCATTCATAGCCTAGCAAGGCCATGAACCCCAGCGCGGTGGCCAGCAATGCCCCTGCCAGGGAAGGGCCCGGCACGCTGAGCATGGCGTCGTGCAGGGCATGGATGTCCAGCTCGCTCAGTAGGTGGCGACAGGCGACCAGGGCCAGGCTGAACAGCAACAAGGTCAAAGCCAGGCCAAGTGGCTGGCGGTACCGGCTCAGCCATTCCAGCCAGGGCAGGCGGCGGGCGGCATTGGGCAGCGCAGTGGCAAGAGGCGCCGGAGTTTCGGCGTCGTGAACATTCATGGATGACCCCGGGCAGGTAGCGCGAGGTCGAGGAGAGGTGCGGCCAAGTGAAAGTCCCTTCGGAAAACGTATCCAGATTTTACTCCTGGCCGGCGCGCTTTCAGCGCTTTGGCAGGGTTAAAGATAGTTCATCCGAAGGTGTGGCTTGGCCGCCTTTGGCTGCAACGCAGCCGCAGATCGGCAACATCCGTTTTGCCTGCTGTCTCGATGTAGCTGGTTTTACGACTGCTGCGCAGCCGATCGCGGGGCGAGCCCGCTCGTACAGATCCGGCGGTGCACAGCCCCTGTAGGAGCGGCCTTGTGCCGCGATCGGCTGCATAGCAGCCGCAAACCTGCGAGCTCAGGGGAGGGGAATTTTCAAGAGGGGTGAAAACAACAAACCCCGCCTGTTTGCACAGGCGGGGTTTGTTCTGACGAATATGGTTGCGGGAGCCGGATTTGAACCGACGACCTTCGGGTTATGAGCCCGACGAGCTACCAGGCTGCTCCATCCCGCGTCAGTGGGGCGCATTCTACGGATTCCTGAGTGGCTGTCAAGCATTACTCTTTGATTTTCCGTCGATTTTTTTCAGGGCAAGAAAAAAGGCCACTGTATCGACAGTGGCCTTTCTCTGAATCTGGTTGCGGGAGCCGGATTTGAACCGACGACCTTCGGGTTATGAGCCCGACGAGCTACCAGGCTGCTCCATCCCGCGCCTGTGAGATCGAATTCTACGGAAATCCTGCCCCATGTCAAGGCTTATTTTGAAAAATCCTTTTTTGTTCAATCCCTTAGCGTTGATGGCGTGGCTGCAGCTCAGTCATGGCGGGGCTTGCAAGGAATTTGTCGGTTTTGCTGGAAGCCTGCTGTCTCCGTTTGGTCCCATGGAGTAGTATCTGTATGAATTTACAGTGCTGACGGTCATCCATGTCCTTGCGCAAGATCATCCATATCGACTGCGATTGTTTCTATGCCGCGATCGAGATGCGCGACGACCCGCGGCTAGCCGGTCGCCCCATGGCGGTGGGTGGGGCGCCGGAGCAGCGTGGCGTCATTGCCACCTGCAATTATGAGGCGCGTGCCTATGGGGTGCGCTCGGCCATGTCGTCGCGGCACGCCTTGAAACTGTGTCCGGACCTGTTGATCGTCAAGCCGCGTTTCGAGGCCTACCGCGAAGCCTCCCGGGAGATCCATGCGATCTTTCGCGACTACACCGACCTGATCGAGCCGCTGTCGCTGGACGAGGCCTACCTGGATGTCAGTGACAGCCAGTGGTACGCCGGCAGTGCCACGCGCATTGCCGAGGATATTCGCAGGCGGGTCGCCAAGACCTTGCACATCACCGTGTCGGCCGGCGTGGCGCCGAACAAGTTCCTGGCCAAGATTGCCAGCGACTGGCGCAAGCCCAATGGCCTGTTCGTCATCACCCCACCTGAAGTCGAGGCCTTCGTGGCCGCGTTGCCGGTCGCCAGGCTGCATGGAGTGGGCAAGGTCACCGCAGATAAACTGGCGCGGCTGGGTATCGATACCTGCCTGGAGCTGCGTGACTGGTCACGGCTGGCGCTGGTGCGTGAGTTCGGCAGTTTTGGCGAACGGTTGTGGGGCTTGGCGCGTGGTATCGATGAACGCAGTGTGCATAACGACAGCCGGCGCCAGTCGGTCAGCGTGGAAAACACCTACGACACCGATCTGCCGGATTTGGCGAGCTGCCTGGCCAAACTGCCTGAACTGCTGGGCAGCCTGAACGAGCGAATCGCGAGGATGGACAGCAGCTATCAGCCCGACAAACCGTTCGTCAAGGTCAAGTTCCATGATTTCAGCCAGACCACGCTGGAGCAGGCCGGCGCCGGGCGGGACTTGGAAAGCTATCGGCAGTTGTTGAGCCAGGCGTTTGCCAGGGGTGGAAAGCCGGTGCGGCTCTTGGGCGTAGGGGTGCGTTTGCGGGATTTGCGTGGAGCTCACGAGCAGTTGGAGCTTTTTCCGAGGTAAAGATGGCGTAATGGTGGTGTCGGCTGCAGTGGGGCTGCTGCGCAGCCCTTTCGCGGCACAAGGCCGCTCCTACAGGTCGTGCGGCACCTCGATTCCAACCGGGGTTACTGCACGCCCGGATCAGCCACCAGTCGCCCGGCATCCTTGGTCAACGCATGCAGGAACTCCTGCTGCAGCTCAGGATCGTTGCGGGTCAGCTCGATCAGGCTCTGCTCCAGTTCGCTGGCTTCCTCTTCCAGCCCCAGTTCAGACAAGCGCTTGACCCGGTGGACCCATTGCCCCACCTCATCATCCTCGAGGTCATCGAAGATCAGTTCATGGGCTTCCTGTAGCTTACCGCGCAGGGCGCTGCTGACCAGCAAGCTGGCGTCGGCCCGCGCCCCATTGTCCTCGTCGGCCACGTGCAGGTGCAGGGTGCCGACGTGGTTGAGGTTCTGCTCGGAGAACGGGCTGTCCAGCAGGTTCAGGCGCAACACACCGTTGTGGTCGGTGGTGAGCTCATGGGTCAGCTTGCCGGCCTTGACCTCGACCAAGCGTTCGCTCCAGGGCAGGCTGGTGTATTCCTCGCGCTTGTCCTTCTGCACCTCGCTGATACCTGCCAGGTTCTGCTGGGCGCGGCCGTTGGACGGCACGTTCATGAACGGGTTGAGCCCGGCCAGGCCGTAGCCGAGCCAGTCATGGGTAACGCTTTGTGGCAGGTTGCCCAGGGCGAACACATTGACCACATTGGCGCCGATGCCGGCGACCACCGCCACCGCGCCCAGGGGGATCTCGTAGATCTCCCGCCAGGGTTGGTACGGCGTGTAGCGGTCGTACCGGCGAGTGACTTCGAACTCTGTGACTTCGAAGCGCTTCTGTTCATGAACCCGCACGCGCCGCTGGGGAAGCTCCATGACCTTGGGCTCGCCCACGTCGATCTGCAGGGTATGTTCGAGCAGCTTGCGCTCGGCGCGCTCCTCATGCTCGCTGCGCTGGGACATCTGGTTGGCGCAGCCGCTGACGAGCAGGGCGCCGCACAGTGCGGCGCCCCCCAGGGCAAAGGTACTTCGCTTGGACATGGCTACTCGTATCAGCGGCGAATGCGGGCTTGCAGGAAGGTCAGCACCTCGTTGAGCGGCAAGGTCTGGGCCTCCTGCTCGGTGCGGTGCTTGTATTCCAGGTTGCCTTCGGCCAGGCCGCGGTCGCTGACCACGATGCGGTGCGGAATGCCGATCAGCTCCATGTCGGCGAACTTGATGCCGGGGCTGGTCTTCTTGTCGCGGTCGTCCAGCAGCACTTCGTAGCCGGCGGCGGTCAGTTCGGCGTACAGCTTGTCGGTGGCTTCGCGAACGGCGTCGGTTTCGTAGCGCAGCGGTACCAGGGCGATCTGGAACGGTGCCAGGGCGTCGTTCCAGATGATGCCCTTGTCGTCATAGCTCTGCTCGATGGCAGCGGCGACCACGCGGGATACGCCGATGCCATAGCAACCCATGGCCAGGGTCACCGGCTTGCCGTTCTCGCCCAGCACCTGGCATTTGAGCGCCTCGCTGTACTTGGTGCCGAGCTGGAAGATGTGGCCAACCTCGATGCCGCGCTTGATCACCAGGGTTCCCTGGCCGTCTGGGCTCGGGTCGCCTTCGACCACGTTGCGCAGGTCGGCCACCTGTGGGACCGGCAGGTCGCGTTCCCAGTTGACGCCGAAGTAGTGCTTGTCGTCGATGTTGGCGCCGATGCCGAAGTCGCTCATCAGGGCCACGGATCGGTCGATGATGCATTCCAGCGGCAGGTTCATCGGGCCGAGGGAGCCGGCACCGGCACCGATGGCGGCGCGCAGGTCGGCGTCGGTGGCCATGACCAGCGGGTCGGCGACCTGTTCCAGCTTGGCTGCCTTGATCTCGTTCAGCTCATGGTCGCCACGGACCACCAGGGCGACCAGCTTGCCTTCCTCGGCGCCACGTACGATGAGGGTCTTGACGGTCTTCTCGATCGGCAGGCCGTAGTTTTCGACCAGTTGCGCGATGGTCTTGGCATCGGGCGTATCGACCAGGCGCAGCTCCTCGGTGGGGGCCGGGCGCACGGTTTCACGCGGGATGGCTTCGGCCTTCTCGATGTTGGCGGCGTAGTCGGAGCTGTCGCTGAAGATCACATCGTCTTCGCCGGACTCGGCCAGGACGTGGAATTCATGGGAGTAGCTGCCACCGATGGAGCCGGTGTCGGCCTGCACCGGACGGAAGTCCAGGCCCAGGCGGGTGAAGATATTGGTGTATGCCTGGTGCATGCGGTCGTAGGTTTCCTGCAGGGAAGCCTGGTCGGCATGGAAGGAGTAGGCGTCCTTCATGATGAATTCGCGGCCGCGCATCAGGCCGAAGCGCGGACGGATCTCGTCACGGAACTTGGTCTGAATCTGGTACATGTTCAGCGGCAGCTGTTTATAGCTGGACAGCTCGTTGCGCGCGAGGTCGGTGATGACCTCCTCGTGGGTCGGGCCAACGCAGAACTCGCGGTCGTGGCGGTCTTTCAGGCGCAGCAGCTCTGGGCCGTACTGTTCCCAGCGGCCGGATTCCTGCCAAAGCTCGGCAGGCTGGATGCTTGGCATCAGCACTTCCAGTGCGCCGGCGGCGTTCATTTCCTCGCGGACCACTGCTTCGACCTTGCGCATCACCCGCAGGCCCATCGGCAGCCAGGTGTACAGGCCGGAGGCCAGCTTGCGGATCATGCCGGCGCGCAGCATGAGCTGATGGCTGATGACCACTGCGTCGGCAGGGGTTTCTTTCTGGGTGGCGAGCAAATATTGACTGGTGCGCATGGTGAGCCGTGTCGATTGCCTAAGACGTTGAAATGACCCCGCATTGTACGGGGGCGAAGCGAAGGCGTACAGGATGCCCCAGGGCGGGGCGCTTGTCAGCCAAGAAAAAGCCCGGCGATCGCCGGGCTTTTCCAGTGCGGGGCAGTGCAAGCCGGTGGGCTTACAGGATGCTCAGCGGGTACTCGACGATCAGGCGCAGTTCGTCCAGAGATGGGGAGCCGTAGTAGACGCCATCGGAGGAGCGGTAGGTAGCCTGGCGTACGCGGAAGCTCAGGTCTTTCGCCGGGCCTTCCTGCAGCACGTACTTGATGTCGATGTCGCGTTCCCATTCCTTGCCGTTGCTGGTGCCGGCGACGTTGGCGTCGGTACCGCGCACGTAGCGGGTCATGAAGGTCAGGCCTGGGATGCCGTACTCGGCGAAGTTCAGGTCGTAGCGAGCCTGCCAGGACTTCTCGTCTTCGGCGTTGAAGTCGGAACGGGCAACGGAGTTGGCCAGGAAGATGGTGCCGCCACCGTCGATACCGTAGGCGTAGTCGCCGTCACCGGTCACTTTCTGGTAAGCCAAGGTGAAGGTGTGTGCGCCAATGTTGTAAGCGCCCGAAAGGCTGAACGCACGGTTGTCGAGTTTGTCGCCATCGAAGGCGCGAGCACGGTCGCCATCGCTCTTGGTGTCATAGATGTTGAAGTCGAACACCAAGCCTTGCTTGTCGGAGATTGGCAGAGCCCAGTTTACGTTGGCGTAGTACTTGCGCCAGTAGTCTTCTACCTTGGAGTAGTAGAGGCTGGTGCTCAGGTTATCGCTAAAGGCATAAGTACCGCCAACGATGTTGGCTTCTGTCAGGCCAGGGTTCTTGATGCCGGTGTCGCTGTCGCGGCCGCCGATGCTGTCCTTATAAGTCTGGGCCTGAGCGTTGAGGCGTGTGAAATGGCCGGCATTCAGTTCGAGGCCTTCGATTTCGTTGCTGGTCAACAGGAAGCCTTCGGCGACTTCCGGTAGCAGACGACTGTCGTCGGTAGCGAAGACCGGCAAGGCGGTGAATTGTCCGCCATACTTCAGAACGGTGTCGGAGATGCGCAGTTTGACGGCACCATGGGCTTCAGAGTAGTCATCTTGCGCGCGGCCATCTTCTCCGATTGGGAACAAGCCTGTGCCAGCGCGGCCGCGACCGCTGTCCAATTTGACACCCAGAAGTCCAATCGCATCCACACCCACACCTACGGTGCCCTGGGTGAATCCGGACTCGAAGGTGCCCACGAAACCTAGGCCGGTCTCTTCCACGCGGCTCTGACGGTCACCGGTAACGGGATCCCGGTCATTGTTACGGAAGTCACGGCTGAAATACAGCATACGGGTCTTGACATTCAGCTGGCTGTCCTCGATGAAACCTTTGGATTCATCCTGCGAAGAGGCCAGGGCCAGCTGCGAGGTCCCTGCCGCGACGGCCAGGGCGATCATGCTCCACTTCATCACGCGCATCGTGATTTGCTCCTTTGGTTTAGGAAGAGTACCGCTGCGCCCAGGTTTTTTAGTTATAGGGGCAGCGCTTTCTTTTTATGTCGGCGAAAATGTATATCACGCTGACTGTTCTTTGCGATATCGGAAAAAACAACCTTTTTATAATTTTTTCACAATGTCGCTTTTAGTGAGATCCGTGTCGCAAATCACGCCCTTTTCAGGGGCGTACAACGCCAGCGCCGTTATCACTTTCGTAACAAATATGTAACAAACATAAATGGACGAAGAGAAACTCCCTGGATATCCATGCCGCTGTTGTTATTTGTCGCGTACCTGCCGGTTGCAGGCATCGTGCCGACTTGAATGACAGGGAATGCAACAAGCGTGCTCAAAATCACGAACGCTTCATGAAATTTTCACATCCGCTGCGGACCAAGCGAGAAAACCTCCGCAAACACGGAGCGAGGCATGTCTGATGGTGTGCCAAGAGTGGCGGCCAGTGCCCGCAATAAAACCTGTCATTGAAGTCAATGTGTTACCGCCATTTGTTAATCCGGGTAGAAAGCAGTGGGGCGTATCGCGCGGGCGGGCCTCTTTTTGGTGCGAAAAGTAGCGCAGTGTTACCGAGGTGGGCACGACAGTGCTCCTGTCTGGGTGCTGAAGCAGGGTATCCTTGCGTTATTGGCCCGCATTGCCCGCTGGGCTGTTTTGTCTTGAGGAGGTTTGCCGTGTTTGTCCTGGATTCGCGTCTGCAACAGGATTCCCTGGTGTTGGGAGATCTGCCGCTGTGCCGCCTGCTGCTGAGCAAGGATGCCAATTACCCCTGGTTCATATTGGTGCCGCGGCGCGCCGAGGTCAGCGAGCTGTTCGAGTTGAGCGAGGCCGATCAACAGCAGCTCTGGAAGGAAACCACCTACCTGGCCGAAACCCTCAAGGGGTGCTTCGCGGCCGACAAGATGAACGTGGCCACCCTGGGCAATGTGGTCAGCCAGCTGCACATGCATGTCATCGTTCGCCGCCGCGACGATGCCGCCTGGCCGGCGCCGGTGTGGGGGCGCCATCCTGCGGCTGACTATACCTCGGAGCAGGTCGAGGCGATCCGCCAGCGCCTGCGTGCGGTATTGAACGATGACTTCAAGGAGGTCTGAACCATGTCGCTGGAGTCGAGAGTCGTCGAGCTTGAAAGCCGCCAGGCGTTTCAGGATGACACCATCCAGGCGCTTAACGACGTGGTGGTCGAGCAGGCCCGGGTGATCGAGCGCCTGCAATTGCAGGTGGCCGAGTTGATCAAGCGCTACGAGGAGATGGTGGGGCAGTACGGCAGTGAGGGAGAAGAGGCGCCGCCGCCTCATTATTGAAGCGGCAATGGCGTGGCGGGCAAGCCGCTACGCCATCACCGCCCAGGGTCAGCGGCGGGAGACCGCGACCACGTCTTCGGCCTGCAGGCCCTTGTCGCGGTGCATCACCGAGAACTCCACGCGCTGGCCTTCGACCAGCACACGATGCCCTTCGCCACGAATGGCGCGAAAGTGTACGAAGATATCGTCACCCGAGTCGCGGGAAATGAAGCCGAAACCCTTGGAGGTGTTGAACCACTTGACCGTGCCAGTATCACGCTTGCCGCCATCCTGGGCGACGCCCTGGCTGGCGCGGGGCTTGCCGATGCTGCGGGCGAAGCCTGCGCCCAGGTGCAGGGCGACAGCGACGGCGGCGCAGAGCAGGGCCGGCAGGTCGCCCAGCTCCGGGCGGGCCAGCAGGGTAATGGTCTGCAAGATCACGGCCAGCACCAGCAGGGCGCAGGCCAGGTATTGCAGTTGCTGGCGCAGGCCTTTGTAGTAGTGCGGCAGGGCCGGTGCCAAGAGCAGGTTGAGCAGGCCGAGCAAGGCCAGGTAGACGGCTTCGGGTTGTTGGAGGAACGGCGTTGCTTCGGTTTTGAGGCTGGGTATGAGCGATAGCAGCAAAGCCGCCACGCCCGTCACCAGATGGACGATCTTGAACATTTGAGTGGGCTCACATTGATAAGGCCGATCACAGGAAGAGCTGCCAGGGTGGTGCGCAGGTGTAAGGCGCGATCACACGGTTGGCAGCCTATGCACCCGGCAATGACAGTCCGCACGGGTGGCACGGTGCCTATTTAACAGCAAAGGCAGGGGGTTCTCAAACCGCGAGGGATGGATTGCCCTGGATCACGGGCAGGAACGGGTGGGTCTGATACAGTTTGTGATGCCCGCTTGATGACCAAGCCTTGTGAGAAGGAGAGATCCATGGCAATCGATATCGGTATCAGCGAAGAAGACCGCAAGTCCATCGTCGATGGGCTTTCTCGCCTGCTGTCGGATACCTACGTGCTGTATCTGAAAACCCACAATTTCCATTGGAACGTCACCGGCCCATCGTTTCGTACGCTACACCTGATGTTCGAGGAGCAATACAACGAGCTGGCCCTGGCGGTCGACTCGATCGCCGAGCGTATCCGCGCCCTGGGCTTCCCGGCTCCTGGCTCCTATGCCTTCTATGCACGTCACTCCTCGATCAAGGAAGAAGAGGGCGTGCCACCGGCCGACGAGATGATCCGCCAGCTCGTCCAAGGCCAGGAAGCGGTGGTGCGCACCGCGCGCAGCATATTCCCGGTGGTCGACAAGGTCAGCGACGAACCGACGGCCGACCTGCTGACCCAGCGCATGCAGGTGCATGAAAAAACCGCCTGGATGTTGCGCGTGCTGCTCGACGGCAACTGATCGCCTGCTGGCGACAGGCGTTCGCAAGGCCTGGTTCCTGCACAGGAACCAGGCCTTTTCGTTTCCTTGAGGAAGGTTTTGCCACTGCTCTCCAGGCGCCTTCGGCGCTTTATTGGGCCTGTCCCTCGTGCGCAGGCACTTGGGTGTCTTCCCAGGCAATGGAGCGGTTCGGTGGATATAAGGATGCAACAAGGCAAGCGCAGCGCTTGCCAGGGGAAATGGCCAGGCAAGCAGTGCATCGACCCGTTCGGGACGGATTTCGACATGATGCAGGTCCGGCCGGTCTCGCGCTCGGTCCGGCTCAACGGCTTTGCTACCTGCCTGCGCCTGGAGGTGGTCTACTGGCGGATCCTGGAGCGGATCGCCGAGGCCAACCAGTGTACGGTAAGCGCGGTGCTGTCCTATGTGGACCGGGAAGTGCACCTGCGTCATGGCGGGGTGCGCAACTTCAGCGGGTTGATCCGGGTGATCTGCGTGGCCTGGCTGCTCGATCCGCCCAGCATGCGCTGATCGCCAGGCGGGCTGCACGGCTGTCCTTAACCATATATAATCCCGCTTTTTACTGCCCCCGGCAGTCAGCGTTGTGGTTGAAGAGAGACACCCATGCCCCTTTATGACTATCAATGTGCATCCTGCGACCACCGGATGGAAGTGTTGCAGAAGATCAGCGCCGCGCCGCTGACCGATTGCCCGGCGTGCCAAGAGCCGGCGCTGAAGAAGCTGTTGTCGGTACCCGGTTTCCGCCTGAGCGGTAACGGCTGGTACGAGACCGATTTCAAGACCGGGGCGAAAAAGAATCTGGCAGGCGGCGACAAGGCCGACTGAGTTGAATTGCAGCGACCGGGTCTTGCAGTATTAGCCCCTCAGGGCGGCCAGACCTCCACCGAATACACGAATCACGAGAAGCGAAACCACCATCATGATGCGCAGCCATTATTGCGGCCAACTGAACGAGCGCCTGGACGGCCAGGAAGTCACCCTTTGCGGCTGGGTCCATCGTCGCCGCGACCACGGCGGGGTGATCTTCCTCGACATCCGTGACCGCGAAGGCATGGCCCAGGTCGTCTTCGACCCGGATCGCGCCGAGACTTTCGCCAACGCCGACCGCGTGCGCAGCGAGTACGTCGTGCAGATCACCGGCAAGGTGCGCCTGCGTCCGGAAGGCGCGGTCAACCCGAACATGGCTTCGGGCGCCATTGAAGTGCTGGGCTACGAGCTGACCGTCCTCAACGAGGCCGAAACCCCGCCGTTCCCGCTCAACGAATACTCTGACGTGGGCGAGGAAACCCGCCTGCGCTACCGCTTCATCGACCTGCGTCGTCCGGAGATGGCCGACAAGCTGCGCCTGCGTTCGCGCATCACCAGCAGCATCCGCCGCTACCTGGACGAGAACGGCTTCCTCGACGTCGAGACGCCGATCCTGACTCGCGCCACCCCGGAAGGCGCCCGCGACTACCTGGTGCCGAGCCGCACCCACGCTGGCAGCTTTTTCGCCCTGCCGCAATCGCCACAGCTGTTCAAGCAGCTGTTGATGGTCGCCGGCTTCGACCGCTACTACCAGATCGCCAAGTGCTTCCGTGACGAAGACCTGCGTGCCGACCGCCAGCCGGAATTCACCCAGATCGACATCGAGACCAGCTTCCTCGACGAGTCCGAGATCATGGGCCTGACCGAAGGCATGATCCGCAAGCTGTTCAAGGAAGTCCTGGATCTTGAGTTCGGCGAATTCCCGCACATGACTTACGAAGAGGCCATGCGCCGCTACGGCTCCGACAAGCCTGACCTGCGTATCCCGCTGGAACTGGTCGACGTCGCCGACCAGCTCAAGGATGTCGACTTCAAGGTCTTTGCCGGCCCTGCCAACGATCCGAAGTGCCGCGTCACCGCCCTGCGCCTGCCAGGCGGCGCCAGCATGCCGCGCAGCCGCATCGACGAGTACACCAAGTTCGTCGGCATCTACGGTGCCAAGGGCCTGGCGTACATCAAGGTCAACGAGCGCGCCAAGGGCGTCGAAGGCCTGCAATCGCCGATCGTCAAGAACATCCCCGAGGCCAACCTCAACGTGATCCTCGATCGCGTGGGTGCGGTCGATGGCGACATCGTGTTCTTCGGTGCCGACAAGGCCAAGATCGTCAGCGAAGCCCTGGGCGCGCTGCGTATCCGCCTGGGCCACGACTTCGAGTTGCTGACCTGCGAGTGGGCCCCGATGTGGGTCGTCGACTTCCCGATGTTCGAAGAGAACGACGACGGCAGCTTCAGCGCGCTGCACCACCCGTTCACCGCGCCCAAGTGCACCCCGGAAGAGCTCGAGGCCAACCCGGCCGGCGCTCTGTCCCGTGCCTACGACATGGTTCTCAACGGCACCGAGCTCGGTGGCGGTTCGATCCGTATCCACCGCAAGGAAATGCAACAGGCCGTATTCCGCCTGCTGGGCATCGGTGCCGAAGAGCAGCAGGAGAAGTTCGGCTTCCTGCTCGATGCCCTGAAGTTCGGCGCGCCGCCCCATGGTGGCCTGGCCTTCGGCCTGGACCGCCTGGTCATGCTGATGACCGGCGCCCAGTCGATCCGTGAAGTGATCGCCTTCCCGAAAACCCAGAGCGCCGCGTGCGTCATGACCCAGGCCCCTGGCCTGGTGGACGCCAAGGCCCTGCGCGAGCTGCACATCCGTCTGCGCGAGCAGACCAAGGTCGAATAATCGGCCCGGGCGCTTCCCGGTGGAGGCGCCCACGCGCTTCGGCGCTGTTTTCTCGCGTTCCGCCCTTCGGGGCGGAACCTGTTTCTGTTTGAAGGATTTGGAGACGTTATGGCTGGTCATTCGAAGTGGGCAAACATCAAGCACCGCAAAGAACGCCAGGATGCCAAGAGAGGCAAGATCTTCACCAAGTGGATCCGCGAGCTGACCGTCGCCGCTAAGCAGGGCGGTGCTGACCCGGCCTCCAACCCACGCCTGCGCCTGGCATTGGACAAGGCCCTGGGCGCCAACATGAGCCGCGACATCATCGACCGCGCCGTGGCCCGTGGTGCCGGTACCAATGAAAGCGACAACGTCGAAGAGCTCAGCTACGAAGGCTACGGCCCCGGTGGCGTGGCGATCATGGTCGAGGCCATGACCGACAACCGCAACCGTACCGCGGCTGCCGTGCGCCATGCCTTCTCCAAGTGCGGCGGCAACCTGGGCACCGACGGCTCGGTGGCCTACCTGTTCGAACGCAAGGGGCAAATCAGCTTCGCCGCCGACCTGGGTGTGGACGAAGAAGCCCTGATGGAAGCGGCCATGGAAGCCGATGCCGACGACGTGGTGAGCAACGATGACGGCTCCTTCGATGTCTTCACCTCGTTCAACAGCTTCTATGCGGTGCGCAACGCCTTGGAGGAAGCCGGTTTCAAGGCTTCGGACGCCGAGATCGTGATGCAGCCTACCACCAGTGCCGAGCTGGATCAGGAAGGGGCCGAGAAGGTGCTCAAGCTGATCGACATGCTCGAGGACCTGGATGACGTGCAGAACGTCTACTCCAATGCCGAGATCTCCGACGAGATCATGGAAAAACTCGGCTAAGGTATCTGGTTTATCCTGGCATGGCTCGTTGAGCCTACGGCCCTTTCGAGGCACAAGGCCGCTCCTACAGATACAGCGACGTTCTTCAAGGTCGGCGCGATGTCTGTAGGAGCGGCCTTGTGCCGCGAAAGGGCTGCAAAGCAGCCTCAGGGGCCGCGCGCGTCGTATTCTTTATCTATTGCAGGCGTTATGACTCTGATTCTTGGTATCGACCCCGGCTCGCGCATCACCGGTTTCGGCGTGGTGCGCCAGACCGCCCGTGGCTGCGAATATGTGGCGTCTGGCTGTATCCGCACCGGTAGCGGCGAGTTGCATGAGCGCCTGCAGATCGTGTTTCGCGGTGTCAGCGAAATCATCCGCCAACACGGGCCTGTGACCATGGGCATCGAGCGGGTGTTCATGGCGCGCAATGCCGACTCGGCCCTCAAGCTTGGCCAGGCGCGAGGCGCGGCTATCGTCGCCGCTGCCGAGGCGGGCCTGGAGATCGCCGAGTACAGCGCCAGCCAGGTCAAGCAGGCTGTGGCAGGCACCGGTGGTGCCAACAAGGAGCAGGTGATGCTGATGGTCATGCACCTGCTCAAGCTCACGCAAAAGCCGCAGGTCGACGCCTCCGATGCCTTGGCCATCGCCCTGTGCCATGCCCATACCCGTTCGAGCCTGGTGCCCCATGGCCTGGCCACGGCGCGGCGAAGAGGTGGGCGCTTGCGTCTTTGAGCGCTTCATGCGCAGATACAAATTTTGTCCGGGTGAAACATTCACCCGTTGCATTTGCTGATAGGGTTGAGCGGTCTTCGACCGGCTCCCCGAGAGGAAGGATCGGAACGTGATTGGACGTTTGCGCGGCACCCTGGCGGAAAAACAGCCGCCTCACCTGATTATCGACGTCAACGGCGTCGGCTACGAGCTGGAAGTGCCGATGACCACCCTGTACCGCCTGCCCAAGGTCGGCGAGCCGGTGACCGTGCATACCCATCTGGTGGTGCGTGAAGACGCGCACCTGCTCTATGGTTTCGCCGAAAAGCGCGAGCGCGAGCTGTTCCGCGAACTGATCCGGCTGAACGGAGTAGGGCCGAAGCTGGCCCTGGCGCTGATGTCGGGGCTTGAAGTGGACGAGCTGGTGCGCTGCGTGCAGGCCCAGGATACATCGGCCCTGGTGCGTGTGCCGGGGGTCGGCAAGAAGACCGCCGAGCGCCTGCTGGTCGAGCTCAAGGACCGCTTCAAGGCTTGGGAAACCTCGCCTGCCATGTTCACGCTGGTGTCCGATGGCCCGCTGCCGGTCAGCAGTGCCTCAACGGCCGAAGCCGATGCGGTCAGCGCCTTGGTCTCTCTGGGCTACAAGCCCCAGGAGGCGAGCAAGGCGGTATCGGCGATCAAGGACAAGGCTGGCCTGAGCAGCGAGGAGCTGATCCGCCGTAGCCTCAAAGGGATGATTACCAAGTGATCGAAGCCGACCGACTGATCGCCGCCAGCGGGCGCGACCGCGAAGAAATCCAGGACCGTGCGATCCGCCCGCTGCGCCTGGAGGAATACATCGGCCAACCGGTGGTGCGCGAGCAGATGGCGCTGTTCATCCAGGCGGCCCGTGGGCGCAACGAGTCCCTGGATCACACCTTGATCTTCGGCCCGCCGGGCCTTGGCAAGACCACTCTGGCCAATATCATCGCCCAGGAAATGGGCGTGTCGGTCAAGAGCACTTCAGGCCCGATCCTGGAGCGCCCGGGCGACCTGGCGGCCATGCTGACCAACCTCGAGCCCCATGACGTATTGTTCATCGACGAGATTCACCGCTTGTCCCCGGTGGTCGAGGAAGTGCTCTATCCAGCGATGGAAGATTTCCAGCTGGACATCATGATCGGCGAAGGGCCGGCGGCCCGCTCGATCAAGCTGGACCTGCCGCCCTTCACCCTGGTCGGCGCCACTACCCGTGCCGGCATGCTGACCAACCCGCTGCGCGATCGCTTCGGCATCGTCCAGCGCCTGGAGTTCTACAGCAACCGGGACCTGGCCACCATCGTCAGCCGTTCGGCCAATATCCTGGGCCTTGCGATCGAGGACGAAGGCGCCTACGAGATCGCCCGCCGTGCCCGCGGTACCCCGCGGATCGCCAACCGCCTGCTGCGCCGGGTGCGCGACTATGCCGAGGTGCGCGGCAAGGGCGAGATCACCAAGGCAGTGGCAGACATGGCGCTGAACCTGCTGGATGTCGACGAGCGTGGTTTCGACCATTCCGACCGCCGCCTGCTGTTGACCATGATCGAGAAGTTCGACGGCGGCCCGGTGGGGGTCGACAACCTGGCGGCGGCCATCAGCGAGGAGCGCCATACCATCGAGGATGTGCTCGAGCCGTACCTGATCCAGCAAGGCTATATCATGCGCACGCCACGCGGGCGTGTGGTCACCCGCCATGCCTACCTGCATTTCGGCCTGAACATTCCCGGCCGCTTTGCCGAAGGTGGCGAATTTTCCGATCCCGACGATGAATGACAGATCGAATCGGGGTTTTCGTGGTCCTACCGCTGGCACGCCCCTGTGGCGCTGGCAATAAGACATTATCGATGCAAAAACAGTTGCCGGGGCGGATTGGCAAGCTGAGGAGTAAGCACTAGAGTATGCGCGCGCAAAAAGGCCTGGAACCGTTCGCCCACCGCTGTCGCGTCTATTACGAAGACACCGACGCAGGTGGCGTGGTGTATTACGTCAATTACCTTAAATTCATGGAGCGTGCACGCACCGAGCGGCTGCGGCACCTGGGGTTTTCCCAGGCCGAGCTGGCAGGCCAGAACCTGCTGTTCGTGGTCCATTCCAGCGAAGCGCGCTACCACGCGCCGGCGCGGCTGGACGACGCGTTGCGGGTGAGCGCGCAAGTACTTGAATTGAATCGCGCCAGCCTGCGCTTCGTGCAGCAGGTCTGGCGGGAAAAGGATGAAACGCTGCTCTGCGAGGGGCAGTTCCTGGTGGCCGCCGTGCGCGCCGACACTTTCAAACCCCGGGCCATACCCCAAGAGCTGCGCGACGCCTTCCTGGCGGACGGCACGGGTACTCAATCGAATGCAGGAGAATAAGCGTGGAAGCTAACGTCGTCGACCATACCTCCATGTGGAGTCTGGTCAGCAATGCCAGCATCGTGGTGCAGCTGGTGATGCTGACCCTGGTGGCAGCCTCGGTCACCTCATGGATCATGATCTTCCAGCGCAGCACTATGCTGCGCGCCGGTCGTCGTGCGCTGGATGCCTTCGAGGAGCGCTTCTGGTCGGGCATCGACCTGTCCAAGCTGTACCGCCAGGCAGGCAGCAACCCAGACCCGGACTCCGGTGTCGAGCAGGTGTTCCGCGCTGGCTTCAAGGAGTTTTCGCGCCTGCGCCAGCAGCCGGGCGTCGACCCGGACGCGGTCATGGAAGGCGTGGGCCGTGCCATGCGCGTGGCCATCTCCCGCGAGGAAGAGAAGCTCGAGCAGAGCCTGCCGTTCCTGGCCACTGTCGGTTCCACCAGCCCGTACATCGGCCTGTTCGGTACCGTCTGGGGCATCATGAACTCCTTCCGCGGCCTGGCCTCTGCCCAGCAGGCGACCCTGGCCACCGTGGCCCCGGGTATCGCCGAGGCGCTGATCGCCACCGCGATCGGCCTGTTCGCCGCGATCCCGGCCGTCATCGCCTACAACCGCTTCTCGGCCCGCAGCGAAGTGCTGATCGGCCGTTACTACACGTTCGCCGACGAGTTCCAGGCGATCCTGCACCGCAAAGTACACACCAGCGAAGAGTGATCAGGTAGAAGCCCATGGCCCGAGTTCGCCACAAACGCAAGCCGGTCGCCGAGATGAACGTGGTGCCCTACATCGACGTGATGCTGGTGCTGCTGGTCATCTTCATGGTGACCGCTCCCATGCTCAACCAGGGCGTGAAGGTCGACCTGCCCAAGGTTTCCAGCGAAGCCTTGCCCCAGGACAACAACGTTCAGATCCTGACCATCTCGATCAAGGCCGACAAGACCTACTATTGGAACCTCGGCAGCGAGGTCGACACCGACAAGCAGATGGACAAGGCCATGACCTTGCCGGAAATGACCGACGCGGTGACCAAGATCATTGCCGCCGGTCGTGACCAGGGCAAGCAGACCCAGGTCTTCATCCGCGGCGACAAGGCCGTCGACTACGGCGCGGTCATGGGCGCCATGGGTGGGTTGCAGAAGGCCGGTGTCGGTAACGTTGGCCTGATTACCGAGGCGCCCTGATGCAACAGCGAGAGCCATCCGCCTCGGAAAGCTACTTCTGGCCCAGTGTCTGGGCCATCGGCCTGCATGTGCTGGTATTCGCGATGCTGTTCGTCAGCTTCGCCATGACGCCTGAGCTGCCGCCGTCCAAGCCAATCGTCCAGGCCACGCTCTACCAGCTCAAATCCAAGAGCCAGGCGACCACCCAGACCAACCAGAAGATCGCCGGGGAAGCGAAGAAAACCGCTTCGCGCCAGACCGAGGTCGAGCAACTGGAACAGAAGAAGGTCGAGCAGGAAGCCATCAAGGCCGCGGAACAAAAGAAAGCCGACGCCGCTCAAAAGGCCGAAGAGGCCCGCGAGGCTGCCGAGGCGAAGAAGGCCGAAGAGGCTGCCAAGGCCGCCGAAGCCAAGAAGGCCGCCGAGGCCAAGAAAGCCGAGGAGGCGAAGAAGGCCGCCGAGAAGCAGCAGGCTGACATCGCCAAGAAGAAGGCCGAGCAGGAGGCGAAGAAGCAGGCCGAGGAAGAAGCCAAGAAGAAGGCAGCCGAGGAGGCGAAGAAAAAAGCCGCCGAGGACGCCAAGAAGAAAGCAGCCGAGGACGCCAAGAAGAAAGCGGCGGCCGAGCAGGCCAAGAAGAAGGCAGCCGAAGACGCCAAGAAAAAGGCGGCAGCGGATGCCCAGAAGAAAAAGGCCCAGGAAGCGGCCCGCAAGGCAGCGGAGGACAAGAAAGCCCAGGCCCTGGCCGAGCTGTTGTCCGACACCACCGAGCGGCAGCAGGCCCTGGCCGATGAGCGTGGCGATGAAGTGGCCGGCGATTTCGACGACCTGATTCGCATGCGGGCAGCCGAAGGTTGGGCACGTCCGCCGTCCGCACGCAGGGGCATGACGGTAGTCCTGCAGATCAACATGTTGCCCGATGGCACCATCACCAATGTCAGCGTGGCGCGCTCCAGCGGCGACGGCCCGTTCGACGCCTCGGCGGTGGCAGCGGTGAAGAACATTGGTCGTTTGACCGAAATGCAGGGCTTGAAGCCGAACGAGTTCAATCCGTATCGTTCATTCAAGATGACATTTACACCTGAGGATCTTGCGTTGTGATTAAACGTCTGAAAGGACTGCTGGTCATGCTCTGCTGCGTGGCAGGTATGGCCGTGGCAGAGGAAAAGAACATCCTGGTCACCAGCGGCAGCGACCGGGCGACCCCGATCGCGGTGGTGCCGTTCGGCCTGCAGGGTGGCAGCGTGCTGCCGGAAGACATGGCCGAGATCATCGGCAATGACCTGCGCAACTCCGGTTACTACTCGCCCATCCCACGGCAGAACATGATCAGCCAGCCGAGCCAGGCCAGCGAAGTGATCTTCCGCGACTGGAAGGCCTTGGGCGCCCAGTACGTGATGGTCGGCAGCATCGTGCCGGCCGGCGGTCGCCTGCAGGTGCAGTACGCCCTGTTCAACGTCGCCACCGAGCAGCAAGTGCTGACCGGCAGCGTCGCCGGCGGCGTCGACCAGCTGCGCGACATGGCGCACTACATCGCCGACCAATCGTTCGAGAAGCTCACCGGCATCAAGGGTGCATTCTCCACCCGTATGCTGTACGTGACCGCCGAGCGCTTCTCTGCCAACAACACCCGCTACACCCTGCAGCGCTCGGACTACGACGGTGCCCGCGCCGTGACCCTGCTGCAGTCCCGCGAGCCGATCCTGTCGCCGCGCTTCGCGCCGGACGGCAAGCGCATCGCCTATGTCTCGTTCGAGCAGAAGCGCCCGCGTATCTTCGTCCAGCACATCGACACCGGTCGCCGTGAGCAGGTCACCAACTTCGAAGGCCTCAACGGTGCTCCGGCCTGGTCGCCGGATGGTTCGCGCCTGGCCTTCGTGCTGTCCAAGGACGGCAACCCGGACATCTACGTGATGAACATGGGCTCGCGCCAGATCAGCCGCGTCACCGCCGGCCCTGGCATCAACACCGAGCCGTTCTGGGGCAAGGATGGCAACACCCTGTACTTCACCTCCGACCGTGGCGGCAAGCCGCAGGTCTACAAGACCTCCGTCAATGGTGGTGGCGCCGAGCGCGTGACCTTCGTGGGTAACTACAACGCCAACCCGAAACTGTCCGCCGATGAGAAGACCCTGGTGATGATCCATCGCCAACAGGGCTTCACCAACTTCAAGGTGGCCGCCCAGGACCTGGAGCGCGGAAGTGTAAAGATTCTTTCGGACACCAGTCTTGATGAGTCTCCCACTGTTGCGCCAAACGGCACCATGCTAATCTACGCCACCCGCCAGCAGGGCCGGGGAGTCTTGATGCTCGTCTCTCTCAACGGACGCGTGAGGCTCCCGCTTCCTACCGCGCAAGGCGAAGTCAGAGAACCGTCCTGGTCCCCTTACCTGAACTGATTGCGGCGTAACACTATTTGCTTAACACACTGGGGTTTCATTAGGAGTTTCACGATGGAAATGCTGAAGTTTGGTAAATTCGCTGCGCTGGCTCTGGCCATGGCCGTAGCTGTAGGTTGCTCCTCCAAGGGCGGTGACAACGCTGGCGAAGGCGCCGCTGTTGACCCGAACGCTGGCTACGGTGCCAACACCGGCGCTGTTGACGGCAGCCTGAGCGAAGAAGCCGCCCTGCGCGCAATCACCACCTTCTACTTCGAATACGACAGCTCGGACCTGAAGCCAGAAGCCATGCGCGCCCTGGACGTTCATGCCAAGGACCTGAAAGCCAACGGCAACCGCGTTGTCCTGGAAGGCCACACCGACGAGCGCGGTACTCGCGAGTACAACATGGCTCTGGGCGAGCGTCGTGCCAAGGCCGTTCAGCGCTACCTGGTTCTGCAGGGCGTTTCCCCTGCTCAGCTGGAACTGGTTTCCTACGGCGAAGAGCGTCCAGTTGCCACTGGTGGCGACGAGCAGTCCTGGGCTCAGAACCGTCGCGTAGAACTGCGTAAGTAAGTTCCTATGCGTATGTGCCGTCGTGCTGTAACCGTCCTCGCACTCAGCCTGCCGCTTGCGGCCTGGGCTGAGGTTCCCGTAGTAGATGACAACGCAAGCGGCTATCCGCCTGCGGGTTATGGCACGAGCGGCGCCTATGCCGGGGCAGGGGCTTCGACCCCTGCCTCTGCACAGGGCCAGCTGTTCATGCAGCTGCAGCAGATGCAGGACCAGATTTCCCGCCAGCAGGGCATCATCGAAGAGCTGCAGAACGATGTGGCCCGCATGAAGCAGGAAAGCCTGGAGCGTTACAAGGATCTGGACAGCCGCATCAACAGTGGTGCCGCGCCTGCCCAGGCTCCCGAGAATTCTTCCACCGGTGGTGCCGCCAATGCCGCCGCCGGTGCTGCCGCTGGCGCCGCTGCCCAACAGCCGGCTGCCAGCAGCGAACCCGGTGATCCGGCGAAAGAGAAGCTCTATTACGACGCCGCTTTCGACCTGATCAAGCAGAAGGACTTCGACAAGGCCAGCCAGGCCTTCGCCGCCTTCCTGCGCAAGTACCCCAACAGCCAGTACGCCGGCAACGCCCAGTACTGGCTTGGCGAGGTGAACCTGGCTAAGGGCGACCTGCAAGGTGCCAGCCAGGCCTTCGCCAAGGTCGGCCAGCTGTATCCCAAGCACAGCAAGGTGCCTGATTCGCTGTATAAACTGGCGGACGTCGAGCGCCGCATGGGCCACACCGACAAGGTCAAGGGCATCCTGCAGCAGGTCATCACCCAGTACCCCGGCACCTCCGCCGCGCAACTGGCCCAGCGCGACTTGCAAAAGCTCTGAATATCGCCTGACGAAAGAAACCCGCGCTTGTCGCGGGTTTTTTCGTTAGAATCTTGGCCCTTTTTTCGTAAACACGCTGTTGCGGATAACGCTATGTCGAGTCCGTGCCAGTGCCTGACGGAGGCGGACAGCCTGTTTAGCTGTCACGCCCGTGGCGACCATGCAAGACACATTACGCATCACCGAAGTCTTTTACTCGTTGCAGGGTGAAACACGAACGGCGGGGCTGCCTACCGTATTCGTGCGTCTCACCGGCTGCCCCTTGCGCTGCCAGTACTGTGACAGTGCCTACGCCTTCAGCGGCGGTACCCTTCGTACCCTTGACGATATCCTCGAGCAGGTGGCGGGCTTCCGGCCGCGCTATGTCTGCGTGACCGGGGGCGAACCCTTGGCCCAGCCCAACGTGTTGCCACTGCTGCAGCGCCTGTGCGATGCCGGCTACGAGGTGTCCCTGGAAACCAGCGGTGCCCTGGATATCGCCCGCGTCGATACCCGCGTAAGCCGCGTGGTCGACCTCAAGACCCCGGGCTCGGAGGAGTCGCACCGTAACCGTTACGAGAACATCGAACTGCTGACCCGTAACGACCAGGTCAAGTTCGTGATCTGTTCCCGCGAGGACTACGACTGGGCGGTCTCGAAACTGATCCAGTACAACCTGGCCGAGCGCGCGGGCGAAGTGCTGTTTTCGCCCAGCCACCACCAGGTGAATGCCACCGACCTGGCCGATTGGATCGTCGCCGACAACCTGCCCGTGCGTTTCCAACTGCAGTTGCACAAACTGCTGTGGAACGACGAGCCAGGACGCTGAAACGAGGAGTATGAGATGAGTGAGAAACGCGCGGTAATCCTGCTGTCCGGCGGCCTGGACTCGGCCACCGTGGTCGCCATGGCCAAGGCCGAAGGCTACAGCTGCTACACCATGAGTTTCGATTACGGCCAGCGCCACCGCGCCGAGCTGAACGCCGCAGCGCGGGTAGCCCGGGACCTGGGTGTGGTCGAACACAAGGTGATCGGCCTGAACCTCGACGGCATCGGTGGCTCGGCCCTGACCGATACCAGCATCGATGTGCCCGAGGCGCCGGGTGAAGGCATTCCGGTCACCTACGTGCCAGCCCGTAACACTGTCTTCCTGTCCCTGGCCCTGGGGTGGGCGGAAGTGTTGGAGGCGCGGGACATCTTCATCGGTGTGAACGCCGTGGATTACTCGGGCTATCCGGATTGCCGCCCCGAATTCGTCGAGGCGTTCGAACGCATGGCCAACCTGGCCACCAAGGCGGGCGTGGAAGGGCAGGGCTTCCGGATCCAGGCCCCGCTGCAGAACCTGAGCAAGGCGCAGATCGTTCAGGCGGGTATGGCCCGTGGCGTGGACTACAGCCTGACGGTATCGTGCTACCAGGCTGACGACGACGGCCGTGCCTGTGGAAAGTGCGACAGCTGCCGCCTGCGCGCCGAGGGCTTCAAGGCGGCGGGTGTCGAGGACCCGACGCGATATTTTTAAAAAAAAAGTTGCGATGGGGTGTTGATTTCCCGTTAGAAATCAGTATTATACGCGCCATCCAACGGGTCGTTAGCTCAGTTGGTAGAGCAGTTGGCTTTTAACCAATTGGTCGTAGGTTCGAATCCTACACGACCCACCATATACGAAGAGCCCGCCTTTCAAGGCGGGCTTTTTCATTTTCACAGCATCTGAGCCTGTCACCCTGCCTTCTGTAGAGGCGGGCTCGCCCCGCGATCAAGGGCGAAGCCCTTGCCATTCTGAACTGCCCACCCGGACCGTCGCATCGCCATCCTCACAAACCCATCCGCGATTCCATCGTCCGACGAACCCTGCCTCAGCCGGCCTTGTTCAGCCGCCGTGCATCGAACGCATCGATCGCCTGGTACGCGGTATAAGTCGCCTGCGCCGCCAGCAAACCGGCGACGCCAAAGGTGCGTGTGAGGCCGAACTGCCCGAAGCCTGCCGGTACGGGTAACCTGCGCGCGATGGCGTCGGCCAGCACCTCGCCCGCCACCGTGGTGGGCGCCATGCCGTGGCCGCCGAAGCCTACCGCATGCCAGATGCCGTTGTCGTCCTGGCCGATCTGCGCCATCTGATGGCGCCCGTAGCTCATCAGGCCACCCCAGGAAAAGTCGATGTCCACGTCCTCGAGCTGGGGGTAGACCGTGGCCAGGTCGGCCTTGAGCAGCTTGGCGATGGCTTCGGGGCCGCGATCGAGGATGGAAATGCGCCCGCCCCAGAGGATGCGGCTGTCCTTGAGCGGGCGGTAGTAGTCGAAGGCGAAGCGGGTGTCGTAGATCGCCGACTCGCAGGCGATCGCGTCCTTCAGTCGCTCACCCAGAGGCTCGGTGGCGACCACATAGGTGGCGATGGGCAGCACCGCGCGTTCCACCGGGCGATAGACGCCACGGGCGTAGCCGCCGCCGGAGAACACAACCTCTTCGGCGTGGATTTCGCCGCCCTCGGTTTGCACGACATATTTGCCGGCGCGTTTTTCGATGGCCAGTACGGGGGATTGTTCGAACAGGCGCGCGCCGAGCTCGGTAAGGGCTCGGGCCACGCCGCAGACGTATTTGAGCGGATGAAAGTGGAAGGCATTGCGTTCGAGCAGCCCGCCGTAATAGCGATCGGTCTTGAGCATTTCCTTCAGCTCGCCAGGCGCGATGTATTCCCACTCGACGCCGTAGGCTTCTTTCATCAGCTGGCGGGGTTTCTCCAGGCGCGACGGGTCATTGAACCAGTTGGCCAGGATCACACCTTTGTCCACCAGGTCGCAGTCGATGCTGTAGTGACGGGCTCGGCTGCGGATCAGCTCGACCGCGTCGAGCGTCAGCTGGTACAGGCGCCGCGCTTCTTGTGCACCCAGAGTGTCGAGCAGGTCGCCGTTGCCCAGGCTATAGCCGCCGAAGACGAAACCGCCGTTGCGCCCGGATGCACCATGCCCCACCCGGTGCGACTCCAGCACCACCACGTCGGTGATGCCACGCTCGGCGAGGCCCAGAGCGGTCGACAGGCCTGCCAGCCCACCTCCCAGGATGCAGACGCGGGTATCGGTGCGGCCGGTGTGGGCCGGGTACGCAACCCGATCGACGGTGGCTTCGTAGAAAGATTGAAGGAAGTCGGTGCTCATCGCTCGGTCCATGCGGTAGTGGCGCCGGGCCGAGGGTTGCCCGGCGCTGTGAACAAAGGAAGGTCAGGCGGACGTTTATGGGCTGGTGATCGCCAGGCCGCTGGCGTCGTTTTCGGTGCTGGTGCGCGCTTGTCGGCGGCGAACCTCGATAACGCTGAAATCCATGTCCCGGTAGCGAACGATGCGCGAGCGGGTGATCACTTTGTGGCCAAGCCACATCACCACGAACAGCACCAGGCCGATATAGGTCGCGGTGGCACCCATCCAGTCGATGCGATCGCCGATGAACGCCTGATAGTTCTGGCCCAGCATCACCACCATGCACAGGGCGAAGGCGAAGAACGGCCCGAACGGGAAGAACTTCGAGACATAGGGCAGCTTGTCCAGGCTATGGCCCGCCAGTTTGTAGCCGCGACGGAAGCGGTAATGGCTGATGGCGATGCCCAGCCAGGCGATGAAGCCCAGCATGCCGGAGGTGTTGAGCAGCCACAGGTAGAGCTTGCCGGGGCTGAACAGGAAGCTCAGCAGGCACAGGCCGGCCACCACCGAGGTCGCCAGCAAGGCCCACACCGGTGTGCCCGAGCGGGTGACCTTGGCGAACAGTGCGGGCGCCTTGCGCTCCACGGCCAGGCTGTAGAGCATGCGCGAGGAGGCGTACATCCCGGAGTTACCGGCCGAGAGCACCGAGGTCAGGATCACGGCATTCATGATGGCCGCGGCGGCCAGCATGTCGGCCTTCTGGAAGATCAGCGTGAAGGGGCTGATGGTGATGTCCGAAAGGCCGTCCTTGAGCAGGCGTGGGTCGGTGTAGGGGATCAGCAGACCGATCACGATGATGGTGCAGACGTAGAACAGCAGGATGCGCCAGAAGATCTGGCGCACCGCCTTGGGAATGTTGCGCCCGGGGTTCTCGGTTTCCCCGGCGGCGATGCCGACGAATTCGGTGCCCTGGAACGAGAAGCCGACGATCATGGCCACGCCGATCAGCGCAGGCAGGCCGCCGGCGATCGGTGCGTCGCCGATCTGCCACAGGTGCGCACCGCCATCCTGGCCACCCTCGACGATGCCCATCAGCATCAGCACGCCCATGATGATGAAGGCGATGATGGTGATCACCTTGATCAGCGCGAACCAGAACTCCGTCTCGCCGAAGAAGCGCACCGAGGCGACGTTCAGGGCGAACAACAGGCCCAGGAACACCGCGCTCCAGAGCACCCCAGGTGTGTCCGGGAACCAGTAGGCCATGATGATCTGCACGGCGACCAGGTCCACGGCGATGGTCACCGCCCAGGAGTACCAGTAATTCCAGCCCAGGGCGAAGCCGAAGCTTTCATCCACGTACCGCGAGGCGTAGGTGGAGAACGAGCCGCTGACCGGCATGCAGGCAGCCAATTCGCCCAGGCTGGTCATCAGGAAGTACACCATCAGGCCGATGATCGCGAAGGAGAGCAGGGCGCCGCCGGGGCCTGACTGGGCGATGGTGGCGCCGGAAGACACGAACAGGCCGGTGCCAATCGAGCCGCCGATGGCGATCATGTTCAGGTGGCGGCTGTTGAGGGTGCGTTTCAGATGGCCCGCGGGCTTGTCCGCGGTGGTCGAACGTGCGTGTTCATTGGAATGGGTCATGGGCAACCTATTTGACCTGCGTTCAGTTTGAGTTTTTTGTTCTTGTTTTGCCCTGGCTGGCGCGTCGTGCTTCGCGCGGGCCAGGCTGTACGGCCCAAGGTTCAAGAATTCGCTCGCCACGAATGGCGGGCGATTTCATTGACCGGGGTCAGTATCGGCCTGCGAAGTGCTGACCAACAAACGACCTTTAGGCACTAAATCATTCTGTTTTGGAATGAAGTTGGGTTCTGGCAGGTTTTAGGGTGACTGATTGGTCATATGGCGAAATGCCGGTTTAGAGCGCCTTTTGCGGGTCGCATAGCGTCAAAATGTAATTTGCCTGTGTCGATTTGTGCGTTTTGACGATTGAATCTATCAAAATGACAGGAAAAAAATTCATCTTATGAGATGGGATACTGTGGGGAGAGGGAGGCATAGAGAGGGCTGCGTTGCAGCCCGATCGCGGGGCAAGCCCGCTCAGGATGGGCGGGCCGGGGGGAGAGGTCAGCCTTCGTGGGGCTGGGCGCGGCTGGTGATGGCGGTTTTCTGTTCGTGCACGGGGTTGTCTTGCGGCAGCTGGTCGAACTCGCGCAGGCCGTCCTTGCGGTACGGGTCGCCGATCCAGCGCGGCGCCACCATGAACTGTGGGCTCACCAAGCTCTTGGCCGGCTCGAAACAGTCATAGCTGAGCCCGGCGAGGTCCGAGAGGGTATGGATCAGGTGCGAGCTGCTATAGGGCCGGTCGGTCATCGCTTGCAGGTCGCGAGGGTGGTCGGCTTGCCAACTTGGCGAGGTCCATAACAGGAATGGGATGGTGTACATCGGCCGGGTCGGCGCGTTCTCGTTGCGGCCCAGGCGGTCATGGTCGCCGGAGCTGTAGACGTCTTCACCATGGTCGGAGAGGTACAGCAGGAACCCATTGGGCGTCGACGCCGAGTAGCGCTGGATCAGGCTGGAGACTACATGGTCGTTGTACAGCACCGCATTGTCGTAGAAGTTGTAGGTTTCCACTTGGCTGGGGGTCAAGCCGGCAGGCACGCCCTGGCTGTCCTTGAAGCGCTCGTACGCATCCGGATAGCGGTAGCGGTAGTCCATGTGGGTGCCCAGCAGGTGGACGATGATGAACTTCTTCTGTGCGGGGTCCTGCAGCGCTTTTTCGAATGGCGCCAGCACCACTTCGTCGTACTGGCTGGCGTTCTGGTTGCGCTGGTTGTTCAGGTAGACCGGCGCATCCGTCTGCTGCGAGAAGGTGGTGAGCATGGTGTTGCGCTTGGTCATCGTCTGCTGGTTGGTGATCCAGAAGGTCTTGTAGCCTGCCTGTTTCATCAGGTTGATCAGCGAAGGGTCGGTCAGGAAGCGGTCCGGGTTCTTCTGGTCACCGAAGGTCAGGATCTGCTGCATCACCTCGATGGTGTAGGGCCGCGGCGACACCACGTTGCGGAATACCGTCAGTTGCTTGTCTGCGCTGGCCAGGGCGTCGAGGTTGGGTGTGGTCGGCCGACCGTAGCCGTACAGGTGCATGTGTTCGCGCGTGGTCGACTCGCCCAATACCAGCACCAGGGTGCGCGGCGCATCGCCGCTGCTGTCCTTCAGGCCCTGCAGCGGCGGCAGCGAGGCGTTCTGCTCCAGCAGCTTCTGCATATTGTCCAACTGCTGGCGGTATTGCTGGTAGCCGACCAGCAATTGCCAGGGCACCGCAGGCTCCATGCGTAGCTGGACCTTTTCCAGGGCATCGGCGAAGTTGCGCTGCTGGGTCACCATCTGTTTATAGAAGGGGTAGACCAGGTTCGCCGCCAGCAGCAGGATCACCAGCGGCGCCCGGCTGCGCAGGGGCAGGGTGACCGGGCGCACGCGCTTCCACAGCAGTACCGCCACCACGGTATAGAGCGCCAGCGCCAGGCACAGCCCGACACTGAAGTACTGGCTGAAATATTCCCCGGCTTCGGCAGTGTTCGACTCGAACATCACGAAGATCACGCTCTGCGAGAACTCCTGGCGGTAGATGCCGAAGTAGCTCAGGCCCACCAGCGAGGCGGCCCAGAGCACCACACCGATCACCGCGCTGAGGGTGCGGGTGTAGCGCGGCAGCAGCAGAACCGGGGCGAACCAGAGGGTGCTGAGGAAAAGCGAGTCACGGAAGCCGGAAAACCCGGTGGTGCCGCTGAACATCAGCAGCGCCTGGGTGACGCCTGAGAAATACCAGAAGAACAGCAGGAGCCAGCCCAGGCCGGCCCAGTCGATGCCTTTTCGTGTTGTTGGGGTAGTGCTTGCCACGTGCGCCTCGTCGAACCTTGATGGCAGCCGGGTGTGCCGGCTGCCGGGAAGGCTGCGACGCTAATGGAGCGGCTGTGAAAATAACGTCAATCGTTCATGGAAAAAGCAGTGGTCTGGCGCTTATTCGGCCCATTCCGGATCGCCGGTGAATACCACCGTGAGCCAGCGGTCCGGCCCTTCGCCGCCGATGGCTTCGCCGATCTCGTCGCGCAGGGCGTCCCACTCGGCGATGGTGCGGGCGGCCATGGTGGTCGGCACGATGAAGTACAGCTCGATCTCCCGCGAGCGACCGACCTTGGCTACGTAGGCGCGGTACGACTGCAGGCCGTGCCGCCCGACGAAAGCCTGGGCCACGTCATCGACGTGCTGCTTGAGGTCGCTCGGGGTCACCAGGAACATGTCCGCCAGCGCCTGGCGCACCACCGACATCGGCAGCGGGATGATTACCAGACACACCAAGGCCAGCACGGCCGGGTCGATGTAGGGTGAAAGCCAGGCCCACTCGGTGCCTTGCACCAGATAGCCGAAGCAGAAGGCGACCAGCAAGGCGGCGGTGATGCTGGCCGACATCACCCAGCCCTTGACGTCCATGCGCACGAAGTCCGAGCCGAGCGTGCGGTTGGCGCGGGCCTCGGCGATGGCGATGGCCAGGCAGGCGACGACGGTGACCGCGGCATACACCAAGGCCACGCCGAACTCCAGGTCGCGGCCGCCTTCGAGCAGGCTGCTGATGGCGTTGATCAGGGCGTAGGCGGCCACGCCGGTCAGCAGGATGCCGTTGAGCGCCAGGACCATCGGCTCCAGGTGCCAGAAGCCCATGGTGAAGCGCTCGCGCAGCTTGCGCGACATGCGCTCGGCATGGGCGTGGGAGGTGATCAGCTTGACCACCACCAGCGACAGCCCGCTCATGCTGGCGTCCACCAGTGAGTAGACGCCGTCGAAGACGATCGAGAACGAGCCTGACGCCAGGCCGAAGGCAATGCCGATCACAGCGATGAACAAAGTGACGGCGATGGACGTGCGCAGCACGCCCTGTTCACTCGTCAGGTCGAAAAACGGTTTTCCCATCATGGGCTCCATGTCTGATTTCACCGGCCCCCTGTGGGCGCGGGCCAAGCCCGCTCAGGGGGAGGGCGGCTATACCTTGAACTGTTCCATCAAGGCCTGTTGCTGGTTGGCAAGGCGGTTCAGCGCCTGGCTGATCCGCGCCGACTCGTCGGCCTGGCCCGACAGCGACTCGGTCACATCGCGGATGCCGGCGACGTTGCGGTTGACCTCCTCGGCCACCGCGCTCTGCTCCTCGGCCGCCGAGGCGATCTGCAAGTTCATGTCGCTGATCACCGCCACCGCTTCGCCGATCCGCTGCAGGGCCGGCAGGGCCTGTTCCATGCGCGTGGCGCTGTCGCGGGCCTGGCGCTGACCTTCGTGCATGGCGCCGACCACATCGTGGGTGCCTTGCTGCAGGCCTTCGATCACCTGGCGGATTTCCTCCACCGAGACCTGCGTGCGTTGAGCCAGGCCGCGCACCTCGTCGGCGACCACGGCGAAGCCGCGACCGGCCTCGCCCGCGCGGGCGGCTTCGATGGCGGCGTTCAGCGCCAGCAGGTTGGTCTGTTCGGCGATGGTGCGAATCACCTCGAGTACCGTGCCGATCTGCTCGCTGCGTCCGGCCAGGGCGCGTGCCTGCTCCATGGCGGCATCCATGTCCGCCACCAGCCGGTCGATGGCCTGGCGGGTCACGGCCACCAGTTCCAGACCTTCATGGGTGGCCTGGTCGGCGCCGCGCGCGGCTTGGGCCGCCTGGGATGCGTTGCGGGCGACGTCTTGGGCGGTGGCGCTCATCTCATTGGCGGCGGTGGCCACCTGTTCGATTTCCCGCTGCTGTTGCTGCATGCCGCCGCTGGTCTGGCTGGCGATGGCGGCGGACTGGTCGGCCGTGCCCCGGGCCTGCTGGAGCGAGCCCTTGACCTGGGCGATCACCGGCTGGAGCTTGTCGAGAAAGCGGTTGAACCAGCCGCTCAACTGGCCCAGTTCGTCCTCGCGGGTGTAATCCAGGCGTCGGGTCAGGTCGCCTTCACCGCTGGCGATGTCGCGCAGGCGTTCGGCCACGGCGAGGATCGGCCGGGTTACGCCGCGGGCGGTCAGCCACACCAGCAGCAGGCCGAGCACCGCGGCCGCGAGGCCGACCAGCAGGCTGGTGAGGTTGGCGGCCTGGTTGCGTGCGTCCAGGCGTTGATTGAGCGCCACCGCAGGTGCCTGCAGGACGGCTTCCGGCAGTTCCAGCAGCACGTGCCAGGGCGTTGCATCGGGAATCGGCGCGAATGGGCGGGAGATGCGCATCAGGCCGTTTTCAAGCTGTTCCACCGGCTGGCCGGCGGCCATCGACGCCGCCAGCTCACGCGCCTGTTCGCCGTAGGCCTGGGTCACCGTCTTGCTCAACTGTGCGTTATCCTGGCTATGGCCGGCCAGAAGGCCTGCAGGGCTGACGATGCTGACCTGGCCCTGGCCGTCGAACAGCTCCTGGCGGCCCGCCAGGCTCAGTTGCTGCAGGTTGTCCAGGCCGATGTCCAGGCCGACCACGCCGACCACCTGGCCGTTGTCCAGCAGCGGCAGGGCGATGCTGGTCATCAATACCTGGCGGCCGTTGACCTCGTCGAAATACGGGTCGAGCACGCAGGGTTTGGCGGTTTCCAGCGGGCAGGTCAGCCAGCGGTTGTAGGGCGAGCCGTTGGCCGCGGTACGGGTGTCGGCCAGCATCGATTCGGGCATCGTCTCCGACTCCAGCGTGCCGGGGCTGGGCTGCGACCAGTACAGCGAATAGCGTCCGCTGTCGTTGCTGCCCTGGGCATCCTGACCAATGAAGCGGGCATCCTGCTGGTCCAGTGCGTTGGGTTGGAATACCAGGTACAGACCGATCAGGTCGCGGTTGCCGGCCAGGGCTGCGCGGGCTTGAGCGTTCAATTCGGTGCGCAGGTCGTCGCCGCCGCGGGTCCTGAGCACCTGCACCAGGCGGGCGAAACCATTGCCGTACTGGTAGGCGTCCATGAAATAGCGCTGGATGCGCAGGGCCTGGGTTTCGGCATGGGCCTGCAGGCGTAGGCGGGCGCTGTGGTCGAGCAACTCGGTATTGGCCTGGAAGACGTCGGTCGCGCTGCGTCTGGCCTGGGTCAGGGAGGTGGCGACCAGCAACGCGACGATGGCCAGCAGGCACAGGCCGGCGAGGAGGGTGATTTTCCACTGGATGGAGAGGCGGCGCAGGAACATGGGAGCTTTCCTTCTCGTCAAGGACAACGCCCGCGTCAGGCGCGGGCGTTGTCGGCAGGCAGTCTCATTCGGCTATGTAGCTCGGTGGCGCTACCCGGAACGCCTTGGTCAACCAGGCAAGGTATAGCACGCCCCCCAGCGCCCAGACGCCGCCGAACAGCAACGAGTGCACATCCAGGTTCAGCCAGAGCCTGGCAATGATGCAAAAGCCGATGGTGGGCAGTACCAGGTATTTGATTTTGTTCGCCAGGCCTTTGTTCAGGCCTTCGCGCAGGTAGCAATGGCTGATCACCGAGAGGTTGACGAAGCTGAAGGCCACCAGTGCGCCGAAGTTGATGATCGAAGTGGCGGTCACCAGGTCGAAGAAGATCGCCGACAGTGCGATCAGGCCGACCACGGCGATGTTCAGCACCGGCGTCTTGTAGCGTGGGTGCAGGCGGGCGAACAGGCCTTGAGGGATCACATTGTCGCGACCCATCACGTACAGCAGGCGTGAGACGCTGGTCTGCGACGCCAGCCCCGAGGCGATGGTGTTGATGACGGTGCACACCAGGAAGATCGACTGGAACAGCTTGCCGCCGACATACAGGGCGATTTCCGGCAGGGCGGCTTCCTGGTCGTGGAAGCGCGCCATGGTTGGGAAGTAGGCCTGGATGTAGAACGAGATGAAGATGAACATCGCGCCGCCAATCAGGGCGACCAGGAAGATCGCGCGGGGGATGACCTTTTCCGGCTGGCGGGTCTCCTCCGAAAGCGTGGTGACCGCGTCGAAGCCCAGGAACGAGAAGCACAGCACGGTCGCGCCGGCGATCAGAGTGTTGAGCTGGGTCTGGTCGTCGGCGAACGGCGCCAGGGTCCAGCTGGTGCCCAGGCCTTCACCTTGGTTCAGGCCGCGTATGCACAGGTAGGCGAACACCGCCATGATCACCACCTGCACGGCGACGAACAGGCCGTTGAAGCTTGCCACCCAGTTGATGCTGCGCATGTTGATCAGGCTGATCAAGGTGACGAAGCCTGCTACCCAGATCCATTGCGGCACTTCCGGGAACATGGCCGAGAGGTACAGCTTGGCCAGCAGCGCGTTGATCATCGGTAGCAGCAGGTAGTCCAGCAACGAGGCCCAGCCCACCAGAAAGCCCATGTGCGGATTCATGGCGCGCTGAGTGTAGGTGTAGGCCGAGCCGGACTGCGGGAAGCGGCGCACCAAGGTGCCATAGCTCACCGCGGTGAAGAGGATGCCCAGCAGCGCCAGGATATAGGCGCTGGGCACATGCCCGGCGGTGATGCCAGAGACGATGCCGAAGGTGTCGAACACGGTCATCGGCGTCAGGTAGGCAAGGCCGATGATGACCACCTGCCACAAGCGCAGGGACTTGCGGAACTGGACGTTGCCGTTGGCGCTGTGGTCAGGCTGCATGCGGGCGGCGCTCCAGGGGCTGGACGACGGGCACGGTGTACGGCAGGCACGGCAAGGGCGAGCGGGTGGGCTCCATGTTGTTCACCTTTTGTTGTAGGAGCGGATCGGGGCGCGACGAGCGCCTGTATCAGAGTTGGCAGGGCCTGGGCGTCGAAGACGGCGCGTGGGGGCTAGGGCGGACAGGTGTCATGAGCATCGGCGCAGTTCTTCTTCGTTTGTAGGCGCTGGGCGGGTGTGAAAAATAAAAAACGAAGGGCGAGTTTGTGTCAAGTGAAACGTGACAAGATGTAACTTTGATGAAGATTTATCGTGATTTTTAGGTGCTTCTTGTCTTTTTATAGGGTTTATCAAGGCCTATATCGATTTTTGTGTTCGTAAAAATTTACGATCCATGGTTTCGAGCGTCGCGGGTCAGGCATCAGCTTGCCAGCAGTGATAATCTTCGCCTCCCGCGTGGCGTCGCCCGCTGCGCATCCGCCCATATGGACAGCAATCGGTTCTATTCATGAAGAAATCAGTAGGCATTCTTTCCGGCCTGGCCGTTGCCATCGCCCTCGCCACCACCGCCGGCGCCTGGTACACCGGCAAGCAGCTGCCCGCGGAGCTCGAGCGTTCCGTCGCCCAGGGCAACGAGGAATTGAAAAAGGCCATGGCCGGCACCGGCGGCAGCATGACCATTGAACTGGTCTCGCTGGAGCAGCACTTCTTCACCAGTACCGCCCACTACCGCCTCAAGGCCCAGAATGTCTGGCTCGGCGAAGGCGAGCCGCTCAACTTCGACTTGGGCGTGACCGACCAGATCGAACATGGCCCGTTCCCCTGGTCGCGGGTCAAGCGCCTGAACCTGGCGCCGGTCATGGCCACCAGCAACAGCCAACTGGACAAGGATGACTTCACTGCCTCCTGGTTCGCAGCGGCGGGCGACCAGTCGCCGGTAACCGGCCAGGTGAGCCTGGGCTACGACGGCAGCCTGTCCAGCGACATCCGCCTGGCGCCGCTCAAGCTCAGCCAGGATGATGGCAGCAACCTGGACTTCTCCGGCATGCGTGTGCTGCTGCGGGGTGACCGCGAGGGCAAGGCGGTGCGCATCGATGGCAAGGCCGAGCGCCTGGAAATGAACCTGGTCGGTGCCGATCAGGCCCCGGTCAAGTTCTTGCTCAATGGCTTCAAGGTCACCGGCGATCTCAAGGGCACCGGCCATGACATGGTGTACGTCGGCACCTTCGACATGGCGTTGGCCGAGACCCAGGTCACCCTGGGTGACAAGCAGGATGTCCTGGTGCTCAAGGGGCTGGAGCAGAACAACCGCTACGACGCCGACGGTGGGGACAAGCTCTCCGGCCGGTTGGAATACAAGGTCGCCGACATCACCTATGCCGGGCGTGCGGTGGGCAGCGGGCAGATGGTCTGGAGCATGAAGTCCCTGGACATCCCGGCCATGCAGGCGCTGCTCGCCTGGTACCAGACCCGCATGCCGGAAATCCAACAGGCTGCCGCGCAAGGTGAACAGTTGCCCTCGCTCGACCTGAGCCCCGAGGAGCAGGCCAAAGTCCAGGCCGACGTGCAGAAGATGCTCGCCGCCAAGCCGCAACTGGCCCTGGAAAACCTGTCGTTCAAGACCGCCAATGGCGAGAGCCGCTTCAACCTGGCGGTCGACCTGGCCAGCCCAGCGTCCTTCGATTTGCCGGCTGACCAGCTGGGCAAGCAGATCGTCACCCGCCTGGAGGGCAAGCTGTCTGTCTCCAAGCCGATGGTCGGGGACCTGGCTACGTTGCAGGCACTGCTCGACGGGCAGACCGACGCCCAGGCCATCGCCCAGCAGTCCAGCCAGGCTGGGGAGATGGTCGGCATGATGGCGCTGCAGAGTGGCATGGCTACGGTGGAGGGCGACAACGTGATCACTCGCCTGGATTACGCCGATGGCATGGTCGACTTCAATGGCCGCAAGATGACCGTAGAAGAATTCGCCATGCTCCTGAACGCCCATCTGGCGGCACTGTCGCCGCAAGGCTGAAGCCCATCGTACGAGGCCTTGCGGGGGGATGATTCGCCCTCCCGCAAGTTCACGGTGGCCTGTGTAGCAGCGGGCTTGCCCCGCGATAGGGCCGGGGCAGGCCGCCGCCGGGCTCCGGTGCCAACCCCGGAGCCACAAAAAGCCCTTTTGCATTGCCTCGATTGTCTGTAGCCTTCGGCCTCCGATAATACGCCGTGCCCGCAGGTGGGCCGCGATGGCCAGGCCGGCCATCCGGCACCTTTAGCCGACCTGCCAGGGCCGGGTGATACACTCGAGTGACGCGCATAAGCGCCCGCAGGTCCCGTGATCATGACCCAGATTTCCGAACGCCTGTTGGTTCAAGCCCATCTTGACGCCAAGCAGCCCAACCCGCTGACGCCGCAGCAGGAGGCCGAATACCGTGCGGCCATCGCGGCCGAGCTCAAGGCCCAGAACGCCGTTCTGGTCGCCCACTACTACTGCGACCCGGTGATCCAGGCGCTGGCCGAGGAGACCGGTGGCTGCGTATCCGACTCCCTGGAAATGGCCCGCTTCGGCAAGAACCACCCCGCCAGTACGGTCGTGGTGGCCGGTGTGCGCTTCATGGGCGAGACCGCGAAGATCCTCACGCCGGAAAAGCGCGTGCTGATGCCGACGCTGGAAGCCACCTGCTCCCTCGACCTGGGTTGCCCGGTGGAGGAATTCTCGGCGTTCTGCGACCAGCACCCCGAGCGCACCGTGGTGGTCTACGCCAATACCTCGGCGGCAGTGAAGGCGCGGGCCGACTGGGTCGTCACCTCCAGCTGCGCCCTGGAAATCGTCGAGAGCCTGATGGACAACGGCGAGACCATCATCTGGGGGCCGGACCAGCACCTGGGGCGGTATATCCAGAAGCAGACCGGCGCCGACATGCTGCTGTGGGACGGGGCCTGCATCGTCCACGAGGAGTTCAAGTCGCGCCAGTTGGCCGACATGAAGGCGCTGTACCCCGATGCGGCGATTCTGGTCCATCCGGAGTCGCCGGAGTCGGTGATCGAGCTGGCCGACGCGGTGGGTTCCACCAGCCAGCTGATCAAGGCCGCCCAGACCCTGCCGAACAAGACTTTCATCGTCGCCACCGATCGCGGCATCTTCTACAAGATGCAGCAGCTGTGCCCGGACAAAGCGTTCGTCGAGGCCCCCACCGCCGGCAACGGCGCGGCGTGCCGCAGTTGTGCGCACTGCCCGTGGATGGCGATGAACACCCTCGAGCGCACCCTTGACTGCCTGCGCAAGGGCAGCAACGAGATTTTCGTCGACCCGGCGTTGGTGCCCAAGGCGATCAAACCGTTGAACCGGATGCTGGACTTCACCCAGGCTGCGCGGTTGAAGCTGTCCGGTAACGCTTGAGCTGATATCAGCGGGGCTGCTTTGCAGCCCTTTCGCGGCACAAGGCCGCTCCTACAGGGGAGCGCGAATCCCTTGTGGGAGCGGCCTTGCGCGCCAACCTAGCGCCCCATCATTTCCTTGACCATCCGTTGCTGCTCCAGGATCTCCCGCTGGCGCTGGTCGATCTGCGACGCCAGCGGGAAATTGCTGCCCGCACGGCGCTTGGCGTAGTCCAACTGTTGGATGGCCTGGTCGAAATCGCCCACCAGGGTGAAGTACTCGGCGCGGGCCCGATGCAGACCGATGGTGTTGCCCGACAACCCGCGCACTTCGGCCACGTCGTACCACACGTCCGGGTCGTAGGGGCGGCGCTTGATCAGGTCGTCCAGCACCTTCTCGGCTTCGGCCGGGCGGTTCTGCTTGATCAGCAGGTCGGCGCGGACCTGCTGCAGCGGATAGTTGCTCGGGTATAGCGCACGCAGGCGCTCGACACGTTGTTGGGCATCGGCCAGGCGGTTGTTGGTGATGTCCAGGTCGACCTGGGCCAGGTTGTAGGTGATGTCGTTCGGCGCCTTGGCCAGCAACGGCTGCAGGTTGGCCCGCGCTTCGTTGAGCTGGCCGCCCTTGATCTGCGCGATGGCCAGGCCATAGCGTGCGGCATCGAGTTTCGGGTCTTCGTCGAGCTGGGCGCGGAAGCGCTTGGCGGCAAGGCCCGGCGTGCCTTCGTAGATCAAGGCGACGCGGGCGCGGATCAGCTGGTAGCGCGCGCTGTCCTCAACGCCGCCCTTGGGCGCCTGTTCGGCACGGTTGCGGGTGTCGGCGATACGCGACTCGGTGACCGGGTGAGTGAGCAGGAATTCCGGAGGCTTTGCGTCGTAGCGGTACTGGCGGGCCAGGCGCTCGAACATGGTGGGCATGTTGCGCGGGTCGTAGCCGGCTTTTTCCAGGTTCTGAATGCCGATGCGGTCGGCTTCCTGTTCGTTCTGCCGGGAGAAGCGGCGCTGTTCCTGGATCGCCGCGGCCTGGGTGCCGGCGATCACGCCGATGCCGGCATCGCCACCGCCGCCTGCCGCCAGCACGATACCAGCCAGCAGCGCTGCCATCATCGGCAGCTGCATGCGCTGCTGGGCCTCGACGCCGCGGGCGAAGTGGCGCTGGGACAAGTGCGCCAGTTCGTGGGCCAGCACCGAGGCGTATTCGCCTTCGGTCTGGGCGTTGAGGAACAGGCCGCCATTGACCCCGACGATCCCGCCTGGAGCGGCGAAGGCGTTGAGCTCGCGGCTGTCGATCAGGATGAACTCAAGGCGCCGGTCCTGCAGTTGGCTGGTCTCGGCCAGCTTGTACACGCTGGTCTCGACGTAGTCCTTGAGCTGCGGGTCGTTGAGCTGGTTGACCTGGCCGCGCAAGAGGCTCAGCCAGGCCCGGCCCAGTTGATGCTCCTGCTGAGGCGAGACGATCGCGGAACTGGCGTCACCCAGTGACGGCAGGTCGTCGGCGTGGCCGGGTAGGGCCATCAGGCAGGCCAGCGTCAACAGGGTAGGGCGCAGTAGATTCATGCATGAAGCTCGCGTCGGTCAAAAAGCCTACTGTAGCCGGCTCACACGTTGGCGACCAGTGGCGTTATCCTACCGAACTTGTCTGCAATGCTAGATTGCCCCGCCAGGAGATTACCGGATGATTGACACCCCGACCTGCGACGCCGAGCTGGACGCCAGCGGGCTGAACTGCCCGTTGCCGCTGCTCAAGGCGAAGATGGAACTCAACCGCCTGGCCAGCGGCGCGGTGCTCAAGGTGATCGCCACCGATGCCGGCTCCCAGCGCGACTTCCGCACTTTTGCCCAGCTCGCCGGTCATACGCTGCTTCGTGAAACCGCCGAGGCCGGCGTCTACACCTACTGGCTGCGCAAGGCCTGAGCCCACCCCAAGGATCGTCAATGTTCAAAGTGCTTCGCGACTGGATGCAGCGCTACTTCTCCGATGAGGAGGCAGTGGTGCTGGCGGTCCTGCTGTTCCTGGCCTTCACCGTGGTGCTGACCTTGGGCGGGATGCTCGCACCGGTGTTGGCCGGCATGGTCCTGGCCTTCCTCATGCAGGGCCTGGTCAATGCCCTTGAGCGCCTGCACGTGCCGACCCGGCTGGCGGTGTGGGTGGTATTCGCCCTGTTCATGGGCGCCCTGGCAGTGTTCATGCTGGTGCTGGTGCCGCTGCTCTGGCACCAGTTGATCACTTTGTTCAACGAGCTGCCGGGCATGCTGGGCAAGTGGCAGTCGCTGTTGCTGTTGTTGCCCGAGCGGTACCCGCACCTGGTGTCGGACGAGCAGGTGCTGCGCGCCATCGAGTCGGTGCGTGGCGAGATCGGCAAGTTCGGCCAGTGGGCGCTGACCTTCTCCCTGTCTAGCCTGCCGCTGCTGGTCAACGCCATGATCTACCTGGTACTGGTGCCGATCCTGGTGTTCTTCTTTCTCAAGGATCGCGAGCTCATCGCCCGTTGGGCCAGTGGCTACCTGCCGCGCCAGCGCACCCTGTTGAACCGGGTGGGCGACGAGATGAACCGGCAAATCGCCAATTACATCCGCGGCAAGGGTATCGAGATCCTGATCTGCGGCATCGCCACCTACATCGCCTTCATCAGCCTGGGGCTGAATTATGCGGCGCTGCTGGCCTTGCTGGTGGGGTTATCAGTGGTGGTGCCCTACGTCGGGGCCGTGGTGGTGACTGTGCCGGTGACCTTGATCGCGCTGTTCCAGTGGGGCTGGGGCGACCAGTTCATCTACTTGATGGCGGTGTACGCGATCATCCAGGCGCTCGATGGCAACGTGCTGGTGCCGTTGCTGTTCTCCGAGGCGGTCAGCCTGCACCCGGTGGCGATCATCTGTGCGGTGCTGCTGTTTGGCGGGCTGTGGGGGTTCTGGGGGATCTTCTTCGCCATTCCGCTGGCGACGCTGTTCAAGGCAGTGCTGGATGCGTGGCCGAGGCAGGAGCCTTCGGTGGCGCCGCTGCTCTAAGGCATGGGGGCCGCTTTGCGGCCCTTTCGCGGCGCAAGGCCGCTCCTACAGGAAATTGCATGCTCTGTAGGAGCGGCCTTGTGCCGCGAAAGGGCTGCAAGGCAGCCCCCATCGATCTCAAGCCTTATCCAGCGCCTGTGCCGCGGCCAACACCGCATCCACATGCCCGGGCACTTTCACCCCACGCCACTCCTGGCGAAGCACACCCTCCTTGTCGATCAGGAAGGTGCTGCGGTCCACGCCCATGTATTCCTTGCCGTACAGCTTCTTGAGCTTGATCACGTCGAACAGCAGGCACAGGGCTTCGTCCTTGTCGCTGATCAGCTCGAACGGGAAGCCCTGCTTGGCCTTGAAGTTCTCATGAGACTTGAGGCCATCGCGAGACACGCCGAACACCACGGTGTTGGCGGCCTGGAAGGCCTCGTGCTGGTCACGGAAGCCCTGGCCCTCGGTCGTGCAACCCGGGGTGCTGTCCTTGGGATAGAAGTACAGCACCACCTGGCTGCCCTTGAGGCCGGCAAGGCTGATGGCCTGGCCGCTGGTGGCCTGGGCCTGGAAATCGGCGACGGGTTGGTCGAGTGCTACGGCCATGGGAGCTTCCTTACATGGGGTTCTGTGGGCGCCAGGGTTCGATCAGGGCATCCAGGTTCAGGGCGTCGGCGAAGTCCAGGAACTGGTCGCGCAGCCAGCTGATCTGGGTGCCGGCCGGCAGGATCACGGTGAACTGGGCGTTGAGCATGCTGCTGCCGGTCTGGGGTGCCAGGTAGGTGTCGCAGGTCATGCTTTCCAGCTCGACGCGGTGGTCGAGGAAGAACTGGCACAGCTCGCTGACGATGTCCGGGCGATAGGCGGCGCTCACGTAGGCCACGTAGGGCAGGGCTTGCGGGCGCACTTCCTGGTCGGCGCTGCGCACCACGTCGAGGGTCAGGCCGTGCTTCTTGGCCAGGCCCGGCAGGACGGCCTCCAGGCGTGCCAGGGCATCCCAGCTGCCACCGACCTGCAGCACCACGGCGCTGGTCTCGCCGTGGCGGGTCAGACGCGAGGTGATCACCGCGCAACGATTGTCGAAGGCGGCGCGGCTGAGGACATTGGCCAGCTCCATGGGGTTGGGCCCCAGGGCACTGATGACGAGGAACTGTTCGCGGACGGTGGGGGTGGACATGCAGCATTCCTAAAGCGATGAGCGGTCGGCACAGGACAGGCGAAAGCCTCCTGTCGGCAGGGCCCCGGGCTCGCAATCGAGGTCGTGGACGCTGGCGCGGAGCATTGTCGACGGCCCGGCGGGCCACGCTGCGCCGATCAAAGGGAGAAGGGTAGCGAAAAGCGGCGCCGAGGGGAATGCTCCGCCCACCTGCTTCGCTTGTGCAAGGCCGATGGCGCCAGTACCATTACCGCTCTCTTTTTCCGGCAGGAGCAGTTACATGATTGCGGGCAGTATGGTGGCATTGGTCACACCCATGGATGCACAAGGGCGTCTTGATTGGGACAGCCTCGACAAGCTTGTAGACTTCCACCTGGGAAAAGGCACCCACGCGATCGTCGCGGTCGGCACCACCGGCGAGTCCGCCACCCTGGATGTCGAAGAACACATCCTGGTCATCAAGCACGTGGTCGAGCGCGTCAAGCGCAGCAACCACCGCGTTCCGGTCATCGCCGGTACCGGTGCGAACTCCACTGCCGAAGCCGTCCACCTGACCCAGAACGCCAAGAATGCCGGTGCCGACGCCTGCCTGCTGGTGGTGCCGTACTACAACAAGCCGACCCAGGAAGGCCTGTACCAGCACTTCAAGCACATCGCCGAAGCCGTCGACATCCCGCAGATCCTCTACAACGTGCCCGGCCGCACCTCCTGCGACATGCAGGCCGAGACCGTGATCCGCCTGTCGAAGGTCAAGAACATCATCGGCATCAAGGAAGCCACCGGCGACCTGGTGCGCGCCAAGGCCATCCTCGAAGGCGTCGACAAGGACTTCATCGTCCTGTCCGGCGACGACCCGACCGCCGTCGAGCTGATCCTGATGGGCGGCAAGGGCAACATCTCGGTCACCGCCAACGTCGCCCCGCGCGAAATGGCCGACCTGTGCGAGGCCGCCCTTGAGGGCAATGCCGAGAAGGCCCGCGCAATCAACGATAAACTCATGCCGCTGCACAAAGCCCTGTTCTGCGAAGCCAACCCGATCCCTGTGAAGTGGGCGTTGGTGGAAATGGGCCTGATGCAGAAGGGCATCCGCCTGCCGCTGACCTGGCTGAGCGAAGGCTGCCACGAAAAAGTCCGTGCGGCCCTGCGCCAGTCCGGCGTACTGGTTTAATCGAGGAAGTACACCGCATGAAGCGACTGGCTGGTCTTTCCACCCTTGCCCTGATCATCTCCAGCACCAGCGGTTGCGGCTGGCTGTGGGGCGAGGATGGCTATTTCCGCGACCGCGGCAGCGACTACCTGCAGGCGCACCCCACCGCGCCGATGCAGCTGCCGCCGGACGCCAGCAACGTCAAACGCCTGGACCCGCTGCTGCCGATCCCGCGCAACGTCGCCGACGATCACGCCAGCGGCGAGTTCGAGGTGCCCCGTCCGCAGCCGCTGACCGCAGCGGCCGAAGCAAGCGATTTCACCCTGCAGCGCAGCGGCAGCAGCCGCTGGGTGCTGGCCCGGCGCGCCCCGGCCGAAGTCTGGCCGGTGGCCCGCCAGTTCTTCGAGGACAACGGCTTGCGCATCGCCGAAGAGCGCCCGCAGACCGGTGAATTCAACACCACCTGGCAGCGTTTCGACGAGCTGTCCGCGTCCCTCGGCCAGCGTCTGGCCAGCACCTCCAGCAGCCCCGACAGCGAAGTGCGCGTGCGCGTTCGCATGGAGCCTGGCGTGCAGCGCAACACCTCCGAGGTGTACATCGTCAGCGTCGAGCGCCCGGCCGGCAGCTCCGCCGAGCCTGAATTCCCGTCCAGCTCCACCAACACCGGCGCTGACGCCCTGCTGGTCGACGAGATGCTGGCCAGCATGAACCGCAGCGCCGAGAAAGGCGGTTCGGTTTCCCTGCTCGCCGCCCGCGACTTCGACGCGCCAAGCCGCGTCAGCCTCAGCGAAGACGGCAGCGGCAACCCGGTGCTGTACCTGGGCGCCGACCTGGACCGCGCCTGGTCCAGCGTGGGGCGTGCCCTGGAGCAGGGCGAGTGGCGCGTCGAGGACATCAACCGCAGCTTGGGCCTGTACTACATCAACCTGTCCGAGAAACCCGACGACAAGCAGGACCAGCCGGGCTTCTTTGGCCGCATGTTCGGCAGCGAGCCGTCCAAGGAAGAGCGTGAAGCCCGTGCCGAGCGCTACCAGGTTCGCCTGAGCAAGGTGGGCGAGAACGTGCAGGTCACCGTCGAGAAGAACATCAACACCGTGGCGCCAGCCGATGTGGCCCGCCGCGTGTTGAGCATGATCCAGGACCACCTGGGCTAAGTGCGTTTCGCGGTACTTGGAAGCGGCAGCCAGGGGAACGGCACACTGATCGCCCAGGACGACACCTTCGTCCTGGTCGATTGCGGTTTTTCCCTGCGCGAGACCGAGCGGCGCCTGGCGCTGCTCGGCGTGTCCGCGGCACAGCTGAGCGCGGTGCTGGTCACCCACGAACATGCCGACCACGTGCATGGGGTGGGGCTGTTGGCGCGGCGCTACAATGTACCGGTCTATCTCAGCCAGGGCACCTTGCGCGGCATGCGCAAACCTGTGGAGGCGACCGGTTTCCTTCGTTGTGGCGACAGCCTGCGCATTGGCGCATTGGAAGTCAGCGCGGCACGGGTCGAGCATGATGCGTTCGAGCCGCTGCAGTATGTGTTCAGCGATGGCCGCCGACGTTTCGGCATGCTCACCGATCTGGGCTCCTACGACAGCTATCTGCTGGACCGCTACCAAGGCTTGGACGCCCTGCTGATCGAGGCCAACCACTGTCGCGACATGCTGGCCCGAGGGCATTACCCGCACTTCCTGAAACTCAGGGTCGGCGGCAACCAGGGGCATCTGAACAACCACCAGGCCGCGAGCCTGGTGGCCGAGCTGGGCTGGAAACACCTGCAACACCTGGTGCTGGCCCACCTCAGCAGCAAGAACAACCGGCCACAACTGGCCCGCCAGTGCTTCGTCGACACCTTGGGGTGCGACCCGGACTGGCTCCAGGTGGCGAACCAGGAACACGGGCTCGACTGGCGCGAAATCGCCTAGCCCACCTACTCAAGCAAGCGGAGCCCATCATGGAAAAACGCGAAGAACTCTACCGCGGCAAGGCCAAATCGGTTTACAAGACCGACGACGCCGACCGCTTGATCCTGCTGTTCCGTAACGACACCTCGGCGTTCGACGGCAAGCGCATCGAACAGCTGGACCGCAAGGGCATGGTGAACAATAAGTTCAACGCCTTCATCATGCAGAAGCTCGAAGAAGCCGGCATCCCGACCCAGTTCGACAAGCTGCTGGGCGACAACGAATGCCTGGTCAAAAAGCTGGACATGATCCCGGTCGAGTGCGTGGTGCGCAACTACGCCGCCGGCAGCCTGGTCAAGCGCCTGGGCGTGGAGGAGGGCATCAAACTGGAGCCGTCCACCTTCGAGCTGTTCCTGAAGAACGACGAGAAGGGCGACCCCTTCATCAACGAATCCCACGTCGTGGCTTTCGGCTGGGGCACCGCCGAGCAGCTGGCGACCATGAAGCAGCTGTCGCTGAAGGTCAATGAAGTGCTGAGCAAGCTGTTCGATGACGCCGGCCTGCTGCTGGTCGACTTCAAGCTCGAATTCGGTGTGTTCCACGGCCAGATCGTCCTGGGCGACGAGTTCAGCCCCGACGGCTGCCGCCTGTGGGACAAGGAAACCCGCAAGAAGATGGACAAGGACCGCTTCCGCCAGGGCCTCGGTGATGTCATCGAAGCCTACGAGGAAGTGGCCAAGCGTCTGGGCGTGCCGCTCTAAGCGCCTCGCTCACGCAAGCGTCTGATACCACGCGAATTTTTTTCAAAGAAGGGTTTGCCTTTCACGAAATCGCTGGTATCATGCGCGCCACTGGAGAGATGCCGGAGTGGTCGAACGGGACGGATTCGAAATCCGTTGTACTGGCAACAGTACCTAGGGTTCAAATCCCTATCTCTCCGCCATACATGTGAAACGCGAAGCCCCTGATTCCTGATAAGGAGTCGGGGGCTTTGTGTTTTCTACGGGTAGCGTTTAGGGAACATTTGGAAAGCCCTCGCTCTCGCCCTTGAGTTTGTAGAGATGTGTGGCCGGGCGTACGCCTGCCGATCCCCAGTGAAGCGAAAACGAGCACGGTAGTTTGATATTAAATTGCCATCATCATTATGAGGGCAAAATAACATTGTCCAAGACCTGATCCGAGAACGCCAGAATCGTCTGCTGAAAGAGCAACAGCGTCGTCTCGATGATCTGCGCAACCTTCCGGGCCAATCTTCAGTTCCTGCACTTCCCGCACATTCGGAAGACGCGCGCTGTTTTACCATTCGTACTATCGAACTCAAGGGAGCCGAGAGTTTGTCGACCTTCGAGCGCGACAAGCTGCTCAAGCCTTTCGTTGGGCAATGCCTGGGTGTTGCCGAACTCAATGCTTTGCTCAGAGCCCACTGACCATTATTTGGCCCTTGGGTTGGTCACCAGCCGTGCCTATTTGCCACAACAAGATCTTTCTAGCGGCCACTTGCGAGTATTGGTCGTAGAGGGGCGGGTGGAAGACGTGCGTCCTGAGAAGGGGAATGGCCTTTCCGAGCGCGAATTGGCCATGTCCTTTCCCTGTGCGCCTGGCGAGCTTCTCAATCTGCGTGAACTTGAACAGATGGTCGACCAGTTGAATCGTCTGCCATCGAATAAGACACAGATGGAATTGAGGCCAGGTGAAAAAGCGGGCGGTAGCCAACTATCTAAAACATTAGGAGATAGAGCAGTTTGCGGAGGAATTGGTCGGTTGCCGTAGCGCCCAGGATCCTGCTGGTTGTCGCGTTGGTACGCTCGAAAAATACGAAGCTATCAGGGTCAGTAAGACCGGGGCTTGGTTCGAAGGCTGCAAGAATAGCGGTGAGGCCAGTTGCAGCGATCAGTACACGGCGGTCAAAGCTGGCTCGAGTGATTTGGATGGGAATTGAGATGCTATTTACTGCGCAGCTACCCGATTGGCTCGTGGCATGTTTTCGAATTGCGCTCCTTGGCGAAATCTACCCTGATATTAGAGCTGTTGCTGTCGGGTACAATGAAAATGGTTCGGTGTTGATTCGATATTATCTTGATCGTGAACCAACAGAGTTCGATCTGGAAAGTCTTGAAGTTGTAGCTACCAATCTTGACGCAATGGGAGGGAAAAAGCACGCTATCAATAGAATTGATATCGAGTGCGTTTGCGCGAAAGGCTCTAAGCGAGAGTTGGATTCTCTTAGTGGTTTTATATATTCTAGGCGAGAGTACAGTTGAGATTGCTTGAAAGAAACTATTGAGGTTTTAATGGTGCAAAAGGCTCTAGATGTCTGCTCGGCTTGATCAAAGCAGGCCTGGTTAGGGTGCAGCCAAGTATGCAAACTGACGATTGCCAGTACGCCCCTCGGTGGGCCCACGGGCTTACTTCAGAGGTGATATGGATTCTTCGATCGGTACGCAGAGCGTGTTCTTGAGGTGACCGAACAGCCAGTGCTTGCGCCGTTGCGCTGTTAATGGAAATGTCCAACAGGTTGTGCATACTCGAAAGGCATGAAAGGTATTCGATGTCGTCAACACTGTCGCATCACACCAAGGAGCGCCTATGGCCGGCTGGTTCGAACTGAGCAAAAGCAGCAACGATCAAGTGAGATTCGTATTGAAGGCAGGGAACGGGGAGGTCATCCTCACCAGCGAGTTGTATGAGGCGAAGAAGTCAGCCGAAAATGGAATTGCCTCGGTCCAGACGAACAGCCCGTCGGCCGAGCGTTACGAAAAGCGGGAGTCTGCCAATGGCAAGTTTTACTTCAATCTGAAGGCCGCCAACCATCAGATCATTGGCACGAGCCAGATGTACACCACGTCACAATCCCGAGATGCGGGCATCGTGTCGGTGCAAAACAATGGTGTTTCGAAAACGGTGAAAGATCTCACCTAAGCGGTGTCTGGTTGAGCCGGACCCTTAGGGGCTTGGCTCAACCATGAAACGTGGAACCCTGTTCAGCCTGCACAATCCGTACAGGCTAGAACCTATCCAGCCGGTAGGGCGCGAACGCTGGTAGCGGTTTGCCCTCGATGGACACGGCCCCGGCCATGGACGCCACCATTTCCGCAGTGGTCGCCGCCTGGGTCAGCCCTAGGTGCTGGTGGCCGAAGGCGAGTAGCACGCGGCCGTCGCAGGCCTGGTCGATCACGGGTAATGAGTCGGGCAGGGAAGGGCGAAAGCCCATCCAGGTGCTCGCGGCTTCGATATTCAATTCATTCTTGAACAGGCCCTGGCTCAGGCGATGAAGCTGCCAGGCACGTTGCATGTTGGGCGCGCGCTCCAGCCCGGCGAACTCCACGGTGCCTGCCAGGCGCAGACCGCCTTGCATAGGCGTCATGATGAAGCGTCGTTCCATGAAGGTCACGGCCAGGGGTAGGCGGTCGTGCTCGTGGGGCAGCATCAGGTGGTAGCCGCGCTCGGTATCCAGTGGGACTGTCTTGCCGGTGAGTTGTCGGGTGAGCTTGGCCGAATGGGCGCCGCAGGCGATCAGCACCTTGCGGGCACGAACCTCCCCGCTGCCGGTGCGTAGCGCCACACCGTCCGCTACCAATTGGCCGCTGTCGACGTGTTCCTGGGCAAAGCGCACACCGTTTTCCCGGGCGGCCTGAACCAGCGTCGTCACTACCAGGTGCGGATCGATGAAATGCCCGGTCGCGGGGAAGAACAGCCCGCCCTGGATCGACTCGGCCAACTGCGGCGCGGTGCGTTGGACGGCGGCGGCATCCCAGAACTCGACGGGCACGCCCTGGGCCTGCATCTTCTGTTTGACGGCCGCGATCGCAGCCCGGGACTCGGGGCGCTCGAACACCAGCAGGGAGCCGTCTTCCTTCAGCAGCTGCGTGTGGCCCACCGACGCCAGCAGGCGCCGCCAGGCATCCAGGCTGGCTTCGTTCAAGGCCCGCAGGGCCGCGACGCTGTTCTGGTAGGGGCGCTGGCGCAGATTCAGCAACAGTCGGGTGAACCAGGGCAGGGCCCTGGGCAGGTAACGCCAGTCCAGGCGCAGCGGCCCCATCGGGTCCAGCAGCATGGCCGGCAGGCGCTTGAGGATGGACACGTCGGCAATGGGGAACACTTGTTCGGTGGCCAGGTGGCCGGCGTTGCCGAACGATGCGCCCTTGCCCGGTTCGTCCCGATCCAGCACCAGCACGCGGTGCCCTTGGCGGGATAGAGCGAGGGCACAGGCGACGCCTACGACCCCTGCGCCGACCACGGCGATGTCATAGGCGTCGTTGCTGGCGGCACGGTGAAGTTCGTCTGAATGCATCCGCTACCTCGTGATCGTAGATTTTATACAATTGGTTTGTCCGAACCACGCCCCGGAAAAATGCCCAGGGCGCGGGGTCAGTGGTTCAAGCTGTTTTCCAGGACCGCAACGATGCCCTCGCAGGCTTCGCGGATATGGCGGTCCAGCAGGCGGCAGGCCGCCTCGATGTTCTTGTCGCGGGCGAACTCCAGCAGCTCGCGGTGTTCCTTCTCGGCTTTCTGGATCTCCCGCGTATAAAGCAGTTGCATGCGGATGTAGCGGTCGCACTTGGTGTTCAGGTGCGTGATCATCGCCAGGGTTTCCGGCAATTGGGCGGGCGAGTAGAGCGCAGTGTGGAAGGCGAAGTTCAGCTCGCTCCAGTTGTCGATATCGCTGCCCGAGTCCAGTGCGGCGTCGTATTGGTCCAGCAGGCGCTCGGCGCGGTCCAGTTCGCTTGGGGTCAGCTTCGGAATGGCCTGCGCCAGTGCCCTGCATTCGAGCAGCACGCGCAAGTCGAACAGTTCGCGGATGGTGGCCGTGGAGAGTTCGGTGGTGAACGCGCCCCGGTGGGGGTGGAATTCCACCAGGCCTTCGGCCTCCAGGGTCAGCAGCGCCTCGCGCACCGGAATGCGGCTGACGTCGTAATCGCGCGCGAGCGCGTCCTGGCGCAGCTGGGTGGCGCCTTTGAATTCGCCGCTGAGTATCCGTTTGCGAAGATCGTCCGCAACGTGCTGGGCACGTGTCTTGAAGCTAGCCATAGTTACTGTTCAGGGACCCGGTTGGAATTTGCATATTGTATGCAAAAGGGCCTGGCAGCATCCACCGACGTGGCGCGGGGCTGTCGGTGGAGGTCTGCCAATGGCCGGTCAGTGCTCTCGCTGGCCATTCACCAGGCGGCGGAGGTTCAGCGGGTTGCCCTGCTTGATCGCTGGCGGCAGTAAGTCGTCCGGGACGTTCTGGTAGCACACCGGGCGCAGGAAACGCAGGATCGCCGCAGTGCCCACCGAGGTGCTGCGGGCATCGGAGGTGGCCGGGAACGGGCCGCCATGGACCATGGCATCGCACACTTCCACGCCGGTCGGCCAGCCATTGACCAGGATTCGCCCGGCCTTGCGCTCCAGCGTCGGCAGCAGGGTGGCGACCGCTTCGCTGTCGGCAGCGTCCATATGCACGGTGGCGGTGAGCTGGCCTTCGAGCTGCTCGGCTACCTGCCTGGCCTGGGCCAGGTCATCGCACTGGACGACCAGCGAGGCGGAGCCGAACACTTCGGCCTGTAGGGCGTGGTCGCGCATGAAGTCGCTGGCGCTGCTGACGAACAAGTGTGACTGGCACTGGTTGTGGCCGTCGCCTGCGACACCTTTGGCCTGCAGGTGGGCATTGGCATTGCTGGCCAGGGCCTGGACGCCGTTGTTGTAGGCGTTGTAGATGCCCGGGGTGAGCATGGTCTGGGCCGGGCTTCTGATGATGGCGTCAGCGGCGGTGGTGATGAAGGCGTCCAGGGCTTCACCTTTTATAGCGATGACCAGCCCAGGGTTGGTGCAGAACTGGCCCGCGCCTTGGTTGAGCGAGGCGACGAAGCCTTCGGCCAGCGCGGCGCCACGGTTGCGCAGGGCCGACTCGAACAGGAACACCGGGTTGATCGAGCTCATCTCGGCATACACCGGGATCGGCTCCGGGCGTGCCTGGGCGGCCTGGGTCAGGGCTATGCCACCGCTGCGCGAGCCAGTGAAGCCCACGGCCTTGATACGTGGATCGTTGACCAGGCCGATACCGATTTCGGTGCCCGAGCCGTACAGCAGCGAGAACACGCCTTCGGGCAGGTCGCACTCGCGCACCGCCTGCTGGATGGCACGGCCGACCAGTTCGCTGGTGCCGGGGTGGCCGCTATGGGCCTTGACGATCACCGGGCAGCCCGCCGCCAAGGCCGAAGCGGTGTCGCCGCCGGCCACGGAGAAGGCCAGGGGGAAGTTGCTGGCACCGAACACAGCCACCGGGCCCAAGGGGATATGGCGCTGGCGCAGGTCGGGGCGTGGCAGGGGCTGGCGTTCGGGCAGGGCTTGGTCCACGCGCACGTCCAGCCACTCGCCGGCACGCACGGTGCGGGCGAAGGTGCGCAGCTGGAAGCAGGTGCGGCCGATCTCGCCCTGGATACGCGCTTGCGGCAGGCCGGACTCGGCCACGGCGCGCTGGACCAGCGTGTCGCCGAGGGCCTCGATGTGCTGGGCGATGCGTTCGAGGAAGACCGCGCGGGCTTCCAGCGACGTCTCGCGATAGCGGTCGAACGCGTCCCAGGCGAGGCTGCAGGCGAGCTCGACATGCTCGCGGCTGCCACCGAGGTAGGCCGGCTCGAGCCGCTCGTTGGTGGCAGGGTTGATGGCATGGACCGGGGTTTGCGTGCCGGCAACGGCGCGTTGGCCGATCAGCAGGTTACCTGAAAGACTCATGGGGCTCTCCTGAGGTCGAGAAGACGGGGTTCCCGCGCCAGGCCGTGACGGGCAGGCAAGGGCGGGGGAGAAAGACGGCACGCCGACAGGCGTGCCGCCTCAGGGAGATGAAGCCGGCGTGGGATCAGGCCAGGTTGTTTTCAGCTACCCAGCTGGCGTACCACTGGCGGAACTGCGCGTACTGGTTTTCCGCGTAGCGGCGCTGGGATTCGCTCAGCACGTCGGTCTCGTTGAAGTGCAGGGTGTATTCCTTGTCGCCGTTGAGCACCATCAGGTGCTTGTAGTACAGCACCAGGTCGACGCCTTCATCGAACGAGGACAGGATGGCCAGGGCGCCTTCCAGTTCCAGCGCCAGGCGACGGGCCTTGGCATCGCCGGCGGCGGCCTGCTTGCACAGGGCGATCAGTTGCAGCACTTCACGCGGCAGGGCGTTGCCGATGCCGGTGATGGCGCCGGTGGCGTTGCACTTGACGAAGCCATGGAACACCTGGGTATCCACGCCAGCCATCAGCGTCACTTCGTTGTCCTTGGAGGTGATGAACTCGGCCGCATAGCTCATGGCTGCCGCGCCACCGAACTCCTTGAAGCCGATCAGGTTCGGGTGCTCGCTGCGCAGTTCGAAGAACAGGTCGGCGCGGGTGGCGAAACCGTAGTGGGGGCTGTTGTAGATCACCGCCGGCAGGTTCGGCGCTGCCTCGAGGATGGCTTTGAAGTGCGCCTTCTGCGCCGGGATCGACGAGCCGCGGGAGAGCACGCGCGGGATGACCATCAGGCCATGGGCACCGACCTTGGCGGCATGGGCTGCGTGGGAAACCGCTTCGCGGGAGTTGACCGCGCCGGTGCCGACGATGGTCGGGATGCCGGCGGCCACCAGGCGCGCCACGCCTTCCTGGCGCTCGGCTTCGGTCAGCAGCGGCCAGTCGCCCATGGAGCCGCAGTACACCACCGCGCTCATGCCGATATCTATCAGCTCACGGCCCTTTTTCACCAGCGCGTCGAAGTCGGGCTTGCGTTCTGGGGTGCAGGGGGTCATCAGGGCAGGAATGCAGCCGGTGAAGATATTGTCAGTCATTGTGGGCTCCTTGAAGCATTCATTCAGGTTGGTGGTCAGGGGTGTCGCGTCGTAAGGCGACGTGCTCGGGTTACTGGCAGATGCCCCAGGCGAAGGGGTCCTGCTCATCGATCAGCAGTTGGCTGTCTGCCGTGACATGGGCACGGCCGGTGATGGAGGGGCGGATACGTTCGCCTTCCTGTTCGTAGCGGCCTTCGAAGCGGCTGCCGGTGATGCTGGCCTGGACCCAGGCCTGGCCCGGTGCGAGCTTGCCGTCGGCGGCCAGGCAGGCGAGCTTGGCGCTGGTACCGGTGCCACACGGCGAACGGTCATAGGCCTTGCCCGGACACATCACGAAATTGCGGCTGTCGGCCTGCGGGTCAGCGGCAAACAGCTCGACGTGGTCGATCACGCCGCCGTCCTCGCCGTAGATGCCGTTGGCTTCCAGCGCTTGCAGGATCGCCCAGGTGTAGGCGGTCAATGCTTCGACATTGCCCAGTTCCAGGGTCTGGCCATGTTCGGAGACCAGGAAGAACCAATTGCCGCCCCAGGCGATATCGCCGCGCACTTCGCCGTAGCCGGGCACTTGCACCGGTACATCGTGGCGGTAGCGGTAGGCCGGCACGTTGCGCACGGTCACCGAACCATCGCTGTGCAGGGTGGCTTCCACCGGGCCGACGGGGGTGTCGATCTTGTGCTCGCCCGGTTCGATGATGCCCAGGTGGTGCAGCGACGCGACCAGGCCGATGGTGCCGTGGCCGCACATGCCCAAGTAGCCGGTGTTGTTGAAGAAGATCACGCCGCAGGTAGCGTCCGGCGAAACGGGCTCGCAGTACAGGGCGCCGACCAGCACATCGTTGCCGCGGGGTTCGAGCAGGGTTGCCCGGCGCCATTGATCGTGCTCGTTGCGCAGGTTATCGCGCTGCTGGCTCATGGTCTGGCCGGCGAGGGCAGGGAAGCCGCTCATGACCAGGCGGGTGGGTTCGCCGCCGGTGTGGGAGTCGATGACATGGATGCTTTTCATTGAAATTATGGATCCTCTGCAAGCATCAGCCGGAGGGCTGGGGTGGGGCGGATTGCAGATTTTATACAATGTAGATTTTATACAATCAAGCCTCTGACTCGTTTTTATCGCCAGTAAGCCGACGCCCCCTGTAGGAGCGGGCTTGTCCCGCGATCAAGGGCGAAGCCCTTGCCATACCGCCGTGGTGAGAGGGACGGCCCATCGCGGGACAAGCCCGCTCCTACAGGGGGGAGCTGAGCAGGCCCAAGTCAATCAGCCGCGGGTCGCCTGGCGATACTGGCGCGGTGTGAAACCGGTCATGGTCTTGAACTGCCGGGAGAAGGCGCTGTGGTCGGAGTAGCCGCAGCGCAGCGCCACCTCGGTGATCGGCAGCTCGGAATGCAGCAACAGGTGCGCCTGCTCCAGCCGGGCCTTGTGGATCATCTGCCGTGGCGTGAGGTGGAAGATCCGCTTGCAGTAACGCTCCAGCTGCGCCACGGACAGGCCGGCGACCGCAGTGAGGTCATCGAGGGTGATCGGGCGGTGGTAGTGCTCGCGGATGTAGGCATCCACCGCCGACAACCGCTGGTAGGCCGGGTGTGCCTGGGCGGCGGACTGCAGGTCGACGGAAATTCCGATTAGGCCCATGACCTCGCCCTGGCGGTTGAGGATCGGGCGCTTGTGGGTCAGGCACCAGCCCGGTTGCTGTGTCCCGTACAGGTGCACTTCCAACTGGTCCTGCAACACCAGGGCGCCTTCGAGCACGCGCCGGTCCTGCTCGGTGTAGCCCGGCCCGAGCTGTGCCGGAAAAACCTGCGCGCTGGTGCGCCCCAGCAGCGGGGCGAGGGACTTCAAGCCGCAGCGCTCCACCAGCGTGCGGTTGGCCATCAGGTACCTGGCTTGCGCATCCTTGACGAAGATCACGGCGTTGGGGATGGCATCGAGCATGGGTTGCATCAGCGAGATGCAGCCCATGAGCTCCTTCATGTTCTTCGGGCGATGGGCGCTGAGGCCTTCGCTGATGGCGGCGAAATGCGACTCGGGCATGGTGGCGGTCCTGCAGTTCGGGAGCCTGTCCCCGGGCCGTGTGGCACGGGCGGATTGTTTTTTTCAGGATGCCTGCACATGGCGGCCCGGCGTCAAGCAGCGGATGCAAATTGTGCCGAATTCGTCATCAGGGTTGATGAAAACCATCAAGCAATCCTGGCCGCGATCAGTTCAACCTAGAAAAGAACGAGCGTGCCTGGCACCTCCTCGCCCCTGACTCCTGCCCGGCGGCCATAGACCATCCGCCTGTCTGGAACGAGCTTTTGCAACCCATCGCTGAAACAGGAAGCGCTGCTTGCGCCATCGCGACAAGCGTCACTCCTCGAACCCAGAGGCCTTTGCTTCACCTACGAACGACCACGATCTCCAACACAGTTTCTGCCTATTTCAATAATCCACAAAAAGGGCTTAGCTATGTCAGGCCAAGGTAAATTCAAGAAACAACTGTCGCTGATGGACTTGACGTTCATCGGCCTGGGCGCAATCTTCGGCTCCGGCTGGCTGTTCGCTGCCAGCCACGTCTCGGCCATCGCCGGCCCGGCGGGCATCATCTCCTGGCTGATCGGCGGTTTCGCCGTGCTGCTGCTGGGCATCGTTTACTGCGAACTGGGCGCCGCCTTGCCGCGCGCCGGCGGCGTGGTGCGCTACCCGGTGTTTTCCCATGGCCCGTTGCTGGGCTACCTGATGGGCTTCATCACCATCATCGCGTTCTCGAGCCTGGTGGCGATCGAAGTGGTCGCTTCGCGCCAGTACGCCGCGGCCTGGTTCCCGCAACTGACCAAACCGGGCACCAACGACGCGACCCTGGCCGGCTGGCTGGTGCAGTTCGCCCTGTTGTGCCTGTTCTTCGTGGTCAACTACCGCAGCGTCAAGACCTTCGCCAAGACCAATAACCTGATCAGCACCTTCAAGTTCATCGTGCCGTTGCTGGTCATCGTCGTGCTCTACAGCTTCTTCAGCCCGGAAAACTTGGAAGTCCAGGGCTTCGCGCCGTTCGGCATGTCCGGCATCGAGATGGCCGTGTCCGGTGGCGGCATCATCTTCGCCTACCTGGGCCTGACGCCGATCATCTCGGTGGCCAGCGAGGTGCGTAACCCGCAACGCACCATCCCGATCGCGTTGATTCTCTCGGTGCTGCTGTCCACGGCCATCTATGTGCTGTTGCAAGTGGCGTTCCTCGGCAGTGTGCCGACCGAAATGCTCGCCAACGGCTGGGGCCAGATCAGCAAGGAATTCTCGCTGCCATACCGTGACATCGCCATCACCCTGGGCGTCGGCTGGCTGGCCTACCTAGTGATCGCCGATGCGGTGATCTCGCCGAGCGGCTGCGGCAATATCTACATGAACGCCACGCCGCGGGTCATCTACGGCTGGGCGCGTACCGGCACCTTCTTCAAGGTGTTCACCCGCATCGACGAGGCGTCCGGCATCCCCCGTCCGGCGCTGTGGCTGACCTTCGCCATGTCGATCTTCTGGACCCTGCCGTTCCCGTCCTGGGAAGCGCTGATCAACGTGGTGTCTGCCGCGTTGGTATTGAGCTACGCGGTGGCGCCGGTCTCGGTCGCCGCCCTGCGCCGCAGCGCCCCGGACCTGGTCCGCCCGTTCCGGGTCAAGGCCTTGGGCGTGCTGGGTCCGGTGTCGTTCATCATCGCCTCGCTGATCGTCTATTGGTCGGGTTGGAACACCGTGTCCTGGCTGCTCAGCCTGCAGATCCTGATGTTCCTGGTGTACTTGCTGGCCGGGCGTTTCGTGCCCACCGAGCACCTGTCGCTCAAACAACAGGTGCGTTCCTCGCTCTGGCTGGTGGGCTTCTACGCGATGATCATCGTGCTGTCCAAGCTCGGCAGCTTCGGTGGTCTGGGCGTGCTGGCCCATCCGCTGGACAACGTCATCGTCGCCCTGTGCTCGCTGGGCATCTACTACTGGGGCGCCTGCACCGGCGTGCCGGCCCACTTGGTGCGCCTGGAGGCCGATGAAGAAGACGAGCCCCACGCGCAACCTGCCGTGAAGGGGGTGAGCACTGCACACGCCAGCTGATCCGATGCCCCGTGATCCAGGGCGAAAGCCCTGGTCACGGCGCCGTGATGGCACAGCCGTTTCCGCAGGGAGAGCGTTGCTTCAAGGAGAAAACACATGAACCAGACTGATTCGATCCACCTGAGCCTCGAGGAGGTCCATGACCTGGCGGTCAATGCCCTGCTCGCCAATGGCATGTCCATGGCCCATGCCCAGGCGATCGCCGAGGTGATCACCCAGGGCCAGCGCGACGAGTGTCATTCCCATGGCCTGTACCGGGTATTGGTGTGCGTGCGTTCGCTGCGCTCCGGCAAAGTCGACCCGGCAGTGTTGCCGACGGTCCACGACCAGGGCCCATCCATCGTCAAGGTGGATGCGCACCAGGGCTATTCGCTCCTGGCCTTCCAGACCGGCCTGCCGGTGTTGGTGGAGAAGGCAAGGCAGCAAGGGATCGCAGCGCTGGTCATCCGCAACTGTTTCCACTTCTCGGCCCTGTGGCCGGAAGTCGAGGCCATCGCCGCCCACGGGTTGGTCGGCCTGGCAATGACCCCCAGCCACAGCTGGGTAGCGCCGGCCGGTGGCAAGCGCGGCGTGTTCGGCACCAACCCCCTGGCGTTCGCCTGGCCGCGCCCGGGCAACGAGCCGTTCGTGTTCGACTTCGCCACCAGCGCCATCGCCCGTGGCGACATCGAACTGCACGCCCGCCAGGGCAAGCCGATCCCCGATGGCTGGGCGCTGGACAGCGATGGCCAGCCGACCAACGATGCGAGCGCGGCGCTGGCGGGTGCGATGCAAACCTTCGGCGGCCACAAGGGCTCGGCCCTGGCGGCGATGATCGAATTGCTCGCCGGCGCGCTGATCGGTGACATGACCAGCCTCGAATCCATGGCGTTCGATGCCGGCGCCGGTGCCACGCCGTGCCATGGCGAGCTATTGCTGGCCTTCGACCCCAAGGCCTTCCTGGGGGGCGATGTCGAAGCCGGGATGCAGCGGGCGGAACACCTGTTCGCCGCGATCACCGAACAGGGGGCACGCCTGCCTTCCCAGCGTCGTTTCAGTGCCCGCGAGCGATCGCAGGCGCAAGGGGTTTGGGTCAATCGGCAGGTGGTCGAGGATGTTCGACGGTTGCTTTAAGGCCACCACGTCGTGAATGGAAAGTTGGCAGCGCATGGAACTTTGAAAGTTGCCTTTCGTGATACATGTCACACTTTCATGCCTCACCTGCGTCTGACAGGTCGACATCCAATTGAATGGAAACTCTTAAAGGGATCAAGGGTTTGGATTGATAGGCAAGCCGTTGTAATCGTTCAACTAAGCCTGTGCACATTGGCAATTCTTTTTTTTGAACGCGTTTGCTAATATCGCGGCGCCATCAGTACGGTGGTGAATTATAAATTAAAGGATTTAGTAATGAAAAAGCTGATCAAGGCCACTGTTGCTGTCGCTGTCGTTTCCGGCGTGGCACTGCTCTCCGGTTGCACCGGCCAAGTCTTCAACCAGCAGAAGAACTGCTCGTACGACTACCTGTTCCACCCTTCGGTTTCCATTTCCAAAGTTATTGGCGGTTGCGGCCCGATCGACAAGCTGCCGCAGCAGCAGTAATTCTGGAACGCGCCGTTTTCGGCGTGATCAAAAACCCCAGTCATCCTATGGCTGGGGTTTTTTTACCTGCTCCGGCCCTATCGCCGGCAAGCCGGCTCCCACCTGTCCTGCGCTATTTTTAGAGATAGCGCCATACCGGCTTGCACGCTTTCAACCCAAGTGCTTGGCCATTTCAGCGGTAGCGTTCCACCCCTGCGCCAGATACACCGGCCTGCCGGCCTCGGTGGCATGCAGCACAGCGAACGCGATGTCGCGCCGGGCGAACTCGGCCTCGGCCAGCTTCATCAACGTTGACGCCAGGCCCCGGCGCCGGTAGTCGGGTTCGACGAACACGTTCAGCACATAGCCACGTTGATCGCGAGTCGGATGGGCCGGGTGCGGTGGCCAATCGATGCTCATCAGGCCGATGGCGGCGGCGACCTGCTCGCCCTCTACCAAGGCGAAGCCGTAGTAGCGGCCATCGCCCAGACGCTGTGACAGCCAGGGGCGGAAGTGTTCGGTCATCTGGCGAAGTTGTTCAGGATCGCCGCCGGCCTCCAGAAACATCCGCTCGCGGTGGCGGCAGATTACTTCCAGGTCGTCGAGGCCGAGGCGGCGGACCGTCAGGCCTGGGCAGTCGATATTGCCGGGGATTTCGTGCATGGCTTGCCCTCCATCAGTGGGCTCGATGCTAGAGCAGCCACCAGGCGGGTGTTAGTTACAGATTGCCGTGAATTACGCCATACAGGCTAGTGCCGGTTTTGGATATTCATTGGGGCTGCTATGCAGCCCATCGCGGGACAAGCCCGCTCCTACAGGATCACGCAAACCCTCCAAGGACGAGGTCTCTGGAGCGGGCTTGTCCCGCGATGGGGCGCGTAGCGGCCCCATTGCCGCTTAACTCAATAAGAAAGGTTGTAGAGCTTTGTGGGAAAAATCGCCGCAGCGCTCAAGATCCATACACGGGCAGCCGATAGCGCACGTGAGAGTCCCGCCATCGAGTCATGAGCGCGCGATAAAAAGAACAATCCATCCAAGGTCCGGAACATGAACCTGAAATTCCGCCACAAGGTCCTGCTCAGTGCCTGCGGCGTCGTGGTATTGGCGTTTGCCTTGTTCACCCTCTACAACGACTACCTGCAGCGCAACATCATCCGCCAGAACATCGAGTCTTCCGTGCAACAGGCTGGCGCCTTGACCGCCAGCAGCGTGCAGAACTGGATGAGCGGGCGCATCCTGATGCTTGAGAACCTCGCCCAGGACATCGCCCAGCAGGGCATCGGCGCTCATGTCGCCGGGCTGGTCGAGCAACCGTCCTACACGCAGAACTTCCTCTTCACCTACCTCGGCCAAGCCGATGGGGTATTCACCCAGCGGCCGTTCGTGGAGCTGCCCGAAGGTTTCGACCCGCGCAAGCGGCCCTGGTACGGCGAAGCGGCCAATGCCGGGCGTACCGTATTGACCCCGCCTTACCAGGGCACCGTCGGTGGCCTGATGATGAGCATCGTGACGCCGGTCAAGGCCAAGGCCAGCGGCGAGCTGTTGGGCGTGGCGGGCGCTGACCTGAGCCTGGATACCCTGGTGCGGTTGATCAACTCGGTGGACTTCGGCGGCATCGGCCACGCCTTCCTCGCCGACCGTAACGGCCAGGTGATCGTCAGCCCCGACAAGGACCAGGTGATGAAGAACCTCAAGGACATCTACCCCGATGCCGCCTTGAAGGTCGAGCCGGGCATGCAGGATGTCACCTTGAACGGCCAGGACCGCATCATTTCCTTCGCCCCGGTGCAAGGCCTGCCCTCGGCCCAGTGGTACATCGGCCTGTCCATCGACAAGGACAAGGCCTACGCCGGCCTGAGCCAATTCCGCACCTCGGCGATCATCGCCATGCTCATCGCCGTGGCCGCCATCGCCGGCTTGCTGGGTTTGCTGATCCCGGTGCTGATGCGCCCGCTGACCACCATGGGCCGCGCCATGCAGGACATCGCCGAGGGCGAAGGCGACCTGACCCGCCGCC
>NZ_JADLJL010000012.1 GCF_015680235.1 Pseudomonas guariconensis
AAGCAGCCCCGGCCATCTATGCGAAAACGCTGAAAATCCAGGGGCTGCTTGGCAGCCCTTTCGCGGCGCGAGGCCGCTCCTACAGGGGGCTGGATCAGATCATTTCCTCGGCGCCCTTGCCGCCGAGCACGATTTCGCCCGCCTCGGCCATGCGCCGTGCAATGGTGAGGATCTCCTTCTGCGCCGTTTCCACGTCGCTGACCCGCACCGGGCCCTTGGCCTCCAGGTCGTCACGCAGCAGCTCCGAAGCACGCTTGGACATGTTGCGGAAAATCTTGTCCTTGACCTTCTCGTCGGCGCCCTTGAGCGAAACCACCAGCACGTCGGAGGACACCTCGCGCAGCAGCGCCTGGATGCCACGGTCGTCGACGTCGGCCAGGTTGTTGAAGACGAACATCAAGTCTTCGATCTGCTCGGACAGGTCGCCATCGATCTCGCGGATCGAGTCCATCAGCTGACCTTCCACGGAGCTGTCCAGGAAGTTCATGATGTCGGCCGCCCGCTTGATGCCGCCCAGGGTGGTGCGCGCGGCGTTGGAGTTGCCGGAGAACTGCTTCTCGAGAATCTGGTTGAGCTCCTTGAGCGCCGCCGGCTGCACCGTGTTGAGCGAAGACACGCGCAGGATGATGTCCAGGCGCACCTTGTGGTCGAAATTGCTCAGCACCTCGCCGGCCTGGTCGGGGTCCAGGTAGGCGACCACGATCGCCTGGATCTGCGGGTGCTCGTAGCGAATGACGTCGGCCACGGCACGCGGCTCCATCCACTTGAGGCTGTCCAGGCCGCTGGTGTTGCCACCGAGCAGGATGCGGTCGATCAGGCCGTTGGCCTTGTCCTCGCCCAGGGCCTGGTTGAGCATCTTGCGGATGTAGCCGTCCGAACCCACGCCCAGGCTGGTCTGGTCGCCGACGATCTCGACGAACTCGCTCATCACCTGCTCGACCTGCTCACGGTGCACGTTGCCCATCTGCGCCATGGCCACACCGACCCGCTGCACTTCCTTTGGCCCCATGTGACGCAGCACCTGGGCGGCGTCGGTCTCGCCCAGGGACAGCAGAAGGATCGCCGCCTTGTCGACGCGGCTCAGCTTGGCGGTAACGGCTCGGTTGTCACTCATCGGCGTTGATCCACTCTTTCACGACCTGGGCCACGCGGCCCGGGTCTTCGGCCACCAGGCCTTTGATTGCGTTGAGCTGTGCTTCGTAGCCCTCGCTGGGGCTAGGCAACAGAATGCTTTGCGGGCCACCGAGGGTGACGCGGTCGTTGGCCAGTTCGCCATCCAGACCGATCATCCCGCCCAGCTCCATGTCGCTGTCGGTGGCAGCGGCCTGCTTGCCACCGCCGGTGATGTTGTTGAGCACCGGGCGCAGCACGCCGAATACCAGCACCAGGATAAACACCACGCCCAGCACCTGCTTGACGATGTCCCAGAACCACGGCTGCGAGTAGAACGGAATGTCGGCCAGCTCCACACCACGGTCGGCGGAGAACGGCACGTTGACCACGGTCACGCTGTCGCCGCGGCTGGCATCGAAGCCGACCGCGTCCTGCACCAGGCGAGTGAAGCGCGCCAGGTCTTCGGCGCCCCAGGGCGCACGGGTGGTCTCGCCGGTAGCGGCATCGACCTTGACCTGGTCGTCCACCACCACCGCCACCGACAAGCGGGTCAGGCGCCCTTGTTGCTGGCGGGTATGGCTGATGGAACGGTCCAGCTCGAAGTTCTTGGTGGTCTGTTGACGTTTGTCGGCCGGGTAAGGCGCGAGCATCGGCTGGCCGGTGGCGGGGTCCATGATCTGCTGGCCATTGGCATCGACCAGCGGTTGCCCAGGCTGGATCGCGCCCGCAGGCGGTGCGGCGGCCGTGGCGTTTTCAGGGGCCGCGGCACCGGCCGGCGGCTGGTTGCTCAGGGCACCCGGCACACCTTGCGGCGGCTGGCTGCTGGTGCGCTGCTCGTTCACCGACTGCTCGCTGCGCAGGGCCGGCTGGTCGGGGTTGAACTGCTCGGAGGTGGACTCCACCGCGCTGAAGTCGACGTCGGCGGACACCTCGGCCTTGTAGCGGTCGTTGCCCAACACCGGCTGCAGGATGTTGTGCACGCGCTGGGTAAGCATACCTTCCATGCGGCGGCTGTAGTCGAACTGCTTGCCGGCCATGGTCAGGGCGGTGTCCTGCAACTGTTCGGACAACAGATTGCCCTTCTGGTCGACCACGGTGACCTGGGACTTGTCCAGCTCCGGCACACTGGTGGCGACCAGGTTGACGATGGCCATCACCTGCCCGGCTTCCAGGGCACGGCCTGGGTACAGCTCGACCAGTACCGATGCGCTGGGCTTGCGCTCGTCACGCACGAACACCGAGCTCTTGGGGATTGCCAGGTGCACGCGAGCGGCCTTGACGTTGTTCAGGCTCGAGACTGTACGCGCCAGTTCGCCTTCCAGGCCACGGCGGTAGCGGGTGGCCTCCATGAACTGGCTGGTGCCCAGGCCTTGCTCCTTGTCGAGGATCTCGAAGCCGATGTTGCCATCGCTGGGCGCAACGCCTGCGGCCGCGAGCTTCATGCGCGCGCGGGACAGGTCGTCGGCCTTGACCAGCAAGGCACCAGAGTTGGGCTCCACGCGGTAGCCGATATCGGCCGAGGCCAGCGTATCCATGACCTGCTTGGCATCCAGGCCCGCCAGGCTGCCGTACAGCGGCCGGTAGTCCGGTTGCTGCGACCAGAGCACCACGGCAAAGCCGATCGCCACGCTGGCGGCCAGCCCGACCAACAGACCGACCTGCCGCAGCATGGGCATCTGCGAGATGTTTTCCAGGAACGCCATGCCGAACAGCGGCGGCTTGGCCGCTGGCGGACCGCTCTTGGCGGGGGCGTTATCGACGACTGCTTCGGCCATGACTCACCTTGCCCTCAAACCGGCATCTGCATGATGTCCTGGTACGCCTGGACCAGTTTGTTACGCACCTGGGTCAGGGCCTGGAACGATACGGAGGCTTTCTGCGAAGCAATCATCACGTCGGTCAGGTCGACACCGCTCTTGCCGATCTCGAAGGCGTTGGCCAGCTGGGTAGAGGCCTGCTGGGTCTCGTGCACCTTGCCGATGGCCTGGCCGAGCATGTCGGCGAAGCTGCTCTGGCCCGGGGCCAGCTCCGGCGCGGCAGCGATCTTGGGCTGGGACATGGCTTCGGCCTGCATGGCACGCATGTCCAGCATCAGACGATTGAATTCAACACCTTGGGTCATGGATTTCTCTCTCCGGCGGCCGCATTTTTTTGACGCTCATGCAGCGAATGGGCTGGAACTAGCAACAAGAGTGCCAGCCCTGCAAAACTTCCAGCGGCAAGCTGCAAGTAACCTCCTCGACTCCGAGGGCAGCACTGCACCCGTGGGAGCCGGCTTGCCGGCGATTGGGCTGCGTAGCAGCCCCAATGTGCTTGCTTGCGGCTTATGGCTCAGCCGTACAGGCTGGCCTCGACGTCGAACCCGGCATCACGCATCTGCGCCAGCTTGTAGCGCAGGGTACGCGGGCTGATTCCCAGCCGTTCGGCGGCCTCCTTGCGCCGGCCCCGCTCGGCACGCAGGGTGTCGATGATCATCTGGAATTCGTGGCGACGCATGTCATCGCCCAGCCCGCCCCGCTCGGCAGGCGCTTCGTTCACGGCGTGCGTCGGAGTAGGCAGGGGCGCCGACAGGGGGATGACACCCGCCAGACAGAAATCCGCCGCCTCGATCACCCCGCCCTGCTGCAGGATCAAGGCCCGCTGCAGGGCATTGTCCAGCTCGCGCACGTTGCCCGGCCAGGCATGCCCCTGCAGGCAGGCCCGCGCCTCGGCCGACAAGCGCACCGGGGCATGTTTCATCTTCGCCACGTGGCGTGCCAGCAGGCGCTCGGCCAACGGCAGGATATCGGCGCTGCGCTCGCGCAACGGGCGCCAGGCCAGCGGGAAGACCGACAGGCGATAGTAGAGGTCTTCACGGAAACGCCCGGCGGCCACCTCGCCTTCGAGGTCGCGGTTGGTAGTGGCCAGCACGCGGATGTCCAGGGTAATCGGCTTGCGCCCCCCCACCCGCTCGACCTCCCGCTCCTGCAGCACACGCAGGAGCTTGGCCTGCAGGCCCAGGGGCATTTCGGAAATCTCGTCGAGCAGCAAGGTGCCGCCGTCGGCCTGTTCGAACTTGCCCGCCTGGGCGGCGATGGCACCGGTGAAAGCCCCTTTCTCGTGGCCGAACAGGGTCGCCTCGAGCATATTGTCGGGGATCGCCGCGCAGTTGATCGCCACGAAGGGCTGCGCTGCACGGGGCGATTGCTGGTGGATGTAGCGTGCCAGGACTTCCTTGCCGGTGCCGGACTCACCAGAGATCAGCACGGTGGAATCGCTGCGCGCCACCCGCGCCGCCAGCTCCAGCAACTGCCGGCTGGCCGGCTCGCAGGCCACCGGCCCCTCTTCATCCGCACCGCCCACGCGGCCGGCAGCGTGACGCTCCACCAGGCTGATCAGCGCCTTGGGCTCGAACGGTTTGACCAGGTAGTCGACGGCTCCTTGACGCATAGCCTCGACTGCCCGTTCCACGGCCGCATGGGCCGTCATCAGCAGCACCGGCAGCTGCGGATGCAGGCTGCGTAGCTGCGCCAACAACTGGTGCCCATCCATGCCCGGCATGTTCACATCACTGACCACCAGGCTGAATGCCTCGCCGGCTACCGCTTCGAGCGCTTCTTCGCCACTGCCCACGGCGCGGTAGGTGAAACCGCCGATTTCCAGGGTATCGCCAAGCGCCTGGCGTAGGACACGGTCGTCCTCCACCAGCAGGACCTTCACAGCCATTACACGACCTCCCGTGACCGACCGTCGATCAACGGCAACACCACTTGCACGCAAGTGCCGCGTCCGACCTTGGAGCGAATGCCCAGGTTGCCCTGGTGCGCACGCATCACAGCCTTGACCACTGCCAGGCCCAAGCCAGTGCCGGTGGTCTTTGTGGTGAGGAAGGGTTCGCCCAGGCGTGCCAGCAGGTCGGCATCGATGCCGCTGCCGGCATCGCTGACGCACAGGTGCAAGGCCTGCCCACGGCGATACAGGTGGACCTTGAGGCGCGCCGGACCCTGGCTGGCCTGCAAGGCGTTCTCGATCAGGTTGAGCAGGGCACCGACCAGGGTGTCGCGGTTGCACAGCAGCTCACCCAGATGGCTGTCGCACTGCCAGCGCACCGCATGCCCCTGGACATGGGCCTGAGCTGCCTGTTGCAGGGCCTGGAACAAGGCCTTGGGGCTGATGCGATCACCCAGCGGCAGCTCGCCACGGGCGAACACCAGCATGTCGCGGACCTGGTGCTCAAGCTCATGCAGGCGCTCTTTGAGGTTACCGGCAAAGCGTTGCCGGGTTTCCTGCGGCAGCTCCTTCTCGCCATCGGCCAGGTGACTGGCATAGAGCATCGCCGCCGACAAGGGCGTGCGAATCTGATGGGCCAGGGAGGCGACCATGCGCCCCAGGGACGACAAGCGCTCGTGGCGCGCCAGCTGGTCTTGCAGGCGACGGGTTTCAGTCAGGTCGTTGAGCAACACCAACTGCCCGGGCTCGGCATCCAAAGAACGGGTGGCGATGGACAGGCGTCGGCCATCGCGCAGGGAGACTTCGTGACCGTCATCCTTGCGCGGCGCGAAACTGCGCGCGATCACCTGCCGCCACAGCTCACCCACCAGCGGTTCGCCGAGCAGCTCGCAGGCGGCCGGGTTGGCCTCGCGCACGTAGCCCTGGGCATCGATCACGATCACCCCGCCGGGCAGTAGGTCGAGCAGGTTCTGCAAGCGATTGGCCAGGCGCTCCTTCTCGTCCAGCTCGGCCATGCGCTGGGCGCTGACCACCGCCAACTCGCCCTTCAGTTCGCTGACGCGCGCTTCGAGCAAGCTGTAGGACTCGTTGAGCTGGCTGGACACCTGGCTGAACAAGGCAAACGCCTGCTCCAGGCCCTGGCGGCTGGCCTGCTCGACCGGGCTGCGCCCGTGCGGGTCGGGAATTCGGGAGATGTGGGCGGCCTGGGGCATCGTGCTCTCTCGCGTGGCTGACCGTCATAAAACCGGTATGTTGCCAGCGATGTAGCAATAGGCGTGCCGGGTATGCTTCCCCGGGACGCCCTGCTCTGCCCCTATCGCCGGCAAGCCGGCTCTCATAGAACAACGCATAACTATTTGATTTTGCGGGTCCTTGTGGGAGCGGGCTTGTCCCGCGATCAAGGGCGAAGCCCTTGCCAGGCGACGGTGATATCCGGCCCGGCCCAATCGCGGGACAAGCCCGCTCCCACAGGGGGGCGGCGCTAACCGCTTGTTCTCTGCGCGACAGCGCAGCCCGAAGGGCTGGGTAATCTCCCACAAGGTTCAGCGTGTTCGGCCTCTGTGGGAGCCGGCTTGCCGGCGATAGGGCTGCACAGCAGCCCTGATTATGCAGAAGCAACAGGCGTCAACCTTCCGCCTGGTCGTCCCCTTCTCGGCGGCTCATGCCGTACTTGCGCATCTTCTCCACCAGCGTGGTGCGGCGGATACGCAGGCGCTCGGCGGCCCGCGCGACGATGCCGTTGGCGTCGTCCAATGCCTGCTGGATCAACCCCTGTTCGAGATTGCCCAGGTAATCCTTGAGGTCCAGCCCTTCAGGCGGCAGCATCGCATGGCTGGAGAAGCCCGGTGCATGGCCGTTGATCGCCGCCCGCTCTTCGAGGTCGCTGCGCAGGCTGTCGACCAACTGCTCGTCCTCGTCATCGACGTAGCGGAATTTCTTCGGCAACTCGGAAACCCCAATCACCCCATACGGGTGCATGATCGCCATCCGCTCGACCAGGTTGGCCAGCTCGCGCACGTTACCCGGCCAGCCATGGCGGCACAGGGACATGATCGACGCCGAGTTGAAGCGGATGGAACCGCGCTTCTCGTGCTCCATGCGCGAGATCAGCTCGTTCATCAGCAGCGGAATATCCTCGACCCGCTCCCGCAGCGGCGCCATCTCGATGGGGAAGACATTCAGGCGATAGTACAGGTCTTCGCGGAAAGTACCCTCCTCGATCATGGTCTCGAGGTTCTTGTGGGTCGCCGCGATGATGCGCACATCGATGCTCTGGGTCTTGTTGCTGCCCACCCGCTCGAAGGTGCGCTCCTGCAACACGCGCAGCAGCTTGACCTGCATCGGCAGCGGCATGTCGCCGATCTCGTCGAGGAACAAGGTACCGCCGTTGGCCAGCTCGAAGCGCCCCGCACGACTGGTGATCGCCCCAGTGAAGGCCCCCTTCTCGTGGCCGAACAGCTCGCTCTCGAGCAACTCGGCCGGGATCGCCCCGCAGTTGACCGGCACGAACGGCGCTTCACGACGCTTGGAGTGGTAGTGCAGATTGCGCGCCACCACTTCCTTGCCGGTACCGGACTCGCCGAGGATCAGCACGCTGGCATCGGTATCGGCCACCTGCTGCATCATCTGCCGCACATGCTGGATGGCCCGGCTGGTGCCCACCAGGCTGCGGAACAGGTTCGGTTCGCGCTGGCGGCCACGCTCGCGGGCCTGGTCGTACATCTCGCGATAGACCTGGGCACGGTGCAGCGAATCGAGCAACTGGCTATAGCTCGGCGGCATCTCGAGGTTGAACAGAACGCGACGGCGCAGGTCTTCCGGGAACTCCGCAGAAGAAATTTCACCTAAAAGCAGAACCGGAAGGAACTCATCCCAGGTTGCCACTGTCTTAAGGAGCCCCAGCACACCGCCTGGAGCATTCACGGTCCCGATCAACACGCACAACACGTCGCGACTCGAAGACAAAGACTCTACCGCCTGCTGCCAATCTTGGCTGGAGCAGGAGAGGTTTTCTTCGCCTAGAAAATTCAGGACCACCGCCAGATCGCGGCGGCGTTCGCTGTCGTCATCGATCAGGAGGATCTTGGTTTCACGCCACATGCGTTAGCAACTTCCCTAGTCATTTCGTCGCCCGAGGGCGTGCTCGACATCATTCCGACTGAATGATCAGTGCTCGGACGTCTGAATTTGCGAAAACAGTCACTAGTTAAGTCAAAAAAGAGCACACAGTCAAATTAATGGCGCGTGTTTTTTTGTACCGTCCAGCGTCAGCTGAACAGATGGTATACCTTTGCGGCGCTCTTCGCCTGACGAATCTGTGTCAATTCATCGACCAGAGATTGACGTTCGCCACTTGCAATATCAATAAGTTGGCGATAAACCCCAAGCAATTGCTCTAGACTGCCCTTCACGGCCGCCTCGTCGACCCGCGCTTCAGCCAGCACATCATCGACACACAGCCGGCATTCGAGGTCCAGTTCCCCGATCGCATCCCAATCCCGGCTCGCCAACGCCGCGAGCAGCGCTTCACGGGTCTGCTCGATACGCTCGATCACCTGGCTCATCGCAACCTCCAAAAATCAGACGGACGGTGACTCGTCGCCAATCGCATCCCAGCCTTCCTTGACGGTGATCAGCAGGCGTGCCACTTCATCGATGATCGCCGGGTCGTTCTGCACGTTGGCCTCGACCAACCGGCGGCTCATGTAGGTATACAGGCTATCCAGATCGGCAAGGCTATCGCCGTGGTTCTCCAGATCCAGACCTTCGCGCAGACCACCGATGATATCAATGGCCTTGCCGATCAGGATGCCGCGCTGGGCAATGTCGTTACGCGCCATGGCGCCCTTGGCCTGGGCCAGACGGTCGAGGCCGCCTTGCATGAGCATCTGCACCAGACGATGCGGGCTGGCCTCGGAGGTCTGCGCCACACTATTGACTTTCTGGTACTGCCGAAGGGCCAACATCGGGTTCATGGATCTACCTCGTTGCAGCGAAAAGGTTGCGTATACCTATGTATCGTCGGTTCGTCAAAAAACTTTAGCGGGGAAGCAAAAAGCCCGGCGCATCAAGGTGATGCTACCGGGCTTTCAAAGTCGATCACGTCGAATCAGGACTTCTTGGCCTGGGCGTTGATGGCTTCGAAGATCGAGGTGATTTGCTCGGCCTGGGCTTTCATCTTGCCCAGTGCGGCATCCAGTGCCACATATTTCTTGGTCAGGGACTCGGTCAGGGACTCGGTACGGCGATCCAAGGCAGCCTGCTGATCGGCAAGGTTCTTGGCGGTCTTGTCGAGATTGGCCTTGCGCGTCGCCAAACTACCATCGGTCGCGTTGTAAGGATCGATGGCCTTGTTCATGCGCTCGAAAATACCATCGGCACCTGTGAACAGCTCCTGCACCTCAGGGCCCAGCTTCTTCTCGTCCATCGCGGCCGTGAACTTGACGCTGTTGAACTCGAGTGTACCGTCTTTTTGCGTGTTGATGCCCAGCTGGCTCAAAGTGGTAAGCCTGTCCCCGGCACCTACTTCGCTCAGTACCTTGCGTATATCCCCCAGCAGCGACCGGGTGGTCGGGTCGTTGGTGAGGGGCCCCAGCACGAGCTTGTCGTTTTCATCACGACTGGTGGAAGTCAGCGAGGTGATGGCTTTCTGCAAAGTGTTGTAGGCATCGACAAACCCCTGGATCGACTTCTTCAACCCTTCGTTATCCGCCGATACCGTCAGCGCCGTTGGCGTAGTAGTGCCATCGGCAGCCTTGGCACTTACACCGGTAAGTTCGAGCGTCATGCCGCTGATGGCGTTGCTTACCGTGTTGCTTCCACTCTTGATGGTCAGCCCATCGATCGTCAGTTCGGCGTCTTGCGCCTTGGCGGTGATGTAGCCAGCTCCGCTTCCAGACAGCTGGGTTGTGCCATCGATCTGCAGCTCGGGGATACCGCTCAGGCTGATATCGGTATTGGCACCGGTGGTCGTCGAACTCAGCACGAGACGGGAACCGCCCTCCTCGTTGATGATGTTCGCCGAAATACCATTGACCCCCATCTCCTTATTGATCTGGTCGCGCACACTTTGCAGCGTCGCACCGGCCGCAACATTGAGATCGTAGGTCTTGCCGCCTTGGCTGATGGTCAGGGTGCCTTCGGAAATGGCGCTTGTGGCGCCGCCGGCAAACTGCTGGCTCGCCACCTTGGAGCTGGTGGCCAGTTGCTTCACGACAATGTCATAGCTACCGGCAACCGCGGTATTGCTCGAGGTCACCTTGACCACCGCCTCATTGGCAGACTTGGCCGCATAGGCATTGAACGAGGGGGCATTCTTGTCGTTGAGTTTCTTCATGGCATCCTGGAACGCCGTGAGGGCACTGCGCAGCGAGCCGACGCCAGAGATCATCGCACTGTTGTTGCTGGACTGACGGGTGATTTGCGCCTGCTTGGCAGCGGTGTCCGCTCCAACCAGAGCCTTGACCAGCGAACCAATGTCCAGACCAGAACCCAGGCCAACACTCGAAGTAATTGGGCTTGCCATGCTCTTATCCCTCTCGCTAACGCGTCAGATCATGCTCCTGCAAGCCTGACATGAAACCATGGTCACTGCTGCCGAGGATCAAGCCTTGGCGTCGAACAGGACACTTTTGACATCGCTCAGACTGTGGGCGATCCGCAGGGCCTCTTCCGAGGGAATCTGCCGAATCAGCTCGCCACTTTCGCTGGCGACGACCTTGACCACGATCTTGCCGGATTCCTCGTCGGTCGAGAATTCCAGGTTACGCCGGGTCTCTTTCAGAAACTTTTCGATCTCGGCAACGGCGCTCTTGACCTCGTCGGCGCTCTGCACCTCGACCGGCTCGCGCTTGCTGCCTTCATCCTTGACTTCAGCCGACCGCACCAATGGTTTGTCGACAGCCTGCTCAGCCGAACGCGCAGGTTGATAGGACAGGTTCAGCTTGACGCTCATGTCCATGTCTGCTCCCTCACAATGAAAAGGCGGGGAAGTGCCTCGAGCGCACTCCCCCGCCGACACCTGTCAGGCAGATTAGCCCAGCAGCTTCAGGACTGCCGATGGCAGCTGGTTGGCCTGGGCCAGAACCGAAGTCGAGGCCTGCTGCAGAGTCTGCTGCTTGGTCAGCTGGGCAGTTTCGGCAGCGAAGTCGGTGTCCTGTACGCGACCACGAGCAGCTTCAGCATTCTCATTGACGTTTTGCAGGTTGTTGATGGTGCTGGTCAGACGGTTCTGGGCAGCACCCAGGTCAGCACGGGTGGTGTTGATGCCCTGCAGTGCATCATCGATGGAGGTGATCACGGCTTGGAAGACAGCGTCGTAATCAGAAGACGCCATATCGGACGCCGACATGGCAATAGTAGAGTTTGCGCTCAGAGCAGACAGAACACCGCCAGACGAGTTATCAACTGCTGCACTCAGAGTGATCTCAATCTGGTTATCAGTACTACCATTAGAACCCACCTGGAAGGTCATGACCCCAGCATCGCCGTTCAGCAACTTTTTACCGTTCAGTTCAGTACTTGCAGCAACGCGATTGATTTCCTCCAGCATCGACTTGAACTCGCCATCCAGCGCGGCACGATCCTTGAAGCTGTTAGAATCGTTTCGAGCCTGCAGGGCCAGTTCGCGCATACGCTGCAGCATGTTGGTCTGCTCTTGCATCGCACCTTCAGCGGTCTGGGCGATGGAGATACCGTCGTTGGCGTTCTTGATCGCCATGGTCTGGCCACGAATCTGCGAGGTCATGCGGGTAGCGATCTGCAGGCCAGCAGCGTCATCTTTGGCGCTGTTGATTTTCAGGCCGGAGGACAGGCGGCTCATCGAAGTGGCCAGCGCATCGGAAGCACGGTTCAGGTTCTTCTGAACGCCCAGAGAGGTGGTGTTGGTGTTTACAGTCAAAGCCATGACGAATTCCTCGTTGGATTGGGTACTACGGCTTCCGGCCTTGGCAATTCGCCGGGTGCGGCACAGAGAACCTTCGTAATAGTTATCGTCGTCAGGGCCGTTTGCTTTAGCGGATTTTAGAAAAAAATTACTGGCACCATGCCAGCCCAATAAAATCAAGGAGTTGACGCCAAAAGACCGCCGCATCCTCCCCATATGAATTAGCGGGCACCTTTGTAGGCGCAACTGAAAAACAAACGCCGCCAAGCGGCGGCGTTTCATGCGGCGATGAAACAGTCAGTCACAGCGCTCGATGATGGCAGAGCCCCACGACAGCCCGACACCGAAGCCACTCAGCGCGACGCGCTTATGCTGTGAGCCGAGCACGTGCTTTTCCAGCAGCAAAGGAATGCTCGACGACACGGTGTTGCCAGTCTCGACCATGTCCTTGACAAATTTCTGCTTATGCTCACCCTCGCCGAAGCGCGCTGAAACAGCATCGACGATCGCTGCACTGCCTTGATGCAAGCAATACAAGTCGATATCTTCCGCTTTGAGTTCGCTGGCCTCCAGCAATTGCAGCAGGTGAGCAGGCACCTTGACGAGTGCAAAGTTGTAAACCTGGCGACCATTCATAAAGAACTTGCCGTCAGTGGTGCGCAGGTGCTCAGCACCCGCACCATCGCTGCCAAACAACGATTTACCCAGCTGCCAGGCAGCCCCATCGCCCATCCAGGTAGCCGTGGCCGCATCGCCAAATAGCATGGTGGTATTGCGGTCTTCAGGGTCGACGATCTTGGAGTAGGGGTCGGCGGTAATCAACAGGCCGTTCTTCAGGCCTGCCGCCTCCATAAAGCCTTTCATCGCATACAGGCCATAGACATAGCCAGAACAACCCAACGAAATATCGAATGCGGCAACAGCGGTCGACAAGCCCAGCTTGTGCTGAACGATAGCAGCAGTGTGCGGCAGCCCTTCAGCATCACCGTTCTGGGTCACGACGATAACGGCATCGATAGCAGCCGGGTCGAGCGATGGATTGGCAGAAAATAGGTTTTTTGCGGCTTGCACGCACAGGTCGGAGGTTTCCTGAGCATCATCTTTGCGCGGCAGGAAGGTCGAACCGATCTTGCCAAAGATGAAATCCTGGTCTTTGCCAAATTTTGCGCCTTGGGCGTAGTTGTCTACCCCTTCAGCCGGCACGTAACTGGCGATACTTTTAATGCCAATCATATGGCTTCCCAATTCTGAAAAAGCAAAATGCCCGCTGAGCACCATGAGCGCTTGCCGGGAAGGCACACCTTCTGGCAACGCGGTTCATTGGCTCAGCCGTTCCCGGTTGCGGCAATCATAACAGTGAAGATGCTTGCCGTGACTTCCGAGTCACGTGCTTTTGTCGAATCCTGGCAAAGGCAGTCGCACCCTGCTGGCCAGCCAAAGCGCGCTCAACCTGTAAATTGGGTGTAGCGCAAGATCAAGGGGAGCACTTCAAGCCGATCGCGATTACCTGTTCCCCCCGCGTCAGTTGACGACTGCTCTGAGGCAAGGCGTCCTGCGCAGGCACGCCTAGGTCTATTCCTACCACCACGACCCTGCAATCGACAGCAAAGTCGCGGCTAGGGGATCACAGTCACTGCTTCAATACCCATATCCCCTCTGAGCGTCCTGTGACAAATATGCAGACTGAACTTCGACGCAGCGAGTGCATCTGCAAGCCCGATTTGGTCAAAAGCTTTAACCCCTTCCCTTAACCGACTCACAAGCCCACAAGTAACTCGAATAAGATTCATGTGGCATCTGTCAATGAAGGCTGCATTAGATTACAAGGCTGCTAGCCAGATCGCCCCAGCATCAGGCTTCACCCCGTCATCGAAAGCGCGCCCAGTGAAAGCCTGCGGCCAACGCTCACTTAGCACCTGAGCGACTTGTGCGTCACAAACCGGCTCGCGCTTGACCAGCACCTGCGCCTGCGGCGTCCAAACCACCATCAAACCTACATCCTGCACACGCAGAGCAAGATCGATATCGCCTCCCGTCATGCCCTGCATCCCACCCACTTGTTCGAACAACTCCTTGCCCAACATCAGGCAGCCGCCCGAGACGGCAGAGCAACTCCGAACCGATTGCTGCCACAACTGATTTGCTCTCAACCATGGTTGATGCACCCTTGGTCCAGCGAGCAATTGATAGCCTGCATGAGCCAGCGCTGCATTCGAATCGTACAGGGCTCCACCAACGACCCCCACTTCCGGGCGCTGGACCTCGTTGAGAAGGCCTTCGAGCCAAGCCGGGCTCATCACCTCCCCCGTTTCGGAGAACAACACCAGGTACTCGCCCCGAGCCTGGCTCGCGGCCAGATTCAGCAAGTCATCATGCGAAGCGTCAGGCTTGCCCGTGAGCAGCCGCACTCGGCTGCCTTCGCCTTGGAGCGCTTCGCCTTCGGAGCGTTCAGCATCACCCGCGCAGGCTACCAACACTTCATAGCGCGGGTAACGGGTGCGCTGCACAATACTGGCCAAGCAAGGCTGGAGCGTGGCAAGGCCGTCCGTGCTGGCGATCAGAATGCTGACCAACGGCGTAGTTCCGTGACGGTAATCCATAGCCAAGCCCGCCCCACCCCGTTCACTGACATGAGCACGGTAACCTAGCTGCCTGAGGTGCCGCTCCAGAACGGTAACGGCCTCTTGGGTCATGGTTTCTGGTGACTGCTCGCCCAGTACCAGGTAGTCATCCAGATGGGCCAGGCTGGCCATACCCCTAGCTTCCAGCAAGCGCAGCAGCAAGTCGAACTCCAGAGCTTGACGCTGGCTCTCGCTGTATCCACCTAATTCAAGCACCGCCTGGCGCCGCACGAGCCAGTGTCGCGACATCAACCTGGGCTGACTGCGCAGCAGGTCCAGGTCGGCACCTGGACGCGCCACATTGTGCAGCCGCCCCTGCTCATCGCGCTGTACTTCATGGGCGCAAATGGCCTGACACGCAGGCGACTGGCGCAGTTCCCAAAGCAGATGCAGGAGCCCACCGACAAGCAATTGTTCACCAGCATGCAACAGCATCAACCACTCGCTTGGCAATTGGCGAACGACCTGATTCAGGTGAGCTACCCAGTTATCGGGCGTAACCTGAACGAAATGCAATGTGTCTTGAGGTGTAGTGATCACCAGCGGTTTGCCAGCCTTGAGGACCCACAGCTTGAAGTTGCGCACGCCACTGGCCAGCAGGCTATCGAAAGTAGCTTGCAACCCGACATCATCATTGGCCAGGTCCAACACCACGAAAGCGACCTGTGGCTGGGACTGCGCCAGTTGGTCCAGCACTCGCTGCCGAGCATCGGTGTCCGGGGTCATGGTATCGAGCAACTCGAGCAGCTGGCCTGACGGGGTAGCGGCCAGTCCCTGCTCAGGAGAAAGCGCCGGAACCTTGGCCAAGCGTTGGCACCAGTCCTGAAGTTCACGTGCAGGACGTGCATCGCTGTCTGCGACCAGTGAACCCTCCAAGCGCAGGCAAACTTCACGGTTGAACAGACCCAACGCCAGCGCCTGCCAATAACGCTGCTGCAAACTCGCGGGTGTATCGTTGGCATGCACCGTCAACAACTCGCGCTGACGCACCCAGGCGCCTTCCAGGCTCCGATAATGCTGCTCTCCAGCAGGCCAGGCATGACACAGGAACTCCAATTCGACCAAACAATCGAACAACGCACTGTTGTAATACGGCAACGCTACATACTGCTGTGGTGCAAACACTCGCTCAGGCGCAGCCGTGACACTTCTCCAAGCAGACGTGAACAACAATGGCTCTTCGGATGCGCCATATGTGCCGCGCACGAACCGGTTGAGCAAGTCGAAGTCGTCGCTGCAAAGGCCTGCCCCCGCCGCATCCCATTCACGCAGCGTGCGTACCGCCAATGTCAGTCGCTCCTCCAGCAAGGCTGCAGACAATGGGCACTCCACATACTCAGTCACTGCATCGGTTTGCTCGAGTCGCTCTATCTCGCCATGCGTCAGCAACGCATACGACAACGCCAGGCGCCAGGTCGGGAAATCCACCGACTCCGGCAGGAGGGGCAAAACAGCCTTCAGAGCCGATACCCGTAACACGGCACGCCAAGCCGGCTGAGCAGCTTCGGTATAGCGTTGCAAACGGCCATGGGCACTCTGCTCAGCCGAAGGCAACAGTGCCGAGCCGATCTTGTGATAGGTAAACTCGCAATTGCCTGCGGTATAACCCAACGCATACCCTTGCGCACCGATTGCCTGGGGAGCCGCTTGCAAATGAGCAGCTGCGTTATCCAAAGCCACCGGCAGAATGAAGTCAGCGTCCAGGCTCAGCACCACCAAGGGCGTAGTCACTTGATGCAATGCCTGTAACAACCGCTGCCGGCACACCTCACCGGTGCTGCCGGCTTGCAACGACTCCAGCGCCACGCAAGGCACGTCTACCTGGCTGTAGTAATAATGCGCGCGTGCACGGGTGTCGGCTTGTTCGTGGCCGAGCAGGAGGACGGTTACATCGCTGCGTGTCCCGGTAGTGATTACGCTCATAAAGCACCTGTTTCAAAGGGTGGTATAGCGCCTGGGCCCGCCAGGCGCCAGAGTTCAGTCGGCAAGCCAGGCGTTGGCCCAATGCTGCAGATGGCGTGGCGCCAGTACGTAGTCGCGCAATACCGCTTCGCGAAGCTCATCTCCCTGGCGGAAACTGGCGCCGGGGTCGGCAAGGTGCATACGAATGGCATCCAGCCACAACTCGGTTGTATTGGCACGAACCCGAGTACATGGCAGGTAGCCATCGTAGGCCTTGGTGTCAGTACAAATCACCGGATAACCACAGACACCATATTCCAAAAGCCGTAGATTGCTTTTGCAGTCGTTGAACAGGTTTTGTTCAAGGGGTGCCAGCGCGAGATCGAGGTTAAGGCTGGCGAGCTTGCGCGGGTACTGTGCCAGCGGGACTCCCTTATGGAACTCCTTGACATAGGGGCGCAGTATTTCCGGGCACATGCCAAAGAATACCCAGTCGACCTCCTCCGCAAGCGCCCGGACAACACCCAGCATCAGCTCCAGATCACCCCGATGGCTCGTGCCCCCCGCCCAACCCACCCTCGGCTTTGCGCTTGTCTGGCGTTGACTGGACAAGCCTGTCCACAACGATGCGGCCAACATGTTCGGAACAACACGAATGTCGTGATGCAGATGTGACAAAGCATCTGCCAACGGTTCAGTGGACACGACCAGTCGATCACACAATCCGATCGCTTGACCCAACAGTTCACCGACATTTTTGGGCCAGTTGCGAACATGGTCATTTTTTTCGGACGGTGCGATGACGTAATCGTCAATTTCGAATATCCGTCGAGCGCTGGAATACCTTTTGATTTCGGCTATTTCCTTGATGCTCTCGACGGAATAGCGCAACTGCAGGATTATCGCGTCTGGCTTTTCCCGCTCTGCCGCAATAGGCTCGGCTATTTGGTAGCCGATCCTGCCCTGGATCCAGCCTGCGTGTTCCAACTCCGTGAACGGCTGAATGACCCGATAATGTCCGATCGCCGTCGTATTGAATGGTAATGCCAGCACGGATGGCATCGCACGAGCGATAAAAGGATCCCAGCCACTGCGCAGCCCCGGTTCAAGCCTGAAGCCCCCCTGCCGGAGGCTCAGATTTTTGTTGTAGGCGGGGTCATCAGCGACACTGGGCAACCAGCGTCGGTAAAAGGTCTGCTGGTCAGCAGCCTCTTTGCTTAGTGCACTCGGAAGCATCCGCGCCACTCGCGAAAACGGCGTCCAGACCACAAGATAGCCCGCTTCACGCACCCTCAGGCAGAGATCTGCGTCGAACCAGCTTTGCTGCAGCGCCTGCACATCCAAGCCATGCAGCTCATTGAAGAGCTCGCGCCGAACCAAAAGACAATCCAGGCTCAGTGCACTCCAGTTCTGCACCAGACACAGCCGGCCAAGATAGCTCTCGGCATCTGCCGCGTTACCCGCAAACGGATTGCCGGCAGGGCCGCCCAGCCCCAGAACCAATGCGCTGGGTGCTGCGGTGCCATCGCGGGCATACAGTTTCGGCCCAACTATGCCCACCTCGGGACGCTGGCCCTGGCTCATCAGCTCATGCAGCCATTGCGGGTCGAACAGCGCACACCCAACATCAAGCAACAAAAGATAGTCGCCGAGGGCCTGTTCGCTGCCCAGGTTCAGACTTGCCGCCCTCCCCCGCCCCCTTACCTCCAATACACGTAACTGGTCACTGCCCATGCCCTTCATCGCAGTCAGCCAGTCACGCACTTCGGCAGGCTCATCGCCGTTGGCGATCAGCAACACTTCATAGTTGCTGTAATGGGTGTATTCGAATAGTGATTCGACACAACGGCGCAGCGCGAGCAGATCGCTGCCGACTTGAATCAAGATAGAGACACTGGCGGGAAACGCGTGCTGATAACGCACGCGGGTTGCCATACTATCGGCAGCAGCTTCAACTTCAGCAGCCACCCCTATGCGCTTCAAGTGCGCACGTACCACCTCGACGGCGTGAGCTTTTACTGCCGGATCATTCATCCAGTCAGCATAATTATTCTGACTCTGAACCAGCAATTCGGAGATATGCTCCACCGCTCGCAAACCATGTGCTTCAACCAGGCGCCAGAGGGCATCATGTGGCGCCAGCTTGCCGAACTGGGTGTCAAAACCGCCAAGGGCGCGCAGCGCTTCACACTTGAATGCCAACTGGCGGCCTACATAAGGCAAGCTGCGCATCAGATCCAGGTTGAAATCGGGCTTGAAGATAGGCTGGCTCGGTTCACGCCCATCGTAAGCACCTTCATCACAGTACAGACACAAGCTACCGGCATTCAACGCCATGCGCTCGGCCATGATCACCAATGCATGGGGATGTAGGCGATCCCCCGCTTGCAACAAAACGACCCAGTCAGCCGAGGTATCGATCAACCGAGCATTCAGATCATCGAAACCATCGCCATAGCGAATTTGGTGCTGTACACCAGCAAAAGGTAACGAGGGCAGCTCGCACGTACTTAATACATAAGTAGCGCTGGTGGCATAGGATTGTGCGGCCAAGCTATCGAGCGTGGCACGAAGAGCAAGCGCTTCGCCGTCATCGCAGAACACCACCGCTTTGATACGGGGTCGACTTGGCCACTGCTCTATACGCTTGGGCAATAGACGCTGTTGCCCCGTAGACAATGAGCGAGACTCGAGCCACTCAGCGTATAACTCTGTGAAGCTGAGGCTCTGAGTACCGACCTGCTGATGGAAGGAAGCGATTTGCCGGTTGGTGAAGTTACGCATGTCCAGCTCTTGCCACACGTCATCGCCACCATAGGACTGCATCGGCAAGAACCGCACCCATCCTTCGGCAGGTTCCCGCTCTCCGGTCCGCTCAGCCAACATTTGCCGCAGCCAATCAGATTCGACCTTGGCCGCCTCGGTCATCGCTACCTGATGGCTAAGACGGCCGGCATGGATCCGCTCAATGCTCAGTACCTGCTCGAGGCTGGCCAGATGTCCGCGACGCAGCAAACAGATATACAGCGCCATGTCCAGCCGCGCGCAGAACCCCTGACCATCCTGCACCAGCGTCTCTAGGTATTCGGCCACCTGAGCACGACGGAAAAGCGCATGGCTGATACCGCCAAACAAGTTCGATGTGCTTTCGGCGATATACGCCAGCAGGTCTGTACCGTAGAGCACGGCAGTGGTCGGGGCAACCACCGCATTTAGCGCTCTGGACGGCAACAGAATGTCATCGGCATCGCACACCAGCCGCTGGCAGATCACCATGCTGACCTGCTGATGTTCACACAGCACCTTCACTTGATAGCTCAGGCAATGGGTCGCCAAGAGGTCATCATCGCAGAGGAATTTGACCATCTCTCCGCGAGCCTGGCCGAGGCACTGCAACATATTACGGGCGAACCCAAGACGCGCGGGATTACGAACGTAACGCAGTAGCACTGGCGAAGTCTTGCTCAGCTCCTCACAAATCATCTCGATCTCGCGGCCAGGGCTGTCATCGCATACGACCACTTCCAGATTCGGGTAGTCCTGATTGAGCGCGCTGCTCAGCGTACGACGGAAAAACGCTGGGTTGAACGCCGGGATAGTGATGGAGACGAGAGGCTGTGTGTCCACGAGTGCTCACTTAAGCGATAAAACATTTCATTCCACGAGACAGGCGAGAAGAACTTATACAGGCCATCTCGCCCGACCAGCCTCGATCAGATGTAATTGACCAACGACAGTCCAGCGATCTTGGCATACGACTGCATCGAAGCCTGCAGCATGTTCTTCTGCATCTCCAGGCGCAGCATCACCTCCGCCGGGTCGCTTTCGCGGATCGAACTCTGGGTCTTCTTGTTCTCGGTGCTCAGCGCCTCGTTGGTCTCGGCCTGCACATCCAGCGCCTGGCCACGACCACCAATAGAGGAAACCGAGGACGATACCTGGTTGATCGCGCTACCAACATTACCTATCGCGGCGTCCAGCGAAGCAAGGAAGTGCTGTCGCGCCACCGGATCATGGTCCTGAGGCGTAGTCAGTGCCTTACGCAACTGCCCGATCGTATCGAGAATATTCTGGGTCTGATGAGTATCGACTTTCACCCCAAACGAATCTCCGGCATTCGGAGTACCCGACAGCTCGAAGCTGACTCCGGCCGCAGTGGCCGTCGTTCCGCTCAGGGTGCCCTTGGAAACCGGACGGCTATCGTCGGTCACCGGCGCCGCATAGAGCTCGAACTCGGTAGCGCTGGTGAACTTGAGCACCGCGCCACCGCCAGGGAATGCCGCCTTATAGTCGGCGGCATCGCTGATGCCGGCGCTGGTGATCTGCGCCGACGAGGTATTGCCTGGGCTGCGTGTACCGACGATCGAGTCAGCCTTGGAGCTCAGGCTGAAGATGTGCCCCTTAATGGCGGCATCGGGATCGGCCTCATCACCGGCCTGGAAAGTGATATTCAGGCGCAGGTCGACACCACGGAAGTTGATGGTCGCGTTTTCGCTCTTGGGGTCGAAACTACCCCCTTGGCTCGCCTCCAGGGTCACATCGTTGCCATCGGCGTCGAGAATCTTGTACTGGGTACTGCTGAGGAACTCGATGCTGTACGGCTCACCACTGCGGAAGCGGTCGTTGTAGGTCGCACTGCCGGAAACCTGGCCGTTAGACAGGCTGACACGGCCATCGTCGGAGGCCGGAATCACCAGGTGGGTCTCGCTGCGGCTGGTGTTCAGCGCCTGCTCGAACGCGTCGTAACCAGTCTCGTTGGCCGCCAGGCTGAGCATGTCACCCACTTGCAGATTCAACTTGCCCTGATCACCCTGATAGCTGTAGGTGCCGTCGGCATTACGCACATAGGGCGGTGTGTCGCCCTTGGAGCCGGAGAACAGATACTTGCCGTTCTCGTCCTTGCTATTCATCAGGGTGAACAACTGGTCTTCCAGCGAGGCCAGTTCGTCGGCATTGGCCTTGCGATCGGAATCGGTAAATGCGCCGTTACCCGAACTGATCGCCAGTTCATTGACCCGCTGCAGAATCGTGCCAATGGCATTGAGCGTACTTTCCGCAGTCCCCAACGCATTACGCACATTGACGATATTGCCGCTGTACTGCTCCAGCATGTTCTGCTGCTGTTCCAGCTGCAGCAGGCGTGCGGCGCCCACCGGATCGTCGGCCGCGGTACGCACGCGCAGGAAGTCGCTGGCCTCCTGGGACGTCTTGTTGACGTTGGAGAAGGTGCGCTGATAGTTCGCGCTGCTGGTGTTGTAGAACTGCGAAGTGGAGATGCGCACGGTCTACGGCTCCTTAAAGGCTGTTGATCAAGGTGGCGAAGGTTTCCTGGGCCGCCTTGATGATCTGCGACGACGCGGTGTAGTACTGCTGGAACTTGACCAGGTTGCCGACTTCTTCGTCGACGGACACGCCCGATACCGAGTTGCGGCTATCCAGTGCGGACTGTTGCAAGGCATTGGTGGCATTGCCGTCCATGCTGGCCTGGGAGGTTTTGCCCCCTACGTTGGATACCAGCTTGGCGTAGGCATCGGTGAAACTGATGCCCTTGCCGTCGGCACCGACTTCGACAGTGCCCTTGGTCTGCAGGTCGAGTACCGACTGGGCGTTGCGGTTGTCCGCCGAGCCTGCGCCGGTCAGCGACACGGTGAAGCTGTCGCCGTTCTTCGGCGCACCGGAGACATTCATTTCGAAGGTGAAGGTCTTCTGGGTACTGCCGTCCATGATCGGGTCGCCGTTGGCATCGACCATCGGCACGGACAACTGCAGCTTGTTTTCCTGGCCGGGGATGATGGTGCCGGTGCCAATCGCGTTGCCCTTGGCGTCGTACATCGTGTAGCCCTGGGGCGAGGCGCTGTCGTCACCGAACACCAACTTGACCGGGGTCGAGTACTTCAGGCCGGTCTGCAATTCGCTGCGCTGGGCCGCGTCGTAGATGTCGAGCGAGGAGGTCAGGGTCGGCTGGGTGATCGAGCCGGTGCCTTTGTTGCCAGCGCCGTTGACGCCGGTCAGGGGCGCGGCCATGGCCAGGCGATCGGGGTCGGTGAGCACCGACTCGATGGACGCCGCGGCGTTGCGGGTCGGGGTGATCTTGAAGCTGTCCCCTGCGCTCACCGCACCGCCTTTGAGCGACAGAGTGAAACCGTCGATCACCGGAGCCGGGTCGTCATTGAGGTCGAAGGAGCCCATGTCGGTGCCCTCGGGCAGCTTGCGCACGCTGTACTCGGTGGCGCTGGTAAAGGTCACCTGGTAGTCGCTGGTGCTCAGCTTGCCGGTGTCCTTGATGGTGACATCGAGATTGCCGGAGCCTGCGCTGTTGCGCTGCGATGCCACGCTACGCTCGCTGATGGCCTTGGCGCTGTTGATATCACCGAACAGGGTGGCGCCGAACTCGCCGTTCTTGTCGATGCCCTGGGCCAACTGGCGGTTGATCGCATCGGCGACCACCAAGGCCACGCGCCCCAGTTCATTGAGTGCAGGGTCCAGGGTGTCGCGGCGATAACGCAACAGCCCCCCCAGCTCACCACCGCTGACGCTGTTGGTGATGTCCATTTTGGTGGAACCGCGGTTGAGCACAAGGCTCATGCGGGTGGGGTCGGTCTGGCTCGGCTCTGCCGCCAAGGTCTGGGTGGTCTTGCCCAAGACCAGGGCCTGGCCATTCTTCAGGTAGATGTCGTAGTTGCCTTCACGCTCCACCACATCGGCACCGATCAACGCGGTCAGCTCGCGCACTGCGCCGTCACGCTGGTCGAGCAGGTCGTTGGGGCTGCCCTTCACGGCGGAGATGCGCGAAATCTGATCGTTGTACTCGGCGATGGTCGCGGTGAGCTTATTCACCTTGTCTGCGATCGACGCCATGTTGGCGTTGATGTTGCTGTTCTGTTGGTTCAGCTGTGCCGACAGCGTATTGAAACGTTTGGCCAGGGCCTGGGAGCTGCCCAGCAGCAACTGGCGCGAGGCATCCTCGTTGGGCTTGGCCGCGGCATCCTGCAGGGCGCCGAAGAAGCTCTTGAGCGCAGCGGTGATGCCGGTGTCGGCACTCGACAATGCGGTGTCCAGCGGGGTGATCTGGTTCAGGTAAGACGTGGCATCGCTGGACAGCGAGGTGGTGGTGCGCAACTGGTTTTCCAGGAAGGCGTTGTACACCCGGCGCACATCGGCCAAAGTCGTGCCGCTGCCGATGAACACCTGGCCGTACTGCTGCGACCCCTTGGTCTTCTGCACGATCTGCTGGCGAGAATAACTGTCCACATCGGCGTTGGCGATGTTGTTGCCCAGGGTATACATCCCCGATTGCGCGGCGCCCAGGCCCGACATGCCAATATTGATCAAACTCGCCATGGTTCCAAACCCTTAAAGTTGCGTTGTGGTACCGAGCATTGCGTAGCTCTCGTACGACTTCATCTGTCTTGCGATCTGCGAGATCTTGCTGGCGTAATTCGGGTCGGTGGCGTACCCGGCCTTCTGCAGCTCCCGCACGAACTGTTCCGGGTTATCGGCCGCCTTCACCGCATCTTGATAGCGCGCGTTGTTCTGCAACAGGCTGACCAGGTCGTGGAAACTGTCCTGGTAGGAGTCGTAGGAGCGGAACGCCGCGGTCTCCTTGACGAACTGCCCGCCACGAAATTCGCTGGTGATCGCCCGCGCATGCCCACCCTGCCAGTTGCCCGTGGCCTTGATGCCGAACAGGTTATGGCTGCTGGTGCCATCGGCATTGCGCATGACCGACTTGCCCCAGCCCGTTTCCAGGGCGGCCTGGGCCACCAGGTAGCGGGGGTCGATGCCGATGCGCTTGGCCGCCTGCTCGGCCATCGGCAGCATGGTGGCGACGAATTCGTCGCTGTCGCCGAAGGCCTTCTTCGGCGCCAGCGGTGGCTGGGCAACGGCACGGCCGAGAATGCGCAGGCCGTTATCCGGCACGGCGAAGGCGCGCGCGACCTGCTGCCCTTCGCGGGCTGGCACTGCGGCGGTGTTGCTGGTGGCCGCCGACGGCACGATGCCGGCCAGCAGGCGGTCGGTAAGCTTGCCCGGCAACGCCAGGCGGCGGGCATTGAGCGCCGCGACGTCATTGCGGGTCGCCGTCGATTCGCTGGTGTGCACCGGCTCGGCCACCTTGTTACCCCACAACGCAGGGGCGTGCCCCTCGATGCGTGGGAACGGGCTGGTATTGACGGATGGGCCCTTGTTCTTCGACAGCTGGCGCACCAGCACATCCTGCAAACCGATGCCACCGCCCTCGCGCGACATGCTCACAGCCAACTGCTGGTCGTACATGTCGCGGTACTGCTTGACCGTCTCGGAGTTCATCGGGTTGTCGTCGGCCAGCACGTCGCTGGCCTTGCGCGAAGCCTTGAGCATCTCGCTGATGAACAGCGACTCGAACTCCTGGGCCACCTTGCGCACATTGGCGTCGCTGTCGCGATCACCGTGCTTGAGCGAGCTCAGGCGATTGAGGTCGGTATAGGCGCCGCTGTCGGCGTGTCCGGAGACCAGGCTCTTGGGAGTCATGGGCAGGCGTCCTCAGATCACGATCAGGTCGGCCTGCAAGGCGCCGGCCTGCTTCAGGGCTTCGAGGATCGCCATCAGGTCGCTGGGCGCCGCGCCGACCTGGTTCACCGCACGGACGATCTCGTCCAGGGTGGTACCCGGGCCGAACTTGAACATCGGCTTGGCTTCCTGCTGGGCGTTGACCCGCGAACGCGGCACCACGGCGGTCTGGCCGTTGGAGAATGGCCCAGGCTGGCTGACGATCGGGTCTTCGGTGATGGTCACGGTGAGGCTGCCGTGGGTCACCGCCGCTGGCGAGACCTTGACGTTCTGGCCGATGACGATGGTGCCGGTACGCGAGTTGATGATGACCTTGGCCACGGCCTGGCCCGGGTCGATCTCCAGGTTCTCGAGGATCGACAGGTAATCCACCCGCTGGCTCGGGTCCATGGGTGCAGTGACGCGCACCGAGCCGCCATCGACAGCCTGGGCGACACCCGGGCCGAGTAGTTCGTTGATCTTGTCGACGATGTGCTTGGCGGTGGTGAAATCCGGGCGGTTGAGGTTCAGCGTCAGGCTGTTGCCCTGGTTGAAGCCGCTCGGCACGGCGCGCTCGACGGTGGCACCGCCCGGGATACGGCCGGCCGACGGCACGTTGACGGTGATCTTGGAGCCATCCCGCCCTTCGGCGTCGAAGCCGCCCACCACCAGGTTGCCCTGGGCCACGGCATAGACGTTGCCATCGATACCCTTGAGCGGGGTCATCAGCAGGCTACCGCCGCGAAGGCTCTTGGAGTTGCCGATCGAGGAGACGGTGATATCCACCACCTGGCCAGGCTTGGCGAAGGCCGGCAGGTCGGCGTGCACCGACACTGCAGCCACGTTCTTGAGCTGCACGTTACCCGACCCTGGCGGCACCTTGATGCCGAACTGCGAGAGCATGTTGTTGAAGGTCTGCAGGGTGAACGGGGTCTGGGTGGTCTGGTCACCCGTGCCGTTCAGACCTACCACCAGGCCGTAGCCGATCAACTGGTTGGTACGCACGCCGGAAATGCTGGCGATGTCCTTCAGGCGCTCGGCCTGGGCGCCGAAGGCACAGGTCATGAGCAGGGTCGCGGCGATCAGCTGCCTTACGTTGAACATGGTCATTCGACTCAGAAGGGCCAGAGCGGGCTGATGAAGAAGCGGTCCAGCCAGCCGGGCTGGCTGGCATCGGCAAAGGAGCCGGTGCCCGAGTAGGTGATGCGCGCATCGGCCACGCGGGTGGACGGCACGGTGTTGTCGGTGGCGATGTCGTCGGCACGGATCAGGCCGGCAATGCGCACCAGCTCCTCGCCGGTGTTCAAGGTCAGCCATTTCTCGCCGCGCACGGCGATAATGCCGTTGGGCAGCACCTCGGCCACGGTGACGGTAATCGAACCGGTCAGGGTGTTGCCCTGGGTCGCCTTGCTGTCGCCCTTGGTGGCGCGCTCGCCGCTATAGCCGGCCTCCAGAGACAGGTCACCACCGCCGAACGGGTTGTTGGTGTTCGGGGTGGTGCCGAACAGCGAGGTCAGGCCGATGTTGGCGTTGCTGTTCTTCTGGATCTGCGAACCTGCGTTCTTGCTCGCCGAGGTGCGCTCGTTGAGGGTGATGGTGATGATATCGCCCACCCGGAACGCTTTGCGGTCGGTGTACAGGTTCTGCTCGAAACCGGCCTGGTAGATCGAACCGTTGTTGGCCGCCGCAGGCAACGGGGTGCGCGGCAACACCGGCGCGTAGTACGGGTCGTTGGGCTTTGGCGTCGGCGCGACGCAACCGGCCAACAACACCGCGCCCCCGAGGGCGAAGACGGACAACAGACGATTCATGACGCTTACCTCACGGTGTAACGGGCTTGGGGCTTACAGCTGCTGGGTGACGAACGAGAGCATCTGGTCGGCAGTGGAGATGACCTTGGAGTTCATCTCGTAGGCGCGTTGGGTGGTGATCATGTTCACCAGCTCTTCCACGGTGCTGACGTTGGAGTTTTCCAGGGTCTGCTGCAGGGTAGTGCCGAAGCCGTTCAGGCCCGGGGTACCGATCTGCGGCGCACCGCTGGCGGCGGTCTCCAGGAACAGGTTGTTGCCGATGGCCTGCAGGCCGGCCGGGTTGATGAAATCGGCGGTCTGGATGTTGCCGATGATCTGTGCGGCCGGGTTGCCGGCGGTGGTGATCGACACAGTGCCGTCCTGGCCGACGGTGAAGGTCTGGGCATCCGGCGGCACGACGATCGCAGGCTCCAGGGCAAAACCGTTGGCGGTGACGATCTGGCCGTCGGAGTTCAGGTGGAAGGTACCGTCACGGGTATAGGAGACGGTGCCGTCCGGCTGCAACACCTGGAAGAAACCGCGGCCGTTGACGGCCATGTCCAGTGGGTTCTCGGTGGTCTGCAGACTGCCGGTCTGGAAGTTCTTCTGGGTGCCGACGATACGCACACCGGTACCGACCTGCAGGCCCGAAGGCAGCTCGCTGTCCTGGGTCGACTGGGCGCCGGGCTGGCGCTTGACCTGGTACAGAAGGTCCTGGAACTCGGCGCGATCACGCTTGAAGCCGGTGGTCGAGACGTTGGCCAGGTTGTTGGAGATGACGGTCAGGTTGGTGTCCTGGGCGGACAGGCCGGTCTTAGCGACCCAAAGAGCCGGAAGCATTTAGTGTTCTCCTCGTGCGCCTGTTTTACGGCACCCGTTCAAAAGTGATTAGCCGATTTGCAAAACACGAGCCATGGCTTCATCGCCTTCCTTGGCCGCGTTCATCATCTTGACGTGCAACTCGAATTGGCGGGACAGGGCCAGTACCGAGGTCATTTCCTCGACGGCATTGACGTTGCTCGACTCCAGGAAGCCCGACACCACCTTGACGTTGACGTCGGCATCGGCCGGCTGCCCGCTGGTGGTGTGGATCATGCCGTCCAGGCCCTTGGTCAGGCCCTTGGTGTCCGGGTTGACCAGCTTGATGCGATCGACCTCGGCCATCACTCGCGGGTCTTCGCCCATGGCACGAATACTGATGGTGCCGTCTTCGCCGATCTCCACCTTCTGCTCCGGCGGAATCGCGATCGGGCCGCCATTGCCGATCACCGGCATACCATTGCCGGCGCGCAATACGCCGAGGGCGTCAATGTTCAGGCTGCCCGTGCGCACGTAGGCTTCACTGCCGTCAGGTGCCTGCACGGCGATGAAGCCGTCCCCACTGACCGCCACGTCCAGCTCGCGCCCGGTTTCCACCAAGGCACCGGCGGTAAAGTCGGTGGCCGGGCGTTCGGTCATGGCAAAGGCACGCGCCGGAAAGCTGTCACCGAATACCGGCATCGAGCGCGCCTGCTCCAGGTCACGCTGGAAACCGTTGGTGGAAACGTTCGCCAGGTTGTTGGCATGGGCCCGCTGGGCCAGCGCGTTCTGGCTGGCACCGGTCATGGCCACGTAAAGCATCTTGTCCACAGTCATCCTCCGCTGCACCGACGACCGATTGCCGCCGACGTTGCTTTGCAGGCACTAAAGCAAGTTCCGAACCAACTTTTCAAAATCATGAAAAAGCCCGTGAATACGGGCTCTTGGGGAATCTTTCGGGGAAGCGGACGTCGGTTATCCGGCGCCTGATTGCCGGTGACGGCAAAGATCTGCAATCACACCCCCGATATAGACGCGAGCATGCACTCACATCTCCCTGCATCCACCATTATTGAAAGGCCCGGCAAAGCGCTTCCACCCCTCCCCTGGCGACCACTGCGAACACACCAGCCGACCATCGACCTGGCTCTCCCAACGCCACCAGGGCGCCGTGGCAGCCTGGGCCTGGAGCAGGCACACCGCGGCGGCGAACGCGACGATCAATTTCTTCATGATTGCTTCCTCGAAAACGACGAGCCCCTTTGTGGAAAAGGGGCTCGAACACAAGCGACCAACCCGCGAGCGTCAGGTCATCTGGATGATGGTCTGCATGATGGTGCTTTCGGTGGAGATGGTCTTGGCATTCGCCTGGTAGTTGCTCTGCGCCTTGATCAGCTCGACCAATTCCTGGGTCAGGTTGACGTTGGAGGCCTCCAGCGAGTTCGACTCGACGCTGCCCAGGGTTCCGGTCTTCGGCGCATCGATACCCGGAATGCCGGACGAGAAGGTCTCGGTCCAGCGGGTTCCACCCACTTGCTGCAGGCCCTGTTCATTGGCGAAGCTGGCAACGGCGACCTGGCCGATGGCACGGGACTGCTGGTTGCTGAAGCTGGCGAACATCACACCAGTGGAGTCGATGCTCAGGCTCGACAGGATGCCGGTGGCATAGCCGTCCTGGGACTGCGACATACGCGCGGTCTCGGTGTTGTAGGAGGTGGTGCTGTTCATCGACAGGCGCATGCCATCGGCGTTGCCGACCGCACCATTAGCGGCCCAGTCACCTGCAGCATTCTTCGCCGCAGGCACCCAACCTGTCATGGTGAACGTGTTGTTGCTGACCGTGAACGACGAGCCAGCCGGATGACCGGTGTTGTCAGCCGACATGCTCTTGACGGAACCATCGCTGTTGAAGCTGATGGTGCCGGTCAACGGCGCCTCGGAAGCCGGATCGAATGGATTGCGACCATCCACCAGGGTGTACATGGTCCACTCGTTGGTGCCGGTCTTGCGATAGAACTGCTCCATGGTGTGCTCGTTGCCCTGGCTGTCGTACACCTTGGTCGGGAACGACTTGGTGTAGGTGGTTTCGTCAGCAGGATCGAACGGCTTGTTCGGCACCAACACCGGCGGGGTGCTGTCATCGTAGACTTCCAGCGGAATGTCGGTAGCCGAAGAATTCAGGTTGATGCCCTGGTCGATCAGCGAGGTAGCCTTCGGCGCCAGCGCAGACGTATCGATGCGCAGGTCGCTCAGCACGCCTTTCTGGATCTTGCCCGTCGAATCGGCGGCATAACCCTGCAGGCGCAGGCCGTCCGAGGTGACCACGTAATTGTCTTTGCTGGTCTGGAAGGCGCCAGCTCGGGTGTAGACCATCGAGCCGTTGTCCGACAGGACGAAGAAGCCCTGACCCTGGATGCCCATGTCCAGCACGTTGCCGGTGTTGTTGATATCACCTTGGCTGAATTGCTGGGAAACCGCTGCCAGGCGCACGCCATTGCCGACCTGGTTCTTGCCCACGCCCAGGCGGTTGGCGCCGGCGTATACATCGGCGAACTCGGCACGCGAGGACTTGAAACCTGTGGTGTTGACGTTGGCGATGTTGTTACCGGTGACGTCCAACTGCTTGTTGGCTGCGTACAGACCGCTAAGACCGATATTGAAAGACATGTAATAGCTCCTTGTGCCGCTCTAGCCGGCCTTAGATACCAATGGTTTGCACGCTGGAAAGGGAAACTTTGCCGAGCCCGGCCAGGTTGAGCATCATCTCGCCATTGGGGTTGATGCTGACGCTGGTGACCTTGGCCGGCAGCAGGGTGGACAGCTGTACCGCCTTGCCATCGACCGTGGTGGTGGCGGCGAAGCTGTAGGTACCCGGATCGACTTTTTCGCCCTTCTCGTTGGTGCCGTCCCAGATGAAGTCGGCATAACCGGCTTTCTGCTCGCCCAACTCGATGGTCTTGACGACATTGCCGTCCTTGTCCTTGATGGTGACCTTCGCCTCGCCGATACCCTGGGGCACGATGATTTGGCCATTGAAGCTCTCGGCCGTATCGACCACGGCCTTGTCGTTCTGCACGACGACCGAACGCCCCACCAGTGAAGAAGCCTGCAGCGCCTGGGACGAACCCAGCGCACCGGCGATGGAGTTGACGGTGCCGTTGAGCGTGGTGATGCCTTCCAGGCTGCTGAACTGCGCCAACTGCGCGACGAACTCGCTGTTGTCCTGCGGATCGAGCGGGTTCTGGTGCTGCATCTGGGTCACCAGCAGTTGCAGGAACGCATCCTTGCCCAGCGCATTCTTGTCGGCGGGCTCGGTTGTGGTTTTCTTGGTCGTGCCGGTACTGACGCCCGAAGCCGACAGGACGTCGTTGAGGTTCACACCATTGGTGCTATCGATAGCCATGGTCCGTATTCCTTATCACTGACCCAGGGTCAGGACCTTCTGCATCATGGTCTTGGCGGTGTTCATCAGCTCGGCGTTGGTCTGGAACGCGCGGCTGGCGGAAATCATGTCGGCCATCTCCTCCACCACATTGACGTTCGGGTAGTAGACATAGCCGTCTTTGTTCGCCGCCGGGTGGTTGGGCTCATAGCGCGCCTCGAGGTTGCTCTGGTCCTCGACGATACCCATCACCTGCACGCCCTGCCCCGCCTCGCCCTGGTCCTGGAACAGCGACTGTCCGGCGCCGTCCTGGGCCTGCTGGAAGGTAGTGGCGAACACCGGATGGCGTGCGCGGTAGGTCTGGTCGATGCTTGAGGAAACGGTCTCGGCGTTGGCGATGTTCGAGGCGACGGTATTGAGGCGGGTGTTCTGCGCACTCATGCCGCTACCGGCAATGTTGAAGACACTGGCAAGGGACATGGTCACTCTCCGCGCAGGGCCGAAATCAGCCCTTTGAATTTACTGTTGAGCAGGGTGAAGCTGGCCTGGAAGCCGATAGCGTTTTCCGCGTAGTTCGATTGCTCCATCTGCGCGTCGACGGTGTTCTGGTCGATCGACGGCTGCATCGGCGTGCGGTACTTGAGGGTGTCGTCGCCCATGGCCAGGCCCTGGGCTTCGATGTGCCGGGTATTGGTACGGTCCAGGGCGATGCGGCCGTTCTGCTGTTTTTCGGCCTCGGCGGCGAGCACCGACGAGAAGTCCATGTCACGCGCCTTGTAGTTGGGCGTGTCGGCGTTGGCGATGTTGTTGGCCAGCACCTCGGCGCGCTGGGCGCGGAAGCTCAATGCCTGCTCATGGATGCCGAGCGCCTTGTCGAAGCTGATGCTCATGTCGGGGAAACCTTCGAAGGTTGACCGGAAGAATCGTGAGCAGGCTAGAGCAAGGTTTGTGCCAAGCGGAAGAGGCCCAGTAAAACCGGGGGTTGGGGCGTGGGCGGCAAAGCCGGATGCCAGAAAAGCGGCAATGGATTACCGCTTGGCGTCAGCAAAGCGGCAATGACCAATAACGAACGGGGGCCGCCTTGCGGCCCTTTCGCGGCACAAGGCCGCTCCTACAGGATTACGCAAACCTTGCCAATGGCGAGCCTGTAGGAGCGGGCTTGTCCCGCGATGGGCTGCATAGCAGCCCCAATGACATGGCCCAAACGGCTTAACTGACCGGTATTAGGCTTGCCCTTTCGTTCATTTGGCCTGGTAGATGATCCCCGGGCTGCACTGGACCATCTGGTAGTGGTCCGGCAACCCGTTGAGCGCCTCGGACGCGCCGAGGAACAGGTAGCCACCGGGCTTGAGGGTGCTGTGGATGCGCAGCAGGATGTCTTTCTTGACCTGGGCCGAGAAGTAGATCAGCACGTTGCGGCAGAACACGATGTCGAACTTGCCCAGCGCCGCATAGCTATCGAGCAGGTTGAAGGAGCGGAACTCCACCCGACTGCGGATCGGTGCCTTGACCGCCCAGCGGCCCGGACCCTTGGTATCGAAGTAGCGTTGCAGACGCTCCTGGGACAGGCCGCGGCCGATGGCCAGGCTGTCGTATTCGCCGGTCTTGCAGTTGGTCAGCATCGACCCGGACAAGTCGGTGGCGACGATCTGCGCGCCCATCTTCAATTGCCCCAGGTTGCTGCGCTCGAACTCGTCGATGGCCATGGAGATCGAGTACGGCTCCTGCCCCGAAGAGCAGGCCGCTGACCAGATACGCAGGCGCTGGCCCGGGTTGTTCTTGATGAACTCCGGGATGACCTTGTTCTTGAGCACCTCGAAGGGGTAGGTATCGCGGAACCACAGGGTCTCGTTGGTCGTCATGGCGTCGACCACCTGCTCGCGCAAACCGCCCCGTGGCTGGCTCTGGATACGCTGCACCAATTCGCCCAGCGACTTGATGCCCTGCTGCTCCATCAGCTTGTTGAGACGGCTGGAGACCAGGTATTGCTTATTCTCGCCCAGCAAGATGCCACAGGCTTTCTCCAGGAAGACCCGGAACTGTTCGAAATCCAAATTACCCGTAGACAATGCTGCCGCCTCTTTCCAATCACTGGTGCCGGGGGCAGGCCCCCGGCGGTTTCAATGCGTCGCCTTGATCCGGTCGACCACCCGCTGGGCCAGGTCGTCCGGCTTGAACTTGGCCAGGAAGTCGTCGGCGCCGACCTTCTTGACCATCGCCTGGTTGAAGACGCCGGACAGCGAAGTATGCAGCACGATGTGCAACTTTTGCATGCGTGGATCGCTGCGAATCTCCGCGGTCAGGGTATAGCCGTCCATCTCCGGCATTTCAATGTCGGAGATCATCATCAGGAACTCCTCGTCCGGGCGCTTGCCCTCTTCCACCAGCTTGTGCAGGTAGTCCAGGGCCTGGCGGCCGTCGTTGAGCGCCACCACCTCGACCCCCACGGCCTGCAGGCAACGGCTGACCTGCTTGCGCGCCACAGACGAATCGTCGACCGTAAGCACCCGCAGCATCACCGCTTTATCCTGCACCTCGGCATCGATCACCCCGGCCGAAATCACCTCGGAGGCCGGCGATACCTCGGCCAGCACCTTTTCCACGTCGACGATCTCCACCATGCGGTTGTCCACGCGGGTGACCGCCGTCAAGTAATGGTCGCGGCCGGTACCCTTGGGTGGCGGGTGGATCTCTTCCCAGTTCATGTTGACGATGCGTTCGACCGAATGCACCAGAAAGCCCTGGGTCTTGGTGTTGTACTCGGTGATGATCACGAAGCTGTTGCGTGTTTCTTCCCGCAGGCCGGGCAACCCGGTCGCCATCGACAGGTCGAGAATGGGAATGGTCGCCCCGCGGATGTTAGCCACACCACGCACCACCGGGTGGGACTTGGGCATCACGGTCAGCTCCGGGCACTGCAGCACTTCCCGCACCTTGAACACGTTGATGCCATAGAGCTGTTCGCCATTGAGGCGAAACAGCAACAGCTCCAGGCGATTCTGCCCCACCAGTTGCGTACGCTGGTTGACCGAATCCATGACTCCAGCCATGCCAGACTCCTCTAGTTTTCGCCTATGCACCGAATCGGCACGGGCTTTGCTTTTTTGAGCGCCATGTATATGAAAACGACATTTTTCCGACGTCTGACGCGCCTGCTGGGCGGCTCGCTGGCCGTGATCTGCCTGCTGGCCCCCGGCAACCGGGCGCTGGCCGATGCGGTTACCTTGCCTGAACAGCTTATCGGCGTCACCCAAGGGTTTCTTGAATTCACCGTGGAAGACTACCTGGCCACCAGCCAGACGCCGGGCCGCTACGAGATCCAGGTCAACCCCCTTGACCCGCGCCTGCGCATGCCGGCATGCAGCCAGCAGTTGGACGCTTCGCTGGAAAGCCCGGCGCAACCACTGGGCCGGGTCACGGTGCGGGTGCGCTGCGCCGGTAGCGCGCCGTGGACGGTGTTCGTCCCGGCCCAGGTGCGCCTGTTCCGCGATGTGGTGGTGATGGCCCGCCCGCTCAAACGCGAAAGTGTCATCGGCGAAGGCGACGTGAGCCTGCGCGAACGGGACGTGGGCACGCTCAACCAGGGCTTTCTTACCGACCTGGACCAGGCCCTGGGTATGAAGCTGCTGCGCCCTACGGTACTGGACCAGGTGCTCACGCCACAGCACTTGGAACAGGCCGAGGTGGTGCGCAAGGGCGACCACGTGGTGATCATCGCCCGCAGCGGCAGCCTGAGCGTGCGCATGCCGGGCGAAGCCTTGAGCAAGGGCGGCCTGTCGGAGCAGATACGCGTGCGCAACCTCAACTCCAAGCGAGTGGTCAAGGCGCGGGTGACCGGGCCGGGCCAGGTCGAGGTGGCCATGTAATATTGTCATTGCCTGGCAAGGCCCATCCCTGCAGGAGTGGGCTTGCCCCGCGATTGGCCCTGCCAGGAAAACGCCATGAAGGCTGGCGACAAGGAACCGCTTTTCCTAAACTGTGTCAGAAAACGGGTTATGTGAACTTGCGCACAGGCGCCGAAAATTCGCGCCTAAAGTTTTTTTCGGGTTGGCCGAAAACAAGGCAAGCGTCCAAATTCCCAGAGGTTTCTGAATCATGGTCATCGACTTCAGTCGTTTGAATAATGCGCCGTCCGTGACGGGTGGCGTTCGCGGCAATACCGCAACCGGCAACGCCGAAAAGGCCGGCGAAACCGGCCAGGCGAGCAAGCCCAGCGCCAGCGGAGAAACCGTACATCTCAGCCAGGAGGCCCAGCAGTTGCAGAAGATCAGCGACCAGCTGCGCGATCAACCTGAAGTCAACAGTGCCCGTGTGGCCCAGTTGAAGCAGGCCATCGCAGAGGGTAGCTACAAGGTCGATGCCGAGCGGGTCGCCAGCAAACTGCTTGATTTCGAAGCCCAGCGCTGACCCTTCGGGGCGCTGACTTCAAGGGACGCAACGAGCCAAGAGCCAGCCATGCACGACACCACCCTGCTGCAACTGATCGAAGACGACATCGCGCCTACCCAGGAGCTGCTCGAGCTGCTCGAGAAGGAAACCGTCGCCCTGCATGGCCGCGACATGCTGCTGCTGGAACAGATCCTGGCACGCAAGCAGTCGTTGATCGTCTTGCTCGAACAGCAAGGTATGCGTCGTAATCATCTGCTCACCGAGCTCGGCTTTACTGCCGATCGCGCGGGCGTGCAGGCGCTGGCCGCACAATCGAGCATTGGCGAGGTCCTGCTGCAACGACTGGACGCGCTCTCCCAACTGATGGATGCCTGCCAGGCCGCCAACGCGACCAATGGCCGGATCATCCAGGTGCAGCAGCTCGCCACCGCCAACCAGATCCGCATCCTCAATGGCGGCGATTCTCCCTCGCTCTACGACAGCCGTGGCGCCACTTCGCCCATGGCCAAGGCACGGGCTATCAGCCAAGTGTGATTACCGCTATCAAGGCACGAAGCATACTGGCAAAATGCCGTTACTTGCGTGTGTCGTTTTTGCCTGGAGAATGAGAACCCGTGTTCAATGAGACCGATGCCCCGCAACCGCCAAAGGTGCTGACCACACCTTTGGAGATCGCGGCCAACCTGCGCCAGCTGCAAGATAGCCATGATCCCTTGATCATCACCTTCCATGAGCGCAGCCAGCGGTTCCAGAGCTACGTGGTACACGTGGACCGTGACAGCAATACCCTGGCGTTGGACGAGATGATTCCGCGAGACGGGGAAAAATTCATCGAGAACGGCGAACCGTTCCGTATCGAAGGTTTCCATGATGGGGTGCGCATCGCCTGGGAATGCAACAGCGCGCCGACCATCACCGAGATCAACGGCCACCGCTGCTATCGCAGCGCCCTGCCCAGCGAAGTGACCTACCACCAGCGGCGCAACGCCTTCCGCGCCGCGCTCAAGCTGTCGCAGTTGGTCGATATCGTGCTCGACGGCGAAAAGCTCAAGGGCAAGGGCGCCCTGCGCGGCAAGCTGCTGGATATCTCCGCCACCGGTTGCAAGCTGCGCTTTGAGGGTAACGTCGAAGATCGCCTGCAATTGGGCCAAGTCTACGAGCGCTTTGCCGCCGCAGCCCCGCTGGGTATGCCGCAAGCGATGGTGGAACTGCGCCACCTGCACTTCGAGGAGCGCGCCAATACCACCTTTGCCGGGGTACGCTTCCACAACCTCAACGGCCAATTGCAGCGCAAGGTCGAAAGCTTCGTGTACCAGTTGCAGCGTGAAGCACGGCGGTTCGACAAGGACGATTATTGATCCTTGCAGGGACATGAAAAACGCCACCCGATCGGGTGGCGTTTTCGTTTTTCCGGCGGCTCTGCCACCTAGATCGACTTGTCGACCTCAGCCTGCGGCTCAGCCTCCTCGGCCTTGGTCTTCTGCTCCTCGGCCTCGGTATCCTCCGCCGCCACCGGCGCCTGCATCACCTCCTGCACGGTCGCCTCATCCACCCGCGGGTCGAGCGCCGCCGACAATGGCGAACCGGCCGCCGGCATGGCCACGTGGCCCAGAGGCGCGTCCTGCACCTGGTGCAACCCGGTGACCGCCTTCGGTCGGATACGCCATACCAGCACCAAGGCGAAGAACAGGAAAAACGCATACAGCATCTGCGGCCCCAGGGCTTTCATCAGCACCCCCGCCGCCAACGGCCCGATACAGGCGCCCACGCCATAGGTCACCAGCAGCATGGCGGTCAGCGACACCCGCCGCTCGCTTTCCACGTGGTCATTGGAAAAGGCCACCGCCAGCGGATACAGGCAGAACTGCAAAAGCGAAATCAGAAAGCCGATGGCGAACAACAACTCGAGCGGCACACTGGGCAATATCGCCAGCGGCAGCGAAGCCAGGGCCAGGCCGATGGCTGCACTGCGAATCAGCACTGCGCGATCATAGCGGTCGGACAACCAGCCCAGCGGCCATTGCACCACCAAGCCAGCGAAAATGCAGCTACCCATGAACAGGCCGACCTGCTCGGTGGTCAGCCCCTGGTTGGCCGCGTACAGCGGCGCCAGCCCGTAGAACGAGCCGACGATCAGGCCAGAACCCAGCACCGTGGACAACGACTGCGGGACACGTTTGATGAAGAACTTGGGCTCCATCGGTGCCGGCCGCAGCGGCGCCGGGTGGATGCGCCGGGTCATCGCCACCGGCACCAGGCACAGGGCGAAGCACATGGCGACCAGCATCAGCAGCTCGGGGCCAAGCTCAGGGTGCACCACCAGGATCAGCTGGCCGAGCACCAGGCCCAGATAGGAGGCGATCATATAGCCGCTGAATACCGCTCCGCGGTGCTTCACATCGGCCTGCTCGTTGAGCCAGCTCTCGATGACCATGTACTGGCACATCATCCCCAGGCCGACGATCATCCGCAGCCCTACCCAGACCGGCAACCAACTGGTCATGCCATGCCCGAGCACGGCTGCGCAGACGATGCCGGCGCACGTGGCATAGGCCCGTATGTGCCCGACTCGGCCGATCAGCCGGTGGCCGATCTTGCCGCCCACCGCCAGGCCGAAGTAGTTGGCGGCCATCAAGGCACCGACCCAGAGGCTGTCCACATGGTCGGCGGCTAGGCGCAGGGCCAGGTAGGTACTGAGCAGGCCCGAGCCGATCAGCATCATCAAGGCAGCGAAATACAGCGACTGAAACGGCTTCCAGATGTTGCGCATACGTCCCGTCGAACTCCTTGGGTCAGATGGCGTTGGCTTGCAGGCAAGCATAAAAGCAAATTTGCCGCGGCGCAGGCCCCTGACGGCGAAATAGCGCAGCAGGGGCGCGTCCAGTGCCGGTCGTGTCGCGATCAGGCCTGTGCTGCCAGCACCCGACGCTCCCAAGGCGTGATTTCGTCGAGGAAATCGGTCAGCTCCAGGGTCTTGGTGGCAATGTAGCCTTCGATGAACTCGTCGCCGAACAGTTCCCGCGCCAATGCGCTGCGCTTGAGCCGCTGCAACGCGCCGTGCAGCGTACACGGCAGGCTCAGGTGCTCCGGCACGTCGAATTCCCCCTGGATCGCAGGCGTCGGCAGCAGGCCCTGCTCGATGCCGTGCAGGCCGGCAGCTAGGCTCGCGGCGATGGCCAGGTACGGGTTGGCATCGGCACCTGGCAAGCGGTTCTCCACCCGCCGTGCCACGGGGGAACTGGCCGGGATGCGCAGGCCGGCGGCACGGTTGTCTTCGGACCAGCAGGCATTGTTGGGCGAGGCGTACGGGTGGCACAGGCGCTGGTAGGAATTGACGTTGGGCGCGAACAACGCGGTGAAGTCGGCCATGCACGCTTGCAGGCCGCCGATGAACTGGTGGAAGGTCGCCGTCGGCTGTCCCGCTTCGTCGCTGAACACGTTGCGACCAGTGCCGATCTCCACCAGGCTCTGGTGGATGTGCATGGAGCTACCCGGGGTCCGCGCCAACGGCTTGGCCATGCACACCACCGTCAGGCCGTGCCGGAGCGCCACTTCCTTGAGCAGGTGCTTGAACAGGAAGGTCTGGTCGGCCAGTAGCAGCGGGTCGCCATGCAAAAGGTTGATCTCGAACTGGCTGACGCCCATCTCGTGCATGAAGGTGTCACGGGGCAGGCCAAGGGCGGCCATGCACTGGTAGACCTCGTTGAAGAAGGGACGCAAGCCATTGTTGGAACTGACGCTGAAAGCCGAGTGGCCGAGTTCGCGGCGCCCGTCCTTGCCCACCGGCGGCAGAAACGCCTGACCTGGGTCGGCATTGGGCGCGAAGACGAAGAATTCGAGTTCCGTGGCCACCACCGGCGCAAGGCCGAGGGCAGCATAGCGGGCAATTACGGCCTTGAGCTGGCCGCGGGTGGAAAGCCCGGACGGCACGCCGTCGAGTTCGACCGCATCGCAGATGGCCAAGGCCCGGGGCTCGTCGCTCCAAGGCAGGCGGTGAACCTGGGCGGGGTCGGCCACCAAGGCCAGATCGCCGTCGTCACTGCCATAGAAGCGCGCCGGCGGGTAGCCGCCCATGATGCATTGCAGCAATACGCCCCGCGCCATCTGCAGGCGGCGCCCTTCAAGAAAGCCTTCGGCGGTCATCACCTTGCCGCGGGGCACGCCGTTGAGGTCGGGGGTGACACATTCGATCTCGTCGATGCCGGTCAAGCGCTCGGCGAATGAGCGCGGGGCTTCGGTCTTCATGACGCTGTCCTTGTTGTTGTGTGCTCGTCGGGCACAACATAGGCGCTGAGTGTTGAAAATATCAAGCACCTCAAGGTTTCGATGTAGAAATTTATTAACACTCGAGGCGAACGCTGTATCAACCCAATCGCCGGCAAGCCGGCTCCCACAGAGGGTCAGCACTGGCCGTTTGTTCTGTGCTCGACAGCGCAGCCCAAAGGGCTGGGTGACCTCCCGCAACAAGCGTACACAGGGCCTGTGGGAGCGGGCTTGCCCCGCGATTGGGCCGGGCCCGCTATCACCGCCGCCAAGCAAGGGCTTCGCCCTTGATCGCGGGACAAGCCCGCTCCCACAGGGTGTGGTTGGCGAAGTACCGGTGGGAGCCGGCTTGCCGGCGATTGGCCAGAACGGGCAACAGCATCATGAATCCTGAGCGAGCAGGGCTGGTTGAGTGCATGGTGATTACCCACACCGGGATGCGATCTGGCTTTGGGTAAAGGGTTGTCTTCATCGCCGGCAAGCCGGCTCCCACAGGGTGTGGTTGGCGCTGCACCAGTGGGAGCCGGCTTGCCCACAACCATAGAATATCCCACCGGTACTTCGCCAACCACACCCGGTGCGGCGGTCCGACTTGCCCCGCGATCAAGGGCGAAGCCCTTGCCAGGCGACGGTGATATCGGGTCCGGCCTAATCGCGGGACAAGCCCACACACAAAGGACCTGCAAACTCAAATAGTTATGCGATGTTCTATGAGAGTGGGCTTGCCCCGCGATTGGGCCGGTTCAGACGACGCTGATCACCACCGATACCTGTTCGGCGCCAGCCACCACCAGGCTCACCTCGTCATCGACTTTCTTGCCCAGCAACTGTTGCCCCAACGGCGAGCGCGCCGTGATGACGGTGACCTGCTGCGCGCCTTCGCCTATCTTCAAGCCTGCCGCCTCAGGCCCAAGGAACAGCAAGCGCTGGCGCCCCTGTTCATCTTCCAGGGTCACCAGGTTGCTGACCTGGATACCTCGTACCGGGTCATAGTCGCGCAACAGCAACTGCTGGTACGCCAGCAGCGCCTGGCGGATCTCGGCCGTGCGCCGGGCCTGCCCGGTGGCCAGGTACGAGGCCTCGAGGCTCAGGGTGTCATACTTGTTCTCGGCGATATTCTCCTCGGCGGTGGCGGCCTCGTAGGCGGCCTGTGCCGCACGGCGCAGCACCTCGACATCATGTTCGAGGGTCTCGACGATGCGCGAGAGCAGGGTGGTCTTGTCCATGGTCAATAGCAGAATTCCAGTACGTTGGCCTGGCTCTTGTCAGTTGGTGCAGTGCGGTTCTGCTGCAGCCAGAACTGGCATTTGGGGTTGTTCAGGTTGCGCGGGCTGCCCTGGGCCGCTTCGACGGCCTGGCGAGTCTCCTGCTGTTGCAGGATCACCTTGTAGCGCTCGAACATTTCGGCCTGCGCGTCGGCCGGCGCTGCCGGTTGGCTGGCGGTCGGTGCCATGGCCTGGACCACCGGCTGCACCTGTCCCGGCCACCAGTGCCATGCCAGCCACAGGCTCAGGGCGATGGCCACGGCGCCGAGCCACAGGCCGAGCGCCACGCATAGAATCAACTGGACGGGCTTGAGGGTAACCTTCAGTTCGCGGCGACGTGGCATGGCGGCCTCCTGGCTGGGCGGTTCATGCCGGGCATTGTCGCACGGTGGCAGGGGTTTTTTGGCGTCGATGCTTTCGCCTTGAAGCATTTATCCGCAAAATCCGCGGTTTTTGCGCGGGGCAAGGGAGTGGGCATGAAATCCACCTGGGACATCTTCTGCACGGTCGTCGACAACTACGGCGACATCGGCGTGACCTGGCGCCTGGCCCGGCAACTGGTGGCCGAGCAGGGGCTGGCGGTACGCCTGTGGGTGGACGACCTCGAAGCCTTCGTGCGCCTGTGCCCCGAGGCCGATGCCGGCGCCGCGCAGCAGTGGCAAGCCGGCGTCGACGTGCGGCACTGGCCGAGCCAATGGCAACCGGTAGCGCCGGGCGACGTGGTGATCGGTGCCTTCGGTTGCCGGCTGCCGGCCGATTACATCGAGGCCCTGCGCCTACGGGCCAGGCCTGCGCTGTGGCTGAACCTCGAGTACCTGAGCGCCGAGGATTGGGTAGAGGGCTGCCATGGCCTGGCCTCGCCCCAGGCCAATGGGCTGCGCACCCTGTTTTTCTTCCCAGGCTTCACCGACAAGACCGGTGGCCTGCTGCGCGAGGGCACGCTGCTGGCCCGGCGCGCGGCCTTCGAGGCGGACCCGACCGCGCGCACAGCGTTCCTCGGCGGCCTGGGCGTGCAGGTGGAGGAGGGCGCGCGGCTGCTCTCGTTGTTTGCCTACGAAAACGCGCAGCTGGGCACCTGGCTCGATGCCTTGGTCGAAGACAGCCAACCCAGCCACCTGCTGGTGCCCGACGGGCGCATCCTGGCCGATGTACGCCAATGGCTGGGTGAGCCCGGCCTGAGTGTGGGCGCGGTGCGGCGCAAAGGTGCGCTGACCGTGCAGATCCTGCCATTCGTCAGCCAGGACGATTATGATCGCCTGCTCTGGGCCTGCGACTTCAATGCCGTGCGCGGTGAGGACTCCTTCGTGCGTGCCCAATGGGCCGGCAAGCCGCTGTTGTGGCATATCTATGTGCAGGACGAGAACGCCCATTGGGAAAAACTCGAAGCGTTCCTCAAGCTTTATCGCCAAGGGCTGTCAGAAAAAGCGGGAGATGCGCTGGTCGAGCTTTGGCGTGCCTGGAACATGGACCGCGACATGGGCGCGGCCTGGCGCGGGGTGCTCGAGCACTGGCCGCAACTGCAGGCACATGCCCGCCAATGGAGCGCCGCACAGGCCGCTCGGCCGGACCTTGCCACGACGCTGGTACAGTTTTACCGAAATTGGCTATGATACGCGGCCTCGATTTTTATAAATCCATCCAGATTCGGATACTTCGTAATGAAAACTGGTAAAGAACTGAAACCCGGTACCGTACTGCGGATCGACAACGACCCGTGGCTGGTACAGAAAGCCGAATTCACCAAGTCCGGTCGCAACAGTGCGATCATGAAGACCAAGCTGAAGAACCTGCTGACCGGCTACAAGACCGAAACCGTCTACTTCGCCGACGACAAGCTGGACGACGTGATCCTCGATCGCAAGGAAGTCACCCTGTCCTTCATCAGCGGTGATGCCTACACCTTCATGGACACCACCGACTACACCATGTACGAACTGAACGCCGAAGACATCGACGCCGTTCTGCCGTACATCGAAGAAGGCATGCAGGACGTCTGCGCCCTGACCATGTACGAAGAGAAAGTCGTATCGGTCGAGCTGCCGACCACCATCAGCCGCCAGGTCACCTACACCGAGAACGCTGCTCGCGGCGACACCTCGGGCAAGGTCATGAAGCCGGCCAAGCTGGCCAACGGCACCGAAGTTCAGGTTGCCGACTTCATCGAGATCGACGAGTGGATCGACATCGACACTCGCGACGGCAGCTTCAAGGGCCGTTCCAAGAAGTAATTCTTCTTGCGATCGCAAAAAAACCCGGCCTTGGCCGGGTTTTTTTTCAGGTGCGATATTTGCTGTTGCCAATCGCCGGCAAGCCGGCTCCCACAAAGGGCCTGCAAAATCAAATAGTTATGCGTTTTTCTGTGGGAGCCGGCTTGCCGGCGATTGGGACGCAAAGCGTCCCCTACGATCAAACAGTCACGTGCAACCGCACATCCACATTGTTGCGCGTGGCATTGGAGTACGGGCAGACGTGGTGCGCTTTCTCCACCAGCGCCTCGGCCTCGGCCTGGGCCAGCCCCGGCAGGTTGATGTGCAGGTCGATATCCAGGCCGAACCCGCCCGGGATCTGCCCGATGCCCACCTTGGCGGTGATCGAGCTGTCGGCAGGCAGTTGCTGCTTCGCCTGGCCCGCCACGAACTTCAAGGCGCCGATGAAGCAGGCCGAATAACCGGCTGCGAACATCTGCTCGGGGTTGGTACCGTCGCCGCCAGCGCCGCCCAGCTCCTTGGGCGTGCTCAGCTTGACCTCGAGCTTGCCGTCGCTGGAGCGCGATTTACCATCGCGACCGCCCGTGGAGGTTGCTTCGGCGATGTACAGGGGAGTGACCTTTTGCATCTTGAGCCTCGCTTGTGTGCTGTGCGCCGTGGCGCTGGATGGGTATGGGAGTTAAATTAGCGCTCAATTATTTAGTGCGCAAGATAAATTTCATTCCGTTCATCGGTACGGCGTTCCACAGCATAGCCGTCAGAGGTTTTTTTGCAGGCTGGCGCGCAGCTCCAACAAGTCCGCCTGCAGTTGCTGCAGGCGTTCGATGCTGCGCCCACTGGCTTGCAGGATGCACGGCGGCACGCGCCTGGCCTCGTCCTGCAGGGCGCGCCCCTTGTCGGTCAACTCCACCAGTACCACCCGCTCATCCTCGCGGCTGCGGGTGCGCTTGAGCAGCCCTTCGCTTTCCAGGCGCTTGAGCAGGGGGGTCAGCGAGCCCGGGTCGGTGAGCAGGCGCTGGCTGATCTCGCCCACGGTCAGGCCGTCCTGTTCCCAGAGCACGAGCATGGCCAGGTATTGCGGGTAGGTCAGGCCCAGGGCCTGCAACAGGGGTTTGTAGACCTTGGTCATCAGCAACGAGGTGGAATGCAGGGCGAAGCAGACCTGGTTGTCCAGCAGCAGCTCGTTGCAAGGGGCATTGATGTCGGCGTTCATGCAGGTCCTTGAATGAAGTCAGGGTGAAAATCTAGCACGCTGATGGTTGGCGCGCTCACTACCTGCGCAGTCCGCTGCGCAGGGCCAGGTCCCAGGGGGGTACCGGACTGAAACGGCTCTTGAGGAATTCGAGCAGCAAGCGACTGCGAGAGTTCGTTTCATGTTCCAGGCGTAATGCATAGATGCCACTGCTTTCCGGTGGCGGCAGGCCGTTTTCGCAGAACAGCGGCAGCAGTTCGCCGCGCAGCAGGTAGTCGCTGACCAGCCAGGTAGGCAGATGGGCGATGCCCAGGCCGGCCAGGGCGCCGAACAGCAGCGTCTCGGCATTGTTGGCGGCCATGCGCATGCGTGCCGGGCGGTACAGGCGGCTCTGGCCATCGACCGTGAAGCGCCAGGCGAAGGGCGGCGCCAGGCCGTCCCAGTCCAGGCCATGGTGCTCCGGCAGCTCGCTCGGGCAGGCCGGCACGCCGCGGCTGGCCAGGTAGGCGGGGCTGGCGCAGGCGATGCGCACCATGTAGGCCAGGGGCGTGGCCACCAGGCGGGTGTCGGCCAGGGGACCGGCGCGCAGCACCAAGTCGACCTCGCCCAGGTGGCTGCCGTGCAGGTCGACGAAGCTATCGATCAGACGCAGTTGCACATCCAGCCCAGGGTAGGCCGCCAGGAAGTCGGCGATGGCCGGAGCCAGGTGGCGGCGGCCAAAGGCGGCAGGGGCATCTATGCGGATCAACCCTTCCGGCGCGCTGCTTAACGACACCGCCTCGGCCCGCGCCAGGCGCAGTTCCTCGATGATGCGCCGGGCCCGCTCGGCGAAAGCTTTACCGGCTGGCGTGGCTCGAACTGCGTGGGTGGTGCGGGCGAACAAGCGGCTGCCGACGGCCTGCTCCAGGTTATCGATACGCCGGGCTACCGCCGAGGGCGTCAGCGGGTGGCGGCGCGCCGCGGCGGAGAAGCTGCCGGTTTCCAGCACATCGAGAAACAGGCTCAATTGTTCGGTCAGGGTATCAGGGCTCATGGCACATCACTGTTCCAGCGCGGAGAGGGTTTGCTTGTGCGAAACAAGCAAAGCCATTGTGCGCTGCTGTGCGTTTCCCCGCCAGCAGCGAGCCGCTAGCATGCCCGTATTGTCAAACCGGCGGGATGAGGCGCGGATGATCGAGTGGGTGATGTATGGGGTGTTAGGCGCGGCCCTGGGCACCATGGGTGGATTGTTCGGTATCGGCGGTGGGTTGATCGCGATCCCGGCGTTGGGGGTGTTGTTCGGCCTTGATCAGCAACTGGCGCAAGGCACGGCATTGGTGATGGTGGTGCCCAACGTGCTGCTGGCGCTGTGGCGCTACCACCAGCGTAACCGCATCGAGTTGCGCCATGCCTTGCCGCTGGCGGTGTGCAGCTTCCTGTTCGCCTGGCTCGGCTCGATCTGGGCGGTGGGCATCGATGCACAGTCCATGCGCCTAGGCTTCGTTGGCTTCCTGGTGGCTCTGGCGCTGTGGAACGTGGCGCGGATGTTCCTGCGCGTGCCGCCGCCGAGCGCCGAACTGCGATACCCATGGCCTTGGCTGGGGGTATTGGGAAGTTTCGCCGGTGCCATGGGCGGGTTGTTCGGTGTCGGCGGGGCCGTGGTGGCGACCCCCATCCTGACCAGCGTATTCGGTACCACCCAGGTCGTTGCCCAGGGGCTGCCATTGGCCCTGGCTGCCCCCAGCACCCTGGTGACGCTGGTCACCTACGGTGTGCACGGAAGTGTCGACTGGCACGTAGGTATCCCGCTGGCCATCGGTGGCCTGCTCAGCATCAGTTGGGGCGTGAAGCTGGCCCACGCCTTGCCGGAGAACGTGCTGCGCACGCTATTCTGCATCTTTCTGGTGGCCTGCGCCGTGATGCTGGGCTTGGAGATCTAGCCAAGACGCATCGCCGGCAAGCCGGCTCCCACCTGTCCTGCGCTGTTTTAAGAGGCAGCGTCGTACCTGTGGGAGCCGGCTTGCCGGCGATAGGGCCGGAGCAGGCAACCAAGACAGTTTGCTCCGCTCCCATAGGGCCCGCGCCTCTGCCGGCGACAGGCATCACTTGAACCCTTCGACGATGTAGTCCGCCATGCAGTCGGTGATCGGCGACTGCTGCTGCGTATTGCGCAACAGCATCACATTGGCCAGCGGCAGCTGCGGCAGGCCCTCGTGCTCGCCGAGCATCCGCAGATTGCCGCCGATCAGGCTCTGCAGCTGGGCCGTGACGGCCAGGCCGGCGCTGACGATGGCGAAGATCGCCGCCAGGCTGGGGCTGGTGTAGGCGATGCGATAGTCGATGCCCTGGGCCTCTAGGGCGTTGCAGGTCCAGGCGCGGCAGAAACAGTCGGTGTTGAACAGCGCCAAAGGCATGGGCCGTTGCTCCTGCGGGCAGAAACCTTGCGCCGCGGCCCATACCAGGCGCTCCTGGCGCAGCAGCTGGCCGACCTCGTTGCCCGGCTCGCGGGTGACGATGGTCAGGTCCAGGTCTTGGCGCAGCATCAGGTGTTTGGACGACTCGCAATGCACTTCTACCTGGATGAGCGGGTAGGCCTGGGCGAAGCTCGAAAGAATGGTCGGCAAAAAGCGCATGGCGTAGTCGTCGGGCGTGCCGATGCGCACCACTCCGACCATATGCGGCATGCGCAGGGTGTTGAACACCTCGCCCTGCAGTTTGAGGATGCGTCGGGCATAGCCGAGCAGTACCTGGCCCTCGGCGGTCAGGCGCACCTGGCGGCCGTCGCGTTCGAACAGCTGACGTTGGAGAATGTCTTCTTCGAGCCGTTTCATCTGCATGCTCACCGCCGACTGGGTGCGGTTGACCACCTCGCCGGCGCGGGTGAAACCGCCTTGTTCGGCGATGGCCACGAAGGTGCGAAGTACGTCTGAATCGAGGTTCTGGTACTGGGACATTGCATCAATCTCCGAGATGCATTGCATCAGAAACATTCGTTGGATTGATCTTAAGCCCGGCGCGAGACTGAAGCCATCTTCACGGAGGGCTTCAAGATGAAAGGTCAGATCACTACCCTGTACGTCAAACCTTCCTCGTCATTCACCTATATGGGAAAGGCGTTGCTGGCGCGGCTACTTCGCTGGTACGAGCTGTACCGCCAGCGCCGCGCGTTGCGCAGCCTGAGCGATGCGACCTTGCACGACCTGGGGTTGAGCAGGGCGGATATCGAGCAGGAGGCCGAGCGGCATTTCTGGGATGATCCGCTGCGCAAATGAGTGCCGATGCCATCGCGGGACAAGCCCGCTCCCACAGGGACGGCCTTGTCGCGGATTCTGTGGGAGCCAACTGTCTTGAGTTGCTTGCCCCGGACCTATCGCTGGCAAGCCAGCTCCCACAGGTACAGCGGTGTCTCTGAAAACAGCGCAGGCCTGGTGGGAGCGGGCTTGTCCCGCGATTGGCAGCAGCGCCTTACTTGCGTACTTGCTTCAATGTCTCGGCAATCAGGAACGCCAATTCCAATGACTGGTCGGCATTGAGCCTCGGGTCGCAATGGGTATGGTACCGGTCCGACAATCCATCTTCGGTGATCGGCCGCGCACCGCCGATGCATTCGGTGACATTCTGCCCGGTCATCTCGATGTGAATCCCCCCGGCATGGCTGCCTTCGGCCTGGTGCACCTGGAAGAACTGGCGCACCTCGTCGAGGATCTGCGCGAAATCCCGGGTCTTGTAGCCGCTGCTGGCCTTGATGGTATTGCCGTGCATTGGGTCGGAGCTCCACAGCACCTTGCGCCCTTCGCGCTCGACGGTGCGGATCAACCCCGGCAGGTGCTCGGCCACCTTGCCGGCGCCCATGCGCACGATCAGGTTGAGCCGCCCTGGATCGTTGTCCGGGTTGAGGGTGTCGATCAAGCGGATCAGTTCCTCGGGGTTCATGCTCGGCCCCACCTTCACACCGATCGGGTTGTGCACCCCGCGCAGGAACTCCACATGGGCGCCGTCCAGCTGGCGAGTGCGATCGCCGATCCACAGCATGTGCGCCGAGCAGTCGTAGTAGTCGCCGGTCAGGCTGTCGCGCCGCACGAAGGCTTCCTCGTAGTTGAGCAGCAGCGCTTCGTGGGCGGTGAAGAAGCTCGTCTCGCGCAGTTGCGGTGCGCCGTCCAGGCCGCAGGCGCGCATGAACGCCAGGGTTTCATCGATGCGCCCGGCCAGCTGGTGGTACTTCTCCGACAAGGCCGAGTTGGCGATGAAATCCAGGTTCCACTTGTGCACCTGGTGCAGGTCGGCAAAGCCGCCCTGGGCGAAGGCGCGCAGCAGGTTGAGGCTGGCGGTGGCCTGGTGGTAGGCCTGCAGCAGGCGCTCCGGGTCCGGCACACGGCTCTGCTCGTCGAAACCGATGCCGTTGACGATATCGCCGCGGTAGGCCGGCAAGGTCACCTGGCCGATGGTTTCGTCACCCGAGGAGCGCGGCTTGGCGAACTGCCCGGCCATGCGCCCGACCTTGACCACCGGGCAACCGGCGGCGAAGGTCATGACGATGGCCATCTGCAGCAGCACCTTGAAGGTGTCGCGGATCTTCGCCGCCGAGAACTCGGCGAAACTCTCGGCGCAGTCGCCCCCCTGCAGCAGGAAGGCCCGGCCCTCGGTGACCTCGGCGAACTGCCGGCGCAACTCCCGGGCTTCGCCTGCGAACACCAGTGGTGGGTAGCTGGCCAGGGTCTGCTCGACCTTGAGCAGGTGCGCGGCGTCGGGGTAGGTCGGTTGCTGCTGGATCGGCAGGGTGCGCCAGCTCTCGGGGCTCCAGGGTCGGTTCATCACGGGCTCGGTAGTCGGTTATAGGCTGCCTGCCATGGTATCAGCTGGCGGCGTGCTTGTTGCACCGGGGGCATTGGCGGACAATGGCCGTTTTGCGCGGGCAGGTGGCGGTAATGGGGACGGAGCGGGAAGAGCGGCTGTTGGCCCGGGTCGAGGATGCATTCGGGGTCATCAGCGTCTATGAGGTGGACGACTACCGCTTCCTCGAGTTCGGCGACGCCATCGAGCAAAGCTGCACCTTCACGGCCGACCCCAGCTGGCTGGAGTACGACTACACCCGCGCCATGCTGGTCGGGGCGCTGTGCCACGCGCAACCGGAAAGCGCGCTGTTCCTGGGCCTGGGCGCCGGTACCCTGACCCAGGCCTGCCTGAAGTTCCTGCCCCTGGAAGACGTCGAGGCCATCGAGCTGCGCCCGGACGTGCCGCGCCTGGCGATGCAATATATGGGGCTGGACGACGACCCGCGGTTGTACGTGCGGGTGGGCGATGCCCTGGAGCTGCTGCCCAGCGCCGAGAAGGCCGACCTGTTGTTCGTCGACCTCTATACCGATCATGGGCCCGGCGTCGGCCATTTGGCCTGGGGGTTCCTGGAGAACTGCCAGAAGCAGCTCAACCCAGGCGGGTGGCTGGTGATCAACCAATGGGCAGGGGACGACGGCCGGCCGTTGGGCGCGGCGTTGTTGCGCGGGTTGTACCACCGGCACTACTGGGAGCTGCCGGTGAAGGAGGGGAATGTGATCTTGCTGGTGCCGGCTGATTTGGAGCAGGAACTGGACCTGGACGGGCTGCGGGCGCGGGCCGAGGCGCTGGCGCCGCGGCTTGGGTATTCGCTGGAGTATCTGATCAGGGCGGTTCGATCGGCCAGCTGAGCAAACGGGGCCGCTTTATGGCCCATCGCGGGGCAAGCCCGCTCCAGGGGGCAGCATGCACCGGCCCTGTGGGAGCGGGCTTGTCCCGCGATGAGGAGAACGCGAAAACGATTCAGCGCCCACAGGCTGATGGCCGCGTGCTGGCCTTCACCGTTGAAAAAAATCTCACGGTTCGGCCAGGATTCGGGTATAGTACGCGCCGGTCTTTTAGCGGACCTCAAAATCAGGTGGTGCAAATCCTCCGAGTCCAGCTTCGGCTGCGTGTCCGCTAGGCGGACCTTCCCAAGACGTTCCTTTTTCAATCGTTTTCGCAAATCCCCGCCGCCAAAGCTGCCTGGGTGACCGTTTGGTCTTTCAAGGCATGTGCAGCTTTGGAGCATGGGTCTTTGCGGATGCACCTAGAGGCAGACCCATGACCCAGGAAACCGGCGGATTCGCCGCTCTCGATCTCAATCCGAATATCGTTGCCGCAGTACTGGCGACCGGCTATGAAGAGCCATCGGCCATTCAGCAACAATCGATCCCGATCATCCTCGCCGGTCACGACATGATCGGCCAGGCGCAGACTGGCACCGGCAAGACCGCTGCCTTCGCCCTGCCGATCCTCAATCGCATCGATGTGAGCAAGCGCGAACCGCAAGCCCTGATCCTGGCGCCGACCCGTGAGTTGGCGCTGCAAGTAGCCACCGCTTTCGAAACCTACGCCAAGCAGATGCCGGGCGTGAATGTAGTGGCCGTGTACGGTGGTGCCCCGATGGGCCCACAACTGCGTGCCATCCGTAACGGCGCCCAGATCGTCGTCGCTACCCCTGGCCGCCTGTGCGACCACCTGCGCCGCGACGAGAAAGTCCTGTCCACCGTCCAGTACCTGGTACTCGACGAAGCGGACGAAATGCTCAAGCTCGGCTTCATGGACGACCTGGAAGTCATCTTCAAGGCCATCCCCGAGTCGCGCCAGACCGTGCTGTTCTCCGCCACCCTGCCGTCGTCGATCCGCTCGATCGCCGAGCGTCACCTGCGTGAGCCCAAGCACGTCAAGATCCAGAGCAAGACCCAGACCGTCACCGCGATCGAGCAGGCTCACCTGATGGTCCACGCCGACCAGAAGATCCCGGCCGTGCTGCGTCTGCTGGAAGTGGAAGAGTTCGACGCGCTGATCGCTTTCGTGCGTACCAAGCAAGCCACCCTGGACCTGGCCGCCGCCCTGGAAGCCAAGGGCTACAAGGCTGCCGCACTGAACGGCGACATCGCCCAGAACCAGCGTGAGCGCGTCATCGACTCGCTCAAGGATGGCCGCCTGGACATCGTCGTCGCCACCGACGTCGCGGCCCGAGGCCTGGACGTGCCACGTATCACCCACGTGTTCAACGTCGACATGCCGTACGATCCGGAGTCCTACGTGCACCGTATCGGCCGTACCGGCCGTGCCGGTCGCGATGGCCGTGCGCTGCTGCTGGTCACCCCGCGTGAACGCCGCATGCTGCAGGTCATCGAGCGTGTCACCGGGCAGAAGGTCGCCGAAGCCCGCCTGCCGAACCCGCAGGCCGTGCTCGACGCGCGCATCAAGAAGCTGACCGCGAGCCTGGCGCCGCTGGTGGCCGAATCGGAGGCCAGCCATGGCGAACTGTTCGACCGCCTGACCGCTGACCTGGGCTGCAGCCCACGTGCCCTGGCCTCGGCCCTGCTGCGCAAGGCCACCAACGGCCAGGCCCTTGACCTGGCCGCGGTCGAGCGCGAACAGCCGCTGGTGCCGACCTACACCCCGCGTGAGCGTGGCGAACGCAGTGAGCGCGGTGAGCGTAGCGAGCGTGGTGACCGCGAGCGTCGCGCGCCGATGCCGCTGCCGGAAGGCCGCGTGCGCTGCCGTACCGCCCTCGGTGCCCGTGACGGTATCGCCGCCAAGAACCTGCTGGGCGCGATCCTCAATGAGGGTGGCCTGGCACGCGATGCCATCGGCCGCATCCAGGTACGCGACAGCTTCAGCCTGGTCGAGCTGCCGGAAGAAGGCCTGGAGCGTTTGCTGTCCAAGCTCAAGGACACCCGTGTGGCGGGCAAGCAGCTGAAGCTGCGCCGCTACCGCGAGGATTGATCCTGGCGCAATGAAAAAATCCCCGGCCTCGGCTGGGGATTTTTTTGCCCGGTTGGAATGGCCCAATCGCCGGCAAGCCGGCTCCCACAGGCTCGACGCAGTGCTGTTGGGCCGGCTTGCCGGCGATTGGGCTCTTCAGTCGAACCGATAGATATCCATCCCCAACGCCCCCAGGGTAAACCCCTGGTGCACCACCGAGAACGTCCCGCCAGCCCCCAAGGCGAAGAACAACGGCAATAGATGCTCGTCACTGGGATGGTTGCGCTCGGCAAACGGTGCCTGCCGCCGATAGTCGAGCAGCGCGTCGCGGTCATCCGCGGCCAGCCTGTCCACCACCCAATCGCGGAATGCCAGCGCCCAGGGCTCGACCATATCAGGCCCTGCGTGCCAGTCCAGTTCGCCCAGGTTGTGGGTGATGCTGCCCGAGCCCACCAGCAGGATGCCCTCGGCGCGCAATGCCGAAAGCGCCTCGCCAACCTTCACCTGCAACGCCGGGCCGAGCGGGCTGGGCAGCGATACCTGGATAACCGGGATGCGGGCGCCTGGGTACATCAATGACAACGGCACCCAGGCGCCGTGGTCGAATGGGCGGCGGGCGTCCAGGCGTGCCGGCAAGCCGGTCGCCGCCAGGCGCTCGACGACCTGTTCGGCCAGAGCCGGTTCGCCCGGTGCGGGATACTGCACCGCATACAGCGCAGCAGGAAAGCCATGGAAGTCGTGCCAGGTTTCGGGCTGGGCGTTGCCCGTCACCAGCAGCTCGCGGCTCTCCCAGTGTGCCGACACCACCACGACCGCCTTCGGTCGCGCCAGGGCATCGGCCAGGCTTTTCAGGGCCGGGCCGCTGGCGCCGGGTTGCAGGGCAAGCATCGGGGAGCCGTGGGAAATGAACAGGCTAGGCAGCATGATGAAGTCCTGGCGGTTAAGATGGCTTCATCTTCGATCACTCATCGATCGATATCCAATATAAGTTTTCAAGGCATTTCATCGAAAAATCGGGAGGAAGCATGGAGCCAACGTTCTGGCACAAGCGGTGGGCGGACAACCAGATCGGCTTTCACCAAGCGCAGGTGAACCCCGACCTGCAGGCCCACTGGCCGAAGTTGGGCCTGGCCCCAGGCAGTCGCGTGCTGGTGCCGTTGTGCGGCAAGAGCCTGGACATGGCCTGGCTGGCCGGGCAGGGGCATCGGGTGCTGGGCGTGGAGCTGTCGCGACGGGCGGTGGAAAGCTTCTTCCAGGAGCATGGCCTGGTACCGGAGGTGGAGCAGCAAGGCGCTTTCGAAGTGTGGCGCAGTGGGGATGTAGAACTGTGGTGCGGGGACATCTTCGCCCTGCGAGCGGAAGATTTGGAGGCGTGTGTCGGGGTCTATGACCGCGCCGCCTTGATCGCACTGCCACCAGCCATGCGCGAGCGCTACATGGCATTGCTGTCGACGCTGCTGCCGAGTGCCTGCAAAGGCGTGTTGGTGACGCTCGATTATGACCAGGCCTTGCTCGACGGGCCGCCGTTCTCGGTGGCGGACGACGAGGTGCGGGCCGGGTTCGTCGGGTGGCGAGTGGAGCGGCTCGAGGCGCGGGAGATCATCAAGGAAAGCCCGAAGTTCGAGCAGGCAGGGGTGCCGAGCCTGGTGGAGCGGGTATATCGGTTGGAGCGGTGAAGGGGAGGGCTGTGCCCTCCAATCGCGGGGCAAGCCCGCTCCAGAGCGGCGCCTCACCTGAATACAAAAGGGCGACCGAAGTCGCCCTTTTGTTGTTTACCCGTTGATCAACCGCGGCGGCGCAGGGCCTCGATGCGCTCTTCCAGCGGCGGGTGGCTCATCAGCAGGCCGGCCAGGCCGTGCTTGAGGCCGCCGTTGATGCCGAACGCCTTGAGAGTGTCGGGCATATGCACCGGCATGCCTTGTTCCACGCGCAGACGCTGCAGGGCGCCGATCATCGCGCCGGTGCCGGCCAGCTGGGCGCCGGCTTCGTCGGCGCGGTATTCGCGGCGGCGCGAGAACCACATGACGATCATGCTGGCCAGGATGCCCAGGATCAGCTCGGCGACAATGGTCGCCACGTAGTAGGCGATGCCCTGGCCTTCTTCGTTCTTGAAGATCACCTTGTCGACGAAGTTGCCGATGATGCGAGCGAAGAACATCACGAAGGTGTTCACCACGCCTTGCACCAGCGCCAGGGTCACCATGTCACCGTTGGCGACGTGGCCGATCTCGTGGGCCAACACCGCACGCACCTCGTCGGGCGAGAAGCGCTCCAGCAGGCCCTGGGAGACGGCCACCAGGGCGTCGTTGCGGTTCCAGCCGGTGGCGAAGGCGTTGGCCTCGTAGGCCGGGAAGATACCCACCTCGGGCATCTTGATGCCGGCCTCGCGAGACAGCTCCTCGACCGTTTGCAGCAGCCACTGCTCGTGGCGGGTGCGCGGCTGGGTAATGATCTGGGTGCCGGTGGTCATCTTCGCCATCCACTTGGAGATGAACAGCGAAACCAGGGAACCTGCAAAACCGAAAACGGCGCAGAAGACCAGCAGCTGGCTGAGGTTGAGGTCAACCCCATTGGCCGCCATGAACCCGTTGAAGCCGAACAGGCTCAGGGTAATGCTTGCAACCAGCACCACCGCGAGGTTGGTGGCTACAAACAACAGAATGCGCATCATGGTTGTTACGTTCTCCTGACGGACGAAAATGTTGCGTACTGCGGGCTATATAAGGGGCAGGTCCTGCTGATTCAACCGGGGGACTATTTCAAACTGTGTACGGCGGAGTATGGCAGAGGTTGGAGCGGGAGCTGTGGGGCAGAGCGTTGCAGGATGTAAGAGGTTTCTTAACAGCCCGCTGAAAGCCCAATCGCCGGCAAGCCGGCTCCCACAGGTACGGCACTGCTTTCGAGCGCAGCGCAGGCCTGGTGGGAGCCGGCTTGCCGGCGATTGGGCGCTGCGCTGTTACTGCTGGTAGGTGCGCAGGAAATTGCCAATACGCCCGATTGCCTGCTCCAGGTCGTCCACCCGCGGCAGGGTCACCACGCGGAAGTGGTCCGGCCATGGCCAGTTGAACGCCGTGCCCTGGACGATCAGCAGCTTCTCGGACAACAGCAGGTCGAGCACGAACTTCTCGTCGTTATGGATCGGGCAGACCTTCGGGTCGATCTTCGGGAAGGCATACAACGCGCCCATGGGCTTGACGCAGCTCACGCCTGGGATGGCATTGAGCAGCTCGTAAGTGCGGTTGCGCTGCTCCAGCAGCCGGCCTGGCGGCAGTACCAGGTCATTGATGCTCTGGTAGCCGCCCAGGGCGGTCTGGATCGCGTGCTGGGCCGGCACGTTGGCGCACAGGCGCATGTTGGCCAGCATGTCGATGCCTTCGATATAGCTCTGGGCGTGATGCTTGGGCCCGGAGATGATCAGCCAGCCGGAGCGGAAGCCCGCCACCCGGTACGACTTGGACAGGCCGTTGAAGGTCAGGCACAGCAGATCCGGGGCCAGCGAGGCGGTGCTGATGTGCACGGCTTCATCGTAGAGGATCTTGTCGTAGATCTCGTCGGAGAACACCACCAGGTTGTGCTGGCGCGCAAGCTCCAGCATGCCCAGCAGCAGCTCCTTGGAATACACCGCGCCTGTCGGGTTGTTCGGGTTGATGATCACCAGGGCCTTGGTGTTGGGGGTGATCTTGGCCTTGATGTCCTCGAGGTCGGGGAACCAATCGGCCTGCTCGTCGCACAGGTAGTGCACCGGCTTGCCGCCTGCCAGGCTCACCGCGGCGGTCCACAGGGGGTAGTCCGGCGCCGGGATCAGCACCTCGTCACCGTTGTTGAGCAACGCCTGCATGGACATCACGATCAGCTCGGACACACCGTTGCCCAGGTAGATGTCCTCGATGCCGACGCCTTCGATCTGCTTCTGCTGGCAGTACTGCATCACCGCCTTGCGCGCGCTGAACAGGCCCTTGGAGTCGCTGTAGCCCTGGGCGGTGGGCAGGTTGCGGATCACATCCTGAAGGATCTCGTCCGGCGCTTCGAAGCCAAACGGGGCCGGGTTGCCGATGTTCAGCTTGAGGATGCGATGGCCTTCCTCTTCCAGGCGTTTGGCGTGCTTGAGCACTGGGCCGCGAATGTCGTAGCAGACATTGGCGAGCTTGTTCGATTTGCTGAACTGCATGATGTGATCCCGATTGAGAAGTCGCGGCGCACCGCCGTCAAAAGGTTTGAAAAGGGCGGAGCGCATGCCAGACTGGCTGGCAGAGAAGCCCACTAATATACGTGTCACCCCCGCCATAAAGAAAGACGGCGCGAGTGAAATTCAGCCTGCCGAGGTTACCCATGCAAAAGATCGACAAGACCCTGGAACAGTGGCGCCAGATGCTCGACCCCGCCCAGTACCAGGTGTGCCGCCTGAAGGGCACCGAGCGCCCGTTCAGCGGCAAGTACAACAGCGAGCGGCGCGACGGTATCTACCATTGCATCTGCTGTGACCTGCCGCTGTTCGATGCCAAGGCCAAGTTCGACTCCGGTTGCGGCTGGCCGAGCTTCTACGAGCCGATCGAGCAAAGCGCCATGATCGAAGTGCGCGACACCTCCCATGGCATGATCCGTACCGAAGTCACCTGTGCCCGCTGCGATGCCCACCTGGGCCACGTATTCCCCGACGGCCCGCCACCGACCGGCCTGCGCTACTGCATCAACTCGGTGTGCCTGGACCTCAAGCCGCGTGACTGACCGGAGACCTGCGATGGCCGATTCGCTGAGCGATATCCGCTGCGTCACCCTCGGTGGCGAGCACAAAGTGCTGGGCGACTTTCCCGGCAAGGCGCTGTTGGTGGTCAATACCGCCAGCCAATGCGGTTTCACGCCCCAATACAAGGGCCTGGAGCAGCTCTGGCAGGACTACAGGGCCCAAGGCCTGGTGGTGCTGGGCTTTCCCTGCAACCAGTTCGGCAAGCAGGAACCGGGCGAGGCGCGGGAGATCGCACAATTCTGCGAGCGCAACTTCGGCGTGAGCTTCCCGCTGTTTCGCAAGGTCGAGGTCAACGGCCCAGGCGCCCACCCATTGTTCGTCGAATTGAAAAAGCGTGCGCCGGGCATCCTCGGCACGCAACGGATCAAGTGGAATTTCACCAAGTTCCTGGTCGACCCGGCCAGCGGCAAGGTCACCCGCTTTTCTCCCAGCACCAAGCCCGACGCACTCAAGGCGCCGATCGAGGCGCTGCTTGATCGCTGAACGGCACCCAGTGCTCGACCAGCGCCAGCAATTCCTCACGGCGAAACGGCTTGGCCAGGTAGTCGTTCATGCCTGCTGCGCGGCAGCGCTCGCGCTCCTCGGGCATGGCATTGGCGGTCAAGGCGACGATCGGCAAGGCTGACCAGCGCCCGTCCTGGCGGATGCGCCGGGTGGCTTCGTAGCCATCCATCACGGGCATGTTGCAGTCCATCAGCACCATGTCCACCGCTTCGTGCTCCAACTGCTCCAGGGCCTCGAGGCCCTGGGTGGCCAGCAGCACCTCGCAGCCGAGTTTTAACAGCATGCCCTTGGCCACCAGTTGGTTGACCGGATTGTCCTCCACCAGCAGCACGCGTGCCCGCCGCTGCCTGGGTTGGGCCTGCTCGTGGGAGGGGGGCGCGTCGGGCTCGTCACCTAGCAGTGCACGGCGCAGGACCTGGTACAGGGCATTGCGTGCCAGCGGGCGGGCCAGTTGCAGCAAGGGCGCCAGTTGCGTGGCTTCGTCACCGGTCAGGAAATTGCCGTAGGCCGTCACCAGCAGGATCGGTGCCTTCAGCCCCGGCCGCAAGGCGAACAGGTGCTCGAGGTCATCGGTGATCAACAGGTCGGGCGCGGCATCGGCGACCTGGGCCACCTCGTCCAGCCGTTGGTAGGCCAGGCCCCAGCCGGGCAGCAGGCCTTGCAGCAGCTCGGCCAGGCCGCTGCCGGCATTGCTCAGGGCCACCACGCGCCCGGTCAGCGGCGCGGGCGGGATCGCTTCGGTGTGCACGAGCAGCGGCAGCTCGGCGCTGAAACGGCTGCCGAAGCCGGCCTCGGACTGGATATGCAGGTGACCTTGCATGGCCTTGCACAGGTTGCGCGTCAAGGCCAGGCCCAGGCCGGTACCGCCGTACTGGCGGGTGATGCCGGCGCCGGCCTGCGTGAAAGGCTGGAAGATCCGAGCCTGGGCTTGCTCCGGGATACCGATGCCGGTGTCGCAGACCTCCAGCCGCACGCCGCCGACGATGGGCGCCAGGCGCACATCGACACGACCGAAACGGGTGAACTTGAGGGCGTTGGACAACAGGTTGCTAACGATCTGCCGTACCCGGGTCGGGTCACCCACGACTGAACTCGGGAAGCCTGGGCTGACCAGGCAGGTCAGCTCGACGTTGGCCGCGGCATTCTGCGACAGCAGGTTGGCGGTGTCCTCGACCATCGCCCCCATGTCGAACGGGATGCGTTCGAGCTCCAGCTGGCCGGCATCGAACTTGGACAAATCGAGGATGTCGTTGAGCAATTCTACAAGCACCTTGCCCGAGTCGTGGGCGATCGACAGCTGCTGGTGTTGTTCGGCTGCCAGCGGGCTGTCCAGGGCCAAGGCGATCATGCCGAGCATGCCGTTGAGCGGCGTGCGGATCTCGTGGCTCATGTTGGCCAGGAAGGCGGACCGTGTCTGGGCCATGTCCAGCGCCCGTTGGCGCGCCAGTTCCAGTTCCTGGTTGGACTGGCTCAGGCGGTCGTTGCTGGCCTTCAGTTCGTTGGTGCGGGCCGAGACGATGTCCTCCAGTTCGTTCAGGTACTGGGTCAGGCGGTTCTCGGCGTTGCGCCGTTGCTGGATTTCCGCGGCCATGCTGACGAGCTGCTGGTTGGTCACCTTCACCAGCACGCCGATCTCGTCCTGTTCATGGCCGGGCGGGCATTCCAGGCGGCCCGGCTGCGGGTGGCGCGGGTCGCTGCTGCTCAGGGCTGCGATGACCCTGACCAGGGGTTTGGTCAGCATCAGGTAGAACAGCCCCAGAAGGATGCCGGTCAGCACCAGGCTGCGGGCGAACCCATTGACCAGGGTGACCCCGGCGCGGTCGAGGAAGCGGCTGCCGAAGGCGTAGGTATCGACTTCCAGGTACAGGGTGCCCTGGTAGTCGTTGGGCATGTGCGGCAGGAACAAGCGTTCCTGGAACTGGCGCTGCTCGCCGAACAGAAAATCGCTCAAGGGGCGGTAGCGGTCCTCCAAGCGTGGACGCTGGGAGTCGGCCAGCACCGAGTCGTTGTTATCGACCAGGCGTGCGCGGGTCACTGCCGGCGATTGCAACAGGCCACCGGTCAATTCCTTGGCCAGCTCCGCGTCGATGTTGTAGGAAATGCGTGAGACCGGGTCATGGGTGATCTGCAGCAAGGCCTGAATTTCGCGGTTGATGGACGCGTCTTCGCTGGCATAATCGATACCGATCTGGACGAGGCTGAGCAAGGTACCCAGTACGCAGCCGACCAGGACTGTCAAGCGGGCTTGCTTGTATGACAGGCGATTGGTGAACTTGATATCCATGAGTCCCGAGCCGGTTTCGCGCCCCTGCGCTGCGCAAGCATAGCCCGAGACACCTTAGGCTGCTGCCAGGTCTGTCTGTTCATTTTCAGGTTGGCCGCTATTTTTGGGCTGCCGTGCGGCCCATCGCGGGGCAAGCCCGCTCCCACAGGTCCGGTGAGGCACCTTCCTTTTGGTGGTGCCGCCTTCTTGTGGGAGCGGGCTTGCCCCGCGATGGGCCGCGCAGCGGCCCCTACTGACACCCAGGAGCTCCAATGGACGCCCGCTTGACCGCTTTTCTCGACCGCGCCGAGTCCGTGCTCGCGCGCCTCGAACCCCTGTTGCCGGCACCGCGCCCGGACATCGACTGGTCGACCACGCTGGCCGCGCGCTGGCAGCGCGATGGCCGCAGCGGCTACCTGCTGCCGTTGCAGGTCAGCCTCGATATCCGCCTGAGCGACCTGATCGGCGTCGACCAGCAGCGTGAGCAATTGGGCCGCAACACCCACCAGTTCATCCAGGGCCTGCCCGCCAACCACGCCTTGCTGTGGGGCTCGCGCGGCACCGGCAAGTCGTCGCTGGTGCGTGCGCTGCTGGCCGAACACGCTGGCCAGGGCCTGCGCCTGATCGAGATCGAGCGCGACCACCTGGCCGACCTGCCGCGGGTGGTCGAGCAGCTGCAAGCCTGCGAGCAGCGCTTCATCCTGTTCTGCGACGACTTGTCGTTCGAAGCAGGGGAGGGCGACTACCGGGTGCTCAAGAGCGTACTCGACGGCTCGCTGGAGCAGGCGCCGGACAACGTGCTGCTGTATGCCACCTCCAACCGCCGTCACCTGGTGCCGGAAAAGGAAAGCGACAACGAGCACTGGAAGCGCGTCGATGGCGAGCTGCACCCCAGCGAGGCGGTGGAGGACAAGATCGCCCTCTCGGACCGTTTCGGCCTGTGGCTGTCGTTCTACCCCTTTACCCAGGACCACTTCCTCGATGTGGTCGAACACTGGATCGGCCAGCTGGCCGCTGCTGCCGGCCTGCGCTGGCAGCGTGACGAGCAGTTGGACATTCTCGCCGTGCGCTGGGCCACCGGCCGCGGCAACCGTAATGGCCGGTGTGCCTATCAGTTCGCCCGCTATTGGGTCGGGCTGCAATTGCTGGAGCAAAAACAATGATCGACCTCAATGCCAGTGGCAACGGCCTCGATGGCTATGACCTGCTGGCCGCGCAAGTGCAGGCGCTGTTCGCCGACGAGCGTGATTTCATCGCCAACGCCGCGCAGTTTTCTGCCTTCCTCTATCACCAGGTGGAGGATTTGAACTGGGCGGGTTTTTACCTCAGTCGTGACGAGCAACTGGTGCTGGGCCCGTTCCAGGGCCAGGTGGCCTGCGTGCGCATTCCCTTCGGCAAAGGCGTGTGTGGCGCCGCGGCGGCCACCCGGCAGACCCAGCGGGTCGAGGACGTGCATGCCTTCCCTGGGCATATCGCCTGCGACAGCGCGTCCAACAGCGAGCTGGTGATTCCTTTGGTCAAGCAAGGGCGGTTGATTGGTGTGCTGGACCTGGACAGCCCCAGGCTTGCGCGCTTCAGCGAAGCGGACCGGGTGGGGCTGGAGCGCCTGGCGGCGATCTTCTTGGAACTGACCGACTGCTGAAGGGGCTGCAAAGGGCCTGAGCCTGGGTTGTCAGGGTGGGTCAATCGCCGGCAAGCCGGCTCCCACCGGGGCCGCGCAGTTCCAGAATTTGCGCTGCCCTGTGGGAGCCGGCTTGCCGGCGATTGCGTCACGGAAATGGAATGCTGTTCAGTCGTAAACGGCTTTTTTCTTCCAGGTCTCGTCGTCGTCGGTCTTGAGCCCCTGGGTCAGTTCGTTTTCGTCGTTCTCGGCAGGCTCCATTTGGTCCTGCACCAGGGCATTGGCCCGGGCCAGCAGTTTTTCCAGGTAGACCCGCTGCTCTTCGTACTGCTTGGGATCCTGCTGCTTACGCAGGTATTGCACGCCACGCTCGAACGCCAGCCGCGCCTGGCCCGGCTGGTTCTGCTGCAGGGCCTGCTGGCCCAGGTTGTTGAAGAACTCGATGTGCAACAGCACCAGCAGATGGCGGATTTCCTTGACCCAATACTTGCCTTCGTTGGTCTGTAGGAAGCCCTCCTGGGTGGCGCGCACGATCTGGTTGTGCAGCGCCTCGAGCAGGTAGCGCACTTCCTTGGCCTTGGCCTCGGTCTGGATCGGGCTGGGCGGGTTGTCGATCGGCAAGCTCTCGCCTTGGGCGATCAGACCTTCCAGGGCACTGATACGCGTCTTGATCTCGCTGTTTTGCTTGTCCAGTGCCAGTTGGCGCTGGTTGAGGTTGAGCTCCAGGCGCGTGAGCAGCAGCTTGAGCGCCGGGCTCATCAATTGCCGGGGAAAGGTCTCGGTGATTTCGCCGCAGCGGCGCAGGCGTTCGGCCAGCTCGATCTTCAGTCGTGCGCGTTCCAGCTTGGCGTTTTCCACGACATTGTTCAGATAACCGATCACGATCAGTAATGCGATGCCTGCGACGATGAGCAGGGTGATCAGGAGTGGTGTCACCGTTAACGCCTCGTTGATAAAGAGTAGTTTTCCGTATTGAGTGTAGGAGAATTCGACTTATGCCGGATAGCCCGTCCGGCGGTCTTGGGATTTTTCCTACTGGCGCTTTGCCATGAGCTTGCCGGCTGCCTGTCAAAAAAGCAACGTCAGCTTTCGGGCACAGCGCATGGCGGCCTCCATAGAGACGGAAGTCATTGATTTAAATAAATTTCCACAAAGGGGTTGACGGCCTTCCAAGGCATCCATAGAATGCGCGCCACTTGCAGCGTAAAGCGCACCGCGAAACGCAGCAGGGAGTGAAAAGTTGTAGTGTGTGTCCCCTTCGTCTAGTGGCCTAGGACACCGCCCTTTCACGGCGGTAACAGGGGTTCGAGTCCCCTAGGGGACGCCAATGCGGGAATAGCTCAGTTGGTAGAGCACGACCTTGCCAAGGTCGGGGTCGCGAGTTCGAGTCTCGTTTCCCGCTCCAGTTTCTCCGGCGCTGCTTATTGGCAGGGCGGGAAAGAAATCCAGGCTGAATCGCAAGGTTCATGATCTGGTGCGCTGAAAAGCGTTGGGTATGTCCCCTTCGTCTAGTGGCCTAGGACACCGCCCTTTCACGGCGGTAACAGGGGTTCGAGTCCCCTAGGGGACGCCATTTGCGGGAATAGCTCAGTTGGTAGAGCACGACCTTGCCAAGGTCGGGGTCGCGAGTTCGAGTCTCGTTTCCCGCTCCAATTCAAAGCGGCAGCGTCCATGACGGTGCGGTGGCAGTGAAGGTGGCTCAAAGCGCTTCAGGCCAAAAAGCGGTTTGCTTCAAATATGCGGGAATAGCTCAGTTGGTAGAGCACGACCTTGCCAAGGTCGGGGTCGCGAGTTCGAGTCTCGTTTCCCGCTCCAAATCGAAAACGCCCTCTCATTCGAGAGGGCGTTTTTTTTTATGCTTTTTTTCTCGCATTTCACCGATATTCCCCGCGACATCCCGCCCACTGGGTTTGATTGACCTAGTAACTCAGCCAGTTCTCCGTGACCTGTGTCTTGTGACGAAATAGTCGTGCCGAACAGTGGCTTCGAACGAACGCCACTGTTCGCTGCCGGTTTCGAAAAATCAAAGACACTTAATGTACGGAGAGGGCTTTATGAGCGGTCATTCGGAGAATGAACTCGTAGCATGGTTGAAAGAAAGAAGCAGGATGTTTAATTGGGGCATGATCGCGGTCATGGATCGCGCGAAGGCCAATCGTCTGCTGACGCAGGAATATATCAGGCATTTCGCTGAGGGTTCCTACCTGCCGGCACAATCCGGTGAGGTGATCTCTGATGGCTGGAAGAACATCATGGAGAACGCGGTACTGGATGTGCCTCGGCTGTCGTTTGAAAACGCCTCCCTGAGTAACTCCAAGGCGAAGCTGCGTATGGCGATGGTGAGCGGCAAGCGGATCCGTTTGGAAAACAGGGGGGAGTGGCAAGTACGACGCATCGATCAGTATGGACCGCAACTGAGCCCAGAGCTGGAAATGGATCTCAACCTTTCTGATGTGCCGGGCGGCGTGAAGGAAGGTGGAGAGCTTTTCTTGGATCTCCAGAAGAGTTCGAATTTTTCGTTCGGCCTTGTCGGTCCAGAAATTGAGCAGCGCGACGTGGGCGCGTTCTTCGGGGAGATGTTCGAAGGCTTGGATAAAAGCAAGCGCATTTATGGTCTTGGTAAGATCAAGGAAGGCAGTAACGAGGCCATGCGGCCGGATAAGTTTCTCTTGCGTACCCAGCCTCGTGATCCAAAGACCACTGACGGTGACGGTGCATTGGTCAGCTTCATCCGATTGGAAGGTGATGAAGACGGTTCGTTCCCAACCTCGAACGATACATTCAAATATCTGATTCCCCATGATGCCGGGAAGGACTATTCCGCTGCTGTCTCGATTACCAGTGGGCGCTTGGCTATTTCGCAAATGCTTCAGGGTCTGCGTGAGATGGCACCTGGGGCGACATTTGACTTGAAGTATACCGAGCAGAACGGAAGACGAGTTTTCACGGGGGCCCGCATGACGGCGGGGCAATTGCCCGTGACGGGGGAAGTTATTGAATTGACTGATATATCCGACAGTTGGGAGGGGCTGGACGCCTTATTTGAAGTCTATAAGGGTGAGTGTGATCTTGCCGATAATTTGGAGGTGCACGTTGATTCATCCGGTAAAAAAGTAGAATTCTCCTGCACGCTCAAAGGGGAGCTCAAAGGTGAGCTACACAGTGTAACCTGTGAAGATGAAATATTTAAATCTTTATTGGAAGCCTTTCCGGATGTATTCGATCCGTTATGGGGTGTGAAAAGTGCTAATTATGAATATAGCGTTCGCGGCAGCTATGTGCTGGAAGGTGAGGGTGGCGGGCAGTTGAGGAGTACATCCTTCACTTTCGAAACTATCCGTGCGCCGGATTTTTTTGAGGACCTCTCAAGCCAGCAAGTCTTTAGCGGTTGGGAGGATTTTTTTAAGGCGATCCTAGAGGCTCTACTATTGGCGATTTTTGCGCCCATTGCCGCCATTCTTGCCGCAACACTAGAGGAGATACGCGGGAATATTAGCCTACGCGGATACCTCGAAAAAGCCTTGAAAAAGGATTTTCCTCTGATGGCCCCCACCCAGGCCCTGATCAAAGAAACGCTGGATTACAACTTCAACAACGCGATCGTCGCCGATCGCACCCACCTTCCTTTGGATGCCGTGGCCTTCGGCAAGGTCAGCCCCACCCTCACGAGCTTCGTCGTCGACGACCTGGAGCCGGTGCTCTTTGCAGGCAGCACGAAAAAGTTCTCGACCATTCCCGTCAGAAATGACGTGCAATGGAGTGTAGAGCCCAAGGGCTGTGGGCATGTCGATCCGCAAACAGGAGAATACACGGCGCCTGCGGTAGAAGACCTCGATGGCCCATTCATTCGAGCGCGGGTCATCGCCAAGTCGAGCGGCGCCGAGAGTTCGGCATTGGTGACCGTGGTACGCCAGCGCTTGATGCTGAGCCCGTTGGTAGTGACGGCCTTGCCTGACGACGAGGTCAGGCTGGAAGCGAGTGGGCTGGGCTCTATGGTTGAGCGTATCTGGCGTATCAAGAATGAAAATCCACATGGTCGCATCAAGGCGCCTGGCGTCAATGCGCCCGAGGTCATCTATGTCGCAGGTAATGACGATAAGAACGCGTATCTGTTCGATACGATCGAAGTCGAGGACACCGTAACGAATGAAAAGTGCACAGGCGTTATCATTACAAAGACAAAGGCTTTAGAGCTTAATGTCTCGATAGTTGATTCGGATGTGGAGACAGGCACGCTACGACTGCAGGGCAGCATAAACGGAGAAGTGGTTGAGGCAGATTGGGCGCTGAGCCATGGGCCGGGCAAGGTCTCTAAATCTGAAAAAGAAGGTATCTATACCGTCGGTGATACAGGTAATGAATCGTTTGCAGTTATTTCCGGGAGCCACCTGCTGGGAGGCATCGTCAATTTTACCGGTATGATCATTATCCCCCTGCCACTGACACCCGATAATCTTGCGCTTGCGACGCTTTGCAAAGGGAATTGTTGAACATGAGTTACCCGATTAACCCAGACCTTCTCAAATGGCTGGATACTAACGCTGGCCTGTGTGGCTATGATGGATTGACCATTGTTCCCATCGATCGGCTAAATACCGCTTTGCAAGATCAACATCGAGGGCGTCTGGAAAGTAATACGGTACTGACCGATATCCAGGGTTCTTTCCGTGTCGACGATACATTCATCGAGCATTACCTGGCAGGCTACCAGATGTCGAAACCAGCGCTGGACATGCCCAGCGATACCCGTTTCAACGTCACCTGTCAGCTGGACAGCGGCATGCACGTCAAGGTAACGGAGACGTCCAATGTGCTCGCGGTATCGCAACATGATGCGCTGAATGCGATGTCGCTGAAGTGCTCCCTGCCGCTGGGGCCGATAGTCGCCCAATCGCTCCTGTCGCTGGACGTGGCCCAGGGCGAGGACATGATGCTTGGCGTGGATGAAAGCGAGCAGTCGCGCAAGCAAGGCGGCGAGCTCATCCAGGGCATCATGCAAGCCAATGAAGCGCTCAACGAACCCTATGTGTTGGTGAGCATGGGCGCGGACGCCGATAGTGCCCTGGCCATGAAGCAGGTCGATATCCAGGTGCAGAAGAACGCGCAAGACGAACGCAGTGATCTATTGCTCTGGGCAGCGACCCAACAGGGCAAGGTTGGCCAGATTCCTGCGAACGCCTCCGTGCCGGGGATCGATCCGACCGTCACTACGGTGGTCAACAGCGCTCGCCTGATGCACCGCGTCAGCTATGGCCGAGGCCTGGCGAAGCTGCTCGAGGGCGGCGCCTTCGCAGAGCGGCGCGACAGCGAGAACATGGTGGTTGGCCTGGATGCCACGGCCGGTCATCTGGTTGTTCCAAGCGGCAAGTACCAAAGCGCCGACTATACCTTCGAGTGTGACACCTTCACGGTTCCGGCAGACAAGGGCCTGACGGTTACCTTCGAACGCGAGGCGGCCGAGCAGACATGGACATCGTCGTGCACCGTCGACTTCCGCTACAAGCCTTACCTGGGCGGGGAGCAAAAAGCGCTCAAGGCCACGTTCCAGCTCAACCTGGCTCACCGGTTCAACCTGCTCGAAGCGCCGTCGCACCAAGCGAGAATCTTGCAGGGGCAGTTGTATTCGCGCTGGAGGAACGATGAAGTCCGCGCGGGCGATGGTTTGCCCGAGATGCCCGACGCCGAACGTGAACAGATCGAGGAGTTCATCGGTCAGATCATCAAGCGTGCCATCGTTTCTGGGCTGTCGAAAGAATTGCGGTCCAACGCGCCGGAATCCTGGCTGGAAGGGTTGCAGGTTGGCGAGGACATGGGGGTGCACCTGCAGGCTTCGGCCGTGACGCAGGGGCATGACGTGGCCATGATCACAACGCCCACGGAATACGTCATCGAGCCACGCGGCGCCGTGGTACTGGCTGGCGAAGCCTGTGACCTGCAGCTTGTTCCGGCACGGGGAAATGTCAATTGGCACGTCATCAGCCTGCCGGTCAGCGCTGATGATCCAGGGTACATGGATACAAGTACAGGTCCGGTAAGTACCTACCAGGCCGCCTCACTCGCTGCGTTGGGCGGCAAGCCGAGCAAGGTACTGGTGGTTGCCCGGGATATAGCGAGCAACCAGCTGCTGGCTTCCACACTGGTGACGACGGTGACCCGGGCCGTCACGGTGAATCCAATGATCCAGTCCTGCATGGCAGGAGAAACGCTGACCTTCACCGCGGGTTCACTGAGGGGCGGTGACTTGGCATGGGCGATCGAAAATGCCGTTGAGGGCAAGAGCGGTTCGCTGGATCCGCAAGCGGATGGCAAACGGTGTGTATACACAGCCTCCGAAGCAGTCATTGGAGACCACTTCATCGATAGCATTTTGGTTGAGGACCCGCGAACCCATGAGACCTGCAAGGTTCATGTACTGGTTCGGCCCAAGAGTAATGCCCTTGGTCAGGTGGTGCTCAAGACACCGCCCGTAGAAGGTCAGGCCATCGAGCTGGCGTTCATTGTCAGTGGTAACGAGCTACCGGACGTTCAATGGTCGCTACCACTCGAACCCGATAAGACCATCGTCGATGGGCGGTATTCGCGTGGCGATGAGGCAGGGGTCGTTCTGGTCGTCGCTGAAGCGACATTCTCCGGCATTCGGTTCTATAACCACCTGATTCTGCCTTGGCCGTTGACCGACTTCCCGGAGCTCTGTCAGAAGCTGCTGACACAACCATCATGAACACCCCTTCGGAGACAAGGAATATGTCCGGCAATTCTCTCGAGCATGTGCTTGAAACGATGAAAGAAATCAACGTGACCCTGGGTTGGGGCGCGTTGGCTGTCTATAGCCGTGGTTGCTTGAACGACCTGCTAGAGCGCCATTACCTGGAGCGGTTGCGCGACTTGCGTTCGTTGCCGCTGTACGAGGCGACGATCGACCATGAGGGGCACAGCCGCACCCAGGTGCAGGCACTCGAATTTGGCGCGCCGACGCTGTCCTTCGCCAATGCCACGGCGGGAGGCAGGCGTGTGCAGGTGACCCTGCCGATCCTGTCGGGGTCGTACAGGCGTGAAGCGCAGAGCGACGATGACAAGCGCCACTACTTCGTCATCAATGAAACCATGGGCTTTGCCTTGCAAGTCGATGTTGATCTGGGCGTGGCCACCTACAGGGACCGTCAGATCATCATGCTCGATCTGCGCAATGCCTTGCACGCACGTTGCAACCTGGGCCATGAGGGCGTGACCGATGATCGCCTGGCCACCGCGCTGTTGCGTTGGCTTGGCGATTTGCCTGAATACCAGAGCGAGTTCGGACTGGTGAGCGTCGATTGCCAGGGTAATGAGCCCTGGACACCAATCGGTGTGCAGGCCTATACCCAGGCAGCGCCTGGTTCGCAGGCGTCCGACGCGTCCAACCATGGGCAAGGTGCGCTCTTGGCATTCTTCAAGGTCAAGGCAAGGGGGAGCGATGGCCTCGTGCCGACGGACGTCTTCCCGTACCTGGTCGTGGATGAGCAGGGGGGCGAGCGTTATCCGGTGACCTTGGTCCAGGACCGGTCCCTGGCGCATCTACAGGGCAGCCTGTCAGAAAAACTGTCGTACCCGCCGAGCCCGTACGGCTTCACCGAGCGAGCCAGGCATGTGCCGTTCGATACCGTCATGTTCGGCGACCTGCTGCCACTGGGGGCGTCTTTCACCGTGGAGGCACCTCGCTTTACGATGCCTGTGGGCCAGACCCACTATTTCATTCTGCGCGACCAGCACGGCCAGGAGGTCCGCGCCACGCGTTGGACGGTGACCGGCCTGGGAGAGGCGAGTGCTGGGGAGTATGGGCATATCGACGCGAAAGAAGGTCGCTACCGGTTCTCGCCGGTTGAGCGTCTCAAGCCCGGTGGGCAGGTCATTGTGGTGACGGCCCACTTGTACCGTGACGGCATGTTCTACAAGGCGTCGGCACGTGCACGGGTGTCGGTCCAGCTTTTCGAACTGCAGCCGGAAGTCGAGTTCATTACCTCCAAGGCATCGGTCGAGCTCCAGATCGCCGGGGCGGGACCGGGTTATCCATGGAGGCTGTTAGGCGAACGTAACGGCCAGTTACTGCAGCACAGTACCAAGCAAGCGGCGTTCATTCCATCTGCTGCGGCCAAGCGCAAAGGGCTGGCCATTCAGCAAGTGCGTGTCGACAGCGACCACCGTCGCAGGGCTTCGATCGTCATGGACAATGGGACGCAGCTGTTGACTGTCCAGCCGCAGGTGTGGCGAAAGGTGGGGTACCTGGAGTCGTTGCGCCTGGAGGAGCAGGACACCGACTTCATGCCGGAGGCGAAACGGCGTTGGACGCTGTTTGGCGTCGGTGAGCTGAGCGAGGATGGGCTCTTCACCGCGCCGGCCAGTGGTGCTCCGGGCTTTTGCGTGGCGACCTGTGAGATCGAGCATCAAGGTGTGGTGCTGGCAACAGGTTACAACGTGCTGCAGATCGGCAGGCTGTAGCGCAACCCGGGCGACGCTGTTGCATCGCTGACCCGCATCCACACGCCGTGGATGCGGGTTTTTTCGTCAGTGCTTCGAGGTTTGTTCCGGCAGGCTCAGCAATTGTCTTTGCTGGTTCCAATCGAAGGGCTGGCCGTTCTGTTCGGCTTCGTAGCGCAGCTCTTCGAGCCTCTGGTAGAGGTCCAGTTCTTCGTCAGGCATGAAGTGCAGGCAGTCGCCGCCGAAGAACCACAGCAGGTCGCGCGGCACCAGGTGGGCGATCTGCGGGTAGCGTTGCATCACCTGGCAAATCAGGTCTTGGCCCAGGTACTGGCTTTGCAGCGGGTCCTGGGGCAGCAGGACGAGCAGCTCGTCGAAGCGTTCGAGGAACAGGGCGTGGCTCTCCTCCGGTACCTGCTCGGCTTCACCCAGGGCAACCAGGATGGTGCGCAGGTGCTGGAGCAGTTGCAGATGGTATTCCAGGTACGGGTTGGCCATGGAAAGGTCCTCGAGATGGCTGAAACGGGGGCGGAGTATACGCCGGTTGTTCGGTTTGTGCCTCGGGAGAAGGTCTGGAGCGGGTGGCGTCTGTAAGGTCGAGCGCCGCGCGGGCGGCGCGCGATCTCACTGGTACCGAAACGACGGCGACGGACTCAGCGCACTTTGTCTGGTACCGCCTGCAGAGCCTGCTTCTCGAACGCATCCACATCGATAACCTGTCGCCGTGCCGCCTCGGCCTGGTGCAACCGTTGGCCTTCGTCGGCCTGCAGCACGCCGGCCTCGACGGCTGCATCGATGGCCGACTGCCCTGGGGCGGGGTGTACCTTGCCTGCCTTGAGTGCCTCATGCAGTGCCTTGTGCAGCGGGGCGCATTCGGCGAGCAGGTCGTGAGCGGTCTGCAAGGCCGCCACCGGGTCGCCGTCGGCCTGCGGACGCATGCACCCGGCCAACAGCTCCTCCAGCGCCGGGTCACCTTCATGGCGGCCGATCAACGCCGCCACCTCTGCATCCAGTTCGTCGCTCGGGCCGCTATGGCGGCGGCCGAAGGGAAATACCAGCACGCGCAGGGTGCAGCCGACTAAACGGTTGGGAAAGTTCTCGAGCAGCCGATCCAATGCATGCTCGGCCTTGCCCAGGCTTTCCTCCAGGGCCCAGCGCAGCAGGGGCTGCATGTGCGCCGGCGACCCCAGGTCGTGGTAGCGCTTGAGCGCTGCCGAACTCAGGTACAAGTAGCTCAGCACATCGCCCAGCCGTGCGCTGAGGCGCTCACGGCGCTTGAGCGAGCCGCCCAGCAACATCATCGAAAGGTCGGCCAGCAGGGCGAAGGCGGCGGCCTGGCGATTCAAGGCTCGGAAGTACCCTTGGCTCAGCGCATCCCCCGGCACCTTCTCGAAGTGGCCCAGGCCCAGCCCAAGTACCCAGGTGCTGGCGGCGTTGCCTGCGGCGAACAGGATGTGCTTGATCAGCAGGTCGTCGAACGCTTTCAAGGCCTGTTCCGGGTCCTGGCGACCGACGAGGGCCATTTCATCCAGCACGAACGGATGGCAACGAATAGCGCCCTGGCCAAAGATCATCAGGTTGCGCGACAGGATGTTGGCCCCTTCCACGGTGATGAAGATCGGTGCACCCAGCCAGTTGCGTGCCAGGTAATTGTTCGGGCCCATGATGATGCCTTTGCCACCGTGCACGTCCATGGCGTGCTGGATGCATTCACGTCCGCGTTCGGTGAGGTGGTACTTGAGGATGGCCGACAGCACCGAAGGCTTTTCGCCCAGGTCCACGGCCAGGGCGGTGAGCAGGCGCGCGCTGTCCATCAGCCAGGCGTTGCCGCCAATGCGTGCCAGGGATTCCTGGATGCCCTCGAAGGCCGCCAGGGGCACGTTGAACTGCTCGCGGATGCTGGCGTATTGGCCAGTCACGAGGCTGGTGTACTTGGCCGCCCCGGTGCCCACCGCCGGCAGCGAGATGGAGCGGCCCACGGACAGGCAGTTCATCAGCATCATCCAGCCCTTGCCGAGCATGGCCTGGCCGCCGATGAGAAAATCCAGGGGAATGAACACGTCCTTGCCGCTGTTGGGCCCGTTCATGAAGGCCGCGCCCAGGGGCAGGTGGCGCTTGCCGATTTCAACGCCTGGCAGGTCGGTGGGGATCAGCGCCAGGCTGATGCCCAGGTCTTCTGCTTCGCCTATCAGGTGGTCCGGGTCATGGGCCTTGAACGCCAGGCCAAGCAAGGTGGCCACCGGGCCGAGGGTGATGTAGCGCTTTTCCCAGTTCAGGCGCAGGCCGATGACCTCCTCGCCCTGCCATTGGCCTTTGCAGATCACGCCGGTGTCCGGCATGGCGCCTGCGTCGGAGCCTGCCAACGGGCCGGTGAGGGCGAAGCAGGGGATCTCCTCGCCACGCGCCAGCCGTGGTAGGTAGTGGTTGCGTTGCTCGTCGGTACCGTAATGCAGCAACAGCTCGGCCGGGCCCAGGGAATTGGGCACCATCACCGTGGAGGCCAGGTCGCCGCTGCGGGTGGCCAGCTTCATGGCCACTTGGGAATGGGCGTAGGCGCTAAAGCCTTTGCCGCCGTATTCCTTTGGAATGATCAGGGCGAAGAAGCCCTGTTCCTTGATGTACGCCCAGGCCTGCGGCGGCAGGTCCAGGTCCTGGCCGATCTGCCAGTCGCTGACCATTGCGCAGAGGGTCTCGGTAGGGCCGTCGATGAAAGCTTGTTCTTCGTCGGTGAGCTTGGGTACCGGGTAGTCGAGCAAGGTGTGCCAGTCCGGGCGGCCGCTGAACAACTGGCCGTCCCACCAGACGGTGCCTGCGTCGATCGCCTCGCGCTCGGTTTGCGACATCGGTGGCAGGGTGCGCTGGAACCAGCGGAACACCGGTGCCGTGAACAGTCTTCGGCGCCAGTCGTGCAGTACCAGAAAGGCGGTCTTGCAGGCCAGGGCCAGCCAAAGCACGGCCAGCAGCCACCCTGGTGCATCACTCCAGATACCCATCGCCAGTACGTAGAGCGCGACAACTCCGAGGATTTGCAAGGGCGCCAGGCGCCTGTGCACGAGGTACGCCGTACCGACCACCAGTATCGCCAACCACAACAGCCACATAGGTCTTCCTCCATGGAAACTTGGGTTAGAACACCCCTACAGCTTAGCCACGCATCGCGGGGCGTTCTCGACAAGACCTGCATTCGGCCCGAAGGTTGCGCACGGGCGCGCTTCCTGCTGGTGTCCTGGCAGGTTTGCCAGCTGTTTCGGCATTGGGCGCGGGTGTAGAACAACGGCCTCATCGCTGCCATCCGGGCAGTGTCCACATGCCTGTCAGAAGGATGTTCCATGTTCAACGACAATGACTTCGCAGCCCCCGTGATTCCCGCGCTGGAAGGGGGTGAATCGCTCGACCTGGGGGCGTTGGAGGGTAAGGATCTCGAGGTGCTGTTCACCTATGCCCATATCAACGTGGGCGATTATTACCAGGTCAGGTTTCACGCTCGCACGGCGGGGGAGCAGACCGTTGATGTAAAAAAAGTCGAAAAGATCGAACGACTGGATGAGCGTAACTATGCCAGGACCACGATCTCGATCGAAACACTGTCGCAATGCTCGGGCGGTTGGGCGTTCGTATCGATTGGCCAGGATACCGGCTTTGGCGAAATCACATCGGAGTCAGGCCTGCAGTTCTTCTATGTGGACAAAGCCGTGGCGAAGGTCAGGGCGCTTCCGCCTGCTCAATTGATCGGCCATGACCGGACTATCGATCTGGGGCGGACATTCGGCGATGTGGTCGTCCAGACCGGACCTTATCCCGCCATGGCGTCGGGTGACCAAGTCACCCTGACCTGGCAAGGTGTGACCGAACATAGCGAGCCACTTGGCCCGGTGAGCCTGCAGCGAGCGATCGGTCGCGAGGACATCGGCAAGCCGCTGAGCTGGGCCCTGGACGGCAATGAACTGCGCTTGGCTGACAATGGTCAGGGAGAACTGTATTACAGCATCGAATATGCCGATTCGCTGGCCCGCAGCGAGTCTCCTAGGCAATCGGTACGTATCGCCCACGGTGTGCCTGAGGCGCCCAGGTTGGACAAGCCAAGCATCGAGGGCTTGAGCGGAGACCGGCTGGAGCCGGACGACTATCCCGACGGTGCCGTTGTACGGATCGAGGACTATGGCATGCAACTGGACGACGAGATCGTGCTGCATGCGCGGGGGCGCGAGCGAGTAACCCAGGCGGTGCGCGTCGATGTGAGCATCTTGCAAAGTGGGAAGATCCGCTTCGGTTTGCCCCATGGCTGGCTGAAGGCCAATGCGGGTGGGCGGGTTACGCTTGGCTATCAATGGAGCCGGCCGGATGCCTCGGGTATCTCCGAATCGCTGTCACTGGTCGTTGGCCAGGAGCCGGTTCTGCTTTTCGTGACCATCGCCGCTGCTGTGTCCGAGGGTGATGGGAAGGGGCGTTTGACGCCGAGGAGGGCTTTCGATGTCTCCATTCCGGCCGAGGTGTCGGTTTCGATGTCCACGATGTTCGCCGTCAACCAGCTCGGAATACGCTACGAGGCGCATAAACGTGGCGAGAAGCAGTTCCAGTTTCCGCTGGAGGTGGTAAGTGCCAACCTGGGGCAACGTCTTGAAATCTTTTACTCAAACCTGCAGGACGCTGGAACGATCGAGTATTCCAAGGCATATGACCTGGGGATCGAAAATTACAATTCTTTCAAGGCCATCAGGTGCCCGGTGGCGGCCGACGGGCGTTTGTCCTTGAAGGGCATGAACGAACAGGGTGCGAAGCTCGAGTTGCTGTCTTGGCAGTTCTGTGGCGTGGCGCAACCTGTACGTATCGACGTCGTCGGCAAGGCGAAGGAGGGCGGTCAACTATTGGTCCAGAAAGTGCGTAACGATGTGGCGCTGACTTCCGAGGAGTATAGGGCAGGGAAAGTGGAAGCGACTTTGTCCAAGCAGTTTCTGGAGCGCCTGAAACTAAATGAAAACTTTCAGATCCGCGTGGCGGTCAGCTTCGATGAGGGGCGCTCGTTCAAGGCATTTCCTACGCTCGTCCTGACGTTGGTGGCTTGAGTGCGATTGCGTGGATGGTTTTTTGCATAAGCCCTGGGGCCGCTGCGCGGCCCTGATGCCGGTCAGGCACAGCCTTTCAAGATCATTTGTAGCTGATCGTGAACCTCAAGGCACCATTCGCATCGCCTGCTTGCACCTGATCGGCTGGGTCGATCTGGTAATAGCGGGCTTTAAAGCCCAACCGAAGTGTGCCTGCGCTCAAGCTGGTCATTTCCTTTTCTTGGTCCAACGGCATGGGCGTGTCATCCGCCGCGAGCACCTGGATGCCGACGCCTTTGGCTACGCCATCCCCGGCGGTGAGGCTGAACACGCCTTTCTCGGGATAGATAGCGGAAGATCCAGCGCTACCTTCGAGTTTGATGACGACCTTCGTCTTGCTGGCCGAATCTGCCTCGCAATTGGTCAAGTCAATGAAAAAATCCACGGGCGTCGTGGTATGCCCGACGCCTGTGAATTCCGATTTTGGCCAGCTTTTTAACTGCACGGCGGCCGGGGTGGAAGTGCCGGGTATGGTGCACGGATTGCTGACGACGCGGCTACGCAAGCGGAAACCCATGAATTCGCCACTGTCATCGGTGCTGGCCGTGAACAAAGGCGTATCGATGTTATGGACCCCGGCAGGAATGTCACCAATTTTGACCAGCTGAATACGATGCAGTAGAGAGTTTTCGAGAAGCATTTCGTTGCCCTTCGTGTCTCCAAGATTGGCCTCGAAGGGGACATAGCTCTTGTCGACGCCGTCGACAGGGATGAACTGGTTGTCAGCTGAGCCAACGAGCGGGGCTCCGAGCCGAACGCTGACACCAATGCCTTCCACATTGGTTTTCATCAAGCGATCCCCTCTAGGGCCGATGATGTGCGAAACGCCATACAAAGTATTGAAACTCAGCTTTATGGGGATTGCGCTGTTGTCGTTCTTACACGTGAATTTTGTACCTGAAGAGGGGGGGATGGGTAAGGTCTGAGGCGCACTAAGGGGGGCACCGAGCTCGAGGTCGGGCTTGACGTCGAGGATGTCGGGTAGCAGGTATTCATAGTTGAGCGTCCCGCTTTCCAGGGTGCAGCCGCGAGCGGCTTGGGCAAGCGTGCAATGCCCAAGCGTCAGCAACAGGCCAGGCAGTAATGCGGCGAGTGATCGTTTCATTGGAATCTCCAGGCCGTGCCCGGCGGGCACGGGATCGAGTGCGGATATCGTCATCCGCAGGTCAGTGTTTGCATGCGGTATCCCTGATCCAGCGGCATATCGGCCACGTCCAGCTCGAGCTGGCATTGCGCTTGCTCGCTCCAGTGCACTTTCACCTGCTGGGAGGGCTGTTCGGTCGACAGCATGACCACACCGGCTTGGCCGACGACACCCAGCGATGAGCCAGCACTGTCCGACACCTGGGCGCCGAAGGGCACGGGCTGGCCGTCGGGGCTGCGCAGGGTCAGCACCAGGCGGTTGACGTTGCGCACGTCGAAGCGGTGCTTGACCACCGCTCCACGGCGCGGCACCACTTGCGCGGTTGCGTTGTCGATCTCGACCTCTGGCCCCAGTTGATCGGTTTGCAATACCAATTGATTGCTCCTGTAGGGGCTCAGGCTGGGCACCAGGGCGAAGCCGCGCGCGTTGGTGCGTACGCTCGAGGCGCTTTGCACGCCCACGCCAGGCGTATTGGGCACTTCGACCAAGCCGATGGTTTCGCTCAGGTACGGACCGAACTCGACGCCACCGGCATGGGCCAGCAGCGAGCCGCTGGCGTTGAGCGACAGGCTGCGGTAGTCGGGAGCCGCGCTTACGCCGGCCCCCACCGAGGCGAGCGCAGTCTGGTAGCCAAGGTTCAAACCCAAGGCCTGTCGTTGTTGCTCGTCGCGGCTGACGCTGGCGTTGTAGCTCAGGCGGTAGTCGCTGCCGCTGCCGCTCAAGCTCGCCCGTTGGCGATTGCCATTGGCGCTGTGCTGCGTATCGAAGCTCAGGTTGCCGCTGCGGCCGAAATCCAGGGGCAAGGAAATGCTCAGGCCTACCATGCGATCACTGCCGCGTCGGTTGTTGCTCAACGATTGCGAGGCATGCAAGCCATAGTTGACCTTGTTGTAGGAGGTGTTGAAGCTGAAGCGGAACTGGCGTTCGACGTCCGGGCGCTGCCAGTAGTCCTGCTGGGAAAACGTCAGGTTCAATGAACCGCGGGTGCCCAGCCGCTGGATGACCGAGCTTTCCAGCCGGCTGCGGCGGCTGCCGGTGAAGCGCGAATCGTGGCTGCGTTGGCTCACCCATTCATCGAAGTCGCGGTAGCCCTCGGTGGAATAGCGGTAGCCGGCAAAGCGCAGGTGAGTGCCGCTGTTGAACGCCTTGCTGTATTTCATCGCATAGCTTTGGCCTTTCACGTCGGCGGTGGTGTCGAACTGGCTGCTGGCGTGGGTCACGTCGAACGCCACCGCGCCCAGGCTGCCCAGGTCGCGTGCGATGCCGATGGCCTGGGCCTGGTACCCGTCGCTGGCCATCAGCCCACCGTAGAATGTGGTGTGCCATGGCGTGCCATAGGCCAGGGTGCCTTGCCAGAGCATGGGGGCTTCCCCGTCGCCAGCTGGGTTGTAGCGCCCCAACGCAGCCGTGTAGCGCCACACGCCTGGGCGTAGCAGGTTGTCGATGTTGGCGTAGGGCTGGGTGAAACGGCGCACCTGGCCATCTTCCTCGGTCAGCACCACTTCCAGTTCGCCCGTGCCGCCGACGCTCAGGTCATCGATGGCATAGGGGCCGGGGCTTACGTAGGTGAAGTAGATGGGGTAACCGTTCTGCAAGACTTCGAGCTTGGCCCGGGTCTGTGCCACGCCGCTGATGATGGGCGCGTAGCTGCGCATCAGGTTGGGCAGCATGTCGAAGTCCGTTGCCACGCGTGCGCCCAGGAGCGGCACGCTGCGAAACACCTCGCTGCCGGTGAAGGTCTCGCCCAGGGTGAAGGTGCCCAGGGTGCCGGGCAGGTCGCGCTGGGCATAGGTGTAGGCACGGTCCCAACTGCGTGCGCCATCGCTGTTCTGACGCCACGACTGGGTACTGCGCAGGCGCCAGTCGCCGAGGTTGATGCCGCTTCTCAGGTACAGGTCGTAGTTGCTGGAGCGGCCTTGGGTACGGTTGTCCAATTGCTGGGTCGAGGCCTGGTAGTTGACGAAGGCCGCGGTGATGCCGCTGTCCCAGCGCTCCGGGTCGATGTAGCCGGTGATCTCTCGGCGCAGGGCGATTTGTGGGATCGATATGGCCAGGCGCAGTGCCGCGCTATCGAAATCGACCCGGGCACCAGGGACTACGACGGGCAAGTCGAGGCAAGGTTGGACGAGCAGGGCTGGGTCTGGCAAGGTATCCAGGCGCAGGCCCTGTTCATTCAGCAATGCTGGCGAAAGACAAGGTTTCAGATGTCTTTGCTGGGTATCCAAGAAGAAATCGAGTTCCTGCTGCCCGACAGACGTTTGGTTGACCAGCAGTTCCACGGGATACCTACCCGGCCCCAACTCATGTTCGTTGGCCAATGCCTCGAGTGCGGTAGCAGCCGAAATGCCGGTCATGCCCGGCTGAAAGAGGAAGCTTGACTGGAAGGTTGCAGAGGAGGGGGCGATGTCATCGGCCAGTGCCACTCCATACGTAACTGAGAAAGTCAGCAGGCAAAAGCGGCGCAGCCGCGAGCGCGCACGCTCAGGGTGCGAAGTTGTCATGAAGGGTGACTCCTTGAATGGTGCCGTCTAGCTCAAGGCGTGGTTTGCACAGGCAAGGTCAAGGAGGAGCTGTTGCCGCCGTAATCGTTGATTACCGAGAACACGACATTCAGCCCCTTAAGGGAGATACCGGCAGGCAGGGGATAGTCGTGTTCGCTCATTGGCGAGATCATGTCTGCGTCGGGTACGCTGTATCGCTGGTCCGCGTCGCTCAGATCCAGGCGGCTGAAGGTGTAATGGAAGGGCGTTGGGTTATGCACGCGCAAGTAGCGCTGATGGTTTACGGACGGGATCGAAAAGCGTAGTGCTTTTAGGCTTTCTATTGGGTCGACGGTCAGTTGACTGGGACGGTAGAACAGCTTGATACGGGTGCGTAATGCAATGGTCAAAGTGTTTTTCTGCTTTTCCTGAGCGGCGGGGATTTCCTGTAAGTTGAAGAAAAATAGTGATTCCCGGTCAGTCGGCAAGTTATTGGGTAAGCTGGAAAGTCGTACAGTTCGCTCTTTTCCCGGTGCGAGTTTGAACAGCGCCGGCGTAGCGATGATTGGCACGAATGTGGTGGTATCATCGGATTGCGTATTCACCCAGGCTTGACCGGCATACAGGTGCTGGCTGGGGTTGGCGATGACCACGGACAAATTGCGTTGTTCGCTGTTGTACACGAGGCGCGTGGTACTGATGGTTAATGCTGCATAGGCATTGGGTATCGTATTCAGTAGTACAAGCATGCAACAGCCAACAGCAATGAATGTGCGTGTCATTGAGCACATAGGAATCTCAACTTGAAAAATGAATGATCCAGGCGTGCGGAAGCGCCTGGATCATGGGTTAAGACAGGGTGACTGTTACCTTGACATCGGCATCGACGCCACCTGCTCCAACGGATGCGCCGGTGGACTCCATCAGTGCACCGAATTTAACTCGGTCGGAGCTCGTGATGGGGATCTCCTTTGCTGTCGCGTGGTCAATAGGCACATCATTCTGATCGAGTATCGAGACCGCCAGGTTGGTTGCGGTGTTCGGCCCGGACTTGATGCCGTACAGTTTGCCACCCGTACCGGCGGCACCATAAGCGGATTCAAATTGGAATGTGGCTTTCGTTTTTGAGCTGTCGCAGCCTGGGTCGCTTCTATCTACATGCAGATAAAATGTTTCCACGTTGGTTTTTGTACCCGACGCGGTGAAATAGCCAGGGCGATATTCACCGAGGCGAACAATACCCCCGGCGCTGGAGCCTGGGCCGACCACACTGATTGGGCATGTACCGCCTGCTTCGATCTTTCCCTGGAAATAGATGGTGCCGGTACCTGTGTCTGCGAATACCGTGGTGCTTGCCAGCCCCAAGGCTATGGCAATAAGCGTCTTGTTCATGGGTTTGCCTAATATCGAATTGTGTTGGTTTTTGCACGAGCGGTGTTCCGGAATATCCGCAATCGGCGTCAACACCCGGAACGGTGGCAAGCTTAGGAGGGGCAAGGGATAGAGTATGTAGGTATATCGGCGTGAGTGATTCGAATAGAAGACTTGTTTTTGTAGGTGCATTTACGGTTATGTAAGCGTCCGAGACACTGGCTCTGTTTTCAGGCCGCAGTGCGATCCATACTCGGGACTGTCTCACCCCCGCATTCATAAGGACATCTACCATGCTGAAAATCTGGGGCCGCAAGAATTCGAGCAACGTGCGCAAGGCACTGTGGATCGCCCATGAACTGGGCCTTGATTTCGAGTCGATCGACGCCGGCGGCGCCTTCGGCGTGGTCGACCAACCTCATTATCGCGCCCGCAACCCCAACGGCCTGGTACCGATGCTCGAGGACGGCGACCTGGTGCTGTGGGAGTCCAACGCCATCGTGCGCTACCTCTGCGCCCAATACGGCCGCGACCAGGGCTGGTACCTGGACGACCCACGCCAGCGCGCCCTGGCGGACAAATGGATGGACTGGACCACTTCGTCCTTCGCCACGCCGTTCCGCCCGCTGTTCTGGGGCCTGCTGCGCACACCCGAGGCGCAGCGCGACTGGGTGGCCATCAACGCCGCCCACAAGCAGTGCGCCCAGTTGCTGGCCATCGCCGACGAGACCCTGTCGCACCAGCCATACCTTTCCGGTGACCAGGTCGGCATGGGCGACATCCCACTGGGCAGCTTCATCTACGCCTGGTTCGAGATGCCCATCGAGCGCCCGGACATGCACCACCTGCGGGCCTGGTACGAACGTCTGCGCGAGCGCCCTGCGTATCAGGCAGCGGTGATGACCGCATTGACCTGAACACCTCGGCCACTTCGATAGTCATTATCGATACACATGACTGTACTTGTGCGGCCAGGCCTTGCACCATTGGCCGCACGCACTGCGCCAGTGACTAGACCTGGCGTGTCCTGAACCCTTTTTCGGTACCTGACCCGCTATGAGTTCCGCCCTGTCCATCCGACAGCTGACCAAGACCTACGGCAACGGCTTCCAGGCCCTCAAGGGCATCGACCTGGACGTTAGCGAAGGTGACTTCTTCGCCTTGCTCGGCCCCAATGGCGCCGGCAAGTCCACCACCATCGGCATTCTCTCGACCCTGGTGAACAAGACCAGCGGCACGGTGAACGTGTTCGGCCACGACCTGGACCGCGAACCAGCGGCGCTCAAGCGCTGCCTGGGCGTGGTGCCCCAGGAGTTCAACTTCAACCAGTTCGAGAAGACCTTCGACATCGTCGTCACCCAGGCCGGCTACTACGGCATCCCGGCCAAGCAGGCCAAGGAGCGCGCCGAGCAGTACCTGACCCAGCTGGGCCTGTGGGACAAGCGCGATGTGCCGTCGCGTTCGTTGTCCGGCGGCATGAAGCGCCGCCTGATGATCGCCCGAGCGCTGATCCACGAGCCGCGCCTGCTGATCCTCGACGAGCCCACCGCCGGGGTGGACATCGAGCTGCGCCGTTCGATGTGGAGCTTCCTCACCGAGCTGAACCAGAAGGGCATCACCATCATCCTGACCACCCACTACCTCGAGGAAGCCGAGCAGCTGTGCCGTAACATCGGCATCATCGACCACGGCACCATCGTCGAGAACACCAGCATGCGCAAGCTGCTGGGCAAGCTGCACGTGGAGACCTTCGTGCTCGACCTCAAGCAGGACCTGCCCCAGGCGCCTGTGCTGCAGGGTTACCCGTGCCGCCTGATCACTCCGCATACCCTGGAGGTGCAGGTGGACAAGGACATGGGCATCACCGCGCTGTTCGGCCAGCTGGCCCTGCAGAACATCGAGGTGCAGAGCCTGCGTAACAAGACCAACCGACTCGAGGAGCTGTTCGTGTCCCTGGTGGAAAAAAACCTGTCAAAGGTGGCGGTATGAGTGTGGAACTGCGCACCAACTGGGTGGCCTTGAATACCATCGTCTACCGCGAAGTGCGGCGCTTCCTGCGTATCTGGCCGCAAACCCTGCTGCCGCCGGCGATCACCATGGTCCTGTACTTCGTGATCTTCGGTAACCTGATCGGCCGGCAGATCGGCGACATGGGCGGCTTCACTTACATGGAGTACATCGTGCCGGGGTTGATCATGATGTCGGTGATCACCAACTCCTACGGCAACGTGGTCTCGAGCTTCTTCGGCAGCAAGTTCCAGCGCTCGATCGAGGAGCTGATGGTCTCGCCGGTGTCGCCGCACACGATCCTCGTGGGCTATGTGCTCGGTGGCGTGCTGCGTGGCCTGGCGGTCGGGGTGATCGTGACCATCCTGTCGCTGTTCTTCACCCAATTGCAGGTGCACCACCTGGGCGTGACCGTGGTGGTGGTGCTGTTGACCGCGACGATCTTCTCGCTGCTGGGCTTCGTCAACGCCGTGTTCGCACGCAACTTCGATGATATCTCGATCATCCCGACGTTCGTGCTGACACCGCTGACCTACTTGGGCGGGGTGTTCTATTCGATCAACCTGCTGCCGCCGTTCTGGCAGACCGTGTCGCTGGCCAACCCGGTGCTGCACATGGTCAACTCGTTCCGCTACGGCATCCTAGGGGTGTCGGATATCCGTATTGGCACGGCGATCACCTTCATGCTGGTGGCCACCGCGGTGCTCTACGTGCTGTGCGTGCGCCTGCTGGTCAGCGGCCGCGGCATGCGCGCCTGAGGCACGTTCCCCCTTGCGCCGGCGCCACTGCCGGCCCACCCACCAGCGCCAGTACAGCATGGTGGCGAAGTAGGCCACTGCACCGAGCACCAGGCCACAGACCACCGAACCGAGCAGGAAGGGTTGCCAGATCGTCGACAACTGGTCGGTGACCCACTGCACGGTGATTTCGTCGGGCAGGCTGCGCGGCGGCACCTGCATCAGCCAGGCACCGGTCATGTAGGTGACGAAGAACACCGGCGGCATGGTCAGCGGGTTGGTCAACCAGACCAGGCTGACCGCGATCGGCAGATTGCCGCGCAGGGGAATGGCCAGGCTCGCCGCCAGCAGCATCTGCATGGGCATGGGAATGAGTGCCGCGAACAGGCCGACACCCATGGCCCGCGCCACCGAATGACGGTTCAGGTGCCAGAGGTTCGGGTCATGCAGCAATTTGCCGAAAAAGCGTAAGGACTTGTGTTCCCGAATGCTGGTCGGATCTGGCATGTAGCGTTTGAACAGGCGGCGAGGCATGTAGGCTCCCGGCGGGTTGATGGGGGAAGTATGCCTTTTTTCCCTGACCGCCTTGTTCAGAGTTTGTGACAATTGTTGAGCAAGGTTCGCCGCCGTTTCGGCTATGCCTCAGAAGGTCGTTTCGCTTCTGGGGCTCTAATTCATGCGCATAGGGATGTTCGCGCTCGCAGTCGGGTTGTCGAGCCTGGGTTTTCTGCCGGCCTTGCCATCGGTCGGTTGGTGGGCGGTTTTGCTGGTGCTGGGCCTGGTGTGCGCTTGCAGCCGGGCATGGCCACTGGGCTGGTTTCTGCTTGGCGTCTCGTGGGCCTGCTGGTCGGCGCAGGGGGCATTGGATGACCGCCTGGCACCGGTACTCGATGGCCGCACCTTATGGCTCGAAGGGCGGGTGGTGGGGTTGCCGATCCAGGCGCAGCAAGGGGTGCGCTTCGAATTGGAGGAAGCGGTCTCGCGCCGTGCCGGGCTGCCACGACGCCTGCAAGTGAACTGGTTCGATGGCCCCGACATCCGATCTGGCGAGCGCTGGCGCCTGGCCGTCACGCTCAAGCGGCCCCATGGCCTGCTCAACCCCCACGGCCCGGACCGGGAGGCGGCCTTGCTGGCCCGGCGCATCGGGGCGGTCGGTTCGGTCAAGGCTGGCGAGCGGCTGGAGGTGGCACCCGGCAGTTGGCGCGACGGGTTGCGCCAACGCTTGCTGGCGATCGACGCCCAAGGGCGGCAAGCCGCCCTGGTCGCGCTGGTGCTGGGCGACGGTTCGGGGCTTTCCCAAGGTGACTGGCAGGCCCTGCAGGCCACCGGCACGGTGCACCTGATGGTGATTTCCGGCCAACATATCGGGTTGGTGGCCGGGTTGGTCTATGGCCTGGTGGCGCTGTTGGCGCGCCTGGGGGCCTGGCCGACACGCCTGCCCTGGTTGCCCTGGGCGTGTGCGCTGGCCCTGGGCGCCGCCTTGGGTTACGGCTGGCTTGCAGGCTTCGGGGTGCCGGTACAGCGGGCCTGCCTGATGCTCGCGGTGGTGCTGCTGTGGCGCCTGCGTTTTCGCCACCTGGGCGTGTTCACGCCCTTGCTCATGGCCTTGTGCGGTGTGTTGCTGGTCGAGCCGCTGGCCAGCCTGCTGCCTGGGTTCTGGTTGTCGTTCTGCGCCGTCGCGGTGCTGACCTTCTGCTTCGCCGGGCGCCTGGGGGGTTGGCGACCCTGGCAGGCCTGGAGCCGGGCTCAGTGGGTGATTGCCGTTGGCCTGTTGCCGCCTTTGCTGGTGTTGGGGCTGCCGATCAGCCTGACGGCACCGTTGATGAACCTGATAGCCGTGCCCTGGATCAGCTTCGCGGTACTGCCGTTGGCCTTGCTGGGCAGTGCGCTGCTGGCGCTTGGCGCGCCGGGCGAAGGGCTGCTGTGGCTCGCCGGGGGCTCGCTGCAGGGGTTGTTCGACGTGCTGGGCCGGGTGGCGAACTGGCGTCCGGCCTGGTTGCCCCCGGCCCTGCCGTTGGGGGCGTGGCTGCTGGTATGCCTGGGGACGGTGCTGGTGTTGCTGCCTCGCGGGATCCCGCTGCGGGGCTTGGGTGGCGTGATGTTGCTGGCGCTGTGGACGCCCCGGGATCAAGTGCCCCACGGGCAGGTGGAGGTGCTGCAGCTGGACGTTGGGCAGGGCCTGGCCGTGCTGTTGCGCACCCGCCACCACAGCCTGCTCTACGATGCCGGGCCCGCCAAGGGTACCCGCGACCTGGGCGAGCAGGTCGTATTGCCGACCCTGCGCAAGCTGGGTGTGAGCCAACTGGACCTGATGCTGATCAGCCACGGCCATGCCGACCATGCCGGCGGCGCCGCTGCCATCGGCCGCGGCCTGCCGATTGCCCAGGTGCTCGCCGGCGAACCCGGGCAACTCCCGGCCGAACTGCAGGCGCTGCCATGTGCCAGCGGTGAGCGTTGGCAGTGGGATGGGGTGGACTTCGCGCTCTGGCAGTGGCCCCAGGGGCCGGGAAGCAACGAACGTTCCTGTGTACTGCGGGTCGAGGCGCAGGGCGAGCGCCTGCTGCTGGCGGGCGACATGGAGGCGGGAGCCGAGCGGGCCTGGCTGGCCGCGACCGAGTCGCCGCGCGTCGATTGGCTGCAGTCACCGCACCATGGCAGCCGCAGTTCGTCCACCGAGCCGTTCATCCGGGCCTTGGCCCCGCGCGGCGTGTTGATCTCGCGCGGGCGGTACAACGGGTTCGGGCATCCGCATCCGCAGGTACTGGAACGCTATCGGCGGCACGGGCTGAGCGTGCATGACACGGCGCTGGAGGGGGCGTTGCGAGTGCGGCTGGGGAGCCATGGGGTGGTGGAGGGTATGCGGGAGCAGCGGCGGTTCTGGCGGCAGGTGCAGTGAGGTGTGTCGGCAGCATTGGCTCGATCGTGGGGGGGCGCCCTCATAGATCAACGCATAACTATTTGATTTTGCGGGGCCTTGTGGGGGCGGGCTTGTCCCGCGATCAAGGGCGAAGCCCTTGCCAGGCGACGGTGATATCGGGTCCGGCCTAATCGCGACAAGTCGGACCGCCGCACCACCGCTCCCACAGCGCAGCCCGAAGGGCCGGTTCCCTGACCTTCGGCAGATGAGCCGCTTTCGCGCCTATGGTAGAGTGCAGGCCTTTTTCCAAGGGGATGCTTACTGTGTGGGAATTGGTCAAGTCCGGTGGTTGGATGATGCTGCCGATCATTCTGAGTTCCATCGCCGCCATGGCTATCGTCGCCGAGCGCCTATGGACCCTTCGCGCCAGTCGCGTGACCCCGCCGCACCTGCTGGGCCAGGTGTGGGTGTGGATCAAGGACAAGCAACTGACCAGTGACAAGCTCAAGGCCCTGCGTGCCGATTCGCCGCTGGGCGAGATCCTCGCCGCGGGCCTGGCCAACTCCCGCCATGGCCGGGAGATCATGAAGGAATGCATCGAGGAGGCCGCGTCGCGGGTCATCCACGAGTTGGAGCGCTACATCAGCACCCTGGGCACCATCGCCGCCATGGCACCGCTGCTGGGCCTGCTGGGCACGGTGCTGGGCATGATCGACATCTTCAGTGCCTTCATGGGTTCGCAGATGACCGCCAACCCGGCGGTGCTCGCCGGGGGCATTTCCAAGGCCCTGGTCACCACCGCGGCAGGCCTGATGGTCGGCATTCCTGCGGTATTCTTCCACCGCTTCCTGCAGCGGCGCATCGATGAGCTGGTGGTCGGCATGGAGCAGGAGGCGATCAAGCTGGTCGAGGTCCTGCAGGGCGACCGTGAAGTCGAAGTGGCCGGAGGCAAGGCGTGAAGTTCCGACGCAACCGGCAACGGGAGAACGTCGACATCAACTTGGCGTCGCTGATCGACGTGGTGTTCGTGTTGCTGCTGTTCTTCGTGGTCACCACCACCTTCACCCGCGAGACCCAGCTGCGCGTCGAGCTGCCGGAGGCCGTCAGTGCCACCCAGCCGCCAGCGGAGGAGGGCAAGCGCGTGGAGGTCACCATCAGCGCCGACGGCGTGTATTCGGTGAACAACCACTTGCTGCCCAAGAGCGACCTGGCGACCCTGACCGAAGCCCTGGAGCGTGAGTCGGGCGGCGACATCACCTTGCCGCTGTCGATCAGTGCCGATGGCAAGACGCCCCATCAGGCCGTGGTCACCGCGATGGATGCGGCCGGCAAGCTCGGCTTCAGCAAGCTGCGCATGACCACCGTCGAGGCCGCGCAGGGTACCCCTTGATGGCCTTCGCCGACCGTCTGCTCGCTGCCTGGTACACCGGGCACCCGGCCCTAGCGCTGCTGCGACCGCTCGAGGCCTTGTACCGGCGCGTTGTCCTGCGCAAGCGCGCGCGTTTTCTCAATGGCCAAAGCGCCAGCTACCGCGCACCGGTGCCGGTAATCGTGGTGGGCAACATCACGGTGGGCGGCACCGGCAAGACACCCATGATCCTCTGGCTGATCGAGCACTGTCGACGCCAGGGGCTGAAGGTCGGCGTGGTCAGCCGTGGCTACGGCGCCACGCCGCCCAGCGTGCCCTGGCGGGTCCAGCCCGACCAGGACGCGAGCGAGGCGGGGGACGAGCCCTTGCTGATCGTGCAGCGCACCGGTGTGCCGCTGATGATCGACCCCGAACGTTCTCGCGCCGTACAGGCCCTGTTGGCCAGCGAGCCGCTGGACCTGATCTTGTGCGACGACGGCATGCAGCACTACCGCCTGGCCCGTGACCTGGAGCTGGTGCTGATCGATGCCGCCCGTGGCCTGGGCAATGGCCGTTGCCTGCCGGCCGGGCCGTTGCGCGAGCCGATCGAGCGCCTGGCCGAGGCGGACGCCGTGCTGTACAACGGCGCCGAGCGCGACCGGGACGGCGGTTTCGCCTTCGGCCTGCGGCCGACAGCACTGGTCAACCTGCGCAGCGGCGAGCGCCGCCCCCTCGAACATTTTCCGGCAGGCCAGGCCGTGCACGCCGTGGCCGGTATCGGTAACCCGCAGCGTTTCTTCAATACCTTGCAGGGGCTAAACTGGCAGCCTGTACCGCACCCCTTCGCCGACCACGCGCAGTTCAACGCGCAGAACCTGGCATTCAGCCCGGCGCTGCCACTGGTGATGACCGAGAAGGATGCGGTGAAGTGCCGGGCCTTCGCGGTTGACGACTGGTGGTACCTGGCCGTGGATGCGGTGCCGTCGCAGGCTTTTGTCGCCTGGTTCGACGGCCAGTTGCAGCGGTTGCTGCCTGGGCGCCCCGCGCCTCAAGATTGTTAATTTTCCGGCCTCTGGCCACGTAAGGAAGCCTCCATGGACACCAAACTGCTCGATATCCTGGCCTGCCCGATCACCAAGGGCCCGCTCAAGCTCAGCGCCGACAAGACCGAGCTGATCAGCAAGGGCGCAGGCCTGGCCTACCCCATCCGCGACGGCATCCCGGTGATGCTGGAAAGCGAAGCGCGCACCCTGACCGACGACGAGCGCCTGGATAAATGAGCCTGAACTTCACCGTGGTGATTCCGGCCCGCCTGCGCTCCACGCGCCTGCCGGGCAAGCCGTTGCTGCCGATCGCCGGCAAGCCGATGGTCCAGCATGTCTGGGAGCAGGCGCGCAAGAGCGGCGCCAACCGCGTGGTCATCGCCACCGATGACGCCAGCATCGTCGAGGCCTGCCAGGCCTTCGGCGCCGAAGTCCTGCTGACCCGTGCCGACCATGAGTCGGGCACCGATCGCCTGGCCGAAGTGGCCGCGCAGCTGGCATTGCCCGCCGATGCCATCGTGGTCAATGTTCAGGGCGACGAGCCCTTGATTCCTCCGGTGATCATCGATCAGGTGGCCGCCAACCTCGCGGCCCATCCGGAGGCCGGCATCGCCACCCTGGCCGAGCCGATCGCCGAGCCGGAAACCGTCTTCAACCCCAACGCGGTGAAGGTGGTCAGCGACAAGAACGGCCTGGCCCTGACCTTCAGCCGCGCACCGCTGCCCTGGGCACGGGATGCGTTCGCCAACACGCGCGACAGCGTGCCCGCGGGCGTGCCGTATCGCCGTCATATCGGCATGTACGCCTACCGCGTGGGCTTTCTCCAGGACTTCGTCGGCTGGGGCCCGTGCTGGCTGGAGCAGACCGAGGCGCTTGAACAGCTGCGCGCCCTATGGCACGGCGTGCGTATCCATGTCGCCGACGCCATCGAGGCGCCGGCAGTCGGCGTGGACACCCCTGAAGACCTGGAGCGCGTACGGCGCTTGCTGGAGGCCTGATGCGCGTCCTGTTCGTCTGCCTGGGCAATATCTGTCGTTCACCGACCGCCGAAGGCGTGCTGCGTCATCAATTGCAGGCCGCAGGGCTGGCCGAGCAGGTGCATGTGGCATCTGCCGGCACCGGCGACTGGCATGTGGGCGAGGCGCCCGACAGCCGTACCTGCCAGGCGGCCCTGGCGCGCGGCTACGATCTGTCGGGCCAGCGCGCCCAGCAGGTCAAGGTCGAGCATTTCGGTGACTACGACCTGATCCTGGCCATGGACAAGCGCAACCTCGGCCATCTGCAGGCCATGCGCCCGCAGGCGGCCAGCGGCGAGCTCGACCTGTTCCTGCGCCGCTATGGCGCGGCTCTGGATGAAGTGCCAGACCCTTACTACGGCGGTACCGAAGGTTTCGAACAGGTCCTGGACCTGGTCGAGGCGGCCTGTCGCGAGCTGGTCGTGGAAATCAAGGGGCGGCTATGACGGCGAGTTGGCAGGAGCAGGTATCGCTCAAGCCCTACAACACCTTCGGCATCGACGTGCGCGCACGCTACTTCACCCAGGCCCATGACGATGGCGAAGTGCGCCAGGCCCTGGCCGAGGCTGCCGCGCGGCAGGTGCCGGTGCTGGTGATCGGCGGCGGCAGCAACCTGCTGCTGACCGGTGATATCGACGCCCTGGTGCTGCACATGGCCAGCCGTGGCCGCCGCGTGATGCAGGAGGAGGGCGAGCGGGTCGTGGTCGAGGCCGAGGCCGGTGAGCCTTGGCATCCTTTCGTGCAGTGGTCCCTGGAGCAGGGGCTCTGCGGCCTGGAGAACCTCAGCCTGATTCCTGGCACGGTGGGCGCTGCGCCTATGCAGAACGTCGGTGCCTATGGGGTGGAAATCAAGGACGTATTCGCCGGGCTGACCGCGCTGGACCGGCAAACCGGTGAACTGCGCGATTTCGCGCTGGAGGAATGTGCCTTTGCCTACCGCGACAGCCTGTTCAAGCGTGACCCCGGGCGTTGGTTGATCCTGCGGGTGCGTTTCGTCCTCAGCCGAGCCTTGAACGCCCACCTGGACTACGGGCCGGTACGTCAGCGCCTGGCCGAGCAGGGCGTCGAAGTGCCCACCGCCAAGGCCATCAGCGAAGCGATCTGCAGCATTCGCCGGGAAAAACTGCCAGACCCGGCCGAGCTGGGCAACGCCGGCAGCTTCTTCAAGAACCCCGTCGTTCCGGCGGCATCGGCCGAGCGCATTCGTGAGCACTACCCGAACGTGGTGGCTTATCCACAGCCTGACGGCCAGGTGAAACTGGCCGCCGGCTGGTTGATCGAGCAAGCCGGGTGGAAGGGGTATCGTGATGGTGATGCTGGCGTGCATCGCCTGCAGTCACTGGTGCTGGTGAACTATGGCCAGGCGACGGGAGCCCAGTTGCATGACCTGGCACGCCGGATCCAGGCCGACATCTTCAAGCGCTTTGGTGTGGTGCTGGAGATGGAGCCGAACCTGTACTGAGCGCTGTGCGGGCCTCATCGCCGGTAAGCCGGCTCCCACAGGGTGTGGTGGGCGCGGTACCGGTGGGAGCCGGCTTGCCGGCGATTGGCCAGGGCGGGCAACACAAGACAGCTGAAATGAAAAAGCCCCGCCAGTTCGCACTGGCGGGGCTTTTTCATTCAACCGACGACATCAACCGTGGTTAGGTTTCTGCTCGTCGGTGGTTTCCAGGGCTTCGGGCTCCTGGGCAGCGGCGGCAGCTTGGGCGGCTGCAGCTGCGGCAGCGGCAGCTTCGGCTTCGCGCTTGCGGCGACGCACTTCACGTGGGTCGTTCGGGGCGCGGCCGTTGGGCAGCATCACCGTGGCGGGTTCGACCGGGGCCGGTGCCTCTGGCTCCGCTTCCGCAGGCGCGGCCTGGGCAGCGACCGGAGCCGATTCGACCACGTCAGGCGTTGCCTCGACGACTTCGACAACCGGCTCTACAACCGGCGCTTGCTCGATGGCAGTGGCCTTCTCAGCTTCGCCAGACTCAACGGCCGGTGCTTGTTCGGCGGCTTCGACGGCAGGGGCTTCGACAGCAGGCTGCTCAGCCGTTTCCACAACTGGCTCGGCACCAGGCTCGACCACGGCAACCGGTTCACTGGCAGGCTGCTCTACCACAGGGGCGATAGCGGCTCCCTCGACCTGGGTGGTCGGCTCGGCGGCAACCTGTTCAGCCGGCAGGGCGATGACTTCGCCTTCGGCAACCACGGCGGTGGCCTGTTCGGCCTGCTGGTTGGCCTGGGCTTCGGCGTCGGCGCTGATGTTGCTGGTGGCGACGGCGGCGGTCACGGCCAGGCCGGCAGCCAGTTCCGCACCCAGCTCGGTGGCCTGGTGCTGCGGTGCTGCCGGCTCTTCGCCGGTGGCGTCCTCGTCACCGCCTTCGATCAGCTCGCCGTTGGCGTTGCGTTGACGTTCGCGACGGTTGCTGCGACGACGCTGGCCACGGGAGCGGCGACGTGGGCGTTCGCCGTCGGTGCCTTCCTGTTGCTCATCCTGCAGCAGCTCTTCGTTGGGCAGTTGCTCCTCGGCGGCCTCGGCAGCTTGCTCGGCGGCACGCGGCTGGCGTTCTTCACGTGGCGGACGCGGCTGGCGCTCTTCACGCTCGGCACGCTCTTCGCGCGGTGCACGTTCTTCGCGAGGAGCCCGTTCTTCACGCGGTGCACGCTCTTCACGAGGGGCACGTTCTTCGCGTGGAGCGCGTTCTTCGCGAGGTGCACGCTCTTCACGAGGCGCACGTTCTTCGCGAGGCGCACGCTCCTCACGAGGGGCACGTTCTTCACGCGGTGCGCGTTCTTCGCGGGCTACGCGCTCTTCACGTGGTGCACGTTCTTCACGCGGCTGGCGCTCCTCGCGGGCGGCCGGTGCGGCGTCCAGCGGCTCACGCAGTTCGCGTACACGCTCCTCGCGATTGCCGCGGCGGTCTTCGCGTGGCTGGCGCGGCTGGCGCTCTTCACGGGGTGCGCGCTCCTCGCGTGGTGCACGTTCTTCACGCGGTGCACGCTCTTCGCGTGGCTGGCGGTCTTCACGCGGGGCGCGCTCGCTACGCTCTTCGCGCGGCTTGCGTTCCTCGTCGCGGCGGCCGTTGCGGTTGCGGCTCTGCTGACGACCGTTGCGACGCTCTTCGTTACGCTGTGCGCGCTCGGCGGCAGGCTTCTCGGTAGCAGCGGCGGGAGCGGCGACAGGCTCTTCCTTGCCGGCGAACAGGCTGACCAGCGACTTGACCAGGCCCTTGAACAGGCTCGGCTCAGGTGCGCTCGGCGCCGGCGCGGCGGGGGCGGTCGGTTGTGGCTCGGGCGTGGCCGGTACCGGGGCGTTGGCACGGGCCGGAGCGGTCTTGACCGCGGCTTCCTGGCGAACCAGGGTGCGGGTGGCGGTCGGCTGCGGCGCTTCTTCGGTTTCGGCGGCGGCGATCTCGTAGCTGGACTGGCTGTTGAGCACGTCCGGGTTGTCGTCGCGCAGGCGCTGGACTTCGAAGTGCGGGGTTTCCAGGTGATCGTTCGGCAGGATGATGATGCGTGCACGGGTGCGCAGTTCGATCTTGGTGATCGAGTTGCGCTTCTCGTTGAGCAGGAAGGCGGCCACCGGGATCGGTACCTGGGCACGTACCTCGGCGGTACGGTCCTTGAGGGCTTCTTCCTCGATCAGGCGCAGGATCGCCAGGGACAGCGACTCGACGTCACGGATGATGCCGGTGCCGGAGCAGCGTGGGCAGACGATGCCGCTGCTTTCACCCAGGGACGGACGCAGGCGCTGGCGGGACATCTCCAGCAGGCCGAAGCGCGAGATGCGGCCGACCTGGACGCGGGCGCGGTCGGCCTCGAGGCATTCGCGTACGCGTTCTTCCACGGCGCGCTGGTTCTTCGCCGGGGTCATGTCGATGAAGTCGATGACGATCAGGCCGCCGATGTCACGCAGGCGCAGCTGGCGGGCGATTTCCTCGGCCGCTTCCAGGTTGGTCTGCAGGGCGGTTTCCTCGATGTCGCTACCCTTGGTGGCGCGCGCCGAGTTGATGTCGATGGAAACCAGGGCCTCGGTCGGGTCGATGACGATCGAGCCGCCCGACGGCAGGTCGACGACGCGCTGGAAGGCGGTCTCGATCTGGCTTTCGATCTGGAAACGGTTGAACAGCGGGACGCTGTCTTCGTACAGCTTGACCTTGCTGGCGTACTGCGGCATCACCTGGCGGATGAAGGTCAGGGCTTCTTCCTGGGCGTCGATGCTGTCGATCAGCACTTCGCCGATGTCCTGGCGCAGGTAGTCGCGAATGGCGCGGATGATGACGTTGCTTTCCTGGTAGATCAGGAACGGCGCGGCGCGGTCCTGGGACGCTTCCTTGATGGCGGTCCACAGTTGCAGCAGGTAGTCGAGGTCCCACTGCATTTCTTCGCTGCTGCGGCCAAGGCCGGCAGTGCGCACGATCAGGCCCATGTCGCCTGGGACGGTCAGGCCGTTGAGGGCTTCGCGCAGCTCGTTGCGCTCCTCGCCTTCGATGCGGCGGGAAATGCCGCCGGCACGCGGGTTGTTGGGCATCAGCACCAGGTAGCGGCCGGCCAGGCTGATGAAGGTAGTCAGGGCGGCGCCTTTGTTGCCGCGCTCTTCCTTCTCGACCTGGACGATGACTTCCTGGCCTTCGCTCAGTACTTCCTTGATGTTGACGCGGCCTTCGGGCGCCTTCTTGAAGTATTCGCGGGAGATTTCCTTGAGCGGCAGGAAGCCGTGGCGTTCGGAGCCGAAGTCGACGAAGGCGGCTTCGAGGCTGGGTTCGATCCGGGTGATCCGGCCTTTGTAGATGTTGGCCTTCTTCTGCTCGCGCGCCCCGGACTCGATATCCAGGTCGTAGAGGCGTTGGCCATCCACCAGGGCTACACGCAACTCTTCGGGTTGAGTCGCGTTAATCAGCATTCTTTTCATGTTGTACCGTCGGTTTCCGGGCTGCCGGAAACGGCGTTCGGCACACACGACTGCTCATGGTCGGTGCCAAGGTGCGCAAAGGGTGGCGGGCCACCCCCGTGTCCAGCGACATTCGGCACCAGCCGGTTACCCAGCCTGCCGTGGTCGCGACGACGCGTCCTGTTTGCTGCGATGCCAAAAAGACCTGTGGTATCCGAATCAACCATACAGGCCCCGTGCACTCAGTCAGGAGGAGGAATCAACCATCGGCCGTGGACGCCCGTGGGGCATCTGTCCAGGACCGGGTCCGCTCATCGGCCAAACTAGGGGCCGCTGGCCGGACGCGGTGCTACACGGTCCGAGGGCTGTGCATCTCCACCCTGCACGTATCCTGATCATTCGGGTGCTGCCGCGCGCTGAATCCGCAACGGGTTGCATTTTTCGCCAGCTCCGATTCGGGAGCTGGCGCCATTCATATCCAAGGCAGGTATTTCCGAAGCATTCGCCGGGCGATGCGTGCAAGCGCCGGAGCGGGCAGAGGTACGGCGAAAAGAAGCGGGTAAGCAGGTGAAATACCGCACTTGTCGTTTTTTTTCGGTCTTCTCTACACAGCGCTGGTGGCGATTCCAGGCATTTCGGTAAACTGGCGAAAACCCCGTAGGACGGCCTCGCGTCCTCGAGAATTGCGATGGTCAGGGGCGGGCCTGGAGCCTGCTGCCGCTGGCCTGCCGCTTTTGGCGGCGTTCGCGACTATAGCAGTAATGATTAAGTGCTTCAATTCCATAAAAAATTGTTATGATTCCTCCATGACGACCAATACCCCCCCGACTTCCGGCGTACAGCTGATCGAAGTCGCGCCGGAGCTTGCCGGCCAGCGCATCGACAATTTCCTCATCACGGCCCTCAAGGGCGTGCCCAAGACCCTGGTCTACCGCATCCTGCGCAAAGGCGAGGTGCGGGTCAACAAGGGTCGGATCAAGCCCGAGTACAAGCTCCAGGCCGGCGATATCGTGCGCGTGCCGCCGGTGCGCCTGCCCGAGCGCGACGAGCCGGCCCCCGTGGCCCAGGGGCTGCTGCAGCGCCTGGAGGCGGCCATCGTCTACGAAGACAAGGCGCTGATCGTGCTCAACAAGCCAGCCGGCATCGCCGTGCATGGCGGCAGTGGCCTGAGCTTCGGGGTGATCGAGGCGCTGCGCCAGCTGCGCCCGGATGCCAAGGAGCTGGAGCTGGTCCATCGCCTCGATCGCGACACTTCCGGCCTGCTGATGATCGCCAAGAAGCGCAGCATGTTGCGCCACCTGCACGCCGCCTTGCGTGGCGATGGGGTCGACAAGCGCTACATGGCCTTGGTGCGCGGTCATTGGCCGACGTCCAAGAAACAGGTCAGTGCGCCGCTGCAGAAGAGCAACCTGCGTTCGGGCGAGCGCATGGTCGAAGTCAACGACGAAGGCAAGGAGGCGCTGACCTTGTTCCGCGTGCTGCGCCGCTTTGGCGACTTTGCCACCCTGGTCGAGGCGCGCCCGGTGACTGGCCGCACCCACCAGATCCGCGTGCACACCCTGCACGCCGGGCACAGCATCGCCGGCGACAGCAAGTATGGCGACGAGGATTTCTCCAAGGAGATCCGCGACCTGGGCGGCAAGCGCCTGTTCCTGCATGCCTACGCCCTGACCGTGCCACTGCCTGACGGCGGCGAGCTGAAGGTCGAGGCGCCGGTGGACGAGGTGTGGGCCAAGACCGTGGAGCGCCTGAGTGCGACCTGACTTCTCATGAACAAACGCTATGAGCTGTTGATCTTCGATTGGGACGGCACCCTGGCCGACTCCATCGGGCGCATCGTCCTGGCCATGAACAGCGCCGCCGAGCGTGCCGGCGTGGCCCCCAGCAGCGATGACGCGATCAAGGGCATCATCGGTCTCGCCCTGGGCGAGGCGATCGCCACGCTGTATCCACACCTGGATACCGCTCAGGTCGAGGTGTTTCGTCAGTACTACGCCGAGATCTACATGGCCTTGGACCAGGAGCCTTCGCCGCTGTTCGAGGGGGTGGTGGAGTCGCTGGAGGCCTTCCGGGCCGAGGGCTACCGCCTGGCGGTCGCCACCGGCAAGGCGCGCCGTGGCCTGGACCGGGTGCTCAAGGCCAATGGTTGGGAGGGTTACTTCGACATCACCCGTGCTGCCGACGAAACCCGAGGCAAGCCGCACCCGCTGATGCTCGAGCAGATCCTGGCTCATTGCCGGGTCGAACCGCAGCGCGCACTAATGGTCGGAGATTCGGCATTCGACCTGCAGATGGCCAGCAATGCCGGCATGCATTCGGTCGCGGTGGGGTATGGTGCCATGTCCCTGGCGGCCTTGAGCGAATTCGGCCCGCAGGTGTGCATCGATCATTTTTCACAGTTGCGCGAGTGGCTGGCCGCGTCGCGCACTCATTCCAAGGTAGGTGAGCATGGCTGACGAGTGGCGGGCACCCGAGCCCGAGGGCTCTGGGGGCAACGACGAGCGCAAGGGTTGGAAACTGCTGGAGAAGACCCTGCTGGCAGGTGTGCAGGAGCAGCGTCGGGCGCGGCGCTGGGGGATCTTCTTCAAGCTGCTGACCTTCGTCTACCTGTTCGGCATCTTGCTGCTGTTCACGCCGTTGATGGACATGGACAAGGCGGCTTCGCGCAGCGCCAGCCATACCGCATTGGTCGAAGTGCGCGGCATCATCGCCGACCAGGAGCCGGCCAGCGCGGACAACATCGTCAAGAGCCTGCGCGATGCGTTCAAGGACCCGAAGACCAAGGCTGTGGTCATGCGCATCAACAGTCCGGGTGGCAGTCCGGTGCAGGCGGGCTACGTCTATGACGAGATCCGTCGCCTGCGCGCCGAGTACCCGGCGATCAAGCTCTATGCGGTGATCGCCGACCTGGGCGCTTCGGGTGCCTACTACATTGCCAGTGCGGCCGACGAGATCTATGCCGACAAGGCCAGCCTGGTGGGCTCTATCGGCGTGACGGCAGCCGGTTATGGCTTCGTCGGCGCCATGGAGAAGCTGGGTGTGGAGCGGCGTACCTACACGGCCGGCGAACACAAGGCCTTCCTTGATCCGTTTTCGCCGCAGAAGCCCGAGGAAACCGAGTTCTGGCAGGGCGTGTTGAACACCACCCACCAGCAGTTCATCGCCATGGTCAAGCAGGGGCGGGGCGATCGTCTGAAGGATAAGGAGCACCCGGAGCTGTTCAGCGGCCTGATCTGGTCGGGCGAGCAGGCCAAGACCCTGGGGCTGGTGGATGGCCTGGGCAGTGCCAGCTACGTGGCGCGTGAGGTCGTGGGCGAGAAGGAGTTGGTGGACTTCACGGTCGAGGAGTCGCCGTTCGATCGCTTCTCCAAGCGCCTGGGCGCTAGCGTGGCCGAGCGCCTGGCCATGTGGATGGGGTTCCAGGGGCCGCAATTGCGTTGAGTCCGTCGCATGTTTTGCGGCGGCTGTGCGAACGAGCGCCGCCCGCGCGGCGCTCGATCTAACGGGCGGTAGAGGTGTCGGGCTAAGGAATGACCACGCCTTCCCGGGTCAGCATGTCCACCAAGCGGATCAGCGGTAGGCCGATGAGGCTGGTGGCGTCGCAGCCGTGGGTGCTTTGAAACAGGCTCACCCCCAGCCCTTCGGCCTTGAAACTGCCTGCGCAGTCCAGCGGCTGCTCCGCCCTCACATAGCGCTCCACACGCTCACGGTCCAGCTCCCGCAGGTGCACGGTGAACGGCACGCAGTCCACCTGGCACTGGCCGGTGGCGCTGTTGTACAGGGCCAGGCCGGTGAGGAAGCTGACCTGCTGCCCACTGGCAGCCAGCAATTGCTCGCAGGCGCGTTCGAAGGTGTGCGGCTTGCCCAGGACCTGTTCGCCGAGGACCGCCACCTGGTCGGAGCCGATGATTAGATGGTCGGGGTGGCTGCTGGCCAGGGCCTCGGCTTTTTGTCGGGCCAGGCGGCGAACCAGTTCGACGGCCGGCTCGTCATCCAGGCGCCGCTCGTCTATGTCGGGGCTTGCCCAGGTGAAGGGCAGGTGCAGGCGCTCGAGCAGTTCGCGCCGGTAGGGGGAGCTGGAAGCCAGTAACAAGGGAAGCATGATAGACTCCTGGGCAGATGACCCCGATTCTAACATGCGTGATGCTGCCGAATTTCCTTTGACAGGGGCGGGGGGCATCCCTAGAATGCTGCGCCTATGTTGAATGACCCGATTCCACCTCACGTTGACCCGCGCAAATTGGCTGATCGCGGCGTAACCATCCAAGGTTCGCTGCAACTCGCTGATTTGGAAAGACTCTGCGACCCGCTTTCCGACGATGTCGGTACGGTGCAGGCGAAGTTCGATTTTGAGCGAGACGAACAGAACGCCGTGGTTATCCACAGCGAACTCGACGTCGAGGTCAAGATGGTTTGCCAGCGTTGTCTTGAGCTGGTCACCCTGCCGATCCACAGCGAATGTACGTACGCCGTGGTGAAGGAGGGTGCGAATACCCAGTCGTTGCCGAAAGGCTATGACGTGCTGGAACTGGGCGAAGATCCTTTGGATCTGCAGGCGCTGATCGAGGAAGAGCTATTGCTCGCCCTGCCGATCGTACCTGCTCATCATCCGGAAGAATGCCAGCAGCCGGCGGGCGCCGATGAGCCCGAACCGAGCAAGGACGAGGTATCGCGGTCCAACCCGTTCAGTGTTTTGGCGCAGTTAAAGCGTGACCCAAACGTTTAGGAGTTAATCAATTATGGCTGTTCAGCAGAACAAAAAATCCCGCTCTGCCCGTGACATGCGCCGTTCCCACGACGCCCTGTCGGAAAACGCGCTGTCCGTAGAAAAGAGCACCGGTGAAGTACACCTGCGCCACCACGTTTCGCCAGAAGGCGTATACCGTGGTCGCAAAGTGATCGACAAGGGCGCTGACGAGTAATCCTTGTCCGCTCAGATCATCGCGATCGACGCAATGGGCGGGGACTTCGGTCCCCGCAGCATTGTCCAGGCAAGTATTGCTTGCCTCTCGGCTACCCCCTCGCTGCACCTGACCCTCGTCGGTCAACCCTCCCTCCTCGAAGAACTCATCAGTGGCCTTGCGGCTGCGGATCGCGCGCGCCTGCAGATCGTTGCGGCTAGCGAGGTGGTGGGCATGGACGAGCGGCCATCCCAGGCGTTGCGTGGCAAGCCTGACTCGTCGATGCGCGTCGCCCTGGAATTGGTGCGAGACGGCAAGGCTCAGGCCTGCGTGAGTGCCGGTAACACGGGCGCGCTGATGGCGTTGTCGCGCTTCGTGCTCAAGACCTTGCCGGGCATTGACCGGCCGGCGATGGTGGCAGCGATCCCGACCCAGGCCGGCTACTGTCAATTGCTCGACCTGGGCGCCAATGTCGATTGCAGTGCCGAGAACCTCTACCAGTTCGCGGTGATGGGCTCCGTGGCGGCCCAGGCCCTGGGTATCCCCCGGCCACGCGTGGCGTTGCTGAATGTGGGGACCGAGGACATCAAGGGCAACCAGCAGGTCAAGCTGGCGGCGAACCTGCTGCAGAGCGCGCGTGGGCTCAACTACATCGGTTTCGTCGAAGGCGATGGCCTGTATCGGGGTGAAGCCGATGTGGTGGTGTGCGACGGTTTCGTCGGCAATATCCTGCTCAAGTCCAGCGAGGGCCTGGCGACCATGATCGGTGCGCGCATCGAGGCGTTGTTCCGCGCAGGTGTGCTGGCGCGCGCCGCCGGTGCCCTGGCCATGCCGCTGCTCAAGCGCCTGCAGGCCGACCTGGCCCCGGCCCGGCACAATGGCGCAAGTTTCCTTGGCCTGCAGGGCATCGTCATCAAGAGCCATGGCTCGGCGGGCGTGCAAGGCTTCCAGAGCGCTATCCAGCGGGCGTTGATCGAGATCCAGGAGAACCTGCCGCAGCGCCTGCATGGTCGCCTGGAGGACTTGTTACTGTAGGGGCGGGCTTGCCTCGCGATTGGCCGGGCCCGATATCACCGTCGCCTGGCAAGGGCTTGGCCCTTGATCGCGGGACGAGCCTGCTGCCACAGGGGCGGTACAGTCAAACAAAGACCTTAGGCATATCGGCTATGAAGTGCTTAAATGTGACCGCTTGGTCCCTTTTCCCATCCAAGTTTTCAGTTTCCGCGTCCGGCCTTGGGGCTGGCGCACCCTATCCGACGACAAGATCATAAGGGCTTGTTCAATGTCTGCATCCCTCGCATTCGTCTTTCCCGGTCAAGGCTCCCAGTCGCTGGGCATGCTCGCCGAACTCGGCGCAGAAAAGCCGGTGATCGTCGAGACCTTCAAGGAAGCTTCCGAGGCTCTGGGCTACGACCTGTGGAAGTTGGTCCAGGAAGGTCCGGAAGAACAACTCAACCAAACCGACAAAACTCAGCCGGCGATCCTCACCGCCTCCATCGCCTTGTGGCGCCTGTGGCTGGAGGAGGGCGGCGCCCGCCCGGCGTTCGTATCGGGCCACAGCCTGGGTGAGTACAGTGCGCTGGTCGCCGCTGGCAGCCTGAGCCTCAAGGACGCCGTGCGCCTGGTCGAGCGCCGTGGCCAACTGATGCAGGAAGCCGTACCGGCAGGCCATGGTGCCATGGCCGCGATCCTCGGCCTGGATGACGCCGATGTCGTCGCCATCTGTGCCGAGGCCGCCGAAGACGAAGTGGTCAGCGCGGTCAACTTCAACTCGCCAGGCCAGGTCGTGATCGCCGGCAACAAGGCTGCGGTCGACCGCGCCATCGAGCTGTGCAAGGCCAAGGGTGCCAAGCGCGCGCTGCCGCTGGCGGTCAGCGTGCCGTCGCACTGCGCATTGATGAAGCCGGCTGCCGAGCGTTTCGCCGAAGCGGTCAACGCCATCGAATGGAAGGCCCCGCAAATTCCGGTGGTGCAGAACGTCACCGCTGCGGTCGCCGCCGACCTCACCGCCCTCAAGCAAGACCTGCTGGCCCAGCTGTACCAGCCGGTGCGTTGGGTCGAGTGCGTGCAGACCCTGGCCGCCAATGGCGCGGTCAACCTGGTCGAGTGTGGCCCGGGCAAGGTCCTGGCTGGCCTGAACAAGCGTTGCGCCGACGGCGTGACCACCTACAACCTCAATACCCCTGACGCTGTCGCCGCCACCCGCGCGGCGCTGGCCTGAAATTGGAGAAGCTTGCATGAGCCTGCAAGGTAAAGTCGCACTGGTCACCGGCGCCAGCCGTGGTATCGGCCAGGCCATCGCCCTCGAACTGGGCCGCCAGGGCGCGACCGTGATCGGCACCGCTACCTCGGCTTCGGGCGCCGAACGCATCGCCGCCACCCTGAAGGAACACGGCATCACTGGTACCGGCATGGAGCTGAACGTGACCAGCGCCGAGTCCGTGGACGCCGTGCTGGCCGCCATCGGCGAGCAGTTCGGCGCGCCGGCCATTTTGGTCAACAACGCCGGTATCACCCGCGACAACCTCATGCTGCGCATGAAGGACGACGAGTGGTTCGATGTGATCGACACCAACCTGAACAGCCTCTACCGTCTGTCCAAGGGTGTGCTGCGCGGCATGACCAAGGCACGTTGGGGTCGTATCATCAGCATCGGCTCGGTCGTCGGTGCCATGGGCAACGCCGGCCAGGCCAACTATGCTGCCGCCAAGGCCGGCCTGGAAGGGTTCAGCCGCGCCCTGGCGCGTGAAGTGGGTTCTCGCGGTATCACCGTCAACTCGGTGACCCCGGGCTTCATCGACACCGACATGACCCGCGAGCTGCCGCAAGCGCAGCGTGAAGCGCTGCAAACCCAGATTCCGCTGGGCCGCCTGGGCCAGGCCGAGGAGATCGCCAAAGTGGTTTCCTTCCTGGCATCCGAAGGTGCAGGCTACGTTACCGGCGCCACCGTGCCGGTCAACGGCGGTATGTACATGTAAAAAACGCAGTGCAATGTGACGGATCGCTTCAAAAAAGAGTCATACACGAAGCCTAAAATCCGTTATAAAGCTGCAACCAGATTCCAGGCAGAGGGTGGGGTGACTGGGTGAACGGCGCGTTGCGCTTGAAAAGCAGGCGTCTTTCTATAAACTTGGTCACCGGCCAGCTGCCTGACATATGTCCATTAGGAGTGAAAACTAGGTATGAGCACCATCGAAGAACGCGTCAAGAAAATCGTCGCCGAGCAACTGGGCGTCAAGGAAGAAGAAGTGACTGCCGAGAAGTCCTTCGTCGATGACCTGGGTGCCGATTCGCTTGACACCGTTGAGCTGGTGATGGCTCTGGAAGAGGAATTCGAGACCGAAATCCCTGACGAAGAAGCCGAGAAGATCACTACCGTTCAAGCTGCAATCGACTACGTCAAAAGCCACCAGGCCTAAGACGCAGTAGTCGACGCTTCTTGTCGGGAAAAACCGCACTGCCTTTGCCGGCGTGCGGTTTTTTCTTTGAGCGCCGAGAGCTTGTTGCCATTTCATTCCATTGCCTTGAAATGCAATGGCAAGAAACTCTGTGATTAAAAGAGGAGAGTACTGTGTCGCGTAGACGCGTCGTGGTCACCGGTATGGGTATGCTGTCGCCACTGGGTACCGATGTACCGAGCACCTGGCAGGGCATTCTGGCTGGCCGCAGTGGCATTGGGCCGATCGAACACACGGACCTGTCTGCCTATACCACCCGTTTTGGCGGCTCGGTGAAGGGCTTCGAGGTCGAGCAGTACCTGTCGGCCAAAGAGGCCCGTAAGCTCGACCTGTTCATCCAGTACGGTCTGGCGGCCGGTTTCCAGGCGGTGCGCAACGCCGGCCTGGAAGTCACCGACGCCAACCGTGAGCGCATCGGCGTGGCCATGGGCTCGGGCATCGGCGGCCTGACCAACATCGAGGAAACCAGCCGGACCCTGCATGACCAGGGCCCGCGGCGGATCTCGCCGTTCTTCGTGCCCGGCTCGATCATCAACATGATCTCCGGCTTCCTGTCGATCCACCTGGGGTTGCAGGGCCCGAACTACGCCATTTCCACGGCCTGCACCACCGGCACCCACTGCATCGGCATGGCCGCGCGCAACATCGCCTATGGCGAGGCCGACGTGATGATCGCTGGCGGCGCCGAAATGGCTGCCTGTGGCCTGGGCATGGGCGGCTTCGGTGCCTCCCGCGCCCTGTCGACCCGCAACGACGAGCCGACCCGCGCCAGCCGTCCGTGGGACAAGGGCCGCGATGGCTTCGTGCTGTCCGATGGTGCCGGTGCCTTGGTCCTGGAGGAGCTCGAGCACGCCAAGGCCCGTGGCGCGACCATCTATGCCGAACTGGTCGGTTTCGGCATGAGTGGCGACGCGTACCACATGACTTCGCCACCCGATACCGGTGACGGCGCCGCACGCTGCATGGTCAACGCCTTGCGTGACGCCGGCATCGCGCCTGAAGCGGTGAGCTACATCAACGCCCACGGCACCTCGACCCCGGCCGGCGACATCGCCGAAGTGGCCGCGATCAAGAAGGTGTTCGGTGAGCATGCCTACAAGCTGGCGGTCAGCTCGACCAAATCGATGACCGGCCACCTGTTGGGTGCTGCAGGTGCGGTCGAGGCGATCTTCAGCGTGCTGGCGATCAACAGCCAGATGGCGCCGCCGACCATCAACCTGGACGAGCCGGACGAAGGCTGCGATCTGGACTTCGTACCCCACGAAGCCCGCAGCATGCCGATCGATGTGGTGCTGTCCAACTCCTTCGGCTTTGGCGGAACCAACGGTTCGCTGGTATTCCGCCGGTTCGTCGGCTGATGCACAGCTGGATCGACGGCCAGCCCGCGACTGCGCTCAACCTGCAGAACCGCGGCCTGGCCTACGGCGATGGCCTATTCGAGACCATCGCCGTGCGTGCCGGCAGGCCCAGCCTGCTTGCGCAGCACCTCGACCGCCTGGCGCTGGGTTGCCAGCGTCTGGCGATCGAAGCCGACGTGTCTCTTGTGCGCAACGAAATCATCGCCTATGCCAGCCAACTCGGCGAAGGCGTGGCCAAGCTGATCCTTACCCGTGGCGACAGCCAGCGTGGCTATGCACCTGTGGTGGGGGCCGCGCCCCGGCGCATTCTGCAGGGCAGCCCGTTGCCCGCCTACCCGAAGGAAAACGCCGAGCTGGGCGTGAGCCTGTTCGATTGCCAGACCCGCCTGGCGGAACAACCGCTGCTGGCCGGCCTCAAACACCTGAACCGCCTGGAGCAGGTACTGGCGCGAAGCGAATGGCAAGGTGGCGAATACGCCGAAGGGCTGATGCGTGACATGCGCGGCCGGCTGATCGAAGGTGTGTACAGCAATCTCTTCCTGGTCCGCGACGGCGAACTGCTGACGGCCGACCTCAGCCGTTGCGGCGTGGCGGGCGTCATGCGTGCAGCCTTGCTGGAGCAGACTGCAACGTTGGGCATCGCGGTTCGGGTGCGCGACCTCGAGCTCGCCGACCTGGAACTGGCCGACGAAGTGTTCCTGTGCAACAGCGTCTATGGTGTATGGCCGGTGCGTACATTTTCTGCCTTAAAGCTCGACTGGCCGCCAGGCCCACTCACCCGTAAACTGCAGGCCGTTGCCCGTACGTTACTGGAAACCTGATTCGTGAGACGCAAATTCCTGCTGCTGCTGGAAATGGGGTTGATCCTCGCTGGCCTGGCCCTGGGCTGGTCGGCCTGGAAGGTCAACTCGGTCCTGGAGCAGCCCTTGCACGTGACGCAGGAGCAACTGCTCGACGTGCCCACCGGCACCACGCCCAACCGCATGTTCTACCGCATGCAGAACGAGGGCCTGCTGGACGACGCCATCTGGTTGCGCCTGTACTGGCGCTTCAACATGGCGGGAACCCCGCTGCACACCGGCGAATACCGCCTCACCCCCGGCATGACCGTGGCCGAGCTGTTCGATGCCTGGCGCCGTGCCGACGTGGTGCAGTACAACCTGACCCTGGTCGAAGGCTGGACCTTCCGCCAAGTGCGCGCGGCCGTGGCCAAGCATGAAAAGATCAAGCACACCCTCGACGGGCTGTCCGACTCGCAGGTAATGGACAAGCTTGGCCATACCGGGGTATTTCCCGAGGGCCGCTTCTTCCCCGACACCTACCGCTTCGTGCGCGGCATGAGCGATGTCGAGCTGCTGCAGCAGGCCTACATGCGCCTGGAAGAAGTGCTCGCCAAAGAATGGGCCGAGCGTGCCACCAACCTGCCATACCGCGACCCGTACCAGGCGCTGATCATGGCGTCGTTGGTGGAGAAGGAAACCGGTATTCCCCAGGAGCGTGGGCAGATCGCCGGCGTGTTCGTGCGCCGCCTGCGCCTGGGCATGATGCTGCAGACCGACCCGACCGTGATCTACGGCATGGGCGAGCGCTACAACGGCCGTATCACCCGCGCCGACCTGCGCGAGCCGACGCCCTACAACACCTACACCATGACCGGGTTGCCGCCTACGCCGATCGCCATGGTCGGCCGCGAGGCCATCCATGCCGCGCTGAACCCCTCCGACGGCTCCAGCTTGTACTTCGTCGCTCGCGGCGACGGCAGCCATGTGTTCTCCGACGACCTGGACGACCACAACAGCGCCGTGCGGGAGTTCCAGCTCAAGCGCCGCAGCGGCTACCGCTCAAGCCCCGGGCCCCAGGTGCCTGGTGCTGGCGAGCAGGCGCCGGGCGAACCTGCGCCTCCTCCCTCCAACGAGCCATCTGGCGAAAGCCTGGCGCCCGAGAATGACGCGCCCGCCAGCGAACCCGCGCCGGCCGATGCGCCGGCTCCCGACGAACAACAGTAAGGACTGCCCGTGAGCGGTTTGTTTATCACCCTGGAAGGCCCCGAAGGCGCGGGCAAGAGCACCAATCGCGAATACCTGGCAGAGCACCTGCGCGAACAGGGCCTGGACGTGGTTCTGACTCGCGAGCCCGGCGGTACGCCGCTGGCCGAGCGGATCCGCGAGCTGCTTCTGGCGCCCAGCGACGAGGCCATGGCTGCCGACACCGAGCTGCTGTTGGTGTTCGCCGCCCGTGCCCAACATCTGGCCGAGGTCATCCGCCCGGCACTGGCCCGCGGTGCGGTGGTGCTCTGCGATCGTTTCACCGACGCCACCTACGCCTACCAGGGCGGTGGTCGCGGCTTGCCCCAGGCGCGCATCGCCACCCTTGAGGCGTTCGTCCAGGGCACCTTGCGCCCCGACCTGACGCTGGTCTTCGACCTGCCGGTGGAAGTGGGCCTGGCCCGGGCCGCCGCCCGGGGTCGCCTGGACCGCTTCGAGCAGGAGGGCCAGGCATTCTTCGAGGCCGTGCGCCAAGCCTACCTGCAGCGCGCCGCGCGCGAGCCCCAGCGTTACAGCCTGCTGGATGCCGCGCAGCCGTTGGCCGCTGTACAGCGCGCCATCGACGCGTTGTTGCCGGGCATCTTGGAGCGTTGCCGTGGCTGAGGCCTACCCCTGGCAACAGGCGCTCTGGCAGCAGTTGGCCGGGCGCGCCCAGCACGCCCATGCCTACCTGTTGCACGGGCCCCAGGGGATCGGCAAGCGGGCCCTGGCCGAGCGCCTGATGGCGCGTCTACTGTGCCAGCAACCCCAGGGCCTGGATGCCTGTGGCCAGTGCAAGGCGTGCCTGTTGCTCAAGGCCGGCAGCCATCCGGACAACTTCGTGCTGGAGCCGGAGGAGGCCGACAAGCCGATCAAGATCGACCAGGTGCGCGAGCTGGTGTCGTTCGTGGTGCAGACCGCGCAGCAGGGCGGGCGCAAGGTGGTGTTGATCGAGCCGGTCGAGGCGATGAACGTCAATGCCTCCAATGCCTTGCTCAAGAGCCTCGAGGAGCCTTCGGGCGATACCGTGCTGCTGCTGGTCAGCCATCAGCCCAGCCGCCTGCTGCCGACCATCAAGAGCCGCTGCCAGCAGGTCGCCTGTCCGCAGCCGAGCCTGGCCCAAAGCCAGGCCTTCCTGGCCGACGCCTTGCCCGACGTTGCGCCAGAGGAGCGCGACGAACTGTTGGCCCTGGCTGCCGGTTCGCCATTGATGGCCATGAGCTTGCAGGCCCAGGGCGTGCGCGAACAGCGTGCCCTGGTCACCGATGGGGTGAAGAAGCTGCTCAAGCAGCAACAGTCCCCCAGCCAGCTGGCCGAGGCCTGGAGCAACGTGCCATTGCTGTTGCTGTTCGACTGGTTCTGCGACTGGTCGCACCTGATCCTGCGCTACCAATTGACCCAGGACGAGGAGGGGCTAGGCTTGGGCGATATGCGCAAGGTGGTCCAGTACCTGGCGCAGAAAAGCCGGCAGGGCAGGGTGCTGGAGGTCCAGGCGTGGATCCTCGAGCAGCGTCAGAAGGTACTCGCCAAGGCCAACCTCAATCGTGTCCTGCTGCTCGAAGCCTTGCTGGCCCACTGGGTCCAGCTGCCGGGTTCACGCTGATTCCTCTTTCGTTTCCTTCATGTGTGTCGAAATTCCATGCTCGTAGATTCCCATTGCCACCTCGACCGACTTGACCTGGGCGCCCATGGCGGTTCCCTCGATGCTGCCCTGCAGGCGGCCCGCGAGCGGGGCGTGGGGCATTTCCTGTGCATCGGCGTGAGCGCCGAGAACGCCGGGGCGGTCAAGGCCCTGAGCGAGCGCTACGCCGATGTGGACTGTTCGGTCGGTATCCACCCGCTGGACTTGGCGCCCGGCGAAACGCCAGCGCTGGAATGGCTGCTACGCGAGCTGGCCCACCCGCATGTGGTGGCCATCGGCGAGACCGGCCTGGACTACCACTACGAGCCTGAGGCCGCCGAGCTGCAGCAGGCGTCCTTCCGCCTGCACCTGGAAGCCTCGCGCCAGACCGGCAAGCCGGTGATCGTCCACACCCGCGCGGCGCGGGCCGACACCCTGGCGCTGTTGCGCGAGGCCGGCCTGCCGCAAGCTGGTGTGCTGCACTGCTTCACCGAAGACTGGGAGATGGCGCGGGCCGCGCTGGACCTGGGCTACTACATTTCGTTGTCGGGCATCGTCACCTTCCGCAATGCCGATGCCTTGCGCGAGGTCGCTCGCCAGGTCCCTGCCGACCGCCTGCTGGTGGAAACCGACTCGCCGTATCTTGCGCCGATCCCGTACCGCGGCAAGCCGAACCTGCCGCAGTATGTGCGTGAAGTGGCCGAATACGTCGCCTCGTTGCGTGGGGTGAGCTATGCACAGTTGGCCGAGCAGACCACGGCCAACTTCAAGCGGTTGTTCCCATTGGCGCGAGTGGCCTGACTGGCTGGTGCTGGGGCGTAAATCGCGCGCCGCGCGGGCGGCGCTCGATCTTACAGGCGCTGAGCCTTTCACGTCGGACACCTCACAAGGCACACGCATAAAAAAAACCCGGGTTCTGGGGGGGGAATCCGGGTTAAGACCATTAGGAGTAAAACAAAGGTACCGCGGTCCCTGGGCACCTTTATTGACGCGCCACTTGGGGGGATGCGCCGCGCCAACACTCCAAGTATCGGTCAGGTTTGGCACAGTGCCAGCGACAACTGGTCGTTTTTTAAACAGATTTGGAATACGCCTGGAAACCATAGGGTCTTCCCTGCATGGCACGCAGGGCCAATGGCGGTTTTTCTGCCCGCCTGGAAAGCCTTCTACACGTATCGTGATACATAGAAGCGAGGATGATCCGTGCATTTTCCTGCAAGTTAGGCATAATAAACCGCTTCGATTGTCCATCCAGTCCTTCCTATGCAGAAAGAACCTCGTAAGGTCCGTGAGTTTCGCCGCCGCGAACAAGAGATCCTCGATACCGCGCTCAAGCTGTTCCTCGACCAAGGTGAAGATACCGTCACCGTCGAGATGATCGCCGACGCCGTGGGTATCGGCAAAGGCACGATCTACAAGCACTTCAAGTCCAAGGCGGAGATTTACCTGCGCCTGATGCTCGACTATGAACGCGACCTGAACGCCCTGTTGCACTCGGACGACGTCGACCGCGACAAGGAAGCCCTGTCGCGCGCCTATTTCGAGTTCCGCATGCGCGACCCGCAGCGCTACCGGTTGTTCGACCGCCTGGAAGAAAAGGTCGTCAAGGGCAACCAGGTGCCGGAGATGGTCGAGGAGTTGCACCGTATCCGCGCCTCCAACTTCGATCGCCTCACCCTGTTGATCAAGGGCCGCATCAGCGAGGGCAAGCTCGAGGATGTGCCGCCTTACTTCCACTATTGCGCCGCCTGGGCGTTGGTGCATGGCGCCGTGGCGCTGTATCACTCGCCGTTCTGGAGCAATGTGCTGGAGGATCAGGAAGGCTTCTTCCAGTTCCTCATGGACATCGGCGTGCGCATGGGCAACAAGCGCAAGCGCGACCCGGAAATCGCGAACTAGAGCCCAGGTATACGCAAGGCTTGCGCGCCTGTAGGAGCGGCCTATGCCGCGAAAAGGCCGCGTAGCAGCCTCCATTCGATCGCCCGGCAAAAGAAGGGGCTTGCAAAAACCTGATTTATGAGTCAGGTTTTGCCAGCCCCGATTCATCCGTGCCGGAGTCACCCACCCATGATCGTCGATCGTCAAGGCAGGCGCTTTCGCAACCTGCGTGTCAGCCTGACGGCTGCCTGCAACTACGCCTGCACGTATTGCGTGCCTGACGGCAAGCGTCTGGTGGCGGCGCAGGACGAACTCTCGGCCGAGCTGCTGGCCCGCGGCGTGGCCTACCTGGTCGAGGCTGCCGGTATCGAGCGGCTGCGTATCACTGGGGGAGAGCCGCTGGTCAGCCCGCGGCTCGAGGCCTTTCTCGAGGCCGTGGGGAAGCTGGGCCTGGCGGATATCGGCCTGACCACCAATGGCCAGTTGCTTTCGCGCAAGCTCCCGTTGCTCAAGGCCGCCGGTATCCGTCGGCTGAATGTATCCCTCGACACGCTCGACCCCGACGCCTTCCGCCGCATCGCCCGTGGCGGCGACCTGGCCACGGTGCTGGCCGGCATGGAACAGGCCAGTGCCGCCGGCATGGGCATCAAGGTGAACATGGTGCCGATGCGCGGGCAGAACCTGGACCAGGTAGTGCCATTGCTCGACTACTGCCTGGAACGGGGCTACGAATTGCGCTTCATCGAGCTGATGCGCATGGGCCATCTTGCCCGCGACCACAACGCATTTCTTCAGCAGTTCGTCAGCCTCGAGCAATTGCTCGGCCTGGTTGGCCAAGCCCATGCCTTCCAACAGGCCAGCGCGCCGCTGGATGCCACCGCCTTACGCTATCGGGTGGCCGGTAAAGGCCATTTTGGCGTGATCGCCAACGAGAGCGTGCCGTTCTGCCGGACCTGCTCACGGCTGCGCTTGTCTTCCACGGGCTGGTTGCACGGCTGCCTGTCGTCGGGTAACCGGCATTTTGTCGGCGACCTACTGGAAAAGCCTCGCCACCAAGCCTTGCCGGCCCTGCAACGCTTGCTGGTCAAGGCTCTGGCGGACAAGCAGGACGTGGCGTTTTCCGGTGGTGTGACGGTGATGAAGGTGATCGGCGGCTGACCTGGCGTAAAAGCTGCATCTGGCGGCTATTCGCCGGTTTTTCGTCGCCGGTTTCTGGAGGAAGAATGCGTAGGCTGGTCTTGCCGCTGGCGCTGTTGGCGCTGGGCGGTTGCATGAATGTCAGTGATATGGGCGAGGGGGTTCGCTACCACATGAGCGATGCCGGGCTGCTGGATCACAGCGATACCCGTCGCAGCCTGTCGGTGCGCCTGCAGCCCGACTCGTTCATCTTCATCGGCCAGGGGCATTTCGCACCGCCAGGCAAGGGGCCTGTGCCTCGGCCGAACGTGGTGGCCGAGGAGGCCTACAAGAGCTTCGTCGAATACTTCCCGCTGGTGCGTCGTGCCCAAGGCCCGCTGGGGTTGGAGGAGGCATTGGCCGAAGCGCGTTCGGTGGGCGCTCATTATGTGCTCTACACCCGTTTCGCCCGAACCGACGATCGCATTGGCAACGGTGACGAATGGTATGACGAGCAGGCCGTCGACCGCCTGGGCGTCGACACCGGCGTGGTGCAAATGATGTTGATCGAGACCAGCACCCGCTACTTGATCGATACCGCGCGGATCAAGAGCCGTGGCGGTTTGTTGACGTTTCACGACAAGGCGCCGGAAGATTTGCTTGGCCCCCCTATGCGCGATTACGCTCGTAGCCTCTTGGGCATGAGTCGTTGAGGGTAGGGTGATGACAGGTACCGGCAAGGCCAATGATCTTCTGGCGCAGATCCCCAAGGAAAAGGGTTTGCCGCCGGTACACCTGTGGAACCCGGATTTCTGCGGCGACATCGACATGCGCATCGCCCGCGATGGCACCTGGTACTACCTGGGGACGCCGATCGGGCGCAAGCCGATGGTCCGGTTGTTCTCCACCATCATCCGTCGTGATGGCGATGACTATTTCCTGGTTACGCCGGTAGAGAAGGTCGGTATCCGGGTCGATGACGCGCCTTTCGTCGCCGTGCTGCTCGAGGTGCAGGGCAGTGGCGAGCAGCAGGTGCTGCGCTTTACCAGCAATGTCGATGATCAGGTCGAGGCGGGCCCAGAGCACCCGTTGCGGGTCGAGATCGACCCTCTGACCCAAGAGCCTTCGCCCTACATCCTGATGCGCAGCAACCTCGAGGCGCTGATCCACCGCAATGTGTTCTACCAATTGGTGGAGCTGGCGGTGCCGCGTGAGATCGACGGGCAGGAGTGGCTTGGGGTCTGGAGTGGCGGGGAGTTCTATCCGGTGGGGCGTCTTTGAGGATTCTGGGGCTGCCTTGCAGCCTTATCGCGGGCGAGGCCGCTCGTACATGGGTACAGCGTGTGCGTCGCCTGCGGCCCTAATAGGCCTCCTCGTTTTTCCCTGTATTGGCCATTTGTCCGCGAGCCGCCTGGGCATAACCTGCTGGCAGTCGCCAACAGGAGAACACCATGAACATTCCCCGTCTATCCATCGCCATGCTGTTTGCCTTCTGCGTACTAGGCGTCCAGGCTCCCGTCTGGGCCCACGGTGAGCAGCCCGATCAGGTCAAGGTCCTGCAGGAAAAGCGCCCCAGCAATGCGCCGGGCAAGAAAGCCGTGATGCTCACCGTTCACTATGCTCCAGGCCAGGCATCGCCTGCCCATCAGCACCCAGGGGCGGTGATGGCCTACGTGCTTGAAGGCGCGGTGGTATCGAAGCTCAACGATGACCAGGAACACACCTACAAGGCGGGGGAGTATTGGTACGAAGCGCCGGGCACCGTGCACAGCGTCTCGCGTAATGCCAGCAAGACCCAGTCAGCCAAGCTGCTGGTCTGGAGCCTGGTGGACGAAGACAAGCCAGTGACCGAGCCGCTGAAATAAAAGCGCCGGCGCCAGAAACGAAAAAACCTCCAGTGCTTGCGCAACTGGAGGTTTTTTCAGTGTTTGGCTCCGCGACCTGGACTCGAACCAGGGACCCAATGATTAACAGTCATTTGCTCTACCGACTGAGCTATCGCGGAATCTGGGCGTATCTTACTGATTGCCAAGGGGAAGTCAAGCTTACCCCCTGGCAATCAACGGGTTACAGCACTTCGACGATGGCCTTGGTGACCACGTGGATGTTGCTCTGGTTCAGCGCGGCCACGCAGATGCGGCCGGTGTCCAGGGCATAGATGCCGAACTCGTCCTTCAGGCGGCCGACCTGTTCGGCGGTCAGGCCCGAGTAGGAGAACATGCCGCGCTGGCGACCGACGAAGCTGAAATCGCGCTTGGCACCGTATTCGGCCAGCAACTGGACCATCTGCTTGCGCATGCCATGGATGCGACCGCGCATCTCGCCCAGCTCGGCTTCCCACATCTGGCGCAGCTCGGTGCTGTTGAGCACGGCGGCGACGATGCTGGCGCCGTGGGTCGGCGGGTTGGAATAGGTGGTGCGGATCACGCGCTTGACCTGGGACAGCACGCGGGTGCTTTCGTCCTTGGAACCGGTGACGATCGACAGCGCGCCGACGCGCTCGCCGTACAGCGAGAACGACTTGGAGAACGAACTGGAAACGAAGAAGTCCAGGCCCGACTCGGCGAACAGGCGCACGGCGAAGGCGTCTTCGGCGATACCATCGCCGAAGCCCTGGTAGGCCATGTCGAGGAACGGCACATGGCCCTTGGCCTTGACCACCTCCAGGACGTTCTTCCAGTCGTCCAGGCCCAGGTCGACACCGGTCGGGTTGTGGCAGCAGGCGTGCAGGACGATGATCGAGCCGGACGGCAGGTTGTTCAGGTCCTCGAGCATGCCGGCGCGGTTGACGTCGTTGCTCGGCGCATCGTAGTAACGGTAGTTCTGCACCGGGAAGCCCGCGGTTTCGAACAGGGCTCGGTGGTTTTCCCAGCTCGGGTCGCTGATGGCGACCACGGCGTCGGGCGAGAGGCGCTTGAGGAAGTCTGCGCCGATCTTCAGAGCGCCGGTGCCGCCGACCGCCTGCACGGTCACCACGCGGCCTGCGGCCAGCAGCGGCGACTCGGCGCCGAACAGCAGCTTCTGTACTGCCTGGTCGTAGGTGGCGATACCGTCGATCGGCAGGTAGCCGCGGGAGGCGTGCTGGGCGGCACGCTGGGTCTCGGCTTCGATCACCGCGCGCAGCAGCGGGATACGGCCTTCCTCATTGCAATAGACGCCCACGCCCAGGTTGACCTTGGCGGTACGGGTATCGGCGTTGAATGCTTCGTTGAGGCCCAGGATGGGGTCGCGGGGTGCCAGCTCGACAGCGGAAAACAGGCTCATTGTTACCTTGGCTCTGAATGGGAGAGTGATAGGGCGCGCACGCTCCGGCCGAGTGCGTTGAAGCGGTGCGCAAACGGGGAGTCAGTATAGTGATACCGACCGGTCACCGCGACAGTCTGGCGCAGCTTTTCCGGGCTTTTGTGCGAATATTTTTCGACCATTGGTCTAATTGCCCGGTCCATTGAAAGGCCAGTCCTTGAAACGGGCGCCGGGCGCGCTCATTTGGGTTAGACTACTGGCTAAATTTACAGTTGCCGCGTCATCCACGAGGTCCCGTCATGTCCGAGTTCCAGCTCGTCACCCGTTTCCAGCCGGCCGGCGACCAACCCGAGGCCATCCGCCTGATGGTCGAGGGTATCGAGGCCGGGCTTTCGCACCAGACCCTGCTCGGGGTGACCGGCTCGGGCAAGACCTTCAGCATCGCCAACGTCATCCAGCAGGTACAACGCCCGACCCTGGTGCTGGCACCGAACAAGACCCTGGCCGCGCAGTTGTATGGCGAGTTCAAGGCGTTCTTCCCGAACAATGCGGTGGAGTACTTCGTTTCCTACTACGACTACTACCAGCCGGAAGCCTACGTACCGTCATCGGACACCTTCATCGAGAAGGACGCGTCGATCAACGACCACATCGAACAGATGCGCCTGTCGGCGACCAAGGCGCTGCTGGAGCGTCGTGACGCGATCATCGTCACCACGGTGTCATGCATCTACGGCCTGGGCAGCCCGGAGACGTACCTGAAGATGGTCCTGCACGTCGACCGTGGCGACAAGCTCGACCAGCGTGCCTTGCTGCGCCGCCTGGCCGACCTGCAATACACCCGCAACGAGATGGACTTCGCCCGCGCCACCTTCCGCGTGCGTGGCGATGTGGTCGACATCTTCCCGGCCGAATCGGACCTCGAAGCCATTCGCATCGAGCTGTTCGACGACGAGGTGGAGAACATCGCCGCCTTCGACCCGCTCACCGGCGAGGTCATCCGCAAGCTGCCGCGCTTCACCTTCTACCCCAAGAGCCACTACGTCACCCCGCGCGAAACCCTGCTCGAGGCGGTGGAGGGCATCAAGGAAGAACTCAAGGACCGCCTGGAGTATCTGCACAAGGCCAACAAGCTGGTGGAGGCCCAGCGCCTGGAGCAGCGCACCCGCTTCGACCTGGAGATGATCCTGGAGCTGGGCTACTGCAATGGCATCGAGAACTACTCGCGCTACCTGTCCGGGCGCCCGGCCGGCGCGCCGCCGCCGACCCTGTACGACTACCTGCCGGCCGATGCGCTGCTGGTGATCGACGAGTCCCACGTCAGCGTTCCCCAGGTCGGTGCCATGTACAAGGGCGACCGCTCGCGCAAGGAAACGCTGGTCGAATACGGCTTCCGCCTGCCGTCGGCGCTGGACAACCGGCCCATGCGTTTCGACGAATGGGAGGCGGTCAGCCCGCAGACCATCTTCGTCTCGGCGACCCCCGGCCCCTACGAGGCCGAACATGCGGGCAGGGTGGTGGAGCAGGTGGTACGGCCCACCGGCCTGGTGGACCCGCAAGTGGAGGTGCGCCCGGCGCTGACCCAGGTCGACGACCTGCTTTCGGAAATCCACAAGCGCGTCGCTGCCGGGGAGCGGGTGCTGGCCACGACGCTGACCAAGCGCATGGCCGAGGACCTCACCGACTACCTGGCCGACCACGACGTGCGTGTGCGCTACCTGCACTCGGACATCGACACCGTCGAACGGGTGGAAATCATCCGCGACCTGCGCCTGGGTACCTTCGACGTGCTGGTGGGCATCAACCTGCTGCGCGAGGGCCTGGACATGCCCGAAGTCTCGCTGGTGGCCATCCTCGATGCCGACAAGGAAGGCTTCCTGCGCTCGGAGCGCTCGCTGATCCAGACCATCGGCCGGGCCGCGCGCAACCTCAATGGCAAGGCGATCCTCTATGCCGACCAGGTCACCGGCTCCATGCAGCGGGCCATCGACGAGACCGAGCGGCGCCGGGCCAAGCAGATCGACTTCAACCAGGCCCACGGCATCGTGCCCAAGGGTGTGGTCAAGGACATCACCGACATCATGGAAGGCGCCAGCGTGCCCGGCGGGCGCAGCAAGAAGCGCAAGGCCATGGCCAAGGCGGCAGAGGAGAGCGCCCGCTATGAGGCCGAGCTGCAGACCCCGGCCCAGATCACCAAGCGCATCAAGCTGCTGGAAGAGAAGATGTTCCAGTTGGCCCGCGACCTGGAGTTCGAGGCCGCGGCGCAGCTGCGTGACGAAATTGCCCAGCTGCGCGATCGCCTGATCGCCAGTTGAGTGCCTTGCCTACAAGGACGAAGCCCTTGCCCCGCGATTGGGCCGGCCCTGTCTGCGGCCCTCGACGCACGTCGGCGCGCCATCGCTGGAGCCCGACGCCCGCTCCCTGCTACCATTCGGCCTTTGTTTCATCTTTCGTCCGAGACTCTCCATGACCACCGTTCGCACGCGCATCGCGCCATCGCCTACCGGCGATCCCCATGTTGGCACCGCCTACATCGCCCTGTTCAACTACTGCTTCGCCAAGCAGCACGGCGGTGAGTTCATCCTGCGTATCGAAGACACCGACCAGTTGCGTTCGACCCGCGAGTCGGAGCAGCAGATCTTCGACGCCCTGCGTTGGCTCGGCATCGAGTGGAACGAGGGCCCGGACGTCGGTGGCCCCCATGGCCCGTATCGGCAGAGCGAGCGTGGCGAGATCTACGCCAAGTACGCCAAGCAATTGGTAGACGCCGGCCACGCCTTCTATTGCTTCTGCACCGCCGAAGAGCTGGAGCAGATGCGCGCCGAGCAGATGGCCCGCGGCGAAACCCCACGCTACGACGGTCGCGCGCTGTTGCTGAGCGCCGAAGAAGTGCAGCGCCGCCTGGACGCCGGTGAGCCCCATGTGATCCGCATGAAAGTGCCGAGCGAGGGTGTGTGCGTGGTGCCGGACATGCTCCGTGGCGACGTCGAGATCCCATGGGACCGCATGGACATGCAGGTGCTGATGAAGAACGACGGCCTGCCGACGTACTTCCTGGCCAACGTGGTCGATGACCACCTGATGGGCATCACCCACGTCCTGCGCGGCGAGGAATGGCTGCCGTCGGCACCGAAACTGATCAAGCTGTATGAGTATTTCGGCTGGGAACAACCCAAGCTGTGCTACATGCCGCTGCTGCGTAACCCCGACAAGAGCAAGCTGTCCAAGCGCAAGAACCCGACCTCGGTGACCTTCTACGAGCGCATGGGCTTCATGCCCGAGGCGATGCTCAACTACCTGGGCCGCATGGGCTGGTCGATGCCCGACGAGCGAGAGAAGTTCTCCCTGGCCGAGATGGTCGAACACTTCGACCTGTCGCGTATTTCCCTGGGTGGCCCGATCTTCGACATCGAGAAGCTGTCCTGGCTCAACGGCCAGTGGCTGCGCGACTTGCCGGTGGAAGAATTCGCCGCGCGTGTGCAGAAGTGGGCCTTCAACAGCGACTACATGATGAAGATCGCGCCCCATGTACAGGGCCGGGTCGAAACCTTCAGCCAGATCGCCCCGTTGGGCGGCTTCTTCTTCGAAGGCGGCCTGAAGCTCGACGCCAAGCTGTTCGAAAGCAAGAAGCTGTCCGCCGACCAGGTGCGTCAGGTGATGCAGTTGATCCTGTGGAAGCTCGAGAGCCTGCGCCAGTGGGAAAAGGACCGCATCACCGGTTGCATCCAAGCCGTGGTCGAAGCCCTGGAACTGAAACTGCGTGACGCCATGCCGCTGATGTTCGCCGCGATCACCGGCCAGGCCAGTTCGGTCTCGGTGCTCGATGCCATGGAAATCCTCGGCCCTGACCTGACCCGCTACCGCCTGCGCCAGGCCCTGGACCTGCTCGGTGGTGTGTCGAAGAAGGAAAACAAGGAGTGGGAGAAGCTGCTGGCGACTATCGCCTGAAGCCTTCCGCGCTTTCGTAGGAGCGGCCTTGCGCCGCGAAAGGAGCGCACGCGGCCTCGCGTTTTGCATCTCGGTGCCAAACCCATGGGGCCGCTGTGCGGCCCTTTCGCGGCGCAAGGCCGCTCCTACAATTCGCGCTTGCAGGACCCAGTGGTCTCGAAAACGGGGCAGGGCGATAAGTGATTGTTATCTGTGAAAAATTTTTTGGATATTTTCAAAAATATGTTTGACAGCCCTGCAATCGGATCTTAATATGCGCCCCGTCCACAGCGATGAGCTAAAACGAAACGCCAGGCACCCAGCCAGCGATTCCAGTTCAGCGCGACATTGTGGGGCTATAGCTCAGCTGGGAGAGCGCCTGCATGGCATGCAGGAGGTCAGCGGTTCGATCCCGCTTAGCTCCACCAAATTCCGCTTCACGATCAGCTAGGCTGGTCGGGAAGAAAGATCGGTTCCAGCAAATCGGTCTTGAAGGTAGAAGGTTCGTCCCCTTCGTCTAGTGGCCTAGGACACCGCCCTTTCACGGCGGTAACAGGGGTTCGAGTCCCCTAGGGGACGCCAGTTTTGCACAAGCGATGTTGCACGATGTCGCTGGGCCGAGAGGCTAGAAATCCGGGGCTATAGCTCAGCTGGGAGAGCGCCTGCATGGCATGCAGGAGGTCAGCGGTTCGATCCCGCTTAGCTCCACCAATTTTGCCAGGTCCGCGTAAGCGGGTCGGTACGAAGGTTGTTGTCCCCTTCGTCTAGTGGCCTAGGACACCGCCCTTTCACGGCGGTAACAGGGGTTCGAGTCCCCTAGGGGACGCCACTTTTACCCGCGTTTTGCGGGAGTTGAAAGGCTCATTCGCACATTGGATGGGCCTTTTGTTTTCACTTGGGGCTATAGCTCAGCTGGGAGAGCGCCTGCATGGCATGCAGGAGGTCAGCGGTTCGATCCCGCTTAGCTCCACCAATTCTGCCAGGGTCTGCGTAAGCAGGCCTGCACGAAGGTTAACGTCCCCTTCGTCTAGTGGCCTAGGACACCGCCCTTTCACGGCGGTAACAGGGGTTCGAGTCCCCTAGGGGACGCCATTTTTACCCGCGTTTTGCGGGACTTCAAAGGCTCATTCGCATATTGAATGGGCCTTTTGTTTTTCTTCCTCCAAAAAATCAAGTGATTGCAGCGTCGGCGGCAGATTTCGCTTGCCAATAAATATTACGAGCATAATATTACGCTCATAATGTTTCGAGGCCCGGCCATGAGCGACAAGAAGAGCAAGACCCGCGAACGCATCCTGGATGCGGCCTGCAGTGCCCTTATCCAGCACGGCCCCGCCGAACCGAGCGTGAGCCAGGTAATGAGCGCCGCCGGGCTGACGGTAGGTGGGTTCTATGCCCATTTCGACAGCAAGGATGAACTCATGCTGGAGGCGTTTCGCCAGTTGCTGGGCGAACGACGCGCCTTGCTCGCCCAGGTGGACCCCAGCCTCGATGCCGAAGGGCGGCGAGCCCTGGTGGCGGCGTTCTACCTCTCGCGCAAGCACCGTGATGCCCAGGAGCATGCCTGCCCACTGCCCAATGCCTTGAGCGAGATGCAGCGCCTGCCGGACGCCTTTCGCGACGTGCTGGCCGAGCACATTGAGCTGATCACCGCACAGATGGTCGATCGGCCCGAAGACATCGACAAGGCCCTCGCCGACCTCGCCTTGATGGTTGGCGGCCTGGCTCTGGCCCGGGCGCTGGGCGGTAGCGAATTGTCCGACCGGATCTTGCGTGCCGCCAAGTCGGCGGTGATCTGAAACACCTGACCCCTGGAGCAAGCCATGACTACCCTGAGTTGGATTCGCGGTGTCAACGGTACCCTTGGCCACCTGGCCCCCGAGCATGTCGCCGGCAGGATGCGCCGAGCCTTCATGACCCCGCGCAACTTGCCACCACGGCAGTGGGAACTGCCGCTGCTGGCCAGGGCTGAGCGCATCACCTTGCGTTTCGGCCTGTCGGCCCTGCGTTGGGGCAAGGGTCCGACGGTGTTGATGATGCACGGTTGGGAAGGGCGCCCAACGCAATTCGCCGCGCTGATCGACACCTTGGTGGCCGCCGGGCATACGGTGGTCGCCCTGGAAGGCCCGGCCCATGGCCGTTCTCCCGGGCAGCAGGCGCACGTAGTGCTGTTCGCCCGTGCCTTGCTGGAGGCGGCTGGCGAGTTGCCACCGCTGCGAGCCGTGATCGGTCATTCCATGGGCGGCGCCAGCCTGCTGCTGGCCTTGCAATGGGGGTTGCGTACCGAGGCGGCGGTGAGCATTGCCGCGCCGGCACAGCTGTTGGGGGTGCTGCGCGGTTTTGCCCATCGTCTGGGGTTGCCGGCGCGGGCCAGGGCGGCGTTCATTCGCCAGATCGAGCAGGACGTCGGCGTGCAGATCTCGCGCCTGGACGTGAGCGGCTATCAGCTGGACCTACCCGGTCTGGTGGTGCATGCCCGCGATGACACTCTGGTGCCGGCCAGCGAGGCGCAGCTGATCCACAAGGCCTGGTTCGACAGCCGCCTGATGGTGCTGGACGAAGGTGGGCACCAGCGCGTGCTGGCCGACCCGCGGCTGAACGAGGCGGTGCTCGAACTGCTGGCCCGCACCGCGACCGGGGTACGGCAAAGCGCCTGAGATCCGGTACACTCTGCCCGTTCACTGACCAACGGGAGCGGGCATGAGCTGGGACCTGGCATCGCCATTCATCATCGACCTTCGTGTCGGCGCCGAGGACATCGACGGCCTCGGCCACGCCAATAACGCCGTCTACGTCACCTGGCTGGAACGCTGCGCGTGGCGCCATTCCCAGCGCCTGGGGCTGGACCTGGCCGAGTACCGGCGCCTGGATCGCGCCATGGCCGTGGTGCGTCACGAAATCGACTACCTCGCCGCCGCCTACGAGGACGACGAACTGCAACTGGCCACCTGGATCATCGACTGGGACCAGCGCCTGCGCATGACCCGCCGCTTCCAGCTCAAACGCCCCCGCGATGGCGTCACCGTGCTGCGCGCTCAGACCACCTTCGCTTGCATCGAGCTGTCCAGCGGCAAGCCCAAGCGTATGCCGGCCGAGTTTCTCGACGGTTATGGCCCGGCGCTGATCGGTGCCTGAACGCACTGTCTTTTTTGTTAGACTGCCGCCTTTTTGCGTCGAGACCCTGACATGCAAATTGCCCTGGCCCCCATGGAGGGGCTGGTCGACAACATCCTGCGCGACGTCCTGACCCGGGTCGGTGGCATCGACTGGTGCGTCACCGAGTTCATCCGTGTCTGCGACCGCCTGCTGCCACCATCGTCGTTCGACAAGCTGGCGCCGGAGCTGCGTCAGGGCGCGCGGACCGCGGCCGGGGTGCCGATGCGTGTGCAGTTGCTCGGCTCGGACCCGGCATGCCTGGCTGATAACGCCGTGCTGGCCTGTGAGCTGGGTGCGCCGGTGATCGACCTGAACTTCGGTTGCCCGGCCAAGACGGTGAACAAGTCCCGTGGCGGTGCGGTGCTGCTCAAGGAGCCGGAACTGTTGCACGCCATCGTTCGCGAAGTGCGCCGGGCGGTACCGGCGCACATTCCGGTGACGGCGAAGATGCGCCTGGGCTTCGACAGCCCGGACGGTGCCCTGGAATGTGCAACCGCCTTGGCCGAAGGCGGCGCCGAGCATCTGGTGGTGCATGCCCGGACCAAGGTCGAGGGCTACAAGCCGCCGGCCCACTGGGAGTGGGTGGCGCGGGTGCAGGATGTGGTGAAGGTGCCGGTGTTCGCCAACGGTGAGATCTGGACCGTGGACGATTGGCGGCGTTGCCGTGAAGTCAGCGGGGCCGAGGACATCATGCTCGGGCGTGGCCTGGTCTCGCGGCCGGACCTTGGCCTGCAGATCGCCGCGGCACGCGATGGCCGCGACTACCAGCCCATGAGCTGGGACGACCTGCTGCCACTGCTGCGCGAATTCTGGCGCCAGGCCCAGGCCAAGCTGTCGCCGCGCTATGCGCCGGGGCGGTTGAAGCAGTGGCTGGCCATGTTGACCCGCAGCTATCCCGAGGCGGTGACTTTGTTCGCCCAGTTGCGGCGCGAGGATGATTGCCTGCGGATCAGCGGGTTGCTCGGGGTTGGGGTGCAGGCATTCGACGAATGTGTTGCCTGACTGGCCCGATCGCCGGCAAGCCGGCTCCTACAGGTCTGGCGGAGCTTCTGAAAACAGCGCAGCACAGGTAGGAGCCGGCTTGCCGGCGATTGGACGAAAAATTTTTTGTTCATCCCTCTTGAAACCGCCTTGCCGGCCCCTATCTCTTGAGTACGCGATGCCGAAGTCGGGTCGCGTAGTGACTTAACTTGCTGAATCTCAGGAGTTCATGACCATGACTACCGCTTTCTCTCTCGCACCACTGTTCCGCAATTCCGTTGGCTTCGACCGTTTCAACGACCTGTTCGAATCCGCGGCACGTAACGAGGCGGGTAGCAGCTACCCTCCCTACAATGTGGAAAAGCACGGCGATGACCACTATCGCATCGTGGTTGCCGCAGCCGGTTTCCAGGAGCAGGACCTCGATCTTCAGGTCGAAAAAGGCGTCCTGACCGTCACCGGCGGCAAGCGCGACAACAGCGCCGAAGGCGTTACCTACCTGCATCAGGGCATTGCCCAGCGCGCCTTCAAGCTGTCCTTCCGCCTGGCCGACCACATCGAGGTGAAGGCCGCAGGCCTGGCCAACGGCCTGCTCAGCATCGACCTGCTGCGCATCGTGCCGGAAGAAGCCAAGCCCAAGCGCATCCCGATCAATGGCGAACAGCCTGCGCTGAACTGAGTTCGGCTCAGTGAAGAAAAGGGCACCTTCGCAGACTGTGTGAAAACCTAGCAATCTGCCCGGCCCTTTAAGAGAATGCTCCGTATCGAAAGATACGGAGCATTTTTCGTTATGGCTTACAT
>NZ_JADLJL010000013.1 GCF_015680235.1 Pseudomonas guariconensis
TCCGATCGCCTGATCGAGCGTAACAACCGCGTTGCCGAAGGCGGTTCCGATCGCCTGATCGAGCGTAACAACCGCGTTGCCGAGGGTGGTTCCGATCGCCTGGTCGAACTCAGCCGCATGAGCTGATCGCCATGGCCAAGAACAATAACCCTTCCTGCGCTGGCTGTTCCCCTCCAAGCCCGGTCCATTGACCGGGCTTCGTTTTTTTATCTAGAGTGCCCAGCCGTATAGCCACAGAATCCGCCCCATGCTGCCGCGCGCTGAACAGAAGCTACAGACCCGCCAGGCCCTGCTGGATGCCGCCTGCCAGCTCATGGAGAGCGGCCGGGGCTTCGGCAGCATCAGCCTGCGCGAGGTGGCCAAGGCCGCCGGCATCGTGCCCACGGGCTTCTACCGCCACTTTCCCGACATGGACGCGCTGGGCCTGGCTCTGGTCGCCGAAGTCGATGCCACCTTCCGCCAGACCATCCGTCTGGTGCGGCACAACGAATTCGAGCTCGGTGGCATCACCGATGCCTCGGTGCGCATCTTCCTCGATGTGGTCGCCGCGCACCGCGCCCAGTTCCTGTTCCTGGCCCGCGAGCAGTACGGCGGCTCCCAGGCCGTGCGCCAGGCCATCGCCCGCCTGCGCCAGGACATCAGCGACGACCTGGCCACCGACCTTGCCCGCATGTCCCGCTGGCAGCACCTGGACAGCGCGGCCCTGGCGGTCATGGCCGACCTGGTGGTCAAGACCGTGTTCGCCACCTTGCCGGAACTGATCGATTGTCCCGACCCCGACAATCCGCAAACACTGACGCCCCAGGAAAAGATCACCCAGCAGCTGCGCTTCATCTTCGTCGGCGCACGACACTGGCAAGGGCTCGGCAACCCAGGCTGAACAGCGTCAGCCCAATCGCCGGCAAGCCGGCTCTCACAAGGGTCCGCAAAATCAAGTAGTTATGCGCTGTTCTATGGAAGCCAGCTTGCCGGCGATTGGGGCAGCGCAAGCAACCCGCAACCCCGTTCTGCTACCATGGCGCACTGCCCGATAGCGACGAGCGCCTTCATGCCCAACCCCTGCCAAACCCTGCCCGAACTGGCCCGCTTCAACCAGCATTTCGCCGAGCGCATCGTGCCGCTGTGGCAAGGCCCGGGCTGGAATGCCGAGCTGGCCCTGCCCTTCGAGGCGCTCGACAGTGCGCACCGGCCGATGCCGGTCCAACGCTACCGGGCCATGGCCTGCGCCCGCCAGCTGTACCTGTTCAGCAGCCGTATCGAGCAACCAGGTGCGGCCGAACGTGCTGCAGCGCTGTTCCGCTCCCTGCAACGGCATTTCCATGATGCCGAGCACGGCGGCTGGTTCTACAGCATCGACGCCGAAGGCCGGCCGCTGGACCGGCGCAAGGACCTCTACACCCATGCCTTCGTCGTTTTCGCCTGCGCCCATTACTGGGGCAAGGTGCGCGAAGGGTTGGTGGAATCGGCGCTGAACGCGGCCCTGGGCATCGTCGCCGAGCGCTTCGCCCGTGACGACGGGCTGTACGAGGCGAGCCTGGGCGAGGATTGGTCGGACCTGGGCAGCGGCCCGTTGCAGAACCCGCAAATGCACCTGGCCGAGGCCTTCCTGCAAACCTTGGCGGTACGCGACGATGACCCTACCCGCCAGGCCCTATTGCACCTGTGCGAGGCCCTGCAGGCCCACTTCATCGACCCGGTCCATGGCCTGATGCTGGAAAAACCCCGTGGGGCTGTGGATAACTGGTTCGAACCAGGCCACCAGTTCGAATGGTTCTATTTGCTCGATACTTCGCCGCTGTTGCGTGAAAGCGCGCTGCACGCCTCCATCACCCGGGCGTTCGACTATGCCGAGCGCCATGGGGTCAAGGATTCGGCGGTGCTGGCCATGCTGGATGTGGACGGCCGGGTGCTCGACCCGACCCAACGCATCTGGGCCCAGGCCGAATACCTGCGGGCACTGGCCCTGCGGCCGGGCAACGAGGGCAAGGTGCAGGCCCAGTTGCACGCGCTGGAAGAACGGTTCCTGCATGCAGGCGGCTGGCACGAATGCCGCGACGGCAACGGCGCGGTGAGCCGGCATGACATGCCCTCGACCACGCCCTACCACCTGGCGACCTGCCTGGAAGGCTTGCAGCGCCTGGCCTGAACGATTGCACGTTACCTGTGGGAGCACACCCCGAAGGGCTGGGTGATCTCCCACAGGTCTTGTGCCGGCCTACTGCTTGGCCGACCGATCGATCGAGAACCCTGCCCAGTCCTGGCTCACCGGCATCAACTCCAGGCTGTTGATATTGATGTGCGCCGGCTGGTTGAGGATCCAGAAGATGGTCTCGGCGATGTCCTGTGGCTGGATCGGCTCGGCACCCGCGTAGGTCGCGTCGTAGCGCGCCTGGTCCCCGCCGAAGCGCACCAGCGAAAACTCGCTTTCGCACAGCCCCGGCTCGATGTTGCTGACGCGCACGCCCGTGCCACGCAGGTCGCAGCGCAGGCTCAGGGAGAACTGCCCGACGAAGGCCTTGGTGCCGCCGTACACATGGCTGCCCGGATAGGGATAGTTACCCGCCACCGACCCCACATTGAGGATGCTCGCGCCACGGCCATGGGCGATCAGGCGCGGCAGCAATAGCCGGGTGGTGTACATCAGCCCCTTGATGTTGGTGTCGACCATGGTTTCCCAGTCGTCCAGGTCGCAGTTCTGTGCAGGCTCCGCGCCCAGGGCCAAGCCTGCGTTGTTGACCAGCCCGCGCAGCTTGTCGAACGCCGGCGGCAGGTTGCCGATGGCCTGCTCCATGGCCTTGCGGTCACGCACATCGAGCACCAGGCCATGCACTTCGGTCTGGGCCGACAGCTCGGCGCACAGGGCATCCAGGCGCTCCTTGCGCCGACCGGTGAGCACCAGCTTCCAGCCAGCCTCGGCGAAACGTCGGGCAGTGGCTTCACCGAACCCGGAAGTGGCGCCGGTAATGAATACGGTGGACGTCATGCTGATCTCCTTTCAGGTGGATAAGTTCGTAGGCAGGCTTGCAGCATGCCCGCCAGCGCGATTGCCAGCAAGCCAATCCAACAGCTGATCAAGAAATAGCCAGATCGCCGAAACCCTTGTGACAGAGGCCTCGAATACACCTATGCGCACGTTATCCACAAGGCTTTCCCCACGGATTGGGGGCAAGTTGTCCATGCAGCGGAACGTTTTTTCCCAGGCAGGCTGCCGAAAGCGCCTTGCCATGATGGCCCAAGGCTTTCAGCGGCGGCGCCTGCAGCGGTCTGTCCAAGGCTTTTGCACAGAGTTATCCACAGCTTTTCCCAGACAGCCGCACGTCGCCCCAGGTGCTTGAAAGCAAGGGGAAATCACCCACGGAATGCTTTTGGTCAAAAAACGTACAGATCACTACAACCCTTGATGCCAAAGGCTTTGCGCCACATGCCACCATGTTTTCCACAGCCGGTTCCACACGATCCGTGGACAAAGCGAAGCCTGTGGAAACAATGACTTGCGAAGCAGTTTTACGAAGCTTCAAGCAAGGTGTGCGACAAGTTGTCCACATACGAGAACCCAAGAGCCCAATCGCCGGCAAGCCGACTCCCACACGTGTAATGCTGCTCTACCCTGTGGGAGCCGGCTTGCCGGCATCAGGCCATTGGTCAGTGCCCGCCCAGGTAGGCGTTACGCACCTCCTCGTTGGCCAGCAGTTCCTTACCTGTCCCGCTCATGCGGATCTGCCCGTTGACCATCACATAGGCCCGGTCGGACAGCTTCAACGCATGGTTGGCGTTCTGCTCCACCAGGAAGATGGTCATCCCGCTCTGGGCCAGTTCGCGCAAGGTCGAGAAGATCTGCTTGACCACGATCGGCGCCAGCCCCAGCGATGGCTCGTCGAGCAGCAACAGCTTGGGCCGGCTCATCAACGCCCGGGCGATGGCGAGCATCTGCTGCTCGCCGCCGGACATGGTCATGGCCCGCTGATTGCGGCGTTCCTTTAACCGCGGAAACAGCTCGTACATGCGCTGCATGTCCGCATCGGCATGCTTGTCGCCGATGGGGATGGTCCCCATCATCAGGTTCTCCTCGACGGTCATGTCGGGGAACACCCGGCGCCCTTCCGGCGACTGGGCAATGCCGTTGGAGGCGATGTAGTGCGACGACTTGCGGGTGATATCGGTACCGCGGTAGACGATATGCCCCGACGCCGCCCGCGGCTGGCCGAAGATCGACATCAGCAGGGTCGACTTGCCGGCGCCATTGGCCCCGATCAGGCTCACCGTCTCGCCTTCGTTGATGTGCATGCTGACTTTCTTCAGGGCCTGGATCGGCCCGTAGAACACGTCCAGGTCCTTGAGCTCGAGAATGGGTGCACTCATACCAGTTCCTCTTCGTCGGCACCCAGGTAGGCGGCGATCACCGTCGGGTTGTTGCGGATGTCCTGCGGGGCGCCTTCGGCAATCACGTTGCCATGGTCGAGCACCACGATGTGGTCGGAAATGCTCATGACCATGCCCATGTCGTGCTCGATCAGCACCACGGTGATGTCATGCTCGTCGCGCAACACCCGGATCATGCGGCTGAGCGCCTCGGTTTCCTGGGGGTTGAGGCCAGCGGCCGGCTCGTCCAGGCAGATGATCTTCGGCCGGGTGCACATGGCCCGGGCGATTTCCAGACGGCGCTGCTGGCCGTAGGACAATTCGCCCGCCAAGCGGTTGGCACAATCGACCAGGTCGACCACTTCCAGCCAGTAGAACGCATGGTCCAGGGCATCGCTCTCGGCCTTGCGGTAGGCCTTGGTATTGAGCACACCGGCCAGCAGGTTGCGGTTGACCCACATGTGCTGGGCCACCAGCAGGTTTTCCACCACCGACATTTCCTTGAACAGCCGGATGTTCTGGAACGTGCGGGCCAACCCGGCGCGGTTGACCAGGTGGGTACCGCCGAACATCTTGTAGTACATGCGGTTGGCGAAACGCGCCGGCGACACGAAGTCGCCCGGCTGGAAGCGCTCGCCCAGCAGCTGGATGACGTTGGTCTTGCCGCCGCGCACATTCAGCTCGATGCGCCCGCCACTGGCCTTGTAGAAGCCGGTGAGGCAGTTGAACACAGTGGTCTTGCCGGCTCCGTTGGGGCCGATCAGGGCGAAGATCTGGTTGCGCCGGACCTTCAGGCTGACATCGCTGAGCGCCTTGATGCCGCCGAACTGCATCATCAGGTTGTCGACCGAGAGAATGATATCGTCGCTCATGGCGCCACTCCTTTACGCGGGACCACACCGGCGCGGCTGATACGGATCAACCCGCGAGGTCGCCAGATCATCATCAACACCATCAGTACGCCGAACAGCAGCACCCGGTATTCGGAGAAGCTGCGCAGAAGCTCCGGTGCCACGGTCAGCACGAACGCCGCGATCACCACGCCCACGGTCGAGCCCATGCCGCCCAGCACCACGATGGCCAGGATCAGCGCAGACTCGAAGAAGGTGAACGAGGACGGGTTGACGAAGCCTTGGTAGGTGGCGAAGAACACCCCGGCAAGGCCTGCGGTGGAGGCGCCGATGGTGAAAGCCGAGAGCTTGACCAGCACATGGTTCAGGCCCATGGAGCGGCAGGCGATCTCGTCTTCGCGCAAGGCTTCCCAGGCGCGGCCGACCGGCATGCGGGTCAGCCGGTGCTTGATGTACAACACCGCCAGCACCACCAGGAACAGCACCACGTAGATGAAGAGGAATTTCAGGTTGGGGTTGTAGTCGATGCCGAAGAACTCATGGAACGGCACCCCACCGTCCTTGGCCCGGCGCCCGAACTCCAGGCCCATGAAGGTCGGTGCAGGCGCCGGCATGCCGTTCGGGCCGCCGGTGAACGACAGCCAGTTGTTCAGCACCAGGCGGATGATCTCGCCGAAGCCCAGGGTCACGATCGCCAGGTAGTCGCCGTGCATGCGCAACACCGGGAAACCGAGGATACACCCTGCCAACGCTGCCGCGATCGCCGCCAGCGGCAGCACGCTCCAGAAGCCCAGGCCCAGGTACTGGTAGCCCAGGGCCAGGCCGTAGGCGCCGATGGCGTAGAACGCCACATAGCCCAGGTCGAGCAGGCCGGCCAGGCCCACCACGATGTTCAGGCCAAGGCCCAGCAGCACGTAGATCAAGCCGAGGATGACCACCGTGAGCAGGTACTTGTTGGCGAAGATCGGGAAGACCATGGCGATGACGATCAGCGCCGGGATGATGTAGCGCAGCCGCGACTTGTAGTCCGGCGCCAGCACATGCACCCCCGAGCCGCCGCTTTCGAAGCCCTGGAGCATGCGCTGCCCGCGGGCGGTCTGCAGGTACAGGCTGAGCAGGAAGCGCCCGAGCATCACGCCGCCGACCAGCCAAGCCACGCGGCGAGGCTCGGCGTTGAAGCTGTAGCCATCGAGCACCACGCCGACCACAGGGCCGAAGACGATCAGGGCGAGCAGGCCCGCGACGATGGTCTCCAGCAGGCTGCGCTTGATGTCGAAACCGGAAGAAACAGTATTGGGCGAAACAGGATTGGCAGCAGACATGTTCACACCTTAGCCACGAGCGGGCGACCCAGCAGGCCCTGGGGACGGAAGATCAGGATCATCACCAGCAGCGAGAAACTGAACACGTCCTTGTAGTCGGAGTTGATCAGGCCGGAGAACAGCGACTCGGAGATCCCCAGGATGATGCCGCCAAGCATGGCGCCGGGGAGCGAGCCGATCCCGCCGAGCACCGCGGCGGTGAACGCCTTGATGCCGATGATGAAGCCGGCATAGAAGTCGAAGGTGCCGTAGTTCATGGTGATCAGCACGCCAGCCAGGGCGGCCATCACCGCGCCGATGACGAACACGTAGGAGATCACCCGGTCGGTGTTGATCCCCAGGATCGAGGCCATCTTGCGGTCTTGCTGGGTGGCACGGCACATGCGGCCGAGCTTGGTGTACTTGATGACATAGGTGAGCAGGCCCATGCCGACGAAGGCCGCCACCAGGATGAAGATCTTGGTGTAGGTCAGCTGCACGAAACCGGTGCCCACTTCGACGCGTACAGCGCCTTCGAGCAGGGTCGGCACGCCTTGCTGGCGGGCGCCCTGGCTGATCTGCGCGTAGTTCTGCAGGATCAGCGAGATGCCGATGGCACTGATCAAGGGTGCCAGGCGGGTGGAGTTACGCAGGGGCTTGTAGGCGATGCGCTCGATGGTGAAGCCGTAGACGCCGGTCACGACGATGGTGAACAACAAGGTTCCCAACATCAGCAGCGGAAACGACTCGATACCGAAATAGGCCAGCAATGCCAGGCTGATCGCCGCGAGGTACGCGGAGATCATATACACCTCGCCGTGCGCGAAGTTGATCATGCCGATGATGCCATAGACCATTGTGTAGCCGATGGCGATCAGACCATAGACAGACCCGAGGGTCAGCCCATTGATCAGTTGCTGCAGGAAAATACCATCCATAACGCAATCTCACCTGATTGAGATTGCACGAGCGCCGACCACGGCGGACCACCGCTGAAGCGGCCCTCGCAGCGCAGAACTGTGCAGATCTACGGATAAAGACAGGTACCGCGGGGCTATGGCCCGGAGCACTGCGCATCCGGGCCGGTCGCCATTTTTATTTTTGTTTTTCCAGCTGGTGGTACTTGCCGTTGGCGTCCCACTGGTAGACCACGTAGTCGGAGACGGTCAGGTCGCCCTTGCTGTCCCACTTCTTCTCGCCCATGACGGTCTTGACCGGGTTGGCCTTGAGCCATTCGGCGGCGTCTTCGCCCTTGTTCGACTTGGCGCCGTTGAATGCGGCGGCCAGGGCCTGCAAGGAGGCATAGGCGTACAGGGTGTAGCCTTCAGGCTCGGTGCCGGCCTTGCGGAACTCCTCCACCACCGCCTTGCTGTCGGGCAGCAGGCGCGGGTCGGCGCCGAAGGTCATGTACACGCCATTGACGTACTGGGCGCCACCGGCAGTGGCTACCAGTTCGTCGGTGACGATGCCGTCGTCGGACATGAACTTGACGTCCTTCAGGCCCTGCTCGCGCAGCTGGCGTACCAGCGGGCCGGCTTCCGGGTGCAGGCCGCCGAAATAGACGACATCGGCACCGGCGGCGCGGATCTTGGTGACCACGGCGCTGAAATCCTTCTCGCCACGAGTCAGGCCTTCGTACAGCACCGGCTTCACGCCGCGTTTCTCGAGCTGTGCCTTGGTGGCGTCGGCCAGGCCCTGGCCATAGGTGTCCTTGTCATGCAGGACCACGACCTTCTTGCCCTTGAGCACATCGACGATGTAGTCGCCGGCGACGATGCCCTGCTGGTCGTCACGGCCGCACATGCGGAACATGGCGCTCAGGCCACGCTCGGTGACCTGCGGGTTGGTGGAGCCTGGGGTGATGGCGATCACGCCGGCTTCGTCGTAGACCTCGGAAGCGGGAATGGTGTTGGAGGAGCAGAAGTGGCCGACCACGCCGATCACCTTGTCCTGGTCGACCAGGCGGTTGGCCACGGCCACGGCCTGCTTCGGCTCGCAAGCATCGTCCCCTTTGACCAGGACGATCTTCTCGCCGTTCACCCCGCCGGCGGCGTTGATCTTGTCGGCGGCCGCCTGGGCACCTTTCATGTACTGTTCGCCAAACGCTGCGTTGGCTCCGGTCATCGGGCCCGCGACACCGATCTTGACGTCGGCTTGAACAAACGAAGAGACACCCAGTGCCGAAGCGACGGCGAGCGCCAGGAAACCTTTCTTGTAGAACGTCTGCGACATGAGGTGGTGCTCCTTAGAGTTTTTTTGGTTGGCACTACAACTTTCAGCATCAAGCTCAGAGCAAGCGGCGTGCCAGAGGTTTTGTCCTTGCGCAAAACGCACCCATGCGGCAGGCCAGAGGCGACCGACGGCCTTTTCTTTATTGAGCGTGCAACCGTCTGCCACAGGCACGGCGCCACCCTCTTCCCTAGACAAGGCGCAACCATGCAGCGCCATCATTGCAACCAGGGCAAGTGTTTACGTGCAACCACCCTGTAACAGCGAACGTCACCGAACTGCACACTGATAGTGCGCGACTGCTACAGGCGGCACCGTTTCAAGGCTGGGAAATGGGTCGATGTGTGCCGTGCCCTTTGTAGCAGGCTGGGCCCGCGATCGAGGGCCAAGCCCTTGCCATTAATCGTGATCGCAGGACCGGCCAATCGCGGGACACGTCGGACCGCCGCACCTCCTACAAGGCCGCCGACACAATGACAGCCAAAAGACTGGCACAATGGCCCGCATTCAGCGCGCTCGCCTTCATTACGCGAGCGCCGCCACCTGGAGCCTTTCAATGAGCGAGAGCGCATTTGCCGAGCGCATCGTGCACAACCTGCTCGACACCGACTTCTACAAGCTGACCATGATGCAGGCCGTCCTGCACAACTACCCGGATGCCGACGTGGAATGGGAATTCCGCTGCCGCAACGGCGAGGACCTGCGCCCCTACCTGGGCGAGATCCGCAATCAGATCGAACTGCTCAGCGACCTCACCCTCGACGATGGCCAGCTGGAGTTCCTCGAACGCATCAGCTTCCTCAAGCCTGATTTCCTGCGCTTTCTGCGCCTGTTCCGCTTCAACCTGCGCTACGTGCGCATCGGCATCGAGCACGACCAGCTGTGCTTACGCCTGCGCGGCCCCTGGCTGCATGTGATCCTCTTCGAAGTGCCCCTGCTGGCGATCGTCAGCGAAGTGCGCAACCGCCATCTGCACCCGCGCATGCGTCTGGCCGAAGCGCGCGACCAGCTCTATCGCAAGTTCGACTGGCTACGTGCCCATGCCACCGACGAGGAGCTGGCCGCACTGCAGGTCGCCGACTTCGGCACCCGCCGGCGTTTCTCCAGCCGCGTACAGGAAGAAGTGGTGAAGGTGCTGCGCGATGACTTCCCGGCGCGCTTCGTGGGCACCAGCAATGTCGACCTGGCCTGGAAATTGGACGTAAAACCCCTGGGCACCATGGCCCACGAATGGATCATGGCCCACCAGCAGCTCGGCCCGCGGCTGATCGACAGCCAGATCGCCGCCCTGGACTGCTGGGTACGCGAATACCGCGGGCTGTTGGGTATCGCCCTGACCGACTGCATCACCATGGATGCCTTCCTGAATGATTTCGACCTGTATTTCGCCAAGCTCTTCGACGGCCTGCGCCACGATTCCGGCGAGCCGGTGGCCTGGGCGGAAAAAGCCATTGCCCACTACCAGAAACTGGGCATCGACCCGATGACCAAGACCTTGGTGTTCTCCGACGGGCTGAACCTGACCCGCTCGCTGGAAATCTTCCGCGCCCTGCGCGGTCGCATCAATGTGAGTTTCGGCATCGGCACCAACCTGACATGCGACATCCCTGGGGTGGCGCCCATGAGCATCGTGCTTAAAATGACCGACTGCAATGGCTCGCCGGTGGCCAAGATTTCCGACGAAGCCGCCAAGACCCAATGCCGAGACGCAAACTTCGTCGCCTACCTGCGTCACGTATTCAAAGTCCCCAGCAAGGAGTAACCCATGCAAGCCGTTCAGCGAGAGATTGCCCAGCAGCTCAAGGTGCAGCCGCCGTTCGCCGATGCCGCTGCGCTCGAGGCCGAAGTCGCCCGGCGCGTGGCCTTCATCAAGCAGTGCCTGGCCAATGCCCGGCTCAAGACGCTGGTTCTGGGCATCAGCGGCGGGGTCGACTCGCTGACCGCCGCCCTGCTCGCCCAGCGCGCCATCAACGAGCTGCGTGCCGAGACCGGCGACGAGACCTACCGCTTCATCGCCGTGCGCCTGCCGTATCAGGTGCAGCACGACGAGCACGATGCCCAGGCCTGCCTGGAGGTCATCAAGGCCGACGAAGTCCACACCGTCGACATCGCCCCGGCGGTGCGCGCCCTGACAAACGAAACCAAGGCCCTGGAAGGCGGCTCGCCAACGTTGGTGGATTTCGTGGTGGGCAACGTCAAGGCACGCATGCGCATGGTGGCCCAGTACGCCATCGCCGGCGCCCGCGCAGGGCTGGTGATTGGTACCGACCACGCGGCTGAAGCGGTGATGGGCTTCTTTACCAAGTTTGGTGATGGTGCCTGCGACCTGGCGCCGCTGAGCGGGCTGGTGAAGAACCAGGTTCGCGATATCGCCCGCAGTTTCGGCGCACCCGAGGCGCTGGTGGAGAAGGTGCCGACCGCAGACCTGGAGGACCTTGCGCCGGGCAAGCCGGACGAAGCCTCCCACGGTGTGACCTATCAGGAAATCGATGCGTTCCTGCACGGCGAGCCGGTGCGCCAGGAAGCGTTCGACATCATCGTCGCCACCTACCGCAAGACCCAGCACAAGCGCGAGCTGCCGTTCGCGCCGTAATAAACGGTAGAACGAACGGTGGGAGCGGGTTTACCCGCGAATGCGATGATGAATCCACCGTCGCATTCGCGGGCAAGCCCGCCCCCACACGAGGCACTGCGTCAGGTTTTGCTTACTTGACGATGACCTTGCCCTTCATCATCGAGATGTGGCCCGGGAAGGTGCAGAAGAAGCTGTAGTCACCACCGGCTTCCAGCTTGGAAGTGTCGAACTTCACCTCGGTTTCCTTCTCCGGCGCGCCGATCATCTTGGTGTGGGCGATGATGTTGGCGTTATCGGCCTTCAGGTAGTCCTTGTCCAGGCCCTGGGACATGCCTTCGGTGGCGATGGCCTGCATGTCGGCAGTCTTGCTGATCACCAGGTTGTGGCCCATGACGTTCTTCGGCAGGTTGCCCGAGTGGGTCAGCTTGACGGTGAACTCCTTGCAGCTCTTGTCTACGGTGAATTCCTTGGTGGTGTAGGACATCTGGTCGGTGGACTCGACAGTCACCGAGCACTCGGCTGCGAAGACAGAGGCGCTGGCGAGGGTCAGCAGGGATACCGCTACAGCTTTCGCAAACATCGTGAATCTCCTTGGCAGGGTTTTATCAATTGCGAGACTGCCTGAAACCTGTTTCCCCCTCGCTGACGTGCGTCAAGGAGGATCGAGGGGCCAGCCAGTAGATTTGTTCAATGGATTGTATACAACCAATCTAAGTGCACATCATGCCCTCTTGAAGGACGATGGGACAACCTCTCATTACAGGAGCCATGACAATGTTTATTTCGAATTTCATGAACAGCCTGCTCGCCGCCTATGCCCACGGGGCCACCGGCGCGCTGTGCGAGTTCTCCCGCCCGGAGTGAGTCCGGCCTTGGGAGCGGATGGGATTGGAGATGAGCGGGTCGACAAGATGCCTGATTGATCTTGGGATTCGAGACCGCTTTGCGGTCCGTTCGCGGCACAAGGCCGCTCCTACAGGACAGCGCATACCCCTGTAGGAGCGGCCTTGTGCCGCGATGGGCTGCAAAGCAGCCCCAGAAATGGACCCGTCAGCGCGGAATGACTGGCTGGCGCGGCTTCTTCTTGCCCTTGCCACCCTTGGCCGCTTCCTTGCGCTCCTTGGCCGCCTGCTGGTTGCGGGCGAATGCCTCGGCCTTGGCCTTCTCGCGCTTGTCCCAGGGCTTGCTGCCATCGCTGGCCCGCGGCGGCAGGCCGGTGTGCTGGGTGAGGACTTTCTGGTCCTTGCCCACCTTGTGGCTGCCGGCCGGGGTCGAGTTCTTGCGCCGCGCGCTTTGGTAGCTGTCGGTCTGCGGCTGGTGCAATGGAATCAGCTGGTGCTTGCCCGGGCCAATCAGGTCGGCGCGGCCCATGCGCTGCAGGGCCTCACGCAGCATCGGCCAGCCCTTCGGGTCGTGGTAGCGCAGGAACGCCTTGTGCAGGCGGCGTTGCTCCTCGCTCTTGACGATCTCCACCCCCTCGCTCTTGTAGGTGACCTTACGCAGCGGGTTCTTGCCCGAGTGGTACATGGCCGTGGCCGAGGCCATGGGCGATGGGTAGAACGCCTGCACCTGGTCAGCGCGGAAGCCGTTGCCCTTGAGCCACAGGGCGAGGTTCATCATGTCCTCATCGGTGGTGCCGGGGTGGGCGGCGATGAAGTACGGGATCAGGTACTGCTCCTTGCCCGCCTCCTTCGAAAACTTCTCGAACATGCGCTTGAAGCGGTCATAGGTACCGATGCCCGGCTTCATCATCTTGTCCAGCGGGCCACGCTCGGTGTGCTCCGGAGCGATCTTCAGGTAGCCGCCCACGTGGTGGGTCACCAGCTCCTTGACGTACTCCGGCGACTCCACCGCCAGGTCGTAGCGCAGGCCCGAGGCGATCAGGATCTTCTTCACCCCCGGCAAGGCACGGGCCTTGCGGTACAGCTCGATCAACGAGCTGTGATCGGTATTGAGGTTCTCGCAGATCCCCGGGAATACGCACGACGGCTTGCGGCAGTGCTTCTCGATATCGTGGCTCTTGCAGGCGATGCGGTACATGTTGGCGGTCGGGCCACCCAGGTCGGAGACCACGCCGGTGAAGCCCGGTACCTTGTCGCGCATCTCTTCGATTTCGTTCAGGATCGACTCGTGCGAGCGGTTCTGGATGATGCGGCCTTCGTGCTCGGTGATCGAGCAGAAGGTGCAGCCACCGAAGCAGCCACGCATGATGTTCACCGAGAAACGGATCATCTCGTAGGCCGGGATACGCTCCTTGCCATAGGCCGGGTGCGGCACGCGCGCGTAGGGCATGCCGAACACGTAGTCCATTTCCTCGGTGCTCATGGGAATGGGTGGCGGGTTGAACCACACATCCACCTCACCATGTTTCTGCACCAGAGCACGGGCGTTGCCCGGGTTGGTCTCCAGGTGCAGCACACGGTTGGCGTGGGCATAGAGCACTGGGTCGTTGCGCACCTTCTCGAACGACGGCAGGCGGATCACCGATTTCTCCCGGGTCATGCGCGGGCTGTCGAGTATCTGCACCACCTTGGCTTCGTTCGGGTCCTCGACCTCGCCCTTGGCCTGCTCGATGGCGCAGGCCTGGGTATCCTGGGTGTTCACGTACGGGTTGATGATCTTGTCGACCCGGCCCGGGCGGTCGATGCGGGTGGAGTCGATCTCGTACCAGCCTTCTGGCGTGTCACGGCGTACGAACGCGGTACCACGCACATCGGTGATGCTCTCGATCTTCTCGCCGCTGGCCAGGCGCTGGGCCACCTCGACCACCGCGCGCTCGGCGTTGCCGAACAGCAGGATGTCGGCGCTGGCGTCGATCAGGATGGAGTGGCGGACCTTGTCCTGCCAGTAGTCGTAATGCGCGATACGGCGCAGGGAGGCTTCGATGCCGCCGAGCACGATCGGTACGTGCTTGTAGGCTTCCTTGCAGCGTTGGCTGTAGACCAGGCTGGCGCGGTCCGGACGCTTGCCGGCCATGCCACCTGGGGTATAGGCGTCGTCGGAGCGGATCTTCTTGTCCGCGGTGTAGCGGTTGATCATCGAGTCCATGTTGCCGGCCGCGACACCGAAGAACAGGTTCGGCTCGCCGAGCTTCATGAAGTCGTCCTTCGACTGCCAGTTCGGCTGGGCGATGATGCCAACACGGAAGCCCTGAGCCTCCAGCAGACGGCCAATGATGGCCATGCCGAACGACGGATGGTCGACGTACGCATCACCGGTCACGATGATGATGTCGCAGGAGTCCCAGCCGAGCAGATCCATCTCCTCCCTGCTCATCGGCAGGAAAGGCGCTGGCCCGAAGCATTCGGCCCAGTACTTGGGATAGTCGTAGAGTGGCTTGGCTGCTTGCATGTCAATGACCGGTGTGATGTGCAGGGAAATCGCGGGCGCGGAATATAGCACAAATTTTGATCAAATCCGACGACAAAGGTCGGATTCATCGAAAGCGAGGGACGGCTGGAATGCTGTAGGAGCGGCCTTGTGCCGCTCCTACAAGGGTCTATTCGTCGTCGTCGAAGTTGTACATGCCCGGTGCGAGGTTCTCGAAACGGGTGTACTTGCCGATGAACGCCAGACGGATGAAGCCGATGGGGCCGTTACGCTGCTTGCCGATAATGATCTCGGCTATGCCCTTGTGCTCGGTCTCGGGGTGATACACCTCGTCGCGGTAGACGAACATGATCACGTCGGCATCCTGCTCGATCGCACCGGATTCACGCAGGTCGGAGTTCACCGGGCGTTTGTTCGGGCGCTGCTCCAGGGAACGGTTGAGCTGGGACAGGGCGATGACCGGGCAGTTGAATTCCTTGGCCAGGGCCTTGAGGGAACGGGAGATCTCGGAAATCTCGTTGGTCCGGTTGTCACCACTGGAACCTGGGATCTGCATCAGCTGCAGGTAGTCGACCATGATCATGGCGATGTCGCCGTGCTCGCGCACCAGGCGACGGGTACGGGCACGCATCTCCGACGGGCTGATACCGGCGGTATCGTCGATGAACAGCTTGCGGTCGTTGAGCAGGTTGACCGCCGAGGTCAGGCGCGGCCAGTCATCGTCGTCCAGCTGGCCGGAACGCACCTTGGTCTGGTCGATACGCCCCAGCGACGAAAGCATACGCATGATCAGTGCATCGCCGGGCATCTCCAGGGAGAACACCAGCACGGCCTTGTCGCTGCGCAGCACAGCATTCTCCACCAGGTTCATGGCGAAGGTGGTCTTGCCCATCGATGGACGGCCCGCGACGATGATCAGGTCGGCTGGCTGCAGGCCGCTGGTCTTTTCGTCGAGGTCGGTATAGCCGGTGGACAGGCCCGTGATGTCGCTGTCGGAGTTGAACAGCGTGTCGATGCGATCGATGGCCTTGGTCAGCAGTTCGTTGACGCCCACCGGGCCACCCGTCTTGGGGCGGGCCTCGGCGATCTGGAAGATCTGCCGCTCGGCATCGTCGAGGATCTGCGCAGCGTTTCGGCCTTGGGGGTTGAAGGCGTTGTCGGCGATGTCGGTGCTGATGCTGATCAGCTGGCGTAGGGTGGCGCGCTCGCGAATGATCGCCGCATAGGCCTTGATGTTGGCTACCGAGGGGGTGTTCTTGGCCAGCTCGGCCAGGTAAGCCAGGCCGCCGATCTGCGACGACAGGCCTTCCTTGTCCAACTGCTCGTGCAGGGTGACTACGTCGAACGGCTGGTTCTGATCCACCAGCTTGTGAATGGCGCGGAAGATCAGGCGGTGGTCATGCCGGTAGAAATCCCCGTCCGACACCTGGTCCAGCACACGTTCCCAGGCGTTGTTGTCCAGCATCAGGCCACCGAGCACGGCCTGTTCGGCCTCGATGGAATGCGGCGGCACCTTGAGGGCGGCGGTCTGCAGGTCTAGCTGTTCGGGGTTGCTGATCTCGTTCATGTCCACGCGAAGAATCTGGGTGATGAAAAAGACAAAGGGCACGACCTGCTGGAAGCAGGACCGTGCCCGATGTTACCGGCTGGCCCGCAAGGAGCCAACCGATCGCTGCAGCTTAGGCTGCGACGACAACCACGCGTACGGTGGCTTCGACGTCGCTGTGCAGGTGCACGGCTACGTCGTATTCGCCAACCTGGCGGATGGTACCGTTCGGCAGACGAACTTCAGCCTTGGCCACTTCAACGCCGGAGGCGGTCAGGGCGTCAGCGATGTCGTGGGTGCCGATCGAACCGAACAGCTTGCCTTCGTCACCGGCGGTGGCAGTGATGGTCACTTCCAGCTCGGCCAGTTGGGCAGCACGGCTTTCAGCCGAAGCTTTACGGTCAGCAGCGGCCTTTTCCAGCTCGGCGCGACGCTCTTCGAACGCAGCCAGGTTGACGGCGTTGGCAACGACAGCCTTGCCGAAAGGCAGCAGGAAGTTACGGCCGTAACCACCTTTAACTTTTACTTTGTCGCCCAGGTTGCCCAGGTTGGCGACTTTTTCCAGCAGGATCAGTTCCATTTGGTAAAACCTCTTAACTTTTAACCTTCACCGTTCGCGGAGTCGTCACCCTGGTGAGGGGACTTGCGACCGCGAAAATCAATCAGGCTATCGACAATGGCCAGGACCACGAGCAACGGATAGGTCAGCTGCATGAACAGCACCAGCGTCACGTACAACCCCACCAGCCAGAACCTGGCCAGGCGTTTCTGGGCCACCAACCCATGCAGCAGGGCAATGCCCGCGAACATGAGCGGTACGCTGCACAGTGGCGTCAGCAATGCCAGCCCGGAACCGAGGTTCGGGCCGAACAGCATGCAGACCAACAGCACCAGCATCGGCACCAGGGGAATCCGCACCGCTTGAAACTCGCGGCCGAAACCTCCCGGGTTGTACAACACGGCTTGCCAGTAGCGCCCCAACATCAGGGCCAGCACACTGACAACTTGCAACAGGGCCGCGATCAGGCCGCCGAGCACCGGTACGATGAGGCTTCCAAGGTGTGCCTGTTCCTCTACCGATAACTGCTGGTAGAGGCCGTCGAGCATCTGCGGCAGGGCTTTTTCAAGCGCTCGCGCCAGAGCTTCGATCGGTTCGCGGAACACCGAACCAAGCACAACACCGTACAACAGGCCCAGAGCGATGCTGGACAACAGCACCCGGTTCCAGGAATGCCCGGCGCGCAACAGCGCAGCCAGCCCCAGCGTCCCCAGCAGCACCATCAAGGTGCGTGGCTCGCCGAAGACCCACCAGGCCAACGCCGGCAAGATGCCCCAGACGATGACCGAGGAAGCGTCCTTGAAACCGCGCCGCAGGAACACCAAGCTCCCGGCGGCGGCACTCAACCAGAACAACAGCGGCAATGCCGCACAACCGGCCACCACGATGGAGGCCTGCACACGACCGCGCATGATGAAATCAGCCAACGCTCGCATGCTTATCCCTTGCTACTTGTCGACGACCCGGTCTCAGCGGCCGTGGCTGTCGGTGTAGGGCAGCAGGGCCAGGAAGCGGGCGCGCTTGATAGCGGTAGCCAGCTGACGCTGATAACGAGCTTTGGTACCGGTGATACGGCTTGGAACGATTTTGCCGGTTTCGGATACGTAAGCTTTCAGGGTGTTGAGATCTTTGTAGTCGATCTCTTTCACGTCTTCGGCAGTGAAGCGGCAGAATTTACGACGACGGAAGAAACGTGCCATGTAATAGGCTCCTCAAAAAGGTCCGTGGATTACTCGTCAGCGTTATCGCTGTTGTCGCTGTCGTTGCTGTCGTCGCCTTCGGCGCCATCAGCAGCTTCAGGACGCTCACGACGCTCACGGCGCTCGCTGCGGTTCTCTTCGGCCTTCAGCATCTCGGACGGGCCGGTGACGGCTTCGTCGCGACGGATGATCAGGTTACGGATCACGGCATCGTTGTAGCGGAAGTTGTCTTCCAGCTCGGCCAGGGCCTTGCCGGTGCACTCAACGTTCAGCATCACGTAGTGAGCCTTGTGAACGTTGTTGATGGCGTAGGCCAGCTGACGACGGCCCCAGTCTTCCAGGCGGTGGATCTTGCCGCCGTCTTCTTCGATCAGCTTGGTGTAACGCTCAACCATGCCGCCGACTTGCTCGCTCTGGTCCGGGTGAACCAGGAAGATGATTTCGTAATGACGCATGAATGCTCCTTACGGGTTAGTAGTCTGCCAGCACCCTGGTCAGACAAGGAGTGAATGACACTGTATGTCTTGCCTTGAAAAGAAGGCACATGCGCGCCTGCCTGCTTGGCAAGGGGCGCAATTGTAGAGAAGGCGGGGGGCACAAGCAAGGCTGTTGGCGATTATTTGAACAGTCTGAAACCATTCCGGCTGCGATACCGCTATCGCCGGCAAGCGGGCTCCCATAGAACCACGCATAACTATTTGATTTTGCGAGGCCTTATGGGAGCAGGTGGGCTGGGTGATCTCCTATAGGGATCTCTGTGGGAGCCGGCCTGCCGGCGATGGGGCCCTCACACTCAGCGCTTGCCCTGACGCTGGCGCACGGCCTCGAACAAGCACACGCCGGTGGCCACCGACACGTTCAGGCTGCTCACGCTACCGGCCATCGGCAGCTTGACCAGGAAATCGCAATGCTCGCGGGTGAGACGGCGCATGCCCTTGCCTTCAGCCCCCATGACGATGGCGATCGGCCCGGTCAGGTCCTGCTGGTACAGCTCCTGCTCGGCCTCGCCGGCGGTGCCGACGATCCACAGGCCTCGCTGCTGGAGTTTTTCCAGGGTACGGGCGAGGTTGGTCACGGCCACCAGCGGGATCACCTCGGCGGCGCCGCAGGCAACCTTACGCACCACGGCGGTCAAGGTCGCCGACTTGTCCTTGGGGATGACTACCGCAGTCGCGCCGGCGGCATCCGCGGTACGTAGGCAGGCACCGAGGTTGTGCGGGTCGGTGACGCCATCGAGCACCAGGATCAGCGGCGGCTGCTCGGCGCGCTCGAGCATCTCGTCGAGCATGGCCTCGCCCCAGACCTGACTGGGGCTGACCTCGGCGACCACGCCCTGGTGCACGCCCTCGACCCAGGCGTCCAGCTCACGGCGTTCGGCCTGGCCGACCGGCACGCGGTTTTCCGCGGCCAGCTCCAGCAGGGCCTGGACACGCGGCTCGCTGCGCCCTTCCGACAACCAGATCTGCTTGACCCGCTTGGGATGATGCTGCAGCAGCCCTTGCACGGCATGTACGCCGTAGATTTTTTCCAGCTGGCTCATGACTTCTTGCCTTTACGCGGCGCGCCGGACTTCGACGGCCCCTTGCGATGCTTGGTCGGCTTGCCAGACGCCTTGGCGCCCTTCTCCGACTTGCCGCTGGCGTGACTGTGGCGGGCCTCGCTCATCAGCGCCTTCTTCATTTCGCGGCTCTTGCGCACTTCGGCGTTGCGCTGCACGGCGTCCTTGGGGAAGTACGCCTCGGACGCCTCGCTCTTGCGGCTGCGCGGCTTGGGCGAAATCTTCGGCTCCGGGGCAGGCTCGACGGTGGCAGTAGCGGCTTGCGGGGCGGCAGCACGCGACTTGCGGCCGACCGGGGCGGCGACGGCCTGCTCGGACATTTCGAAGTCGATCTTGCGCTGCTCCAGGTCGACGCGCATGACCTTGACCTCGACCGTATCGCCCAGGCGGAAGCTGCGCCCGCTGCGTTCGCCGGACAGGCGGTGATGCACCGGGTCGAAGTGGTAGTAGTCGCCCGGCAGGGCGCTGACATGCACCAAGCCTTCGACATAGATGTCGGTCAGCTCGACGAACAGGCCAAAGCCGGTCACCGCGGTGATCACCCCTGGGAAGGTCTCGCCGACGCGGTCACGCATGTATTCGCACTTGAGCCAGTTGACCACGTCGCGGGTGGCCTCATCGGCGCGCCGCTCGGTCATCGAGCACTGCTCGCCCATCTGCTCGAGGGCATTCTCGTCGTACGGGTAGATCCGCGCCTTCGGGATGCTCATGGCGCCGGCACGCTTGACGTGCGGAGTGTCGACCTTCGAGCGGATGACGCTGCGGATGGCGCGGTGGACCAGCAAGTCCGGGTAACGGCGGATCGGCGAAGTGAAGTGGGTGTAGGCCTCGTAGTTCAGGCCGAAGTGGCCGTTGTTCTCGACGCTGTACACCGCCTGGCTCAGCGAGCGCAGCATGACGGTCTGGATCAGGTGGAAGTCCGGGCGCTCGGCGATGCTCGCCAGCAGGGCCTGGTAGTCCTTCGGCGAAGGCTCCTTGCCCTTGTGCAGTGACAGGCCCAGCTCGCCCAGGAAGGCGCGCAGTTTTTCCAGGCGCTCCGGCGGCGGACCGTCGTGCACGCGGTACAGGGCCGGGACGCCATGCTTTTGCAGGAATTCGGCAGTCGCGACGTTGGCCGCCAGCATGCATTCCTCGATCAGCTTGTGGGCGTCGTTGCGCACGGTCGGGCGGATTTCATCGATCTTGCGGTCTTCACCGAAGATGATGCGGGTTTCCTGGGTCTCGAAGTCGATGGCGCCACGGGTATGGCGAGCAGCCACCAGCGCCTTGTACAGCGCGTAGAGGTGCTTGAGGTCCGGCAGGACGGCGCTGTACTCCTCGCGCAGGGCCTTGCCTTCGCGGGTGCGGGCATGCTCGAGCATGCTGCTGACCTTGTTGTAGGTCAGGCGCGCATGGGAGTGGATGACGCCTTCATAGAACTGGTAGTCGACCATTTGGCCGGCCTTGTTGATGGTCATTTCACAGACCATGGCCAGGCGATCGACGTGCGGGTTCAGCGAGCACAGGCCGTTGGAAAGCTCCTCGGGCAGCATGGGCACGACGCGCTCGGGGAAGTACACCGAGTTGCCGCGCTGCTGCGCCTCGACGTCCAGGGCCGAACCCAGGCGCACGTAGCTTGAGACATCGGCGATCGCCACGTACAGGCGCCAGCCACCGGAGAACAGGCGCAGCTTGCCCAGCGGTTCGCAATAGACCGCATCGTCGAAGTCGCGGGCGTCCTCGCCGTCGATGGTGACGAACGGCAGGTGGCGCAGGTCGACACGCTTCTCCTTGTCCTTCTCCTCGACCTCGGAGCGGAACTTGCGCGCCTCCTTGATCACGTCCTTGGGCCAGACATGCGGGATGTCGTAGCTGCGCAGAGCGACATCGATCTCCATGCCCGGCGCCATGTAGTTGCCGATGACCTCGACCACGTCGCCCTGGGGCTGGAAGCGCGGCGTCGGCCAGTGGGTGATCTTGATCTCGACGAACTGGCCGATCTTGGCCCCCCCGTTACGCCCGGCGGTGACCAGCACTTCTTGCTGGATCTTCGGGTTGTCAGGGGTCACGTAGCCGATGCCGCCTTCCTCGAAGTATCGGCCGACCACGCTCTCGTGGGCGCGGGAGATGATTTCAACCAACACGCCTTCGCGGCGGCCACGGCGGTCGACCCCCGAGACGCGGGCAAGGCCGCGATCGCCGTCGAACACCAGGCGCATCTGCGCGGGGCTGAGGAACAGGTCCTCGCTGCCATCGTCGGGAATAAGGAAGCCGAAGCCGTCACGGTGGCCGGAGACGCGGCCGCAGATCAGGTCCAGCTTGTCCACCGGGGCATAGGTGCCGCGCCGGGTATAGATCAGCTGGCCGTCACGCTCCATGGCGCGCAGGCGACGGCGCAGGGCTTCGATCTGGTCTTCGTCGTGCAGGCCGAACTCTGCGGCCAGCTCTTCGCGGGCGGCGGGCTCGCCACGGTCGGCAAGGCGCTGCAGGATCAGCTCACGGCTGGGAATGGGATTCTCGTATTTTTCCGCTTCGCGAGCGGCCTCGGGATCGAGGGATTGCCAATCGGCCATCAGAAGGGGTTCACCTTGGGGTATATAGATAGGAATTCTGGCATAGGCGTATTGAAACCGGAAATGTCAGCCTTGGACAGCCCCAGCGGCATGCCCGGTGTGCGGGAATAGGCCTGCGGAATCAACAAGTTGAATTTTTTGAAATTTTTTTGAGCTGGGGGCTTTACAGCCCTCAGGAGCGTCCGTATAGTGCGCACCACAACGACGGACAACCCCGAAGTTGTAGTAGAGATGAGCGGCGCTGTAAAGCATCTTTTATCTCGAATGTGTGCCCAGGTGGCGGAATTGGTAGACGCGCTGGTTTCAGGTATCAGTGGCTTAACGGCCGTGGAAGTTCGAGTCTTCTCCTGGGCACCAATGATTTTCAAGTAACAGATGACCAAGGATCTGTTACTACTGTGTGAAAGCGAACGATTGTCGCCTCACCAGACGATGTAAAGCTTTGCCCAGGTGGCGGAATTGGTAGACGCGCTGGTTTCAGGTATCAGTGACTTAACGGTCGTGGAAGTTCGAGTCTTCTCCTGGGCACCATACAAAAACCCACTAGCTTGCTAGTGGGTTTTTTCTTGCATGCGTTTTTTACCTCCCCAGGTCCCCCTTGTAGAAGCGGCCAGGCCGCCCTCACCCTTTGGTCTGCCCCTGAATTTTCCTTCATACGGCCACTTGAGAAACGATTTCGTTTACCATTGTTTCCAAATATGTAGCCGTAAGCGAGGAAGTACCCGCATGACGATCCGCCCGCAATTGCTGATGCGCAGCCTGGCCACCGTTGTTCTCGGCCTGGTGATCGGCGCACCGGCCGCCCTGGCTGACGACCCGGTCACCTTGACCCTGTACAACGGCCAGCACAAGGAAATCGGTGAAGCCATCGCCAAGGCCTACGAGGCCAAGACCGGTATCCACATCAATATCCGCAAGGGCAGCAGCAACCAGCTGGCCAGCCAGATCATCGAGGAAGGCGACCGCTCCCCGGCCGACGTCATCTATACCGAGGAATCCCCGCCCCTGAACAACCTGGGCGAGCTGGGCCTGCTGGCCAAGATCGACGACGCCACCCTGAACATGCTGCCCAAGGAATATGTCGGCGCCAACGGCACCTGGATGGGCGTCACCGCACGCACCCGCGTGGTGGTGTACAACCCCAAGAAGGTCGACGAAAAAGACCTGCCGACCACCGTGATGGATTTTGCCAACCCCGAGTGGGACCGCCGGGTCGGCTACGTGCCCACCAGCGGCGCCTTCCAGGAGCAGGCCGTGGCCATCCTCAAGCTGCACGGCCGTGAAGCCACCGAGGAATGGCTGACCGGCCTCAAGGCCTTCGGCAAGACCTACACCAACAACATGGTTGCCCTCAAGGCCGTGGAGAAAGGTGAAGTCGATGCCGTGCTGGTGAACAACTACTACTGGTATGCCCTCAAGCGCGAGCGCGGCCAGCTGGACACCCGCCTGTACTACCTGGCCGATGGTGACGCCGGCAACCTGGTGACCATCTCCGGCGCAGGCGCGGTCAAGGCCAGCAAGCACCCCAAGGAAGCCCAGGCCCTGCTCAACTGGATGGCCAGCGAAGAAGGCCAGCGCGTGATCACCCAGACCACCGCCGAGTACCCGCTGCACAAGGGCATGGTTTCCGACCAGGGCCTGAAGCCGTTCGAGGACCTGCGCCCGCCGAAGATCACCCCGGCCGACCTGGGTAATGCCGAGGAAGCCCTGGAGCTCGAGCGCGAGGTCGGCCTGCTCTGATGACCGCCGCCCTGCCCCAAGCGGCCTTGCCGCGCTTCGTGCCACGCCGCAAACGCCCCTCCATCTGGGTCGTACTGCCGGTCCTGTTCCTGGTGGCGATGAGCGTGCTGCCATTGCTGTATGTCGGTACCAAGGCCTGGGAGGCCGGCTGGCATGAAGCCTTGCGCCTGCTCTGGCGGCCATTCGTCTGGGGCCTGCTGCGCAACACCCTGATGCTGATGGCCGGGGTGACAGCACTGTGCATGGTCGTCGGCCTGGCCCTGGCCTGGCTGCTCGAGCGCAGCGACCTGCCGGGTCGCCGTCTCTGGGGCGTGGTGCTGTGCCTGCCGTTCGCCGTGCCGTCGTTCGTCAGCAGCTTCACCTGGGTATCGCTGAGCTCGGACTTCGAAGGCCTGGGCGGGGCGATCCTGGTCATGGCGCTGTCCAAGTACCCACTGGTATTCCTGCCGGTGGCGGCGACCCTGCGTAACCTGGATACCTCCCTGGAAGAGTCGGCACGCACCCTGGGCTGCAGCCGCTGGGGGGTATTCCTGAAAGTCACCCTGCCGCTGTTGTGGCCTTCGATGCTGGGCGGCGCACTGCTGATCGCCCTCCACATGCTGGTGGAGTTCGGCGCACTGTCGATTCTCGGCCTACAGACCTTCACCACGGCGATCTACCAGCAGTTCGAACTCGAGTTCAGCAACGCCAACGCGGCCATGCTTTCGGCAGTGCTGCTGGCGCTGTGCCTGGCGATGCTCTGGCTCGAACTGCGGGTACGCGGCAAGGCGCGCCATGTGCGCATCGGCCAGGGCGTGGCACGCCGCGCCCAAGCGGTGAAACTGCGCGGCTGGATGCCGGCGGCCCAGCTGTTCTGCCTGGCCTTGGCGGTACTGGGCAGCGGCATTCCGTTGGCGATGCTTGGCTACTGGTTGAGCGTTGGCGCCTCGGCCGCCTTCCCGGTGGCCGAGATCGGCAGAGCATTGCTGACCTCGCTGTCGGTGTCCCTGGGTGGCGCCGGTTTCTGCGTCCTCTTGGCATTGCCGATCAGCTTCCTGGTGGTGCGCTACAAAGGCCGCCTGGCGATCTGGGCCGAACGCCTGCCCTACCTGTTGCATGCCCTGCCAGGCCTGGTTATCGCCCTGACCCTGGTGTTCTTCGCCCTGCACTACGTGCCGGCGCTGTACCAGACCACCGCGCTGCTGATCCTGGCCTATGCACTGTTGTTCCTGCCCCTGGCCCAGGCGCCAGTGCGCACGGCACTGAACAAGGCCTCGCCAACCCTGGAAGAAGCCGCCCGCACCTTGGGCTCGAGCAGCTTCGGCGCCTTCTGCCGGGTCACCCTGCCGATCATCTTCCCTGCCCTGGCGGCGGCCTTCGCCCTGGTATTCCTCGATGCCATGAAAGAGCTGACCGCGACGCTACTGCTGAGCCCAACTGGCATGACCACCCTGGCCACCGAGGTGTGGGCGCATACCGCCAACGTCGAGTTCGCGGCGGCGGCGCCTTATGCGGCGTTGCTGATTGTGGTGTCTGGGTTGCCGGTGTATCTGCTGACTACGCGGATGTATTTGAACAAGGCTTGAGAGCTTGCCCAGGCTGCCATGCGGCTTGGGTTTCACCATCACAGCTAACTTCTACCGCTCAAGACATTGTCCAAAGATGAGCAATCATACCGACAAGACAAGCTATATGCATAGTCAAATAGTGGCTTATCCAGAATACCCAGTGAACTTACGAAAAGTATCGAGAGCCGTTTACTTCAGCCTCGTATTTTCTCGATAGATTTTCAAGAACCGATAGATGAGATATAACATTAAAATAAAAACACAAAAATTTAGAGCAATAAAAACTGACTTTACACTCGCCTCATAGAAATAAATGAGAAGCCACGTTAGAAACAGCCCTACCCCATTAAGGCAGACCATTGTGGCAATGGTAGGGGCCCAAGAATCACCAAGACTTCGCAACGTCATCCTGAGCACAACGTACACAAACTCAAAAATCAGAAATGGCACTGAAATCTTTATATTATGGCCAATTAATTCCGCCACCGCCAAATCTGACGTGTAGAGCCTAGCCACATACCCAGACAGAAAGAAACAGACGATTAGGCATGGGATCATCAAGCACCCACCAAACTTAAGCCCTTCCAGCAGATTTTCTTTTGCCGCCAAACTATTTCTACCGGGAGCAACTCCCGCAACGCGTATGGCAACGGCATTCCCCACGCCAATTGATATCATATAAATCAAACTCAAAAAATGCAAAGATGCCTGATAGGCTGAAAGCCCAAGACTTCCTAGGCCGCTTGAGATTAATGACAATGCAAAATACAAAAAACTCTCACCGGCAAAACACAACGCTAGTGGAGCCCCCTTAACCATGAAGGGAATGACTTTCGTATTTCGAAAATAAAATAAAATTGACCTTTTGCTTCCTCTTCTCGCAGCGCTAGAAACATACACCAACAGTAAAAATACCATTATCCAGCGCATTAAAATATATATAAAAACAAACAAACTGAACGACACTGACAAATTAGCGTATGCGTAACCTAATCCAGCCAGCATGAATATAGCATTCGACAGCCAGACAAACTTAACCTCATATCCCGGACGACCGATTGCATTTAAATAGCTAAAGGCGACAATTTGGCAGTAGATTGCGGGAAGCGATAGCGACATTATCAAGAGCCCTAGATTTATAGGCGTTAACAATCCTGCCAACCCATGCCACATCATTGAAAAAACCAGAATACCTCCAAAGATAGAAAAGGCTACTGTTAAAGCTACCCTCAAGCCCGTTGCAAGCAAGATACTAGCTTGCTCTTTGGCATTTCCTTTAAGGCCCGCAGCATCAATCATAAGTGTAGAGAATAAACCAATTCCAACTACGGTAGAGAACGAAATGAACGCCCATGCGAAAGACGCTTGACTTAACGATTTAGGTAAGAAATGTCCCACGAATGACAAGAACAGAAATGAGGACGTCATGTCTCCCAGCCTTGATATTATAAGAGGGCCGGCCAATGTTGCGACTGTCATGATGACTGTATCTCTGAAAGTAAGTCTGCGTATACTTCTGCTTCCCAATCTGATATTCGGTTGAACCCAAGCACCCCCAAAAAGCTGGAAAATATTCGTCCAAATAGAAAATGCAAAGACAAATTTCTAGCGTCAAATGCGGCAAACTTGGACAAATTGATCGGCCGCCCCTTATTAATGATATTTATTGTCTTATTATTCCATTTTACTGTCTCGCGATCTCCAGATTCGAACAAGCCTCTGACGGATGACTCAAACTCATCATCGTATGATGTAACCACGGATATATATGAATTATCTTTTAGCGCCGCGAGCACCATCGGAGTAACTCCGTGTTGACCAGACATAGCAAAACAATAATCAAACTTATCAACAGTCGTGCTTAGCTGCGAGCGTGTAAATGCCTTAAACCCTTCTGTCGCTGCCATAAACAATCGGGCGTTGTCGATATCAACCACGCCTATATTCTTAACGCCTTTAGCGCGCAACCCGAAGCACAGCGAGCGTCCGATGCGTCCATACCCGACGACTAATATAGATCGATATGCAGACCAGTCGGGTATAAACGACCCCACATGCCCTACGGTAATGTTGGCGACCATGACATTTTCTGCCATTTTATAGGAGTCGTATGCTACAGACTTGAATCCCATTGACGTCAAATAGTAATTTGTATTTTTATACTTGATATGTCCATTGGCGGTATCTTCAAGAACCAGGCGAAGGCGACCACCCAACAACACTGACAGGTCATCTATATAGGGTGCAAAATAACCGCCTATATCAAACAAAATAACAGGAAGATCCGATTGAGATAAAATACCTTTAATCTCATCGACTGTATTCTTGAAATCCGACCTATCCCTAGCCCGCAATATACGTGTCGGATTCGCAACATGACGAAGCAACGCAGTATTTAAAGAAGACTTTTTCGGTATCAAATAAATGTTTTCAAAAATGGAAATCCAGTGGTTACAGATGCTCAAATTGACAGTAGAGGACAGATGCGAAAAACAAAAAATAACGCACTTACCTAACGCATCACCGCTTGTTGCATCATGTGAAGCCAGTATTCGGGCATAAAATAAACCAGCCATTTTATGCGCACTTAGATATGTCAACCGACTATCAACTTCCGCACTCTGCAAAATACGTTCTACATTACTCATTTGACATCCTGTCTCAATAATAAAATTTTAAAAATCTTTGAGCGCCAAATTAATAAGACAACCGTAGGCTTTGGAGAGAATGCGCAGTGGGAGAACACGCTCATGATCTCTCCTACCGGGTAGGTTTCGTGGACACGCTTCGAAAGTGCTATTGATTGCGGAAAGTAACGCAGCGACATCTTCGCTCAGATCCTGCCGATGGACAGCGTCGTTACGTTTCATAAAAGCTAACCCGTTCGAGCACTCACCAGGCAGTTTCAGCGCTATTGCCAGATCGATCTCCATCGGGTTTGTAGTGTCTCTTATCCTGGTTTGCTCACAGGCATCTATAATCCTCTCCGTTATGTAGAGAACTCCCAACAAGGCTCGTGCTCTCGCCTCAGTAAATAGCCCCTGCCTCAATGACTGATCCATCTCTGATATAAGTACGCCTAGCTCACCGTCGGAAACAATTTCTCTATTTTTTGTTATGGTTTCCCATTCATTGCTGGACAATATGCCCTTAAAGGGCAACATCAACTTTAGCTCTGCAATATAGTTGGAGAAACTACTATTCATAGTATCACCACCTTTTGGGTTGGCGTATCCATGTAAATATTTTTACCCAAGAGGGAGCAAGGGCCTTGCGATGAACGCTCTATGAAAACTGCTGGAATCCCACTATTTCTAGCAAGCGCAGCTCTCAGAAAAAAATCACCGCGTGACTTACCATAAAAAATAAAACCTTCCGGCAATGTCGAACAATCAAATGGAAGTTCGGTATCACTCAAGCACAAGCAGATACTACCGCGCCTCCAGCCATTTCTACCTTCTTCTACAATTCCGACGGATGTCCCTGGCACCTCGCAAGCACCACTTGTAATTTCAAAGTCATCGGCGGCTGAAGAAAAATCCTCGCACGCGTCCAGGATGCAGGCTTGTTCATCAACATCAATTAGATAGAGCGCAGTATCTCCTGCCGTCGCATAGCGAGCCCCCGGCGTATTCAAATCAGCGACAAAGGAATCTTTTATTTCTGGGGTGATGGCTTTAGCACTCAGTAGCAATTCCGGCCCAAGCCAGCGGTGTTTCGTAGCCAGTCCCCCGGAAAAAATAAATCCGTTGACACTTTCAAGTGCTGTGATCGCTCTAAAAAGTTCGACGCCGTTAGCCTTTAGATACGCGTTTTTGGCCTGAGTATATTGGGGCTGGCTTAGAATATCCTCAACAGTGATCGAACTGTCTGCCGACAAATTAGCTAAGCCGTAAATACCGCTTAATCGACTATACACATTTGACAAATCACCTGATTTCAACCCATATTTCAAGAAACGTAATGCGATGCCTATGGGCTGTGTGCCTGAACGGTTATGCATAACTGCCCCATCACACGCCGCATATTGCATTGTATTAAAAACCACCTTTCCACTTGAGACAGCAGTAAAGCTAACCCCTGAACCCACGTGGCATATAACGCCATTAAAATCACTCGTATTGAAGTCTTTGCGCATCTGCGCTAAGCACGCTTTCACTGCAAGGCCATGGTAACCATGCGCGTAAAGTCCATAGCGCCGTATCGTGGGATGATCGAAAGGGATTTTACTTTCATTGTGAAGTGACAGATCGTCATTAATCTGATCGCGCACCATTAGTTGCTCTGCGTCTGGAAATGCCTGCTTCGCTTCACGAAGCACCTCCAAGCACAGCCTATTGTGGCGAGAGCTTAAATAGTCATTGAATATCATTCTTACTTCATTTTTTTCGGTAAATCTTTCGACCCTCTTGCCAAACCCGGCAAACTTGACTCGGTGACCAATGAGCTCTGGCATGGGCCATTTTAGCTCTCGCAGCACCCTGATGGCTTCGCTCAGAATCACGGATGCAGCCATCCCAAGGTTGTCACCGATTGATACTTGATAGAGCCGATCAGGATAACTGTTTAGGCGATTATATTTGACCTTTACCACTTGGCGCTCCAAGCCTATAAAGTTTATATTTATATCGACCCGCCCTCTATCGAAGAACGTTGACGTCTTGACCGAAGAGCTTCCGACGTTAATTGCCATTTTGCAGCGAGCATCCAACCTATCAGCGCCCATTTATTTTAATCCCAATCTTTCAAGAGGCTACTTAGCGAGGGCGTATCCTCCGCTGCAAAAAATTTCTTCCTAAAATAATATTCACACGTGGAAATTTTGTGCTCGGTATGTTGTCTGCTATTAAATTCATGATTCAACGCAACCAGTGACTTTTCAGCAGAGGGGTACACTGGGTTTTGCGCCAGCAGTCCCTCAATGGCAACAAACACCTTATCCATATAAACCAATGCATCCTCAATGTATTGCCTGCACGCGTCTTCCGTCGCGGCGCCGCGTCGAGCGAGCTCAAAAAAACCACTTTTAATCTCATCATAGCCTTCAACTCGGAATACATTTGAATAGACCCATTTCGGGTGTTTGTTAGTAATGCCTGTTAAATAAGTGAAGCTCATCGTGGTTTTCAGCAGCATGTCACGAGTGATTTCGCATCCCATCCACCAATTTCCCGATTGCCAGCATCCTTGAACGTCTTGAAACGCGTAGAAGACCGGTAGCTTTTCACGGTGAGCAATGTATATATGCTTATCGCGAGGTATCCGACCTTTAAGATCCTCGAACTTTTTTTCTTCCGCTAATGCGAAGCCCGTCAAAGAGCGGTGGATAACGTTGTTTTCTCGCTCAAGTAAAACGGGGGAATACAAAAACCGCTGGTCGGACTGAACGTCTTCGAACGCCACCTCAACCTTCGAGATAATATCTGCGACCTCGGAGAACGTAATATAGTCAGTATCGATATGAAGTCCGCTCTCACCATAAAAATCAGTGGTATTATGGACTTCCTCATTTTTCGTTAGAAAGTGATAATTGATGTCCGTCACGAGCGCATGCCCGCTGGACTTAACATCTTCGGCTTTAGGCCTTTCTTCACATAACACAATGCAGTCTATATCAGAGTGCGCGGTACCAATTCCCTCGATAAGGGTTCCAGAAACAATGAGAATGCTCCCCTCTTCGAGACGTACTCGTTCACGCAGGTAACGTTTAGGAATTACAACAGCCCCATTCAATATAGATATTTCATTCTCACCGACCTCTGAACTTGCCAGTTTTATTAGCGTATCGTGCATATTAACCTCGATCTCTTCCTGCGATAGACATGCGATAGCGACGCACTAAGGCTGAAGCCCTAGAACAGAGAGTTGTACTAGATTATCGAAGGCGCGCAGTTCCAGGCCCCGTACGCAAACAGATGTTCGCTCATGCGGAACTGTCCCCAGCTATGAGTTGCGATGAATGAGAAAGCTCTAAACTTCGAGCCTCGCCCGAACGTCCATACGTTTTACCATCACAGCGTTCCTTTCCGTTGATAACAGGCTGACAAAACAAATGTTAGAAGACGATGACTCTAGAGATTACGTTCAGAGCCTAGCTCTCTATGTATAGAGCTGCAATGGTGGTCAGCTGAACAAAGCCAACTTGGGAACTTTCCTACAACTTTTCGTCTAGAAGTGGCTTGACCGCGTAAATGAATATTTCGCGCTCTACTTGAGGATCGCGCAGACGGCTTTATCTGTGAATACTGGCGCAAGGGCTTCGCCCTTGATTGCGGGGCAAGCCCACTTCCACAAGCCCCCGCAAAATCAAATAGTTATGCGTTGCGCTATGGAGCGAGCTCGCCCAGCTATCTAGCTCAGGCCTTGAACTGCCCCAGGCTCGCCCGCAGCTGCGCCGCCAGGTCGTCCAGTACCTTGCTGCTGGCGGTGGTCTGCATCACCACCTCAGCTGAGCGTTCGGCCTGAGCATGGATGTTCTCGACCCGCCCGCGCACTGCCTGCGCTCCATACGCCTGCTGCTCGGCAGCGCGGGTGGCCAGGCCGATGGCCGCGTGCACCTGCTCCACCGCCGCCTGCACCGACTGCTGGCGGCGTTCGTTGTCGCGCAGCACCAACAGGCCCTCGCTGGCCTGGCGCCCGGCCTGGCCAATAGTGTCTACCGCCTCTTTGGCGCCCTTTTGCAACGCTGCGATGTGCGCCTGAATGTCGCCCGTCGAACTCTGCGTCTTGCTGGCCAAAGCGCGCACCTCATCGGCGACTACCGCGAAACCACGTCCGGTCTCACCGGCCCGCGCCGCCTCGATGGCGGCATTGAGGGCCAACAGGTTGGTCTGCTCCGCAATGCCGTGGATCACGGTCAGCACCACCTCGATCTGCTCACTTTGCTTGGCCAGACGCTCGATCACCTGGGAGCCGGTTTCCACTTCACCGGCCAGGTTCTCGATCAGCCGTGCCAACTGGGTCGAGGCGCGGCTGTTTTCATCGGCAGCGCGGCGAATGTCCACCACCTGCTGTAATGCGGCCTGCATGGCCTGGCTTTCGGCCTGGGCTTCGTCGGCCATGCTGGAAAGGTCGCGCAGGCTGGCAGCTACCTCGTCGCGCTGCAGCGCAGCAGCGGCATCGGCGCCGGCATTGCGCTGGGCCATGCTGCCGATCTCCAGGCCCGTGCGCTGAGCCACCTCACCCGCTTCGCGGACGATGGGCTGCAACTTGTCGACGAAACGGTTGACCGCCGAGGCCATGTCGCCGATCTCGTCGCGACTGTCGAGGGTTACCCGCTTGGTCAGGTCGCCCTCGCCTGCGGCGAGATCGTCCAGCGCCCTGATCAACAGACGCAGCTTGCTGACCACACGCCGGCCCAACACCACGGCCACAACCAGCAGCACACCCAAACCTACCAGCACCAAGCCCAGGCCGATGCGCCAGCGCAGGTCGGCAGCAGCGTCGCGCACGGTCTGCGCGGTGTTGGCCTGCATGGCGGCAGCGCTACCCTGAGCAGCTTCCAAGCGCGAACGCAGGGCCTTGCCGCTGTCGGCCGCCGCCGCCACCAGGCTCTCACCGACCAGTTGCTCGCCGCTGGCGATCAGGGCGGCAAAACGCTCATCCAAGGCGTTAAGCTGCTGCTCCACCCCAGCCGTGGACACCCCCATCACCACCTTGCCGATCTCGGCACCGTTGGGGTTGATGGAGGCCTCGACGAAGTACACCGAGGGGTCTTTGCGCACTGCATCGAGCACCTTGTCCAACGCCCGCTCGCCCTGGCCCTTCTCGAGCAACGCCTTGTTGATGGGGTTCTGCCGATTCAGGTAGCGGGTCAGGTGCTGACCCTGAGCGTCGTCGTAGATGACGAACAGCACGTTGGGGTTGCGCTGGGCGCGGCGGGCGAAGTCGGAAAGCGTGGGGACATCGTTGTCCCAGATGGCTCGCGGCGCCACCGAGGCCAGCAGTTCGGCCATGTCGTTGGCCGAGTCCTTGAGGTTCTTTTCAAGGGTGCTGCGCAATTGTTGCTGTTCGCTTTCCAGGCGCGCCGACAGGCCTGCGCTCAGGCGCTGACGGGTGCTGGCAGACAAGCTGTCCAGGCCCGTGCGCACGTCCTGGCCGGCTTGCTCGAGCTCCGTGGCGAGCTTGCGGCTGTCGTCGCCCAGACGCTCGCCCAGTTCCGCCTCCAGGGCAGTGACCGTGCCTCGGGTCAGTGCGACGGCGACCAGGACCTGCACCAAAAGAGCGATACCGAGGGCAACAAACACAGGCCGCAAGAGGCGGCTTCGTAACAGTGAAAGGATGGCAGACACGTTGTAACTCCCGTGTTCTTGGCGCCATTACTTTGATGGCACCTACGGGCGTTTCATGCAGCAAGGGTTGTGCCGGGAGAGGCGGAGGATAGTGCCAAGGTTCAGCAAGGAAGTGCTCTGTACTGGCCCAATCGCCGGCAAGCCGGCTCCCACCAAGCCCTGTAGGGCCACCGCTCCCACCTGGATGGGCTGACGTCGTACTGTGGGAGCAGGCTTGCCAGCGATTGGGCCCGGTGCCGGCGAACCTGCAAATAAAAACGCCGCAGCCCCTTTCGAGGCCGCGGCGTCGGATCAGCCGAAGGGCAGATCAGGCAAACGGATGACGCAGGACGATGGTCTCGTTGCGGTCCGGGCCAGTCGAGATGATGTCGATCGGTGCGCCGATCAGCTCCTCGATGCGCTTGATGTAGGCGCGAGCGTTGGCCGGCAGCGCTTCCAGGGTCTTGGCACCCAGGGTCGACTCGCTCCAGCCCGGCAGCTCTTCGTACACCGGCTGCAGGCCGATGTAGCTGTCGGCGTCGGTCGGTGCTTCGATGACAGCGCCGTTCTCGTCCTTGTAGCCTACGCAGATGTTGATGGTCTCCAGGCCGTCCAGCACGTCCAGCTTGGTCAGGCAGATGCCCGAAATGCTGTTGACGTCGATGGCGCGACGCAGGATCACGGCATCGAACCAGCCGCAACGACGGGCGCGACCGGTGGTGGAGCCGAACTCATGGCCGCGCTTGGCCAGGGTGGCGCCGGTTTCGTCGAACAGTTCGGTCGGGAACGGGCCGGAACCGACACGGGTGGTGTAGGCCTTGGTGATACCCAGGATGTAGTCCAGGTACATCGGGCCGACGCCGGAACCAGTGGAGATACCGCCGGCGGTGGTGTTCGAGCTGGTGACGTACGGGTAGGTACCGTGGTCGATATCCAGCAGCGAGCCCTGGGCGCCTTCGAACATGATGTCCTTGCCGGCGCGGCGCAGGTTGTGCAGCTCGGCGGTGACATCGAGCATCATCGGCTTGAGCTGTTCGGCGTAGGCCATGCACTCGTCCAGGGTCTGCTGGAAGTCGATGGCCGGCTCTTTGTAGTAGTTCACCAGCTGGAAGTTGTGGTAGTCCAGCAGCTCGCCGAGCTTGGCGGCGAAACGCTCGCGGTGGAACAGATCGCCCACGCGCAGGCCGCGACGAGCCACCTTGTCTTCGTAGGCTGGGCCGATACCGCGGCCGGTGGTGCCGATCTTGGCTTCGCCACGGGCCTTCTCACGCGCCTGGTCCAGGGCCACGTGGTAGGAGAGGATCAGCGGCGCTGCCGGGCTGATGCGCAGGCGCTCGCGTACCGGTACGCCCTTCTCTTCCAGCTTGGTGATTTCACGCATCAGGGCGTCCGGGGCAACGACCACGCCGTTGCCGATCAGGCACTGGACGCCTTCACGCAGGATGCCGGAAGGAATCAGGTGCAGAACGGTCTTCTCACCATTGATCACCAGGGTGTGACCCGCGTTGTGGCCACCCTGGTAGCGCACTACGGCGGCAGCATGTTCGGTCAGCAGATCGACGATCTTGCCTTTGCCCTCATCACCCCACTGGGTGCCCAGGACGACGACATTCTTACCCATAACACTTGTCCTCATTCACGCAAACTTGGTTGCCGGCCTTTTGCCGGCGGAGAAACTCAATGGGTCAGCGGCAGTACCTGCCAGCGCCCGTCTTGCTGAATCAATTGCCGATCACAATCCGCCTCGAGAGCAGCACTCAACGGCTGGCCAGGCAGAGCCTGGACCACACGCTGGCCCTCGTTGCGCAACTGGCAGACCATCTGCCAGAGGGCCGCGTCGCCACTGTCGGGCATCCAGATGCCGCCAGAAGGCAATACGACCTCCGCTCGCCCCAGTGTGACCAGGGTCTTCAAATCCGTGGAGAAACCGGTGGCCGGGCGCGCCCGGCCGAAGTCGGCGCCGATGTCGTCATAGCGCCCGCCCTGGGCGATCGACTGACCGACACCTGGCACGAACACGGCGAACACCACGCCGGTGTGATAGTGGTAGCCGCGCAGCTCGCCCAGGTCGAAATACAGCGGCAGATCCGGATAGCGCGCGGCCAGACGGTCGGCGATCGCCAGCAGGTCGTCCAGCGCCGCCAGCACACTGGCAGGGGCACGGCCCAGACGCACGCGGGCCTCGGCGAGCACTTCGCGGCCACCGCACAGCTCGGTCAGGGCACGTAGCATGTTGCCCAGGTCCTTTGGCAGGTCAGCGGTCAGCGCCTGCACTTCATCGACGGATTTGCGCTGCAGGGCGTCGAACAACTGCTGCTCGACCGCGCCGGACAGGCCCGCGGCACGGGCCAGGCCGCGGTAGATACCGACATGGCCGAGGTCCATGTGCACATCGGCGACATCGGTCAGCTGCAGCGTGGCGAGCATCAGGCTGATGACCTCGACATCGCTGGTAGGGCTGGCATCGCCGTACAGCTCGGCACCGAGCTGGATCGGGCTGCGCGAGGTGGACAGGGCGCGGGGCTGGGCATGCAGCACGCTGCCGGCATAGCACAGGCGGCTCGGGCCTTCACGGCGCAAGGTGTGGGCGTCGATGCGCGCCACCTGCGGGGTGAAGTCGGCACGAAAGCCCATCAGGCGACCGGACTGGGGGTCGACCACCTTGAAGGTACGCTGGTCCAGGTCCTGGCCGGCACCGGTAAGCAGCGATTCCAGGTACTCGATATGCGGGGTGACGACCAGTTCGTAACCCCAACTCTGGAACAGGTCCAACACCTGGCGCCGCGCGATCTCGATACGCGCAGCCTCAGGCGGCAGTACTTCCTCGATGCCATCTGGCAGCAGCCAGCGGTCTACCGTTGCCATTACGCCATTTCCCCTCTGGTCCGGGCGGCCTGCCCACAGGCGAGCCGTAAGTGAAGCAGGCATTGGCGCACAGCAGCAGGCAGCACTGATCCCAGCGCCACCACCGTACCCAATACCCTCGAATTGCCTTGCGACCTGGCCAAGCCGTCAACTGGCGGCTTGCCAATCAACCTTGCAGACGCAAAAAAGCCGGGAATTTCCCGGCTGACTGATCATACACCGCTTTTCCTTCAGGATGCACCCCGCTTGGCATTTTAGCTGCCGGGCGGGGTGTCTTCAGGCCTGCTTGGTAAAGAAAAGGGGCCGCTTTGCAGCCCTTTCGCGGCACAAGGCCGCTCCTACAGGATTATGCAAGGAGCGGCCTTGTGTCGCGAAAGGGCCGTGCAGCGGCCCCTCCTATTCAAGCCAACCCGATCAAGGCTTGCTCTTGTCCAGGAAGCGGAAGAACTCGTTCTTCGGATCCAGGACCAGTACGTCGCTCTTGCTCGAGAAGCTCTGGCGATACGCCTGCAGGCTACGGTAGAACGCATAGAACTCTGCATCCTGGGTGTAGGCCTTGGCATAGATGGCAGCCGCCTGGGCATCGCCATCACCGCGGGTCTCCTCCGCTTCGCGATAGGCTTCGGCCAGCAGTACGCGACGCTGGCGGTCAGCATCGGCGCGGATACCCTCGGCCAGCTCGTTACCCTTGGCACGGTGCTCGCGCGCTTCACGCTCGCGTTCGGTGCTCATGCGGTCGAATACGCTGCGGTTCACTTCCTTCGGCAGGTCGATGGCCTTGACGCGCACGTCGATGACTTCGATACCCAGCTCCTTGCTGGCCATACGGTTCAGCGAAGCGGTGATGTCGGCCATCAACGCGTCACGTTCACCGGAGACCACCTCGTGCAGGGTGCGCTTGCCGAACTGGTCACGCAGGCCGCTTTCCAGACGACGGGACAGGCGCTCGTCGGCGATCTGCTTGAGACCCGAGGTCGCGGTATAGAAGCGCTCGGCATCCTTGACCCGCCACTTGGCGTAGGCATCGACCATCACCGCTTTCTTCTCCAGGGTCAGGAAGCGCTGGGTCGGGGCGTCCAGGGTCATCAGGCGGGCGTCGAACTTGCGCACCTGGTTGACGTAGGGAACCTTCACATGCAGGCCTGGCTGGACATCCGCCTGGACCACACGGCCGAATTGCAGCAATACCGCACGCTCGGTCTGGGCCACGATGTAGAAGCTGTTCCAGGCCACGATGGCCAGTACGACAGCGGCGATCAGGGCGATCAGCGATTTATTGCTCATCAACGGCTCTCCCTAGAACGCAGCGACTGTTGCTGCTGTTGCATTTCCTGCGCCGCGCGGGCGGCCGCATCGTTGACCGAGGCCGGTACGCTGCTGACCGGAGCGGCCGTGTTGCGGCTGCCTTCAACCATCTTGTCCAGGGGCAGGTAGAGCAGGTTGTTCTGCCCGTCCTTGGCTGTCACCAGGACCTTGCTCGAGTTGCTGTAGACCTCTTGCATGGTCTCCAGGTACAGGCGCTGACGGGTCACGTCCGGTGCCTTGCGGTACTCGGCAACCAGCTTGCTGAAGCGGTCGGCCTCACCCTTGGCGCGGGCGATGACTTCATCACGGTAACCGTTGGCGTCCTCGATGATGCGCTGGGCCTGACCACGGGCTTCCGGCACCACGCCGTTGGCGTAGGACTCAGCCTGGTTGCGCGCACGCTGCTCGTCTTCCCGGGCACGGATCACGTCGTCGAAGGCTTCCTGCACTTCACGCGGGGCTGCCGCGCTCTGTACGTTGACCTGGGTGACGGTGATACCGGTGCGGTAGGTGTCGAGGAAGCGTTGCAGGCGCTCGCGGATATCCACGGCCATCTGCTCACGGCCTTCGGTCAGCACCTGGTCCATCGAGGTGGAGCCCACCACGTGGCGCAGGGCGCTTTCGGTCGCATGCTGGAGGCTGACCTCCGGCTGGTCGACGTTGAGCACGAAGTCCTGCAGGTTGGTGATCTTGTACTGCACGGTCAGCGGCACCTCGACGATGTTCTCGTCCTCGGTGAGCATCTGGCCCTGCTTGCTGTAGGCCCGCTCGCGAGTCACGTTCTCGAGGTATTTGCGATCGATCGGCGGGAAGTAGATGTTCAGGCCCGGCCCAACCGTCTCGTAGTACTTGCCGAAGCGCAGCACCACGGCCTGCTCCTGCTCGTCAACCACGTAAACGGCGTTATAAAGCCAGATAGCCGCCAGCACGGCCAGGCCAATGCCCAGCAGGCCCAGGCCGCCACCCTTGCCGATATTGCGGTCGCCACCGCCACCGCGTTTCTTGCCGCTGCCGAACATGCCGTTCAGGCTGTCCTGCAGCTTGCGGAAGGCCTCGTCCAGATCCGGTGGACCTTTCTTGTCGCCACCACCGCCGCCGCCACGGCGGCCGCCCCAGGGATCCTGATTGTTCGAGTTGCCACCCGGCTCGTTCCAAGCCATAGCGCTCTCCATCTGATAAAGCAAAGACGCGCCCACGGCGCGCCGTCCAATGCTACAGAATGCCTGTCTCGGCCGCCCGACGACCTCGACGGGCATTTATTGCAAAGTGTGTTGCTCGATGAACAGTTCAGGCTCCATGCCTTCGCGACTGACCAGGCGATTGAGCTCTACCCGGGGCAGTCGCACGCTCAGCAGGCTGCGACCTTCTTCATCGTGCTCTTCGCCTTGCACCGCGCCCAGAGCGAAGAATTGCGCGCGCAGGCGGGCAAGTCGCTGTTCCAGGCACAGGGTTCCGACATACAGATCATCCCCCAGCAACTCGGCAATCGCCTGGCCAACCAGTTCCAGGCCACGCCCATCACGTGCCGATACCCAGACCCGTTGCGGCTTGCCGTCGGCATCTCGCTGGATCTGCGGCTCGACATCTTCGAGCAGGTCGAGTTTGTTATAGACCTCGAGGATCAGCAAGCCTTCGGCCCCGATCTCGCCCAACACCGCCAACACCTGCTCGATCTGCTCCATGCGCTCGGGCTCATGGGCGTCGATCACGTGCAGCAGCAGGTCGGAGTTGCTCGACTCCTCGAGCGTAGCCCGAAATGCCTCGACCAGCTTGTGTGGAAGGTGGCGGATGAAGCCCACGGTGTCGGCCAACACGATCGGCCCCAAGTCGTCCAGCTCGAGCCGGCGCAGGGTCGGGTCGAGGGTGGCGAACAGCTGGTCCGCGGCGTACACCTCGGAGGCGGTCAGTGCGTTGAACAAGGTGGACTTGCCGGCGTTGGTATAGCCCACCAGCGACACCGACGGGATGTCCGCGCGCTTGCGCCCGCGACGGGCCTGCTCGCGCTGGCTGCGGACCTTCTCCAGGCGCGCCTTGATCTGCCGCAGACGTACCCGCAACAGGCGGCGGTCGGTTTCCAGCTGGGTTTCGCCAGGGCCGCGCAGGCCGATACCCCCCTTCTGGCGCTCCAGGTGGGTCCAGCCGCGCACCAGCCGCGTGCTCATGTGCTCGAGCTGGGCCAGTTCGACCTGCAGCTTGCCTTCATGGGTACGCGCCCGCTGGGCGAAAATGTCGAGGATCAGCCCGGTACGGTCGAGCACGCGACACTCGAAGACACGTTCGAGGTTACGTTCCTGACTGGGCGTGAGGGTGTGATTGAAAATCACCAGGTCTACCTGCTCGGCATGGACCAGGTCGCGCAGTTCCTCGACCTTGCCGCTGCCAATCAGGTATTTGGCTGTAGGCTGGTGCCGGGCCACCGTGGCCAGCGAAACGATGTCCGCTCCGGCCGACAGCGCCAGCTCCTGAAACTCCTGCGGGTCTTCGCGCGCCTCAGGGTTCTGACCTTCCAAGTGAACGAGCAGCGCCCGCTCACCACCACCGTGGCGCTCAAAGAACAATGCAGGCTCCTATCAGGCGTTGCCTGGCTCGCTGTCGCCGTGTTCGGAATCGGACGGGCTTGGCAGGCGAACCGGACGGGCAGGAACCACGGTCGAAATGGCGTGCTTGTAGACCATCTGGCTGACGGTGTTCTTCAGCAATACCACGAACTGGTCGAAGGATTCGATCGAGCCCTGCAGCTTGATCCCGTTTACCAGGTAGATGGAAACCGGGACCTTTTCTTTTCTCAAGGTGTTCAAGTAAGGGTCTTGTAGCGAATGCCCTTTTGACATATGCCGCACTCCTGTAAGGATCAATAGTAAAAAAATAATAAAAATCGGTAATTCATGCCGCCCTTTCGCAAGAATAGACGGCAATTGCAGGGACTCAGCTCAATATGGAGACGGCTCCCAGGTATTTCAAGGTGCGGGACAGATTGTCGCAGGCCAGGCTGTCGAGCCATTCCACGCCGGACCAGCCGCGCAACCAGGTGAACTGCCGCTTGGCCAACTGCCGTGTGGCAATGATACCGCGCTCACGCATCTCGTCGGCGGTGAGCTTGCCATCCAGGTGATCCCAGACCTGCCGATACCCCACTGCTCGTATAGACGGCAACCCGGCGTGCAAGTCACTTCTGGCACGCAACGCTCGGACCTCGTCGACGAATCCCTGTTCCAGCATTTGCGAGAATCGTAGCGCAATTCGTTGATGCAAAATGTGACGATCTGTAGGAGCAATCGCCAAACTGGCGACAGTATAGGGCAAATGCCCGCCCGCGCCTGCGTCTGCCGCGCGACTTTCCGCGAATTGACGTTGCCGATGGGCCGTCATGCTCTGGCCGCTCACCCGATAAACCTCCAGGGCGCGGATCAGCCGCTGGGGGTCGTTGGGGTGGATACGCGCCGCCGATTCGGGGTCGACCTCGGCCAACTGCCGGTGCAGTTCGGCCAGGCCCAGCTCGCGCGCCTGGGTCTCGAGCTCGGCGCGCACTGCGGCATCCGCCGCGGGCATGTCCGCCAGGCCATCGACCAGCGCTTTGTAGTAGAGCATGGTCCCGCCCACCAGCAGCGGGATCTTGCCGCGGGCAGTGATCTCGGCCATCGCCTCCAGGGCGTCGGTGCAGAACTGCGCCGCCGAGTAGCTCTCGGCTGGGTCGAGGATGTCGATCAGACGATGCGGATGGACAGCCAGCACCTCTTTCGAGGGCTTGGCCGTGCCGATGTCCATGCCGCGATAGACCAGCGCCGAGTCGACACTGATCAGCTCGCAGGGCAGCACCTTGGTCAGCTCGATGGCCAGGTCCGTCTTGCCGGCCGCCGTTGGGCCCATGAGGAATATCGCAGGGGGCTTGCCGCTCATGTCATCGACCGCGCAGGAATAGTTTGTCCAGGTCGTCCAGCCCAAGCTGGGTCCAGGTCGGGCGGCCGTGGTTGCACTGACCGCTGCGCTCGGTGTTTTCCATGTCCCGAAGCAGCGCGTTCATCTCGGGAATGGCCAGGCGCCGGTTGGCACGCACGGCGCCATGGCAAGCCATGGTGCCGAGCAGTTCGTTCAAGTGCGCCTGGATGCGGTCGCTGGTGCCGTATTCCATGAGGTCGGCCAGCACATCCTGCACCAGGCGATTGGCCTCGGCCTGCTTGAGCAAGGCGGGGATCTGCCGGATCGCCAGGGTTTCCGGCCCTAGACGCTGCAGCTCGAAGCCCAGGCGCTGGAACCACTGGGCGTGCTCCTCGGCACAATCGGCTTCGCGCTGGCTCAGCGCGAGCGACTCGGGCACCAGCAGCGGCTGGCCGCTCAGGCCTTCGCTGGCCATGGCCACCTTGAGCCGTTCGTACATGATCCGCTCGTGGGCGGCGTGCATGTCGACCAGCACCAGGCCAACGGCGTTCTCGGAAAGGATATAGATGCCCTTGAGCTGGGCCAGGGCATAGCCAAGGGGCGGCACATCGCCCTGGCTTTGCGGCAACGCCACCGGGGCGGCGGCGCCGTTTTCCAGCGGGGCGAAGAACTCGCGGTAGACCGCCTGGGCCTCGGCGACGGGCACCGGCTGCGACGGCCGGGGTGTGTACTGGTATTGGTAGCCCGAGCCGCTACCGCCCGCGAATGCCTGACGCGGCTCGGCCTGGGGCTGCTCGAGCACCGGCGAGGCCAGGCGCATTTCGCCCTGGGGGCCGAACTCGCCAACCTGCAGGCCACTGGGGCGTACGATTTCGCTGGCCGCGGCCGGCGCGGCCAACTGGTCTTCTGGGCGCACGTCCGCCAGGGCACGGTGCAGCGTGCCATAGAGGAAGTCATGGACCATGCGCCCTTCACGGAAACGCACTTCGTGCTTGGTCGGGTGCACGTTGACGTCTACGCCGTTGGGTTCGAGCTCCAGGAACAGCACGAAGGTCGGGTGCCGGCCATTGAACAGCACGTCGCGATACGCCTGGCGTACCGCGTGGGCCACGAGCTTGTCGCGCACGGCACGGCCGTTGACGAAGAAATACTGCAGGTCCGCCTGGCTGCGCGAGAAAGTCGGCAGGCCAACCCAGCCCCACAGGCGCAAGCCATTGCGTTCGACATCGATCGGCAGCGCCTGTTCGAGGAAGCCCGGACCGCAGATGGCGCCCACCCGGCGCGCCCGGGTGATTTCGTCGGGCGCCTCGTGCAAGCTGAGGATGCTCTTGCCGTTGTGGCGCAGGTGAAAGCCCACATCGAAACGCGCCAGAGCCAGGCGACGGATGACTTCCTGCAGGTGATCGAACTCGGTCTTCTCAGACTTCAGGAACTTGCGCCGCGCCGGGGTGTTGAAGAACAGGTCGCGCACTTCCACCGAGGTACCGACGGGGTGTGCCGCCGGTTGCACCCGCGGGGTCATGTCCCGGCCTTCGGTCTCCACCTGCCAGGCCTCGCCGGCACTGGCCGTGCGCGAGGTCAGGGTCAGGCGCGCCACCGAGCTGATCGAAGCCAGGGCCTCGCCACGAAAGCCCAGGCTGAGCACTCCTTCGAGGTCTTCAAGCTCACGGATCTTGCTGGTGGCGTGGCGAGCCAGGGCCAACGGCAGGTCGTCGGCGGCGATACCACCACCGTCGTCACGCACGCGCAGCAGCTTCACCCCGCCCTGCTCGACCTCCACATCGATACGCCGGGCACCGGAGTCGAGGCTGTTCTCCAGCAGCTCCTTGGCCACCGAGGCGGGGCGCTCGACCACCTCGCCGGCGGCGATCTGGTTGGCCAGCCGCGGGCTGAGCAGCTGGATGCGCGAACCACCACTCATTGCTGGGACGCCAGGGTAGTGCCAGGAATGTCGAGGTGCTGGCCAACCTTCAGCTCATCGCTCTTGAGGCTGTTGGTGCTGCGCAGGCTGGCCACGCTGACCTGGTAGCGCACGGCGATCATGGCCAGGGTTTCGCCCGGGCGCACGGTATGCTCGCGCGGCCCCTGGGCGATCTTGCCGCTGTCACGCAGCCAGGCGATGTAGGTGCCGGGTGGCGGGCTCTGTTGGAAGTACTGGCGCACACCGGTATGGATCGAGCGGGCCAGGGCCTGCTGGTGGCTTCGGGTGGCCAGCTTGGCCGCTTCGTTGGCGTTGGAGATGAACCCGGTTTCAACGAGGATCGACGGGATGTCCGGCGACTTCAACACCATGAACCCAGCCTGCTCAACGCGCCGCTTGTGCAGCGGAGTGATGCGACCCATGTTGCCCAGCACCTTCTGCCCCACATCGAGGCTGGAACTCAAGGTGGCGGTCATCGACAGGTCCAGCAGCACACCGGCGAGCATGCGGTCCTTGTCGTCCAGGCTGACGTTGCCGGCGCCACCGATCAGGTCGGAGCGGTTTTCCGTGTCGGCCAGCCAGCGTGCAGTCTCGGAGGTCGCGCCACGGTCGGACAGGGCGAACACCGAAGCGCCGAAGGCGGCCCGCGACGGCGCGGCGTCGGCGTGGATCGAGATGAACAGGTCGGCACCCTTCTTGCGCGCGATCTCGGTGCGCTTGCGCAGCGGGATGAAATAGTCGCCGGTACGGGTCAGCTCGGCGCGGTAGCCTTTCTCGGTGTTGATCTGGCGCTGCAGCTCGCGGGCGATCTGCAGCACGATGTCTTTTTCGTGCTGGCCGCGCGAACCGGAGGCGCCGGGGTCTTCCCCGCCGTGGCCTGCGTCGATGGCGACGACGATGTCACGCTTGCCGCTCGGTGCCGGCGGCAGCTTGATCGCTGGTTGCGCCGGGGTCACCGGCACGGCCGGGGTGCTGGCAGGAGTGCGCGTGGTCGGCGCTGGAGGCGGTGCGCTGGCGGCGATGGCGTCGGCTTCCTGGTCGTACAGGTCGACCACCAGCCGGTTGCCGTACTGGGCGTTGGGCGCCAGGGTGAAGCTCTTGGGTGTGACAGCCTTCTTCAGGTCGACCACCACACGCAGGTCGGTGGGGGTGCGCTGGGCCGAGCGCACGCTGCTGATCGGCGTATTGGAAGTGGCCACATTGAGGGCACCGCCCAGGGTGGCGCCATTGATATCGATGACCAGCCGGTCTGGCGCGGTCAGGGTGAAGACACTGTGCTGCACGGGGCCAGACAGGTCGAAGACCAGCCGCGTGTTGTCCGGTGCGCGCCACAGACGCATGCTCTTGACTTGTGTGACGGCCAGAGCGTCAACGGTCACCGCTGTCAGCAGCAGCCCCACGACGGCGACCAGTGCGCGTATGCGCATACCTAACCCCATTTACTGTTTGAATTCTGTGGCCAGGGCGGCGCACCAGGCCTCACCGCGCTCCCCCTGCGGCGAAAGGGTCAGCGAACGTCCGCTCGCTTGCGGGCTTATGGTAATGGTCAGGTCGGGCTTTGGCAAAACGCCCGCGCCCTTCTCTGGCCATTCGAACAGGCACAACGGGTCCCCTTCGAAGTAATCGCGGATGCCCATGAACTCCAGTTCTTCTGGATCGACCAGGCGATACAGGTCGAAATGATAGGCCCGCACCTCGCCGATTTCGTAGGGTTCGACCACGGTGAAGGTCGGGCTCTTGACCGCCCCGGCGTGGCCCAGGCCACGGATCAGCCCACGCGAGAGCGTGGTCTTGCCGGCGCCCAGGTCGCCTTCGAGAAAGATCACGCCATGACCGCCGGTCACCTGGGCCAGACGTGCGCCGAACGCCACGGTGGCCGGTTCGTCGGCCAGAAACAAAGTTATGCCTGACACGCTGAATGCTCCTCCAACAACTCACGAATGACCGGAACCAGATCGCTGGCCGCCATGCCCCTGCCCTTGCCCCCCAGGCGCTCGCCGGCGCAGGCATGCAGCCAAACCCCCAGGCACGCGGCCGCCCAGGCATCCATCCCCTGGGCCAGCAGGGCCGCCAGCACGCCGGTCAGCACATCGCCCAGCCCCGCGCCGGCCATTGCCGGGTGGCCACGCCCGCATAAGGCGAGCTCACCGCTGGGGGCGGCAATTAGGGTTCCGGCGCCCTTGAGCACGCAGATGCTGGCATGCTTGCGCGCAAGCTTGCGGGCAGCGCCCGGCCGGTCGGCCTGCACCGCCTCGGTGGAAATACCCAGCAGGCGCGCCGCCTCGCCCGGGTGCGGAGTGAGGATGCTGCCACTGGGCAGGGCCAGGGGCCGGTGCGCCAGCAGGTTCAAGGCGTCGGCATCCCAGACCTGCGGCAGGTGCGCATTGGCCGCCGCCGACAACAGGCTACGCCCCCAGGCAGCCTGGCCCAGCCCGGGACCGACCACCAGCACCGAGGCACGCTCGAGCACGCCCATCAGCTGGTTGGCCGACTCCACGCCTCGCCACATGGTTTCCGGCAGGCGAGTCAGGCCGGCGGCTACGTGCTCGGGACGCGTGGCCACACTTACCAGGCCGGCGCCGCAACGCAAGGCGGCCTCGGCGCTGAGCATCACCGCCCCGCCGGTGCCCAGGTCACCGCCGACCACCAGCACATGGCCGAAGTCGCCCTTGTGGGCGTCGGCGCGACGTGGCGGCAGGTGGGCAGTGTTCACACTGCTGAGCAGTTGTGGGGCATTACCAGGGTGTTTGGTCTGGGGCATGGGGTCAAAGGCTCCGATGTCTGGCAGAATTATACGCACCTCTGCCTGTATTGCCTTGTCCATCCATGTCCGCTTGCCTTCCTGACCTTCCCACGCTGGCCCGATCGATCAAGGATTGGGGCCGCGAACTCGGATTCGCCCACGTCGGCATCGCCGGCGTGGCGCTTGGCGAGCACGAGCAGCACCTGCAACGCTGGCTTGCGGCCGGCTACCAGGGCGAGATGGACTACATGGCCGCCCATGGCAGCAAGCGCGCCCACCCCGACGAGCTGATACCCGGCACCTTGCGGGTGATATCGCTGCGCATGGACTACCTGCCCGGCGACACCCTCATGGCCCAACGGCTGGCGCAGCCTGAAAAAGCCTATATCTCCCGCTACGCCTTGGGCCGCGACTACCACAAGCTGGTGCGCAAGCGCGTGCAGCACCTGGCCGAACGCATCCAGCAGGCGATCGGCCCCTTTGGCTTTCGTGCCTTCGTCGACAGCGCCCCGGTGCTGGAAAAAGCCATCGCCGAGCAGGCCGGCCTGGGCTGGATCGGCAAGAACACCCTGCTGCTCAACCGCAAGGCGGGCAGCTATTTCTTCCTCGCCGAGCTGTTCGTCGACCTGCCGCTGCCGGTCGACGAGGCCCAGGTGACCGAGCATTGCGGGCGCTGCCAGGCATGCCTGGATATCTGCCCGACCCAGGCCTTCGTTGGGCCTTATGTACTCGACGCCCGGCGCTGCATTTCCTACCTCACCATCGAGCTCAAGCAAGCGATCCCGGTGGAGTTGCGCCCGATGATCGGCAACCGGGTGTTCGGTTGCGACGATTGCCAGATCGTCTGCCCCTGGAACCGCTTCGCCCGGCCCACCCAGGAAAACGACTTCAAGCCGCGCCATGGCCTGGACAACGCCGAGCTGGCCGAGCTGTTTCTGTGGGATGAAGCCACCTTCCTGAACCGCACGGAAGGCTCGCCCCTACGCCGCGCCGGCTATGAGCGCTGGCTGCGCAACCTGGCGGTAGGGCTTGGGAATGCGCCGACCAGCATCCCCGTGGTGGAAGCCTTGCGCGCGCGGCGCGAGCACCCGTCGGAGCTGGTACGCGAACATGTGGAGTGGGCGTTGGCGCAGCATGAAAAACACCCGCGTAGCTGAGCCGCCCCAATCGCCGGCAAGCCGGCTCCCATAGAACACCGCACAACTATTTGATTTTGCAGGTCTTGTGGGACCGCCGCCCCCCCCTGTGGGAGCCGGCTTGCCGGCGATAGGGCCCGAAGGCCGTACTCATTGCTGGTCGTTGTAGTGGAACTTGGGCATTTCCCAATGGAAGCGGATCGCCAGCAGGCGCACCAGGAACCCGCCGAACAAGGTCAACAGCGTGGCCTGCTCGGCCGGTACCTTGAAGTACACGCACCCCAGGTAGAACCAGGCCGCGGCGAACGACACGCTGGCATACAGCTCGCGGCGGAACACCAGGGGAATATCGTTGCAGAAGATATCCCGCAGAATGCCGCCGAATACTCCGGTGATCACCCCACTGATCGACGCCACCAGCATACCCTGCCCCATCTCCAGGGCCGTCATGCAGCCGATCAGGGTGAAGGCCACCAGCCCCAGGGCGTCGAGCACCAGGAACAACGAACGCAGATGGCGCATCAGCGGCGCGATGAAGATGGTCAGCAGCGCCGCGAAGCTGGTCAGCACCAGGTACTCGGGGTGCTTCACCCAGGTCAGCGGGTAATGCCCCAGCAGCACGTCACGCACCGACCCGCCGCCCAGGGCGGTGACGCAGGCGATCAGCACAACGCCGAACCAGTCCATGCCACGACGCCCCGCAGAGAGCGCACCGGTCATGGCTTCAGCCGTGATGGCGACAAGGTAGAGCATCAACAACATGGTGCGTGTCCGTGCGGAAAAAGGCGCGCAGTCTACCCACTCCCAAGGCTTCTAGCCATGTACCTCGAGCGCCAACCTGGGCCTACGCCTTGATGAAGTGCTCGCGGTAGTGGCGCAGCTCAGCGATCGACTCACGGATATCGTCCAGGGCCAGGTGGGTACCACCCTTCTTGAAGCTGTCGCGCACGTGCGGCGCCCAACGCGCGGCCAGTTCCTTGAGGGTGGAAACGTCCAAGTTGCGGTAGTGGAAGAAGCCTTCGAGGCGGGGCATGTGCCGATAGAGGAAACGGCGGTCCTGGCAGATGCTGTTGCCGCAGATCGGCGACTTGCCCTTGGGTACCCACTGCTCGAGGAAGGCCAGGGTCTGCGCCTCGGCTTCGGCCATGTCGATGCGGCTCTCGCGCACGCGCTGGGTCAGGCCCGAGGCGCCGTGGGTGCGGGTGTTCCACTCGTCCATGCGCGCCAGCACTTCGTCGCTGTGGTGGATGGCGATAACCGGGCCCTCGGCCAGGGTGTTCAGCTCACTGTCGGTGACGATGGTCGCCATCTCGATGATGACGTCGTTGTCCGGATCCAGGCCGGTCATTTCCAGATCGATCCAGATCAGGTTCTGTGGGTTCTGCATGAAGGGACTCCTCGAATAGGCCGTCATATTAGCCTAGTGTCCTGTCTCGGAAATACGTTCTCTTTTGGCGAGTGGCTTGGGTGTTCGGCCAAGGCGCCGCGACGAGTCATAGCAGGGCTATGGCGAGGAGTGGCAACGCCGGCCGAGCGCCCAAGACGCCGCCCAAAGTGAACAGCTTATTTCCGAGACAGGACACTAGGCGCGGGCCTTCGTGCCGCAAACGCCAGCCGAAGTGTCCGAGCCGGGCCGTGCTAAACTGCCAGCCGTTTTCTTCCTGCCCCGCCGATACGGAACATTCATGGCCAAACGCCAGCTCAACCGCCGCCAGAACTGGCGCATCGAAAAAATCCAGGGCGAGCGCGCCGCTCGCGCCGCCAAACGCGAACAACATGCCCTGCAGGAACTGGAGGGTGGCGACCTTGGCCCTGAACAGCTGGGGTTGGTGATCGCCCATTTCGGCGTGCAGGTGGAGGTCGAGGCCCAGGATGGCGAAGCGGCGGGCCAGGTGTTCCGGTGCCATTTGCGGGCCAACCTGCCGGCACTGGTCACCGGTGACCGCGTGGTGTGGCGTGCTGGCAACCAAGGCAACGGCGTGATCGTCGCGCAGATGCCACGCACCGCCGAGCTGTGCCGCCCGAACAACCATGGCCAGCTCAAGCCAGTGGCGGCCAACGTCGATTTGATCGTCATCGTCTTCGCCCCGGCGCCCGAGCCCCAGGCCAACCTGATCGACCGCTACCTGGTGGCCGCCGAGCACGCGGGCATCCGCCCGTTGCTGCTGTTGAACAAGGCCGACCTGATCAACGAGCACAACGGCCCGACCATCGAGGCCCTGCTGGCGGTGTACCGCGACCTCGGCTACCCACTGCTGGAGGTTTCGGCCCACCAAGGCGATGGCATGCAACGCCTTCAGCAGATGCTCGATACGCATATCAGCGTGTTCGTCGGCCAGTCGGGCGTGGGCAAGTCGTCGCTGGTCAACAGCCTGCTGCCCGAGGTACAGACTCGCGTAGGCGACCTGTCCGAGTGGTCCGGCCAGGGCACGCACACCACCACCACCGCGCGCCTCTATCACTTCCCCAATGGCGGCGACCTGATCGACTCGCCGGGCATCCGCGAATTCGGCCTGGGCCATGTCAGCCGTGATGACGTCGAAGCCGGGTTCATCGAGTTTCGCGACCTGATCGGCCACTGCCGCTTCCGCGATTGCAAGCATGCCCGGGAGCCTGGGTGTGCCTTGCTCCAGGCCTTGGAAGACGGGCGCGTCACGCCACAGCGGATGAACAGCTACCGCTCGATCATCGCCAGCTTGCCGCAGGACAGCTATTGATCCAGTGAACGGGGCCGCTTTGCGGCCCATCGCGGCGCAAGGCAGCTCAAGGTGTTGCGCGGCCATCCGGGGCCTTGTGGGAGATAACCCAGCCCTTTTGGCTGCGCTGTCGCACAGAGAACAAGCGGCCAGTGCTGTCTCTGTGGGAGCGGGCTTGCCCGCGATGGGCCGCCACGGACATCACTCCTGGGCGTCGTCCATCTTCAGCACGCCATCCTCGAAGATGTTCAGCTTCTGGCGCAGCTCCCGCGGCTGCATCGGCGCCTGGGCACTGTCGCCCTCGGCAGGCGCTGCCGGTGCCGCGGCGCCCGGCGGGGCCGGCTCGGCGGGTGTCGGCGCCGGGGGCGCGCTCTGCTCGCCCTCGATGTCACGCTGTGCCTTCTTGGTCAGGACGATGATATCGATGCGGCGGTTGACCGGGTTGAACGGGTCCTTGCGGTCGAACAGCGACGACGAGGCATAACCGACCACCCGCGCCACCTGGTCGTCCGGGTACCCGCCGGCCACCAACGCCCGGCGCGCTGCGTTAGCGCGGCTGGCGGACAGCTCCCAGTTGCCGAACTCGCCGGTACCGGCGTAAGGCTTGGCATCGGTATGGCCACTGATGCTGATCTTGTTCGGTACTGCCTTGATGGTGTCGGCCATGGCCAACAGGATGTCTTCGAAATAAGGCTGCAGGCGCGCGCTGCCCAGGTCGAACATCGGCCGGTTCTCGGCATCCATGATCTGGATACGCAGGCCGTCCTGGGTGATCTCGAACAGGATCTGGTCCTTGAACTTCTGCAGCTGGGGGTTTTCCTCGACCTTGTTCTGCAGTTCCTGCAGCAACAGCTCCAGGCGCTCCCGCTCGACCTGGTCGGCCAAAGTCTCGACTTGGTCCTTGTCCAGCTGGATGCTGGTGTTCGGCGTCGGCTCGGACTTTTCCTCGGGGTTGATGGTCTTCTCCGGCGCCAGCTGCGGCGAGCCGCCCAGGTCGATGACGTAGGGTGTGCCGCTCTCTGAGAAGCCGATCGGGTCCTTGAAGTAGCCGGCGATGGCGATCTTCTGCTCGGGCGTTGCCGTGGACAGCAGCCAGAGCACCAGGAAGAACGCCATCATCGCCGTGGCGAAGTCGGCGAAGGCGATCTTCCAGGCACCGCCATGGTGGCCGTCGCCAAAGCGTTTGACGCGCTTGACGATGATGGGCTGGTTGTTTTCCATGGCTTAGCGACCGCGGACCGCTTGTTCCAGCTCGGCGAAGCTGGGGCGGTGCTTGGGGTACAACACCTTGCGACCAAATTCCACCGCCAGCGATGGCGGCATACCGGAAGCTGAGGCCACCAACGAAGCCTTGATGGCTTCGTACACATTGAGCTCTTCCTTGGCATCATGACGCAGGGCATTGGCCAGCGGGCCGAAGAAACCATAGGCAGCGAGAATACCGAAGAAGGTCCCCACCAGTGCCGCACCTACGTGCAGGCCGATGGATTTCTGGTCACCGTCGCCCAGCGAAGCCATCGTGACCACGATCCCCAGTACCGCCGCAACGATACCGAACCCTGGCATACCGTCGGCAATGCCGGTCACCGCATGGGAAGGGTGCTCGAGCTCTTCCTTCATGTTCAGCAGCTCCATGTCGAACAGCCCTTCGAGCTCATGGGGCGCCATGTTGCCGGTGGACATGATGCGCAGGTAGTCGCAGATGAACGCCGTCATGCGCTCGTCGCCCAGCACGGCTGGGTACTTGGCGAAGATCGGGCTGGCTGCAGGCTCTTCGATGTCGCCCTCGATGGCCATCATGCCTTCGCGACGGCTCTTGTTGAGGATCTCGTAGACCAGGCCCAGCACCTCCAGGTAGAAGGTGTGGGTGAAACGGGTGCCGAACATCTTCAGCGACTTCTTGATCACATGCATGGTCATGTGACCGGGGTTGGCCTGAAGGAACGCCCCGAAGGCCGCACCGCCGATGATCAGCACTTCGAACGGCTGGATCAATGCCGCGATCTTGCCGTGGGAAAGTACGTATCCGCCGAGCACGCTCGCGAATACGACGATGATGCCGATAATTTTAGCCATAGGTTTAGGGCACTTGCTGTCGTGGTCGGGATGAAGGACGGGAGCTTTGAAACTCTTCTTCTACTTATCGGCAGAACTGCGCCAGACTATAGCCACAAATAACGAAAAGCCAGTTTGGACTGATGTCAAAATGCCAATGGACGCTAAGGTGCAAAGCCAGATTCCGCGTACGCTCGATGCCTGGGTTAAGCTGCTCGACGGCATTCGCCTACCGGTGCCCAAGGAGAGCCATGACCGGGTGTTGTCGGCCATCAACGACAGCCGCCGCTCGTTGCGGGACATCGCCGAACTGATGCAAGACAGCCCCGCCTTGGTGCTGTCGGTGATGCGCGAAGCCAACCACCCGGCCAACGCCAGCCAGGCCGAGCCCGCCGAAAGCCTGGAAATCGCCCTCAACCGTCTGGGCCTGGCGCGCAGCGCCAGCCTGCTGGCACGCCTGCCCGCGGTGCCGGGCCAGGACATCCCCCCGGTACTGCGCCAGTTCCTGCTGATCAGCCAGCACGCCGCGCAACAGGCCAGCGGCCTGTTCGCCAGCCGCCTGGCGCGGCTGTGGCAGGAGATCCACTGGGGCAGCCTGCTGTTCCTGTCGCCGCTGTGGCCCATGGCCCAGGCCTTTCCCAAGCTGCTCGATACCTGGGAGCTGCGGGTCATCCACAAAAGTGAGGACGCCGCCGAAGTCGAGCACGCACTGTTCGGCGTGCGCATCATGCAGCTGTGCCAGGCCGTTGCCGAACACTGGCGCCTGCCGGAATGGGTGACCCAGGGCTATCGCCTGCTGCTCGACGAACGCGAGCAACTGGCCCAGGTGCTGGCTATCGCCCGTGAGCAGGACAGCCTCACCCAGCAGCAACGCCTGGACGACGAACCCGGATTACGCCGCTGGTTCAACCAGCCGGCCAATACCGTGCTGCTGGCCAACGGCCTGGCGCTGGCCGCCCAGGTGGGCTGGGACAACCCGCACCTGCTGCGCTGGCAACTGCTGACCGCCCTGTACCTGCAGACATCACTCGACGATGTGCAACAACAGGTCCACCAGCAAGCCGCCGCCAGCGCCCGCCACCATGCCCGTCATGCCCTGTTCCACCCTGCCGAGGCGCTGATCTGGCCCTGGCAGCAACGCCGGCCGCACCCGGACATGCTCGAGCCGCCACCGCCCACCAGCCAGGACCTGGCGCATTGGCGCACGCTCTGTGGCGAACTGCTGGCCCAGCCCAGCCCGTTCGGCACAAGCCTGCACCTGAGCACCCTGGCCCGCGACGCCCTGCTGGCCTGCGGCATGCAACGGGTGATCCTGCTGACCCTGGACAAAGGCACCGAATCCCTGCGCGTGCAACAGACCGCCGGCCTGCCGAAGGAAGCCGCAGCCCTGGTGCTGCCACTGGCGGGCAGCAAGTTGCTGCAGCGCCTGATGACCCAGACGGCGCAACTGCGCCTGACTCCAGACAACCACGCCCGGTTCTCGGCCTTGCTGCCAGCCCCGCTGTGGGCGGCTATCGGCAGCGAGCATGTGCTGTTGCGTTCGCTGGCGGTCAATGGCCAAGTGGTGATGCTGGTGATCGCCGACCAGGGCGGCAAACCCCTTGCCGACGTCAGCGTGCAAGCCTTCGGCAAGACCGCGCAATGCACCGAGCGCGCCCTGGCCGCCTTTGCCAACCGCAACGCCTGAGCCTTGCGCTACAATCGCTCACTCAATTCCACCCTGGAGACCGTGGATGACTGACTTTTCCGGCTTGCCCCTGGTGATCGAACCGGCCGACCTGCTGCCGCGCCTGGGTTCGCCACAGCTGATCCTGGTCGACCTGACCAGCGCCAACCGCTATGGCAGTGGGCACGTCCCCGGAGCGCGTTTCGTCGACCCCAAGCGCACCCAGCTGGGCCAGCCCCCCGCGCCAGGCCTGCTGCCGGCCCGCGCCGATCTGGAAAAGCTCTTCGGCGAGCTCGGCCACCGCGACGATGCGGTCTACGTGGTGTACGACGATGAGGGCGGTGGCTGGGCCGGGCGCTTCATCTGGCTGCTCGATGTCATCGGGCACAAGGGCTACCACTACCTCAACGGTGGCATCCAGGCCTGGCCGGCAGACAAGCTCTCCACCGATGTACCCGCCAACGTCGGCGGCCCGGTCAGCCTGCAAGTGCACCCGGAGCCCACCGCCACCCGCGAATACGTGCAAAGCCGCCTGGGCGCTGCCGACCTGGCCATCTGGGACGCCCGCAGCCCAGGCGAGTACCGCGGCGAGAAGGTGCTGGCGGCCAAGGGTGGGCATATCCCTGGCGCGGTCAACTTCGAGTGGACCGCCGGCATGGATCTGAACGACCACCTACGCATCCGCCAGGACATGCCAGAGATCCTCCAGCAATTGGGCATCACCCCGGACAAGGAAGTGATCACCCACTGCCAGACCCACCACCGTTCCGGCTTCACCTACCTGGTGGCCAAGGCCCTGGGCTACCCGCGGGTCAAGGCCTACGCCGGCTCCTGGGGCGAATGGGGCAACCACCCGGACACGCCTGTAGAAGTTTGAATTTCCAAGGAAACCCAATGAAATCCCGCTTGTTCATCATCAGCCAGTACCTGCTGCCGCACCACCTGCTGTCGCGGCTGGCCGGCTGCGTCGCCGAATGCCGCGCGCGCTGGTTCAAGAATGCCTTCACCGCCTGGTTCGCCAAGCGCTACCAGGTGAACATGTCCGAGGCGCTGGTCGAGGACCTGACCGCCTACGAGCACTTCAACGCCTTCTTCACTCGCGCCCTCAAGCCAGGCGCACGCCCGCTGGACGAAACCCCGGGGGCCATCCTCTGCCCGGCCGACGGTGCAGTCAGCCAGCTCGGCCCGATCGAGCATGGCCGCATCTTCCAGGCCAAGGGCCACAGCTTCAGCGCCCTGGAGCTGCTGGGCGGCGACCCGCTGATGGCTGCGCCGTTCATGGGCGGGGAGTTCGCTACCATCTACCTGTCGCCCAAGGACTACCACCGCGTGCACATGCCGCTGGCCGGTACCCTGCGCGAAATGGTCTATGTGCCGGGGCGGTTGTTCTCGGTCAACCAGACCACCGCCGAGAACGTGCCCGAGCTGTTCGCTCGTAACGAGCGGGTGGTGTGCCTGTTCGATACCGAACGCGGGCCGATGGCTGTGGTGCTGGTCGGGGCGATGATCGTCGCGTCGATCGAAACGGTGTGGGCCGGCCTGGTCACACCACCCAAGCGTGAAGTGAAGACCTTCCGCTACGACGAAGGCAGCCGTGCACCGATCCACCTGGAAAAAGGCGCGGAACTGGGCCGCTTCAAGCTGGGATCGACTGCCATCGTCCTGTTCGGGCCCGAGCAGGTGAAGTGGGCCGAGAGCCTGGGCGCAGGTTCGGCGGTGCGCATGGGTGAGTTGCTGGCGCAGCCTGCCCAGGGCTAAGTGCTTGGTGCGAGGGTTTCGGCGCCCGTGAAATCGAGCGCCGCGCGCGGCGCTCGATTTCAAATCGCCGAAGTCCTCCCGCCGAACCTTCAGCTACGGGCGTCGCGATCGCGCATGCCCAGCAGATACAGCACACCGTCCAGCCCCAGGGTCGAAATCGCCTGCTTGGCCGACTGGCGCACCAGCGGCTTGGCACGGAACGCCACGCCCAGGCCGGCCAGGGACAGCATCGGCAGGTCGTTGGCGCCATCGCCCACGGCGATGGTCTGCTCCAGCTGCAAGCCCTCTTCGCCAGCCAACTGCTGCAGCAGCTCGGCCTTGCGTTGGGCATCGACGATCGGCTCGACCGCAACGCCGGTCACCTTGCCGTCGACCACTTCCAGCTCGTTGGCGAATACATAGTCGATGCCCAGGCGCGCCTGCACCTGCTTGGCGAAATAAGAGAAACCACCGGAGAGGATGGCCGTCTTGTAGCCCAGGCGCTTGAGTTCGGCGAACAGGTGCTCGGCCCCCTCGGTCAGGCGCAGGGAAGCGCCGATCTCGTCCAGCACACCAACGTCCAACCCCTTGAGCAGGGCCATGCGCTCCTTGAAGCTGGCACGGAAATCCAGCTCGCCACGCATGGCGCGCTCGGTGATCGCTGCCACCTGCTCGCCCACCCCGGCAGCCTTGGCCAGCTCATCGATCACCTCGGCCTCGATCAGCGTCGAATCCATGTCGAATACCGCCAGGCGGCGATTGCGGCGGAACAGGTCGTCTTTCTGGAAAGCGATGTCGATGTCCAGCGCCTCGGCCAAGGCGAAGAAGTCGGCGCGCAGGGCCTGGGCGTCGCTCGGTTCGCCACGCACGGAAATCTCGAGGCTGGCCTTGCTCTTCTCGACCGGAGCATCCAGCGCCACACGCGAGGACAGGCGCTCGATGCGCTCGATGGTCAGGCCGTACTGGCTGATCACCGCGCTCACCCGCTGCAGCTGCTCGGGCGTCACCTTGCGGCTGAGCAGGGTGACGATATGGCGCGCCTCGCCCTGGCTGTCGGCCCAATGTTGGTAGTCGGCCTCGGAGATCGGCGTGTAGCGGGCCTGCAGGTTCAGCTCGTGGGCCTTGGCCTGCACGCTCTGCAGCAGGTTGGTGGCCACTTCGTTGTCCGGAATGTCGACCAGGATGCCGAAAGACAAGGTACCGTGCATCACTGCCAGGCCGATGTCGAGAATGTTCACACCGCCCTGGACCAGGACGCCGGTAAGGGCCGCGGTAAGACCTGGACGGTCTTCACCAGTGATGTTGATCAGGACGATTTCGCGCAAGACCGGGCTCCGACTTCGATGAAAAATGCGCATTCTACCGATTTTCCGTGATGATCGGGCACCATCGATACTTTGCCGACAAAACACGGCTCGCTATACTGCGCAACACCTTTTTCGCCATAAAGAGCCGCGCTCTGTGAACCGGCCCACGCCCGTCAAACCTGATAATTTCTTCGTGATGATCTTCCGAGCCCTCAGCCAGCGTCGCGTTCCCCTGGCCCTGCGCATCGCCAGCACCAATATATTCCTGGTGGCCCTGGCGCTGGTGATCTATGCCTGCGTCATGGGCCTGCAGTTCCGGCAGGCCATGCACGAACAGGCAGACGCCCTCGGCCAGAGCCTGACCATCCAGACCGCCACTTCGGCGACCGAGCTGCTGGTGTCCAACGACATCCTCAGCCTCAACGTGCTGCTGGGCAACCTGGTGAAGAACCCGCTGGTGGCCCATGCGGCAATCTACAGCGTGGACAACCGCATCCTCGCCGAGGCCGGCCAGCGGCCGAAGAACAGCCTGCTGGGCGAGGCCGAAGGGCTCTACCAGACCAAGATCACTTTCCAGGACGTGACCGCCGGGCAGTTGCGCATCAGCCTGGACATGACCCAGTTCCGCCAGCCGATGACCATCAGCCTGCAGAGCATGGGCATCCTGGGTGCAATCCTGCTGGCCTTGGCGTTGGCCCTGAGCCTGCGCCTGGGGCGCCACATTTCCACGCCGCTGCTGCAGCTGCGTGTGTGGCTGCGCGACCCGCACCACTACACCCCTGGCACCGACCGCCACGACGAAATCGGCGATCTGGCCCGCCAGTTGCACAACCGCCTCGCCCCGCCGCCGCCGGAGCCTGAGGAAGTGGAAGAGGACGATTTCGATGTGGACGAGGTGGATGAGCACGCCGCCGCGCCCAAGCCGCTGGCGAAAGCCAAGGCCACGACCACCGATGACGAAGACGACGATGCCTTCGCCGACCTGATCGACACCGAGCAGAGCCCGGCCAAAGCGGCGGCGGTCGAGTCGGACGAACCGCAGTACAGCGCCGTGCTGGCTGTGCAACTGGGCTCCCAGGAGCAACTGCGCCGCCTGCCACGCACCCGCCTGACCGAACTGCTGGAGCGCTACCGCGACTGCCTGGAGCAGGCGGCTTCGCTGTACGAAGGCGAAACCCACACGCTCAAGGATGGCAGCACGCTGTTGCTGTTCCATAGCCGCAACTGTGGCGAAGACTACCTGACCAACGCCATCTGCTGCGGCGAGCTGCTGCGCGCCCTGGGCCATGCCCTGCAGATCGAGGTGGCCGACAGCGGCATCACCCTGCAGCTGCAACTGGGCCTGACCCTGGGTGACGACCTGCAAGGCCTGGAGCAGGTCGACCTGCTGATGGCGGAAAAGGCCCAGGACGCCCTGGCGCTCTCCCAACACAGCCGCAACCTGCTGCTGGTGGAACGCAAGATCAGCGACGACACCCTGATCCGCCAGCGTGCCCGCATCCGCCCGATCGCCAGCCCCGAAGGCGCCTGCTGCGTCGAGCGCCTGATGGAGCCCTATCCCTCCATGCTCGAACGCCAGCTGGCACGGATGCACGAACGCCGGGCCTGACAGGAACATCCGCCAGCGCGGCCCCTCCTGTAGGAGCGGCCTTGCGCCGCGATGGGCCGCAAAGCGGCCCCAAAACCTGTGAATTCAATGTACCTATGCCAACGAGGCGCCTGGTTTACGGCCGCTTCGCGCCCGATCGCGGCGCAAGGCCGCTCCTACAGGGGGCCTGTATAAGCCAAAAAAAAGCCCGCATCGCTGCGGGCTTTTTTTGTGTCCGGTCAGAACCGGTAGACCTCCATGTCGGTCCGAATGGGCGAAGCCATGGGGATCTTCGGCTTCTCTGGCCCTTTCTTGACCTGGGTCGGTGCGGACTTCTTTGGTGGCGCTTCCTCGGCGATGGCCGGCTGGTTGGCCAGCGGCTTGAGCGCTGTGCTGAGCTGCTCGGCCAGTTTCTGCAGCAGTTGCCCCTGGGCCTGCACCTGTGACGACTCGGAGCCCTCGTGCGGTTGCTCCAGGTGCACGATGCGGTTGTCCCGCACCTTGCCGCGGCGATCGAGCAGGCGCCATTGGGCGTCCAGGATCGCCGGCTGGTTGCGGCCGGAGTCCAGGCGGGTGATCGACAGCAACACCTGCACGTCCGGCGAGAAGCCGGCGGTGGCCGGTGCCAGGACGACGCGCTGGCTGTCCAGGCGCCAGGCGAGCTGGCGCACCAGCAGTTGGTCGATGTCCGCCGAAAGGCTGCCCGCCCAACGACCGTCGGTCGCCGATGTCAGGCTGCCGTCAGGCTGACGCTGCAGGAAGGTTTCACGCTGAAGGTAATCGGCTACCGATACCGGGCCGAGTACGACGGCCATGCCGGCACTCTGCGAGGGCTGGCCTGGGTCACCACTGTCCAGCTGATACAAGGCCACCGGCTGATGCATGCTGCATCCGCTCAGTCCCAGCAGACCCGTCATCAACAGCGCAAATGGAAGGCGCAGAAATTTCATTCATCCCATCCAAGCGGTCGCCCCGAGGCAAACCGCAGTGATACTCATGTAGATTCTTGCAGGCACACAGCCACGCTGGCGCCGCAAGGGCACTATCATCCGCGAAATAACCGTCCGACTCCAGCATTTCTGCCTGGAATGACGCTGAAATTGCCGCTCCAGACAGACAGCCGGTTCACTCGGGGCGTTCCACCGCCATGCCATCGACCCGCTGGAAGCCGCGTGGCAGCTTGCTGCCGCGCCGGCCCCGCTCACCTTTATAGTGCTCAAGGTCATCGGGCTTGAGAGACAGAGTACGCTTGCCAGCCTGCAATACAAGCGTCGCGCCCTCACCCACGACGGCAAGATCGGTGACGTATTCTTCCCGGTTGGCGACCCGGTCCCCGGGTACGCCGATGATCTTGTTGCCCTTGCCCTTGCCCAGCTGCGGCAGGTCGCTGACCTTGAAGATCAACAAGCGACCCTCGGTGGTCACGGCTGCCAACCAGTCTTGCTCACGGTCGGCGACCGGCCGTGGCGTCATTACCTTGGCGCCGTTGGGCAAGCTGAGCAGGCCCTTGCCGGCCTTGTTCTTGGCCTGCAGGTCCTCGCCCTTGACCACGAAACCATAGCCGGCATCCGACGCCACCACATAGAGCGCGTCATCTTCGGGCAGCAGCACGCAGTCGAAGGTCGCCCCTGGCGGCGGCGCCAATCGACCGGTCAATGGTTCGCCCTGGCCCCGCGCCGATGGCAGGCTGTGGGCGGCCAGCGAGTAGCTGCGCCCGGTGGAGTCGATGAACACGGCAAACTGGTTGGAGCGACCGACGGCAGCGCCTTTGAAGCCATCCCCGGCTTTGTAGGAAAGCCCGGTGGCATCGATATCGTGACCCTTGGCACAGCGTACCCAGCCCTTTTCCGACAAGACGACGGTGACCGGCTCGGTCGGCATCAGCTCGTTTTCCGACAAGGCCTTGGCCTCGGCACGCTCGACGATCGGCGAACGGCGGTCGTCGCCGTAGGTCTCGGCATCCTTGATCAGCTCGCTGCGTACCAGCTTGCGCAGCTTGGCGTCGCTGCCCAACAGGGCCAGCAGCTTGGCCTGTTCCTTGAGCAGTTCGTCCTGCTCGCCGCGAATCTTCATTTCCTCCAGGCGCGCCAACTGGCGCAGGCGCGTCTCGAGGATGTAGTCGGCCTGGATCTCGGTCAGCTCGAAGCGGGCGATCAGCGCCTGCTTGGGGTGGTCTTCGGTGCGGATGATGTGGATCACTTCATCCAGGTTGAGGAAGGCGGTGAGCAAGCCTTCCAACAAGTGCAGGCGTTTCTCGACCTTGTCCAGGCGGTGCTGCAGACGGCGGCGCACGGTGCCGATGCGGAACTGCAGCCACTCTTGCAGCAGCGCACGCAGGTTCTTGAGCTGTGGGCGCCCATCGAGGCCGATGATGTTGACGTTGACCCGGTAGCTGCTTTCAAGGTCGGTGGTGGCGAACAGGTGCTGCATCAGCTCGTCGGCATCCACACGGTTCGAGCGCGGGATGATGACGATGCGGCACGGGTTCTCGTGGTCGGACTCATCGCGCAGGTCAGCGACCATCGGCAGCTTCTTGGCCTGCATTTGCGCGGCGATCTGCTCCAACACCTTGGCCCCGGAGACCTGGTGCGGCAGCGCGGTGACAACGATGTCGCCATCCTCGACCCGGTACACGGCACGCATGCGGATCGAGCCGCGGCCGCTCTCGTAGAGCTTGAGGATTTCGGCTCGCGGCGTGACGATCTCGGCCTCGGTCGGGTAGTCCGGGCCCTGGATGTGCTCGCACAGTTGCTCGATGGTGGCCTTGGGCTCATCCAGCAGGCGCACGCAAGCACTGGCGACTTCCCGCAGGTTGTGCGGCGGCACGTCGGTGGCCATGCCCACCGCGATACCGGTGGTGCCATTGAGCAGGATATTCGGCAGGCGCGCCGGCAGTACGGCCGGCTCCTGCAAAGTGCCGTCGAAGTTCGGCACCCAGTCGACGGTGCCCTGGCCCAGCTCGCTGAGCAGCACCTCGGAATAGCGCGACAGGCGCGCCTCGGTGTAACGCATGGCGGCGAACGACTTGGGATCGTCCGGCGCACCCCAGTTGCCCTGGCCGTCGACCAGGGTATAGCGGTAGCTGAACGGCTGGGCCATCAGCACCATGGCCTCGTAGCAGGCCGAGTCGCCGTGGGGGTGGAACTTGCCGAGCACGTCGCCGACGGTACGCGCCGACTTCTTGTGCTTGGCGTCGGCATCGAGCCCCAACTCGCTCATGGCATAGACGATGCGTCGCTGCACCGGCTTCAGGCCGTCGCCGATATGCGGCAAGGCACGGTCCATGATCACGTACATGGAATAGTTGAGGTAGGCCTGTTCGGTGAAGTCAGCCAGGGAACGGCGTTCGACGCCTTCGAGACTGAGTTCCAGTGAGTCGCTCATGCGGGCCTCGTCATTTCAAGTTCTGGCGCAGCAGCAAGGTACCGCCACGCTGGGTAAATTCAAGTTGTTTCAGGGCGCTCATGCCCAGCAGCACCTGCTCGCCATCGAGGCCGGGAACCACCAGTGCGCGCACGTCGCGCAGGTGGATATCGCCCAGCTGCAGGTCGCTCAGACGCGTGCGGTAGCCTTGGGTGCGGCCGTTGGCGGTGCTGAGGATCACCGGCGCGCCGGGCTGCAGGTCGAGGTCGCGGGCCAACGACTCGGGGATTGCCACATCGGTGGCCCCGGTGTCCAGCATGAAACGGACGCTGCGGCCGTCGATCGCGCCGTCGGCGATGAAATGACCCTGGCCATTGCTCAGCAGGCGCACCTCGATGAAGCCTTCGCCGTGCTCGGACTGCACCTGGGTATTGGGGTTCTGCTGACGCTCTTCCCATTGGCCGAAGAAGCGCGTGGCGAGGAACATCGCCCCCGCCCAGGCCACCACCAGCAGGACACGCCCCGCACGCTTGCCTGGCGGTTGGCTCACGGCTTGGCGCTCCAGCCGCCCTCAGGGGCTGCGAACCGCCATACGATCGGGCGCCTCTCGCCATCGGCGCGGTCACCGCTGTTGTTGTCCAGGCCGATCCAGGCGCCGGAGGCATCGATGACCAGAGCCTCGGCCAGGCCGTACGGCTGGTCGTAGCGACGCTCGTCGACCAGCGCATCGGCAGCGAACGACCAGCAGCGCTCGACCTTGCCGCTGTCGGTGTCGCGACGGCAGATGCGGTAGGCATTGCGCTCGAGGGTGAACAGCTTGCCTTCGTACCAGGCCAGGTCGGAGAAGTCGCGCGACATGGCCTGGGGCTCGGGCATCTGCGGCGGCTGCATCTCGACCCCGGCTTCGCTGAGCAGCACGCAGCGGCGCCCGCAATTCCACACCGACTGCTGGCGCTCGATGGCGACCAGGCCGCGCCGTTCACGCTCGGCAGCCAGCCACAGGCGGTTGCCCGCCGGGTTGATCGCCAGGCCCTCGAACAAGGCGTTGAAATGCAACAGCATGCCACTGGCGCGGGCCTGTCGGACCATGGACGGGTCGATGTGTAGCCATTCAGGCTCGCCCTCGACAGGCACTTGCAGCACCGCCGCATGGGCTTCGCTGACCAAGTAGAAATTGCCGGCCTGATCGCACGTTATGCCTTCGAAGTCCAGCTCACCGCCGCGAATGTAGGACACCGCCCAGTTACGCGAGCGCAACCCCCACGGCAGGCCGCTCTGCGGCACCGGCGGCGGGGTGAAGGTCAGCGGCTGGGCACGCCATACTTCGCCCTGCTGGTCGAGGCGGTAGATGCGGTCATCGTCGCGGTCGGACACCGTCCACAACGCGCCACGGCACCAGGCCAGGCCCGAGAGGTTGCCGCCGCGCATGCCTTCGACCGGGTACTCTGCACCGAGCTTGAGCTCCGGCCAACTGCCCGCCTGGCTCGGCAGCGCCAACAAGGCCAGGCAAACGGTAGCCAGCAGGCGGATCAAACCAGAACCTCGGCGAGGTTACCCTTGGTTTCCAGCCAACTCTTGCGGTCGCCGGCGCGCTTCTTGGCCAGCAGCATGTCCATGATCTCGGTGGTGCCTTGCACATCGTCCAGGGTCAGCTGCACCAGACGCCGGGTATTCGGGTCCATAGTGGTTTCGCGCAGCTGCGGCGGGTTCATCTCGCCCAGGCCCTTGAATCGGGTGACCTGCGGCTTGCCACGCTTCTTCTCGGCGACCAGGCGGTCGAGGATGCCATCGCGCTCGGCTTCGTCCAGGGCGTAGTAGATCTCCTTGCCCAGGTCGATGCGGTACAGCGGCGGCATGGCCACGTAAACGTGGCCGGCCTCCACCAGCGGGCGGAAGTGCTGGACGAACAGTGCGCACAGCAGGGTGGCGATGTGCAGCCCGTCGGAGTCGGCGTCGGCCAGGATGCAGATCTTGCCGTAACGCAGTTGCGAGAGGTCGGCAGCACCCGGGTCGACACCGATGGCCACGGCGATGTTGTGCACTTCCTGGCTGGCCAACACCTCACCGCCATCGACCTCCCAGGTGTTGAGGATCTTCCCGCGCAGCGGCAGGATGGCCTGGTACTCCTTGTCCCGTGCCTGCTTGGCCGAGCCGCCGGCCGAGTCACCCTCGACCAGGAACAGCTCGGCGCGCATCGGGTCCTGCCCCGCGCAATCGGCCAGCTTGCCCGGCAGCGCCGGGCCTTGGGTGATGCGCTTGCGCTCGACCTTCTTGCTCGCCTTCAGGCGCCGGCCGGCGTTGCTGATGGCCAGCTCCGCCAGTTGCATGCCCAGCTCCGGGTGAGCGTTGAGCCACAGGCTGAAGGCATCCTTGACCACACCGGAGACGAACGCCGCCGCCTCGCGGGACGACAGACGCTCCTTGGTCTGGCCAGAGAATTGCGGTTCCTGCATTTTCATCGACAGCACGAAGGTGATGCGTTCCCACACATCCTCCGGCGCCAGCTTGACGCCTCGCGGCAGCAGGTTGCGGAACTCGCAGAACTCGCGCATCGCATCCAGCAGGCCCTGGCGCAGGCCATTGACGTGGGTACCGCCCTGGGCGGTAGGGATCAGGTTGACGTAGCTCTCCTGGACACTGTCGCCGCCTTCCGGCAGCCACAGCAGGGCCCAGTCCACGGCTTCCTTGTTGCCGGCCAGGCTGCCGCAGAACGGCTCGTCGGGCAGGCGCAGGAACTCGCTGACCGAGTCGACCAGGTAGGAGCGCAGGCCGTCTTCGTAATGCCACTCGACCTTCTCGCCGCTGGCCTTGTCCTCGAAGCTGACCAGCAGGCCTGGGCAGAGCACGGCCTTGGCCTTGAGCACATGCTTGAGTCGGCTGATGGAGAACTTGGCCGAGTCGAAGTACTTGGGGTCGGGGCTGAAGTACACGCTGGTACCGGTGTTGCGCTTACCAACCGTACCGACCACCTCCAGCTCGCTGGCCTTGAAGCCATCGGCGAAGGTCATCTGGTATTCGTTGCCATCGCGCTTGACCCGCACACGGACCTGGGTCGACAGGGCGTTGACCACCGAGATACCGACGCCATGCAGGCCGCCGGAGAACTGGTAGTTCTTGTTGGAGAACTTGCCGCCGGCATGCAGCTTGGTGAGGATCAGCTCGACCCCGGACACGCCCTCTTCGGGGTGGATGTCCACCGGCATGCCGCGACCGTCGTCGCACACTTCCAGGGAATGGTCGGCATGAAGGATCACCTGCACCGAGCGGGCATGGCCAGCCAGGGCTTCGTCGACACTGTTGTCGATGACTTCCTGGGCCAGGTGGTTCGGCCGGCTGGTATCGGTGTACATGCCCGGCCGCTTGCGGACCGGGTCAAGGCCCGAGAGGACTTCGATGGCGTCTGCGTTATAGGCGCTAGCGCTGGGATTGGCCATGGGGTCTCGTCGTCAGTCTGGTGAATGCAAAAAGATCAAAATACAGAAAAATCGAGCGTCGCATACTGCCCGCGGGCGATGCCGGCGAAGGCCAGCAGGGACGGCAGGCGTTCGGCGAAGCCTTGGAAGCTGTGGTCGCCGCCGGCCTGGATACGCAAGGCACAGGCTTGGTAATAGCGTTCGGCGTGACGATAGTCCAGGGTTTCGTCGGCGGTCTGCAACCATACCTGGTAGCGGCTGGCGTCCTGAGGCGGCGGTACTTCGAGTTCGGCCAGGGCCTGAACATGGTCCAGGGTCAGTTCCCAGGTCTCGTCGGTGTACAGGTTGCGCTGGGAGCCCAGGTAGCCATCGAACAGCCGGTGTGGCCCGACTGCCGGGTTGATCAGCAGGGCCTTCAGACCATGGCGCTCGGCCAGGTAGGTGGCATAGTAGCCACCGAGCGAGCTTCCCACCAGCAAAGGGGCATCGAGCTCGGCGATGGCCGCTTCCAGCTGGGCAATGGCCTGACGCGGGTGATGATGCAAGGCCGGCACGCGCAGGCGTTCGGCCAGGCCCAGAGCCTGCATCACTGCCTCGAGCTGACGCGCTTTCTTCGACAGCGGCGAGCTGTTGAAGCCATGGATATAAAGGATGGAACCCGACATGCTGCTCCCGGAATCTGCGGCTTCGCGCCCGCTGAGGCGGGCGCAGGGACGCGCAGTGTAGCGCGTTCACCGGGTTTTGGCGCCGCACAAGGGTTTTAGCAACATATTCGTCACGGCCGAAGGGCCGCTTCGCGCCCCATCGCGGGACAAGCCCGCTCCCACACGAATCACCGCCAAGCCTGTGGGAGATATCTTAACCCTTTGGGCTGCGCTGTCGCGCAAAGAACAGGTAGCTAGCGCTGGCCCCCTGTGGGAGCGGGCTTGTCCCGCGATGGGCCTTTGCAGGTCCCTCAGTACCCCGGGCTGTCGAAGTCCAGCTTCACCTCGAAATCCCGCGCCCGCTCGACACCCGTTTCCACCCGCCCGTCGCCATGCAGGCGCAGCCAGCGATAACCCGGCTGCTCTTCGCTGACCTGGAAATCCTCGCTGCGGGCCGCGAACTGGATGCAGGTCGATGGCGTGGCCAGCAGGCGAACGCCATCACGCCGCTCATCCCACGGCTGGTGGATATGCCCCCAGAGCACAGCCTTGACCTGTGGATAACCGCGCAGGCACGCCCACAGTTCATCAGCATTGCGCAACCCGATCGGCGCGATCCAGGCACAACCGATATCCACCGGCTGATGGTGCAGGCACACCAGGCAATGCCGCTCACCGGCACCGGCCAGCGCCTGATCCAGAATGGCCAGCTGGTCCTCGGCCAGCCAACCATGGGTGGCGTCGGGCACGTTCGAGTTGAGCATGACGATGCGCCAGGCACCCAGGTCGGTCACCGCCTGCACCAGGTCGCTACCCTGCGCGACCTCGGCCATCACCCGGGCCTCGTCATGATTGCCCGGCAACCATCGGCTCGGTGCGCCAAGCGAGGCGCTCAACTGGCGGAAGGCTTCGTAGGAGGCGACGCTGCCATCCTGGGAAAGGTCGCCCGTGCACAGCAGCAGGTCGATGCGCCGCTGCTCGCGTCGTACCTGCTCGACCACATGACGCAGGCTGTCGCGGGTATTCATGCCCAACAAGGTGCCGCCAGGGGTGGCGAACAGATGGGCATCGGTCAGTTGCACCACATGAAGCGGCGCCGGGTCTTGGGCGTGATTGGGCTGCGGCACGGGCCGTCTCCTCGAGCGGATTCAGCGCGATTATCGGCTGCCTGCGCGCGCCGGGCAAAGGGCCTTGCCCGACCGGCGTCACATTTTCAGCGAACGGCTTCCAGTTCGTGGCCGCAAGCCAGGCAGTGGCTCAGCCATTCACCCAGGAACAGGTTGAGCTGGGCCTTCTCGTCCGGCTGGTGCATCGCCGCGTTGGGGTACGGGTAGATGCTGCGCAGGCGCCGGGTGTGCTCGGCGCTGACCACCTCGGCCATGCGCGCGTCGTGATACACCTGCACCTCCAAGTGCGGCACCGGTAGCCACGGCAGGCTGTGCTCCTGGCGCACCCGAAGGGTAGTGGTGTAGGGGCAGGCCAGCAGCACATCGAGCACCAGCACGCCGAGCATCTGGTCGCCCTGGGTCATGCCGATGCGGCGCGAGCTTTGGGTGGTGCGCATGTCAGGCAACAGGCGCATCAGCCGGGCATAGTTGGCCTCGCAGGCGGCCTGCAGCCCGGCCAGGTCGACCCGGTAGCGCTCGCGCAACAGGTTCACTTCCACATACCTCGCACTTCATCGCGGTTCAGCGCCAGCCATTGCAGGCCGATGATGGTCGCGGCGTTGCAGATGCGCCCGTCGCGCACGGCCTGCAAGGCATCCTCGAAGGCCCAGACGCGTACGCGGATGTCCTCGCCCTCCTCCTCCAGGCCGTGAAGCCCGCCGGCGCCCTCGCTGCTGCAACGCCCCAGGAACAGGTGAACATATTCATCGCTGCCGCCCGGCGACGGGAAATAGCGGGTCATCGGCCACAGCGCGCTGAACGCAAGGCCCGCTTCTTCTTCAGCTTCGCGGTGGGCGACTTCCTCGGGCTGCTCGTCCTTGTCGATCAACCCGGCGACCATCTCGATCAGCCAGGGGTTTTCCACCTTGCCCATGGCACCGACGCGGAACTGCTCGATCAGCACCACCTCGTCGCGCAGCGGGTCGTACGGCAGTACGCAGACCGCGTCGTGGCGCACGAACAGTTCGCGGCTGATCTCACGGCCCAGACCGCCGACGAACAGTTCGTGACGCAGGCGCACTTTGTCGAGCCGGTAGAAGCCCTGGAAGCAGTTGGCCCGTTCGACGATCTCGACCGCCTTGGGTTGCGAATTCAACGTGTCTGACATGGAAATCCTCGTTACCTCGTTTACCGCATCGCGCCATCCTACTCTGCGTACCGCCGTGTTTCACCCCTTTCCGGCGACCGTTGAGGCAACCGGGACAGAGCCTCTCTACTCTGTTAGCTTAGTGGCGAACCGACGGCTTCGCCGACGGTCAAAGGCCGACTCCCTTTGTTCTGCAAGGATCATCATGACGCTTGTCAAACTGACTTCCGTGGCCGTGCTGGCAATGGCCCTGGGCGCCTGCCAGAGCTTGTTCGAGCCCAACTACCGGGCCCCGCTCGAGGTCAAGCGCGACGCCTGGGAACACGTCAAGCCCGGTTGCAGCGAGAGCGACTGCCCACTGGTGAACATCGACACCATCCACTTCCCGGCCCTGCCCAAGCTCGACGCCATCGTCGAAAAACGCCTGTTGCAGTTGACCGAGGACAACCAGCACAGCGGCGCGCCCACCTCGCTGCAGGCCTACGAGCAGCAGTACTTGGCCAGCGCCGAGAAGCGCAACAGCAGCTACCTGCAGGCCAAGGTACGCGAGCAGCATGACGGGCTGGTGATCATCGAGCTGTCCAGCTACCTGGACAGCGGCGGCGCCCACGGCATGCCCGGGCGCGGTTTCATCAACTATTCACGCAAGCTGGACAAGGTCCTGACCCTGCAGGACATGCTCCTGCCCGGCCAGGAAGACACCTTCTGGAAGACCGTGGAAGAGTCCCACCGTGCCTGGATGATCAGCACCGGCATGGACAAGGACCCGGAGTTCATCAAGACCTGGCCGTTCCGCAAGTCCCCCCATGTGGCCCTGACCTACGGCGCGGTCGTGGTCAAGTACGAGGTCTATGCCATCGCGCCCTATTCCATGGGCCACATCGAGCTGAAGATCCCCTACCCACGCCTGAACGGCGTGCTCAGGCCTGAGCTGTTTCCCGGCCGCGGCTGAGGCTCAGCAGGCCGTGCAGCCCCCCTGCCAGCAGCAGTGCCGGCAGGGTCGCCCCCAACTCCGGCGCGACATTCGCCATCAGGTGATACGCCGCCACGCCCACTGCCCAGGCCAGCAGTGCCTGCCAGTGTAGCCCGGCCACCAGCGTCGGCATCTGCCGCCGACGAACGACGAAGTGGTCCATCAGCACCACGCCGAACAGCGGCGCGAACACCGAGCCGATCAGCAGCAGGAAGTTCTGATACTGGGCCAGCGGCGCCAACAGGGCGACCAGGGTGCACAGCACGCCGATGGCCAGAGCCAGGTGCTCGACCTTCAAGTGCACCAGCAGGCCGGTAGACACCGCCGCCGAGTGGATGTCGGCGAAGGCGTTTTCCGACTCGTCCAGCAGGATGAGCAACAGCGGGATACCTAGCCCGGCACCGGCCAGGGCCAGCAGCAGGGCATTGACTTCACCACTGGGCGCGAAGGCCAGGGTGTAGGCCACGCCCAGGCTCATCAGCCAGGCATTACCGATGAAGAAGCCCAGTGCCGTGCCGCCGAATACACGGCCGGCGCGCTGGCCGAACCGCGAATAATCGGCGATCAACGGCAGCCACGACAGCGGCATGGCGATGACGATGTCGAAGCCCACCGCCAGCGACATCGAGCCATCGCCGGCGCGCTGCCACAACCCGGCCAGATCGGCCTTGGCGAACAGGTTCCAGGTCAGCCACAGGCAGGCGCCGAGCAGCAGCCAGATCCCCCACTTGCGCAGCACCTTGCGCACGAAGGCCAGCGGCCCGCTGACGGCGAGCAGGGTGGCCAGGGCGCCGAAGCACAAGGTCCAGAGCACCGGGCTGGTCCAGGCGCTGCCTTCGCCGAAGGCGCGGGCGCCCAGCAGGCTGGCGGCGTCACGCATGACGATGATCTCGAACGAGCCCCAACCGACCAGTTGCAGCAGGTTGAGCAGCGCCGGCAGGCGCGCGCCCTGGCGGCCCAGGCTGAGCCGCAGCGTGGCCATGGCCGACAGGCCCGTGTCGCTGCCGATCACCCCGGCGGCGGCCAACAGCAGCACGCCGACCGCCGTGCCCAGGACGATCGCCAGGATCGCTCCCGCCAAGCCCAGGCCCGGCGCCAGCAGCGCGCCGACCTGCAGGACCATCAGGCCGATGCCGAGGGAGAACCAGAGGGAAAACAGGTCGCGAGCGCCGAACTGGCGCTGGCTGTGGGGGACCGGGTGGTCCGGGGAGAAGTGGCTGGGTGTGCTCATGATGGCGCTCGCCGGGGTGTTATTGGTGTTCTTGGCGAGGACTGCGTCCTCGTTTCGCGGCACAAGGCCGCTCCTACAAGAGACCGCGCAGGACCTGAACCTTGCGCTGCCCCTGTAGGAGCGGCCTTGTGCCGCGAAAGGGCCGCGAAGCGGCCCCTCAACCGTCTTAGACTTTCTTGTACAGCTGGCTACCTTCCTGGCGGAAGCGTTCGGCCTGCTCGCGCATGCCTTCCTCCACCGAGACATCGGTCGCCTCGATACGCTGGTTGGCAGCGTATTCGCGCACTTCCTGGGTGATCTTCATCGAGCAGAACTTCGGCCCGCACATCGAGCAGAAGTGCGCCACCTTGGCCGACTCCTTGGGCAAGGTCTCGTCGTGGAAGGCACGGGCGGTGTCTGGGTCCAGGCCAAGGTTGAACTGGTCTTCCCAGCGGAACTCGAAGCGCGCCTTGGACAACGCGTTGTCGCGGATCTGCGCGCCCGGGTGGCCTTTGGCAAGGTCGGCGGCATGCGCGGCGATCTTGTAGGTGATGATGCCGGTCTTGACGTCGTCCTTGTTCGGCAGTCCCAGGTGCTCCTTGGGCGTCACGTAGCAAAGCATGGCGCAGCCGAACCAGCCGATCATCGCCGCACCGATGCCGGAGGTGATGTGGTCGTAGCCCGGCGCGATGTCGGTGGTCAGTGGGCCGAGGGTGTAGAACGGCGCCTCGTCGCAGCACTCGAGCTGCTTGTCCATGTTCTCCTTGATCAGCTGCATCGGCACGTGGCCGGGGCCCTCGATCATGCACTGCACGTCATGCTTCCAGGCGATCTTGGTCAGCTCGCCCAAGGTCTCCAGCTCACCGAACTGGGCCGCATCGTTGGCGTCGGCGATCGAGCCCGGGCGCAGGCCGTCGCCCAGCGAGAAGCTGACGTCGTAGGCCTTCATGATTTCGCAGATCTCGTCGAAATGCGTGTACAGGAAGTTTTCCTTGTGATGCGCAAGGCACCACTTGGCCATGATCGAGCCGCCGCGGCTGACGATGCCGGTCACGCGCTTGGCGGTCAGCGGCACGTAGCGCAGCAGCACACCTGCGTGGATGGTGAAGTAGTCCACCCCCTGCTCGGCCTGTTCGATCAGGGTGTCGCGGAACAACTCCCAAGTCAGGTCCTCGGCGATGCCGCCGACCTTCTCCAGGGCCTGGTAGATCGGCACGGTACCGATCGGCACCGGCGAGTTGCGGATGATCCACTCGCGGGTCTCGTGGATGTGCTTGCCGGTGGACAGGTCCATGACCGTGTCCGAACCCCAGCGAATGCCCCAGGTCAGCTTGGCCACTTCTTCCTCGATGGAAGAGCCCAGGGCGCTGTTGCCGATGTTGCCGTTGATCTTCACCAGGAAGTTGCGGCCGATGATCATCGGCTCCAGTTCCGGGTGGTTGATGTTGGCCGGAATGATCGCACGACCACGGGCGATCTCTTCACGGACGAACTCGGGCGTGATTTCCTTCGGGATGCTGGCACCGAAGCTGTGGCCGGCGTGCTGCTGGTCGAGCAGGCCGGCGGCGCGGGCTTCCTGCAGCTTCATGTTTTCGCGGATGGCGACGTATTCCATCTCGGCGGTGATGATGCCCTGGCGCGCGTAGTGCATCTGGGTAACGTTGGCACCGGGCTTGGCGCGGCGCGGGTTGCGCACGTGTGCGAAGCGCAGCTTGGCCAGGTCGGCATCGTTCAGGCGCTGCTGGCCGAAGTTCGAGCTCAGGCCGTCCAGGCGCACGGTATCGCCACGGGCCTCGATCCACGCCGAACGGACGTCGCCCAGGCCCTTGCGCACGTCGATGACGACGTTCGGGTCGGTGTATGGCCCGGAAGTGTCATAGACCAGCACCGGGGCGTTCTGCTCGCCGCCAAAATCGGTAGGGGTGTCGTGCAGGCTGATTTCACGCATGGGCACGCGGATGTCGGGGCGCGAACCTTCGACATAGACCTTGCGCGAACGGGGGAACGGTTGCACGGACTGCTGGTCGACTTGCGCCGACTCGCTGAGGTGGATCGATTTTTCTTGTTTGCTCATCACAGGCTCTCCAGACAGCGTGGAATGTCGGGGAGAACCTGAAGGAGGCGCGGAATGCACCTGGAACGGTGCTGGTGCCGGATACACGGAGGTGCCTTGAGCGTGAGCTACGACAATCCCGGACCTGGCACAAGATCTCGCCGGGAAAGCGAGCAATCTTGTTCCCTACGCAGGCGCTAACCTGATCAGGTTCAACGGGATCCGGAACTATCCGATCTCAGCCTTCGATTCAAGGCACCCCGACAAGAACATGCGCAGTCTAGACTCAAGTGGCCGGCAAAGCCAAGCGGGTAGATGCCGGGATGATGAAAGGCGTCGCGGAGATTGTGGCCGGATGCGCGTGGTACTAGACTGGCCCCTCATTCAATACTCACCAGTTCAGTAATTAATTTCGTACAAGGATTGCCCTATGCTGCGCAAACTCTCACTGGCGATTGCCGTGTCTTGTGCGTCCAACGGAGTGGTCTGGGCAGCGGATGTGCCCACGACGGTGAAGACCGACCTGATCAGCGTCTACCAGGAAGCGGTCGACAACAACGCCGACCTGGCCGCCGCCCGCGCCGACTACGGCGCACGCCGCGAAGTAGTCCCCCAGGCCCGCGCCGGGCTGCTGCCGAACCTGTCGGCCGGCGCCGAGATGATGAACACCCGCACCAAGTTCGACGAGCCTTCGGTCACCTCCAACCGCAGCGGCAATTCATGGAACGCGACCCTGGCGCAGCCGATCTTCCGCGCCGACCGCTGGTTCCAGTTGCAGGCAGCCGAGGCAGTCAATGAACAAGCGGCCCTCGAGCTGTCCGCGACCGAGCAGAACCTGATCCTGCAAACCGCGGAGAACTATTTCTCAGTACTGCGTGCCCAGGACAACCTGGCCTCGACCAAGGCCGAGGAAGCGGCGTTCAAGCGCCAGCTGGACCAGTCCAACGAACGCTTCGACGTTGGTCTCTCGGACAAGACCGACGTACTGCAGTCCCAGGCCAGCTACGATACCGCCCGGGCCAACCGGATCATTGCCGAGCGCCAGGTCCAGGACGCTTTCGAGGCCCTGGTGACCTTGACCAACCGCGAATACGGTTCGCTCCAGGGGGTGGTCCACACCCTACCGGTGCAGGTGCCGACGCCCAACGACGCCAAGGCTTGGGTCGAGACCGCAGCGCGGCAGAACCTCAACCTACTGGCCACCAACCATGCCGTCACCGCCGCCGAGGAAACCCTGCGCCAACGCAAGGCCGGCCACGCGCCGACCCTGGATGCGGTGGCCCGCTACCAGAAGGGCGACAACGACAGCCTGGGCTTCTCCAACCCGCAGCCCGGCGTGCGCTACAGTGGCGACGTCGAGCAGACCAGCATCGGCCTGCAGCTGAACATTCCGATCTACAGCGGCGGCCTGACCAGCTCCCAGGTACGCGAGGCCTACCAGCGCCTGAGCCAGAGCGAGCAGCAACGCGAGAGCCTGCGCCGCCAAGTGGTGGAAAACACCCGCAACCTGCACCGGGCGGTGAACACCGACGTGGAGCAGGTGCAGGCACGCAAGCAGTCGATCATTTCCAACCAGAGCGCCCTGGAGGCCACCGAGATCGGCTACCAGGTCGGTACCCGCAACATCGTCGACGTGCTCGACGCCCAGCGCCAGCTGTACACCTCGGTGCGCGACTACAACAACAGCCGCTACGACTACATCCTCGACAACCTGCGCCTGAAACAGGCCGCCGGCACCCTCAGCCCGCAGGATCTGCAGGACCTGGGGCGCTACCTGAAGGCCGACTACAACCCCGACAAAGACTTCCTGCCGCCAGACCTGGCTGCGGCAGCGGCCAAGAACTTCGAACGCAGGCCTTGAGATTGGCGGCGCTTTGCGCCCCTATCGCGGGACCGGATGGGATGGCGTCACAGCGGACCTGTGGGAGCGGGCTTGTCCCGCGATTGGGCTGCACAGCAGCCCCCAGCATCCACTTACGTCAACAGCCTCCCCAGCCCATCCAACAGCCGCTGCAAAGCCCCCTGGTTGGCCAGCATCACCGCCCTGCCCGCCTCGCCCATGCGCCGGGCATCCTGGGGCAACTCGACCAGCCGACGTACCGCCCCGGCCAAGCCGCTGGCATCGTCCACTTCCTGCAACGCCCCCGCCTCGCGCAGCATCGCGCTGATTTCCAGGAAGTTGAACACGTGCGGGCCCGTGAGTACCGGCAACGCCAGTGCCGCCGGCTCCAGCGGGTTATGCCCACCGGTGGGCACCAGGCTGCCGCCGACAAAGGCAATGTCGGCCAGGGCATAGAGGAACAACAGCTCACCCATGGTATCGCCGAGCAAGACCTGGGTCTGAGCTTCTACCGGCACGCCGGAAGAACGTCGCACGGTGGCGAACTGCGCTTGGCACAGGCCATGCACCGCATCGAACCGCTCGGGATGGCGCGGCACCAACACCAACAGCGCATCGCCATGAGCCTGTAGCAGTTGCCGGTGGGCCTCGAGGATCAATGCATCCTCACCCTCGTGGGTACTGGCCGCGATCCATACCGGGCGCTCGCCGGCCCCCCAGCGCTCACGCAGATCACGGGCACGCGGCTGAAGCTGCGCGTCGATCTTCAGGTCGAACTTGATCGAGCCGGTCACCTGCACGCACTCAGGCCGTGCGCCCAGGCTGCGGAAACGCTGCGCCTCGGTCTCGGTCTGCACTGCGATCAGGCTCATCTCGGCCAGCATCGGCCGGGTCAGACCGGCGAAACGCGCATAGCCACGGGCCGAACGCTCGGACAGCCGCGCATTGGCCAGGGCCACCGGAATGCCGCGCTTGGCGCACTGGTGGATGTGATTGGGCCACAGCTCGGTCTCCATGATGATGCCCAACCGCGGCCGGACATGATCGAGGAAGCGCCCCGCCGCCCAAGGCAGGTCATAAGGCAGGTAGCAATGCTGGATTCGCGGCTCGTCGGCGAACATCGCGCGGATCCGCTCCGAACCGGTGGGCGTCATGCAGGTCAGGGTGACCGGCAGGTCCGGGTAAGCCTTGAGCAAGGCGCGGATCATCGGCGCGGCAGCGATGCTTTCGCCCACCGACACCGCGTGCACCCAGATGCCGTCCCGGCGCATCGGCGCAAGCTTGCAAGCGAAGCGCTCGGCGATGCGCTGGCCGTAGGCCGGCGCCTTGCGCGCACGCAGGTACAGGCGCAGCGCAACCAGCGGCAGGCCTAGGTGGAAAAGCAGGGTATAGAGGGTTCTGTTCATGGCGACGCAGTGTACTAGGAACTGCACGAAAAGACCTGTCGGGCACCGCCTCTCAGCCGATGGCCCGCAGGTGCACAGCAAAGCGTTCGGCCAGCCACTGCGCCGCCGGCCCCAAGGGTTGGTCGCGGCGCCAGGCCAGTTCGACGACCAGCGCAGGCGGGCGCCACTCGCTGTCGAGTTCGACCATCTGCGCCTGGTAGGTCGGGTACTGCACCACATGCCGTGGCAGCCAGGCCCAGCCCAGCCCGCGCATCAGCAGCTCGGCCATGGCATAAAAGCTGTCGGCGCGCCACACCTGCGGGCTGATCGCCTCGCCCCCGGGGTAGCCGCTTTGCTGCGGTGTGATCAATAACTGCCGGTGACGAGCCAACTGCTGGCGAGTCACCTTCCGCTCGCCCGCCAGCGGATGGTCCACGGCACATACGGTGACCATCTCCACGCTGCCCAGGGCGCGGCGCTCCAACGACGCGGGAATGCGCTCGTGATGAAAGAACAACCCCAGGTCGGCGCGACGCTCCACCAGCTTGCGCGCCACGTCGCCCTGGGCGCCGCTGGCCACCTGTACTTCCAGGAAGGGGAAACGGCTGGCCAGCTCGTCGAGGCTGTCGATCACCGGCTGGTAGGGCATGGCCTCATCCTGGGCCACGCGCAACAAGGCTTCCTGGCCACGCATCAGAGCCAGGGCCCGGCCATCCAGGCGCTCGCACTGGCGCAGCAATTCTCGCGCATCCTCGAGCAGGGCCGCCCCGCTTTCGGTCAGCCGCGGCTGGCGGCCGCTGCTGCGCTCGAACAAGGTCACGCCCAGGTCCGCCTCCAGCAGCGCGATGGCATTGCTGACCGCCGACTGTGCCTTGTGCTGCTCCCGGGCGACAGCGGAAAACGAGCGCAGCTCGGTGACCCGCAAGAAGGTGCGCAGTTGGTCGAGATCCCACTGTTGGGCCATGCAACCTATCTCCATAGCAGATAGGTAATGACTTTACCCCATCCGACGAAAGTCTAGAATGCCCACCCAGCAACGGAGGACCCCGATCATGAATGCCTACACCTACCTGGCCATCGCCATCTGCGCCGAAGTCATCGCCACCGCTTCCATGAAGGCGGTCAAGGGCTTGAGCACGCCATTGCCGCTGCTGCTGATGGTCTGGGGCTATGCCGTGGCGTTCTGGATGCTGACCCTGGTGGTGCGCAGCATTCCGGTGGGCATCGCCTACGCTATCTGGTCGGGCCTGGGTATCGTGCTGATCAGCGTCGCCGCTCTGGTGATCTATGGGCAGAAACTGGATGTGCCGGCCATGCTGGGGATGGCCATGATCGTCGGTGGCGTGGTGGTGATCCAGCTGTTCTCCAAGACGGCCGGCCACTGACTGGCATCGGCTTTATCGTCGCTGCAGCCCTATCGCCGGGCAAGCCCGCGCCTACACGGGATCAGCGCAGCCCGGAAGGGCTGGGTGATCTCCCACAGGAACGGAGCCGTTGCTTGTGGGAGCCGGCTTGCCGGCGATGAGGCCCGCACGCGTCCACAGCCTGTATACTGGGCAACTGTCCCAGTTCTAGAGGTGCTCGCATGCCATCTGCCATTTCCACTGACGTGCTGATCGTCGGCGCCGGGGTCGCTGGCCTCTGGCTCAACGCAAGGTTGCGGCGCCTGGGGTATTCGACGGTGCTGGTGGAACGCGCAAGCCTCGGTGGCGAGCAGACCATCAAGTCCCAGGGCATCATCCATGGTGGTACCAAGTATGCCCTGCATGGGGCCTTGACCGGTGCCTCCGAGGCCATCGCCGACATGCCGCGCCGCTGGCGCGAGGCGTTGGCCGGCAATGGCGAACTCGACCTGGGCAAGACGCGCCTGCTGTCCGAGGCCCACTACCTGTGGTCCCCCGGCACCCTGGCGGGCAACCTCACCAGCTTCTTCGCCAGCAAGGCCGTGCGTGGCCGGGTCGACCAGGTCAAGGGCGAGCAACTGCCCCCTGCCCTGCAGGATCGCGCCTTCAAGGGCAAGGTCTATCGCCTGGCCGAGCTGGTCGTCGACGTGCCGAGCCTGCTCGCCAACCTGGCCGAACTGGCCGGTGACAGCCTGCTGGCCGGCGAACGCATCGAGCCGCTGCGCGAGGGCGACGAACTGCTCGGCCTGCGCGTGGATGGCCGTGAGATACGCGCCCAGCGTATCGTGCTCAGTGCCGGTGCCGGCACCGAAGCCCTGCTCCAGGCGCTGGGGCTGGAGCAGCCGGCCATGCAGCGCCGACCGCTGCACATGGTCATGGCCAAGGGGCCGAACCTCAAGCCGCTGTATGCCCACTGCCTGGGCGGCGGGCCCAAGCCGCGTGTCACCGTCACCACCCACCCGGCCCACGATGGCCAATGGGTCTGGTACCTCGGTGGCGACCTGGCCGAGGCCGACGGCGTGGCACGCGAACCTGCCGAGCAGATCGCCGCGGCGCAGAAGGAGATCGCCAGCCTGCTGCCTTGGGTCGACCAGGGCCAGGTGCGCTGGGCCACCTTGCGGGTCGATCGCGCCGAACCCGCGCAATCCGGGTTGATCCGCCCGGACAACGCCTTCCTCGCAGAGCAGCATCGCCTGCTGGTGGGCTGGCCGACCAAGCTGGCCCTGGCGCCCGACTTCGCCGACCGCGTGCTGGCGAGCCTGGAGCGCGACGGTATCCGCCCCGCCGCGCAACCTGACCTTGCCGACCTGCCTCGTCCCGCCCTCGGCGTACCTGCCTGGGAGCGACTGCTGCCATGAGCCTGCCGACCCTGCACGATTTCCTGCGGCCGCTGGGCAGCACCGGCCTGAAGGTCTCCCCGCTGGGCCTGGGCACGGTCAAGCTCGGCCGCGATCAGGGCGTCAAATACCCCAATGGCTTCACCATCCCAGGCGATGACGAAGCGCGCCTGCTGCTGGCCCAGGCCCGCGAGCTGGGCATCAACCTGATCGACACCGCGCCGGCCTACGGTCGCAGCGAGGAACGCCTGGGCCCCTTGCTGCGCGGCCAGCGCGACCACTGGGTGATCGTCAGTAAGGTGGGCGAGGAATTCGACAATGGCCAGTCGCACTTCGACTTCAGTGCCGCCCATACCCGCCGGTCGGTGGAGCGCAGCCTGCGCCGTCTGGAAACCGACCACATCGAACTGGTGCTGGTGCATTCCGACGGCAATGACGTGCAGATCCTGGAGCAACAAGGCGTCTACCAGACCCTCGCCGAACTCAAGCAGGAGGGCAAGATCCTCGGTTACGGGCTGTCCGGCAAGACCGTGGCGGGTGGGCTGAAGGCCCTGGAACAAGGCGATTGCGCCATGGTCACCTACAACCTCAACGAGCAGGCGGAGCGCCCGGTACTGGACTACGCTGCCGAACACGGCAAGGCCATCCTGGTGAAGAAGGCCTTGGCCAGCGGGCATATCTGCCTGGCACCAGGGGTCGATCCGGTGCAGGCCAGCTTCGAGCTGCTGTTCGCCCACCCTGGGGTGAGCAGTGCTATCGTCGGCACCATCAACCCGTTGCACCTGGCCCATAACGTGGCCACCGTCGCCCGAATCCTGGGCCAGCCTTGAGTCGCCCTGGCGGGCGCCCAACGCAAGGAGGAGCCTCGTGCCGCGAACGCTGATCCGCAAGAACCCGAGCAACTTCAAGACCCTGCCGCTGCACGTCGAAGCCACACCCGACGGCCTGACCTACCAGAGCATCGGGATGCCATTGAACTTCGGTCAGGTCCAGCAGCGCCGCAAGGCCATCGTGCTGGCAGACCACGAGCGTTTCGTGGTCGAGCTGGCCAACCTGGGGGTTTCGGTGCGTCTGACGCTGCACTGGCAAAACCGCGACTATTGGGTGCTGGTGCGTCAGCGCCGGCAGGACCGCGGCGATGTGGTGCTCAAGCTGATCTCAGGCTACGTGCCCGCCCAGGAGATCAACCTGCCGCTGCATACCGCCATCCAGGAAGTGGCCGAGGAATGCCTGCTGGAAACCCCGGAGGGCTGGCTCGGCGGGCGCTTCAACGACACTTGGCTGCCCGCGCCTTATGCCGACGCGCTACATTACCGCGAAGCCCTGCCGTTCGTGCTAACGCCCGAGTCCGGCGCGGCGCGCCCGGTGCATTGCGGCAACTTGATGCTGCTGGAACGGCCCCGTGCCTATGTGCACTTGCCCACCGCGTCGTTGCAGCTGATCTACGACCTGCGCCTGCAGGTGCCCCGGGAAGCCAAGTCGCTCAGCCTGTTCCATGTGGACGAGCGGCTCGAAGGCGACCAGCTGGTAGCACGGCTCAACCGCAAGCGGCCGGACCTGTACCTGATGCCACTGGTCGATGGCCAGCCAACCGCCGAGCTTTATACCTTGAAGAAGGACGAACTGGTGCTGGCCAGCACCCGTGGCCTATACCTGGCCGAGAGCTTTGCTCGACAAGACGGCTGGGTGGTCGGGGATGAGCGAATTCGCTGGAAGGACTGGATCAGGCAGCAGGGCCTGGAGGAACACCGGCTGGAGCCGGCCTCTCACCTGCAGCGCTTCGGCGACAAGGCGCGGGCGCTGCTGCAACGAGCGTTGCACAAGTAGGGTCGGGCTGCAGCGCAGACCATCGCCGGCAAGCCGGCCCCCACAGGTACCGCGGCGCCTCTGAAAGCAGCGCAGGGCAGGTGGGAGCCGGTTTGCCGGCGATAGGCTCGGCCTCAGTTCTTGCGGATCTTCTCGACGATCGCCGTGGTCGAGCTGTTCTCCACCAGCCCCAGCACCTTCACGGTGCCGCCATAGGCCTTGACGATATCGGCGCCGACCACCTGGTCGATACCGTAGTCCCCACCTTTTACAAGCACATCTGGCTTGACCTGGCTGAGCAGGTTCTCTGGCGTGCCTTCGGGGAAGCTGATGACCCAGTCCACCGCGCCCAGGCCTGCCAGCACGGCCATGCGCCGATCGACGCTGTTGATCGGCCGGCCAGGGCCCTTGAGGCGGCTGACCGAGGCATCGTCGTTGACCGCCACGATCAGGCGGTCGCCCTGGGCACGCGCCTGCTCCAGATAGGTCACGTGGCCTGCGTGGAGGATGTCGAAGCAACCATTGGTGAAAACGATCTTCTCGTTGTGCGCCCGGGCATCATCGATCGCCAGCAGCAGTTGATCGAGGGTCAGCACACCGCGTTCGGAGCCTTCTTCGCGCTGGATCGCACGGCGCAGTTCAGGGGCACTGATGGCCGCCGTACCCAGCTTGCCGACCACGATGCCGGCCGCGAGGTTGGCCAGGGCCACCGCGTGGGGCAGATCCTCGCCGGCTGCGATGGCCGCAGCCAGGGTGGATATGACGGTATCGCCGGCACCGGTGACGTCGAACACTTCACGGGCCCGCGCCGGCAGGTGCAGCGCCGGGTGGCCGGTGCGCAGCAGGGTCATGCCATGCTCGCCACGGGTCACCAGCAGTGCGCCCAGGTCGAGCTCCTGTAGCAATTGCAGGCCCTTGGCGACCAGTTCGCCCTCATCGGCGCAGCGACCGACGATGGTCTCGAACTCGCTGAGGTTCGGGGTGATCAGGCTGGCGCCGCGGTAGATGGAGAAATCCTTGCCCTTGGGGTCGGCCAGAACCGGGATGCCCTTGGCTCGCGCGGCCTCGATCAGGCTCTGGTGATTCTTGAGCGCACCCTTGCCGTAGTCCGACAGCACCAGCACCTTGGTGCCTTCGAGCAGGTCATCGACCTCCTCGCCCAGCGACAGCGGGTCGGTGGCGAACGGCTCTTCGAAATCGATGCGCAGCAACTGTTGGTGACGGCTCATGACCCGCAGCTTGACGATGGTCGGCTGGTGGGCGATGCGCTGGAACACCGAGCGCACACCCGCTGCGTGCAGGCTGTTGGCGAGGCTATCGGCGGCCTCGTCCTGGCCGGTCACGCCAACCAGCGAAGCCGGCGCGCCCAGGGCGGCGATGTTCAATGCGACGTTGGCCGCGCCACCGGGGCGATCCTCGATCTGCTCGACCTTGACCACCGGCACCGGGGCTTCGGGAGAAATCCGCGAGGTACCGCCATGCCAGTAGCGGTCGAGCATGACATCGCCGACCACCAGAACCGGGGCTTGATCGAAACGCGGCATGGACAACTTCATGGGCAACCCATATGAAAATAATGAACAGGGGCAGGATATTAGCACAGGGTCGGTGACGGCTTTACGGCCAGCGTCGATCTGTACGTTACCAATGATGATCGGGGCCGGTACGGCCCCGAGCCAGGGGAGATCAGGTGATGTCAGCCTTTTCCGGCGCGTCCAGGCCCATGGCATGCAGGCGGGCATAATGGCCATTTGCCTGAAGCAACTCGGCATGGGTACCGCGCTCGACCAGGCGCCCCTGGTCCATGACCAGGATCAGGTCGGCCTTCTCGATGGTCGACAGGCGGTGGGCGATCACCAGGGTGGTACGCCCCTGCATCACATGGTCCAGGGCAGCCTGGATATGACGCTCGGACTCGGTGTCCAGGGCCGAGGTCGCCTCGTCGAGGATCAGCAGCGGTGCGTTCTTCAGCAGAGCGCGGGCGATCGCCAGGCGCTGGCGCTGGCCACCGGAAAGCAGTACGCCGTTCTCGCCGACCTCGGTGTCGAAGCCCTTGGGCAACTGATCGATGAACTCCTTGGCATAGGCATCGGCGGCGGCGGCCTCGATGTCCTCGCGCGGCGCGCCGGCCAGGTCGCCGTAGGCGATGTTGTTGGCCACCGTGTCGTTGAACAGGGTGACATGCTGGGTCACCTGGGACACATGGCGGCGCAGGTTGCGCAGGCGATACTGCTCGATGTCCACACCATCGAGCAGGATCTGCCCGTTGGTGTGGTGGTAGAAGCGCGGGATCAGCGCGGCCAGGGTGGACTTGCCGCTGCCGGAGCGCCCCACCAGGGCGATCATCTGCCCAGGCTCGGCGGTGAAGCTGATATCGCTGAGCACCTGGCGCTCGGTACCTGGGTAGGTGAAGCTGAGGTTGCGCACCTCCAGACGGCCTTCCACGCGGTCTTTTTCCACGGTACCGGTGTCGACCTCGGGCTTCTCGTCCAGTTGCTCGAAGATGCTCTCGGCACCCGCCAGGCCCTTCTGGATGGTCGAGCTGACCTCCGAAAGCTGGCGGATCGGCTTGGGCAGCAGGCCCGCGGCCGTGATATAGGCCACCAGGTCACCCGCCGAGGCATCGCCGCGCAGGAACAGCACCAAGAACATCAGCGATGCCATGGCGCTGTAGATCACCAACTGCAGCAACGGCGTGTACAGCGCGCCGGTCTTGGTCATGCGCAGCTGCTTCTCGGTGTTGCCCTGGCTGGCGTCGTGGAAGCGTCGCTCCTCGTAGGCCTCGCCACCGAAGCTGCGCACCACGCGGTAGCCCTGGATGGTCTCGGAGGCCACGTGGGTGACATCACCCATCGCGACCTGGATCTTCTTGCTCTGCTTGCGGAATTTCTTGCTGGCGGTGCTCACCATCACCGCGATCACCGGCAGGATGGCGACCATCACCAGGGTCAGCTTCCAGTTCATCCACAACAGGTAGGCGAACAGGAAGACCACGGTCAGGCCTTCTCGGATCACCACCTTGATCGCATCGGTCGCCGCACCGGTGACCATGGTCACGTTGAAGGTGATGCGCGAGATCAGGTGGCCGGAGTTATGGTTGTCGAAATAGCGGTTGGGCAGCACCAGCAGCTTGTTGAACAGCTGCACCCGCAGGTCATGCACCAACCCCAGGGAGACCTTGGCCAGGTAGTAGTTGCCCAGGAACGACCCCAGGCCCTGCCAGGCCGCGATCAGGATGATCAGCAGCGGCACGGCCTGCAGCAGTTGCAGGTCGCGCAGGTAGGGGACATTGGGGAACAGCACCGCTTGGGGGTTGCTCAGCCCATCGACGAAGTATTTCAGGATCCCGGCCAGCATCGGCTGGGTCGAGGCAAAGATCACGAAACCCACGATACTCAGCAGGAAAATGCCGATGTAGGGTTTGACGTAGCTCAGCAGCCGGAAATAGATCTTCAGGCTGGAGGTATGCTCCGCCGGTAGCGGTGTTTCGGCCATCATCGAGCTCGCTGTTCAGGTTGAACCGGGAATTTTACCACAGGCGTCGTTTTCGGCACGCACCCAGGGCAGCAGCATGGCCAGGCCCACCGGCAGCCAGCTGATGAACCATTCGGCACGCGGGGTATCGGTGAGGCTGGCGGCATCGAATTGCATGGCGAGCGTGGAGAAAAAGAATCATGCCCTGTTAGTACAACTTGTTGCTCGGTGCCAAGGCGATACCGGCAAGGAACCAGACGAAGCCGAACCCAAGCCACGCCTGGGCCCAGTTTTTCTTGTACAACATCACTCCCCCAAAAAAGTCCAAACCCGTCATCATGGTACTGAGGCTTTATTTTCGGCATTATTGCCGGTCATTTTTGCTTGCCAGACGACAAGGCCCTACCCATGCAATGCTCCCGGCTCTCCCAGGTCGACTTCGATCAGCTGACACTCGGCGCCAAGGTTCTAGAGGCAGACAGCCACGGCGCCAAAGTCTACCTGCTTGGGGATGGAAATATCCTCAAGGTTTTTCGTCGCAAGCGTCTGATTTCATCTGCGCTACTGCGCCCCTACTCGCGGCGCTTCATCGATAACGCCGCCCGCCTGGCGCAAATGGGAATTCCCACGCTGGAAGTGATCAGCCATCACAAGCTCGACCTGCCAGGGCGTACCGCCGTGCTCTATCGGCCGTTGCCGGGTCAGACGCTGCTGCAACTGTCCCGTGAGCCAGGGTTCAGCTGGGACAGCCTGCTGCCGCAGTTGGTCGAATTGATCCGCCAATTGCACCGTTCAGGTATCTATTTTCGCTCGCTGCACCTGGGCAACGTGGTGCTGACGCCTGACCAGCGCCTGGGCCTGATCGACGTCGCGGACATGCGTTTCCTGCGCGCGCCGCTGCCGGCGCGGATGGTGCGCCGCAATGTGCAGCACATGGCGCGCTATATCGAGCGCGAGAATCTCGCCAAGCAGTTCCCGCTGGCGGCCTTGGAGGCCGCCCTGCTTCAGGGCTAGCGCCCCAACAGGCTGGCGACCCCGGCCAAGAACGCTTGCCAGCCCTGCTCCGGCGCCAGGGAGCGCCGCTGGACTGCCGCTGTGGCCTGGGGATCAAAGCTGGCGCAGCGTGCAATGGCCTGGCTCCAGGCCTCGACGTCAGCGACCGGCAAGTAGCAATCGACTTCGCCCAGTTGCTCGCGAAACACTGCAAGATCGCTGCAGATAACTGGAATATCCGCCAACACCGCTTCTTGCAACACCAGCCCCAGCCCCTCGGAGCGCGAAGGCAATAGCAAGCCATCGAAGGCACGGTACAGCTGGGAAAGGTCCGGCCTGTAACCGCACAGCCGCACGCTGGCGTCGAGCCCCAGTGCCTGTATCCGCGCCGCGAGGCGATCGCGCAGCTCGCCATCGCCGAAGATCATCAAATGCAGGTTGGGCTGGTGCTCGTGCGCCCTGGCGAAGGCCTCGATCAGCATTTCGAAGCCTTTGCTTTCCACCAACCGGCCCACGGCGCACAGCACGCGGCCTTCATCCTGGGCAGGGAGGCCAAGCGTCTGCCTGGCGGCATTGCGCGCAAGCAACTGGCCGCAGAACACGGCCGGGTCCATGGCAATGCGCAAGGTACGCACTGGCAGGCCGAGCTCCTGCTCGAGCGAGCGGGCCAGAGTGCCGGACACCGCGGCGATGGACAGACGCTCACGAGGCATACTGCGCAACAGGCTTATGTCACTGCCGCGTAGCCGGGTGGAGCCATGGAACAGGACCGCTGCGCGAACACCGGGCAACTGACGCAGCAGCGGCAGCATCAAGCGCGCGACACCCAGGCCATCGAGCAGCAACACGTCAGGCTGCGCCTGGCGCAAGGCCGCGCGCAGACGCAGGCGCAACCAGGGCACCATGAGGCGCTCCGGCATGCGCCCCTTGAGCGCTCGTTGCGGCAGGTTCCAGGTGCGTGTTTCACCCAACCCACCGCACCCCTGCTCACCGAGCAACAGCCAATTGCTCACGCGCACATCGGCCGGGGCATGCCCCAGCACCTGCCGGTGAACCGTGTGTATGGACGTATATTGCGGACCGCCCGACCACATCACATTGACGATGTTCATCGGGTTACGCCCCTCTGGAAAATGAATGGGCCATCAGGCACGCCGCTTCAACCGACAAGAAAACCGATCCCGGTGCCGACCACCAAACCCACCAACAGCGTGAGTATCAGTTTCTGGCGGTCCCGCTTGCGCCGCTTGGCCTTGCGCTGGACTTCCTCGGGCAGGGTCACGTGGTTACCGAAGCCAGTGTGCAGCACCGCGTCGCCTTCCAGGGTGACCGCCCCCAGGTTCAACTCGGCGTAGCGTCGCGACAGCGCCTTCTCACCAGAATAGGCGGCAAACGGCGCGCAGCGCTGGTAATCGCTTAGACGGCGCAGCCCTGGGTTGAGCGAAAATGCTTGCCATTCGGCCTTGTCGGACAGCAGCGGGTAGCACGGCACACCGGCGATCACCTGGCGGTCGCCCAGGTGGATATACGGGCTATGGATCGCCAGGTCATGGGCATGGCTGCGCAGCCAGACCTGCAACAGGTCCGGGCTGACCTCGAGGATCGCGCGCGAGTCCTCGACGAACCCCTGCCGGTAGAAGCGCCAGTCGTCTTCGCAATGGAAGATGTACGGCGTCTTCACCTGACCGTAGGCCAGGTCGATGGAGGGTAGCTGGCCCAGCTTGGGCCGGTTGACGAAGACCGTGCAGTGGGGCTTCCAGTGCATCGGTACAGCATCGTGGACTGCATCGTTCCCGGAGTCTTCGGTGATGAAGACTTCGCGGATCGGCGCGGTGTTGTATCGGTCGAAACTCTCGAGCGTTTCCTTGAGCAGGTCGAAACGCCCGCAACTGGTCACGACCACGGTGATATCACTGTTCTCAGAGAAGCGCACGGGGCTCCCTCCACCTTTGGACTATCAACGACTCACGCATTCCCTGCGACAGGCGCGCCATTGCTCAGAACCCCAGCCTCAGGCGCAGTCGCTGCCAGGCGCTCAGAGGTGGCTGCGGTCGCAGCGGAGGTTCCATGTGTTCGACAATGCTACGGCCCACCTGGGCGAAGCTGAAGCGCGAAACCGCCAGCTCCCGACCGTTGGCAGCGATGCGCGCGGCCAACGCCGCGTCCTGCCGTAGCGTGCGCAGTTTTTCCTGTAGCGTCGGGACGCTGTCGTACAGCACCACGTTGTGCATGTCTTCAAGGCCCAGGGCACGGTTTTCCGCCTCGCCCTGATCATAGGCCAGCAGCACGCAGCCACAGGCCATGGCCTCGAAGTTCTTGATCATGTACTCGCCCATGCCAACGTCGGCACTGACGAAGAAACGGATGCGGTTGAGCGTATTGCAGTAGTCCTCGCCCGACTTGGTGCGGGTGACCACCAGGTTTTCCACCTGGCCGAGCTCATCGAGCAACGCCTTGCGGCCGCTGTAGGCCACGCTGCCGGTGCTGCCGACGAAGGCCAGCTCGATATCGCGTTCGCGCGCCTGGTCGGTGAGCAGTTGTTCGTCATAGCCCTTGGGCACGAACACCGCGTCGAAACCTTCCTGGCGCAGGCGCTCGCTGACCATGTAGCCGGAACTGATCACCCGCGCCCACGGCAGGTGACGGTAGTGCGCACTGAACTTGCCGGTGTACTTGCACGGAATGTAGTTCTGGTAGGCATCGTGCTCGAGGATCACCAGGTTGGGCACCGTGCGGATGAAACCGACCTGGCGGATCTCCTGCTTGAAGCGCAGGAAGAACACGATCCGGTCGTAGCGGGTGACATCGACTTCACGCTTGAAGTAGCGACGCAGGTTGCGCTGGTCCTCGCTGGTCAGCCAGCGCAGGTCGCAGTCGCAGTGGGCGGCGACGCCGTCGTACAGGCGGTCCAGGATCGCCCGCTGCTCCTTCTGCACCAGAAATAGGACTTTCATTGCTTTCCTTGGGCTCTGTGCGCCATCAATCATTCGTCACGCTCGCGCGGGCAATGCCAGAACAGTTCGTGGCGGCGAACCGCCTTGCGGAAGAATTCGTTTTCGCCGTAGGCCGATGGTTTGCGCCCGGCCAGCCAGCATTGCAGCACCCGCCGCAGGCGGCGTTTGAACGGCGCGGGCGGCTGCAGGTCATGCATCATGCCCAACGCCATGGCCTTGTCGCGCTGGGTGGCAAGGTCCAGGACCCGGCTGTAGGGCGCCCAGGCCTGCTCGGCGCTCAACTGCGGCGGCAAGGCCACGCCATCGCCGCTGTCGCCCATGGGCCAGCGGTCGTTGTCGTGCAGATGGTTGGCGTAGTACAGCTGTGTTTCGGGCTGCCAGTCCAGGCCCTGCAAGGCTTCGTGCACCGCGGCCTGGGCACAGATGTGGTCCGGGTGCGGGTCGAGTTGCGGGTGCGGCATCACCAGCACGTGCGGCCGGGCCTGCTCCAGCAGGGCGCGCAGGTCAGCCAGCAGGTTGTGCCAGGTGGGTGCGCCGTCGGCGTCGCCCGGCAACGTAAAGGCATTGAAACGGCGGAACGGGCGGGTATCGGCCAAGTCCGCCTCGCGCGACCCCACCGGCTGTTCCGGCGCCGCCTGCATCGCAGGCAATTGCAGGCAGAAATAGCCCAGCTGGACGCAGCGTGCCTCGGGCACTCCAGCCCAACGCGGCACGGCAATGCTGTCCCAGGCGCGCAGTCGGCCCTTGAGCCGCGCCGCCTCGGCCTTGGGCAGGCCCATCTGTTGATAGTGCTCGGCTTCGATCTCGCCTGCGGTCAAGGTGACCACCCAGGCTTCGTCAGCCTGGCTGTACAGGCCATAGGCAGCCAGCTCGGCGTCGTCGGCATGGGGGGCGATGACCATGACCCGGCGCTGGCTCAGCTCGACCGACGGAGTTATCCACAGGCGCGGCGCACCGATCAATCGGCAATGCCGGCCACGCAGGCGCAACGCCCCGGCCATCAGCGGCGCAGCGAAGCCGGTGAGGTTGAGAAAGCGCACGCCATCCACGCCACGCTCGAAGGCCTGGCTGTCCTGCTGCGCTTCGCCGAGCAGTTCTACGCGCGGGTCGAGCCAGCGGCCTAGCCAGCTGCTTTTCACCCGCACTTCGAGAATCAGCGTTTCATCCCCGGCCAAGGCCACCTCGGCCTGCAGCACACCATCGCGAAGGCTGGCGGCAACCTGGCGAGCCTGGTCGCCGAAACGGTAGGCGTAGTCTTCGGCGGGCGAATAGAACAGGTGGTCGGCGAACCAGGCCTCATGCGCCACCCACAGCAGCGGCAACAGCAGCAGCGGCAGCCACCACCAGCCGAATACCCCTAGGGCGACCAGCGCGACCAGGCCTGCCAACAGGCCCAGGCGCTTGTTGCGTCGATGGCGCTTGAGCAGCTGCTGCTTGCGGCTCATGACTGGAACACCGGCACAGGGTTGCACCAACGGTCCTTGTACTCGCGATCGGCGCGACCGAAGGAGAACCGCAACGGCTTGTTGCGCGCTCGAGCGTCTTCCCAGGCGGCCTGGGTGTTGAGGAAACTCAACACGCTGCCAGGGCTGAAGGCCTTGGTCTCGGGGTCCACGCCGCCGTTGACGTACTCGACGCTGACCCACTCCGGCGCCTCGACCCGGTACACCAGCTGGATGGCGATAGGGGCGCCGTCGAGCAGCAGCACCGAGCCGATCAACAGCTCGCGCAGGCGCTCCAGCACCTCGGCCATGCGCGCTGCGCCGGTGGCCGGGAACCCCCAGCGACGCTGGAACAGGTCGCAGTACATCGCGGCGATTTCAGCGGCGGAGAAATCACTGATCGGCCGCACCACGCCGCCCGCCTCTTCCAGCAGGCGCAACTCGCGGCGCTGGTTGTAGCGAAACTTCTTGGACAGGTCTTCGTGGGCGCGCGCCATGGCCAGTTGCTCGGGCTGCGCCTTGAGGCCCGTGAACCTGCCTTGGTTCAGCTCCGACAGGTAACGCGCGGCATGGCGTAGCGGCGCCCCGGCATCACCGGCAGCCGGCAGGATGATCTCGGCGTTGCCGAGGTCGAACAGGCCTTTCTTGCCGTGACGCTTGAGCACGTCCTTGGACAGCGCCAGGTGCCGGCCCCAGGTGGGAATCGCAGCCTTGAGCTCGCCATCGTGGTGCCAGCCCAGGTAGCGCACCGGGATCTGGGCAAGATCGGCCAGTTGCTCGATCACCAGCGGATGGGTCGCGACGCTGCCGCCGAAACGCTGCCAGGCAGCGGCGTAGGTGGCCGCGTCGACAGGCGCCCAACCGCGTTCGCGAAAGGCCCGGATACGATTGAGCATCACGCCTCCGCCATCAATGCACGCACCTGCGGCAGCGCCCAGAAGGCGTCGCGCACGGCTTGGTCGGAAAAGCGCTGGTGCAGCCGTTGCAGCATATGTTCGGCGCATGCCTGGCGCTGCGACGCATCGAGCCCTGCCATGTGCTTGAGCCCCTGAGCCAGCTGGCCGGCATCCCCCAACGGGAACAACACGCCCACGCCCTCGACCACTTCCTGGGCACCGCCGCAGGCCGTGGCCAGCAAGGGTACGCCCGCGACCATGGCCTCCAGCAGGACCATGCCGAACGGCTCGTGATCCGAACTCAGGGCGAACACATCGAACGCCTGGAAATACCGACGGGCATCGGGTACCTGGCCGAGAAAATCGACCTGCCCGGCAATGCCCAGCGTCATGGCCTGGGCCTTGAGCGCTTCTTCCAGACGGCCCTTGCCCAGGATCGCCAGGCGCGCACCGGCGGGCAGGCTCGGCAGCGCCTCGGCGAAACCGCGCAGCAAGGTGGCTTGGTCCTTGTCCGGGTGCAGGCGCCCGACGTTGCCGACGATCCAGGCCTGCGGGTCGAGCCCCAGGGCCCGGCGCGCTTCTGCACGGGGCACAAGGCTCGCCTGCAGGGCCTGTACGTCGATCCGGTTGTACAAGGTCTGGATACGTTCGGCCGGCCAGTTGGCCAGGCAGCGGCGCATGTCGTCGCGCACCGCGTCCGAGACGCCCAGCAGGCTCAGGCGCTTGCGATACAGGTTGGCGAACAGGCGCCGGCCCCTGCGCTGGTAGTCGCCGAACGCATGGTGCACGCCGATCACCGGCAAGCCGGTGCCCAACAGCGCCACGTAGATCGGCTTGAAGCGGTGGGCGATACAAAAACTGAAGTTGCGCGCGGCGGCGATCTTGCGCAGGGCCGCAATGGCCCCGAGCTTCAGGCCGCGCACGGCCTTGGAGCTGAACTCCAGGAACAACACCTCGTCCGAGGCGCAGCCGGCCGCGACCTGGGGGTCGGCCTTGCCGGTCAAGAAGACCGTGGTGACCTGGTAGCCACGCCCCTGGAACAGGCTGGCGTATTGACGGGCGCAGTCCAGGAACGGCCCGTCATAGCCATGGCAGAACTGCAGGACGCGCCGTTCAGAGCGGTTGGTCATAAGGCGCTGCGCCATCCTTGACCACCAGGATGTCTTCCATGATCAGGTACTGCAGGTCCGAGCCGAAGAACATGTTCAGGGCATCGGTCGGCGAGCAGATCATGGGTTCGCCACGACGGTTGAGCGAGGTGTTCAGCGATACGCCGTTGCCGGTCAGGTCCTCGAGGGCCTTCATCATGTCGTAGTAGCGTGGGTTGTACTCGCGCTTGAGGACCTGGGCACGCGAGGTACCGTCCTCATGGACCACTTCAGGCACGCGGGTCTTCCACTCCTCGGCCACCTCGAAGGTGAAGGTCATGAACGGCGCCGGGTGGTCGACCTTGATCATCTGCGGCGCGACGGTGTCGAGCATCGACGGGCAGAAGGGTCTCCAGCGCTCGCGGAACTTGATCTGCTCGTTGATCCGGTCGGCCACGCCCGGCACGCTCGGGCAGCCAATGATGGAGCGACCGCCCAAGGCGCGTGGGCCGAACTCCATGCGGCCCTGGAACCAGGCCACCGGGTTGCCATCGACCATGATCTTGGCGATGCGCTGCGGCATGTCGTCGAGCTTGCGCCACTTGGGCGCGTTCGGGTGGCGGGCGCAGGCGGCGATCACGTCTTCGTTGGAGTACGCAGGGCCGAGATAGACATGTTCCATCTTCTCGACCGGCACGCCACGGGCGTGAGACACATAGGCTGCGGCGCCGACCGCGGTACCGGCGTCGCCGGACGCCGGCTGCACGAACAGCTCCTTGACGTCCGGGCGGGCGATGATCTTCTGGTTGAGCTTGACGTTCAGCGCGCAGCCGCCAGCGAAGGCCAGCTTGCCGGTCTGTTTGAGGGTGTCGCCCAGGTAGTGGTCGATCATCTGCAGGGCGAGCTTCTCGAACAGCGCCTGCATGCTCGCCGCGTAGTGGATGTACGGCTCGTCGGCGATGTCGCCTTCGCGCTTGGGGCCCAGCCATTCGATCAGCTTGGGCGAGAAGTAGAAGCCCTTGCCCTTCTCTTTATAGCGACGCAGGCCAATGACGTTGGCGTATTCGGTGTTGATCACCAGTTCGCCGTTCTCGAAGCTGGCCAGACGGGAGAAGTCGTACTTGCTGGCATCGCCGTACGGGGCCATGCCCATGACCTTGAACTCGCCGTCGAGCATTTCGAAACCGAGGAACTCGGTGATCGCGCCATACAGGCCGCCCAGGGAGTCCGGGTCGTAGAACTCCTTGATCTTGTGGATCTTGCCGTTCTCGCCGTAGCCGAAGAAGGTGGTGGCGTACTCACCCTTGCCGTCGATGCCGAGGATCGCGGTCTTTTCCTTGAAGCCCGAGCAGTGGTAGGCGCTCGAGGCGTGGGCCAGGTGGTGTTCGACCGGTTCGATCTTGATCTTCTTCGGGTCGAAGCCCAGCTGCTCCAGGCACCAGACGATCTTCTTGCGGTAGCGCTTGTAGCGACGGTTGCCCATCAGGATCGCATCGAGGGCGCGGTCCGGGGCGTACCAGTAGCGCTTGGCATAATGCCAGCGTGCCTTGCCGAACAGGCTGATGGGGGCGAACGGGATGGCCACGACGTCGACGTCGGACGGCTTGATGCCGGCCTGCTCCAGGCAGAACTTCGCCGACTCGTAGGGCATGCGGTTCTTCGCATGCTTGTCACGCACGAAGCGCTCTTCTTCGGCGGCGGCAATCAGCTTGCCGTCGATGTACAGGGCCGCGGAAGGGTCATGGCTAAGGGCGCCGGACAGGCCAAGAATCGTCAATGCCAAGGGTCTAGCCTCTTCATTCGGTAGAGATGCGCCGACGGCCTCATGGGCGGACGGCGGCTAAAGGGCGGGATTATAACGCAAACATATGCGCAACGCGGCAACCTGTACCGGCCTCATCGCCGGCAAGCCGGCTCCCACAGGTACAGCGCAGGCCTCAAGGGCGATGGTGTATCTGTGGGAGCCGGCTTGCCGGCGATGAGGCCAGCACAGGCAATCAAGATTATTCGGCGATCAGCCAATCCATGCGGAAGCTGCCGGCGGTCTGCGCCAGCTCCTTGGCCAGCCAGGGCAGCAGCTCCTTGAGCTCGTCCTCCAGGCCCCACGGTGGGTTGGCGATGGCCAGGCCCGAGCCGTTCAGCCCCTGCGGGCTGTCTTGGTGATGCACGTACAGCTCGACCCGCAGCAGCTTGGGCGCGCCGGTGCTGGTCAGGTCCTGGTAGAAACGGGTCAGGGAACGCTGGTCCTTGATCGGGTACCAGATCGCCGCGACGGTTTGGCGCATGCGGCCGATCGCTTCCTTCATCGCCACGGTGCAGCGCTTGAGCTCATCGGCCTGCTCGAAGGGCGGGTCGATCAACATCACGGCGCGCTTTTCCTGCACCGGCAGCAAGGCTCGGGGCACATGCCAGCCCTCGCCCAGGTGCACGACCACCCGCGGGTCCTTCTTCATGTTGTCCTTGAGCAGCGGGCCGTCCTCGGGATGCTTCTCGTTGAGCAGCGCGCGGTCCTGCTGGCGCATCAGACGCCGCGCCAGCTCCGGGGAACCTGGGTAGTAGCGCAGCTCGCCATCGGGGTTCATGCGCTTGATGATGCGCAGGTAATCGGCGGTGACGGCCGGCAGGTCATCGCGATTCCACAGGCGGGCAACACCTTCGAGGTATTCACCGGTACGGGTCGCCTGGTCACCCTGCAGGTCATACAGGCCAAGGCCGGCGTGGGTGTCGATATAGGCGAACGGCTGTTCTTTGCGCGACATCAGGGCGATGAGGCGGGTCAGCACGATGTGCTTGAGAACGTCGGCGTGGTTGCCGGCGTGGAAGGCGTGACGATAGTTCATGGCGACTCCTGCGGGGGTGGCAAGTTTACCTTGTCATGCAGGTGGCGTCAGGCCTGGCTGTCGGAGTTGACCTCATCGTCGGCAAGCCGGCTCCCACAGGAACCCTGGAACCTTTCGGACCGGGTTCACTGTGGGAGCCGGCTTGCCGGCGATGAAGCCGACTCCCATCACAGGCTTACTTGTCAGCGTGATACGCCGCGTCGGCCTTCTCGAAGCGCGAGACCATGCTGGTCGATGGACGACCCAGCTTGCTCACCACGACGATGGCGATGCTGGCGAACAGGAAGCCCGGGATGATCTCGTACAGGCCCAGGCCAACATAGTTCTTCCATAGGATCACGGTCAGGGCACCGACCACGATGCCAGCCAGAGCGCCGTTGCGGGTCATGCCCTTCCACAGTACCGAGATCAGCACCACCGGACCGAAGGCGGCGCCGAAGCCGGCCCAAGCGTAGGCCACCAGGCCCAGCACGCGGTTTTCCGGGTTGGCGGCCATGGCGATGGCGATCAGGGCCACGGCCAGGACCATCAGGCGGCCGACCCAGACCAGCTCACGCTGGGAAGCACCCTTGCGCAGGAAGGCCTTGTAGAAGTCTTCGGTCAGGGCGCTGGAGCACACCAGCAACTGGCAGCTCAGGGTGCTCATCACCGCGGCCAGGATGGCCGACAGCAGCACACCGGCGATCCAGGGGTTGAACAGGATCTTGGCCAGCTCGATGAACACACGCTCGTGGTTCTCGGTGACAGGGCCCGCTACCTCGGGGTGCGCCGAGAAGTAGGCGATGCCGAAGAAGCCCACAGCACAGGTACCAGCCAGGCACAGGATCATCCAGGTCATGGAGATGCGGCGGGCCTTGGCGATGGATTTCACCGAGTCGGCGGCCATGAAGCGCGCCAGGATGTGCGGCTGGCCGAAGTAGCCCAGGCCCCAACCCATCAGCGAGATGATGCCGATGAAGGTTGCGCCCTTGAACATGTCGAAGTTCGTCGGGTCTTGCAGCTCGATGGCCTGGAACGTCGCATCGAAGCCGCCGGTGGAAATCAGCACGATGATCGGGGTCAGGATCAGCGCGAAGATCATCAGCGAGGCCTGCACGGTATCGGTCCAGCTCACCGCCAGGAAGCCACCGATGAAGGTGTAGGCGATGGTCGCTGCGGCGCCGGCCCACAGGGCGGTCTCGTACGACATGCCGAAGGTGCTTTCGAACAGGCGGGCGCCGGCGACGATGCCGGAGGCGCAGTAGATGGTGAAGAACACCAGGATGACGATGGCCGAGATGATCCGCAGCAGGCCCGACTGGTCTTCGAAACGGCTGGAGAAGTAGTCCGGCAGGGTCAGCGCATCACCGTTATGCTCGGTCTGCACGCGCAGGCGACCGGCGACGAACAGCCAGTTGAGGTAGGCACCGACGGTCAAGCCGATGGCGATCCAGGCTTCGGACAGGCCCGCGAAATAGATGGCCCCAGGCAGGCCCATCAACAACCAGCCGCTCATGTCGGAGGCACCGGCGGAAAGCGCGGTGACCACGCTGCCGAGGCTACGGCCGCCGAGAATGTAGTCGGAGAGGTTCTTGGTGGAGCGATAGGCGGCGAAGCCGATCAGCACCATTACTGCGATATAGATCACGAACGTGATCGTCAATGGATTGCCCATGGTTGTGCCCTGGCGTTTGTTTTTATGTTCAAGCGACCGCCCGCACGACGGTTGCACCTAGGCGGCGAATCCTATGCAACAACGCGAACAGGGTGCAACCATTTTTCGATGGCAAGTTGCACCCATTCGTGCATTTTCGGAAAAATCCTGCTTTTTGCGCCTTTTTGGAGCATAGACAGCCTTTTTCATAAGAAAACGCACCAAGAACAGGCTTTTTCGCGGTGTAAGAAAATCCGCCTGACGAGTTGCACCTTTTCCACGGAAAAAACGGGTTGCACCCGGTTGCACCCGAATTATCCTACAGCTAATCTTGCGTCCAGCTTAGGCCACGCCCGTGGCAATAACGAGGATAAAAAATGGCGACGACCACCCTTGGGGTCAAACTCGACGACCCGACCCGTGAGCGACTCAAAGCAGCTGCGCAGTCCATAGACCGCACGCCGCACTGGTTGATCAAGCAAGCGATCTTCAATTACCTGGAGAAGCTCGAGGGTGGCGCCACCCTGCACGAACTCAGCGGCCAGGCCGGCAACCCTGCCGATGACGCCGGCGAGATCCAGCCCGACCACAGCCACCAGTGCTTCCTGGAGTTCGCCGAGAGCATCCTGCCGCAATCGGTGCTGCGCGCTGCGATCACAGCCGCCTACCGCCGCCCAGAGCCGGAAGTGGTGCCGATGCTGCTCGAACAGGCTCGCCTGTCGGTCGAGCAGGCAGACGCGACTAATAAGCTGGCCGCCGGCATCGCCGAAAAATTGCGCAACCAGAAGAGCACCGGCGGCCGTGCCGGTATCGTCCAGGGCCTGCTGCAGGAATTCTCCCTGTCGTCCCAGGAAGGCGTGGCCCTGATGTGCCTGGCCGAAGCCCTGCTGCGCATCCCCGACAAGGGCACCCGTGACGCGCTGATCCGCGACAAGATCAGCACCGGTAACTGGCAGCCGCACCTGGGCAATAGCCCGTCGCTGTTCGTCAATGCCGCCACCTGGGGCCTGCTGCTGACCGGCAAGCTGGTCTCCACCCACAACGAATCCGGCCTGACCTCCTCGCTCACCCGCATCATCGGCAAGAGCGGCGAGCCGATGATCCGCAAGGGCGTCGACATGGCCATGCGCCTGATGGGCGAGCAATTCGTCACCGGCGAGACCATCGCCGAAGCCCTGGCCAACGCCAGCCGCTTCGAGTCCAAGGGCTTCCGCTATTCCTACGACATGCTCGGCGAGGCTGCCCTGACCGAGCATGACGCCCAGAAGTACCTGGCGTCCTACGAGCAGGCGATCCACTCGATCGGCAAGGCTTCCCACGGCCGTGGCATCTATGAAGGCCCAGGCATCTCCATCAAGCTGTCGGCCCTGCACCCGCGCTACAGCCGCGCCCAGTACGAACGCGTGATGGAAGAGCTGTACCCGCGCCTGCTGTCGCTGACGCTGCTGGCCAAGCAGTACGACATCGGCCTGAACATCGACGCCGAGGAAGCCGACCGCCTGGAGCTGTCCCTGGACCTGCTCGAGCGCCTGTGCTTCGAGCCATCGCTGGCCGGCTGGAACGGCATCGGCTTCGTCATCCAGGCCTACCAGAAGCGCTGCCCGTACGTGATCGACTATGTCATCGACTTGGCCAAGCGCAGCCGCCACCGCCTGATGATTCGCCTGGTGAAAGGCGCCTACTGGGACAGCGAGATCAAGCGCGCCCAGGTCGAAGGCCTGGAAGGCTACCCGGTCTACACCCGCAAGGTGTACACCGACGTTTCCTACATCGCCTGTGCACGCAAGTTGCTGTCGGTACCCGAAGCCATCTATCCACAGTTCGCCACCCACAACGCCCACACCCTGTCGGCCATCTACCACATCGCCGGCCAGAACTACTACCCGGGCCAGTACGAGTTCCAGTGCCTGCATGGCATGGGCGAGCCGCTGTACGAGCAGGTGGTGGGCAAGGTTTCCGAAGGCAAGCTGAACCGCCCATGCCGCGTCTATGCACCGGTCGGCACCCATGAAACCCTGCTGGCCTACCTGGTGCGCCGCCTGCTGGAAAACGGCGCCAACACCTCGTTCGTCAACCGCATCGCCGACCACTCGATCTCCATCCAGGAACTGGTCGCCGACCCGGTCGCCAGCATCGAGCGCATGGCCACCCAAGAAGGCCAGATCGGCCTGCCGCACCCGCGCATCCCGCTGCCACGCGACCTTTACGGCAACGAGCGGGCAAACTCGGCCGGCATCGACATGGCCAACGAGCATCGCCTGGCATCGCTGTCCTGCGCCCTGCTTGCCACTGCCCACAATGACTGGAAGGCCGCACCGTTGCTGGCCTGCGCCGCCAGCGAGCAGCCGGCCGCACCGGTACTCAACCCGTCGGACCACCGCGATGTGGTGGGCCATGTGCAGGAAGCGACCGTCGCCGATGTCGACAACGCCATCCAGTGCGCCCTGAACGCCGCACCGATCTGGCAGGCCACCCCGCCAGCCGAGCGCGCCGCGATCCTCGAGCGCACTGCCGACCTGATGGAAGCCGAGATCCAGCCACTGATGGGCTTGCTGGTGCGCGAAGCCGGCAAGACCTTCGCCAACGCCATCGCCGAAGTGCGCGAAGCCGTGGACTTCCTGCGCTACTACGCCGTCCAGGCACGCAATGACTTCAGCAACGACGCCCACCGACCGCTGGGCCCGGTGGTGTGCATCAGCCCGTGGAACTTCCCGCTGGCGATCTTCACCGGCCAGGTTGCCGCCGCCCTGGCCGCCGGCAACCCGGTACTGGCCAAGCCGGCCGAACAGACCCCGCTGGTCGCCGCCCAGGCCGTGCGCCTGCTGCTCGAAGCCGGTATCCCTGAAGGCGTGCTGCAACTGCTGCCGGGCCGCGGCGAGACCGTCGGCGCCGGCCTGGTGGGCGATGAACGCGTCAAGGGCGTGATGTTCACCGGTTCCACCGAAGTGGCGCGCCTGCTACAGCGCAATATCGCCGGTCGCCTGGATGCCCAGGGCCGCCCGATCCCGCTGATCGCCGAGACCGGCGGCCAGAACGCCATGATCGTCGACTCCTCGGCGCTGACCGAGCAAGTGGTGATCGACGTGGTGTCCTCGGCGTTCGACAGCGCCGGCCAGCGTTGCTCGGCCCTGCGCGTGCTGTGCCTGCAGGAGGACTCCGCCGACCGCGTGATCGAGATGCTCAAAGGCGCCATGGCCGAAAGCCGCCTGGGCAACCCAGAGCGCCTGTCCGTGGACATCGGCCCGGTGATCGACGCCGAAGCCAAGGCTGGTATCGAGAAGCACATCCAGGGCATGCGCGAGAAAGGTCGTACCGTGTACCAGGTGGCCATCGCCAATGCCGAGGAATGCAAGCGCGGCACCTTCGTCATGCCGACCCTGATCGAACTGGAGAGCTTCGACGAGCTCAAGCGCGAGATCTTCGGCCCGGTACTGCACGTGGTGCGCTACAACCGCAAGGACCTCGACCAGTTGATCGAGCAGATCAATGCCTCCGGCTACGGCCTGACCCTGGGCGTGCATACCCGCATCGACGAGACCATCGCCAAGGTGGTGGACAACGTCAATGCCGGCAACATGTACGTCAACCGCAACATCGTCGGTGCAGTGGTCGGTGTGCAGCCGTTCGGTGGTGAAGGCCTGTCCGGCACCGGCCCGAAAGCCGGTGGCCCGCTGTACCTGTACCGCCTGCTGTCGACCCGCCCAGCCGATGCCATCGCCCGCCACTTCCAGCGTGCCGATGGTGAAAGCAAGGCCGACAGCGCCCTGCGCGACCAGTTGATCAAGCCGCTGCACACCCTCAAAGCCTGGGCTGGCAGCAACCAGCCTGAGCTGGCCGCGCTGTGCGAGCAGTTCGCCGAACAGTCGCAGAGCGGCATCACCCGCGTACTGCCAGGCCCGACCGGCGAGCGCAACACCTACACCGTATTGCCGCGTGAGCATGTGCTGTGCCTGGCCGACAATGAAGCTGACCTGCTGGCCCAGTTCGCCGCCGTGCTGGCCGTGGGCAGCTCGGCAGTATGGGCTGACGGCGAGCCGGCCAAGAGCCTGCGCACCCGCCTGCCCAAGGAGCTGCAAGCGAAGGTCAAGCTGGTGGCCGACTGGCAGAAGGACGAAGTGGCCTTCGACGCGGTCATCCACCACGGCGACTCCGACCAGCTGCGCAGCGTCTGCGAGCAGGTGGCCAAGCGCGCCGGTGCCATCGTCGGTGTGCATGGGCTGTCCAGCGGCGATCACCAGATCGCCCTGGAGCGCCTGGTGATCGAACGGGCGGTGAGCGTGAATACTGCTGCGGCGGGCGGTAACGCCAGCCTGATGACCATCGGCTGACGCTGGGGTTGTCGAAGAAAAAGGAGAGCTTCGGCTTACTGCAGGTCAGTTAAGCTATTTGCGGCATTTCATTGGGGCTGCTATGCAGCCCATCGCGGCACAAGGCCGCTCCTACAGGATCATGTGACCTTGCCAATGGCGGGTTTCCTATAGGAGCGGCCTTGTGCCGCGATGGGGCGCGTAGCGGCCCTAATTGATTAACTGACTGGCATTAAGCTTCGGCTCCTCATTAGGCATTGCGTTTACCGAACCTCCACCACCCTCCTTTGGGTGAATCTGCTTTAGCGGGGGCTGGCAGTATTGGCTTTGAAAAGCTTATCGTCATCTTTTGCTCACCACGCTTCTCTGCACTTAGAGTTTCCGGAGTAAGAGATAAAGATTGGCCACCTTTGCGATCCGTCAGCACATACAAATACGTCGTACGCTCAATCTCTACAAAGACATCGTCCGCTTTCTCACCGTCACTCAACTGAAACAGCTTGCTTGAAGTCACACGGTACACATCCTTGCCAACCGTAATCTTGTGCCTAGGATCAAATTGGGGTTTTTCTTTCCCGTCTCGATGACGCGGACTCGTGAAAAACTTACCGACAATGGGCATTCCGAAAGCGCTAGCAGTGCCCTCCGCGAAATGTCCCTGATGTGCAACCCGTGAAATGATCGACTTATACTGGGCCGACAAATAGGCATCAATATTTGATTGCGTCAATACGGTTTCTTTATCGTCAGCCGGATTATAGAGCGTATAAACGGACCGAGGAAGATCCTTCTCAAACACCAATGCGACACCATTCTCTTCAGTGACTTGCTCCGAGGGTGCCGTGGGACAAAAGCGCTCTACTTCTCGCCTCAGCTCAACAGTCAGATTAACAGAGTTACCCTCTTCATTCTGATTGGCATAAGTAATGGCACCCTCAAAAGCGAACTCAGGGGGAAAATTAATTACCTCATCCAAATGTTTCCAAACCTCATGCCCCAGCATATTCTCAAAGCTCAGTGCTGCTTCTCTCCCGTCTCGGTCTCTTAATGTCACTGCCCGATTCCGAACCATACAATATAGATTCAACCCATCCACCGTCCCCGCCGGGTCCGCACTCAACCAACGCCCCGCCCACGGCTGGTAATACCGATAACCGTAGTAATAAAGCCCTGTCGCATCCCGTTCCTTACCCGAATACCTGATCGTTTTGTAACGCCCTTCGATCTCGTTTCGTGCCACCCAGACCGCCGTACCGCCGAACGGGTAATACTCCTCCTGGCTGATCACATTGCCCGACCCATCGAGCTCCAAAGCACTGCTGCCAATCAGGCTGTCGTAGCTGTAGCGCAGTTGATCGTTCGCAATGTCCAGCGGTTTACCGGTCTCCCAGTGCAGCATTCGAACCTGCGCGCGACCGGCTTCGCCCACCGTCATGACCTGCAGGCTTTCTGCAACCTTCTCGCCCATGGAGGTACGCCGAAGCTCCAACCCTGGGAGATAAGTTACCCGCTGAGTCAGCATGCCCCCAGCCGTGCGCTGGAGGCTGCTCTTGAGCACACGCTGGCTGGCACTGTCGTATCGGTAGCTTTCGCAGTCGTCCAAGCCGCCTTCGCGCGTCACCGGCGCGACGTATCGCACCTCGGCACGCGGCGTCCAGGCCAACTGCTGGCCTGGCAACAACACGTTCTGCTGGCCTGCTGCGCCGAACAACGCCTCGACCTGCCGTGGGTCTGTCGCAAGGCTGCTCAACACCGCACGGTTGCTGCGATCACTCACGGTGATCTCAGTGGTATAGCTGTTGTTGGTGGCTGGGGCACTATGACGGATCTGGGTCAGATTACCTGCGCGGTCATAGCGATAGGTGCGGGTGTATTGGGTGTAGGTGGCACTGTCGAAGGGGTTAAGGTGTGGGAGGTTACGACTTTGCCCGGCATTCGCCATTTCGCGGCCAGTGGCACTGGCCAGCCGGTAATGGCTGTCGTAGGTGTAAATGTTTTCCGGCACCATCTTCTGGTTGCGCCAGAACCGTGTAGCCTCGGCGTCGTTGCGCACACTGAGCACATTGCCTACCGGATCGTAGGTATAACGCAAGTCTTGAAGCGCACTCGCGCTGCTTGAATAGCGCGCCGTACGCGTCGTCTTGATGCCAGCCAAGCGTTGCGTTATGGCCTCGTAGGTGTAGGTGGTAACCACACCGTTGCCATGCTCTTCGCGCAGTTTCTGCCCTGCCGCCGAGTAGGCCAGGGACTTGACGATTACCTGCTCTGCCGCCCCCTTGCGGGTCAGCCAACTGCCAATGAGCTGGCCCGCAACATCATAAGCGACGCGCTGCACATTGCCCGCGGCATCGATGATCTCCAGTGCGGTACCGGTAGCATCTGTAATAGCTAGCGTCGTGTGGGCCTGGCTCATCGGCTCCAGATCGCTGTCCCAGGCAACAGGCCCATCGCCTCGCCAATCGACGACCGTTTCAGGGTTGTCGCCATCTTTTAGAAGGCGCCGAGTGGTCGACAATGCAGCGCCTGTCAGGGCTATGCTGCCCCGCTGCACCAGACCTGCGGTGTCGTAGTGGCTGATGCACACTCCAGCCAGATTCAGGTGTTGCTCGTCTACACTGCGGCCACCGTAGACAAAGCGTTCGGTGATGCAGCAAGCATCACCACCTATTTGTTCAAGCACGTAAAGCGGGCGCCCCAGGAGGGCAGCATCCTCATATTGAAAGGTTTGCGTCACGGCCTGACTGCAATCCTCCTGGCCATTTTCCTGCGTCCGTATGTTGCTCATTTTCAGGAAAGGCCGACCGGCAGCATCATTCAGGGAAACCGTGGTGCCCGCATCGGCACTTTGGGTATGCAGGGCGTTGCCCAGCAGGTCGGTTACATGGATAAAGTTTGCCTGGTTTACCTCGCCCAAGCGCGGATCGGCACTTCGACGTAGAGCGCCACGGGCATCGTAGTGATGGCGAGTGATGTATGAGTCTGTCCGCTGCACATCGGAGGGATGGCGATAAAAGGCAATTTCGCGAACGGTCAAGCCACGGTCGAATACCGTCACCGTCGGGGTATTGTGATGGAGTGCAGGGTCAATGACTGGCATGTGGAAAAGTCCCTTACATTAAAAATAAACTGTCACGCTGTGACAGGTCTGCGCCACAAATAGCGAAAATGGATGACACACTCAGCGTACCCATCTAAAACTCAAATAATGTAAGAATTATTCGCACACCAAACAGGACTTTCGCCATCATGCCAACAATCACCCAAACTTCGATATCCCCCTCTAGAACAACCATTGGAATGATGAGCTATATTCTTTGATGGCACCTACTTGACGACGGCTTCGGCTGAACTCACCGCGCATGCTGAGTTCGTCCCATGCGCCAGATCCACCAGAGGCTGCGGCCATATTTGGGACATTTCATTTGGGCTGCTATGCAGCCCATCGCGGCACAAGGCCGCTCCTACAGGATGATTTGACCTTGCCAATAGCGGGTTTCCTGTAGGAGCGGGCTTGCCCCGCGATAAGGCCAGTTCAAGCGGATGGTAGGCCTCCCGTGTCACTCCATCAGAGCTGTTTCGGCTCCCTGAGCCCATTGGCAGGCGAGGCCGACCTAGGCTGGTGGCGAGTGATGGCGATCCCCGCCGCGACTATCGCGATGCCCACATAGGCTGTCCAATGGATGGCATCACCGAACATCAACGCTGCCCATAGCAATGTCACAGGCGGCTCCAGATAGACCAGGGCCGAGACACGGGTCGCCGACAGCTTCTTCAGCAATACCCATAGGCTCAGGTAGGCAATGAATGTGGAGAACAGGGTCAGCCATGCAACGGCTACCCAGACCTGCGTGCTGCCCGGTACCTCGATCAAGCCCAACGGCGCCCCTGTAGCAGCGAGCAGTGCCAGCGTCGCGCACGATTGCAGGAACAACGGCATCAGCAAGCCATCCTTGCTATGGTCGGTCTCCAGCACGGCCTGCCGCCGCTGATACAGGGTGGCGATGGACAACGTCACCGCGGCAATCAGCGGCAGGGCGTACAGCCAGGGGGCGAGTTGGGTCGTGGACAGGCTGTATTCACCGAGTATGACTACGCTGACACCCGCGAATCCGCCCCCAAGCCCCAGCCACTCTTGCCGACCACTGCGCTCATGCTGATCGTTGCGGCTCATCGATGCCGTGATCAACGGCTGCAGCGCACAGATGATGGCGGCGATCCCCGCTGGCAGCCCACCACGGATGGCAATGTAGGCGCTGACCAGGTAGGCGAACTGGGCCAGGAAGCCGATCACGGCGTTGTAGCGCACCTGAGCCCACGACAGCGTACGCAGCCGGTGCGCGACGAACGGCAGCAGGCAGATACTGACCAGCAAGAAACGCCAGAACAGCAGGTTGATGGCGCCGGCGTCTTCGGTGCCCAGCCGGGCACCAATGAAGCCCGAACTCCAGGACAGCACGAAGATGGCTTGCAGCAGGATCAGGTATAGCGCACTGCTTGGCATGGTCACGCCCCTGTGTGATGCAATTGCTCGAACGTAATCGGCTCGATGCCGATACGCGCGAACTGTCGGGCGGGCGATCGGTGCAAGGCCCAGTGCAAGCCCAACCAGTTGGGGATGGTCGCCGGGATGCCATCGTCGGAGGCCAGGTGCCAGAAACGGTTGGCGTCCTCGCGAAAGTAGGGGCAATGAAACGACAACACCAATGACATGCGCCGCCCGCTGAGCACTGGGCGAACGCCATGGAACAATCGGCTGCCGTAGATGAACAGGGCATCGCCAGGCTCATTCAGCCGCGCGGTTTCGAAGGTGCGATGATCCAGCGCATCGAAGGTCTCGACCGTACCGTTATGGAACAGGAACTCGCCCCCGCTGTAATCGGCAGGCCCCGACAACACGATGTTCAGCACATAGTTGGTGCCGTCTGTGTGCCACATGCCCCGTTGCTGCTGTTGCTCGGCAGGCTTGGGGTAGTAATAGTTGACCTGCGAGCGGGCGTTGAGCATCGGGTACGGTACCAGCGGCACGCCCGCGATGCGTGAGACGGCCAACAGGAACGCACGGCTGCGCATCATGTCGTTGATGAACGAAGACAATGCCGTCACCCCTCGGGTGCGCCGGGAAATGATCCAGTCACTGTCGCCCGCCCCATCCTCCAGGCGGGCGCAAATACCTTGCAAGGCGGCGACGCCCTCGGCAGTGAACAAACGATGGACGACCGCCACCCCGGTGATCGCATCCGCTGCGATGGTCGGATGCGGGCTATGGGCATAGCCAAGCGCCTCAAGCGTCCGGGTGTCGCTGACGGTGTGCCCCTGCTGGCAAAGCAGATCGTCCCGCCAGACTACCTGTTCGTCCAGGCAGCTCGACGACGGTTGCGGCGTACGCTTCAACGTCGACTTGAGCGCCAGCTTCACGCGCCCTAGGCCGCGCTCGAACAAGGGTAAGGTGTCTGTTTGGTTCATGATGTGTCCGTCCCAGAGGAGTCGCTACTGAAGGTATTTCGCGATCTGATAACGCACCGAACCGTCACCACTGGCGAACTCGTCCACCACGCTGCAGTTGCAGTGCCGGGCTCTGATGCGGCGGAACTGTTCGGGCGTGTATTTGAGGCAGATATTGGTCAGCAGGTAGCCCTGCTGCCGCAAGTACTGGACAGGCTGAAGGGTCACGGCCACATGGATCGACTCGTCCAGGAGCCGTAACGGCAGGAGGATGGCTTCGTGCTCGCCCGACGGGGTAAAGCCTTGTTGAAGCGCCACCATTCGCGAGAACTCGACCATGCAGGGGTTGGCATAGAACGCGAGGATGGCGTTTTCCAGGCCTTGGTCGTACACCTGCATTTCCGAAAGGATGTAGGTCGCATCACCTGCAAGATTACGGATCAGCCGCCCGGTGCTCACGGGCAGCTCGTTTCCTTCCTGGAACCCCAACAGGGTGATCAGGGTGAGTTCCTGGTCGTGACGCAATGCGTCATGGGTGACGGTGCGGTAGTCGGCGGCCATGTAGTTGAAGCTGCCCGCCCCTTGCACGATGGGACGCACGGCATCGCTCATGGCGATTTCCGAGGCCTGGTTGATGTCGATGGCGGTATAGCGGATGGAGCTGGACGTTTGGGCCATGCGCTTGAGCAGGCATGCGCTCTTGATCGGCTCGGGCCCCAGCTCGACATAGTGAACGCGGCGCCCACTGCCCAGAGCAGCCAACCGCTCGGCAACGTTGCCGATGACATTCTTGAGCGCCCCCTGCCCCTGCGCATCGGCGCATAGCCCACTCTGGCCCACGCCCTGCTCGTTCAAGGCACGCATGAGCAGGAAGATCTCGTGGTTGAAACGATGATCTGCCAGAGGGCCGGGCTCTGGCTGGGCCAGGGTCGAGTACTTCTCGTGGTTCTCGACGGTCCATAAACGCACGTTCTGGTAGGAGGGGTTGCGTACGAGTGCATCTACAACGAAGTCGTTCAGGCTCATCCGTATCATTCCATTGCAATTCGGGGGGAGGCATGCCTTGACCCCACAGTAAGAGGGGGTATAAAGCCTGTACAGTTGAATAAATCGAAGCGCTGATTCGATCCGAGCAAATCAGGTGGCGACATGGGCAAAGGCCTCGACATCGATGTACTGCGAACCTTTCAGGCAGTCGCCCGGCTAGGCCGCTTCAAGGATGCGGCCGACTATGTCCACCGCAGCCCCTCGGCGGTGACGACGCAGATCCAGAAGCTGGAAGAAAAGCTCGGGCAACAACTGTTCGCGCGCAGCAACCAGTCGGTGGAACTGACCCCGGCAGGTCGGCAGTTGCTGGGCGAGGCCACACATTTCCTGATGGCCCATGACAAGCTGCTGGCAAAATTGTCGCCACAGCAGATGACCGGCAAGGTGCGCCTGGGGGTGCCCGACGGCTATGCCGCCGACCTCATGAGCGACTTCCTGCCGGTGTTCGTGGCCCGCAATCCGAAACTGGAGCTCGAAGCCGTGGCGCGCTCCAGCGCGGAGCTTATCGACCTGTTTGCGCGACAGCGGCTGGACCTGGCAGTAGCGGTCAGCCATGAAACCTGGGAGCAAGGTGAATGGCTGCGCTCGACCCAGCCGCGTTGGGCTTCAGCCCCCGGCTTCATCCATGATCCAGGCCGCCCTTTGCCGCTGGCACTGCAGTTGAAGGGCTGCCCGTACCGGGAAGCCGCCCTGCAGGCCTTGAAGGCCCACGGCATTGCCTACCGCATCCTGCTGGAAAGCGCCAATTGGCATGCGGTGCTGGCCTGCATGAGAAGTGGCCTGGCTGTCGGCATCGTCGAAGGGCTGGACAGCGGGGACACCTCGCTTGCGTTCGTAGAGGGGATGGGCCTGCCCGACTTCGCCGAGCACCATGTTTACCTGCTCACGGACACCTCCCACCATGTCGCGCTACACCTGAACGCGATGTTGAAAGCCGCCATCCAGAAGGAAGGCGCCGCCCAGTGATACCGCCGACTCGCCTTGGTGAATGGCTCGCTGCATGTTAATCCCTGACCTGCAGGTACCGGGCTGCCATAATGACCAGGCATCGCCCGAGGTCGCGCCCCACCCGCCAAGGCATGCAAAAGGGTGGCTCTAGGGGGAGCCACCGCGCACCGGAGGTTTCCGCATGTTCGATTCCAGCGCCCTGCTGCAACAGCGCTTCAAAGCGCTGCGCAGCTCGGCCGAACTGTTTTCCTTGCGCCATGTGAAGCAGTCGCACCAGAGCCTGTCGGTGCGCCGCAATGTGGCCGAGCCGCCTTCTTTCAGCCAGGACGAAGGCGCGATGCTCACCGTACGCGTCAATGGCGTCGAGGCCTACGCCGCCACCGCCGACCTGTCCCAGGCCGGGCTGCAGCGCGCCCTGGAGCAGGCCGAAGCCCTGGCCCGCACCATCGCCGCCCACAGCTTGCTCGACCTGCGTGACCAACCGGTGCCAAGCCAGCGTCACGACCATGTCTCGCCCAACTTCGATCAGCCCCTGCCAAGCCTGGCCGAGTGCCTCGAGCTGCTCGCCAGCGAGTCGGCCAGCGTGCCCAGGGACAGCCGCCTGGTGGACTGGCAGGCGAGCCTGGGCACCAGCCTGGTCGAGCAGACCTACCTGAACTCGGCCGGTGCCGAGCTGCGCCATGCCCAACGCTTCCTGTTTCCCGGCCTGAGCGTGACCGCCAGCGATGGCCAGGACAGCCAGTGCCGCAGCCTGGGCCGGGAGAATTTCGGCCAGCAGGGCGGCTTCGAGGTCATCGAGCGCTGTGGCCTGGTCGGCGCCGCCCGCCGCATCGCGGACGAAGCCCTGCAACTGCTGCTGGCGCCCAATACCCCCAGCGGCCCCCGCGACCTGCTGCTGATGCCCGACCAGATGATGCTGCAGATCCACGAGTCCATCGGCCACCCGCTGGAAATGGACCGCATCCTGGGCGACGAGCGCAACTACGCCGGCACCAGCTTCGTCAAGGCGAGCGACTTCGGCCACCTGCAGTACGGCTCGAACCTGCTCAACGTGACCTTCGACCCGAGCATCGGCGAAGAACTGGCCAGCTACGCCTTCGATGACGACGGCACCCAGGCGAGCAAGCAGTACCTGATTCGCGACGGCCTGTTGCTGCGCCCCCTGGGCGGTGCTCTGTCGCAATACCGCTCGGGCCTGGAGGGCGTGGCCAACAGCCGAGCCTGCGGCTGGAACCGTGCACCGATAGATCGCATGGCCAACCTCAATATCGAGCCCGGCGACCGAACGCTCGCGCAACTGGTTGCCGGTATCGAGCGCGGCATCCTGATGCGCACCAACCGCTCCTGGTCCATCGACGATGCGCGCAACAAATTCCAGTTCGGCTGCGAGTGGGGCCAACTGATCGAAGACGGCGAGCTCAAGGGGGTGGTGAAGAATCCCAATTACCGCGGCATTTCCGCCGACTTCTGGCGCAACCTGTGCGCAGTCGGTGACCGCAGCACCTTCCAGGTGCTCGGCACGCCCAACTGCGGCAAGGGCGAACCCAACCAGGTGGTACGGGTCGGTCACGCCTCGCCGGCCTGTGTGTTCCGCCAGATCGACGTTTTCGGAGGGGACGCCTGATGACCACCCGCTACCAGCAACGTTTCCAAGACCTGCTCGACGCACTGCGCAGCGCCATCGAGCCAGGGGAACACTTCACGCTTGGCTACAGTGCCGAGCAATCGCAGTTCGTGCGTTTGAACCATGCCAAGGTGCGCCAGGCAGGCCTGGTCAGCCAGGCCAGTGTCCACCTGCGTCTGGTGCGCGACGGCCGCCAGGCACAGCAGCAGGTCACCTTAGGCGACGACACCGCGCTCGATAGTCAACGCCTGCGCGGCGCCCTGACACAATTGCGCCAGACCTTGCCGCTGCTTCCCGCCGATCCCTACCTGAGCCTCGATGAGCGCGCCTGGCACAGCCACAGCCTGCTGGAACAGCCGCTGCCGGAATTGGGTGAAGTGCTGGCACGGATCGAGCGCGAGGCCGGCGACTTGGACCTGGTCGGGATCTATGCCGCAGGCCCGATCTGCCACGGCTTTGCCAGCTCTTTCGGGGCCTTCGGCTGGCACCAGGCCAACAGCTTCAACTTCGACTGGAGCCTGTTCCATGCCAACGGCCAGGCGGTCAAGGCCAACTATGCAGGCCAGGCCTGGAGTGCCGAACAGTTCGTCGCGCGCCTGCGCCAGGCCCGTGAGCAACTGGCATTCCTGGGGCGCCCGGCGATTACCCTCAAGCCCGGCAGCTATCGGGCCTACCTGGCACCAGCGGCCATGGACGAGATCGCCGGCATGCTCTGCTGGGGGGGCTTTTCTGCCCAGGCGCTGGCTACCGGCAACAGCGCGTTGCAGCGCCTGTACAACGGCGATGCCTGCCTCAGCCCGCTGGTCAGCTTCGACGAACACGTCAGCGGTTCGCTGAGCCCACCGTTTTCCGATGAAGGCTCGCCTCGCCAGGACCTGCGCCTGATCAATGAAGGCCGCGCCCTGGAGCGCTTGGTCAGCGCACGCAGCGCTGCCGAGTTCGAACTGCAGGCCAACGGCGCCGACGGCTACGAGTCGCCTTGCGCGCTGAGCCTGGCGCCAGGGCACTTGGCATCGGCGCAGGTTCTCGAGCGCCTGGGCACAGGCCTGTACATCAGCAACCTCTGGTACCTGAACTATTCCGACCTGCCGGCCGCGCGCATGACCGGGCTGACCCGCTTCGCCACCTTCTGGGTCGAGGATGGCCAAATCCAGGGGCCGGTGAGCACCATGCGCTTCGATGACAGCCTGTACAGCTTGCTGGGCAGCCAGCTGGAAGACCTGACCTGCGAGCGGGAGCTGATCCTGTCGACCAGCACCTATGGCCAGCGCAGCACTGGGTCGAGTCATTTGCCGGGAGCGTTGGTCAAAGCCCTGACATTGACATTGTGATTGCAGAACAGGGGCTGCTGCGCAGCCCTTTCGCGGCACACGGCCGCTCCTACAAGGGCGCCACTGCGCCCTGAAGGGGCGGCCTTGTGCCGCGATCGAGGGCGACGCCCTCGCCATGGAAGCATCATGCAGCTCTGGAACAATGAGGTTCACATGCCCGAACGCGCCCCGCTGGACCCCGTCACCGCCCGCTGGATCCCCTGGGTGGTGGCCATCGCCTTCTTCATGCAGTCCCTGGACGGCACCATCCTCAATACTGCCCTGCCCGCCATGGCCCGTTCCCTGGCCGAAGACCCGTTGCGCATGCAGGGCGTGATCATCGCCTACATGCTCACCGTCGCGTTGTTGATCCCCGCCTCGGGCTGGATCGCCGACCGCTTCGGAACCAAGCGCATCTTCTTCAGCGCCATCGTCCTTTTCAGCCTTGGCTCGCTGCTGTGCGCCATGGCCAACAGCCTGACGTTCCTGATCCTCGCCCGGGTCATCCAGGGCCTGGGCGGCGCCCTGATGCTGCCGGTCGGTCGGCTGGTGGTGCTGCGCGCCTATCCACGCTCGGAACTTGTGCGGATCATGAGTTTCGTCACCATCCCCGGGCTGCTCGGCCCACTGCTCGGGCCGACCCTCGGCGGTTGGCTGGTGGAGATCCTCAGCTGGCACTGGATCTTCCTGATCAACCTGCCCGTCGGCGCGCTGGGCTGCTACGCCGTGTGGAAGTTCATCCCCGACCTGCGCGGCGTCGAGCGCACGACCTTCGACGGCCCCGGTTTCATCCTGTTCGGCGCGGCAATGGTGCTGATCACCATCGCCATGGAAGGCCTGGGCGAGCTGCACCTGCCACACCTGCGAGTGATGCTCCTGCTGTTCGCCGGCATGGCATGCCTGGCCGCGTACTGGCTGCGCGCCGGGCGCGACCCGGAGCCGCTGTTCCCGCCCAGCCTGTTCCGCGTGCGCACCTTCGCCATCGGCATCCTCGGCAACCTGTTCGCGCGCCTGGGCAGCGGCGCCCTGCCCTTCCTCGTGCCGCTGCTGTTGCAGGTGGCGCTGGGTTACTCACCGGCCGAAGCCGGCATGAGCATGATCCCGCTGGCAGCGGCGGCGATGCTGGCCAAGTCCATCGCCAGACCGCTGATCGAACGCTTCGGCTACCGCATCATCCTGACCGGCAACACCCTGTTGCTCGGTGCGCTGCTGGCCAGCCTGGGGCTGGTGGACGAACAGACTCCCTATGCCTTGCTGCTGGTACAACTGGCCCTGCTCGGCGCGGTGAACTCGATGCAGTTCACTGCCATGAATACCGTGACCCTGATCGACCTGGACGACGCCCACGCCAGCAGCGGTAACAGCCTGCTATCGGTGGTCGCGCAATTGTCGCTGAGCCTGGGCGTGGCTTGCGCCGGCGCCCTGCTCGGGGGCTTCAGCGCAGCCGGCAGCGCCGAGGGCGTGGAAAGCACCCTGGGCGCCTTCCAGCTGACCTTCCTGACCATCGGCCTGATGGCGATGCTGGCGGCGGCGATCTTCCTGCAGCTCGCGCCGACGGACGGAAGGCGTGCCCGTCGTCAGGAAGCGCACATGGAGTCGTAGGGCGAATGGCCACGAGGCTGGTAGACTGTGCGGCATTTTTCGCTTCGCAACGCAGGCCCGCCTCGTGACCACCGACTCCACCGCCTTCGCCACCCTGCCGCTGTCCGCTGCCATGCTGGCCAACCTGGACGCCCTCGGCTACACCTCGATGACGCCGATCCAGGCCCAGAGCCTGCCGGTCATCCTCAAGGGCCAGGACCTGATCGCCCAGGCCAAGACCGGCAGCGGCAAGACCGCCGCCTTCGGCATCGGCCTGCTCAACCCGATCAACCCACGCTACTTCGGCTGCCAGGCCTTGGTGCTGTGCCCCACTCGCGAGCTCGCCGACCAGGTGGCCAAGGAGCTGCGTCGCCTGGCCCGAGCCGAGGACAACATCAAGATCCTCACCCTCTGCGGCGGCGTCTCGCTCGGCCCGCAGATCGCCTCGCTGGAGCATGGCGCGCACATCATCGTCGGCACCCCGGGCCGGGTGCAGCAACACCTGGACAAAGGCACCCTGGTGCTGGACGGGCTCAATACCCTGGTACTGGACGAAGCCGACCGCATGCTCGACATGGGCTTCTTCGACGCCATCGCCAGCATCATCGGCAAGACCCCATCACGCCGCCAGACCCTGCTGTTCTCGGCCACCTACCCAGCCGGCATCGAGCAACTGGCCGCCGATTTCATGCGCAAGCCGCAGCAGGTGAAGGTCGAAAGCCTGCACGCCGACAACCAGATCGAGCAGCGCTTCATCGAGATCGACCCGCAACAGCGCCTGGAAGCCGTCACCCGCGTGCTGGGCCATTACCGCCCGCAATCGTGCGTGGCGTTCTGCTTCACCAAGCAGCAGTGCGAGGACGTGGTCGCCCATCTGACGGCCAAGGGCATCGTCGCCCAGGCGTTGCACGGCGACCTGGAGCAGCGCGACCGCGACCAGGTGCTGACGATGTTCGCCAACCGCAGCAGCTCGGTACTGGTCGCCACCGACGTGGCCGCCCGCGGCCTGGACATCGATGGCCTGGACATGGTCATCAACGTCGAGCTGGCCCGTGATGCCGAGATCCATGTGCACCGCGTCGGCCGTACGGGCCGTGCCGGCGAGAAAGGCATCGCCATCAGCCTGGTCGCCCCCGCTGAAGGCCACCGTGCCCAGGCCATCGAAGACCTGCAGAAACGCCCACTGCGCTGGGAACAGCTCGACAGCCTGAAGAACAAGGGCGGCGAACCCCTGCTGCCAGCGATGACCACCCTGTGCATCGCCGCCGGCCGCAAGGACAAGCTGCGCCCGGGCGATATCCTCGGCGCGCTGACCGGCGACGCCGGCATCCCCGGCAAGCAGGTCGGCAAGATCGCCATCTTCGACTTCCAGGCGTTCGTGGCCGTAGAACGCGCGGTGGCCAGGCAGGCCATGCAGCGGCTGAACAGCGGCAAGATCAAGGGCCGGTCCCTGAAAGTCCGCATCGTCTGACCTATTTTGTTGGGGCCGCTGTGCGGCCCTTTCGCGGCGCAAGGCCGCTCCTACAGGGACTGCGCTGTCTTTGTAGGAGCGGCCTTGCGCCGCGAAAGGGCTGCTCAGCAGCCCCGGTAGTCTTGAAGAGGTAACACCGTGCACTCCACCGACGTGATCATCCTCGGCGCCGGCGCCGCAGGCCTGATGTGCGCCCAGCTCACCGCCCGCCGCGGCCGCCGCGTGCTGGTGCTCGACCATGCCAACAAGCCGGGCAAGAAGATCCTCATGTCTGGCGGCGGTCGCTGCAACTTCACCAATATGTACACCGAGCCGGCCAACTTCCTCTCGCACAACCCGCACTTCTGCAAGTCAGCCCTGGCCCGCTACACCCAGTGGGATTTCATCGAACTGGTCACCAAGCACGCAGTGCCCTACCACGAGAAAAAGCTCGGTCAGCTGTTCTGCGACAACAAGGCCAGCGACATCCTCGACATGCTGCTGGCCGAATGTGACGACGCCGGCGCCGAGATCCGCATGCACACCAGCATCGAACAGATCGAGAAGACCGAGAGCGGCTACCTGCTGCAGACCAACGCCGGCCAGTTCGCCTGCCAGTCCCTGGTGATCGCCACCGGCGGCCTGTCGATCCCGACCCTGGGCGCCACCGGCTTTGGCTACCAGGTGGCGCGCCAGTTCGGCCACAGCCTGCTGCCCACCCGTGCCGGCCTGGTGCCGTTCACCATCACCGAGCCTCAACTCAAGGCACTGTGTAGCGAACTTTCCGGCACGTCGCTGGACTGCATCGCCAGCTGCAATGGCACCAGCTTCCGGGAAAACCTGCTGTTCACCCACCGTGGCCTGAGCGGCCCGGCGATCCTGCAAATCTCCTCGTTCTGGGAGGCCGGCGACACGGTCGAGCTCAACCTGCTGCCGGATCGCGATGCACTGGTCTGGCTGCAAAACGTTCAGGCCGAACGGGCCAATGCCGAGCTCAAGACCGTGCTGGGCGAGGTGTTCACCCGCAAGCTGGCCAATCTGCTGGCCGAGCAGTGGTTCGTGTCCAAGCCGATGAAGCAGTACACGCCGGCCGAACTGGCCGAGGTCGCCGAAAAACTGTCGGCCTGGCAGGTGGTGCCAGCCGGTACCGAGGGCTACCGCACCGCCGAAGTGACCCTGGGCGGCGTGGATACCCGCGAGGTCTCGTCCAAGACCATGGAGTCGCTCAAGAGCCCAGGGCTGTATTTCATCGGCGAGGTGCTGGACGTGACCGGCCACCTGGGTGGTTTCAACTTCCAATGGGCCTGGGCTTCGGCCAACGCCGCGGCGCAGTTCGTGTAGAGTAGAATCCTTTCAGCAGCACGGAACGCTTCTTGCTGGACCGTGCGGTAAAGCCGGCATTGATCGGGGCTGCGTTGCAGCCCATCGCGAGGCAAGCCCGCTCCTATAGGAGCGGGGCTGCCTCGTGATGGGGCACCCCAAGATGGACGGCGTGAAAGGTATCCATTCGATCACTGCCAGCAGGCCACCATGTCATCGAGCTCGTTCCGCCATTCTTTGCGTCGCCTCTGGGGCCAAGACAAGTTCAGCTACAGCATCCGGGTAACGGTCGCCCTGACCGGCAGCATGGCCCTGTGCTGGTACCAGGACGAAATGGCCCTGCTGATCCCGCTGTTCCTGGGCATCATCGCCAGCGCCCTGGCCGAGACCGACGATGGCTGGCAAGGCCGCCTGAGTGCCCTGGCCGTGACCTTGGTGTGCTTCGCCATCGCTGCCCTGTCGGTGGAGCTGTTGTTCCCCTACCCCTGGCTGTTCGCCGGCGCGCTGGCCCTGGCCACCTTCGGCCTGACCATGCTTGGCGCCCTGGGCGAGCGCTACGGCGCAATCGCCTCGGCCACCTTGATCCTTTCGGTGTACACCATGATCGGCGTGGACCAGCGCGGCGGCGAGGTCAGCGACTTCTGGCACGAGCCCCTGCTGCTGGTGGCGGGCGCGGCCTGGTACGGCCTGCTGTCGGTGCTATGGCAGGCACTGTTTTCCAACCAGCCGGTGCAGCAGAGCCTGGCCAAGCTGTTCCTCGAGCTCGGCCGCTACCTCAAGCTCAAGGCCAACCTGTTCGAACCGATCCGCAACCTGGACCTCGAAGCCCGGCGCCTGGAGCTGGCCCAGCAGAACGGCAAGGTGGTGGCGGCCCTGAACGCGGCCAAGGAAATCATCCTGCACCGGGTCGGCAACAGCCAGCCGAATTCCAAGGTCAGCCGCTACCTCAAGCTGTACTTCCTGGCCCAGGACATCCATGAGCGGGTCAGTGCCTCGCACTACCCCTACAACGCCCTGGCCGAGGCGTTCTTCCACAGCGATGTGATGTTCCGTTGCCAGCGCCTGCTGCGCCAGCAGGGCTCGGCCTGCCAGCAGCTGTCACAGTCGATCCGCCTGCGCCAGCCGTTCGTCTACGGCACAGGCTTCGCCGAGGCACTGGAAGACCTCAATGCCTCGCTGGAACACCTGCGCATCCAGAGCAACCCGGCCTGGCGCGGCCTGCTGCGTTCCCTGCGTGCCCTGGCCGGCAACCTGGCGACCCTCGACCGCCTGTTGGGCGCCGCGAGCAACCCCGACAGCCTGGCCGACGCCAGCGACAGCAGCCTGCTGGACCGCTCGCCGCGCAACTTCAAGGATGTCTGGAGCCGCCTGCGTACCCAGCTGACACCGACCTCGCTGCTGTTCCGCCATGCCTTGCGCCTGTCCCTGGCGCTGTCGGTCGGCTACGGCATGGTGCACCTGATCCACCCGACCCAGGGCTACTGGATCATCCTCACCACCCTGTTCGTCTGCCAGCCCAACTACGGCGCCACCCGTCGCAAGCTGGTGCAGCGCATTTTCGGTACCGCCATCGGCCTGACCGTGGGCTGGGCCCTGTTCGACCTGTTCCCCAGCCCGATCATCCAGTCCATGTTCGCGGTGGTCGCCGGGGTGGTGTTCTTCGTCAACCGCACCACCCGCTACACCCTGGCCACCGCAGCGATCACGCTGATGGTGCTGTTCTGCTTCAACCAGATCGGCGATGGCTATGGCCTGTTCCTGCCTCGCCTGTTCGATACCCTGGTCGGCAGCCTGATCGCCATCGTCGCGGTCTTCCTGGTACTGCCCGACTGGCAGGGTCGACGATTGAACAAGGTCCTGGCCAATACCCTGGCCTGCGCCAGCGTCTACCTGCGCCAGATCATGCAGCAGTATGCCCATGGCAAACGCGACGACCTGGCCTACCGCCTGGCCCGGCGCAACGCGCACAACGCCGACGCGGCCCTGTCCACCACCTTGGCCAACATGCTCATGGAGCCTGGGCACTTTCGCAAGGAGGCGGACGTGGGCTTTCGCTTCCTGGTGCTTTCCCACACGCTGCTCAGCTACCTCTCCGGCCTGGGCGCCCACCGTGACACGGCGCTGCCGGCCGAAGTCCACGAGCAGTTGATCGACGGTGCCGGCCAGAGCCTGGCCAACAGCCTCGATGAGATCGCCAACGGCCTGGCAGCAGGCTTGCCGGTAGCCGTCCACAGCGACACGGAAGAAGCCCTGGCCGACACCTTGGAACAGATGCCCGAAGAGCTGGATGAACACCAACGCCTGGTGCAGACCCAACTGGCGCTGATCTGCCGTCAGCTAGGGCCCTTGCGCACCCTGGCAGGCCACCTGATCAAGCAGCCTGACGCCTAGCGCTGCAGCGGCGTCCAGACGGCTAATAGCTCCGACCGCAGGAAGCGAGCCCCTGGGTCAAGGGTAGCCAAGCACGTCGCGGATCTGGCGCAGGTGCTGGATGATCCACTGCTTGTCGATCGCGCCCCAGTCGTGGATGCGGTAGTGCCCGGCGTGGTTGCGCGCCCCTGCCTGCTGCTCGAACTCGCAGACAATGTCCAGGTCGGCCAGGGCGGCGATAGTGTCCTGGGCGGTGCGCCTGGGCATGCCGGTTGCCTCCATCAGCGCCGGCACGCTGGTGGCGGTCTGGCTGTCGATCAGCCAAGCCACGTAGAGGCGGCGGTAGAAACTGCTCTTGGTCTTGCTCACATCCATGCCGCTCGATCCTCAGGTGATGCCCGGTAGTTCCCGGTAGGTCAGGTAGACGCGCAGGTCGAACTCCAATTGATGGTAGTCCGGTTCCATGTGCTGGCAGAGTTGATAGAACGCTTTGTTGTGGTCGCGCTCGCGCAGGTGTGCCAGTTCGTGCACGACGATCATGCGCAGGAACTGCGGCGCGGCTTCCTTGAACAACGAGGCGATGCGGATTTCCTTCTTGGCCTTGAGCTTGCCGCCCTGCACGCGCGAGACCGCGGTGTTCAGGCCCAGGGCACGATGGGTCAGGTCCAGGCGGTTGTCGAACAGCACCTTGTCCAGGTTCGGCGCGCTGCGCAGGTAGTGTTGCTTAAGGTCCTGGGCATAGCTGTACAGGGCCTTGTCGCTCTGCACGTCGTGGCGCTCGGGGTAGCGTTGGCTCAGGTAGTCGCCCAGGCGATCGGTGGCGATCATCTGGCGGACCTGCTCCTGCAGATGGGGTGGGTAGGCTTGCAGATAACGTAGTGTGGTCATGGCGCCGCGTTCAGCGAAACGAATCGCGAGACAAGCCCGCTCCCACAGGGTTCGGCGTATACAACCCCTGTGGGAGCGGGCTTGCCCCGCGATGGGGCTGCGCAGCAGCCCCGATTGATGCCGGATCAGTTGACCTTGGCAGCCAACTCGCCCTTGGCGTAACGCTGGAACATACCTTCCAGGGAGATCGGCTTGATCTTGGAGGCGTTGCCGGCAGTGCCGAAGGCTTCGTAACGGGCGATGCACACGTCACGCATGGCCTTCACGGTTTCGGCGAAGAACTTGCGTGGATCGAACTCGCTCGGGTGCTGGGCCATGTAGCGGCGGATGGCACCGGTGGAAGCCAGGCGCAGGTCGGTGTCGATGTTGACCTTGCGCACGCCGTACTTGATACCTTCGACGATTTCCTCGACCGGCACGCCGTAGGTTTCCTTGATGTCACCGCCGTATTCGTTGATGACCTTCAGCCATTCCTGAGGCACCGAGGAGGAGCCGTGCATCACCAGGTGGGTGTTGGGAATGCGCTTGTGGATCTCCTTGATGCGGTCGATCGCCAGGATGTCGCCGGTTGGCGGCTTGGTGAACTTGTACGCGCCGTGGCTGGTGCCGATGGCGATGGCCAGGGCATCGACCTGGGTCTTCTTGACGAAGTCGGCGGCTTCTTCCGGGTCGGTCAGCATCTGGCTGTGGTCCAGGGTGCCTTCGGCGCCGATGCCGTCTTCTTCACCGGCCTGGCCGGTTTCCAGGCTGCCCAGGCAACCCAGCTCGCCTTCCACCGACACGCCGCAAGCGTGGGCGAACGCCACGGTCTGCTGGGTGACGCGCACGTTGTACTCGTAGTCGGACGGGGTCTTGCCGTCTTCCTTGAGCGAGCCGTCCATCATCACCGAGCTGAAGCCCAGCTGGATGGAGCGCTGGCACACGTCAGGGCTGGTGCCGTGGTCCTGGTGCATGCACACCGGGATGTGCGGGAACTCTTCGATCGCTGCCAGGATCAGGTGACGCAGGAAGGGAGCACCGGCGTACTTGCGGGCACCGGCCGAGGCCTGGACGATGACCGGAGAGTCGGTCTTGTCGGCGGCTTCCATGATGGCGCGCATCTGCTCGAGGTTGTTGACGTTGAAAGCCGGAACGCCGTAGCCGAACTCGGCGGCGTGGTCCAGCATCTGGCGCATGCTAATGAGTGCCATTGTGTATCTCTCTCCCGACAAGCGTCGTTGTTTCGTGCAAGCCTGCCGCAGGGGCGGTTGCTGTTCAAGTAGTGTGGGCCGCCTCGCGGCCCGGCCAGTCACGGTGCCTTGCAGCCCCGCCCAATCAGGTCGTTGGTCGCTACCCAGTACACCAGGCCTTCATCGCCCTTGGTGTGCAAGGCCAACACGCCATCGCTGTAGAGCGCACCCGAGGCGCCCGGCTCGGACTTGAGCCGGTAGACCTGGTCGCCGCCGCCCAGACGCACGTCGACCGACTCCTGGGTAGCATCGGCGAAGCGCCAAAGCACTTCGGCCTGTGTGTCGCAGACCCAGCGGGTCCAGTTGTCCGCCGGGGCGGGTTGCGGCGATTGCAGCAGCGAGCATCCTGCCAGGGTCGCCAGGGCCATCGAGGCCAGTAGCGCTTTCATTCAATTTCCTCGATTTGGGGCTGCTTTGCAGCCCATCGCCCGGCACCCACCAACCCCCCCCGGACAGAGACGTAAAAGGGGGGGGGGGGTTGGGGC